>NZ_JBWDNL010000008.1:0-266612 GCF_056269195.1 Paenibacillus sp. J22P218
CCTGCGCGCGCTTTACGCCCAATAATTCCGGACAACGCTTGCCCCCTACGTATTACCGCGGCTGCTGGCACGTAGTTAGCCGGGGCTTTCTTCTCAGGTACCGTCACCTTGGGAGCAGTTACTCTCCCAAGCGTTCTTCCCTGGCAACAGAGCTTTACGATCCGAAAACCTTCATCACTCACGCGGCGTTGCTCCGTCAGACTTTCGTCCATTGCGGAAGATTCCCTACTGCTGCCTCCCGTAGGAGTCTGGGCCGTGTCTCAGTCCCAGTGTGGCCGATCACCCTCTCAGGTCGGCTACGCATCGTCGCCTTGGTGAGCCATTACCTCACCAACTAGCTAATGCGCCGCAGGTCCATCTATAAGTGACAGATTGCTCCGTCTTTCCCAGCTCGGTCATGCGACCAAGCTGCGTATCCGGTATTAGCATTCGTTTCCGAATGTTATCCCAGTCTTATAGGCAGGTTACCTACGTGTTACTCACCCGTCCGCCGCTAAGTCATCCCCGAAGGAATAACTCCGCTCGACTTGCATGTATTAGGCACGCCGCCAGCGTTCGTCCTGAGCCAGGATCAAACTCTCCATAAAGGTAGTTCGACTTGCTCATTACTTTGTATTGCTTTAGTTAGAAGCCGAAGCTTCTTAACTGGCAGTTTCGCTCGTTGTTCAGTTTTCAAAGAACAATCTTTTCTTTCGTGTCCGGCGTGTGTTTCTCTCGGCCAGAAATAGAATATACCATGGCTTGTCCTGTTTGGTCAAGCTTTTTTTAAAACTTTTTTAACCTGAAGCAAAATCAATTAAATCGTTCATTTCGCCTTTCTCATTTTAATACTTTCTTTACTGAATTTCAACTCCCACGAAACAAATGATTGCTTTTCTGCAATTTAGTTATCCCGTAGGAGCTTTTATGATATAGGAACAAACCACCGACGTGTGATATACTGCAAAGCAAATATAAAGCTTTGGAGGCATAAACGATGAAGATTTTTGTTATTCTTTCCTTTAATGAAGAAGACGGTATGGAGAATGTATATGTAGGTACGGATGAAGAGAAAGCTCTTTCCTTCAAACCTGAAGACTTCGACAATTGCGATGCCCTATTCGTAGAGATCTGGGATGAAAACGGCAAGACAGATGATTTCCGCCTAGAACATGAACTTTCAAACGAGCGTGAAAGCGAGTAATAAAATGAATGCAACCTTTTGTCCACGCTCGCCGTCTAGTTGTTGAAAAATAACTGCGAGGGGACTACATAATGACTTACGACAGCAAGAAATGGACCAAGCTTACAGCGATCATTATCGCATGTTCCATTGTTATGGCAGGCTGCGGTACGAATTCCAATGATTCGGCGAACGCCAACACCAGCAACAACGGCAGCGACAATGCTGTGACCGAATCGAATGCCAACAGCAATGGAGCGGCAAACGATACTGCCTCGGACGCGCCCGATTCGGATGCATCTAGCTCCGAAAGCGATACGCCTGCTTCTGACGCACCGGAGCTGGGAACTGCTACTGATAAACCGACGGAAACACCGGCAGTGGAAGAGAATGCAACTAGCCCAACGGCTAAACCAACGGCCAAGCCGACAGCGAAGCCAACTGCCAAACCGACAGTCAAACCAACTGCTAAACCTACGGCTAAGCCGACAAATAAACCAAGCGCAACGGCTAAGCCAACTCAGAAGCCAGTCGCTACACCGAAGCCAAAGCCAACGGAGAAGCCCGAAGTATCCGTTAGCGTTTCTGATATCATTGCTAAGATCACTTCAGATGTAGAGTTTTCTCCTCTTGCAACAGCAGAAGGCGAGCTCGTTAAGGACATCTACGGCATCGATCCCGAAAAGCTTCTAACCGATGGCATATTCATGCAAGCCATGATGAATGTTAAAGCAACTGAGCTTGTTGTCGTGAAGCTTAAGTCTGATAAGGACTACGCTACTGTGAAAGAAGCGTTCGACAACCGCGCAGCCAGCATTATCAAAACATTCGAAACGTACCTGCAAGATCAATACGAGGATGCAAAAAACTATCAGATCATTCGCAACGGCAATTACGTTCTGTTCTCCATATCGCATGACCAAAAAGCGATTGCGACCATTTTCAACGACTTTTTCAAATAAGCTCGATGAACGAACAAGGCCCTGGCCATTATGCCAGAGCCTTTGCTTTTGCTAATTAGGCTACTCTAAAACAAAAAGAGCCTTCCGGCTCTCCTGTCTTCGTCTAACTATTAAAGCAGCTTAGACTCCACTTGTTCAATCTTGACGCAAATGTCCTGCTGCCATTCCATGTCCCCGCTATCGTGAGCAACAAAGGCAAGCGACTTCAAACAATCCAGCTTGAACACCAAATCAAAATTGACGGCTAAGCAATGGTCAAGCTCCAGCTTCTCTGCCTGCGTGAGAATATGATACCCACCAAGCCGCCTTGCTTTATGCGTAAGCTCCGCGAGACGGCGATGTACGGGATGTATGCCGATCAGAGCGCATCGCCTCCTTCTTGTTGCATGTTCTCACCGAGCTACGTTGTATGTACACAGGTGATTGCCCCTATTATTTCCGTTTTCAAGTATCGGCAAACCGTACTCGCACTTTCGTTCATAAAAGACTGACTTAGCAGCAGTTAGTACATTTCCGTCCACGCGTGCAATTGCTGCTTCAAAGCGTCTCTCGCTGATTGCGGCTCGATAACCTCGGCCGCCGGTCCGTATTGCAATACCCACTTCATAAATTCCTTTTCATTGTTCACTGTCACTTCGAATAGGAGTGAGCCATCCGGCAGATCCTTCATGCGCGGCTGCACGAATAGCTCCTCCTCCTTGATGTACCTCGCTATCTCAGCCGAGAAGCGCACCTTGAACACTGTATTTTTGTCGCCGCGATCGATCGACCACGTGTTTTTCAAATATTTCCGAATGTTGAATCGGCTCTTATCGAATCTTTGGTCGGTTAACGCGACATTCATGAAACGACTAATTCGGAACGTACGAATGTCCTTTTTCAAATGGCAATAACCAATCATATAGAAACGTTGATCGCGCGGCACAAGATAATACGGGTCAATCCGCCTCTCCGTCGTTTCGTTGCGATATTGCGTATGATAGACGGTGTCGATAGACCGCTGCTCGAGTGCTGCTTGAAGAATCGGCTGCAGCAGGTTTTTGCTCTCCTTGCGATAAGCCGGCGTACCCATCTGAATGATGTCGGCTATGCTCTCCATCATGCTGTTCTGCTGCGACTTCTCCTTCTTATGCGTCGCCATCACCTTATCGTAAGCCGTATCGAAGCCGGGCGGAAGCTTATCCTTATCCAGCACTGAAGGGAGCAGCGAGAAAACAAGCGACTCCTGCTCCGAGAAGTCCAACGGGTACATAAAAAACTTGCCTAGAAATCGGTACCCCGTTCCTCTGCCGTCATTAGTCAACGGTGCGATGTGATCGATTAGCTCCAAATCGCGATATACGGTTCGAATCGTAACATTGCATTTCAGCGCTAGATCAGCGGCTGTAATACCGGGGTTCGTCTGAATCGCGTTGATCATATTGAACACTCGAATGATTTTATCTACCATACTGATCTCCTCGTTCTATCAGATTCATAACCTATTCTAGCATACAGTCTATGAATGCCGTGGGAAAAAATGCTAATTTTTAAATGAGAACAACATCTAGCAGACTGTTAGAGCAACAGAAAAACCAAATACCCCAATCTCGCTGCAGCAGCTAAGATTGAGGTATTTGGACTAAGCTATGTTAAACCATGATTTTGCACATATCGTTGGTGAATTCGACCGGATCCTGGATCGGCAAGCCTTCGATGAGAAGCGCTTGATTATAGAGCAGGCTTGTGTATAGGCCCAGCTTCTCTTTGTCGGTTTCGAACGCTGACTTCAGCTTCGCGTAGATTTCGTGATTCACGTTAATCTCCAGCACCTTGTCTGCTTTCACATCTTGGCCGCTAGGCATTGCTTGGAGCACCTTCTCCATCTCAATCGTAACCTCGCCCTCAGCGGACAAGCACACCGGATGGGATTTCAGACGTTTCGAAGCTTTGACCTGCTTCACCTTGTCCGTCAGCAGGCTCTGCATGTAAGCGAACAGCTCCTTGCTGTCGTTCTCTTCCGCTTCGTTCTTCTCGTCCTTGACATCGGCCTCGATGCCCAAGTCGCCGCTCGATACGGACTTGAACTCTTTGTCCTTGTATTTCGCAATAATTTTGATTGCGAACTCATCGATATCGTCGGTGAAGTACAGGATTTCATAACCTTTGTCGGAAACAAGCTCCGTCTGCGGAAGCTTCTCGATGCGTTCGATCGATGGGCCAGTCGCGTAGTAAATATACTTCTGATCTTCCGGCATTCTGGAGATGTACTCATCCAGTGTGACTTGCTTCTTCTCTTTGGAAGAGTAGAACATCAGCAAGTCCTGCAGGTCGTCCTTGTTCATGCCATAATCATTGTATACGCCGAACTTAAGCTGTCTGCCGAAAGACTTGTAGAAGCTTTCATATTTCTCGCGTTCTTCCTTCAGCAAGCTTTGGAGCTGCGACTTGATCTTGTTCTTAATATTCTTGGCAATCAGCTTCAACTGGCGGTCATGCTGCAGCAGCTCGCGGGAAATATTCAGCGACAGGTCCTCGGAATCGACCATGCCTTTCACGAAGCTGAAATAGTCAGGCAGCAGGTCCGCGCACTTGTCCATAATAAGTACGCCGTTGGAATAGAGCTCAAGCCCTTTCTCGTATTCCTTCGTATAATAATCGAATGGCGTGTTCTCTGGAATGAATAGAATCGCATTATACACGACCGCGCCATCCGCGCTCACATGGATATGCTTAAGCGGCTTGTCGAAGCCGTAACGCTTCTCGAAGTAGAAGTTCTCGTAGTCCTCGGCCGTCAGCTCGTTTTTGTTGCGGCGCCAGATCGGCACCATGCTGTTGACGGTCTGCTCCTCTTGGTACTCCTCGAACTCGTTCTCGCTGCCTTCCTTCGGACGCGAGCCCTTGATGTCCATCTTAATCGGATAACGAATGAAGTCCGAATATTTCTTAATAACGGAGCGAAGGCGATACTCTTCGAGGAATTCATCGTAGTTGTCGTCTTCGGTGTTTGGCTTGATTGTCAAAATAATATCCGTACCAACCGTTGCTTTCTCGCCTGCCTCAATCGTATAACCGTCCGCTCCCGTGGACTGCCATACAAAAGCCTCGTCGCTGCCGAAGGTACGGGAAATAACCGTAACTTCATCGGCTACCATGAAAGCGGAATAGAAGCCTACCCCGAACTGACCGATAATGTTATGGCCGTCCTTCGCTTCATTCTCTTTCTTGAAAGCAAGCGATCCGCTCTTCGCGATAACGCCGAGATTGTTCTCCAAGTCTTCCTTCGTCATGCCGATCCCCGTGTCCGAGATCGTCAAGGTACGGCTCTCTTTGTCTGCCGTTACTTTAATGAAGTAATCTTCTTTGTTGAACACGAGACCGTCGTCGGCTAGTGCTTTATAATACATTTTATCAATCGCATCGCTGGCATTCGAAATCAGTTCCCGGAGGAAAATTTCTCTCTGCGTATAGATGGAGTTAATCATCATCTCCAGCAGTCGTTTCGATTCGGCTTGAAATTGCTTCTTCGTCATTAATGAAATGCTCCCTTCCAATCTTTCTTTTACGCTTAGCACTCAATCAATAAGAGTGCTAATTCTTCCTTTTATATACCATAACTGCTTTTTCGATGTCAATACGAACGGGGTAATTCCGAGCTAGGCGTTAGCTTGTTCCTTCTTCAGTTTCTTGCCGAACATCATCCGCAACGCCAGCATCAGCAATGGAAGTCCGAAGGCAATGGGCAGGGAGATTATCGGCCAATACTGTTCCAAATATTCCATGGCACGGAAGTGATCCTCTACGATCCAGTAACCGAAAATGCCGAGAATAAGGCTGGCAGGCAAAATCATCGTTTTGCTTTTTTTAAGGCCAAATATTCGAGCTGCGCTGACATATGTACCATAAACGCAGAACATGACCATGAACAGCATCGACAACGAATAGCAGGCGATCATAATCATTTCATACCGTTGCAAAAAGTTGCCGATATGGGCATTGCGGGCAAGCTTCATGCATGCGAGCGTATATTGGCTCGTTACTTCCGCAGACAGCACAGTCGCCTCTAGAATCGCCCAGATCGAAATCATTACGCCGCTCACGACGATGCCCGCCATCCCCAGCATGCCGCCGCGCTTTTTCACATCTTTGACGAAAGGAAACAGCAGCGCCGCCAGCATCGTAGACATCGCCCAGTCCGGATCGAATTGCAAACTGGCCAAAGCCGTACGCGGAAACCCGTGCTCCAGCACCGGCAATAGGTTTAGAATATCGAATTCTTTTAATGAACCGATGATGATCATTACGTTCAGCAGGAATATAAACAGCAGTCCAACGAGCGCTAGTCTTGCCATTACTTCAAGCCCGTAGTAGCAGCCGATTGCACCGACAAGCAGCGAAGCAATGACGAACAGCGAGATAGGCGCTTCCGGCAAAAAATATTCCTGAAGATGATAGACGAACGTTATCATGACAGGACCGATCGCCGCCAAGTAGAAGAGGAAGATGAGCAGCGCTACGAGCTTGGCGAACCATTTGCCGAGCAAAGCCCGTCCGAGTCCGATAAAATCCAAATGCGGCGTCTTCTTAATAGCGAGATACGTGAGGTACATCATGACGATGCCTTGCAATGTTCCAATCAGCGTAGCGATCCACATATCTTGACCAATGCTTCGCGCAAGCACGCCTTCCGTGACGCCAATTGCTTTGACGAAGATCAGATTGACGATCATGGCGATGAACATGCCGTTCGAGATTTGAATTTTGGTCATTTGATCCCCTTTCTGGCCGCCTTAACCACTGCCGTCTTAATCGTCGTATGGACCTCTATGCTCGTCCCAGCTTCGGAGAACATCTCGTCCCAATTATAGCTGAATTGCTTCCACTCCATGGGGTAGTGATTACGGAATACGTCGCCGAACTTCAAGAAGTCGGAGTGGTATTGCTTCTGGGCTTTCCCAATGACATCCTCGATCTTAGCCTTCAGTTGCTTTTTCAGGTGCGCCTCCATCTCTTTCCGCAACACGGTAACCGACTGGGTACAACCGTTCTCGACGATATCCGCTTTCGACTTCAGTCGAATATGGAAAAATGGCCGATCGTCCTTAAGCGTCGGCTTCACTTGCAAATCTGCCTCGTCAAATTCTACCGACATGTATCCCTTGTTATCCGGACAAGGAACGACTTCGATTCCGCTCTTCAACCGCTCTAGCAAAAAGAGCAGTCCCCTTGTCTCCTTCACGTTCAGCCAACCCACCATGCTGTCTCCCTTGAACGCTGCCGCTCCCGCCAGTTCGACTTGCATCAGCGATCCGTGCTGCTCCGGCTTCTTATTAGAGATGCCTCGCGGGACAAGCGTAAGCTTAGCAATGACGGGGTTAGTGGAACTGCTAAGAAACGACTCCTCCAAAATCATCATATTCGTGCCTGGCGCCTGTCCGACAACATCATTATCGCGAAACAGCCGATCGACCGCTTCGCCAGGCACTACTGCAAGTCCTGTAATCGTGGAAATCAGTTCACCCGGTTCGTCAGGCGTGACCGCCACCCACGTATTCATGCGCAGCTCGTGATTGCGGGTGAAGAAATCGACCATATCCGAAATGCCTCGTTTCGCATATTTCTCATTCATGACAATGAGAAAATTATGTGCCCAGTACACTCTTCGGGAGGTGAATCTCCCCAAGTTGCGAATGGCTTCGAATATCGTTCGCCCTTCGCTGCTGACCGAATAGATCGGCTCTCCCGTTCCGCCTGCCGGCGCGCCCGTCTGCCCTCTCGCATCCGCAGGACGTATAATCTGCACCGACAGCTTCACTGAACCCGGTGCTTCTCCTACATCTAAACCGACAGCCGTCACAAGCGCCAGCTCATTGATTTGCCGTTGCCCCATGCATGAAGTAAGCAGCAGCAGGACGATCAGCACTAGGAATCGCTTCATTAATCTTTGCATTATTATCATTCCTTTGGTGGCTGCGGCATCATATTATTAGCCATCCGTTTGCTGTCCTGCGCAAAGCCAGGCCGCTGATCCATCATCCATATCGGCATCCTAAGCAGCATATCGCGTTGATCCTGCGGGCGGAACGGACTGGCAGGCGCCATGAATGACTCGCCGAAGGAGCGAATGGATAGCGCATGCAGCAGCAGCGCGAAGAACATCGTCGCGAAACCAAGCAAGCCGAACAAGCCTGAAGCGAGCAATAATGGGAAACGCACGATTCGTATAGCGAGAGACGAAGAATAGCTCGGAATTGCGAAAGATGATATGCCTGTAATCGCCACGATAATAACCATGAACGGCGATACGAGTCCAGCCTGTACGGCAGCTTGTCCGATTATGAGCGAGCCGACGATACTGACCGCTTGTCCGATCGGCTTCGGCATGCGCAGTCCCGCTTCCCTCATCAATTCGAAAGCAAGCTCCATAATGATTGCCTCCAGCAGCACAGGGAAGGGGACGACCTCGCGGCCGGATGCTATCGTCAGCGCCAGCGAAGTCGGAATCATCTCATGATGGAACGAGACGAGCATGACATAGAAGGACGGAAGCGTGAGGCTGATGAAGAAAGCCATGTAACGTACAAGTCGGAAGAAGGTGCCTACCCAGTACCGGTTGTAATAATCATCCGGCGCCTGAAAGTATTGCCAGAAGAAGGTCGGAACAACTAAGACGACAGGCGTATTGTCGACGAATATGGCGACTCTTCCTTCAAGCAATGCGGAAGCTACCTTATCGGGACGCTCGGTACTCTGTATGGTATTGAAAGGAGACAGCGGCGAGTCCTCGATCAGCTCCTCGATATTGCCGCTCTCCAGAATCGCGTCGATACGAATATGTTCGAGCCTCTTCATCACTTCATCGACAAGGCCCTCCTTCACCAAATCATCGATATAAGCGATATTTATTTCCGTTCGGGAACGCGTGCCGATAACCATGCCTTTAATCCGCAAATTCGGATCCTTAATGCGTCTGCGAACTTGTGTTGTATTGATGCGGATACTCTCCGTGAAGCCATCCCTTGGACCGCGCACGTTGTTCTCCGATGACGGCTCCTCGACACTCCGCTCTTGCCAACCCTTCGTGCATACGATAATAGCTTCATCCAAGCCATCAATGACGATAAGCGTATCACCCGACAATATACCCGATATCCCGCTCTCAAGGCTTGGACACTGCTTAGCTGATGCGTTGTACAGGAAGTTCGAGATGACCGAATCGGCAGTCTTATAATCGCTGGGGTCCAAGTGGAGCTCATTGCCGGTCACGACCAGTGTCCTTAATATCATATCGATGACCGACGTATCGACCATCCCATCTAGAAACCAGCAAATTGCCGGATGGTCACGATTGCCGCATAAGTTGATCTCTCGTCTTTGAATATCCTCGCTATGCCCTAGAATCTCGTCGAGCAAAGCTGCATTAGCCGACAAAGATGTCATGAAAGGCCCTTTCAGCTTATCTGATGCAACTGACAATATCGCCACCTCCTAGTTTGATCGTATACCTTGTAAATCATTGGATTACAATAACGAGGTCGAATTATGGAAAACCGAATAAGCTACAGAAAGGAGCAGCACGCTTGAACCTCGACTTCTACCACTCGTGGCTCTACCGTCACCTCATTAACACGGAATGGTTCATGTGGGTCATCGTTTATGTCGTACTCGGCATCAATATATTGCTGCCGTTAATTGTGTGGTACGCGATGCGCGGGAAAGAGATTTTACGCAGCTATTTCAAGCATAAGAAACAACAGCATCAACCCCGTAACCGTTGAAATATTTTCCCACGATGAAGGGATTATTATCCGCCTTTTCCATACGAAGCCTGCAGGGAGCATGGCAAAGGCGCGAAGCATGAGCTTCGCGCCTTAATTAGGCTGCTATCGTATGCAGCCAGTATATCGTTCGAGCACACCAGCAACCTCATAATCTTCCATCGTCAATGATACGTTCATCTTATGCTGTATCAAGATTGACTCTTCCGCGAAGACAATTTGACCGAAAGAGCCGTCTCCCCGATAGCAGCCTCTGCGGCACAAATGAAACTGATAGCCATATCCTTGCGAGGAATCGACTCGGTCACTCCAGCCGCGATTATCGCTTCAAGTTCTCTTCGTTCAACCTCATTCAAGAAATCAAGCAAAACGCGTGAGCTTAACCGATGATTTTCAGGAAAATCGCATGCCGGTTCCAATGACACCACTCCTGCTATTCAATATCAACTAAAGCCGAGCGCATGTCGATTGACTATCGCTATTTTTTTCGGTTATCTAGCTAAAATAAAAAAAGCAGTCACTGCCCGCTATTCGCTTAAGCGGGGTGACTGCTTCATCTCGCCCTCATCCTCGTACCAAGGATTTAGGTGAATTAATACCTCTTCCACATCGTCATGCTGCTCCATAATGAGCGATTTAATTTTTCTAGAAACGTCATGTCCTTCTTGAATGCTAAGCTCGGCGGGCACTCCTACGCGAACATCAATCATAATGTACCGTCCATGCTCCCTGGCGCGCAGCCGATCGATCCGCTTCACCTCAGTCACGGAAAAGACGAGCTCCTCATACTGATCCAGCTTTTCCGAAGAGACCATCTTATCCATAAGCACATCGATTGCCTCGCGTCCCATGTCTACCGCAAGCTTCAAGATTAATGCAGCTACGATCAGTCCGGCGACGGGATCGCCGTACATAAGCAATGGAATTCCATAATGATCGCCGATCAATCCCGCTCCAATGCCGACAACCGCCGCTATCGAGGCATACACGTCGGCCAGGTGGTCGTATGCCGTGGCGAGCAGACTCTTGTTATTCGTACGACGACCAAGACGAATGCAGTACATGTACAGCCACTGCTTCCAAATGAACGACACCGTTGCCGCAATCAGCGCAATGAAGCTCGCTTCCGCGGCTGGATGGAACATCGACTCCACGGAATGATACCCAATGTACAGAGCTGCAATGAGCATGATCACGGCAACGATGGCCGATCCGATTACCTCTGCCTTTCCGTGTCCGTACGGATGATCGAAATCTTGCGGCTTCTTGGCGATAACGGTTGCGCTTAATGCCGCCGCTGCGGCAACGACATCGCCTGCGTTATGTATGCCGTCCGCTATTAGTACCTGGCTGCCTGCCAGTACGCCTACAATTAGTTTAATTGCTGTTAGAAACAGATTGCTAATCAGGCTGATTAAGATCGCTGCTGTCCCCGCTTGCCTGGCCTGCTTCTCCATCGCTATCCCCTTCTGTCCGCATTCCTTGTCTATCCTCTTTCAATACCTGATCCATTATACAAACAACTATTCATGTGGGTCTAGAGAAACAGTTTTGCAGCGAATAAGAAGTTTTAAGGCTGTACAATAGACTTTGAAGGCTCTAACTTTGTTGCTCCAGCGCAACTTCTATCGTTTCTTGTCGAGATTGGATTACAAAGCGCGTACGCGCATAACGGCTTATGAAATGGTTATCCTAAAAAATGCCATAGCGAATTTACCGATAGAACGTATGTAAAGCGGGGTGAGCTTATCGATATACAGGATGATCTGGTCAATCACTTAACGGAGCTGCGCAAAAGGCTGCTCATCGTGCTCGGCTGCTTCGTCGTCGCGATGAGCGGAGGTTTGTATGTATCGCCGGGCATACTCCGTTACATTAAGTCAGGCCCTACGGCCAGCGCGGTCGAATGGAATGTATTCTCGTTCACGGACGGCTTGTTCATCTATTTGCGCTGCGCCTTCATCTTCGCTTTATTGTTCACGCTGCCGGTCCTTCTCTACCAGGCATGGGCGTTCGTAAAGCCCGGACTGAAGGAGTCCGAAGCGAGGGGAACGCTGGCTTATGTGCCTGTATCGTTCATGCTTTTCCTTATGGGCATCTCATTCAGTTACTTCCTTGTATTTCCGATGATGCTGAAGTTCATGATCGGGATGAACCAGAACGTCGGAGCGGTGGAGACGTACGGTATCGATCGTTACTTCACCTTTCTGTTCAGCGTCGTATTCCCGCTCGGAATCGCCTTCGAGATGCCGCTCATCATCTTGTTTCTGACAAGACTTGGGCTGCTGACACCGCAGCGGCTGCGAAACGTACGCAAGTATGCTTATGTTGGACTGGCTATTGTCGGAGCGTCCATCTCGCCGCCCGACTTCGTCTCCCACTTGTCCGTCACCGTACCGCTGCTGCTGCTATTCGAGATCAGCGTACTTGTTTCCTGGCGATTCTCCAGAAGGATTGCCCCTGCCCCATCCGGAACGTAAGTATAAACCATTAATACCCATTTCCATGACATGCTTAGGCATGCACTGAAGGAGAGTATTCCCATGTTCAACAATATCGGCGTTTCAGGGCTCGTTATCATTCTCGTCATCGCGCTGATTGTCTTCGGCCCGGCCAAGCTTCCTCTGCTTGGGCGCGCCTTCGGCGATACGCTGCGCGAATTCCGCAGCTCGACACGCGGCATTGTAGATGACGACCAAACCGCTTCAGCTTCGGATCGCATCAAGGATGACGTGCAGAAGCTGCTATAGCTTTCGTTGTGCTAATAAGAAGGCCGCTCCCGCGTAGCTGCGAGAGCGGCCTTCTTCTTTATGTTCGCTTGCGGACCTAGACGAGCATGCCGCCCTTCTCCCTGTACTTCATAATGCCTTCCGCCGTGCGATAAGCGAGCGCTCCAACCGTAGCTGTCGGGTTATAGCCGGCATTTTGAGGGAAGGAGCTTGCCCCCATCACGAAAACATTTTCGGCATCCCACATCTGACAATAATTATTAGTCGCCGAATCGGCAGGCGAAGCGCCCATGATGACGCCGCCTGTATTATGCGTCGATTGGTAGCTCATAATCTCGTATGGCCCAAGCTCCTTCAAATAGTCGATCTTATCCGCGCCCATTTCTTTCAAAATACCCGAGCATTTCTCCGCTAGAAACTTCGCCATCTCGCGATCTTGATCTTCAAAGTCGAAGGTGATGCGAATAAGCGGATCGCCGAACGCATCCTTGTAGGTCGGATCGAGATCGAGAAAATGATGCTTGTACGCCATCGACGAGCCTTGCGTCCCGACACCTAGCGTGCGATTCGCATAGTAGACGGACTTGGCTTTGAAATCCGCCCCCCATGACGGCGTACCCGATGGCGTCGTATTGTTCTGAATCGGCCGCGCCCCCGTTTGGCTAAGCGAGATGACACCGCCATGGATGAACTTAAGATCGGAATGGTCGAAGTTGTCGCCATTGTAATCGTCGATTGATACGCCAAGCGCGCCAGCGCCTGCGAATGTATTGAACTGCTGCTTCTCGAAGAAGCCGGCGGCGCTGCCCTTAATGACCTGATACGCGTAATTGCGGCCGATTGCCCCCGTTCCCGTAGAAGGATCGTACGGCTTGCCGAGGTTCGACATGAGCAGCAGTCTTACATTGTTGAACACATAGCTCGTCATGACAACGATGTCCGCTGGCTGAATAATATCCTCGCCTGTCGTTACGTCCGTATACATGACGCCGGTTGCTTTGCCGCCCTTATGTAGAATACGACGTACGTTGGAATGCGTCCGAATCTCGAACTTGCCTGTTTTGTTCGCTACCGGGATAACCGTTACGACCGGATCGGCCTTCGCTCCATATTCGCACCCGAACCGCTCGCAGTAACCGCAATATTGGCAGGCCGCCCGCGAGATGCCGTCCGGGTTGGTGTAGTCCTGCGATAGATTGGCAGAAGGCATCATGTACGGCTTCAGCTTAAGTCGGGTAGTCGCTTCATGGAACATCGTCATCGCGGGCGATTTCTTCATCGGCGGCGTCGGATACGGATTGCTTCGTTTCCCGCCAAGCGGGTTTTCCTCGCCCGAGATGCCGGCCGTCTTCTCGAATTTGTCGAAGTACGGTTCCAGCTCGTCGTAGGTAATTCCCCAATCCTGAATCGTCATTTCGGCCGGGATTTTGTTTTTCCCGTACCGCTCGATCGTCTTGCTGCGAATTTGAAAATCATACGGCAAGAAACGGTATGTCTGCCCGTTCCAGTGTACGCCGGAGCCGCCAAGCCCGTCTCCGAGCAGGAACGAGCCGTATTGCCGCATGGGCAATGCGCGGATTTTCTCGTTACTGCGGAACGTAATCGTCTCCTTGGATAAATCCTGCATCATCTCGTAACGAAGGGCGTAACGCAGCTCGTCATGAACCATGTAATAATCTTCGGTCTTCCGTTCTTTGCCCCGTTCTAGACCGACGACATTCAAGCCTTGCTTCGTCAGCTCGGAGGCGATAATGCCGCCGCCCCAGCCAACCCCAACGATGACAACATCGGTCTTCGGTAATGTCTTGGCCATATCATGTAATCCTCCTCTATATGCACTCGCGGATGTTAATGGCTCACCAAATGATCTTGCAGACTGCTCGGCTCGATTTTCGTAAATTCTTTTTCGATAACATCGACATAGCCCATCTGATTGCCCGGGTAATTTCGCATCTTCCAGCCGCCCATATTGGCATTGCCTCCGTAAAGCGGATCGCTGTAAGCGCCTTCGAGCGTACTGCTTCGCAGCATTTTGAAGAAGCTGCTTGCAGAGATCGTTGTCAGCTTCACCGTATCGGCCTCGAACGCTTTCAGCACCTCATCCTGCTGCTCGGGTGTCAGCTTCACGAAGCGCAATTGGTATTGCTGCTGGCTGTAGTTCTCCAGCTCCCGAAGCCCGATCTCGAATATCTCGCGGCGCTTCAAGCGGCCCTGATAGCCTTGTTCCTTCTCGCCAGCGAAGAATGGCGGGGACATATAGTCCCGGCTGTTGAAGCCCCACTCCCCCGCAAGCTGGTGATCGAGGAAAAAGGCGATGCCAAGCGACTTAGCTCCAGGACCGGTATCATCCTCGGGAAATATACGCTCCATCGCGCTATCGGCAATTTGGAACTGCTCTTGAGTGAAAAACATGAGCGCCTGGTTGTAGTTTTTCGGAGTAGCCGTCTGTTCGCCGCTTGGCTTACCCGGAGTAGTCTCCTCCGTCGTCTTCGGCTTAATAAGCGTGCCTAATGCTCCACCGACGACAAGACCGCCTAACGCATAACCCGAGTTAACGAGAAACCGGCGTCGAGAGCTGCCGTCCACCGTCTTATTGCCTGCTGCCTTCCGTTGATCGTTCTGTACCAATACTTGCACCTCCTGGTAATTGATTTCTTGAAATATAGGACAGTATAACGCTTCACTCCTATACAGTCGCCTATATTTCTCCGGAATGAAACGCACTGCGCCGCCAATGGACGGCGTCAGCTGTTTCACCTTGATCCCTTTTATTATTTTCCAACAATCCATGAATATTCATTAGATGGAAAGGGTCATTATAAAAGCAGACCACTCACCTATGGAGGCTGATGATTGAATGATCGTTATGATGACCAAGCTGCTTACCGTGTCTGCTATCGTATTGACCGTTGCCGGATGCGCCAGCAATATAGCGGACGAACCGAAAACACATGTCCAGTCCGATCACGCCCAGCATGCAAAGATGCTTAGCAACCCCAACGTTATCCCGAGCGAGAACGGGCCGAAACAATTTACGACGAATAAGCAAGGCCATACGAGCAGCGGTATGGGTACTAATGTCTACAGCATGATCGGCAGCTCCGGGCTGAACGCGAGCGGCTTCTCCGCTCATCTCGAGTCAAGATTAAGCGGCGCCGGCATTCCCGATGTCCGCGTCTTCGTATTCGACGATACAGTCATTCTTGCAGCCGAGAAACGCGAAGCTTCCGCATCGAAATACGATGCCGTGCAGCGCAAGCTTCTTGACCAAACCGAGGGCTTATCGAGCAAAGGCTACTCGCCGGGCACTGGACTTGGCGGCATGAACGGGACCGACCAAGGCTCGCACGACAATTTGTCGATGGCTGCTAGCCAAATCAAGACGTTCATCGGCTCCGATGTGAAGGTGCTTACTGTAACCGGACCGCGAGCCGTGCGGGCGATCGAGCAAATTCGGGAAGGCGCGCTGGCCGACAACATCTCGCCGGCTAGGTTGGCAGCCAGCTTCCGTACGCTGCTGGAGCTAGTGAAGGCTAGCGGGCAGTAACAGCAAAGAGGCCTACCCATGTGTGGAGTCAGTGCTCCTTCATGGGTAGGCCTCTTTGTTTGTTAGGATGTAAAGTGAAAAAGCGCCAACAGGAGAGTTTGAATCCCCTGTTGGCGCTCTACTTGTAACATCCTGCTTACTTCTTCAAAGCTTCGGCAATCGCGGCTGTTCCGTTGGTGCGGCTGATTGGGCCATAACCGAATGCCATCTCGCCGTCGATCGCGTACACTTGGTTCGACTGAACAGCTTTTAGCTTTTTCCATACTTCGCTCTGCTCCCACTCGTCGGAGAGTGCGGCCATCGACTTATCGTTGTAATTGAAGTAGCCGAGGAAAATATGGTCCGGGTTGATCGCGGCTAGTCCTTCCAGCGTCAGCTCTACGCCGTCGCCTTCCGCTTCCTTCGGCGGCGTCAAGCCAAGCGGCGCATAGTAATCGCCGGCATATGCCGTACCCTGCAGCCAGATGTTCTTATCACGCACTTGCAGATACGCAACCGTACCTTCCACGCCGTCCAGTTGCTGCTTCGCTTGCTCAACTTGAGCGGAAGCTTCATCAATCTTTGCTTTTGCGTTGTCTTCAAGTCCGAGCACAGCGCCGAATTGCGTCATAACGCCCTGCCAATCCGTCCATACATTGGTCTGCTCTTCATCGATAAAGACGGTCGGAGCGATCTGTTTCAGTTGATCGGCAATATCTTTATTCGTCGCGTTGCCAGCTAGAATGACATCGGGAGCAAACTGCAGCAACGCTTCCAGATTCACCTGCGTATTCTCGCCCACGACCGTAACGTCATCGTATTGCGCGACGTACGGTTTGTACACTTCCGTTCCGAGGAACGACTGCTTCTCGGTGAAAGGCAGCGTAATCGCGATCGAATCGAGATCGAAGTTCATCAGCTCCTGAGTCAAGCCCCAATGAACGAGCGCGACTCTCTTCGGCTGCGCTTCGATCGTCACTTTCTCGCCGCCCGCGCTATCCACTTCTCTTGGATAAGAAGCCTGCTCGGCATTGCCCGTTCCTTCATTCGATGGGCCGTTGGTCGCTTCGCTTGGCGCATTCGTTGCATTGCCGCCCTTATTGCCGGTGTTGCCCGCATTGTTCGAGCACGCGCCGACAACTAGCGCCACTAATAAAATGATGCACGCTGTAAGCAGCGGCATATTACGTTTCTTCATTACAATCTCCCTTTCGACATCGCCTCTTACGTTGATAGCGATTCTCATTATCATCGTTAATGATAACATTCCAGGATCGCTTTTCAAATAGATTATTTCCCGAACCTAGGATGGATTATTTCTGCTCTGTTGCCGCTTCACGTCCGTTGGTGACAGCTCGTAATGTTTCTTGAACAATCGGCTGAAGTAATAAGCATCGGCATAACCCACGCTTCTCGCAATGTCGCGCACGGAGAACGGCTCGTTCATCAAGAGCTCATGAGCAACGCTCATCCGGTATTTGATTAAATAATCAATCGGGCCAATGCCCGTGTATTTGCGAAATAGATACGAAAAGTACTTAGCCTTGAGCCCTTGCTGGCCCGCTAAACTCTCTAGCGTAATCGGCTCCATATAATGCTGACGGATATAATCGATCGTTCCCTCCATCATCGGCTGGCTGTCGCTGTTTTGCTGATACCGTTCGAATAGAAGCGCTTTGTTGACCAAGCGATAGAAGAGCGTCTTCTTCTCCAACAGCTCGATATTGCCAAGACCTGTAGATAGCTTCCGCAGTTGTTCCATCATCTGCAGCAGCGCGGCATCCATCTCGATATGCAGCACGTTCACCTCGGACATCACTGAAAGGACAGCCTGTCCAGGAACAGCCGGCATGTAATGAATAAGAAAATATTCGAATTCCTGCGAATGCACAATAATCTCCATATGCCGATTGTACCCGCCGAGGAAGGCCCTGCCTGGTTGCAGCATATAGCTGATTCCGTCATAGATGAACTCGGCGTCGCCGCGAAGCGCGACTAGCAGAGCGCATTTCTTGGTAGGCTCGTACTTATGGCCCGCATGATGACCTTCCCCTAGTACCGTCCGATACACGCCGAACAAATCAATTGGCGTCTGCACGAAATAAGCAGCCAGATCTTCGTATTTGCTGTCCATACAAGCGCCCCCTCCCGCATCATGAATGATTAGATTCATTTTACTGTAGAATGAGGACTGACTCAACGGCGCTAGCGACTCTTTATTCCGAAAAAAAAGCCCGTCATGACTTATCGTCATAACGGACCTTCGTCCGATGCTTTATTTAGCGAAGCTATGGTGCCCGATCGTTACGATAACGTCGAGGCTGGACCAGAACTCGCCTTTGGATACCTTCGGATTAAAGAAGTAGACCGCATCCTCGATGTTGTTCTTCCCGTTCAAAGCATCCTTCGCGGCACGCAAGGAGCTTGCATTCGGCTTGCTCTTATCAAGCAGGCCATTATGTGCCGGCGGGAATTGCTTGCCGGAATAGATAACGCCCTTGATCGTGTCCGGGAAACGGCTGTCCTTGACACGGTTCAAAATAATGTTGGCGATACCAAGCTGTCCCCCATAAGGCTCATACCCCGCCTCGACCATCGTAATCTTAGCAAGCAGCATCAAGTCTGCTTCTGTATACGGCTTAGCAGGTGTATCTAGAATCGAAGGCACGACCACCTTCAGCTTCGTTCCCACCTTAAGTTCGGCTTTGGCATCAATCCCATTGCGCTTCAACAGCTCCGCATTCGTGCTGCCGATTTCCTTGCTAATCTCATCAATTCCGTATTCTTCCGACGTAACAGCCGGCTGAACCGTTACCAAGTCTAGAATGGCATCCTCTGCATTCCAGTTTACCTTAGCGTGCATCAGCTCGGCAGCATGGCGGAGCGGAACATAGATTCTGCCTTCCGTCATGAACGGAGCAGCATCCATCATATAGCGGCCGCCGTTGAAATAAACGACGGGAACGCCTATTCCGAATACGATTTTGTCCTTCAATACTGTATGTATCGTTGCTTCCTCGTTGTCTTTGTCCCAGCTTACGCTTGCTCCGAGCAAGTCAGCTATACGGGATACAGGAACATAAAGTCTTCCATCCTGTGTTCGAACCGGATCGGTCATCTTCATAATCTCGCCATCCAGCTTAATCGTTACGCCTTCCGCAACCGCGCCGTCTTGCGCGGATACAACGGACAGCGGACCGATACAGAGCAACAGCATCGTCAACATCATGACGAGCATCAGCCTGTTTGTCGGCTTTCCTTCTCTGACCATGAGTACCTCCTGCATAATAAGATTTAGGTCGTGTTCCGACTTACGTCTACTCGCAAGATTATAACACGCTTACATGGCCCGTAGGATTAGGGTTTTCACAGAATTGGGGCATTTGGCTACTTTTTCTTGCCCTTTTCAGCTGCTTTTTGTTCGTTTTCGGCGACTCGATAAGCAACCATTCTACGAATTAAATCGTAGGGCAGCGGCTTGCCTAGCGGGAATTGAACCGCCCCTTTCGACACTTTGTAAGCCGACAATTCCTCTAGAAACGGCGGTATTCCGCTTGATGTCGGGTAGAAGCCGATATGTTTTTTGTACGCTGCAAAAAAGACCAAACTCCCGTAATGCTTGAACGCCGGCATCTGATAGCCGATCGTTTCGGCAGCCTCCGGCGCGGCTTCCTTTATGACGCTTCTTAATTGCTGAAGAACGTCCTGCACCTCGGGCGTGAACATGGCAATGTATTCGTCGATCGTTTCGTATACCGCTTTATTAGCGTCCATAACCTAGCTGCTCCTCTCTTGATTCTATATTTGTTTTCACAATAGCAATAAGTCGTTTCACTTCGGCCCAATCGGCCGCGCGATAGACGGAATCATGGACTACGGATAAATTATAAGGCTGATTATACAAAATAACAGGTCTGCCTGCTTCAACGAACTGTGTCGCATAATGAGGACCATCATCAATCAGTACATCGACATGCGCTTCTATGCAGTGCTGCAGCTTGTCCTCCGTCAGAGTAAGGTTATGGTAAGGAATGTCATAATGCTCTAACCATCGGGTCGTGACATCCATGAAGTGCAAAGGACGAGCCGTAATAACAGAGATACGATGCGACTGGAACAGCTCGCGCAATATTTCCGACGCCATTGGCAACGGAGACGAGTTCCAATGGATGTCATGCCCGTATTGATTATAAACGGTATCACGCTGTGCCTCATCCCATCCGTACATTCGGTACAAGTAGAAATCATTCACATCTTCAGCCGTTAACGATAAACCAGATGCTTGATTATAGTAGTGCAAATGAGAAGAGGTAGCATCTAGAACAGTGTTGTCCAGATCGATTCCGATATGCAAAGGCCGTCAACTCCTTTAGGGATTACAATTAAGCAATCAGATACGATTCATTATAGCCATAATGAGGTAAAAGTTAAATTGGGAAACAGGGTTTGTACCCCGTTATGAAAAGAAAAGGCGGTACAAGGTTATGACCTCGTACCGCCTTATTATGCTGCTTCTCTGCCGGACGCTTCTACTTCGCGCCAGCCTTCAGCAATATAGCTTCGATCTCCGTGAAACCCATCTTCTTAGCATGTTTCAACGGGGAAACGCCGCTGCCGTCTGGAATATTCACGTCTGCCCCGTGCTCGATGAGCAATTGAATCGTCTGCTGCTGTCTTGCATTGCCGTCGTTCAAGATGATCGCTTCCAATAGTGCCGTCCAACCAAGGTTATTGACGTGGTTCACTTCTACCTTCGTTTGCGTCAGAAGCTCCTTGACCACATCCACAAATCCGTGCTCGGAGGCGGGGATAAGCGCCGTTCCTCCGAATCGATTCGTGATGGAGGGATCGGCTCCCGCCGCAATCGTCAGCTTCAATAGATCCAAATACCCTTCTGCTCCCGCATACAGAAATGGACTATTCCGCATATGATCCAGCAGGTTCACGTCCGCTCCCGCTTCAATAAGAGCTTTGGCCGAAGCTAGATCATTATTATAGGTTGCGATCATCGCTGCTGTTCTTCCGCTTGCATCTTGAACGTCTAGATTAGCGCCCTCCAGAATCAGTTTCTCGATCGTTAGCGAATCTCTGCGTTCCGCTGCTTGGATCAGCCTGTCTTCTACCGACATCGATACACTCTCCTTTTCTCCCGGCGTCTTCTCTTCTTGTACGGCGCAGCTTTGAATGACGAGCATTCCGCTTAAGGTTATGGCAATGATCAGCCATTTTGTCATAAAGCCCTCCCTTACTTGAGCGTCACGGTTACGGAGGAGGCTGCGGCAGTTGCCCAGTCGCCGACAGGCGTTACCGCATAAGTCGTTCCGGCAATCAACTTGCCGTTATTCGTTACATCGAAGACGCCCGTTGCTCCCTTGCGGCTCGAATATTTGTAACTTGCCGTTAACACGTCGCCATTCGGTGCTGTCAACGTTACGCTGCGTCCGGAGAAGAGCTCGTCTCCCGGGTCTTGCGTCAGGGTCACTTCAATCGACGTTTCGCTAATCGCTTGCGCGCCAGCCACTTCCAGCGAGTCGAACGATTTCGCAACGAATGAAGCGCTAGCGATATTCGCCCAGTCGGAGGACACTGTATATTTTACGCCTGGAGTCAGGGTTAGACCATCTGGCAAGCGGAACTTCGGCTCTTGCTTCCCGTCCGTCGATTGCGTGAACGGAACGTACTTAGCGACGATCGGCTCGCCGCCCTCAGGCGTAATAACGACTTGTCTAGCTTGCATGGACGAAATAATTTGATACGTTTGGCCGTTCGCTTGCTCGCGATCGTTCAGAACGAAAGCATTCGCCCCGCGGCCGCCGCTGTATGCGGAAATGACGTAGCCGTAGTCGATAACGCCGCTAGCTTTCAGCGATTCCAGCTCGAATGTATCGTTTGTCACTTGGCTCGCTGTCGTCATATTCAATTTCGTGCCGCTGCCCGCGAAGGAGCCTGCCGCTGTGCCTTTATAAGCAAGGCTGTACGTTGCCCCCGCCTTCTGGACGGAGGTCGGCACGATATAGGTTGCGATCGAGCCTGTTTTCAATCGTGGCATATTCGTCAAAGTCAGACCGCCGCTGAAAACAAAATCCGTCTGCGCTTTGGCGAACACTTCATCCGCAGCTGTAAGCGGCTTATCGAATGTAACAATCAAGGTGATGGCATTCAGCGATCTCACGCTCGTAAGCTTGGCCTGCTCGGAAGGAATCGCTTTGCGAGCGGTTTGCAGCAAATATGCTGTTTCGCCACGCGTTGCGATGCTGCTCTCCGCGTAGAAGGCGCTCATCCAGTGCTGGACGGATTTGGTATCCCGTTGCAGCGCTTTGGATACGACTTGCGACAGCTCGGCATCCGATACTTTTCCTTGCGGGTTGAATGCTCCGTCTTGGGCTTGCATAATGCCTAGTCCGACAAGCTTCGTTGCGTAAGGCGCATACCATGCGTTCGGATTCACATCCGTAAGCTCTGTTGTCACGGTTGCCGCCTTGTTCTCCAAGTCGAACACTTTGTACACCAGCGTAGCCAATTCGGCACGGCTAATTTGTCTATATTCACCCAACGAACGGTCTACATACCCGTTCATAATGCCGAGTTTATTCAATTCCTTGACCGCTGCTTCAATCTGCTGATTGGTAAGCTGCGCAATCGAAGCTGCAATATTTGCGACGTTCGTGGCTGCATGTGCTTGTTGCGCAACGACTGGCAATGCTGCTGTACCTAGGGCAGTAACGGTTAAAATGGTAGCGATTTTTTTGGCGATAGGATTCATGTTCATCATTTATTTCACTCCTCTATGGGTTGTTGTTACCTGTAGCTCTAGCATAGAGGATAGAAAGAAACTCCCGAGGGCAAATTGATTAACAAAATATAAACTGCATCTAATTTTTATCGAAACTCACACGGTGAAGCGATAACCCGCTCCCCACACCGTCTCGATATATTCCGGATTCGACGGGTCGGCCTCAAGCTTCCCGCGAAGCTTGCGGATATGCACCGTAACCGTCGCGATATCGCCGCTGGAATCCATGCCCCAAATCCGCTCGAACAGCTCTGTTTTGCTGAACACGCGGTTCGGATGGCTCGCCAGAAATACGAGCAGGTCGAATTCCTTCGTCGTAATCGCGACCTCATCCCCTCTGGCGAACACACGGCGCGACGCTTTATCGATTTGCAGCCCGCGAATGTGGATTTCGTCCTGCTCCGCAGGCTTATGCTTGCCAAGCAGCCGCTCGTAACGCGTCAGATGGGCCTTCGCTCTTGCGACCAATTCGCTTGGGCTGAACGGCTTCGTAATAAAGTCGTCGACGCCTAAATTGAACGTGCGGATCTTGTCGATCTCCTCCTTCTTCGCGGACACGACGAGAATCGGCACTTCCTTCACCTCGCGGATGCGCCGGCATAGCTCGAACCCGTCTAGTCCCGGCAGCATCAAATCGACGATGATAAGGCTGTAGTCCTCACCAAGCGCAAGCTTCAGCCCCTCATCGCCGGTGTGGCACAAATCGACAGTGAAGCCGTTGAGTTCAAAATAGTCCCGCTCCAGCTGAGCAATCGTCGCCTCGTCTTCAATGATTAGAATTTTCGTCATTGCTTATGTTCGCCTCCTCGTTGGTCAGCCGTTTCAACTTGATATAAATCGTCGTTCCCGCTCCGAGCTCGCTTGTCGCATGGATGAACCCGCCATGTTCATCGATAATTTGGCGGGCGATCGCCAGCCCTAGCCCGCTGCCGCCGGTCGAGGAATTGCGGGATTGCTCCGCGCGATAGAACCGTTCGAATATATGCGGCAGCGCCTCCTCCGATATGCCCCTGCCGTTATCCTTGAAAGCCATCGTGATCCATTCGGAATCGGCCAGCAGCGTAATGCTGAACCGTCTCGGCTCGTTAGACATATATTTGAGCGCATTATCCACAATGTTAACAACCGTGCGCTTTAATTTATCCAAATCCACAGAAGCGATAAGCGGGCCGGAAGTTTGGTTGTCCCACTCGAAGGAAACCCCTTTGTCCTCCAGATCATATTGCAGCTCCTCTATGCTGTCCTCTAGGAAATCGACCATATCCACCGCTTTGAACAAAAACGGCTCTTGATTCAGGTCTAACTTAGAATATAGGAACAGCTCATCGACCAGCTTATCCATACTGACGGCTTTCGAGTGAATGATGTTGACGTACGTCTCCATTTTCTCGGGCGTATTGGCTACGCCGTCTCGAATGCCCTCGATATATCCTTTAATATTCGTAATCGGCGTGCGAAGGTCATGCGAGATGTTGGAGATAAGCTCCTTACGATTCTCCTCATCTTGCCTGCGCAGCTCGTTGGACTGGTGCAGCTGCTTCCGCATGCTCTCGAACGCATCGTTTAATTGACCGACCTCGTCATTGGAACTGAGCTCGAGCTTGAACGAGAGATTGCCTGCCTTGATTTGTTCGGCGGAATTCCTTAGCTGATTAAGCGGCTTGATGAAGCTGCGGGTTATCCAGCGGTACAGCAGCAGGTTTGCTATAATAAGCACCCCGATTAGCAAGAGCGACATGACAGGAAGCAGCTTGCGAGTCAGCTCGGCGAACGGACTTCGCTCCCGAATGACGAATACGCTTCCCCGGTCTCCGTCCGAATATTGAAAATCGAATTTCGCATACGCGTAAAATCGTTCACTGATGTTAAAGGTGCTTCGTATTTGATTGTTGCTCAGATCATAGGGCGGCAGCGCCTGCTTGAGCTCCGGCTGATTGAACGTCAGCGATTCGAAGATTTGGCTGCTCTCGCGCCTCACATAGAGCCCCGACTTCTCGGCTCTCAGCTTCATGTCGTATTCACGCAGCAGTTCCTTGTTTTGGAGCTCGTCGGGATCATTTTTGGCCAAATACTTCAGCTCTTGGAAGATCGACTCTCCCTGCTCCGTCAACGGATTGATCTGATAATGCACCTTATAAATATCGCGGAAGCTCTGAAGATCCCCCGTCGCTGCAATCGTGTAGAGGCTCGCGGTGAGCAGGATGAACAGCAGGCTTATGACCAGCATGCCCGTGAAGGACAGCAGCATTTTAATTCGAATCGACATGTTATCACCTTCTAATGATCGCTATTGGATTAGTTAGTGCACATGTTAACACAAGATAGAAGCAAATGCCCATAGGTAAAATAAATGCTAACGATTGTTGCCAATAGCATAGTAAAAGAAAAAAGCTGAAGGGGGTTTTCCTCCTTCAGCTTTTTTCGTGTTCAAATTATGATTTATGTTCACCTACGATGTCCCGAACGAATCTCTCCAGCGCTGACTTATCGGTAATATTGCGGTTACATGCCTCGCTGTTCACGCATAAATAGTTGCCGATTGCCTTATAATAGTCTGCTGAAGCGTTAGCCGGCTTTGACTTCGTTAAGGCCGTGAATAATGCGACTTCCTCATGCCGGTTGCACACGAAGCATACACTCTTCTTATTCGTGGGCGTAAATCTGCCCTCGACTCCAACAAGCTTATCGCCTAGCTCATACACCAAATACATCCGGCTAGAAGCAATGTCCGTCCAGCCAAGATACGTGAACTTGCGTAGATCAATTGCTGCCAGATCGGGAGTTTTCAGCTTCTTCACCTTCGGGAACAGCTTCTTCACCTGCTGATCCGTTGCTTGCACGAAGCTCTCTACATAAGGCTCAAGCTCCTGCAAATAGGCCTGAAATTGCTCCGTTCTCTGCATAGCCGATACGCTACCAAGCATTTGCTTTTGTTGCTCTGTTGCTTGCGGAAACGCCTCGCTTATTTTCATTAGCGTGCTTTGTCGGACCGCTTCGATTACCTTCCGGTCGGCAACCGTATTGCAGGCATGCTGAAGCTGGCCTACCAGCTTCTTAATCAAGTTATATTGATGGTTTCTAATGAATGGTGTTGTCATTGCTTTTCAGCCCCTTATTATTCGTGAATGGCATATAAGGTGCAAAGCCCACTAATTAGAAACGATAACGATATAAGCTTTCACGGGCGATCTATTATCAATATCGAGTCACCCCATACAAAGTATCGCCCCTTCTATCAGGCTTTGCATGAGTCGCTACATTTACCGGCAAAGTGTTTTGCCATCTCTACCGACCTCCTCCGATGAATCATAATTCATTATAATACGACCTCCTTCCAGCTTCAACATGTGCCAAATTAGCGATGAAGAACAGCTAATTGTTGACGATGATAATCGTTATCAATATAATGGAAGAAGATACTTATCGCCTTTCAATCGGGATGTCCGATTATTATACATGGGAAGAGGAATTTACACATGAGCGAGCAACAGTTGGAGTTATTCGATGTTACGATTATTGGCGGCGGGCCTGCCGGCTTGTATACCGCTTTCTACAGCGGTATGCGCGATTTGAAAACGAAATTGATCGAGGCGCGTGAAGAGCTCGGAGGCAGAATTCTAATTTACCCGGAGAAAATGATCTGGGATGTCGGCGGCGTAACGCCGACGCTAGGCGAGAAGCTCATCGAGCAGCTCGTTCAGCAAGCCAAAACATTCGACCCGACTATCGTGCTCGGACAGCATATTACCGCCTATGAACGCCAAGAGGATGGTACGCTCATTCTGACTTCAGCCACGGGAGAACGCCACTGGACGAAGACCGTCGTGCTGGCTATCGGATACGGCATCCTCCAGATGGCTAAGTTAGAGATCGAAGGCGCTGACCGCTACGAAGTAAGCAACCTGCATTATACGGTGCAGGAATTGGAGATTTTCCGAGGCAAGCGTGTACTCATCTCCGGAGGAGGCGACTCCGCGGTAGACTGGGCGAATGCGATCGAGCCGATTGCCGCCAGCTTGACTGTCGTGCATCGCAGAGATAAGTTCGGCGGTCATGAGCGCAACGTAAGGCAGATGAAGTCTTCCTCTGCCAGCGTTCTTACTCCTTATGCCGTCGATTCCCTGCAAAGCTCCAACGGCAAAGACATTGACCAAGTCATTATCAGCCATGTAGAGACGGGTGAGAAGCAGCACCTGGACGTCGATGCGGTTATCGTCAACCACGGATTGCGGTACAATTTTGGCCCGATCAAAGAGTGGGGCCTCGATATGGGCGACTGGAACGTGAACGTATCGAGCCGCATGGAAACGAATATTCCAGGTATCTACGCAGCGGGCGACTTCGTCGATCATGACAGCAAGGTTCACCTGATCGCCGGCACATTTACCGACGCCGTCAACGCGCTGAACAGCGCCAAATTATACATCGACCCGCAAGCCGATAAAGTCGCTTACGTCTCCTCGCATAATGCGAAGTTCAAGGAGAAGAACCGCGAGCTCGGCGTTCTGGTTGAGGATGACGAGCATTAATAAATAATTATAAAAAAGCTTAGCTCCTTCGGAGCTAAGCTTTTTTCGTGCGATGCTCAATGAAGTCAACAAACACTGTTGTTGAAATAACGGGAACTTCCCCTGCTATTTTTTTGTTGAATGACCTATCAATTCGGAATAACAGGAATTCCTCATGTTAATTTCGCCACAGTCACCTATTCGACCGTAATACAGTGATATTAACAGGAGGAATTCCATCTAAACATGAAAAATAGGCAAGTAGAGCCGTAATAACGTTACATTTTCCAGTTATTTTGTTCATACCTTACTGTCTTATACCGGGTTCATAGCGAGAAGCATCCCCAGTATGACCGATACGGATTCCGCGCGAGTCGATGGCGCTGCCGGAGCGAACTTGTTGCCAGGCGTGGCTTCCGCTTGAATCATGTTATGCTTCACAGCCGTGGCAACACTATCCTTCGCCCACTTCGGAATAGCCGCTTCGTCCGAGTAGCCAGTAGATGCGCCCGTGGACAGCGCCAGCTTCGAAGCGCGGACGACCATGGACACCATCTCCGTATGGGTGATGCCCGCACCCGGACGGAACGAGCCGTCGGTATAGCCGCTAATAATGCCTAACGCTACGGCTTTCTCTACATAAGGAAGCGCCCAAGCAGCGATCTTGTTTTTGTCTTTGAAGGTTAATGGCGCTCCCGCAACGGCGGGATTCAACGCCTTAATTAACAGCGTAGCGAATTCAGCACGCGTAATGCCGCCATTCGGCTTGAAGCTGCCGTCTGTGTATCCGCTAGCGAAGCCAAGCTTCACTGCGGTAGCAATTTCATCTTCGGCCCAATGGCCCACTGTATCATGGAACTTGCCGGAGCCCGCCGTAGGATCTTCAACCGTAACGGTGCAAATATCCTTGTATCCGCCAACTTCCGACTTGGCGATAATCTTGGCAATACCAGGGTTAACCGCCGTTACTTTGCCGGAGCTGTCCACCGTTGCGATATCCGGATTCGCGCTGCTCCAGACGACTTTCTTGTTCACTGCGTTAGCAGGCAGAATGGTCGCCGTCAGCGTTTCGCTTTGTCCCTTCTGCAGCGTTATTACGTTCTTGTTCAGGCTAAGACGGTTCAGAACAATCTTGTCGATGTTTACGAGTTCCTTGCTCCATATTTCCGTAAATTTAGGATCCAACTTAATGATCGGTGTATCCGGCTTAATGATAGGTGAAGTGACATCTGGTAAATCAATAATAATATCGATCGGCCCGAAGATATCAGGGTCTATATTCAATCGAACCTTCGTCCGGACAAGCGTCGATATCCAACCAAGCGATTCCGCATCCGTTAACGTGTATTTGTCTACAACCGGTGTAACCGTATAAGCATAAATAATATCGTTTTTCTTCGCCGTTGCCTTATCCTCGTAAACAAGCGGCCCGATATAGTCTTCCGTATTGCTAACCACGAACGTCTTCGTGCCGTCTGGACCGTCGCGCTTGATTTCGTAATACGATTCCATATTGGTATTATCCGTCCACGTAATTTTTACCGTGCCGTCATTGTTCGGCGTTGCGACCAAATCCGAAGGAGAGCTTGGCTGCAGCACCTTGTAGGGACCAAGAATCCGTTCGTCATAGCTGTTGTCGCCTATAAAAGGTTTGAATAGAACTCCCAAACGAAGCCTTACCGACAAGTAAGCGGGATCAATCGGAATTTGAAAAATCGCTCCAGAGCCAGGCGCTCTGAACCAGGACGGATTATTGTCCAAAGCAAAGTCCACTCTTGGTATCTCCGTCGTCGTGAAATGACTGTCATCCGTATAAGAGAAACGATACGTCCGCCCGGCAATCAGATAAGGAACGCTCAACGGTTTTTGCCCTACCCAAGTATCTCCACCTTCATAAACGCTGTACGTGAGTATGCGAGCTATCGCAGACGCACTTGGAATCGGACCTAACGTGGACGCGAATAGGATGATCACGAACAGCGCCACCGCGATCTTTTGAAACCATTTCATTAGCTGACCTCCTCAATTCCATGCAGGAATGGGTAATGCTATCGATAAAATCTACGACAACTAATATGTAACAATGGCGATAAGTATACCTCGAATGGTCGGACCCAATAAAATAAAAAGGTTCGAAGAATCGCATAGCGATCCTCGAACCCACTGTACCTTTATATCAATGCTGACTTCAGAAGCAGTCTTTGAATAATAATGGCTACCTCTGCCCTCGTTATATTTTCCTTAGGAGCCAGAACCGCTGCACTTCTTCCTGAGACAATTCCTGCTTGAATGCTTGCGGCCACGCTGCCCCTTGCCCAGAGGGCAACATCTGAGGAGTCCGCGAAGGATTGCAATAGCTCACCAGCTTCAAATGCCGGTAAATTATCCTTCAAGCCGGTGAGGCTCATTGCCTTAGCGATGATCGACATCGCTTGCTCGCGAGTAATCTTATCCGATGGACCGAACGAGCCATCCTCATAGCCAGTAATCAGGCCATAGGAGAAGGCCGCTTGAATCGCGCTGCTGTACCAATCCGAGCTTCGAATATCCGTGAAGGTCGTTGGTCCGCTCTCCAGCTTCAAGCCTAATGCACGAACGACTATGGCCGTAAATTCCGCACGAGTTATGTCTTGATCAGGATTGAATAAACCATTGCCATTGCCGCTTATGATCATTCTAGAACCCATATCATTGACTTCGGCCTCAGCCCAGTGCCGTTCAACATCCTTGAATGCAATCGGATGTACCACAACTGCATACAAGCTGTTCGTCATGCTTTGTACCTGAACATAAAACTTACCGTCAAGCGATACAATCTTAGTCGGAACATGACGGACTGTTCCATCCGGCTCCACAACTACTCCTGTTGTGATTTCATTAGGATCGATGCCATCTGGAATGCTAATGAAACGTTTGATATAAGCATTGAATGTCATTAATTCATAAGTGCGATCACCATGAATAGCTGTAACTTTGAAGTTGAGCGGCGGAATAACAACCGTGAAGCCCCCGTTGGCTGCCGAATCCTCGACGATCTTAAGCTGATCCAGTGTCGATGCTCCAATTTCAATCTGAACTCTAATGTCTTGAAGCTCCACGTCACTGCCGAAATACTCGGCTACGGCTTGAATATTGATCTGCTCAGAAGGAAGCTCGTAGCTGGCATTCGCCGTTTGGATGACGATGGTCGCCTGCTTATCCTCTAGCGCTTGGATAATCTGGCCGCTTAACTCGCCAGTAATAACATCAGATTCCTCCATGAAAGGTATCGTTATAACGACACCTTGACCTTCGGACTCCATCTGGTCTTCCAGTATTTTCCCGTTTAATTGGATAGTTGTGATCGTCTGATTATTTACCTCCGCTGTACTCGCCGTTCCTATATTCTCCACTTGACCGTTAACAAGAACTTCCACATCGGTAGTCGATTCGTCCGGGTCAGGCGAACTGCCGCTTGACGTCGTGAATGGCGTCACAGCATTGGATAAATCGGAGGATACGCTGCCGCCTGCAATATTGATTGCCTTAACGGTAAAAGAATACGCCATACCATTCTTTAACCCTGTAACCGTAATTGGACTTGAAGTTCCAGTTCCGACGATATTGCCTAGCGAATCGCTTACCTGATACCTCGTAATTGGGCTTCCGCCATTATCCGTTGGCGCGACGAAATGAATGGTCGCTTTCTTGTTCCCTGCCGTTGCCGTTACGTCAGTTGGGGCTGCCGGTACAGTTCTTGGCGTACCGCTGGCTTCACTTGAGTTATGGCTATCTCCGCCTGGATTTGAAGCTTTGACTACAAAATAATACGTTGTGCCGTTAATTAGCCCAGTTGCATCAAAGCTGAGTTCGGAGCCGCTTGTCCCGATAGCTGAGCCCACAATGCCTGACGTCGTACTTTGATAAACCGTATAATCAGTTGCTCCATATACTTCATTCCATTGGATAGTCGCAAGACCGTTACCAACGGTTACGGATTCAATAGACGGCGCATGAAGCAAAGGCCAAGGCAATGTTACCGTGCCGCTTGTCACTTGCAGTAACCCTACGGCATCGAATGCGAGCTGCGCCCCGCTAACAATCGCTTCGTTAGCTGCGCCAAGATTGGAGAAGGTTGCAACCCCTCCGCTTACCGTTGCTGTATTCGTTCCAGTGAGCGTCCACGCACCGTTATCCTTTTTCGAAGCCGTAATCATGCTACTATTGTCGTTAGAAGCGATATTCCCGTATTTATCGCTAAGCGTGACGACTGCTTGCTGAGCGAATATACCTCCATTGCTGGCAGGAGCCGTAATATCCGTTGTGACGGTCATGGAAGTCGCAGCGCTTGCTGACGGCGTAATGGACAGCGTATTCGTGGATGAAGCCGCCACCCCCGCAATGCTGAATCCGATGGTCTGCTGCGAAGCATGATTCAACTGCATATTCACCGTTGCTACTCCATTAGCGAAGGTAACAGTCACCGTATTCGGCGAAGCTGTAAGCTCCGTTCCGTTAAAGCTGCCATATGTTCCATCCGGTGCTTGCGTGTAACCGGAGACGGATACATCATGTGCACCGCTGAATGCAGTGTCGATGTTGCCTAACGAATTCTGAACGGTTAGCGTTACCGATGCGGCAGCGCCAGCCTTCGGATTGGCCGTTGACACGGAAGCGATTGCCGCCTGTGCAGGCGCAGGCGCAGGTAGTGTTACAGTTCCGCTGGTCACTTGCGTCAAGCCCGCTGCATCGAAGGCAATCTGAGCTCCGCTAACACTTGCAGCGTTGGTTGCTCCCAGGTTAGTGAAAGTGACAAGGCCGGCACTCGCTGTTGCTGATTTCGTTCCAATAAGCGTCCACGAACCGCTGTCCTTCTTCGAAGCTGTGATGATGCTCGAGCTGTCGCCGGCAGCTATGTTCCCATACGCATCAATTAGCGTAATAACTGCCTGTTGGGCGAAACTCCCTCCATTGCTGGCAGGAGCCGTAATATCCGTTGTGACGGTCATGTAAGTCGCATCGCTTGCTGACGGCGTAATAACCAATGTGTTCGTGGATGAAGCCGCCACCCCCGCAATGCTGAATCCGATGGCCTGCTGCGAAGCATGATTCAACTGCATATTCGCCGTTGCTACTCCATTTGCGAAGGTAACAGATTCCGTATTCGGCGAAGCTGTAAGCTCCATTCCGTTAAAGCTGCCATATGTTCCATCCGGTGCTTGCGTGTAACCGGAAACCGATACTTCATGTGCGCCGCTGAATGTAGTGTCGATGTTGCCTAACGAATTCTGAACGGTTAGCGTTACCGATGCGGCAGCGCCAGCCTTCGGATTGGCCGTTGACACGGAAGCGATTGCCGCCTGTGCAGGCGCAGGCGCAGGTAGTGTTACAGTTCCGCTGGTCACTTGCGTCAAGCCCGCTGCATCGAAGGCAATCTGAGCTCCGCTAACACTTGCAGCGTTGGTTGCTCCCAGGTTAGTGAAAGTGACAAGGCCGGCACTCGCTGTTGCTGATTTCGTTCCAATAAGCGTCCACGAACCGCTGTCCTTCTTCGAAGCTGTGATGATGCTCGAGCTGTCGCCGGCAGCTATGTTCCCATACGCATCAATTAGCGTAATAACTGCCTGTTGGGCGAAACTCCCTCCATTGCTGGCAGGAGCCGTAATATCCGTTGTGACGGTCATGTAAGTCGCATCGCTTGCTGACGGCGTAATAACCAATGTGTTCGTGGATGAAGCCGCCACCCCCGCAATGCTGAATCCGATGGCCTGCTGCGAAGCATGATGCAACTGCATATTCGCCGTTGCTACTCCATTAGCGAAGGTAACAGTCACCGTATTCGGCGAAGCTGTAAGCTCCATTCCGTTAAAGCTGCCATATGTTCCATCCGGTGCTTGCGTGTAACCGGAGACCGATACTTCATGTGCGCCGCTGAATGTAGTGTCGATGTTGCCTAGCGAATTCTGAACGGTTAGCGTTACCGATGCGGCAGCGCCAGCCTTCGGATTGGCCGTTGACACGGAAGCCATTGCCGCCTGTGCAGGCGCAGGCGCAGGAAGCGTTACGGTTCCGCTCGTCACTTGCGTTAAGCCAGCTGCATCGAAGGCAATCTGAGCCCCGCTAACGCTAACTGCATTAGCAGCGCGCAGATCCGTAAAGGCTCCAACTCCTCCGCTCACCACTACTGACTTCGTACCGTTAAGTGTCCACGAGCCTGCGTCCTTCTTCGAAGCAGTAACGACGCTTGCATGATCGGTAGTTGCTGTATTTCCATATGCATCATGAAGCGTAACGACTGCTTGCTGAGCGAAGAGTCCTCCATTGCTGGCAGGGGCCGCAATATCCGCCGTTACAGCCATAGATACCGCGTTTCCTGGCACTGGAGTAATGGCCAGCGTATTCGTTGCCGGAACAGCTACGCCTGCAATGCTAAATCCTACACTTTGATGAATTGCCTTATTCAACTGTAGACTAGCTGTTGCTACTCCGTTCGCGAATGTAACGTTCACCGTTTGCGGGGATGCCGATAACGACGTTCCATTGAAGCTGCCATAGGATCCATTCGGCGCCGACGCGTAGCCGGAGACCGATACATTGCGTTCACCGGTAAAGGTCGTATCGACATTGCCTACTGAATTAAGAACCGATAAAGTGACCAAATTGGCACTGCCCACGCCTGGACTCGTTGTCGCTGCAGATGCAGTGGCCGTCTGAGCGGGAGCAAGCGTTGTGAATGTTTGATCGACGCTATTCGTCGTGCCTACACTATTCACCGCCTTGATCCGGTAATGATAAGTCGTATTAGGAGATAAGCCCGTCAAGGTAACCGCTGCAGCGGTATTGCCCGAACCGGCGCTTATTATTTCTCCAGTTGTTGCCGGAGCTGTCATTCCATATGCTGACGTCGTGCCGTAATTGAAGCTCACCGTCGTATCCGCTCTATTATCATTAACCGTACCGTTTAATGTCGCACTCGTATAAGATACATTCGTAACTCCGCCTACCGTTGCACTAGGCGCAGTGGCCGGCACCACAGGAGCGGCGAAGTTAACGTTATCGATCATCACCGTCATAAACGTATTCGAACTTGAATCCGCTACTGTCATGCGAAGCTGGTCGATATTGCCCCATGAGCTTCCCGCAAATGTCAGAAGACCTCCGTTACCGCCGTTACTCGTTTCTTCCGCAGTTGATAGCCGATCATACACGATCGCCGAAGATCCCGTACCATAGCTACCGCTAACAGCAAAATTGACAGTAGCCGACGCAACCGGGACGCCATTATCATAGCCATCGATCTTGTAAATCTCGCTGCACATCGCGCCATGTCCCCAAACCTCTGCATTAAATGACGTCAGCTTAAAGTTGTTAGCGGAACTCTCCGATTCGAATTGGAAGTAGGTAGCCTCTGGGTTAGAACCATTATAAGCAGACGATAAACCATTGCCGTCACCAAGAGTTGGCGACTGAAAAGCAGTTATGTCCTCCACGGGGGCAACCATTAAGACATCATCGGCTGCATCCGTTGAATAGATGACTCCGTCTAATGTAAGCGAGCCGCCAGTCGTACTAGTTGTACCGTTAGAGATACCATTAAAGTTCTGACTAACGGGGGCAGCGGCAGAAGCAGGGAGAATAAAATAATAAGCCATAATTGCAACTAATGTCGCAACTACGGCCAGTAATGCCACCCATTTCATTGAATTGTTTTTTGATATGCCATGTCCAAATATTACGCTGTTTTGTCTACTCATAGCCATTCCTCCACTGCCGTATAATCGTTATATGAATCATTCGAACGACGTACTATCTCATAGAAATAAGACAATGAGTAAAGTAATTCGACAAACTTTTACAAATCCCTCTACGTCATTGGGATTTCACGTAATATCGAATTATACATGACCTCTTATTACCCTAATCGCAAAAAAAAGACGTAAGGGATACAAGCCCTTAACGTCTCTTTCAACAATGTAAGTATCATTCACTTATTCATTCCGCACTCTCGCCGCTCCCGCCATTTCCGCTTCCTTGTTGATTGAAGTACTCCTTCAACCCATCCACAATCGCCTGAGCCACTTGGTCTTGCCAAGCTTCGTCCAGCATTTGCGCTTCTTCCTGGGGATTGGTCAGGAACCCGAGCTCCATGAGAATAGAAGGACTCTCATTTCCATCAAGCACCTTCCAGCCTTCCTGCTTGACTCCCCGGTCGGGAAAGCCGGTTACTTCGGTAAGCTTCCTATGAATGATGTTCGCCAGCGGAAAGCTGCTAGCCGCATCGTAATAGGTCTCCATCCCGGTGACGCTCGAATCCTCATACGTATTGCCGTGGATGGATAGGAAAGCATCGGTATTCAACTCATTCGAATATAAAGTGCGATTCTCCAGCTCGATGAACGTATCGTCCGTGCGCGTCATGTACGGATTGTACAGCGGGTCTTCCTCAAGCAGCGCATACACCTTCTGAGCCAGTGACAACGTGAAATCCTTCTCCTCTTTACCGCTTGCCCCGTTTGCTCCAGGGTCCTTCCCGCCGTGACCGGCATCAATTACGATTGTAAACCCAGGTAGCTCCGCTTCCGAAGGCGAAGAAGATCCGCCGGCATTCTCCAACTCATTCGAGACTCCAGATAGAGCGGAATCGCCATTCGTATGCACAGGCGGCTCCTGGTCATAAGAAGGCCAAAGAATAATAGCCAAAGCGATAATACCAAGCAACAGTATGAGAGCGCGAAGCCGCGAACGACCTCGCTTCCTACCTATCAAGCCTCTATTCATATTTCCTATCTTTCTCGATTTAACTTGCATTCGCGTTCACATCCATTTGCGACATCGTATCTTTATAAGAGCGTTCCATTCTTGTTTTGAAAGCATCTGAAACCGACTTATTATCCTTGTAGCCTTCCGCAGGCAAAACTCTGTACGAGTATACGGAGCCGCCTTGCTCCTTATCCCGATACACCCATGTCGGAACATAATCGACCTTGCTAATGACCGTTTTGCCCGTCACGAGGTTTTTGCTGATCTCGAAACGAACAATGACGCCGTCCTCCGTGTACACATTATCGAGTGTCTCGGCCCGCTGATTGGATATGAAATTGCCCATTGAATAAATGACAAACGTTTGATCCAGCCATTCCGATCTTTGAATGACATGCGGGTGGCTGCCAAGAATTATTGCAACGCCGGAGTCGGCCAGCATCTGAGCCAGCTCTTCCTGCCTGCCGGACGGCTCGCGCTCATATTCATTGCCCCAGTGGATCGATGCAACGATAAGATCAGCTCCTTGAGCCTTCGCATATGCGATGTCTTCCTTCATCTTCTGCTCGTCCACGACATTGATCATGGCATCCAGCTCGTCCGCCGTAAGCATACTCTCGAGCCCATTGACATGCTCCGTATAGGATAAAAAAGCAAGCTTGATACCTTTAACTTCCTTCATCAGCACCCTCGATTCCGGCCGGCTCGCAAACGTACCGACGGTGTCCATAGCGTGATTGCGAATCGTGTCCAATGTTCGAATGACGCCGTCCTTACCTGTATCGAGACTATGATTGTTGGCGGTAGTCATTATGTCGAAACCCGCTTCCTGCAGCGCATCTACCGCTTCATCGGGCGAGTTGAAGCGCGGATATCCGGAGTAAGGATACTTCTCCTTGCCGGCTGTAGTCGTCTCGAAGTTCGCGATCGCGACATCCGCATCTTCTATGATCGGTTGCACCACTTCGAATACCGGCTTAAAATCATAGCTGCCTGCATCAACTAATGCGCTCTCTAGCTGCGTATTATGAAACATAATATCGCCGACGGCTGCAAGCTGAATCGTAATGTCGCCGGATTTTTCTTGCTCCGATTCCTGACCCTGCTCCACCACCGTCAACGCCTGCGGCTTCTTGCGTTCGCCATCGCCCTTGTCGGCGCCGACGATGCCCTCATATCCCTGTATCCAAACAACAGCGCCAACTGCCGCTCCGATGATTGCCAATGTGATTACTCCCGCTCCCAGCCTCTTCCTCCACTCCCCTCTTCTCCGTCTCATGATTGTTGCTCCTCATCCACATATTGCTCATAGGTCAGTCCGCTCTCGAACACCTTTGTCGCCAGCTCGATACCTAAGTACCGAATATGCCATGGTTCATAGATATAGCCGGTAATGTCTTCCTTGCCCTTCGGATATCTAATGATGAATCCATATTCGTGTGCATGGGCCGCTAACCATTTCCCTTCTTCCTTCTCGCCGAAATCTTCCGTCAGCTTGAGCGATACGCTTTCGCTCGTTACGTCCATCGCAAGTCCTGTTTGGTGCTCGCTTTGGCCTGCCTTCGCGCTATAACGATTCGCTGCTTCCTCTCCCGCCTGCTTGGCATAACCGGCGAACAGTGCCTCTTGCGTCTTGAAGGAGCGATAGCCCGAACGGGCATACAGCTTATGTCCTTCCTTCTCCGCCCCGGCGAACAATTGCTTAAGTGCCGCAGCCGGCTCCGCTCTCAGTTGATTCACTTCGGGATTCTCGAGTACCGTTGGCACCTCCACCTTCACCAAGTCTTCCGGCGCATCGGATTCTGCGAGTGGATGCTCCCGATTGACCAATGCCTTGATCGTCCAATCGTATACGACTTTGTCCGCTTCTATTACATCAGCCATTGTTTCTTTCAATGGCGTCTTCTTTGGTGGCAAGCTTTCGGCTTTTGTCTCGTTATCCCCTTGCAACTGCGCCTGTGCGTCGGCGTCTCGTCCGTCACATGCGGTCGACATCCATAGCGTAATGGCAACTAAGGCCGTTACGGCTGCAAGCTTCGTCCATCTCTTTCTTGTCATTGCCTACTCTCCTTATCTTCATCGGTGACATGCTGCTAGTGTAACGAAGCGGCATATTAGAAGTGAGATAGACTTGTAATGAAGTTGTAAAATATCAAAAAAACGCAAAAAAAAGAGACTGAAATCAGTCTCTTCTTCCTTACTTGGATATTTCGTACATTCGCTTGCCGATCCATAGCTGCAGGATGGTCATAATATCTTTGTAAAAGCCGACAACTTCGCCTGAGAGTGCGTTAATCAGCACACTTAACTCAACGACGTCACTGTCCTTTTTCTTATAGTACAATTCCGTCACATATCCGCTTAAATAGTAGCTGTCATCCCATTCCAGTGCGCTTTGCGTATAATCGCCCATCGTCTCGATGAATTGGTCTGCTATACCTACCATTTCCGTAATATCATATTTCTTCTTCTCGACGGATGACGTTGGACGTTTCTCTGCGTTCACTCTCGAGAGGCCGACAACTTCGCCATCCTTTGCGTTCATGACGACGCCGTACACATCCTCGGAATCGTATTTGTTAACGATCGTGGACATGTAGATGCCGTTAGCGACCTCGCCTAATTGCTCTTTATACTCAACTAGAAATCCCAGCTTCATTTTCATATCGTTCGTCGCATCCGCCAATACCGCTTTGATCTGCTGTTGATCCATAGAGGTCGTCTCGATCAATATATCGTCCACCGACAGATTATGGCCAAAATATTTGTTCACCGCATTGACGCTAAGCGTCTTGACGGACTCTTCCGAAAGCACGCCGTTATATTCCACCTCTTCGGCCGGTTTATCTTGATTGATTTTTTTGACCATGACGGTATTTTTCGGGATACTCGAGTAGAAGCTGCCGCATCCGGCGAGCAGCGTACCGAATATCGAAACAACGAGCAGAGTTGCGATCATTCTCATGTTCCGCTCACCTCGATTGCACGGTTTGGTTGCCCGAAAACAACCCGTATCGTTGTGCCTCGCCCAAGCTCGCTGGCCACTTCGATCACGCCATGATGAAGCTCCGCAATACTCCGGCAGATCGACAGCCCTAACCCCGCTCCATTGTTGTTCCTCGTTCGAGCTTTGTCCGCCATATAGAACGGCTCGAATATGTTAGCGATATGCTCCTCAGCAATTCCCTTACCCTCATCCGCGACTTCAAGCACGCATGTCTCTCCTTGCATTGCCGTACGGATCGTGACTCGTCCCTTCTCGTTTGACGCTTTGACCGCATTGTCCACTAGATTGAATATGATGACCTTAATCAAATCCTTCTCAGCCAGCAAAGGGCTATCTTCGCACAGCAGCTCAAGCTCGATCGCCTTCGCGCTGGCAATTAACCTAAGCGAAGATTCCATCTCCGCTACGATATCCTTCAAGTTGTCCGGCTTCATTAGCGGCTGTCTGTCGGTCAGCAGGATCAAATCCATCAGCTTCGTCGACAACGCCTCGAGCCTCTTGCCCTCATTGTAAATCACGTTAACCCCTTCAAGAAAAGCGGCCTCGTCGTATTTGGTCGTCCGCATATAATTGGCATATCCAATGATCGACGTTAACGGCGTCTTCAGTTCATGCGTAATATTGTTGATGAAACGCTGCTGCGCGCTATTGTTGCGCTCCAGCTCTATGATTTTATCCTCAACGACCGAGGCCATCTCATTGAAATTAGTCGCCAGTATGCCGATTTCATCACGGGATTTCAGCTGTACCCGCTCCGAGAACTGGCCTTGCGCGATCTCCTTGGCGGTCCGAACCATATTCTCGATCGGCTTGGTCAGCCCTTTGCTGATGAAGAACATCACGATCATGTAGAGCAAGCATGCGGCAATATCGATTTGGACGAATAAACGGTATTGCTCCACCCGTTCCGCATAAAGCGGCGAAACATCTTTGACGTAGGTGAATACATAGCTTTTCTGATTAATGTCCGTTACGTTCGTTGTGAAGAGCATAGTACGGCTGTCGATGTCTCTCAAAATATATTTGATCTCGTCCTGCTGCAGCCCCTTCTGTTCTTCGCGGTTTGCCGGCATGTCAAAGTCCAGGTTACTATAGATCGTTTTGTTCTGATCGCCCGCAATTTCAAGGTAGTTGCCTTGGCCGCTGTTCTTCTCCACGAACTCCTGAGCGATATTCGTAAGCACGGTTTTCTCGTAATCAATGGAATCGTAAATGCGCAGGATCGGAACGATCGCGTTCACGCTTGAGTTAATGCTCATGTTCGCGCTCAGCGTGTTGTTGATCTCCTGCAGCAGCATTTTGCTATGGTTTCGTTCGATGACCATGATGGAAGCCGCATTGAATATGACGATGAACGTAATAATAGAGAACAGACATATTTTCTGCCAAAATTTCATCGGCTAATCCTCCAGCCTGTAGCCGATCTTGTAGATCGTCTTAATATGCTCCTGCAGGCCGAGCTTCTTTCTTAACGACTTAATATGCATATCGACGGTTCTCGTCTCGCCGTAGAAATCGCCGCCCCACACCTTCTCGATAAACTGCTCCCGCGACAAGGCGATGTTCTTATTCCGGATCAGAACGATCAACAATTCATACTCCTTCGGCGTAAGCTCGGCAACCATATCGTGGGCCGTCACTTCACGCTTGTCCAGGTATACTCGGATATGGTGAAAGGCAATGATCGAATCCTCCTTGCCGTAACGCCTCAATACCGTTTCGATGCGCGCCAGCAGCTCGATCGCCTCGAAGGGCTTAACCATATAGTCGTCTGCTCCCAGCTTCAAGCCGCTTACCTTGTCGAACACCGATTCTCTAGCCGTTAAGAAAATAACCGGAATTTCCAGCGGCCTTATCTTCTCCATCAGCTCGAAGCCGTCCATACGCGGAATCATCACATCGAGCAGGATCAGGTCGAATTTGCCGCTGCGGATCGTCTCGAGCGCTTCAATGCCATCATACGCCTGTACAGTCTCATATCCGACGATCGTCAAATTCATCTTAATAATATTCGAAATCGAGCTATCATCCTCGACGATAAGTATTCGCTTATTCATTGCCTGTTCATGCCTCCCATTCACATCCCGCAAGCAATCGCTGCTGCACTCCCAACATAGCATAATTTCGCAGGAAAGAGAAAGAGCCGCCCCGCAAGCCTAATCGCTATAGGGACAGCCCATATGGTTAATCGGTGTTAGGATGCAGCCTGCTCGCCAACCAGCTTCCAGTCCGATTGGGTGTAATTGCCCATATGCCACAAGGACACGCCCTTCAGACCGTAATACTTCGCGAGCCATAGCTTCTTCGCTATACTTTGCGTATCTTCATAAAAGAGTTCATGACTGCTGCTCGTATCCGCGAAAGTCGCTTTGGTCACGAAATAAGGCATCGGCCATGAGATCTTCACTCCCGACATCGCCAGCCGCTTCTCTACATCCGCAATGGCTGGGCTGAGCGCAGATCCGGTAACGCCATTCGTCGTTACCCACTGATTCGCCTGCTTGGAGATACCTAGCACGAGCTTCTCCTTCGGTATAACCTTCAGCGCCGTGGCTACCGTATCGTTAACGAGCGGCAGCGGAGCCGAAGGAAGCTTGTCCGCGTCATGGGTGAAGTCGTAAGCCATCAGAATAACAGCATCAGCCAACTTGCCGATCGCCTTCAGATCATACCCTTTGTAATAATAGATCGGGGGCACAGCTACGGATACAGTATGCGAGCCTAACTGAGCCTTCAAGGCTTGCAGGAATCGTACGTAATCTGCCGCGCTTGCCGCATCCTTCAATCCTTCGAAATCGATGCTCACGCCGGTGAACGAGTAAGCCGGATCGTTCAAGGTCGCTACCAACGATTCGATAAAGGCAGCTTGTGCAGGCAGATCCTTTAAGAAGTCTGCCAGCTTGCTGTTGCCGTCTGCGAATACCATCAGCTCCTTCGAGAGCCCAGCTGCATCGGCCGCAGCAATGACTTCCTCGTAGCCGTTCGGGATGCGATTGACCGTCGCGCTCGTATTCAGCTTAGCCGTTCCCGCAGTGCTATACTCTAAGTGCGACCAACCGAAGATTACATTTGCGAGCTTGTCCATCTGATTGATCGCAGGATAAGATTGAACCGCATAATAGCCGGTAAAATCAACCTTCTGCTCGGATATCCGCTTGTCTATTAACCGGTAAATAACGGCTGCCGCCTGCTTGCGAATAAGCGGCTCAGCGGGCTTAAAGCTGGTTGAATCGCCTTCCATAATGCCGCGGTGCGCCGCATAGTATACATAAGGCTGTATGGAAGCCGTAATAGCGGAATGATCTTTGAAGGCTCTTGCATCCCGTTCCTTCTTCCACTCCGTGGACAACCATTGCTTCCTTGTCTCTTCCTTCTCCGACTCCAGCAGCGACTGCCCTACCAGCAACGCAACCTCTTGTCTCGTAATCGTCTTCGTTGGTTGGAACAAACCCTTGCTATCTAATAAACGATCGAGCCATCCACGCTCATAGGCAACCGAAATGAACGGCGCAGACCAACGATTTTTCGCCACATCGCCAGGTAGTCGGGACGCGGCAGCAGCGCTCGTATCCAATTGAGCCGCCATGATGAGCAGCTTAATGAACGCTTCCCTCGATAAGTCGGCTTCCGGTCGATAGGTTCGATCCTCATAACCGCTAATAATGCCCAGCGCCGATAACGTATAGATGGACTCCTTCGAATAATCATTTTTTTCGTCCTTGAAGGGCTGAAGCTGTACGTCATAGGCGAACGCTTGATTTGCGAACAGCAGTACAAATATAAAGACAAGCAGACTTGCTTTCCTAATCATGATAATCTCCTCTCTTAGGTACGACTCTATTATAAACGACCTAGAGAGGTTAATAGTTTCATATTCAAATGGCCAGAGGTAAACTTACTTCTCTTTACCTCCGTACATCAAGATTAAAGCAAGGATAAAGACAATAAGAACCAAGGACATCGTATTGGTGATCAAAAATGCATAACCAACGCCATCAAGCGCTAAGCTAACCGCATAGACCTCCATAAGTCCGATGCCGGCGAATAGCAGCCAGAACGTTTTCTGATTCAAGTCCTTCACCGATTTTGTACGAATGATTTGCACAATTTGCGGAATCCATCCGAACGAAAGAATGACGCCTCCGATAAGCTGAAACAGGGCAAAGAGCATACGATCCCCTCCAAATGAAGCTTATGCATCTATAACCCATTTCGTGACGAACGCCCGCCAAAACGAAACAAAACCGTGCAGCAGCAAGTAATCTGCAATCCGCACGGTTCTGGGTATTCGATTTAGGGACGCGTGGCGATGTCAACCACGGCAGCTCCTCTCCTCTATGAAAGAAACCTCCCGTTGGACCGTCTATCTGGATCGTTGTGACGGAGCCTAGTATACTCGATTGGTTAACGACCCTTCCCTCCGGACTTGCCTTCAACAAAAGCAGAACACATGATGCCACAAGAAAAATCAATTCCTAAATTACAAATAACCTACTTCTGTTTATGCAATATCGCGTAACCGTACGCAGGGAGCTCATAGCTCAATTGACCATGCGCAGTGACGACTTCTTTCCCTGACATGGCATCAGTCCATGCGTCCCTGGATACAGTGGTCCGTATGGTTGAAGCGGTCTGCGAACGATTAATAAGGATCACGAACAGATCCTGGTCGTCTCGACGCTCGTATATTAAATGCTGATCATTGTCCTGGTCAGATACAAAGGTTAGTGTTCCATCTTGCAGCGCAGCATATTGGTGACGCAAGGCGATGAGCCGCTTGAAAAACTGAAGCAAATCGCCGTTCTGCTTCTCCGGATCCCATTCCATACATTTGCGATTATCGGGATCATATCCTCCATCCATACCGATCTCATCGCCGTAATAGACACAAGGCGCGCCCGGGAACGTAAGCTGGAACAACGTTGCAAGCTTCAGCCGCTCTAGGCTGCCGCCGCATAACGTGAGCAAACGAACGGTATCATGACTGCCGAGCAAATTAAAGGCAACTTCATTTACTTGTCTCGAATAGCTGGTCAATTGCCCGCTGAGCCTATAAACGAGCTCCACTGAGCCAATTCGATCATGGGCAAAGAAGTCGAGGCACGCCTTCGTGAACGGATAATTCATGACCGCATCGAATTGATCGCCAAGCAGCCATGGCAATGAATCATTCATAATTTCCCCCAAAATATAGGCATCCGGATTAACAGCCTTTACCGTTTGGCGGAACTCTCTCCAGAAAGCATGATCCACCTCATTCGCTACATCGAGTCTCCAACCGTCGATTCCCACTTCTTCGATCCAATACTTTGCGACTTTCAGAAGATACGCTTTCACTTCTGCGTTCTCTGTATTCAACTTCGGCATGATCGGTTCAAAGGCGAAGGTATCGTACGACGGAAGGCCATCCTTCACGGTGAGTGGCCATTCGCGTATGTGGAACCAATCGGCGTAAGGGGAAGCGGCTCCCTTTTGCATGACATCGACAAAAGGTTCAAACGTGTGACCCGAGTGATTGAATACGGCGTCAAGCAAGATCCGTATTCCTCGTTCATGGCACGCTTTCACGAGCTGCTTCAACGTATCATTCGTGCCGAAATGCGGATCGACTTTCAAATAATCCTTCGTATCGTATTTATGGTTGGTCGTTCCTTCGAACACCGGATTCATATAAATCGCGTTAATGCCAAGCGCGCTCACATAATCAAGATGATCGATAATGCCTTGCAGATCGCCGCCAAAAAAATTATGAGGAGTTGGCTTGCCGCCCCATAGCTGCGTATCCTCAGGATCGTTGGACGGATCTCCGTTCGCGAACCGCTCCGGAAATATTTGATAAAACACGGCTTTCTTCACCCATGCCGGCGGCTTATGAACATCAGCAGGATTTAGGAACGGGAAATCGTACAAGCCTTCATAAAAAATGACCGGCGGTTCGTCAAAAAGGCCTTTCTCCGATAAGTAGACTGTTCTTTCACCATCATTCAAGGCAAAATAATAAGCCGCCCTGCGAAGCCTCGGCTGTATGGCAGCCTCCCAATAATCAAACTTACCGTCAGATACCCAATGAGCCATGGGTATACAATCATTAACATGCTCCCAGCTATATTTGTCGCCATAATAAAGAGTAATTTGTTTCATATCCGCTTTCTTCGTTCGAATTCGGATATGCAGGGTGCGATCATCATAAGCATAGGTCCAATTAAATTTGGAACGGTGGTAAATCGCCTCTTCATTCATACTCTTGTGCACTCTCCTTTGAATTGGGTAGATTAAGACAACGCAAAAAAGGGCCCAACCGCGTATACACGAGGTTGAACCCAAATGGTTACATTGCCTTTAATTTCCACAAATTTAACACAGGAATATCGTTACGTCAATCGTTTTTCTTATTTACTCGTTGCGCTTCGCTTGGCAAACCACTCTGACTTCGGCTTACGCGCTGGCCTCGCCTTAGATCCGTCAGACTTGGATGCTGCCGGCTTTGCATAGTTCGATTTGGATGCCGGCGGTCTGGCGCCAGCTGGTTTCGAAGCTTTTGGTTTAGCAGCTGCCGCTGCTGCCATCGCTGCTTTGGTAACAGGTCTATTCCGCATCGGATACGGATGCTCTTTAACTTCAGGAATGCTTTTGCCGATCAATTTCTCAATGTCCTTCAGATTCGAAAGCTCCTCCACTTCGCAGAAGGAGATCGCGATCCCGCTGTTTCCAGCTCTGCCTGTACGGCCGATACGATGCACGTAGGTTTCTGGAATTTCGGGAAGGTTGAAGTTGAATACATGAGAAAGCTCGTCCACATCTATGCCCCGTGCAGCGATATCCGTTGCCACGAGTACTCGCGTTGCGCCATTTTTGAAGTTTCTTAACGCATTCTGGCGATCGTTTTGCGACTTATTGCCATGAATGGCTTGTGCCGTAATTCCTGCGTGAGATAGATCTCGCGTAACGCGGTCGGCGCCGCGTTTCGTCCGAGTAAATACGAGCGCCGAAGCAATCGTTTTATCTTGCAGCAAGTCGTTCAATAACGCTTGTTTTTTCCCGTTTTCCAACAAATAAATCGATTGCTCTATTCGATCAACCGTAGAGGAAACCGGCGTGATTTCGACTTTCACCGGATTAATGAGTATCGATTTAATCATTTTCGATATTTCTGGCGGCATCGTTGCCGAGAAGAAAAGGGTTTGCTTCTTACTAGGCATTTTGGCAATAATTCGTTTCACATCATGGATAAAGCCCATATCGAGCATCCGGTCAGCTTCATCAAGCACCAAGATTTGAACATGCTGCAGATCAATACGTTTTTGATTAATAAGATCGATGAGTCGGCCCGGCGTTGCGATAATAATATCCGCCCCTTGATTAAGCGCCCGCTCCTGCTGTTTCTGCGATACGCCGCCAACGATGGCACAACAGCGTATATCGGTATACTGGCTATACGCCTTTATGTTGTCGGCAATCTGAATTGCCAGCTCTCTCGTCGGCGTCAAAATCAAGGATCGAATGCGGCGTCCCGTATTCGAGCTAGGCTTCTGCTGGCTTAACAGCTGAATAATCGGCAAAGAAAACGCCGCTGTCTTTCCTGTGCCCGTCTGAGCACAACCAAGTAAATCTCGGCCTTCCAGTACAGCCGGAATCGACTGTTCCTGAATCGGTGTTGGCGCTGTATAATTCTCTTTGCTTAAAGCCTTGAGGATCAAGGGTGAAAGGTTTAAATCGTTAAATGTCATATTGTCTCCTTAGTTATACTTGCCTATATTAGTCACGCAAGCAACAATAAATATCCGTTGTAGCGGTCTCCACTAACCGTTTCATTACGTCATAACATACAAGTATAGCACAGTGCAGACACTATAAGGTCAAAAAACGAAAAAACCGCTCAGCAGCATGCTTCGCGGTCTTAGTTCTCATATAAAAAACCTATAATGGCTGTACGCTGAATGTCGTTACCAGTTTGTGCGCGGCCCTTGAATGGAATCCGTAGCGCGGTCAATATCGTTCATCATATCTTTAATGCGATTCAGCCCTTGCTCAAGCTGCTTCTGATGGGAATCGAGACGGTGAGCAAGCGATCTGATTTGCACTTGAGTCGGAGCTTGCGGAGCATTCGATAGCTCGATCAGCTCTTTCTCCAAGGCATCGATACCAATCAAACCTGTTCCGAGCATTTCGATGCCGAACTTGGCTTTGTCAGCAAGATGGTCGATTCTTAGCGCGGTTTCCTTCGCTTGCTGGTTTCCCCATCCACCCATGTAGTTGTTCTGGCCAACCGGCGGTGTGTAATCGCTCATTATGACGAACCTCCTTATTTCTGATATTTATCAGTGATCTCGTCAATCTTATTCGTCAGCTTGTCGATTTCGTCCGTCAAGCTATCGATTTCGTTCGTCAGCTTGTCAACATCCTTGATGTTGCGTTGAACTTCGTCGATATTTCCTGTTGCAGCGATCACTTTGGACATGACCTCTTGTGCAATGGAAGTAACAAGAACCTGAACATGGTCAGGAGCGTTCTGTCCCACTTGACCGACCAGCCTGTCGATCAGCGGTTTTACTTGAGACAATGTCGTCGCGGCGTTCGTTAATTCACGGCCGCAAGAGTTGAGCTCGGAGTCGATTTTGTCAGCGACACGGTCAATCTTGGATTGTGTAATCTGATCAATTTCTCTAACTACTTTATCGATATCATTCGCCATTTCACGTACTGCGCCTTTTCCTACTAACATGGACTACTCCTCCAGTTTGTTGACAAATTCTTGAATCACCTCTAATTATAAGGGAGAAGACCTTGCTCTTCAATCCAAATAAGGGAAATCACATCTTTTATTTAGGAGGTTAATTAAGCGGCGGCATACAAGAAAATTAAGGGGCGCAACCTATTCCAGGCCCGCCCCTTATGATCATGCGTATCGGTTGTATATTCGGTACAGAAACATCGCCGCTTCCGCGCGAGTCGTTAGCGCTTGCGGGTTCAGCTTGCCTCCCGATCCAGAGATAAATCCCTCTTGGACTAGAGCTGCCATGCTTGCTTGCGCATATCCGGCAATATCAGCATTGTCGTTGTAGCCGTCAAGGACTGCGGTGTCAGCCGCTGCCGCTAGTCCTTTCACCTTCTCCAGCGCGCGAGCCGTCATCGCCGCCATGTCTTGCCTTGTGATCTTGTCCTGCGGACGGAATGCATTGCCGCCGCTTCCCGTAATAATCCCCAGCTGCTTCGCAACGCCCAGCGCTTCGTAATAATAAGCGTCCCGCGAGACGTCGGCGAAGTTGCCTTCGAATGCCGCACTCAGTCCCAATGTTCTGACCAGCAGCACGACATAATCGGCTCTATTAATCTGTGCTTTAGGAGCAAAGGCGTCTGTCGTGATCCCGTTAATGATGCCCTTGGAGGCCATGACCTCTATTGCTTGCCTTGCCCACTCCGCTCGGTTCAAATCGTCGAAAGTACGTTTGTAGTAGGCTACCCCGTATGCGCTGAAGTGTGTCGTAACAAAGGTTACGGTTCCGCTCTTCGCATCGTAACGCCCGCTCGGAATCGAGATCACGCTGCCGCTGCCGTCGATATACCAGATGACGATATGTTCAGGGTTCTCCAGTTCCTTCGCTGTCGGCGCATATGGAATGGTAATGCGAACAGGAGCATTCGGATTGCTCCATGGCACCTTCACTCCATTCAGCTCTAACGTCAACTCCACCAACGGGCGATCACCAATTGCGGCAGCCGTCTCAGGTGACAAGCCCGACTTATTGCCTTCGCCAATCGTAATGGCGGCGGTCTTCCCTTCCGTATTCGCCGTATCCTTCAGCATATCGGCTGGAATCGTGATACTCCCCGCATCGGTCTCGAATACGAGCTCGCCTTCACCCTTCGTACCGGAGAGCGTATTAGCCGGCACTTCAACCGTGTAGCGGTCTACGCCTGGAATGACCGGCATTCGGACTAACGTCGGATTTACTGCGGCGATAATAGATTCAGCCTGCTCTCTGGTAAGCACTAAAGTAGCGCGGCCTGCTGCAGTATCCACTTTCACTGGCAATTTCGCTTCACCGGCAGCGCCGGAGAGCGTCACTTCATATTCAGGCAGGACAGGCGGGATGCTTCCCCCGCCGCTGCTTCCGGCTGGACGGGTTACGGTCAGCGTCACCGTAAAGGTATCCGCGGAGTCCGCCAAACCGTCATTTGCTCTGAACACAAGCGTCATTGTACCCGCAGAAGTAGGTTTATACGTATAAGGGCTGATTACCGTTATTGCGGCAGCGCCCTTAATCGACACTTTATAAGTCAAATCATCGTCATTGGCATCTTCGAAGATCGCGGCCAGATCGATCGTATACGGAGCATTCACCGATATGGCTGCAGCCGCCGTCGCGTTTGCATCAGCTTTGCGCGAAGGCAGAGAATTAACGGACAGCTCCAACGTATACGTGTCTGCTGAATCGATGGTGCCATCGTTGGCCGTGAATACGAGCGTCACCGTTGCTGTCGTCGTTGGCGTGTAAGAATAGGTGCTTGCTGCCGCTACTGCCGTCTCCCCGTTAACGGAAACTAGGTAAGAAAGAGCATCCCCATCCGTATCCTCGAAGATCGTCGCTAGATTCAAGGTATAGGGCGTATTTACCGTCACGGTCGCCTCAGCCGCAGCGCTAATTCCCGCCCGGCGAACGGGAACGGTATTGGCCGTCAGCTCAACCGTATACGTATCTGTCGAATCCGCCATTTCGTCATTGGCCGTGAACACTAGCGTCGTTGTGCCTGCCGCCGTCGGCGTGTACGAATAATTGCTGTCGGCAGCTGCCGCCGTTGCTCCGTTCACGGACACCTTATAGGTCAAATCATCATTGTCTTCGTCTTCAAAAATGGCAGCGAGATCGAGCGTATACGCTGTATTGACCATCACCGTTGCTTCTGCCGTAGCGCTCTTGTCCGCTTGTCGGTCAGGTTTTCGGTTCACCGTCAGCTCCACCGTATACGTATCTTCCGAAGCCTCTTCCTCATCGCTGGCCGTGAAGACCAGCGTCACTGCATCGGCCGTAACCGGCGTGTAAGAATAGGTCTCGGAAGCCGCTACAGCTTCCTCGCCTCCTACAGATACTTTATAACTAAGCGGATCGCCGTCCGCATCCTCGAAGATCGCCCCGAGGTTAAGCGTATATGGCGTATTTAGCGTCACTTTGGCTTCTACCGTCTCCGCTGCGTCTCCTTTGCGGTTCGGCTTGTTGTTTGGCGCCTCGATAATAGTCACGACAAAATCCTTGGTCCGTATCGTACCTCCTGCAATCGAGATCGTCGCAGTAAGCGTCACTTCATGGTCGTCATCGGTTGCCCTGGTTACAGCGCCTGTAGACGTATTGATGTAACCGGATTGCGATACGCTCCATGTAATAGAAGAGCCAGCATCGCCGACTGAAGGGAGATTCAGATCGTCCATAACATTGGATGCATCATCATTAGTACCCTTGATGACATCCCAAGTCAAGCTTAAATAATCGATAGCAGTAGATTCGTCAGTTGAATATGGCTGCCAATCGAGTGCCGGATACGTGAATCCGTCCACAATTCTCCATGCATGATCGAAATCCCATGAGCCGAAGGTTAGCTGCTGCTTCAACTGCTCGGCAGTCTTAGGCGATCCGCCAAATGACGAAGCCACGCTTCCGGCCAAGAAATAGCTATCGTTAATACTGCCTGCCCCCTGCTTAAAACCGATCAGACCGCCGTTGGCATCCGTTCCGCCGCTGGCGCTGCCTGTGCTGTAGCTGTCATTGACGTCACCCTCATTGTTCATTCCGATGAAGCCGCCAACGAATACAGCGGAGCTGCCGCTTGCATTGCCCGTACTGTAGCTGTTGTTTATCGTACCGCCAGCTTTATAGCCGACCAACCCGCCGGCCATGCCTCCCGAGCCAGTGTGGGCATTACCCGTACTATAGCTGCCGCTGATATCGCCGGAACTTCTGCCGACTAAGCCACCTGCAGTTGCGCTGGCGTTTCCTCGCACCTGCCCAGTTGCGTAGCTGTTGATAATGAAACGTCCCGGGCGATTATTTCCAACCAACCCGCCTGGCGATCCACTTGCCTCGATCGTTACCGCAACGGAGCTTGAGCTTTCCCTTACCGTTGCTTCGTTCACTCCGGACAAGCCACCGGTATAAACGTTATTATTATTCAGAACTATAGTACCGCTTGTGCTGCTTTCTTCTATATCGCCGTAATTTGTTCCGATTAGACCGCCCACGCCATATACGGTGCCGCCGCTGGTTGTGATCGCAATTGCACTTGAGCTTTGACTGACCTTCCCTTCACTAAGTCCGACTATGCCGCCGATCGAATTCCCTTCTGTGAAGAAAATGGAGCCGCTGCTGCTGCTGTCAACAATATCCGCTCCCGAATACGTATGACCGGCCAAACCGCCTACGTACGAATTCGACCCTGAAGCTTGAATCGTGAATTGCTCTAGAGTCACATCGTTAAGCGAAGCCCCGATATTCAATTCCGAGAACAAGCCTATACTCTGAGCAGAAGATACAATCGTCATATTCGAGATCGTAAAGCCATTGCCGTCGTAATGCCCGCTAAACAATCCTAGCGGAGTCCAATTGTCGCCAGTCAGATCAATAGGGGCGATCTGCTGGAAGTACGCTCCCGGACCAGGCAGCGTGACACGACCCAACTCGGCCGCACTGGACACTTTATAAGGATTTTCAGGTGTACCGTCTCCCCCTGAGAAATTCGTCGTATCCTCTGCCGCGTGCGCAGTGCTTGGCAATCCCGCTGCCAGCAGTAAGCTTGCGAACAAGCTGAATGCCAATAGCATAGCTGTCGTTCTTCTTAAACTTGCGATCATCGTCTTAATTCCTCCCATTCCCTATTCGTCGTGCCATTCTCGCTTGTGCCTATCAACCTAAGTGTAACGAGGACAAATAAAAGAATAATGAAAGAATGGATCGAATAATAACGCAAAACCGCGAAGCTTCAAGGCTTCGCGGTTTTTTTATACTCACTTTGATGATCAAATTCGGAAGAACGCTGTCGCCGTCTTCGTAGTTGCCTGGGCGACCGCCTCTTCAGGCTGCCCGATGCAGTGCGCCACAGTGCGCAGAATGTGCTGCAGGAATGCAGGTTCATTGCGCCCGCCAGCCGGCTTTTCCTTCAAATCACGCGGGGTCAGGAACGGCGCATCCGTCTCGATCATTAGCCGGTCCAGCGGAATCATTCGGACGAGTTCTCTCAGATGTTTGCCTCTTCGCTCATCGCATATCCAGCCCGTAATCCCGATATGGAGACCCATTTCGAGATAGGCTTTAAGCTCTGCTGGCGTACCTGTAAAACAGTGGACAACCGCATTCTTCACCTCATATTCCTTAAGCATTCCGACAAAATCCGTAAAAGCATCCCGGTCATGCAGAAATAACGGCATGTCCAGCTCAAGCGCCAAGCGAATCTGCTCGCCAAACCACTTTCTCTGCACATCGCGCGGCGAGAAATCTCGGTTATAGTCTAGACCGCATTCTCCAATGGCGACAACCTCAGGGTTCGCCGCCAATTGTCGCAGCTTAGCTATCGTCTGCCCGTCACAGCTCTTGGCGTCATGGGGATGGACACCCGCAGTAGCATATAGCTTCCCTGGATAACGGCTCGCATAACGGACTGCTTCCGAGCTGCTCCTCAAGCTCGTTCCAGTAAGGATCAAAGGACCGACCTGATTAGCCTCCGCCCGCTCCACAACCAGCTCGCGATCCTGATGAAACGAACGATGCATCAGGTTGACACCTATATCGATAATTCGGTTATTTATGGTTTGCACTCTCCTTTTCCTCCAAGCTCCATACTGAACAGCATGCCGAAGGAACATGATCTGCGAGCCATACTTCACTGCCCGCATAATAGAACGTAACGCCAAGCTGCTTAGCGCTTGCTGTATCTATTTTAAGAATAACGAGTTCGCCTCTGCGCCTTCCCGCCAGTGTAGCGAAATGAGTGCCTTCCGATAGATGCACGTATTGACGGCTCATCGGATTGATCCCTTCCTCCCTGATCGAAGGGAGAGCTTTCTCATTCGTGCCGTGATACAGGATAGCAGGCGGTTCCCCCGGCTCATACCTTACTTTATCGTGACTATGACCGTATCTTGCCCTTATGCGTCCATTCTCTATTTCGAAGCGCTGCTTATCCGAGTTGCGAACCACCTGCTCGATATCTTCCAACTTAATCCCCGACCACTCGGGCAAGCCCTGCATCGCTTCTATTAAGTCATTTACCGTGCATGATCCGTCCTCGGAATTCAGAACAACGCCGAATGCCTCCGGCGCATGCCGCAGCAGCTTGGTCATTAATTTGCTCAGTGTTTTTTCCTTTGCTTGATCCAGCATTTTGTTCACCTTACTTTCTAATCGCTTCGTTTACCGACTTTGCTTTGTTACGATTATAAACGATTAGGAGCGGATGGGAGTGGGAAATAATAGTTAGAATAAAATAATGCAGCGTAAGCTCCAATCACAAAAAAACAGCATCCCTCATCTCGAGGAATGCTGCTTATTCCTTGCCGCTCGCAACGCGCGTCTGACTTTTCTAGCGAATACAAGCGGTTTGTCCACGGCTTCAATATTGATATAAATGAAGCGTGGCTGTTCGAATAGCCATTCATTGTGGACAGAAGACACCTTAATGCCTTGATTGCGAATAGCCTTAATAAATCGATTCACTTCCTTTTCCAAGAAAGCTGCTCTACCCAAACAAAGAGCCTTGCCTGTTCTTACATTCAATGACTCGAACGAGAAAGAGGACGTAACTCGAAACCTTTTCCTTAGAATCTTGCCTTTTATTTCATTGCGATTAATAGTAGAGACACATTTGCCTCCGGCAAAGCCGGATTCCCCTCCGATAATCCTTGAGAACTGATCACATAACGATTCATTTATGGGCATAAAGCTATTCCTCCCCTGTTTTCAATTATGGTATGAATGCATGGACAGGAATGAACCGGATGAATAACTAGAATAGAGTTGCTATGTTTGCTGTAAAAAAATAGTTCTGAAACACTGACACGCTGTTGTCAGACATTGTTGCTTACAATGAAGTCAACAACAAAAACATTGGAGGAATGAACGATGAATACAAACCAAACACTAAGAGGATTTGCAACAATCAGCTACTGGGCAGAGGATATGGAGGCTGCGTCGAAATGGTACGCGGAGCTGCTTGGCATTGCACCTTACTTTGAACGGTCGGGACCCGATGGCAAGCTCGTCTATGCCGAGTTCCGCGTTGGCGACTATCAGCATGAGCTGGGATTGATTAATCGCAAATATGCTCCTCCCCAAGCAACAGCCGGCTTAGGCGGTTCCATTATGTACTGGCATGTGGATGATATTGAAGCGACTGTAAGCCGACTGAAAGCGATGGGAGCCGAGGAGTACGAACCAATTCAGCACCGCGGGGAAGGCTTCATCACGGCATCGGTTATCGATCCATTCGGTAACGTGTTAGGCATCATGTACAACCAGCATTACTTGGACATGTTGAACTTCGTGAAGGGCGATCGAAGCCATGATCATTGATAACATCGTACATGTAGAAAGTCGGCAAGAATGGCGGCAATGGCTAAGTGACAGTCATGGTACGGAAGATTATTGCTGGCTAGTTACAGATAATTACTCCTTACACTACGTGGATTTCGTTGAAGAAGCGTTATGTTATGGCTGGATTGACAGCACAACCAAAAAAATGAACGACACACAGACAGCACAACGTTTCTCCCCTCGGAGAAAAAGGAGCAAATGGACCGAGCTCAATAAAGAGCGCGTCCGCCGTATGGAGAAACTAGGTTTAATGACGGAGGCAGGACGTAAAGTTCTGCCTGATATGAGTGATGGATCTTTCGTTATTCATGAAGACATATTAGCTCAATTACGCGAGGACGAAGTGCTCTATGAGAACTTTCAAGGCTTGCCCGAGCTCTATGTCCGTATTCGGATCGACAATATCCAGTCCGTGCGCCAAGACGCTTCCTTGTTTCAAAATCGATTTACCAAATTTATCGAGCATACCCGTACTAACAAAATGTATGGGCAATGGAATGATAATGGGCGACTAGTTGGCTATTAAAAGCAGGTTCAGAAGCCTAGAAAGATAATCAGGGCATTCCCTCCCATTTAGACAAGTTTTACTTCACCGTCTTAACAGGTATACTAAAACTACAATAAATGAGGAGGTGCTGCCTGTGAGTTACGAGAGCTATTTTCGGAACAAAAAGGAACAACATCTGGATGAGTTGAAGCAATTTCTAACGATACCGAGCATCTCGGCATTGTCCGAGCATAAGAACGATATGATTGATGCCGCGAAATGGGTGGCTGCCCAATTGGAGAAAGCCAGCCTGCAGAAGGTGGAGATTATTGCCACGAAAGGTCATCCGATCGTATATGCCGAGCATTTGGGCGCGCCTGGTAAACCGACCGTACTAATCTATGGTCACTATGACGTGCAGCCCGTTGATCCGCTGCATCTCTGGGATACCCCTCCATTCGAGCCAGCCATCCGCGACGGCAAGCTGTATGCGCGCGGCGCAACGGATGATAAAGGACAGTTGTTCCTACATATGAAAGCAATTGAAGCGCTTTTGGAACAAGAAAATGAACTTCCGGTAAACGTGAAGATTTGCATCGAAGGCGAAGAAGAGATTTCAAGCCCGAATCTGCCCGCTTTTATGAAAGATCATGCCGACAAGCTGGCTGCGGATGTCGTGCTCATATCAGACACCTCGCTTCTAGCCCCGGGAAAACCGGCTATTTCGACGGGCTTGCGCGGACTTTGCTCGCTTGAAGTCGCGATCACGACCGCCAATACCGATCTACATTCCGGCACATTCGGCGGCGGCGTTCCGAACGCTCTGCATGCGCTCGTATCTCTGCTTGCTTCCCTGCATGACGACCAAGGACGAGTGGCGGTTGACGGCTTCTACGAAGGCGTGCCGGAGCTCTCCTCGGACATGCGCGCGGAATTTCTCAAACAAAATCACAATGACGAGCAGTTACGAAGCAATCTTGGTCTCGAAGCCCTCTACGGGGAAGAAGGCTATTCCTTCGTTGAGCGGACAGGCGCAAGACCGACGCTTGAGCTGAACGGCGTTTATGGCGGCTTCCAAGGCGAAGGCACAAAAACCGTCATCCCGAAGGAAGCTCATGCCAAGATCACCTGCCGTCTCGTCGGCGATCAGGATCCCGCGCTCACCCTTGATCGGATTACGGCGCATCTGGAGTCCCACGTCATGCCCGGAGCGAAGCTGGTCATTCGACGCGGCGAACAAGCCCGTGCATTCAACATGGATCCTTCGCATCCAATGCTGCAGAAGGCAGCGGACGCTTATGAGCAAGTATACGGCACTCGCGCGCTGTTCACGAAGGACGGCGGTTCTATTCCGATCGTCGAGACGTTCTCCCGCATCCTGCAAGCTCCTGTCGTCATGATGGGCTTCGGCCTCCCGGACGAAAATCTGCACGCGCCGAACGAGCATTTCAATCTCGAGAATTTCGACAAAGGCTTGCTTACGATCGTAGCGTTCTTGAAACAGCTCTAAGCTTTAATTTTGAGATGCCCTAGCATTGGAGTGGATTTTGTGCAGTCAAATGGCTGGAAACGATACGATATCGGAGTATGATTGGATTTCGTACAGTCAAATGGACGGTGAAACCCTGCCGAGGGCTGAAATGCCGGTTTTGACTGTATGTTTTCCACTCAAAAGTCGCTTAACAGGCGATTGAGACCGATTAGACTATATGAAATACAGGCAAAACGTCATGAGAATATACCTATACGCGAGAGGACCTCGAACTCCACTATAAAGTGAAGGCCGAGGTCCTTTTTCTACGAAAATATTTGGTTCATGGAGTGGAGTCCGACAGCTCCAGCCATAAGGCCATAAGCGCATCGAGCTTGGATTGTGCCTCTTCCCTGTCGCGCCATTTGGCTTCAAGGCGTTCGGCATCGCCGCTATGGTCAAGCCGGTGCAATTCGATATCCGCAAGAGCCAATTCCTCTTCCATTACGGCAATCTCGAGCTCTAGCTGCTCGCGCCTGCGATCGTTTTGGCGCTCCGTTCCGCCGCCTTGCGCCTCTTTCGTTTTCTTCGGCAGCTGTACGGGTGCCGATACCTGTCTTTCTCCGCGTTTCACCTTATAGTCATCGTAATTGCCGAGATAAGCGGTAATCTTGCCTTGCTCCAGCTCCCATACGCGCTTCGCAAGTCGATTAATGAAATAACGGTCATGGGATATCGCCAATATCGTGCCTGGGAATTGCTCCAGAGCTTCCTCAAGCGCTTCCCGCGAAGCGACATCGAGATGGTTCGTCGGCTCATCCAGCAGAAGCAAGTTCGGCTTCCGCCTCACCAGCAAGGCTAAGCGCAGGCGCGACCATTCGCCTCCTGAGATCATGTGGAGCGGCTTGAATACGTCCGCGCCATAGAATAAATATTGGGCCAGCACGCTTCTTGCCTCTCCTTCTTCCAAGCCTCCCTCGATGCGGAAATAATCGAGTACCGTCAGCTTCTGATCGATAACCGGCTCCTGCTGCGCCAAATAACCGATTTCCACGCGCGCGCCCAGCTTCACCTTGCCACCATCCGGTTCCATGACGTTCTGAAGCAGCTTGAACAGCGTCGTTTTGCCTGATCCGTTGTCTCCGAGAAGCATGACCTTCTCGCCGTACATCAGACTTCCCTCTGCTCCATTCAGTATCGCTTTTCCGCCGAATTGCTTCGTCACGCCTTCGAATGCGAGAACCTTTCGACCGGATCGCTCAAGAGGAGACAGCTCGAAATCCGCCGTTTTCCGCTCCAAGACGGGACGTTTCACGGTCTCCATCCTCTCCAAAGCTTTACGGATCGAGGCTGCCCGCTTGAAAAACTTCTCGTTTCCTCCGATGCGCCCCCATTCCTCCAGCTGCCGAATCGTTTCTTTCATTTTTTTGATCGCCTTCTGCTGCTCTTGATATTGAGCGAACTGCTGCATAAGACGCTCTTCCTTCTCCTTGAGGTACCCGCTGTAGTTGGTGAGGTACGTATGAGCTTCGCCATCCTCCAGCTCGATCATCTTCGTTCCCACGGCATCGAGGAAATAACGATCATGCGACACGATCACGCATGCGCCTTCGTAACGCTGCAGAAACTGCTCGAGCCACTCGATGCCTTTGAGATCCAGATGATTCGTCGGTTCGTCCAGCAGAAGCAAGGCCGGACGTACGATTAGTTGGGACGCCAGAACAATACGCGTTTTCTCTCCCCCGGACAAGCTGCCGAACTTCCGCCCGTCATTGCGCCGATCGATTTGCAATCCGCTCGCCACTTGATCGATAGCCGTATCCATCTCGTAGCCGCCGCCTCGTTCGAAGCGCTCTTGCACAAGGGCATAAGCCTCCAGCAATCTCTCCATCGCTACCGGATTCGATGCAGCTTCAGAGCCGGACATTCGCTCTTCTAGCTCTGACATTTCCCGCTTCGTGACCATAAGCTCCCGATACCCGTAAGAGAGCACCTCATAAACGGTAAGTTGCTCGAATTCCGCGGGAATCTGCGGCAAGTAGCCGATACGCAAATCCTTCTTGACGGTCAGCATACCTTCGTCGATCCCGTCATGACCCGATATAAGCCGAAGCAGCGTCGATTTACCGCTGCCGTTGCAGCCGATCAGGCCAACCTTTTCACTCTCTTGAAGCTGTAGCGTCACCCCGTCCAGCACAAGGTTCGCCGCATGGTATTTCTTTATTTGTTGGATGTTTACTATTATCATTTAAAGAGCCTCCAGTTGGATGAAGACCCTCCTTGCGTACATAAGAAGAAACACCTGACGGCGTTCTATCTATAGACGCCAACGTTTCGTCGAAACGTATAGAGAAAGTATTTGCAAAATCATATACTTTCCTATACGTCAAAAAAAGAGCCGCGGCAACAAGCCCGCGACCCTCTGGACAATAAAAAAATCCGTTGTGGTTAAGGTAGGCGTCTTCTCGCGAATGGTTCAAACGTATGATTGTAATTGGACAGACGGATCCCGTTCGCGGAAAATGCATGAACAATGCCAGCCGTTGCAATCGGCAGCTGGCTAATACGGTTGTTGGCCATTTCGTGATTCACCTACCTCACCCCCTTCACATTAATAGTTCTACGTTACCATAATCCAAGGCAAGAAGGCAACCGGGCTAACGCCCAACAATCCCCGCAATAAAAAATTAATGTATTTCGGTTGAAAATTAGCGTTTTTGCATATTTTCACCCTAAGATATATATCATTTTCATATAAATTTGTACCAATTAAATATAAAAAAATTGTTCCGCAATATTTCCAATTCACATGTTATAATTTCCATAGTAATATGCAAGAGGAGCCGTCTCAGTTCGATTGGATGCAACCCATCCATGAACAGGGGGGGCTTTTCACTCCGAAATTCAGAATTTAGAAACTTACAGAAACCGGTGATCAGATGTTTCAATTCAAGTGGTTATGGCTCAATTTGAAAGGGGATCGTGTACGATATATTCTCGCGTTGTGCCTATCTGTAGTAGGCTCCTCGCTGACCATTATTAACCCGTACATCGGTCAACGCATTGTCGATACGTTTATCGCAGGCGACAATGCCATGCAAAATCTATCGCGCGAGAAGGCGCTGCTGATCGGACTTTGCCTCGGCATGATCGGCTTTTCCTTGCTGCGCACGGGACTGGCTTATTTTACAACCATCATGTATGAACGAGCATCGCAGAACATGCTGTACCGCGTCCGTATTTATTTGTACAACAAAATTCAAGGCCAAGACATGAAGTACTACGATCGCAACCGCACAGGGGATCTGATGACCAAGATGACGGGCGATCTCGATATGGTAAGACACTCTTTGGCGTGGATTATCAAGACGATCATTGAATCGCTGACCGTGTTCGTAGCGGCAGTCGTCTATTTCTTCTTCATCGACGTCGAACTGACCTTGTGGCTGCTTATCCTATCGCCGCCGATATTTATTGTGGCCTTTATTTTCGCGAGGCGCGTACGCCCGATGTATGTCGATCTTCGGGAACGTCTCTCGCAGCTCAATACGACGACCCAGGAAAATATCGCCGGCAATCGCGTCGTCAAGGCGTTCGCGAGAGAAGAATTCGAGGTCCAGAAGTTCACGGAGAAAAATGTTAACTATTCTAAAGCGAACAAGACCGCGGCTATGGTATGGCTTGACTACTTCCCATACTTAGAGACATTCTCCCAGGCATTCAGCGTGATCCTTATGCTTGTAGGAGGTCTATACATCATGGACGGGCGCATCACCTTCGGGGAATTCTCTGCCTTCTCCGCGCTCATATGGGGGCTGTCCAACCCTATGCGCAACATCGGCATTATCATTAATGACATTCAGCGATTTTTTGCAAGCCTTAACAAAATCATCGATGTTTATTATGCGCATCCTGAAATCGTCAACAAGCACAACACGGTTGAAAAGCGACGTTTTCAGGGCCGCATCCAGTTCGACCGCGTAAGCTTCAAATACGACAACGTAACGGTGCTTGAAGATATAAGCTTTACGGTCGAACCCGGAGAGACGATCGCGATCATGGGTGCAACCGGTTCAGGCAAGACGACGCTAATCAACCTGATTCCGCGCTTCTATGATGTGGCGAAAGGCAGCGTCCTAGTGGACGGCACCGACGTACGCAAGCTGGAGCTCGATGAGCTTCGCGGCAATATCGGCATAGCTACGCAAGACGTCCTGTTGTTCTCCGACACGATAGACGGCAATATCGCGTACGGCAATCCGGATATGCCGGAAGAGGAAGTAACGAAGTTCGCGAAGCTCGCCGCCGCCCACGACTTCATCGGCAAGATGCCGGACGGCTATAATACGATCGTCGGCGAACGCGGCGTCGGCTTGTCCGGCGGACAGAAGCAGCGTATCGCTTTGGCCCGTGCCATGGCCGTGCAGCCTCCTATCCTGATCCTCGATGACACGACATCCGCTGTCGATCTCGAGACGGAGGAGCATATTCAGCAGAGCCTACGGGAGCTGGATTTCGCCTGTACCAAAATCATAATCGCCCAGCGCGTATCTACAACGGCGCAGGCTGACCGTATCCTCATTTTGGAGAACGGCCGTGTCATCGAAGAAGGCACGCACGCCGAGCTTTTGGAGAAGCGCGGCTATTACTACGACGTGTTCATTCTGCAGAACGAGGGCATTGAAAGGGAAGTGACCACTCATGGCTAGAAATAAATTCGACATCGACGAGAATTTGGAGTCACCCTTTGATATCCGACACTTTCGTCGGGCGCTCGTCTATATTAGACGTCACCAAAAGGCGATGATCATCGCTTTCGTGCTGAGCGCCCTATCGGCGGGCATCGCGCTTTCCGCGCCTCTTATCATTCAGCACGTAGTCGATGTAACGATTCCCGCGAAAGACAAGACGGCGCTGATCGGATGGTCGGCGTTAACGCTTGTTACGATCGTCGCCAGCGTTATTCTAGCTACGATACGCTCGCGCATTATGACCCGTGTCGGGCAGGATATCATCTTCGATATTCGTACGGATCTGTTCAAGCATCTGCAAGAGCTTCCGTTCCAATATTATGACGACCGTCCTCAAGGCAAAATTCTTATCCGGGTCGTCAATTACGTTAACTCGGTATCGGATGTGCTGTCCAACGGCATCATCAACTTCATCTTGGAAATCTTGAACCTGATCTTCATCGGCGCCTTTATGTTCGCCGTCAATGCTAAGCTATCGCTTGTCATTCTCGGAGGTCTGCCCGTCTTCCTCGGCATCATGCTGCTCATCAAGACCAAGCAGCGCAGGGCGTGGCAAGCGGTATCCAACAAGAGCTCCAATATGAACGCATACATGCAGGAGAGCATCAGCGGCATTCGCGTCACCCAAATTTTCACCCGCGAGCAGCATAACGAAGGCACCATGACCCGCCTGTCCGGCAACTACCGCAAAACGTGGATGAGAGCGATGTATTTCAACTTCTTGATCCCGTTCTCGGTGGACAACCTGGCGGCCATCGTAACGACTGCCATCTATTTCGTCGGCTTGCTGGCGCTTGGACCGGAAGAAGTCACATTCGGCGTCATTCTCGCCATGAGCAGCTATGCAGCGCGCTTCTGGCAGCCGATTCTCAGCATTTCGAACTTATATAACAGCTTTATCAACGCCGTTGCCTATTTGGAACGAATCTTTGAGACGCTAGATGAGCCAGTAACCGTAAGCGACATTCCGAAAGCACGGGAGCTGCCTCCTATCCGCGGCCGAGTGACGTTCGACGATGTGACCTTCGCTTACGATCCTGGTCACAACGTGCTGCAGAATCTGAGCTTCGATATTCAAGCGGGCGAGAGCATCGCTCTCGTTGGTCCTACAGGCGCCGGCAAAACAACGGTCGTCAATCTGATCTCGCGCTTCTACAATGTAACGAACGGTAAGATTCTTATCGACGGCCATGATATCGCGGAGGTGAAGCTGAAGTCGTTGCGCAGCCAAATGGGCATCATGCTGCAGGACAGCTTCATCTTCTCCGGCACGATTCTTGATAATATCCGCTACGGCAAGCTCGACGCCACCGAGGAGGAGATTATCGCCGCTGCCAAAACCGTGTGCGCCGACGAATTCATCCGCGAGTTCGAGAAAGGTTATATGACGGAGGTTAATGAACGGGGCTCGAAGCTTTCACAAGGACAGCGGCAGCTCATCTCGTTCGCTCGCACGTTGCTTGCCAATCCGCGCATCCTTATATTGGACGAAGCTACTTCATCCATCGATGCTCAGACCGAGCGCCTGCTTCAGCGAGGCTTGAATGAATTGCTCAAAGGACGCACATCGTTCATTATCGCGCATCGCCTCTCCACCGTTAAGAACTGCGATCGGATCATGTATGTGTCCGATAAAGGCATTGCCGAATCCGGCTCGCACGACGAGCTGATGGCTCAGCGAGGTCGCTACTATAAGCTGCACTCCGCTCAGAAGATGGAGGCGTAAGCCTCCTGAGCCGGTAAAAAAAAGCCGAGAATCCTTATTCACAAGGACTCTCGGCTTTTTTGTTCCAACATATACTATTGCGTTACAATGAAAGGTTGTATGAATAATCGTACAAAGTGGACAGGACGGCGCATGGGGGCAGCGTATTGTGCGAAAAAACATACAAATCCGCAGCCAGCCATCCTCTAAATCGCATTACCCGAAAACGGAGCTCGATCGCAGCCGGCGCTTAACACCTAACATGTCTGCGTTTGAAACCAAGCCTTCCTTTAGCCGCTTCCTTCTGAATGTTAGCAAGAGCGTGTATAAGCTTGGTTGGTTTCTTGTCCTTACCGACTTCTACCGGGCCTACTGCCTCAGCAATCTCGGTCGCCTTTTCATGGAGCGGCACATAGGAAATCGCCACGGTATACAAAAAGTTATTCATCGAATATTTCGTGCGTTCGGGAGCATCATGGATCGTATTTTTCACCAGCTCGAGCATATTGGCTAATTTGCTTTCGTCAAATTCACTGTCCTTCCGATTGCCCAGCAGCCAGCAGTAACAGCTCCACCCCGCCGACATTCGCAGCTCGTCACCGCTTGCGATCCATTTGTCGGCAACCTCTTGCGCAATATCTGCTTCTGCCAACGTAACCGAAACCACAAAATCGGACAGCATGTAGAAATAAGCCGAATCCATCCAGCGATCATAATCGGCTGCCGTCATCGCATTGGGATCGGCAATAATGCCGGCAAAGTACATCGCATCGTAATTGCCTGTTGCATAGAGCTGCTCGGCCAAAGGTTGATTGATTTTCGTTTTCTTGAAAATAGGCTTCATAGCGCCCGTTGCCACGCCGAATACCGGCTCGTGCGCGCCATTAGACATGTACATTTTCTTCATTCGTTCCTTGCCAAGCGCTTCGAGCTCTTGCATAACCTCTTCTAGATTCATCGTTCAACACTTCCTTTTTTATAGAGGTTTTACCGTTTAGAAGTCTCTTAAACATGCAAATCGCGTTTCCTAAATAATATATACGTCATTATCGTCAAAACTGCAATAAATACGATAGATAGGAGGACAAATGCAACATCCAACCCACCGCCATACATAATATCTTTTGCTTCAAAATATTTAAACGGCGTGAGGACTTTCAAGGTTTTGAGTTTCTCGTTCAAGTCGATGGCAATCGATAGAATGAACGTGATAAGCAGGATGCCTGTTGCAAGCGAGGCTGCCTTTTTCGGGTTTTTGTATGCGGCAGCGATCGCCGTTCCTATAACTAGGAAGAGAAGCTGCAAAATGAACATTCCGGCCATGACGATGGCAATATCATCATTTACTGTTTCGCCACTACTGTACTTACCTACGATAACTACGCTCGAAACCCAGGCAACGATATTTAATATAAGGACATTGGCTAACGCCCCCAGTATTTTCGCCGTAACGATTTGATTGCGCGATGCCGGTTTCGTGAATAAAAACTCTGCCGTTTTATCCCGTTCTTCCTTTGCGATAATATTAGCCCCCAGCATAACCGCATGGATCGTTGCCATCAACAAAAAGTATAGGGCCAAGATTCCAAAATAACCGCTAGCCTTGGATAGATCCAGATCCCCCGAGCCCATAAACGCTTTGAGAGCTTTGGGCATATCATCCATCATGCTGTTAAGTTGCCCGCTGGATGCCGTTGCTTCATATTTGTTCATGCCGCTTGCAAGCAACAGAATGATTCCAATGCTCCAAAAAATAATCGATTTCCGGTAACATTTCAATTCCCTAACAAAGATATTCATTTTGCACCCCTCCTCTTCGTTTTCTCCTATACAGCATGAACATCTTTTTTTCTATAAATAACATAGCTGGCGGCAATCGAAACAACAATGATGCTGATCGCTGCTGCGAAATAAGATGCTTCATAATTGGAGCTTTCGATAATAAGCTTAGGGTCAAAATATTTAAATGGAGACAAGTAACGTTTAGCTCCGTCATCACCTGCCGAAACGAGCATGCCAATCACAAAAAAGGCAAATACGGTGCTAAGCGAAACAGATAAAACAGCCTTAATCTTAGGAAAAACAACGGAAACGATCATTCCTATAGCAAGAAAAATGAGCTGAATAAACAACAAAGTTAGCGAAATCATAAAAAATAGTTTCCCGCTATAATCATCCGTCTTCACCTGTACAGCCATGAGGTTTGCCGCAATGAGATATAGAACATTCGTAACCGCTAACGAAACAACGGCTGCCATCAGCTTGGAGGTCATTATTTGCGTCCGCGTTACGGGTTTCGTTAATAAAAAATCTGCCGTTTTCTCACGAATCTCCTTGGAGACAATCGACGTTCCCAGAATCATCGCTTGAATAGCGCCGCAGAGCGTAATGTACATGAAAATATAAGAATAAAAGCCTAGAATGGTCCCGATGCTTTCGAGCTCAATTCCGAGCGCCTTTCTGACGCCTTCGGGATAGCCTTCCAGCACCTTGGTAAATTCGTCAATGTCCTTGGACAGGCCAGGGAAGAGCGAGAGGAATAAGATCATGATGCCTATTAAAGAGAGCGTCCATATCAGCATCGATTTTCTGTACGCCTTCAACTCATGCACAAACATATTCATCGCCGATCAGACCCCTTTTTCATAATAATGCATAAAGATTTCCTCAAGGTTCGGCTCTTCGATCCACAGGTTTTCAATATCAATTTCAGCTATTTTTCTCATCACATGGTTAATGTTGCCTCTAAATAAAAAGCTCGTTGTTCTCCCGTTCACCGAAATATTGTTCACGCCGGCCATATTGAAGAAGTTTTGTTCTAATTGTACGGATGTATCTACTGTAAACTTTTTATAATTGTTCTCTTTTAATGTACTGATTTTTTCGACCGTAACGATTTTTCCCTCTTTAATAATCGCAACTCGATTACATAACCGCTGAACTTCGCTTAATATATGGGAGGAGAATAATATCGTGGCCCCTCTTTTATTCTCTTCTTCAAGCAATTCGAAAAACTTTTGCTGCATGAGCGGATCAAGTCCGCTGGTAGGCTCATCTAGAATAATGAGCTTAGGACTATGGAGCAGCCCTTGAACAATGCCCACTTTCTTTTTGTTCCCCAAAGACAGGTCATCAATTTTTTTCGTTATATCCAGATCCATGATTTCGGCTAATTCTTTTATTCTTTTCTTGCAATCTTTTTTGAAAAAGCTGGCCGAATAATTTAACAGATCCGCAACCTTCATATTGTCGTAATAAAAAACTTCAGACGGCAAATAACCGATTTCTTTTTTGATTTCCGGAGCAAACTTGATGCAGTCTTTACCGAAAATGGTAGCGCTGCCGCTTGTCGGATAGATAAGAGATAGTAACGTTCGGATCGTCGTTGATTTTCCTGCCCCGTTCGGTCCGATAAAACCAAAAATTTCCCCCTCTTCAATGGAAAAACTAATGTCCGTTATTCCTCTTGATTTGCCGTACGTTTTGGTCAGTTTGTTAATTTCGATCGCATTCATTGCGCAGCCTCCCCGTATTCACCCTGTTTTTACACAACAAAAAAAAGCCCAGAGAGCAGAGATACTCTACTCTCGGACTTCTTGCATAACGAAAAAGACGAGCCTATGCAAGGCACGATCGCGGTTCTCTCAATACGCTTACGAGGTTAGCTGTCGGATTCGGGCTTGAGAGTGCCCTACCTCATGCTTGCTAAGGCAAGCGAAAGGATTCACCCCATGAAACCATTGTAATGGTTTCGGTCGGTTCCCCCGTTTCCCGGTTCGGGAATTTAGCGTTTGACTAATTTAGTTGTTGAACAAATCATACGCTCAACCTTATGCAAAGTAAAACCGAAATGGAGAAGGTTTAAGCTGATTTTTGACCTAAAATGCGGATGGCGTCGGCTAAAATGGATAGTGGCACTTATTATCGATCGGAATGCCATTATTTGCTTTCGTTTTCGTCATCTAGCATGCTTAATATGGATTTCCAGAGATAGGCAATCGGCTCCGCCCGAACGCCCAGTGATTCGTTGGTCCGCGGCCGCCGCCGATATGTATCCCGTCCTCGATCGCTGCTTGGATGAAAGCTTTGGCCTGGCGCATCGCACCCTCAACGTCAAGCCCCCGAGCGAGTCCGGCTGCAAGAGCAGCTGAGAATGTGCATCCCGTGCCATGCGTATGTCCCGTAGCGATTCGCTTGCCTGCCAGCTCGGTAAAATAACGGCCGTCGAACAGCAAATCCACGGCTTCCGCTCCCTCGTCATGACCGCCTTTGATAATGACATGTCGGGCACCGAAACCGGCGAGTCTCCTTGCCGCTTCTTCTTTATCCGTCTTACTCCGAATAGAGTTGCCCGTAAGCTGCTCCGCTTCCGGTATGTTTGGCGTCACGACCGCCGTAAGCGGCAATAGCTTGCCCGTTAAGGCGCGAATTGCCTCTTCTTGCAGAAGTACCGCGCCGCCTTTGGCTACCATAACCGGATCTACGACAACCTTCGTCCATCCGAACGTCCGGATCGCTTCGGCAACTGCTACTATGATTTCGCTGCTGAACAGCATTCCCGTCTTAACGGCATCAACCCCGATATCGTTGCCGACCGCATGGATTTGCCCAATAATCGCATCCGGACTCATTGGGTATACGCCATGTACGCCAAGCGTATTCTGGGCAGTCACCGCCGTGATTGCGGACATGCCGAAGACGCCAAGTTCTTGGAACGTTTTCAGATCGGCCTGAATGCCCGCGCCTCCGCCGCTATCGGAACCTGCGATTGTTAAAGCCCTTGCAACCTGTTGCCTTGAATAGGTATCCATCTATACGCTCAACCCCTTCTTCCAAACCGTTCCGGTGAGAAAGCTTGATTATATTCGGCTGTATCCTTGCCTTCCAGGCAATCGGCAGCAAGCATGGCGGTAGCCGGACTAAGCAGGATGCCGTTGCGATAATGACCGACCGCGAATGCGACATGGCTAGCTTCCTTCAATGAACCGATCAAAGGAAAACCGTCTTGCGTGGAAGGACGCAGGCCTGCCCATCGGTGAAATGGGGTCTGATCCTCAAGGAACGGAAACGCTTGTTTATTCCATTTCCTCAGCCGGTCGATCCCCTTATCCGTCACCGAAGTATCGAAGCCGGCAACATCCTCCGAAGCTCCGCATACCAACGTACCGTTTTCTTTGCCTACTAGATAACCTTGATTGCTAAAAACCATGTGCCGAACAGGCTTCTCGTCTGCCTCATAAGCACAAATTTGGCCTCGGATCGGGTATACGGGAATGCGGATGCCGAACGTATCGGCAAGCTCCTGTACCCATGCCCCGGAGCATACTAACAGCCTATCCGCGCTGAAATTTCGTTCATCCGCCGATTGAACGACAATTCCATCCCGCCATTCGCTGACGGACAGCTTGCTTAAATTCTCGTGGATGCTGACCCCCGTTAAGCGGCAAGCTTGTTCAAGAGCGATTACATAATGCGGCGCGTAGAGATGGCTCTCTTCCGGCGTATGAAGAGCTGCCCGTACGTTCCTCGACAGATTAGGCTCGAGTGCGAACAAAGCATCTCCCTCCAGTATGCTGCCGGAGGATCCGAACTGCTGCTGCCATAGCAACCTGCCTTCCAGAGCTAACAAATCCGCCTCATGGTAGGCAATATAGAGACTGCCAGAGTTTGTATATTCGAAATTGCGGCCCGAGACCTGCTTCACCATTTGCTGCCATGCGGGATATAACTGCAAGCTTTGCAGACAAAATCGGAAAAAGGAATCGGGACCTTCTAGATTCTCGGAGTAAGGCGCCAGCATGCCCGCGGCCGCACCGGAAGCCTGTCCGCCGCAGCGATTGATTTCCAGCACCGTGACCTGATGCCCACGTCTCTGCAATTCCAACGCACAGGATAACCCGATGACTCCCCCGCCCATGATCAAAATACTCTGTTTCATTTCGCAACCAGCTTTCCTAAGAAGTCAGATTACTTCAATTTATATTCATCGAATCCGCTGCTTGCGGACGCATAGCGCTTCTTATCAATCCGTCCGGATAAATAGGCCAGCCTTCCGGCCTCAATCCCCATTCTCATCGCTTGCGCCATCCCGACTGGGTCGGTCGCTTTCGCTACGGGCGTATTCATCAATACGCCGGAAACTCCGAGCTCCATAGCCTGGGCTACATCGCTCACCGAACCAAGGCCGGCATCCACGATGATCGGCACTTTCGCTTCCTCGACGATTAGACCAAGGTTATAGGGATTAAGAATCCCAAGTCCCGTACCGATCGGCGCTGCTCCCGGCATGACTGCGGCAGCTCCGGCCTCTTCCAGACGCTTGCATATAATAGGGTCGTCCGATGTATAAGGAAGAACGGTAAATCCTTCTTTGACGAGTATTTCCGTTGCTTTTAAGGTTTCGATCGGGTCCGGCAGCAGCGTGCGTTCATTCGCGCTAATCTCCACCTTGATCCAATCGCTCAAGCCGGAAGCGCGTGCCAACCGAGCGATGCGTACCGCTTCATCAGCCGTTCGAGCACCGGATGTGTTCGGCAGGTAGGTGTATGGCTCATTCTGCAAATGCTGTAGGATTGAATCATCCTCCGTGGACTCGAGGTTTATTCGCCGAATGGCAAAGGTCAGCACCTGAGCGCCAGAAGCTTTGATCGCTTCCATCTGAACGTATGGATTGGGGAACAGTCCGGTACCGATGAAGAAGCGAGATGTTAATTCATGGTTGCCTATCCGTAAAACATCGCGTGTCATTCGTTAGCCTCCTCCTACAAAGTGTACGAGCTCAATGGGCATCTGGGGATGAACTTCCGTATCCGCCCATTGTTCCGTCTTCAGAACAACGCCGTCCGCTTCTACGACAACCGGCTTTCCTGCCAATCCATAATGATCAATGACCTCTTGAATCGTCCGTACGTCCAGTTCTTGCTTTAATCCATTGATAATAAGTTCCACGTGCTGTGTCCCCCTATTTGTTCAGCTTGCTCAGGAACGCTTCGCAAGTCCCTTTGACATCGCTGCTTCCGACAATCTCGCTAACTGCGCAAATCCGCGTCGCTCCCGCTGCAATGACTTCATCCACATTGTTTAGTTTAATTCCGCCAATCGCAACGAAAGGAATTCGGATATGCTGCGTTACCTCACGCACATACGAGACGCCCACCGGATCGACGACATCCGCTTTAGTCGCCGTTCGGTATACGGGACCGACGCCAATATAATCCGCGCCTTGTTGCTGTGCCAGCCATGCTTCTTGAAGCGCATGCGTGGAGATACCGATAATTTTGTCGCCTACGATTTTTCTTGCATCCAGCAACGATACATCACCTTGGCCTAAATGAATGCCGTCCGCGTCGACCTCCATCGCAACATCAATGTGATCGTTGACGATAAAGGTTACGTCATGCTTGCGGGTTAGTTCCCTAAGTGCCTTGGCTTTGCGGAGGAGCTCCGGTTTGCCGCTTGTTTTGTCCCGCAGCTGTATAATATCTGCTCCGCCTAGAATCGCTTCCTCCATGACCTCGATCAAATCCCGGTTCGGATGGAATTGCTCTCCGGTTATTGCATACAAACGGAAATCTCTCATCTTCGATATCCCTCCTATTTAAGTGCGTGTTCAAAAAGTCCGGCTTTCAGCACCGAGAAGGTTGAATGAAGCTAGGAAATGAGGAGCGGAGCGTAGCCAGTAGCTACGTGAGCACCGGAATTTCCGGCTGAATTCAAGATTCGATGTCGAATAAGCTTCTTGAAATACATCGTGATCAAAATTGGACTTTTTGAACAACCTCTTTAAGATCCGATATAACGGGCATACAAGGTTTTCGCCCGAACCAAGTCATCCGTCCCCTGAACGAATACGCGGCCATCGGGGAACAGCACAAGCTGTTCGCCGCCTTGCAGCTCTGCCTTTAGCAAATAAGGATTCACCATAATCTTTACGCATACAGGCTCCAGCCTATGTCGCCAAAGCTCCAAATCCATCGGTCCGCTCCCGGCAATCTGCACCGTGCCTCGCCCGCATAAGGAAATCGCCGAGTCCTGGTCGAACTTGTCCAGGGCAGGATACTCCTTTAACTGACAGCAAGGACAGTTAATCGCAGGCTCTCCAAGCTTCAATTCATAATAGTGGTTATTCCATATATCGAACGTGACTAGGCTGCTGCGTCTATTGTCATTCGCATCGACCAAATACTTCAGCGCCTCGACCGCCTGATAGGAAGCGACGATATCGACTACGGGAGATATGACGCCGATCATATCGCAGGTTTGCCCGCCGGCATCCGCCGATTGAAGGAAGCAGCGCAGACACGGGGTACGGCCCGGGACTAGAATGGCGCTCATTCCCCGCGAGCTGACGGCGCCGCCGTACGTGAACGGAATGCCCATACGGAAGCATGCATCGTTCAATAGAAATCTCGTTTGGAAATTATCCGTGCCGTCCAGCACCAAGTCCATGTCCATAAGCAAAGAGTCGATATTATGGGCAGTGACATCGGCCACTATCGCCTCGAGACGGACATCCGAATTGATCTTGCGGAGTTTCTTCTCCGCCGCAACGGCCTTCGGATAACCGTTCAATACATCATCTTCGTCATATAGCATTTGCCGCTGTAAATTACTTCGTTCCACGTAATCCCGATCCACAAAACGCACCAAGCCTACTCCGGCTCTGACCATATGATTGGCGAGCACCGTGCCTAATGCGCCCATTCCCACAATACATACCGCGCTGCTCGCCAGCTTCCGCTGCCCTTCCTCGCCGATTGGCGCAAACAGCATCTGTCTCGAATATCGTTCGTCCACCTGCCTTAACTCCTTTGTTCAAGCGTAAACGGCTAACACCGTCCTATGGCGGCGTGTAGCATTCGTTTCGCGGTGAAATATAGGCGTGAGTATAAGAGTGAAACTTATACTCTCCTATATTTTTATAAATGACGGAATGCCTGCTCGGCATCAACGTCCTGCTTGATTTGCCCTTGCTCCTTCAGCCAATCGATGATGGAGCTCCATGATTCCTCGGACTGGCTACCGAAAGGCTCCTTCCCCGCATCCATCAGAGGGAGCAGGATATCCAAGCTTTTTCTCTCGATCTCAGCGTCCAGCGGAAACTCTTCGCTTTGCTTATCCAGCAATACTTGCAGCGCTTCATCCGGATGGCTCGCCGTGTACGCTTGCCCCTTGGCGGCTGCTTCCATAAACTTTTTGATCGCATCGCTATTGCTCTTCAGACCGTCCTCGCTCGCTGTCAGAACCAGCTCATAATAATCCGGCACACCGTACTCGGAAGGATCGAAAACAATCAGCTTCTCGCCTTCCTTCTCCAACAACAGCTTCTCATGGTTCACGTAGCCCCCGATAATAGCGTCCACCTTCTTCGTGGTCATTGCCGGAATCAGATCCCAGCCGACGTCCACGTAATCGAGCTTCGCCGGATCGCCGCCGTCCGATTTCACCATCGTATTCACGATCGCTTCGTCGAGAGGGATGGAGGGATAGCCGATTTTTTTGCCGACGAGATCCTTGGGACTATGAATTTCTCCAGAATCGATTACCATGAGCTGATTAAGCGGATGACGAACGATTGCTCCGACGGATACGATCGGAATGTCCTCGGCGCGAGATATCGCTACCTGCATTTGGTAGCTGAGAGCTAAGTCGGCTTTACCCGTCGCGACTAGCTTAAGCGCATCATTCGTGTCCGCAGGCGTTTGGAGCTTGACCTTCAATCCGGCTTCTTCAAAATAGCCCTGCTCCTCGGCCGCATACAGGAAGGTATGCACGGCATTCGGATACCAATCCAGCAGTACTGTAAGCTCCGTCTCTCCAGACGCGGCTTTATTATTGGAGCTGCAACCCGAAGCCCCTATTAGCGCCAATACTAGAGCAATAGATAACCATGTACCTTTCTTCCATGAACGAAACTTAAACATCAATGAACCCCCCCAAGCGTAAACGGCTGTTGCCCTTATCGGCACAAGCTTTCGTTTCGTGTTGAAATATAGGCAGAAGTATAAGAGTGAAACTTATATTATCCTATATTTTCAAATGATCATTAAACCTATCGTTACGCACGTCTGCGATGAGCAAGAAACGCCTTTTCCACTGCCAGCACCGCAAGGAATAGCAAAATGCCCATAGCCGACAGCAGCAGTACGCCCGAGAAAACCGCATCCCCCCGCAGCATGTTGGAAGCCCGCTTCGTATACATGCCGAGGCCGCTTTCCCCTCCGAGCCATTCTCCCAGCGTAGCTCCCCCGACGCTAATAGCGGCGGCCATCTTCAGTCCGGTAAAAAAACCCGGCAGCGCGGATGGAATCTTCCACTTCAGAAAGCGATCGCAGTTGCCAGCCCCCATCGTCTGCATCAGCTCCCCGATATCGGGATCCGCGGAACGGAACCCGTCTGCCGTATTCACGGCAATGGGAAAGAACGTAAACAAGATCACCACGGCAACCTTGCTCCATATTTCATAGCCAAACCACATCACCATAATCGGAGATAAGGCGATAATGGGAATCGTTTGGGACATGACAAGAAGCGGATAGATCGTCTTCTTAGCCAAGCCCGAGCTTTCGATCCATACGGCAGCCAGCACGCCAAATACGGCGGAAATTCCGAGCCCTAGCAATGCCTCTCCCAGGGTAACGGCAAAATGTTTGCCCAGCACCCGCCCGTTGTCCCACATGGATACAGATACATCCGACAGTTTAGGAATGATGTAATGCGGAATATCGAAAATAGTCGTTCCGACTTCCCACCCGATAACCAGCAGCAATCCGAAAACAAGCACAGGCCCATAAGCCGAAAGGCTGCGTCTCATGTCCTTCCTCCTTCAGAAGCGCGAGCACCGCGTCCAATCAACCCTAGCAGCTGCCGCTTCAAGTCTATGAATGCCTCATCCAGCGCAATATCATAGTTGCGAGGGCGGGGCAGACTTACAGCAAGCTCGCTAAGCGTTGCAATCGGTGATTGCGCCGCCACAAGCACCCGATCGGATAACAGCAGCGCTTCGTCTACGTCATGGGTGATGAACAGAATCGTTTTGCGGTGCTGCTCCCATACCTGCAGCAGCCATTCTTGCATGCCGACCCTAGTCAGCGCGTCCAAAGCGCTGAAGGGCTCGTCTAGCAGAAAAAGCTCTCCTCCCCCTAATAAGGAACGCAAGAACGATACTCTTTGGCGCATGCCGCCGGACAGCTCATGCGGATACTTGTGCTCCGTCCCTTCCAGTCCTAAGCCCGGAAGCAGCTCCATGACCTGACGGCGTGCTTCACGCTTCGTTGTCCCTCCTAGTTCCAGACCTAATGCTGCATTATCCAGCACGGTCCTCCATGGCATCAGGCAATCCTTTTGCGGCATATAACCGATGTTCCCCCGCTTCGACGCAACTGCAGCGGAGTCACCCGCCGCTCCTATAGCAATCGTTCCAGTCTGTGGAACCAGCAGTCCGCTCAGCAATCGGAACAAGGTCGTCTTGCCTTTGCCGCTTGCCGCTAGAATACTGACGAACTCGCCTGGCCTAATATCGAAATCCAGCGCGTCGAACAAGGGAGGCTCTCCGGGAAAGGAAAATCGAAGGCCGCTAACCGACAGCGCCAGCGGTCGTTCTTCTATGTTACGTATGCTCAAACCGGCCACTCCTCTTGCCGGTAGGCCATATCCCAGAACATATACTCAAGCTTGGATGCGACGACGAAGCGTTCCTCCAGCGTAGCCAGTTCCTGCTCGGGAAGGCCCTCCGCGAGCCGATCCATCAGACCGATACACCAGTCGGTAAGCGCCCCGAATTCCTCGGAGCTGTACATTAAGATCCATTCCCGATACAGCGGGTGGTCCAAAGCGCCGGGAACCTTCGAGTAAGCGACACCGATCTCCCTGTAGCTCCACATGCATGGAAGCAGAGCTGCCACTACTTCTGAAAGCGGCCCTTGCGAAGCGGTGTCCAGCAAATACTTCGTATACGCAACCGTGGTCGGAGAAGGACGCGTCTGCGCAAGTTCCTCGCGCGTTACGCCGAAGCGCTCCGCATATTGCCGATGAAGCTCCATCTCCACGTTCAGCGTAGAATGAAGCAGCTCCGCAAACTTGACCATCGTGTCGAGATCCCGCGCCTTCATGCTGCCTATCGCGAACATCTTGGCATAATCGATTAGATACACGTAATCCTGTTTGAGATAATACATAAAGCGCCCAGGGTCTAAATTTCCATCTCTAAGTTCAGTCAGGAACGGATGTGCGTGACTCTTCGCCCATATCGCCTCCGCTGAACGGTACAGCCTATCGCTGAATCGACTCATGGTTATCCACGCCCCTTTCATCATGAATCAATGATGCTTGCTCGCTCTCCGTCATCTCCGGCTTTACCCGGTTGCACCAGTCCGCAATAAAAGCAATCATTACTTTCACGTAATCGATCAGCTCTTGCCAGTCTGTACTCTCGTCTACGGAATGAGCCTCTGCAAGCTCTCCCGGACCGTAGATAAGCGCCTCGATCCCTGCCCGTCCCAGCCAGCCCGCATCCGTCACAGACGGGCTCATACCGACGGCAGGCGCAGCGCCGAGCACCTCTTGATGGATGGCGGACAATGCTTTCAGCCCTTTGCCTTCCATATCCAGCACTAATGACGGGAATATCTCTCCCCGTTCCTCGATCATCGAACGGCCTCCCCAGCGGAAGGTAGGAGGATGATTCCTCAGCCATGGATCTCCCTCTGCTACTCTAAGCAGATGCTCCTCGATTTCGGCGGCAACCGTTTCATAATCTTCATCCGGATAAAAGTGCATCGTGATCCACAAGGAGCACCGATCCGCCACGAATGCCGCATGACGGCCACCTTCAATAACGGCCGGATTGATCGTATTCGAGCCAGCAGGGAAGCCCGGATAGGATTTGGTTATTGCCCAGTGACGCTCCAGCTCTTGAAGTCCGGCAATTAACTTGACCATCTTCTCGATCGCGCTGGCGCCTTGAACGCCGCCGCCCGCGTGAATCATTCGTGATCTCATCCCGTCATGGTAGGTGACCGGACTTTGTACCGTAACCCAGCCGGTAATGACTCCGCCTTGACCTTGGATGGCCAGCCCGCTCGTATCCGCGACTACGGCAAGATCCGCCTTATATCCTCGCTCCATGCAAGCCCGAGTTCCTGCCTCACCTGCCTCTTCGCCAATGACCGAATGGAACAGCAAATCTCCCTTAAGCTCTACACCCGCTTCCTCAAGCAGCTTCACTGCGAACAGAAGGGCAGCGAGCCCCCCTTTCATATCCGCCGTTCCTCTGCCGTAAGCTCTGCCGTCATTCATCGTTAGTTTGAATGGATCGCCTTGCCACTCCCGCGTATCCCCTACTTCGGCTACGTCCATGTGGCCATTGAGCAGCAAGCTTTGATAGTGATCCCGCTGAGTGCCCGGTTTAACCGCGGTAACATTCGGATCGCCGGGATACACCTCCCACAATTCCGTTTCGAAGCCGCTTTTCTTAAGCTGTTCCTCCAGATATTGCTGTGCCTTTAGCGTATTTCGCGCAGGCGGGCTAACGGTAGGAAAAGCGATCAAATCAGCCAATAGAGCAAACAGTTCATCCTGTCTCTCCTCCGCTTGCTGCTGTACCTTGGTAATGATAGAATCAATCATTTCTAGTCTCCTTCGCTTGGCAGAAGGCGCGAACAACAGAAAAAAACCATTCGAGAATAAACGAATGGTTACGATTCGATAAGTTCTCTACGCCAGCATTACCTGGATCAGATTAACGGTCAGGGAAATACGTTCCCTATCTCAGCCGGACTTCATCCAGCACCCATACTCTATTAAATTAACACTACTATAGCTCACAAGTAAGTTTTTGGCAACAACAGTTAATTCACAGCCCCTTGCTGGCAGCTCTGTCGGGTAACGGACAAAATAGCCCCTTAGACTAACAATCGATTGTTTTCGGTGGGCTAATGGACAGAAGCGACGCTAAGAAGGCATATGAATACTGTTTTGATTCATCAAGTGCTTGTAACGTACCTTAATGTCCATTAGAAATGGAAAAGTTCATAAAATGATCGCTGAGGGTTCGAAGTGTCCATTAGAAGAAACGACATGCCAAAGCCGTTTTAATTATAGGTCATCCATGACGTACTCCCCAGAACCTCAAAGCCCATCTTAAACCAAAAATTACGTGATTTATCTAATGTATATACATACACTTTTTTATTAGCGTATTTCACTTTAAGCCAGTTAATAAAGAAAGCCGCATATCCGCTACCCTCATATTCCTTTAGAACATCCAGCGCTTCAATGAATATAAAATCAGTTTTGTTTTTAATATCAATATAGAAGTCCTTCTCCAGATACTTCTCGTCATCGCTAAAATAATCTTTTTCCGCCTTGTGGATTAACTGTTTCCCATTAGCGTATTCCCAAACCACGCCGTAGCCGACCAAATTAGAGCCAGCTTCAATCAAATGTATTTCTTTCGGAATTTCCGAGCTATCCTTCTTGCTGAGTTCCCCGGCATGATAACCGGATTTCAATTCGCCTAATAAGGTCTGCATCTCTTGATCGAATGGCTTGGTATGAATAGCAGGCATTTTGGTTAGCTCCCTTTTCTCTCTTCTCTCTCTACGCTATTGTATCAAATCATGTTGTCTTAACAAAATAAAGAGGAAGCGGATCGAAGGATCGTCCTGCTTCCTGTTTGATTTTGTTTGATCGCGCTTTCGAGTAGCTTATCTCGCGTTAGGATTCACCGGCACCTTGAGTCCCAAATGACTCCGCAGCGTATTCCCTTCATATTCCTCTCTGAACAAACCTCTTCTTTGCAGTTCTGGTATAACGAGATCAACGATCAGGTTAAGGTCTTCCGGGAAGGTTGGCGGGATGACATTGAAGCCGTCCGCTCCTCCCTTGACGAACCACTCCTCTAATTGATCCGCTACTTGCTCAGGAGTGCCGATTACCTCCAAGTGCCCGCGCGCCGAAGAGATGCGTTCGTAGATGTCGCGGAGCGTCCTTAGCCCTTCTCGATTGGCTATATCGCAAATAATTTTGTAACGGATACGAGGGTTCGACGGATCCGCATAATTGTCATAATCCGGGAATGGATCGTCAGGATGGAAGCCTCGAAAATCGATTTGCGTAAACTCGGATAAAAAGAGAAGTCCGGCGCCCGGCATAATGAGCTTGTTCAGCTCTTGACGCTTCCTGCGAGCTTCTTCCTCCGTCTTCGCAACCGTAATATACGCTCCAGGCATGATCTTAACGTCCTCGCGGCTTCGGTTATATTTGGCTAGACGCCCTTTCACATCTTCATAGAATGCTTGCGCGTGCTGCAAGGTTTGAGTTGCCGTGAACACTACCTCGGCTGTCCTTGCGGCAAGCTCCTTGCCCGCCTCTGACGATCCGGCTTGCACAATAACCGGATGGCCTTGCGGAGGCGCCGGAGAGTCTAATAGTCCGCTTGCTTGGAACCATTTCCCTTTATATTGAATCGGATGAACCTTTGATACGTCGAGAAACAATCCCGACTCTTTGTCCGCGACAATCGCATCGCCTTCGATCGAAAACCAAAACTTTTTCACGACGTCGATAAATTCTTCCGCGCGTTCGTAACGATCCGCATGCGGCAAATGTTCTTCTTTGCCATATACCGTCGCTTCAAGATCGTTGGCGGACGTCACGACGTTCCAACCCGCTCTTCCTTTGGAAAGATGATCCAAGGCGCCGAATTTCCTAGCAACGTGGAACGGCTCGTTATAAGTCGTTGAAGTGGTAACGGTAAGCCCGATTTTTTTCGTCGAGCTTGCGATAGCCGATAGGATCATGAGCGGATCCAGCTTTAATTCGGAATATGAATTTTCCTGAATAGGTCGCGCAACCGAATCGGCGATAAAGAGCATATCGAATTTGCCGCGTTCGGCGGCTTGCGCGATTTCGATCAAATAATCGATGTCGTAATTGCGGTGCGACTGCGACGATGGATGTCTCCAGCTTGCCAGATGCTGCCCGGGTAATTGAATGAATAGTCCTAAACTCATTTTTCGACTCATATGGTTTGCTCCTCGTATGTTAGTACTCATTATGAATTACAAATTTTTCGTCGTAATGTCCTGATGATCGCGTGACTCAGCTACCCTTCTCGGTCCTGTCTCCGGCAGGAAGATCAAAATAAGGACGAGGGATAAGAGCGGCAAACTTACCGCAAGAGCAGCGGCATTGCCGAGGCCAAGCGTCAAAGCCAAGGTCGTGACTACAACCGGAACGATGATTTGTCCCAAACGGCCGACGATATTGTTGGCCCAAGCCATAGCGTTCGCGCGAATATCGGTTGGAAAAAGCTCGTTCGTCAGCGTCGACCCGACAATGAGGAAAGAGTTGACGAATCCGGCAGCGATAATGCTGCTGATGAGTACGGCGTAAAAGCTCTCAAGCGTGAACATAAGAACGCTGCTTACGCATCCGACGATAATAATGATCGTCGCGGCACGCTTGCGTCCGATCCGGTCCATCAGCTTGCCGTTCAAGGCGATGACAATCATGCCCGTAACGGTCTGAGACAGCAAGCCTATGCTCACCATGGTTGGCGTCCAATCTAATTCATTGACCACTCGCAGCGTGAAGAAATTTAACGAGCCTTTGATGCCAAAATAAAGGAAAGCCCACACGATCGCCATGACCGACGTATATAGAAGAAACGGACGTTTCCAAGGCCCAAAGAAGTCTCCCTTCGGCAGTTGCTTGCCGAGCTTCTTTTCCTCCCGCATTTGAAGGAAAGCGAGCGTTTCCGGCAATCGCTTGCGAAGAAGGAATACGGGTATTATCGGAAGGGCTCCGACGACGTACAGAACCCGCCAGTTAAGTCCAAGCTTCGTTATAACCGGAAGCAGAATGCCAATCAGCAGCGCGCCGAAGACTGCCGTGAGCTGAAAGCGTCCAACGGCGCTTCCCCGATGCTCGGGCGAGAACTCCTCGCACAAGATGATATAGCCGACCGACCAACAGCTAATCAGAAAAATGCGCGCGACAAATTGAAAGCCGATAAACACTTCAAAGTTAGGCGCGAACGCCGTAAGCAGGCTGCATATGGAATACATATACACGCTCGTCAGATACACCTGGCGGCGCCCAACCGTATCCGCCATCCGCGATACGAAGAACGCGACCATCGTTCCTAGAGCCACGATGGAAAGGGCATATCCCGACATTTGGGTCGTCACGCCATAATCCTTCACGATGTACGGCAGCGCGATATTCAACACCGCATCGTCGAACCCTTCAAAGAAAGACCCCAAAATAATGATGGGCCACATCGTTTTTTGACGAATATCCATCGTAAATTTCGCACTCAAATGAGCATCCCCCGTTCAAATTGGATGGCTTGGGCAAACAAAAAAGCCTCATTCCCTAGAGAGAGAATGAGACCTCCATTTGAACGGTCGGTCCGTGCCATTTCGTATACGAAGATCATAACATATCGATTTTTGATGGAGCAATACTTTTTTATACTATTCCCATCTACTTAGTACGAATTAACAAAAGGACGCCTAGGAAATGACCCTAGGCGCCTTTACTTAACCGGCCTTTTTGTTGTGATAGTGACTTTAACTGCTTATATCAGACCCGATTTTTGCAATAATCTTTGTATCGTAGTTGCAACCTCGGCTCTCGTCATGTAAGCCTTCGGCGCTAGCAAAGCCCCGTTTCTTCCCATTACAATGCCAGCCTGCACATTGTCCGCAACGCTGCTTTGCGCCCATGAGGACACTCCGGCTGCATCTCCGAACGGAAGAAGCGCAGCTTCAGATGATTGTTCAAGCAGCTGGTCTTTCAGACCGGTTATCGCCATCGCCTTAGACAGAATCACCATGGCCTGTTCTCTCGTAATCTTGTCGTTCGGCCGGAAATTGCCGTCTTCCATGCCCTTGACAATCCCATAGGAATAAGCCGTATTGACCGCGCTGCCGTACCAATCTTCCGGCAACACATCCGAGAATGGCGTTGCTCCATTCTCCAGCTTGAGGCCTAATCCGCGGACGATGATGGCTGTAAATTCGGCGCGGGTGATGTCCCGGCTAGGACTGAACATGCCGTTGCCCGTTCCGTCGACGACCATCCGGGAGCCCATGTCGTTTACGGCGTTTTTCGCCCAATGCTTCGCTACGTCGCTAAATTCGATCGGATGCCAGACGACCGCATACGTGCTGTTCGTCAAGCTGTTGATTTGGGCTTCATACTTCCCGTTGAGATACCGGACCTTAGTCGGTACATGGCGTACCGATCCATCCTGCTCGACGACAACGCCCGTCGTAATCTTGTTCGGATCAACGCCGTCCGGAATTGCGATCGTTCTTTCCACGTAGGCGTCGAACTTCGTTACTTCGACGATCCGGTCTCCGTACACGGCTGTCACCGTAAAGTTGAGAGGCGGAGCGGCAAGCTCGAATGAACCGTTGGCCGCCGCGTTCTCCGCCAGCTTTAACGTATCCGCTGTCGGAACGGCAATTTCGATCCGCACTTTAATATCCTGCAAAGCTATTAACTGTCCGAGTTGCTCGGATATTGCGCTGATATTGATTTGTTGCGCAGGAAGCGTGTAGGTCGCATGCTCGGTTTTGAACTCGAGAACGGCTTGCTTGTCCTCCATATTTCTCACCATTTGACCGTTCAGTTCCGCAACGAAGATATCGAATGTCTGGTTGATCGGTATCGTGACGACGGCATTTGCCCCTTCGGCCGCGAGCCTCTCGTCCAGTTTTTTCTGATCCACGGCTACCGTTATTTCGGTTTGATCATTTCGCTTTGCTACCGTAGCCGTGCCCGCATTCTCGACTTTCCCGTTAACAAGGATATCCACGCCCGTGTTCGTCGTGTCCGGCGTAGAAGGCTCAGACGGCGTCGGCGTATGGGATGCTCTCGGAGTAACGGCATTCGATTCTTCGGAAGCCTCGCTGCTGCCCGCGTCATTGATCGCTTTTACCGTAAAGGTATAGCTTGTTCCATTCGTTAATCCCGTTATGGTAATCGGACTTGTCCCTCCGGTCACGACCGTACCTCCCGGTGAAATGGTCACCTCGTAACCCGTGATCGGACTTCCGCCGTTATCGGCCGGTGCCCTGAACGTAACGACGGCACGCCCGTTACCTGCCGTTGCCTTCACATGCGTCGGCGCTCCAGGCACGGTCGACGGAGTCGCGCTCGCTTGATTCGATGCCTCGCTAAAGACTCCCGCGTTTTCCGCTTTTACCACAAAGTAATAGGTGGTTCCGTTGACTAGATCCTGCACGCTGTAAGTGGAAGAAGTTACAGTCGCGATCTCAACGTAGTTACTCTCATCGTCATCCGTCGCCATATAAATGCGGTATTGCGTCGCATCCGGCACGGTACTCCAGCTCAGCATAACTTCACGGTCTCCGCCGACAGCCTCGAGATTTTGCGGATTTGCGGGAGCATCCGGCAAGTTCACCGATTGCGTAACGGTAAACGTTACGGGCGTCATGCGATTCGCGGATACCGTAACCGTTGCCGTATAGGTGCCAGCCGACAAATCATCATTGGCAACTATGTCGAAGCTAGTTGATTCGCCCCCTGCTAAAGTCGTAGGATCCGGCTGAGTAATTGTAAAATCGTCAGCGTGCGAACCGCTAAGCGATATCGACAGATCCTCCAAATCGCCGCTTCCGGTATTCACGACCGGAATGTTTATCGTCTCTTGGGTACCGGATTCGTAGCCCTGAGTCAGTGCCGTTAACGTCTGATTCGTGATTGGATCAATCGTATACGTCGGCACTGCCGTGACCGTTATCGTCGCCGTTCCCGTCTTGCTGCTATCGAAGGTCGAGGTCGCCGTGATGATATAATCGCCCGGCTCGGCGTCCTCCGCTACGGTCACGTTGCCCGTGCTGTCCACCGTTACTTTGTCGCCGGCATCATTGCTAGTCCACGAGACCGTCGTCTCTGCCTCTCCTACCGCGTCTACCATAGCAGTAAGCTGCCTGCTTTCTCCCTGCACGACGCTTGCGCTGCTTGGGCTTACGCTTACGCCGTTGACGGCCGTCGATGCCGTTACCGTTAACGTTGCCGTCCCTTTCTTGCCGGTATTGAAGGTCGACGTCGCCGTTATTGTATAATTGCCTAGCTCGGCGTCCTCCGCTACGGTGACGTTGCCCGTGCTGTCCACCGTTACCTTATCGTCGGTATCGCTGCTTGTCCATGTCACCGTCGTCGCAGCTCCTCCCGCTGCGTCCACCGTAACTGTAAGCTGAAGACTATCTCCTTGCACGACGCTGTCGGTGCTTGGGCTCACGATGACGCTTCTGATGGCTGGGGCTTCCGTAACCGTAATCGTCGCCGTCCCTTTTTTGGTAGCATCAAAAGTCGACGTTGCCGTTATCGTATAATCGCCCGGTAAAGCGTCCACCGCCACGGTTACATTCCCCGTACTGCTCACAGCTACCTTGGCGGCATTGCTGCTCGTCCAAGTGACCGTCGTCGCAGCTCCTCCTGCCGCGTTAACCGTAGCCGTAAGCTGACTGCTATCTCCTTGCATGACGCTATCGGTGCTCGGGCTCACGCTGACGCTGTTGACCACCGGCACTTCCGTGACCGTAATCGTCGCCGTTCCCGTTTTGCTAGTATTGAAAGTCGACGTTGCCGTTATCGTGTAATCGCCCAGCGCAGCGTCCGCCGCGACAGTGACGTTACCGCTACCGCTTACCGCTACCTTGCCGGCTGCATCGCTGCTCGTCCAAGTAACCGTTGCCGCAGCTCCCCCTACCGCATCTACCGTAGCTGTCAACTGCCTGCTCTGTCCTCTTGCGACGTTCGCGCTGCTCGGACTAACGACTACGCTTTTGACCGCCGGCGGAGGTGGAGGCGTATACGAAGCCACCCGAATTTGATCCTGGGAGCTGCTTCTCTCCTGCCACGCCACGTATAGGGTGTCGTTTAGCACGGTCACCGCAGGATATTGGGCGACTTTTGTTTCATCCACAATCAAGCCGTTTCGGCCGGCCTCGGCGCTCGTCCATGCCGTACCGTCATACTTCTTCACGCGAATTTTGAAAATGGAACCCGATCCCGTGTGCTCTTGCCACACCGCATACAATTCGTTATTGACCGACGCCAATTCAACATAGTTGCCGCGGTAAGCCGGATTTACATTGATTCCGTACGTCCCGTTGCCGTCAATACTCGACCAGGAGGTACCGTTAAATTTCTTGACCCGAACTTGGTTATCCGTACCGCCAATCGGTTCGTCCCATGCTACGTACAAGGCATCTCCCACGACGGCTACCGACGGATTGGTCGCGCTTTTCGAACCAACGATATTCAAACCGGGCGAACCGCCGTCAATCGCCGTCCAGTTCGTTCCGTCGTATTTTTTCGCCCGGATTTGATAATTAGATCCGACCAGTTCAAACCATACGGCAATTAAGTCATTGCCTAATACGGCCATCACGGGAGAAGCTGCATAGGTCACGCCGCTATCGACTCTCGTCCACGCGGTGCCGTCATACTTCTTGACTCGCAGCTCCCCGCCTTCAGACCAAGCCGCATACAAAGCATTGTTGTATACGGACAGATTAACAATGCTGGCATTCTTAGAAACATCCACGTTAATTCCGGCCGCGCTTTCGCCTTCGGCGCTTGTCCAGCTTGTGCCGTTGTACTTCTTAATCCGAACTTGATCGAAATACGCCGCATTCTTTTCTGTCCACGCGATATAAAGTTGACCGTCGAATTCGGCCATGGCGGGCCTGATTCCCGGTTTGGAGGCATCTACGTTCAATCCGTTGCCATCGATGCTGACCCAGTTCGTGCCGCTGCGTTTCTTGACTCTAATTTGGTTATTAGGCGAGTAGGGATCGACGACTCTTTCTTGCCACGCCACATAGACCTCGTCGTTCCATACGGCGGTTACAGGATACTCCGCCGCGTTAGCTGAATATGCGTTAATCCCGTTCGGACCGCCGCCGTCGATCATAGACCATCCGGCCGCCGCCGATGCCGTACCTCCGCCGCTCGCTATCAGCGGTATGAAAAGGATAACGGCAAGCAAAATATATGCCGTTTTTCGTATTCTATCGTAGTTTTTGCTTCTTCTCGTTGCCGGGACCAATTTGCATCTTCCTCTCCGGATTATCATTTCGTTGCTTAGTCCTCAAGTACTAGCCCAGCATAACGGAAGACACCTTAAAAAAACCTTAAAAACCGACATATTTCTCCATGAAAAAACAGGCCCCGTCGAAAATCGGCGAGAGCCTGTTGATTGAATCGTTACAGTCCGTTAATCCGGGGTAGCCGGGATGCGTACGGTCACCATCGTACCTCTTCCCGGTTCGCTTTCCAGCTCCAGCGAAATGCCGTATTCGTATTTCAACCGTTTGTTAATATTTCGTAAACCGACCCCTTGGGAATCGTCCGGGCCGCTTCGTTCAAGCAGCGTCTTCAAGCGTTCCGGGGAGATGCCGACGCCGTCGTCGGCCACGACGAAACGCCACTCTCCGTCCGACTCTACCGCCGTCAACGTAACCGTGCCGCCTTCGATGCGATCGCCGATGCCGTGGCGGATCGCGTTCTCGACAAGCGGCTGCAACAGCAGCGGCGGCATGCGCAAACCGTAGGTAGCCTCCGCAATATCATATTCGAAGCGAATGCGATCCTTGAAACGGGCCTGCTCGATATCCACGTACGTTCGAATGAGGCTAAATTCTTCGGCAAATCCGATGCGTTCGTCCGCGTTGCTGAACCGGAAGCTTCCCCGCAAGTAATCCGCGAGATCGGCAATCATCTTCCGCGCGCGATCCACATCCTTATAGCTTGATGCCACGATGCTGTTCAGCACGTTGTACAAGAAGTGCGGCTTGATCTGCGATTGCAGGAATGCCACTTCCATATGGACCGCACGGCCTAGCGACTCCTTCATCGATAACAAGCTGCCGATTCTGGCCTTCAGCTCCTCCAGATCGAACGGCTTAGGCAAATAATCGTTTGCCCCGGCCTGGAATGCCGCCACTTTGTCTTGGGGTTGAAAGGCCGCCGTCACCATCAGGACGGGCAGTTCCAGCAGCGAGTATCGCTTGCGAATTTCCTGGCACACTTCATATCCCGACATGCCCGGCATCATTAGATCGAGAATAACGAGGTCGATTCTACCCGACCGGTCGATTTGCTCCAGCGCCTCGTACCCGTTCTTGACCGCGATCACGCGATAGTCGAGCGCTTGAAGCGCGTCCAATAAAACCTTCAAGTTCACGTACTGATCGTCGACGATCAGTACCGTATGCTTGCCGTCGGCATTCGCATGATGAGGCGTCTCGAAGGAATATTCGGTCTCCTTGGGCATGACCTGGGGACTTGAATAGGACAAGGTCAATGCCGCTGCGCTTCCGTCGCCGGCGACGGGAAGCGTGAACGTAAAGGTAGAACCGACTCCGGGCGCGGACGCAACCGAAAGCGTCCCCTTCTGCAGCTCGACCAGCTGCTTCGCGATCGAAAGCCCTAATCCGAAGCCGCGTTGCCGTGTTCCCTCCAACGATTTGAACGGTTCGAAAATGAACGGAAGGTCCTCCGGTTCGATTCCCGTTCCCGTATCATGCACCGCAATTTCGAGCCCGCCTCCATGCTCCCTCCCGGTAATGACGATCCTTCCGTGCTTCGTATGTTTAATCGCATTGTCCAGCAAGTTTCCGATAACTTGACTCAATCGGACTTCATCCGCCAAAGCGGGAGACAGCTCGACTGGGATCCGGTTCACCAGCTGAATATCGTTTTCCGTGCACAGATAGGAATAGAAACGTACTTGCGCCTCCGCGACCGAGCGGACATCGATCGGAACCGGAACGATTCTCAGCTCGCCTTGCTTCAGCTTGGACAGGTCCAAGATATCGTACACAAGTTGCGAAAGCTTCCTCGTAATGTCGGTAACCAGCTGGAGCTTTTCCCGCTGCTCGGCGGTAGGCGGATGTACCGCATCGTCCAGCATCGAACGGGAAATATTCATCACGCCATGAAGCGGCGTCTTGAATTCATGCGAGGTTCGAGCCAGGAAATCATCCTTCAGCTTGTCCGCTTGCAGCAATTGCCCGGACAGCTCCTCGATTTTCTGGAACGCGTTCGAGAACCGGAGCGACATCAAGAGCGCAAGCATCAGCAGGACAAGAAAAGGTTCGATCGGAGGCAGCGAATAGACCGGCACGCCGAAATAAACGTACATATTCTGGTTGAGCACCAATACGTTCAAGGCCATAGCCGCCATGGCCAAATACCAGCTGCCCGCCACTTTGTGCAGGACCGCGCATACGAATACGTAGGTTGCATAGAGCAAGGCAAAAGTCACGTATAACGACGTCACCAGACGAAACGGCCCCGTCGTGATCTGGGTGGCGAAGCCGATATGCAGCAAGGTCAAGATCGCCCCCGCAATCAGCCCTCCCCGCGCGAGCCATTGGTGGCTGTAAGGCCGAAAGGCCGTATACACATACAGAAAAAATCCGGCTCCTACGCCAACCGTCAGGGTCATCTGAATGCGGAAATACAGCCAGAACGGGATCGGGCCGACTACGTCGAACAGGACCCGCTCGCCGCTGACGCTCGTGAAAGCGGCTATACATACGCAAACGATGCCAAATACGACAAGCGATTGATCGTTTCGCCGCTGGGAAAACAGTCCGATAAAATACAAGCCCATGATCAGAAAGGCGGTTAACGCGATCCAATCATGCGCCGTCGCCCGATCGCGCAGCCCCGCTATTTGCTCGGCCTTGCCAAGCTGAAGCGATTCGTTGATTCCGCTGCTTACGTGGAATTCATGGTTTGCCACCTGAATCAAGATTTCATTCCAGCCCTGCTGCAGCGTGAAGTAGCTGACGTATGGCTTGTTAAGCGCTTGATAATGCCCCTTCTCGCCCGGATTCCCGCTTGATCCGACGACCTGGCCATTGATGATGAGCCTATTGGAAATGTGGATAGACGCTGTTTTCAATCCATACACCGCGCTTGCATCGTCGATTCGAAGCTGCAGGCGATAGGTCGCCATGCCAATCGTATTCATCTGCTTGGACCATGACCCGGGGACCTGAATCAACGCAGGCGATGATCCCCCTGCATCGGCGGAAGAGATAGAACCAGAAAGCAGTCGATCCGGATAAAACGCCCACTTCCCGTCCAGCCTGACGACTCCGTCTTCTTCGAAATTCCATGCGCTTAAGTCCATGGCACCGTTCGCCGCTATAGGCATAGGTTTCTTATTCATGGAGAAATAGGTCAACAGCAGCCCGTAGGTTGCCAACAATAGAGATAACGTAATAATCGCCGCAGCGGCTTTTTTTCTCATCGGGCTTGCCGCTCCGTCTTGTCTCTCGTCTGCCGGATGAGCCGCAGCGTCTCCTCCTCCAGCTCTGCGCCTAATTGATTGCGCACCGCATGCTCCAGCTGCAGGCAGACTCGATACGCTTCATTCCGGTTGCCCGTCTCCAGGTGCAGCCTAATCAGCTCGCGTCCGTCGACCTCGGAATCGGGGACAAGCGACAACAGGGTTTGCATGCTGTCCGCCGCGAGCGCGCGATTGCCCTGTCTTCGAAAATACGCGTACCCTTTGCGAAGCGCGCGGACGTAAGAGGCTTTGATCTCCAGCTGTCTGGCGGTGGCCCAGCCGAAATCGCAAGCTTCCATGTATTCGCCTTTATACATCCTGTTCATTGTGTCGTAGGTCCGTTCATCCATGGCCTCTTCGGACATTACGCCCCTCAGCAGCTGTTCGAATTCAGTTGCATCGACCGCGAGCCCGTCCAATTCGGCGACGAACCCTTGGTCCGCTTTGCGGATATGGATCGGGATATGATGCTCCGCCAAGCTTCTTCTTAGATAGGACAGGCAGGTGTACAAATACGTTTTCGCCTTGTTCAGATCGTAGCCCGGCCATAACGCTTCGATAATCGATGCGGTATTCACGGATTTCCCTTCATGGTGGATCAAAAACGCGCAAAGCTCCTTTTCCTTTTTCGTTTTCCATGCCAGAGCCTTGTTCGCATCGCCCGGCACCCCGATATGGAAGCCTCCCAGACAGTTAACGGTCGAGGCGGCGCTTACGCTTTGGCGCGTCTGACCGACGGATTCGGATAAGGTTTGTTTAATGCGCGCAACCGTGTTCTGCAATCTATCTTTCGTAAAAGGTTTCAATAGGTAGTCGGTCGACTGAATTTCGAACGCTTCGACCGCGTATTCGGCGTAGGCCGTCGTGAATACGATTGGTATTTGAGGGATCATGCTTCTGATCATTCTAGCAGCTTCTGTCCCCTTCATTCCGGGCATCTGGTTGTCCAGAAACACGGCATCGACAGGAGACTGGGTCAACGCATCGATCGCTTGAATCGGATTGACATATCTTCCGGCGACCTCGACGCCCCCGATCTGACCGAGCAATATTTCCAACAGATCCAGCGCATCTTCTTCATCGTCAACTATCATTACTCGCATCATCGGGGCTTATCTCCTTGTTGTTCATATAGCTCCTCTTTGATTTCGTCCTATTGTACCATATGCTGGTATTATCGGATCAATGGAGATTGCTAGATTCTGATCCCTTTTCATCCAATGGCACTTAGAAGCTCGCGATATTGCAGCAGTTACTATTATCCGGTATACTCCAACTATCCAATGCATTTGGCGTGAAGCACATGCCGCTTTGATCTTGAACCCTATTAAGGGATCGTGGTCAGAGCGGCTTTTCTATTTTCAGGTGACGGGGGAGATGTTGGTGACTGTTATTGATAGGAGAATCGAGGAATGGTTAAAGGAGCAAATTTCCGCAGAATCCAATCCGAGAAGACGTGAACGGCTTAAGAACGGGTTAGGTCATGCAACGATTGAATTTCTAAGATCGATCTGGTATCCGACAATAGGCAACCTGGATCACTTGCATCCCGAATGGGAGCTCCGCGACCTTAACAATAAGTATCGCTATCTCGATCTGGCGTACATGACCTTGGGAGCCAAAGGCTGCATCGAAATTCACGGATACCGCTCACATGCTAGAGACATCGAGGCTTGGAGATTTAAGGATCTGTGCATGAAGCAAGCGCTGCTTGGACTTGACGACTGGTTGTTCCTACCCATTGCCTACTTATCGATTAAGGAAGAACCCGAACTTTGCAAGCAACTAGCGCTTTCCTTTGTAGGCAAGTTTGTCGCCATGCCCGTGACGGCTGGACTTTGCTGGGATGAAGCTGAAACGCTGCGCTTTGCTCGCCGGCTGCTTCGCCCCTTTACCTCCGGAGAGCTCGCAGCTCATCTCCAACGGTCCGATAGGCAGGCTAGACGTACGTTGCAAGAGTTAATGGATAAGAACTTGTTGCTGAACATTGGAGATAAACAACGATACCGCATCTATAAGCTCGCTGATGGATAACTCATAACGGACAAAATAGGCGCTTAAACTAACAATCTACAGTTACCGAGGTGCTAATGGACAAAAGCGACGCTTAGATGGCATACGAATACTAGTTTAGTAACTTAAGCGCCTGTAACGATCCGTAATGTCCATTAGAAACTACGCAGAGCATTAAACGATCGTTAAGCGTCCGCAGTGTCCATTACAAAAACACCCGAAGCCCGAACCCTTCCATAGCAATCTCATATTAATAGATTATTAGATTGGATGGGAGGAATATCCATGCTTGTTCATAAAATATTGAATCATTCCCGCGGGAAAGCCGTTGTGCTTAAAACGGTGTCAGGAGAAGAAATAATTGGCGTAGTCATTAGAGTGAAAGGCGGAGTCGTCCAATTAAAAAACCAAACGAGAAGAAACATCTTTGTAGTCATTAACAAAATCGTCGCTGTCATAAAATAAAAACAAGCCCCTTCCGCATTAAGGAAGGGGCTTGCTTGCTTGTAGATCACGACATCCCCGCCCGATCACGGAATTCCTGCGGGGTCATGTTCGAATAGGCTTTGAACAGCTTTATAAAATGCGGGACGGCCTGATATCCGATCGTTTGGGCAATCTCGTATATCTTCTTGTCGCTGCTGCGCAGCATGTAAGAGGCTAATTCCATCCGGTAGCGTTGGATGTGATCGCTCAGATTGTTTCCCGTCTCCGCCCGGTAGGCTCTCGACAAGTAGGCGGGATGAAGGCTGATATGCGCCGCGATCGTCTGCATCGACAGATTGCCGTCCATGTTCTCCTCGATGAATTTATGAACCTTGTCAACCATGCTCGCCTGCTTCTCGCCCCCATCCTCCGACTGCTCTCTAAGACTTCGGAGCATGAAGAAGGCCCACTTCTCCAACTGGTTAAGCGAAGGCGCGGCAGGCATGAGCCCGAAGGAGGAGGCTCCAATCTCGCTAAGCAGCTTTCCTTTCTTGTGCGCCATGTACTGGTAGGCGTTAGCAATGGCAAAATAAGCTTCATTGGCATGCTCGGGAGGGTAGTTCTTGCTTCTCAGCTCGGCGAATATTTCGATCAACTTCTCCTCCGCATGCACCCAGTTGCCCGTATCGAGCAAATGAATGAGAAGGGGAGGCCGATACAGCGAGGTAAGCGTTCCAATCTGCACCCGATCGGAATTGCCCGCGATCCTCATAAATACGCTCTGCCGATTCTCTTCGATCGCCCTCATTCCATCGATGACCGATCGATACAGTCCCGGGATGCCCTCGGGAAAATACGCCCAATCCTCCGCCAGCACGATGGATATGCTGCCGCTGAGCAGCGAGCCCACCTTTTTCTTCAGCCCTGCCGCCCTAAGGTCCATTTCGTTCCGGAGATCCTGCTCGCTGGCGTCCGCGCTTTCTTTCGCCGATACGATCATAACGAGATATTCGTTGCAATCCCGGCAGAACCACAGATGGAACGCGTCCCGAAACAGCTCTTCCGCCATATTCGTAACCGCATATTCGATAAGCTCTTTATCCATGCTTTCATAGTCTTGAAGCTTCCCTTCCAGTCTGACGACGAACAAGCCCACTCTCTGCTGCAAGGTAAAAGGGATGTTCAACAGGAACAGCTTCCGTTCCAGCTCCGCGATCGGAATGCCGTAACCGTACAGCAGACGATTCAGCAGCTCGCCCTTGAGCGCGGGCAAGTTCTCGCGAAACGCATAGGCGTCCCGATGCTGCTCCTGTTGCAGCTTCTGTTCGCCCGCGATTTCCTCCGCTAACTTGCCCAGCGTCTCCCTCATCTGATCCGGATTGACCGGCTTCATTAAGTACCCGGACGTGTTATACGGGACGACGCTTTTCGCATATTCGAAATCGGCATACCCCGATATGACAACGATTTTAACTTTGCGTCCCATTTCGCGAATTTCATGAATCAGCTCGATTCCGCTCATCTCCGGCATCCTTATATCCGTAATGACGATATGAATGTTTTGTTCCCGATAAAGCGCCAGCGCTTCTCTCCCGGAATAGGCTTTGTGAATACGGCCGATGCCAAGCTCTTCCTTCGGAATCGTAGCGGCGAAGCTGTCCACCTGAGAGGGGATATCATCCACGATCAGCACTTCCAACATTGGAATCGCCTCCGTTCTTAATCATCAACGTCACTCGAAGTCCGCCTAGCTGCGAATGCTCAACCAGAAGTCCCGATGTTAGCCCAAAGTAGTTTCTTACGCGCTGATGAACGTTGCGCAGACCCAGACTAAGATCCGCGCTCGACTGCAGGTTTAAGGAATGCCTTAACGCCTCCAAGTCGGCTTGTTGCATGCCGACTCCATTGTCTTCCACGGATAGCTTCCAGCCATCCCCGGTCATGCTGCCGGTGATGACGATCTCGAAGCTCCCGATCTTGCCTTCCATGCCGTGCACGATCGCGTTCTCGACGAGCGGCTGGATGAGCAGCCTCGGCATAAGAATAGCGGGCATGCCGTCTTCCATATGTTCATGAAAATGCAGGCGCTCGGACTGCATCCGGTGGATTTCCAAGTAATTGCGAATCAATTCCATTTCTTCGGCCAATACCGTCAATTGCTGCTCCGTTCGGGTCGTATATCGGTAGTATTGGCTCAAATGCTGCGTGAAGGCGACGATTACTTTCGTTCGTTCCAGCTGCGCCATGCTTTGAATAAAGGCGAAGTTATTGTACAGGAAATGCGGATTGATCTGCGCTTGCAAATGCTTGAGCGACGATTCCTTGGCGTGAAGCTGCTCCGCGTACACCTTGTCGATGAGCGTCTGAATGTCCTCGGACATCAGGTTGAACTGCTCGATTAAATAATGAAATTCGTTGCGATTCTCGCGCTTGATCCGATGATTGTACACGCCCTTCCGAAGCGACTTGACCGCTCGGATCAGATCGTTGATCGGCAGCTGTACGTTGCGGTACAGCAACGCCGCGGAGGCGATGCCCATCAGCAGCAGCAGCAATCCCGAAGCGTAGAACATTCGCTTGCTGTGGTCAATCGGCGCAAGCACCTTCTTCATCGGCTGGAAATCCACCATATACCATCCCAGCGATTCCGAGGTGACGTAATTGACGAGGTACGGTTCATCCCGAAACGTAATCTTGACCGATCCTTCGGTCGGATTCTGCGCTCGAATGGTCTCGAATTTGTCCGCCATGGCGGCCATCAGCTCGGGATCAAGGTCCCGCGGCACGAGCGGATCATAGTCCGGATGGTAGAGAAACGGCTGACCGATGCCGCCTTGCATGAATCGTTCGAGCATCTTGACCAGATTATCCGACGTGAACATCACTTCGACGTACAAATTCGGATTGCCCTTCTTGGAAAGGATATCGAACGGGGTAATCAAATCGCGCACGAACGCCTTCTCCGGTCCCCGGTCCGCCACGATGACGCGATAATCCCAGCGCTCCTGGACCGCGTCCTTAAAGTATTCCGCATCGTAATTTTGCTTCAAGTTCGTAGAAACGACGATATCCGACAGAGGCGAATACACCGTGAAATCATTGACCCATTCGAAGGAGGTCGACTGCATATCCAGCTTCTGCAGCAGAAGCCTCTTCGAAGCCAACACGGAATACGCGGGCTCGGCGGAGGTGTGCAGCTGCAGCTGCAGCGTGTCCGGGTCGGTCGCGACGACAAAAGCAGATCTCCATAGCCGGTCCGCCTCGACATCCATCTGCTCGACAAAAAACTTAATCCGATTCAGGTTGATCTGAAGCAGCTCCTGCTCGACAACGCCCGTACTCGTTTTATTCGAAGAATTGTACATGAGTATGATCGGGATAAGCATCAGGACGATAACGATGATCACTTTCGTGAAAATATTCAATTTTCCAATCGGACCGCGTCTGATTCTGTACATGAGGCTCACCTGATTTGATCTCTATTTTTGAGGGTCGATTACGCTTGGAAATATAGCGCTTTCATTGTTTCTTGCATTCGCCCTAGGATTTCACCGAGCCAAGCACGATGCCTTTGACGAAATACTTTTGGAGAAACGGATAGACGAGCAGAATCGGCAGAGCCCCGATAAAGATTTGCGCCGATTTGACCGTTCGGTTAGAAAAGTTCGCTACACTATCCAATGTTACACCGACCCTCGACAGGTTGTCACTAACAATCATGGAGTGCAAATAAGTCGCGAGCGGATACCCGTCTGGATTGGACATGTAGATCATGCCGTCGAACCATGAATTCCAATGGAACACCATCGTGAATAAGGACAACGTCGCAATGGAAGGCATCGATACGGGCAAATAGACACTCCATAGCACTCTCAAATGGCCGGCACCGTCGATATGCGCCGCCTCCTCAAGCTCCTGCGGAATCGTCCGGAAGAAATTGAGCATCAGAATCATATTCCATACGCTGACGGCCGTAGGCAGAACCAACGACCAGATCGTGTCGATCAAATGCAGCTTGCTTACCAACACGTAAGAAGGGATCAGCCCTCCCGAGAATAGCATCGTGAAGACGAACACCCAGATGTAAATTTGACGGCCGGGGAACTTATGAATGGATTTCGACAAGCTGTACGATGCCATCGTGATGACCGCCATTGACAGCACCGTGCCTAACACCGTCCGCTCGAGACCGAAGCCCAGCGATTTGATGAACATGGCGTTACTGAGCGTCTTCAAGTAAGCGTCCATCGTAAATCCGACGGGCCAGAAATTGACGATATTCGCCGTTGCGGCTGCCCGCGAGCTGAAGGACATCGCAAGCACGTGAAGAAGAGGTAGAATGCAAATCAGCGACAGCAGACTAAGAAAGATCGTGTTCGAGATCGTAAAAGCGGTGTACCCTCTAGAGCGATAGCGCATCGTCTCTGCCTCCTCAAGCTTATATTAAAATATCCGATAGTTGGCTAATTTGAAAGCCAGTCTGTAGCTGATGACGATCAGGACGAAGCCGATCGCCGATTTGAATAGGCCGACTGCCGTTCCGAAGCTGAACTGTCCGTTGTTCAAGCCTTCTCGATAGACGAACGTATCGATGATATCGCCATGCGAATAGACGAGAGGATTGTAAATATTAAGAATTTGATCGAAGCCCGCATCCAGTATTCTGCCGAGCGACAACGTCGCGACGACGATCACGATCGGCATCATCAGCGGAACGGAGATCAGCCTCACTTGCTGCCAGCGCGTAGCCCCGTCGATTTCGGCCGCTTCGTACAGAGCCGGATTGATTCCCACAAGCGTAGCGAGAAAAATAATCGCGGAAAATCCGAATTCCTTCCATACGTCGCTTAACACGACCGTGAACCGGAACCAATTGCCGTTGCCCAAAAAGAAGATGCTCTCGATACCGAATGAATTGAGGAGACGATTGACGATACCGCCCTCCGTTGACAAAATATCGATCATAATGCCGCCTAGAATAACCCACGACAGAAAATGCGGCAAATAAACGAAGGTCTGCACCGCTCTCTTGAAAACCATTTTGCTGACTTCATTAAGCAGCAGAGCGAAGATAATCGGAATAACCAAATTCACGACCAGCTTGAACGCCGAAATAATTAACGTATTCCATATGATTTGCTTGCCGTCCGGATACGTGAACAGATACCGGAAATGGTCTAAACCTACCCATGGCGAATTTTTGATCCCTAGCCATGGCTCGTAATCCTGGAAGGCAATAACGGCCCCGAACAAAGGTATATATTGAAACACGATGACCAATGCCAAAGCCGGCAACAATAGAAGATGAAATGGCCAAGTTTTTCGCCAATACGCCGCCATTACGAACCCTCCCTTTCCCCTAAAAAAATGGAGGAGGAGCGAGCGAGCCAAGGCTGCCCTCTCCTCCCCCTTCCATTTATTGATTCTTCAACTGTCATCCGTGATGGTTTACTGGTTTTTTGCGTACCATTCGTTGACTTCGTCCGTAATTTTCTGGCCGCCGTTATCCAGCCATTGCTTGACGAAATCATCGAAATATTCGATCGGCTTGTCACCGTAAATGATCTTCAGATAGCTTTCCGTAGCGAGCTTCTTAAGCAATTCGCCCTTCGACTTCATCGTTGCCGTCATCGGACCGGTAAAATAGTTTTTGCCTTCGGATACGGTTTGGTTAATCCGAACGCCCGCAGCCGCTAGCTGTCTAGGCTTCATTTGCTTGACGTCGAATTCCATGGACGTTACCGCTTCGGCGTTTGGGTCGGCCAGGAACTTCTTGACCGCTTCGCTGTTCGAGTTCGGAATGCTCGTGAAGTTGCCGAGAATATTCGTCATCATGAAGCGGATGTCGATCGTGGCGCCGTCCTTGAGCGGCCATTGGTCCGCCGGTACGCCTGCCGCTTCGTAGTTGCCCTTGATGACTTTGCCGTCCAGTTTCACGTAATCGTAGCCTTCATGGTAGCCGTCCTTCCAGCGCGGATCGAAGTACGGGTCGTCGGCCAGTTCCAGCTTCTTCGCAATAATTTTGTTAAAGTAGGCGAACCACGCATCGATATGCTTGAAGTCTTTGTTGAACACCGTGAAGCCCTGCGTCAGCGGCTTCTCCGCGCGGCCCGTCAAGCCCGTCGGCCCAGCGGGGAGCGGATACGGCTGGAAGTCGGCCTCCGGGTTGTTCTTCGTTGCGTCGCCGAGCGGCCAATCGCCCATCCAGAACGGTCCGAACATAATGCCGGCTTTGCCGCTTGCCGCGAGCTCGGAAGCTTTGGCCGGATCCTTGATGCCGGCTTCCTTGTCCATGTAGCCTTTGCTCATCCAATCGCTCATCTTCTGCAGATACAGCTTGGCGTCCGGATGAATCGCTCCGTAGCTCAGCTTGCCGTCATCGCCCTTGTTCCAGAACAAGCGCACGTCGTACGTATTGATCATTTGATCCGTAAGAGCGGAGACGATCGCGTCCGTCTGGCCCATCCACGTCCAAGGGCCTTCCTTGAGCGGCACGGCCAAGCCGATCGTATCCTTCTGGCCGTTCTTGTCCGGATCGCCTTCGGTGAACTGCTTCAGCACGTTCTCGAATTCGTCCAGCGTCGTAGGCGCTTGAAGTCCCAGATTGTCGAGCCAGTCTTTGCGAATCCACATGACCGTGCCTTCGTCGCCCATGAAGAACGCAGGCAAACCGTAGATCTTGCCGTCCTTCTTCACTTCGCCGAGTGCATAGCCATACTTCTCCAGCATCTTCTTATATTCGGGATGCGCGTATTTCTCGATCGCTTCGTCCAGCGGCAGCAGCTTATCCGCCGCCAGCAGGTTCTGCAGCGGGTCATTACCTGCCGCGAATGAGTCGGGCAGCTTGCCTCCGCTGGACAACAGCAGGCGAAGCTTCGTATCGTAATCTTCCGGCTTCGTAACGATGAAATCAAATTTCACGTCGATCCCCATGTTTTCCTTCATCCAACGCGTATTGGCGTTGTCCTCCATCGATTCGCCGGGCTTGAACGCGTTGCCCCGCGAGGTGCCGTCGTCTACGATGGCCGTCGTAATCGTAACCGGAGGATCGAACTTCTGCTTCCAAGCTTCCGTCGCCTCTTCTGTATTGCTATTGTCCGTTGTTGGACTCTTTGTTGCGGCTGTCGTGTTCCCGGTATTATTGTTGTTACCGTTACCGCTCGTGCATGCCGCTAATGTCGGTAATAGTCCAATTGCAATCGAAAGTGCTAATAGCTTTACGACCTTCGCATATCGACTCATCGTTTTCCCCTTTTCCCTTCGCATTTAGTGGTACGCTTCAAATTATATGGACTAAGCGGGACTGCGTATATATTCGAATTTTAACGTGATAACGAAAAACGTACATTACAAAAATGGCTAACGCTGAATAAGCGCTAGCCTTCTATTGTGAACAAGTACTTTCTCCGTCCATTTACCGACGTTAAGTTTGCCTGTATTTCATACAGTCTAATCGCTCCCAATCGCCTGTAAATTTACTTTTGAGTGGAATTTATACAACCAAACTGGCATCCCGGCCCTCAGTAAACTTTCTCCGTCCATTTGACTGTACAAAATCCAATCAAACTCTGATATCTTCTCATTCCTCGTTTTTTGATTGTAGGATATCCAATCAAAAACCCCTTCCATTGACTGGAAGGGGCGTCGTTCTTCTGAGCAAATATAGATTGGAATTATCTTCAAACCCTTAGCAACCCGCGAAAGCCTCTGGCCCCATAGTAGGAATCTGCTCCATTGTGGTACACGAAGACCGTGTCGTAGCGGCGATCGCAGAAGAGGGCGCCTCCGAGTTTTCTAATAGGAGCAGGGGTCATCACCCAGCTCGAAGTTTTCAAATCGAAATTGCCGAATTCCTGCAGCTTCCGGTATTGTTCTTCCGTCAACAGCTCAACGCCCATGTCAGCAGCCATATCCATTGCGCTATTGGCAGGTTTATGCTCTTTTCTTGCATCCAGCGCCGCGCGGTCATAACAAATGCTTCTGCGGCCTTTTGGGCTCTCCGCCGAACAATCGATGAAAATGTATTCGCCCGTTTTCTTATCATGGCCAACGACGTCCGGCTCGCCGCCGGTTTTTTCCATTTCGCCCAGCGACCACAATTTTTCAAGATTAGCTTCGAGCTTTGCCTGCACATCGGTCCATAACAGGTCCTCATGGCGGTTCGTATTCTTCTCGAACCGGCCTTTCAATGTTTTGAGCAGCCCTTCAATTCCTTCGGGTGACAGCTCCCGGTTTGTCATGTTCGTTCCTCCTCATTATTTGTGTGGTTCCCTTACAACGTCTCCGTAGCAAGCGTAAATCCTTCAATAACCGCGTCTTCGTCGACCTCGATTAGGATGCAGCGTTTCCCTCTATAATTGACCTGTTTTACGTATTTTAAATCTTGCGGGCTGACCGAAATCGTAGCGACCTTCGTATCGATCTTAATCGATTTCGAAGTAAACTTCGGAATGACGCTGGTCGCTTTTAGCTCATAATTTTTGTCGTCGACAACCGTTTCGAACGCCAATTCCACCTTTTCCGTCGTTACATTGTCCACGCCGCTTGCAGTGAGCATATGCGCTACATCCTTATAATCAAGCTTCGGAGGCTCTTCTCCCTCGCTCGTCTCGATGATCTGGTGAATTTCCTCGTACACATGCGCGAGCGTTGCCGCATCGAGCTGCTCCCCTGCCACTTCCTTCACGATTTCCTCGAAAATAGCTCTCTCTTCCTGCGCCGTCACGGACTTCTCTGCGTTCAAGACCTGCTCGATAAAATGCGGATTCGGTTCATTGGATTTCCCCGCGCAATACATAATGCGATTCACGTCGGAATAGTTGTCCGTCACGCTAGGGTAGAAAAACCCTTGCTCCGGCGCGTTCAGCTTGATGATCGGATCTACGAAGACATTATACTTGAACTCCCTCTCGACATAATCGAACATAAGGGTGTTCCGTTGTTGCTCCGTAGCATTCACGCTGCACAGAATGAACGGATTGACGAAATGCTCGTCCTTTCCGCTCTCCTCCGCTTCTTCGTTCCTTTCCTTGGTCGGACGAAAATATTGTCCGCGCACGAAAGTAACGACCGTATCCCGTTCATACTTCGTATCGGCCAACATTTTATTCACCATCAGGATCATCAGATCATGCCATTCATCCGAATCGCCGGTCACCAACGCTTGATGGAGAAGCACCTGCGACGGGTCCTCGGCTTCTTCCATGAACTTTAATTCGAATTGCTTCTGATCCAATTCGCCGGTCAGCAGCTTTTTGAAATTGCTCATATACAGCTCTTGCTTCTCTCTGTCCAGCATGTCGAACGGCTGACGCTCGTAATGATAAATTTCGTTGCTTTCTTTCATGATGTACACGTTAAGAATCTCGAAAAGGTTCAGCAAATCATTATCCAGCTTAAATTGTTTGCGAATATGCGCAAGCTCTTTCTTGATCATGTTCCGTCAGACAGCTCCTATGCAAGCGTAAACGGCTGTCGCCGTCTTTGGGCGGCGCAAGCAAACGTTTCGCGGATGAAATATAAGCCTAGTATAAACATGAATATTATACTTCTTATATTTTAGTAAGATGGCCTTGCCCGTTTAAATGAATGCGTTATTAATGTTCATTACGTACTAAGCCGCAGCTCATAAAAATACTGGACAGCGGGATGCTTTAGCTTCATTTGGTCGGCAATGTTCAACAACCGCTTCTTCCCGACTCGTCTGTCGACCAAGGCTAAAATATTCAATAAAATATCGTTGCTCTCCATGCTCGCCTCGATCGAAGTGGATAGAAACGCATTCGCTGTCACCAAGAAGTTCGATTTGCTTAATGAGGCTTGCGCCGTCATGAGCTGCTTCGCTAGCTCTGCTTTTTTTCTGCTTCTTGCCATCACTTGCAGCCGATCCTCCGGAATGACTCCCGACGCGCCTTTGCGTACGGCTTCGATTTCTTCGTCAGTGATCGGGATGTAGATGCCAGCGTCATTCTTAATGTCCAGCTCCGTCTCATACCAACGGATCAAGGTCGTTTTATCGATCATATTGAGCACGTTCTTCTTGTCCGCCGCAATATAACAAAGACCAGCTTTATCGGGCAAATATCGGTAGCCCGTTGCTCGGTATTCGACCCTTCCGTTTAACGCCGGACTGAGAAAGCTCTCCAGCTGCTGCTTCAATTTGCTCCAGGACATGTCATTCACCTATGTTCTCTATTATAAACTGCCTATCGAGACAGTCATACTCTATAATAACCTAAAAAGGCTCAAGCCGCATGGGCTTGAACCTCGTTCCGAACTATTGACGGCCCATTCCTCTGCCGCCCCCTGCACCTCCTCGGCCACCGCCTCCTTGCGATAGAGTAATTTGAGTGACTTTTTCTCCATTGACCGTAACATCTCCGCCGTTTAATTGAGCTGTACCATCCGCATCAAAGGCTGACGAAGCTTCGACCGTTATGGTACCTCCATTAATATAGAGATCGCCGTTCGAATCAAAGGCGTCCGTATCCCCGCTGCCCATACTTACATCAATAGTGCCTCCATTGACTTCAATAACGACTTGACCATCGACTTTTTGCGAGGCGTTAATTCCGTCATCCTTCGCATACAACGTGATCTGTCCATCATTAATCTTGATGCTCGTCGACTCGATGCCTTCTTCGCTGGTCTCTATGTTAATCGTGCCGCCATCGATTTGAACAAAGCTGTTGCCTTGGATGGCATCGTCGCCAGCGGAGATCCTGAAGTCGCCGCCTTTAATAATGATATATCCAAGAGCAACATCCTCATCGTTCTCGCTGTGCAGGGCATCCTTGCCCGAATTGATCGTTAGCGTTCCATCATTGATAAGGATCGCATCATTGGCCTCTAAGGCGTCCGCAGAGGACTGAATGTTGTACACGCCTCCGGTAACTTTCAGATCATCCTTAGAAGAGATCCCGTTCCCGTCGTTCGATACAATATCCAAGCTTCCGGTTCCATTCAGGGTCAGGTCTGCTCTGGAGAAAATAACGGCATCCAAATTGGTATCTCCGTCCGCTACATAGCTGCCGGCAACCTCCATATAGCTCTCGCTGTCCGTGGATGTAACGAAAACTTTATCCGCTTCTTTCACATAAATGGCAGGAGAATCTTCATTGGTAATCCGGACGCCGTCAAGGACGATTTGAACTTTCGCATCCTCGGCTGCTTCAACCACAACCGTCACATTAGTTGCCTCACCACTTAAGACATATACACCTTCTGTATCCAGCGTCACGTCTTGATCGCTCACCAAATTAATCTGCGTTGCGCCTGCAAGGTCCGCCGACTGTTCCAAATCCCGTTCGCTGAACAATTCCGATGTGTCTTGTACGGAAGCTTCCGATGTTGTCGTTTCGCTTGATGACGTTGACGCGCTTGTTGTCGGTGTACTTGTTTCTTGAGTATTTGCTGTTTGAGTAACTGCTGCATCCACACTGACATCTTGTGCGTTAGAGCATCCCACGGCTGATACGCTAAGCAATAGAGCCAACGTAATGGCACTTATTTTCTTCGTTTTTTTTGTTTTCATGAATGAACACTCCTTGAATTATAAAGTAGCAGGCACGGTTTCTTTATTAGAATGACGTGGTCGCCTCTCGTCTTATTTAAACACTAATGCAGACAGCTTTAGCCAACCTTAAACATCATTTTAAAGTTCACTTCCCTCATCTTTAATCTAACCGCAAAAACAAACAACCTGTTTGCTCCAATACGAGGGACTCTTTCTCTCTTTGTTCGAGTGAATATGACTGGCTAGTGAATTGAAAGGCTATTCGTATGTTTGTATAATGGATGATGACTACGGCATCCGATGCCGTCTATTCGAGAGGTGAACGCATGGATCTGACTTTGCAGCAACATGAGCATCTGGAGTATTGGTCGCATGCGCATATTCGAATTGTGAATCTGAGGAAGCAGTCGCTTCTGCCTGGAGAGCATGGAGTCAGCATCGTCTTCCCCACAAGCGGGTTTTTCTGCGTAAGCGGGGGCAGTGCACGCGTGCTGCTCAATCAGCGAATATATTCACCTAGTTGCGGGCATATATTTCATGTGCGGCCCAATAGCCGGATGGAACTTAACGCAGGAGCCGACGGGCTGGATTACTTCGCAGTCATGTATGAAGCGGAGCTTGCCTGCGAAACGCCTGAGGAAATTAAGGCAGCCATACATACGTGCAATCCGTTCAAGACTGCCTATCATTTTGCACCTGGCCAGCCTGGTTCGCTTTACACGCTGCTTGATCAAATTCATGAATTATGGCAGGAACAACCGACATCAGTCTCTTTGAGGCTGAAAGGGCTTGCCTATCAGTGGATTTCGCATGTCATAGAGCAGTATCATGCCTCGCAAGGGATGCACAAAACGACTAGCCCAGCGCAGTTGGTTACAATGGCACTGGAATATATGTTGGAGCATTATGCGAGCCCATTAACGCTTGAAACATTGGCTTCCGCCATGCAGGTTAGTTCAGGACATCTGTCGAACCGATTCAAGCAAGTGTTGAATCGCGGTCCGATTGACTGTCTCATTCATCTTCGCATGGAAAAGGCGTGCAGACTGCTCGTGGATACCACGCTGCAGTTGCGTACGATCTCGGCTTCAGTTGGTTATCAGGATGTGTATTACTTTAGCAATGCGTTCAAAAAACATGTCGGCTGCTCGCCAAGCGCATACCGCCGCCAACGAGCCACAAGCGACAAGAAGGAGAATATTACATTAAGCGGAGGAAGATATCACATTGTTGAGGCCCAATCACGCGGATATACTGATAATAATTATTATTATCATTTAACTGATGGAGGGTCTAAAGAAATGTTTAAGAATTACAAGATGGTGCCTGCGAGCCTGTTGATTGCGTTTGGTCTGTTGCTAGGCGCATGCGGCAACGCAGGTACGAATGCATCCAACAATCAAGCCAGCAATGGAACACAGAATCAGAATGTCGTATCGTCGTCCCCGAGCAACGAACCGGGAGAACAAGAGGCGAATCGAATCGTATCGACTGTCAAAGGAGATGTAGAGGTTCCCGCCAATCCTCAGCGCGTGGTAACCGACTTCTATTTGGGATATTTGCTTGCGCTGGATGTGAAGCCTCTCGGCAGTAATAAAATGTTTATGGAAAATCCGTATTTGGCCGACCAAGTTGAAGGCATTGTAGATGTAGGCGATAATTTGGAGGCGATCGTGGGACTCGAGCCTGACTTGATCATCACAGGAAACTCCGACCAATACGACGCCTTTTCCAAAATCGCTCCAACTGTATTTATCGAGAATATCGCGGATGTGCGGGAGCAAACAAAGCAGCTTGGCGTTATTTTGGGCAAGGAAGCCGAGGCGGGAGCGTTGCTGCAAAATTTTGAGGAGCAGCTTGCGGCATCCAAGGATCGAGTAGGTAAGGTGATTAAAGAAGGTGAAACCGTATCGGTATTCGACGGAGGCATCGCGAAAGGGAATACGCTGTACGGCGATGCTTTCACCGGGCGGACTTTCCATGGACATTTGGGTCTGCCGATGAACGAAAAGGTGGCTCAATCGGTCGATCCTGCCATTGGATGGCTAAGCGTTTCTAGCGAACTCATACCTGACTTTGCCGGAGATTACATTTTTATGGCAGTCAATGCGAAAAGCGAAACCTTCGACTACGCGAGCGACCCTATCTGGAGCACGCTGAAGGCTGTTCGGGAAAATCATCTGTACGAAATCGACGGCTATCGATTCTATTTCTCGGACCCTATCTCCGTAATGGGCCAGATCAAGGATATTGTAGCCATGTTAGAAGAACCGTCAGCGGAATAACAATAACCGCCTCAGAAATAATAAAAACCTTCATATCCGCTGGCGGACATGAAGGTTTTTATTACTTTTTCATAAAGGACATGCAAGCCTGTCGAGCTTATGACTTGCTTTATCCTTTATCTCGTACGAGAATATTGCGATATTTGCCAAAACCTCCGGTTGCACCGGTACCTGCTTCCAGACCGTTCACATCAAGCAAAGGCACTTGCGGCTCGCGAGGGCCGAAGCCTGTGAATAGGCCGCCGCGGATATGAGCAAAGCCTGCATCCGACTGCAGATCGAAATCGGCTGGATATCGGCATTGAACGCTCTGCAGAGGAAGCGCATCCCCTTTGTTATACGTAGCAGCTGGATGTTTCTGACGCAGTACCATGTTTACGTCGGGCTCGTACCAGAAGCTGTCAAACAGATTGACTTGCTGCTTCGTATCCCCGTCCTGCAAGAACACGCCATCTTGATTCTCGCTGCCTACGGATACGACAACCCCGCATGCCGCCGTAGCGTGCGTAACACGATCAATCAGAATAAGTCCGCCCATCGTTTTGTGCAGCAGAAACTCATCGACAACGAGTGGTTCAGAGACGACAATATCGCAGCTCACTAGCTCGTTTTTGACCGCTGTAGTAGCCGCAAGCAAGTTGCCGTTATTGACGTCCACCTTATGGTGCAGCTCCGTCACCAAGGCAGGCAACAGCTTCGTGCCCAGCTTGATCCAATATTCCTTGCCCGGAACCAGCTGTTGTTCATCCATCCACAGCAGCGTCGTCGAAAGGACGGTCGATGTCTTCAAGCCTGCATCTTTGGACAGCACGCAGCCGCGTGATACGTCGACCTCACGATCAAGCTGAATCGTCACAGGCTGACCGGAGATCGCGCCGTCTACCTTCTTCTCTCCGATGTGAAGAGACTTGACGACAGCCGTCTCGCCGCTTGGCAGAATAGTCAGCGTGTCGCCAACGGCAACCTTACCTGCTTCGATCTGTCCTTGGAAGCCGCGGAAGCTATGATCCGGACGGCTTACTCGCTGAACAGGCATGTAGAAGCCGCGCTCCGTGATATCCGTAGAAATATCCACCGTTTCCAAATGCTCCAGCAATGTCGGACCGTCATACCATTCCATATTGGCAGAACGCTGCGTTACATTGTCGCCTTCTGTTGCCGAGACAGGAATGATAACGGCATTATCCAATCGAAGCTCCTTGCGAAGCTGCTGAATATCCTCGGTAATGTCCAGGAAACGTTGCTTATCGTAGCCTACAAGATCGATTTTGTTAACCGCGAATATAAAATGCTTAATCCCCATCAGCGCACAGATACGAGCGTGGCGACGAGTTTGCACCAGAACGCCCTGCTTGGCGTCCAGCAAAATAACGGCTAGATCGGCAAATGCCGCACCAACGGCCATATTGCGGGTGTATTCCTCATGCCCCGGCGTATCGGCAACGATAAAGCTGCGTCTTTCGGTATTAAAGTAACGGTAAGCAACGTCAATCGTAATGCCTTGTTCGCGCTCAGCCATCAGACCGTCAAGCAATAGGGAATAGTCGATAGCTCCGTTTCGGCTGCCAACCTGACTGTCCAGCATAAGAGCCTGCTCCTGATCGGCATATAGCATCTTGGAGTCGTATAGAATATGGCCGATAAGCGTTGACTTGCCGTCGTCCACGCTGCCGCAAGTAATAAATTTCAGAAGACTGCTTTCCGTATGACTCATTAGAAGTACCCCTCCCGTTTGCGCCGCTCCATGCTGCCTGCAGCTTCCTTGTCAATGACGCGGCTTGTTCGTTCGGAAGTCGTTGCCGATAACGTCTCTGCGATAACCTCGTCCAACGTATCAGCCTCCGACTCAACCCCGCCCGTAAGAGGGTAACAGCCTAATGTACGGAAACGCACCATCTTCATCTCGGGAGTTTCTCCCGGCAGCATCCGCATGCGATCATCGTCCACCATGATGATATTGCCGTCACGATAGACAACCGGGCGTTCAGCTGCCAAATATAGCGGAACAATCTCTATATTCTCGCGTTGGATATACTGCCATATGTCCTTCTCCGTCCAGTTGGAGATTGGGAATACGCGCATGCTTTCTCCCTTATTGATGCGGGTATTATACAGCTTCCACATTTCCGGACGTTGGTTCTTCGGATCCCATGTATGCTGCTCGTTGCGGAACGAGAAGATACGCTCCTTAGCGCGAGACTTCTCCTCATCGCGTCGTCCTCCGCCGAAAGCGGCGGTAAACTGATACTTGGTCAACGCCTCTTTGAGCGCCTGTGTTTTCATAATATCCGTATATGCAGATCCGTGATCAAACGGATTGATGCCCTCTGCAATAGCAGCTTCGTTGCGATGAACAATCAGTTCGACACCGAGCTCCTGCGCTCTGCGATCACGGAACTCGATCATTTCGCGAAATTTCCAGCTCGTATCGATTTGAAGCAGCGGAAATGGCGGCTTTTCAGGGTAAAAGGCTTTCATCGCCAAATGAAGCATGACCGATGAATCTTTACCTACCGAATAAAGCATAACCGGGCGTTCACATTCAGCGGCAACCTCCCGAAAAATGTAGATCGCCTCAGCCTCAAGCTTATCCAAGTGTGTCAGCGACATGTGTATCACTCCTATAATGCCAATTTGAATCGCTGCTGACCACGATAAATCGATGTGGTCGGGATCGTCTCCTCAACCTATCCACGCAAAAAAAAAATCAGCACAATTTTCATATTATTATATGTTTTTTCGATTTGGAAAACCAGCACTCATTACGCAAACGTTTCACTTGAGTAATCCGTTAAGATTTGCGTTCGTTTTACGCAAATCGACTTTTATTTTGCGCAAAAACGAGCTATCATAATGAGAAAAACTCCTATCGGAGTATCTCGAGGATGAGCGACCGCGTTTAAGCGGAAGTTTTTATCGCCAATCTGAATGATCTACTTTACGCTTTATCGCTGTAAAGCACTTAAACATTCTGATGTGGTCAAATAATAATAAAAGGGGGATGTCTGATGACTTTAAAGCAAATAGCTGCTATGGCAGGCGTGTCCATCTCAACCGTATCGCGCATTTTGAATTCCCCTGACAATAGCTTTGCCACTAAAGAAGTGCGCGACAGAGTATGGATGGTTGCGAAAGAAATCGGCTATATACCGGACCAGAATGCCAGAGAACTCAAGCTTGGCAAACGTTCTTCCCGCAAGTCGTCCCCTCCTTCCATCTCGTGCATATTGGGTCGTACGAGACAATTGGAAGATGATCCATTCTTTGCGCAGATGTCTCGCGCCATCGAACAGCAAGCGCTTGATTTGGGTTATGCCATTCATCTTTCCTATTCTCTCTTCGATATCGAGACCGATGCACTGCTTGATCAGATCGAGTCATCCCATACGGACGGCGCGATCATATTGGGCCGATTCAGCAGCGACAGCATGAATTTTCTCGAGAAGCACTACAAAAATCTGGTCTATGTAGGGCGAAACGTCATTGCTGCCAACTGTGATCAGGTTATATGCGACGGATATGAAGCTACGCAAATTGCGATTATGCATCTGATTGCTAACGGACACAAACGAATTGGTTATATTGGGGAGACGTTAAACGAGGTAAGGTATGAAGCCTACCGCGATACCCTTCACAAATACGGACTTGAATGCTCGGAAACTTTGGTGAGCAACTGCCCGCAGAACGGCCCTGGCGGCTATCAGGGAGCCGAGGAGCTTTTGGCGAAAGCCTCTCCGCTTCCGACTGCCGTATTCTGTGCAACCGACATTACGGCAATTGCCGCGTTGCGACGATTTACGGAGGCAAAGATCAAGGTGCCCGAGCAGCTGTCGATTATTAGCATGGACAATATCGAGCTGTCCGGTTACGTATCTCCGATGCTGACGACTGTCGGAATGCCCATTGTCGAGATGGGGAACTGGGCAGTGCAGCTCCTAATCGATCGGATGAATAAGCGTCATAAGCTGCCAGCCAAAGTGTTGTTGCCGAACAAGTTGATTGTAAGAGAAAGCGTCGAAAATAAATCCATATAGAAAACTCCCGCCCCGAAAGCTCGTTTCGGGACAGGAGTTTTTGCAATTTTGGACGTATTTATTTAACTGCTCCCGCCGTAATTCCGCTGGCGATTTTCTTCTGGAAAATAATATAGACGATTAACACCGGAACGATCGTCATGAGAAGCGCAGCGAACAGCGGCCCCCATTCCGTGCGGTATTGCATCTCGGCCTGCATAATCCCAATTTCGATGGGCAGCGTATACTGCGTAGGATCGTTAATTAGGATGGTGCCCACGATATATTCGTTCCAGATGTTCAGGACGTTCACGATACCGACCGTGATAAGCCCCGGTTGCGACAACGGCAGCATGACGCGGAAGAACGTTCCGTAATGGGAGGCTCCGTCGATAACCGCGGCTTCCTCGAGCTCCTTCGGCAACGACTTGAAGAAGCCTACCAGCACGAACACGCCGAATGCGATGACGCTGGACGTATAGACGAAGATAAGACCGATTTTGGTATTGATCAGATTCATGGAATCCATGAGGAAAAACAACGGGATAAGCGCCAAAATAAACGGAACCATCATCGACGAAATGTAGAGTAAATACAACCCGTTGCTTCCTTTGAATTTGTACCGGGCGAGCGCATAAGCGGTCGTAGCAGACAGCAGCAAGCCGAGCAGCGTCGAGCCTCCAGTTACCACGATCGAGTTGATAAAGTACTGGTCGAAATGATACTTGTTCCAGACATAGGCGAAATTCGACCACAGCAATGGAAAATCGGGCAGCGCCCACGGCGCGTTAAGGAAAAACTGCTCGTTGTTTTTCAAAGCGTCCAGCAGCGTCCACAACAGCGGATACAGCACGGAGATGCTCCATATGACAAGAATAGCGAAGAAAATAAGTTTAACGACCGGATTTTTGATCCCCATATTCATTCTGTTGTCCCCCTTTGACCTCTAGCTCAGTTCGACCGATTCATGACGGAGCAGCCTCTGCAAGATGACCGTGGTGATCAGGGATAGAACGAGAATAAGCACCCCTATAGCCGCCGCGTAGCCGAAATGATATTGCCGGAAAGCCATCTGGTACAGGTACGAGCCCATAACATGAGTCGAATTGTCCGGTCCGCCTTCAGTCATGATCCACACGATGACGAAGGAACCGTTAAGCGTCGTCATCATGATGTTGATGATGGATACCTTCATCTGCTCCCAGATGAGAGGGACGGTGATGCTCTTGAACTGCATCCACTGACTCGCGCTTTCCAGTTGGGCCGCCTCGTAGTAGGACTCCGGGATATTCTGAATAGCCGCGATCATTAGTATCATATAGAAGCCGATACCTGCCCAGATGGCTGGAGGCAGCAGCATATAAATCGTATGCGAGGTGAAGCCGAGCCAGGCGATCGTCACCTTCTCTTCCGTGAACAGGGAGAGGAACCCGTTCAGGAAGCCGATCTGCGGGTTATAGATAAAGTTCCACAGCACGCCGATGACGACGACGGAGATGACGTTCGGGATAAAAAAGATAGACCGGAAAAAGCCTGCCAGCTTGAAATTAAAGCGTGTCAGCGCGACGGCGAAGAAGGTTGCCAGAACCATGATTCCGACGATCTTGCCCGCGACGAGAAGGTAGTCGTTGCCGATCGCTCTTAGAACGATCGGGTCTTTGAACATATTCGCGAAGTTGTCGAAGCCGATGAAATCCTTCGTATCCGACATCCCCGACCAATCGAACATCGAATAGTACAGCGCCTGAATGACCGGATAGATGGTGAAAATGAAGAAAAATACGAGAGTCGGAACGATGAACGTGGCGATGAACAAGTTGCGCTGAAGCTTTTCCGATACCGACTTCATGCGGGCCCGCCTTCCTTTCAAGTAAATTCGCGGAGGCATCCTTCAGGCTCGCGCCTTGGGTTTGCCTCCGCTTCCACGGTTTTTCAAATAGATAAGCTAGAGATAATTACTTAACCTTAGCAACGACATCGGTCACGCGCTTAACCCACTCTTCCGGCGTAATCTTGCCGATGGTCAACGCATCGGTCGCGTTTTGCATTTCCGTGTCGACGTCCGCGTTGAACGTAATCGTCGGGATGACGACCGTATTCGGATCCGTCAGATATTTCGCTGCATCCTTAACGAAGCTAGGCGCATTCGAGCTGCTGATGTCACCCTTGATGTTGGAAGGAGCGCCGCTTAGCTCAGCCCACTGAGATGCTTGAGCTTTGGAGAACACGAACTGCAGGAACGCCTTCGCCGCATCTTTGTTCTTCGCATTCTTAGCGATTGCGACAGTAGCGGTGGACGTGTTCGCGACGACTTTGCCGCCCGGCTTCTGAGTGAGCGACGGAATGAAGCCGAAGTCGAAGCCTGCCGGTACGTCCTTCGCCATTTCGTTCGGCAGCCAAAGGCCGTTGGAGATGAACGCGTCCTTGTGCTGCAGGAACATCATTTGCGAGTCGGTATGGTTGATTTGGATGGCCGCTTTGTCGATCAGACCCTTGTCGCGCATTTCCGCGATTTGGTTCAGAGCCGCGAGCACGGCCGGGCTTTGGTAAGCTTCGATCTTGTTCGCCGCCATGTCTTGCAGGATCGTGAAATCGTCGTTATTGTTCGAGACGATCGCCGGATACAGGATCGAGCCGTTGATGTAGTAAGGATATTTGCCGGTATGGATGTACGGCGTAATGCCGTCTGCCTTAATTTTCTCACTGACTTCGAGGAACGATTGGAAGTCGGTCGGTTCGGCGTAGCCCTTCTCCTTGAAGAGAGCCTTATCCCAGAAAATGCCCCACGAGTTCAGAACAAGCGGGATATTGTAGATCTTGCCGTCATATTGCTGCGGCTGTTGAGCCAGCGCGTCGAGGATCTTGTCGCCGTCGATGTTCTTGGCATCCTTCAGCCAGTCGGTCAGGTCCTCGAGCTGGCCGTCTTCGACCATCTGACGGTCGTTCAGGTTTGGACCGTCAATGTAGACGAAATCCGGCGGGTTGCCCCCGATCCAGCGCGGTTTGTTCTGCTCGTTGATTTTCGGACCGGCGCTCTCCTTGATGTTGAGATCCGGATTCGCCGCCGCGAAATCGGCGATGACCTTCTTCCACCACTTGTCGCCATAACCGCCGACGAAGTATTGAATTTCGAAATCGCCGGTCAGCTTCGTTTCGGACGAGTCGGTGCTTGGCGCTTCCGTCGCATTGTTGCTTGGCGCTTCGGTTGCATTCGTGCTCGGCGCTTCGGTTGCGCCCGTGTTATTGCTGTTGCCGTTCGAGCCGCAGCCCGCCAGCAGTCCGGTCATCATGACAGCGGCAAGGCCAAGCGCTGCCCATTTTTTGTTTGTCACCATATTGCAAAAACCCTCCCCGTATATGCTGGTTTGCGCCATGTTCGGCGCCTGTAACCATCATATCGGGGAGGGCTTCGCGTCTCTATCGAATATCTTCCAAATAATCTCTAGTATTTTCTTATTGTGCGGTTGAACGCCGCTCTGTCCGCTATTGCGTGCTACGGGTCTCCGCGAACTTCTGAAGCTGGTCGAGCGCGTCCTGCGGCGACAGGTTGTCGTAGAGGACGGCATCTCCCATTTTGCGGCTAATATCCATAACCGCTTGCCAGGCGGGCTCCTGGATTGGATAGAACTTGGCTTTGCCCAGCTCCACCAAGTACTGTTTCATCGCCGAATCGGATCGAGACAGCCTGCTTCCGACGCTAGACGTAACCGGGATAAAGCCTTCCCGAACGATCATGTCCTCGTAGTTGTTGTCATCATAGAGAAAGTCGAGAAACTTCATGAGTGCCGCCTTGTCCGTATGGTCGGTCTGGAAGGAGACCAGCACATCCTGAACCCCGAATGAAATCGGCGGCATCCCGTCTCTGACCGGGAGCGGACCGCTTCCCCAGCGCAAGCCGGGCGACTCGCGCGTCACGACGGACGCGAAGTAGTTGCCGGAGATCATCATGCCAAGCTTGCCGTCGCCCATGATCCGCTGCTTCTCGTCACGGGTCGTAACCGTCGGCTCCGAATCGGTCAGGCCTTGACCGTACAGCTCCTTGAGATAGGTCAGTCCCTGCACATTCTCGGGAGAGTTGATGACCCACTTGCCATTCTTGATCCAACCGCCGCCGGAACCGAAGAAGAAGTAAGACAAGTAAGCCTGAATCTCGTCGTCCGTCAAATCCACGCCGAAGCCGTGAGCGGCGCTCGTCTCTTTGATTTTGCGAGCGTCCTCCATCAGCTCGTTCCACGTCTTCGGCGGCGCCGAGATTCCCGCCCCTTCGAACAGCTCTTCGTTATAGTACAAGTTGCGAATCGACGCCACATACGGAAGCGCGTACTGCTTGTCCCCGATCCGATCCATCTGCATCAGATTCGGATACAGCTTGGTCCTCAGCTCCGGAGAAATAATTTCGTTCAGATCGTTCAGCTTGCCCGCATTGGCGAAATGGGCGTATACGTTCGTGATAAGCAGATCGGGAGGGCTGTTCTTGCTCAGCATCGACGTGTAGATGCCATCCAGCACGTTCCAGTTCGCGACCTGAAGATCAACGATAATTTCCGGGTTCTGAATCTCGAACTCCCGGACAAGCTTTTCCAGGAACGGCTTGCTCTCCGTGCTGTATTCCGCGGCGACGAAACGGATAACCGACTGCTTCTCCTCCTCCGTGACGATCGGCTGCGACTCCTTGTCCGAGCACGCCCCGAGCAGTGTTGCTGCCGACATTATACATACCAGCAATAACGCGCGAGCACTCCTCCGCTTCATTCCTTATCCCTCCCTCTTCATCCCGTATATCCGGGCCCTCTACCTGAATGGAAACAGCAGCTTCTGGTTTTCCGGAGAGTACATATTGTCTCTCGTCACGACGATGGAATCGATATACGTCATCCTCGGTACCGTCTTGCGGTCGATTAACTTCAGAGCCGTACGCACCCCGAGATACCCCATGTTAAAAGGCCGCTGAACGATCATGGCGCTCAGGCTGCCTTCCTCCAATAGCTTGATCTCGTAGAGCGAGCTGTCGAAGGCGATAAGCTTCACCGTATTCTGCTTGCCCGCTTCCTCCACCGCTTTGGCCGCCCCCAGAGCCGCCGGCTCGCTCAGCGCGATGATCGCGTTCATGTCCGGTTCGGAGCTAAGTAGACTGGTCGCGAGTACATAGGCGCGATCCTCATTATTGTCGCTGTAAAAGGTTCCGACGAAGCTGTTCTCGGTAGCATCGATCGCCTCGCGAATTCCCTTGACTCTCTCTGCCGATACGCTGGACGACTCGTAATCGCTCAGAACCGCCACACGCGGAGCTCCCGCCGTTTCCGCAGCGGCGACCTCTCCAGCCTGCCTGCCGGCTTCCGCGTAATTGCTGGATAACGTCACCCCGTCAAAATCCGAGCCCATCGGCATATCCATCACGACCAACTTGATGCCAGCTTCCCGGATGCGCGCAAGTACGCTCCTCACCCCGGCGTCCTCGATCGGCGCGACAACGAGCGCTTCCGGCTTCCGCATGAGGACATCCTCAAGCAGCCGAACCTGAGCCGCCGCATCGGTATCCTGCAGCGAGCCCATGACCTCGAGCCGGGCACCGCTCCCCTTGACTCCCGCCACCGCACCTTCGCGAACCGTCTGCCAGAAGTCTGAGCGCACGTTGGTGGATTTCAGCATAACCGCGATTCTCGGCTCGCTCGCCGTGCCGCCCTTATAGAGCTGGAAGTAAAAAACGGTGAATAGCGCGGTCGCCAGAACCAGCAATCCCATTCCTACCGTAAACCTCTGAAGCCGCATCAGCCCGCACCTCCCGATCCCTCAATCTTAGGGATGCGAATGGTCACGCAGGTCCCCTCTGCCAGCTCGCTTCGGATAGAGATTTCGTAGGCGTGTCCGAAGTATAATCGAATTCTTTCGTTCACGTTGCGAATGCCGATCCCCCCGTTTTTCCACTCTCCGTCCGGTGCTTCCCAGATTTTGTCCAGCTGCTCCTCCGTCATGCCAAGCCCGTCATCCTCGATCTCGAACACGATGCCGTCCGGCGCCTCCATGCCTCGGATGACGATCGTTCCGCTGTCGGGCTTATTGCGAATGCCGTGATAGATCGCGTTCTCCACAAAGGGCTGAAGCAAAATCTTAAGCGTCTTGTAGCCCAGAATCGAGTCGGAAATGTCCAACCGGTACTCGAACTTGCTTGAATATCTCATCTTCTGGATGAGCAGGTAGTTGGTAATATGCTCAAGCTCGATCCGAATCGGGACAAGCTCCTGCTCCTTCGTGATGCCCGCCCGAAACAGCTTGGCGAGAGCGGAAGTCATTTCAACGACCTCCTCGTGCTTCTTCGTCTCCGCCATCCACACGATCGAATCGAGCGTGTTGTATAGAAAATGGGGATTGATCTGCGCCTGCAGCAGCTGAAGCTCGCTCTTGCGCTTGTTCTCGTGCGTGTCGAATATTTCCTGCATCAGGTTCTTGATTTGCCCGACCATCATGTTGAACGTTCGCGCAAGCTGGCCGATCTCGTTCATCTGCGTCACTTCGGCCTGTACGTCGAAGTTGCCTTTCTCCACCTTCCGCATGTTCCGCTGCAGATTGCGAATCGGCCGCGACAGCCGGCGCGATAGCATAACGGAGATGACGAGGGAGACCGCTACGCCGCCGAGCGTGATGAACAGAAAGTTGATCAGCGTGCTCTTATAGCCAATCAGGTCTTCCGCATAGGCGACCCCGACGATTTTCCACCCGAAGCTTGTGTCCTTGACCGAATAGAAACGTTTGCCCTCTTCGTCCTCCACCTTGAACGTAGTCCCGCTTCCCGCTTGCACGACCTCGGCGATCTGCTCGGAGCGAAGGTTGCTGTAGATGAGCTGCTGCTCCGGGTGGTAGACGATATTGCCGCTGCCGTCGACAATGAATACGTAGCCTTTTTTGCCAAGGTTGATTTGACTGAGCAGATCATTAATGACGCTTAAATTCAAATCGACGAGAAAAATGCCGTCAGCCGTCATACCGTCCGAGTTCTTAAGCTCCCGGCTCAGCGAAACGACCCAGCGATATTCGTTCTGAATGATGTTCTGCACATGGGGCTCGGAGATAACCGACTTGCCGCCCTCCCTCTGCGCGTTCATGTACCAGGCTTGCTCCTCCACCTTCGCGTTCGGGTTCAGCGTCGTGATTCGGCGATCGGAGACGAACCGGCCGTTGTAGCCGAATACCATTATGGAAGCAATATCCTTGCGGGTGTAGAGAATGGATTGGAAAAGGTCCGAGATCCGCTTCTCATAAGGGCGGCGTCCTTCGTTCCCGATGAAGCTATTGCTGGAGATGTAATATTTCACGTCCTTATTCGTCATCGCGAGCAGGGAAATGTTCTCCATGTTATCGACATAGGACTGAATGTTCGTGTTCACCTGGTTGATGACTTCCTGAATATAGCCCTTCGAGTTTCTCTCGACGGCGTTGACGGAGAGCCGATAAGCGAACAGGCTCGTCGCCGCGATCGTCAGCAGGATCAGAACGGAGAACGCAAAGGCAATGCTCGATTGAATGCTTTTTAGCGGAAAAAGCGGGAATAACGGCCGGCGTTCTCGGAACATGTCAGCTTAGACTCTCCTTTGCCTGCTTCTCCCGGAAATCCCGCGGAGACGAGCCCGTATGCTTCTTGAACAGGATGCTGAAGTAATTCGGATCCGCGTAGCCTACCTGGGACGCGATCTCGTAAAATTTGAGCGAGGTGGCAAGGAGAAGCTCCTTCGCTCTCTCGAGCCGTACCCGGGTCAAGTATTCGACGAAGGTCTCTCCGGTATATTGCTTGAAGAGAAGGCTGAAATAGCTCGTGCTCATCAGCGTGTGCCGGCACAGGTGCTGAAGCGACAGCTTCTCCTCGGCATAATGATCTTCAATATATTCGGTCGCCTTGGCAATCTGATTGCTGGCGACCAGATTGCGGTTGTCCAGCGCGGACTCCGCCAACTCGCTCGCGATCACCTTCAGCCAGACCTCGATCTCGTCCAGCGTTTTGAACCGATAAATGTCCGTCAGCCATAGCTGGCGTTTCCTCAGATCCTCGGCCTCATGCGCCCCAAGCTCTTGCATGACGTTCATGAGCGTCAGAACGATTCTCTGCGTCTGCAGAAATACCGCCTCGATCGGCAGCCGCGAGCGTCTGAATGCCTCGATCAAGCACTCGATTTGGCGGCACGCCGCTTCTCCCGAGCCCGTCTTGACCGATGCGGACAGCTTGCGTTCCCAATCGGCGGGCAGGGCAGCCGGCATCGCCCGGCCTTCGCTTCCTTCCAGATCATTGATGCTGAGAATTCGGTTCTTCCCCAGCTGGAATCGATAATCCAGAGCGGATTGGGCGCTCTTGTAGGATACCGGAAGCTGCTCCGGCGACGAACAGGCTCGCCCAATGCCGATCGTCACGGTGAACTTCAGGTATCTCTCGATGTGGTGCCTTGCTTCCTCCGCCATCCCGTAGGCCCCAACGTATAGTTCATCCTCTCCATCGGCTCCGTTCAGGATGACAACAAGCCGCTCCTCCCTCGTACGGAACAGAAGCGCGTTGCTGCGGGTCGAGATGACCTCTTCGAAAATGTTATAAACGGCAAACCGAAAAAACTCCGCGTCGTGACCATCGTCCATCCATGCGTCGCGTTCGCCGAAGTCGTCAATGTCCGCCAGCATAACGATGAACGGAGGCTTCAGCGCAGGCAACCCAAAAAACGCGAATTGCCCCTCGATCTCCTGCCTTCCAAGACCAAGCACGACAAGCCTCTCCAAGAAGCGTTCCCGAAGCAGCGGCAAGCTCAGATGGAGCTGGCTGCGCAGCCGGCCGAGATCCTCGCGCCGCTTCGTCTCCTCGTCCATCTCCTGCCGGACTTTGCCCAGCAGCGCTCTCATATCTTTCGCGGTGATCGGCTTCAGAATGAAGTCCGACACCTTGAGCCGAATCGCTTGCTGCGCATACTCGAACTGATCGTATCCGGTCAGAATGATCATTTTGATATATGGATAATTGGCCGTGACCAGCCCCGCCAGCTCCAGCCCGTCCATAAGCGGCATGCTGATGTCCGAGATAATCAGATCCGGCTTGAAGGCTTCGATCGCTTCCCATGCGTCTCTACCATTCTCGTAATCCCCGATCAGCGCGAAGCCGTGCTCTTCCCACTCGATCGTTTGCTTAAGTCCGTCCCTGACTACCAATTCGTCGTCCACGATCATTACTTTGTACATGGGCTATTCCTCCGCAGGATCGATGTCAATATCACTTTCATCATAACTGATGCCCTCGGAGGGGGTAGGGGGAAAATTATCTTATGGAAAGGGTATTAATCTCTACCTTATCAAGGCCAATCCAGTAGATTGTAAGTCTCGGTAACAAATATCCAATCATCGAAAGTCTATTGCGCATAAAATACCAAAAATAATATGAATAGAAAAGGAAAGTGATCCGAAGTGAAGCGAATGAAAAAGGCACGTACTACCGCGATTCTTCCTACTGAAACTGAAGCTTTGAATGGTTCCACTATACCAGAATCTTCTCCCGCTACGCCTTCCTCAGACAATGAGTTTGCCATGCCAAATCGATTAGGTGGATTCGATGGAATCATGTCCTTGATGGGAAATGCCCAAAAATTTTTCAGCATCTTTCAGCAGATGCAGCCAATGATCAAAATGGCCGGCTCTTTTTTTGGACCAAAAGCGTTCCTATCCAGTCTACCTAATGAAAAGGTTAAAACGAAAAATAAAAAATCCGCAAAAGGATCGCGAGCAACCTCACATTCGCGCAAGAAAACAAAGTAAAACGAAAGTAAAAAGGGTTACCCTAAAGCCGTTTGTTCCAACGGCCCCAGGGTAACCCTTCATTTGTTCATCTATTTATTCAGTTGCTCCAACATTCTCATTAGTACGGTTACGGCTTCCGCTCTGTTCGTTTTTGCATCGGAGTTGAATTTATTTGCTCCTGAACCTACCATAATGCCAATCTTCTCAATGGCCGCTACTGCGCCCTTCGCCCATGACGGGATGGTCTTGTCGTCTGCGAAGCCGGTTACGGCATTCTCATCGATAGATAGTTTCAGCGTTCTTGCAACCATGACTGCCATTTCACTGCGAGTAATCGTTGCATCCGGACGGAAGGTACCATCGTCATAACCGTTAATAATGTCTAGTTGGACGGCTTCCGAGATCGCCTTCTTTGACCAGTCTCCGATATTAGCCGCATCGGTGAACGTCAATGCCGCTCCATCTCCGGCCCGCTTCAACGAATTCATCAGCATGACCGCGAACTCCGCACGAGTCACCGTGGAATCCGGCTTAAAAGTACCATCTGGATAACCCGTAACGATTCCGCTGCTAACCGCTTGCTTGATGTTCGACTCAGCCCAGTGTCCCTTAATATCATTGAAGTTAACGATCTCTTTGACAGGCTCACCCGTGGCCATGACAGCGAACTTCGTAAAGTGATCAACCTCTACGGAAATATGATTGCCGTCGACGACACCCCCGACTTTCACCCATACTTTCTTCGTTTCGTCATAGTAGAACACCGCCGGCTTTTGATCATTTTTTAATAGTGCGGGATCGAATACAAAGGTCAAAGTTACCGGCTTGCTGAAATTGCCCGATACGTTTTTCAGAATCTCAAAGATCGGGCTTGCCAGTACTTCATCAAGTGTTAGAAGCTCCTTCGTGTCCAGCACTTTGGTGATCGTTACTCGCAATTCTTGGTTTGATGCGCCTACCGGAATGGAGACCTTCACAGCACCATCCAAACTAACCTCGCCTTTGGTTCCGATTGGAAGCGTCAATGTACCGTCAGTGGAGATGATAGGCGCTTGGATGGTGGGATTGCTTCCGCCACCCGATGGCCCGGCAGGTGCTGCTTTTACGGCGATCCTTGCTGATCCAGATTTGCTTGTATCGAAGGTTGATGTTGCCGTAACGACATAGTTGCCTGGCACCGCGTTTGCGGCAACCGTTACGATACCATTCGCGTCAACGGTTACATTCGTGGTATCGCTGCTTGTCCAAGTTACGGTTCGCGGTGCTCCTCCCACTACTGATACGGCAGCTGTCAGTTGCTGATTCGCTCCCTGAACGACTGTAGCTGTTGCCGGACTTACCGTTACGCTTGTCACGGATCCTACATTCAACTTCGTCGTTGCCAGAGAAGCCAGAGCACTAGTCGTTGCCGCTGTTCGAACTTGCAGATTGTCATTCGGAAATACCGATACGTCAATCGTTGCCGTTCCCGCTTCAATCATGGGTGTCACGGCTTGCCAGGTTGTGCCGCCATCCCTGCTGTATTCCATCGTTAGGTTAGCACCTACAAGCTTCACGGCAGCCTGCCCACCGGACAAATTCGCGGATACGCCGCTCGGCGCTCCCGCTGCAGTCGCTACGTGAATCGCCGTTGTGGCAGCGCTAGCCAATTCGCCCGCGGTCGCTTTTACGCGTACTATTACCGCTTCTCCGCCAACAAAAGCGTGTGACGTGTGAGACGCCGTTGCATTCGCCCAGGTTGCGCCGTTGTTCGTGCTATATTCCTGCAGCGCGGTAGTTCCCGTTATTTGATTAGCCGACACGTCTACTCCTATGCCTCCCGGCGCACCTGCCGCACTAGCGATATACGCCACGAGGCGATAATTCGTCGGTTGATTCGTTTCGCGAACGTATAAATTCCCGGCCGCAAACATGATAGCTGTATCCGCATGACTTGCGTTCAACCATGTTCCATCCGTTCCGTCCGTTGAATCCAGGCTATATTCCATAGCCGCCGACGTACCGGTGATTTTTCCGCCTAATACGTCAATGCCCACGCCGGATAAGTTAAGAATCACCTTAACCGTTGCCGTTCCTTTTTGGCTAGCATCCGCGGTTGACGTTGCCGTAATGACGTAGTCGCCTGTCGCTGCATCCGAGGCAACCGTCACCAAGCCGTCCGCATCAACGAATACATTCGAATTATCGCTGCTTGTCCAGGTTATGTCTTGAGCTGCTCCGCCCGCCGTTACCACTACGGCAGCCAACTGATTCGTATCTCCAGTGGCCACGACCGAAGTAGCCGGACTTACGCTTACGCGGATTACGGCTGACGGTACCGCAGCCTTCAGGTAAGGAAAGCCGTTATTATAGGAAGGATCCATCCCCCACGCCCCTGTACCGTCTGAAAAATCAAATCCGACATACGAATAATGCTGCTTCATGGCTTCGGTTGAAACGTACGTACCAAGACCATTGTCGACAGGAATGTCGTAATAGCTGCTGTTGATTGTCGATCTAACCTCAGCACCTACTAAGCCGCCCATCCCCCAGCCATCGGCTACGCTCCCCGTTGCGTAGCTGGTAATAATGTAGCCCTGATTCATGCCAACCAAACCGCCTATCGTGTCGTTTCCTCTCCCGCTTCCCGATGCATAGCTGTCTTTGATCATCCCATTCCCATAGTTCCAGCCAACCAAGCCCCCGATGTAGCTGCCTCCCGACATTCTCCCCTGAGCGTGGCTCCTGCTGATACTTCCATCATTTGAACCCACGAGTCCGCCGGCACCGCGTAAAGTGGCTTCAACATTGGCTGCGGCATAGCTGTTGCTGATCGGAGCGTAATTGAAATTAAAACCGACCAATCCGCCTACGCTGCTTACGCCGTTAACGGTTCCCGTGACGCTGCTGTTGCTAATAACGCCTTCGTTAGATCCAACCAATCCGCCTACATTCGTATTCGCGTTAATCGAGACGTCTTCCAGATTCATATTTGTAAGAACGGCATACATGCTGGTACTGCCGAATAAACCGACGACATTACGGCTGGGCATGTTAATCGTTAAATTGCTGATCGTATAGCCGTTCCCGTCCAAAGAACCTTCGAAAATCTGCGTATTCGGATCGCCAATCGGCATCCAGCCCTCGCCCGAGGAGTAGCCGCTCAAATCAATATCTTCTTGCAGCTTATAATAAACGCCAATCCCCATGTCTTCCCTGATATTAAAGAGCTGTTCTGCGGTTGCAATCTCATAAGGACTGCTTTCCGTCCCCTCTCCGAATCGAATACTTTCGATCACCAGGGTCTGATCATAAGGAACCGCGAAGCTGTCCGCGAATGCCTCGGCATCGATTCGGATGATGTTCTCCGATCCGGCTAACGCATGCTCGAAGCGAATGGAGAACGAGCTCGTCGAAGCTGCAGACGTTACATTCGAGACGATATCGTTCGTACCCAGCGGCGAAAAGGTTTCTTCCCCTGTCTTCTGCACCGTAATTTTGCTTCTCAAATCTTCTATCGTGCCCGCTTGTGCCGCATAAACGCTAAACGTAACCGTAACGGTCCGATGATCTCCGCTGCCGTTTGCGGTCACTCCGCTATCCAGCTGCAAGTCGCGAATCTCGCAAGTTTTCACGGTGCCAACCGCGGGATCCGTTACGGATAACCCCGTCCCCGAACAAGTCACGTCGCCGGTAATGATTTTCGTCACATATCGGGTATCCGCTCCGAATCGCAGCTCTTTCGTCCCGGAAGGGGAACATGTTCCTCCTTCATCCGCGCAGTGCGTCCAATCGCTGCCGGCGTCTGCCGACGCAGGCAATGCCAATGAAGACGATATTAAAGAAAATACCATCAATCCTAATAGGATTCGAACCGTAAATCCTTTTATCAACACTTGCGGAGAACCGAATAATCTCTTCATAAACATCATTTCCCTATCGCTCCTCATCTGTTCTACTAGATAGATTTATTATAAAGACCTCCAATGAAAGAATAATAAAAGAATAGTAAGAGAAACGAAGAAGAAGCCAGGGAGCTCTCCCTGGCTTCTTCTCTCTATTCCTTAGTGTGAATGCGTATAGATTCCATACAAGATAACCGCTGCTTCTGCGCGAGTCAGGTTGCCCTTCGGATTCAAGGTGTTGTTGCTGTTTCCTTGGAGTAAACCGACGTTAAGCAGATAAGCCAAGCCTTCTCTTGCATAGGACGCTGACTGCGCACCGTCCTTGAAATCGTTGATTGACTTGGACGATACTTGCGGCAGCTTGTTCTGCCATAGATCAAGTGCACGCTTAATGATTGCGGCAACATCTTCTCTGCTGATTTCCGTATCAGGCAAGAATTTGTTCCCGCCAACGCCTGCGACAATGCCAAGTGCGCGGCCGATTCCAAGCTCTTTGTAATATGGCGAGCTTGCATCCACATCAGCAAAGTTGTCCGTGAATGCAGCGTCCAGCTCAAGGAGTCTGATCAATTGCGCGAGGAATTCCCCTCTGCTGATTGCAGTCTTTGGCTCAAAGGTCGTTTCTGACGTCCCCTGGGCTATGCCTCTAGCCGCCAACGCTTCGATTGCCTTGGCTGCCCAAGCTACACGCGACAAGTCGCTGAACTTAGGCGCTGCATATACGACTGCATACTGGCTAAAGTGCGAAGTTCGGAACACGATTTGGCCCGTTTCGTTGTCATATCTGCCGTTAGGAACAGGAGTTGCATTGCCTTCGCCGTCTACGTACCAGACGACAAGCTGATCGGCATTTTGTTGCTCCGATGCCGTCGGTGTATACGGTACCATGATTGTAACCGGCGCTTCGGTATTGCTCCAAGCGACTACTTTGTTGTCGAACATGACCAACAGATCCAATGCCGGATGATCGCCGATCTCATCGATAAGCTGTTGATTCCATCCGCTCGTATCCGCTTGGCGAACAACGATGGTTACGGTTTGGCCGGCGCCTTGCAATTGAGCTGCGCTCAACATCGCGCTCGACACGACAACCGAGCCAAACGGTGTTTCGATAACGACCGAGCTAACCGTGTCTCCCTTGAACCAGGAGGTCGGAATCCCTAATGCGTAACCCTTCGCATTCTCGATTCCGGATAATTTTACTTTAATCTGTTTTGAATCTCCAGTTGCCCGTCCGAATGCATTTTCAATCTCGGTTTGGGACAAGTTGGATTGTGCAATTTGGGACGAATCATTCATCGTTGGCGCCGTGCTAACCGTTACGTTTCCGTTACTATCTACGCTAATTGTAGATGACGGTATCGATCCATTGCCTGAATTGCTCGGATTTTTCGGAATAGCGGTATACTGCGCTACAACGTTCAAATCCGACCTCACATTCGTGAATGCGACGCTCCATCCCGTGAAATTGTAACCTGTGCGCGACGGCTGCGCCGGTGCGGTTGCATCCTGTCCATGATTCACCGTTTCCGTCTTCAGGACCGTTCCATTCCAATCCTTGAACGTGACGGTATAGGACACGGCGATCGCATCGAGCTGGTTCTGAAGATTGGTCTTCACTGCGCCGTCCGCCATAATAGCGACAAAGTTGCGAGCCATAGCGATATCGGCAGCCAATTCAGAAGCGACAGCCTTATCAACGGCAGCCGTTGCCGATGCTTCAAGCTTTTCATTGTATTCGCCTGCGTTTAACAAGTATAAATCCGTAAACAAACTTGAATTCTTTAAGTGTCCGCTTACAACTTCATATGTCGATCTGGAACCATCCGATTCATTCGAGCCGTCCGATTCATTGAACATCGTCGATATTCCGATTCTTCCGTTCGCGAGCTCCGATGCAGCATTGATATGCACCGTATTAAACGGAATTTTCAGATCGTAAATCGTCGTTTTCGCAGCTTCATCTCTCGTAACCTTTGCCACGATATCCGTTACCGGAGCAGTCGGCGCATTGCCGCCTGTAGGACGAGTCCAAGGGAATACGACCACTTGGTTGTCATTGGTGAGCGTGAAGCCCAATTCATTCCGCAGCGTACTGTTGTTTACAGGGTTGCGTAAATCAATGCCTAACTGCAAGCTGTCCTCTCTCCAAATATTCACGCCGGACTGGTTATTGTAGTGCACATCGTCTGTAACGACAATATACGCATATAGATTGCTGTCGTCCCATGTGAAATGCGATTCTGCGCTGAGGTCTTGCGGACCATCCCACGTCCCCATCGTTAGATAATCTTCGGTATCCATTACGAATGCCGGAGTTGCGGCACTCTTCGCCGGATTTTCCGAGCCGACAGAGCTTACCTTTTCAGCGTAAGCCGCATCATATTTGGCCGTATAGGTGTATGATTTTCCGTCTTCGAGTTGAAGCTTGAATGTCATTAGACCTGCAACATAATACGGTAAATCTACGGTTACGGATTCGCCTGCCGCAAGCGACTCAAATGCGACTGGCGTGAAATCTTCCCCATAAGCCGCCGGTGAAACAATGGACAATGTTCCAGGCGCAGAGGATCTTCCTCCGACATTATACTTGAAGCTGATTTGTTGTTGGTCGCCGTTGTCGGTTAGGTTGAATACAAACGGTTCCGCCATCAAATCCGCGCCGTAAATGCCGTACGGATTACCCGCCGGGGTGCTGTTTCTGAGCCCGGATGCGTAATAGTTGTTGCTAAGCTCTATCGCTGTCCCGCCTTCGCGCAACATGGCATACACATTATTATTCTGGCCATCCTTGGACGGCTGGAAGTAAGAGGAGTATACATGCGCCGTTCCGGCGGTGACATCTATACCCGGATTGTTGCCAGGCAGCTGAGTGAAGTTTGCTTGCTGGAAACGAACGATACCGTTATTTACGATCGCTCCCGCTACCGTCGGGCTTCCCCAGAACGCGCTGTTGTATAGGACAAGTTCAGCGTTAGGGTGGATTTTGGCGGTATTCGCAACATCGCCCATTCTGACATAGGCTCTGTTCGGCTCCGTCGCGATGTTCGTATTAACCAATTCCGAGTTGATCGCGATGATCTTGGTGTGTTCGTCCGCGTCTTCCACATAGAGAGCGTAAGTGGTTCCGTCCGAACCGTGACCGATCATCGTCATCTTGCCTGGGTAAGCGAATTCGCCGTTCCCCAAATCTCGTTTCAGGAAGTGTACGCCGTACACCGAACCGAATACGAAATTGTTGAAAATCGTCTGGTCTTCCACATCAGAGAATTTGAGAGCACTCATATATCTTTGTACGAATCCGTACAAATCGCCGGAAGGTGCCGTATAGCCTTGACCTCCTGGAAGTCTCAACGCGTAATGCGGATTGAATTGCATATTTCTAATAAATCCGCCTTCCGCGCCTCCTCCGACCCAGATGCCTGCTCTGAGGAGCGTGCCGCCTAAATAATCGACATAGTGACCGTCGGTGCGATAGGAAGCAAGGTCTATGCCTTTATCCCCAATAGGGATCGTTAAGTTGATGGCATATACGCCTGCGCCTTGTCCCTGTACCAAGAACGGAGCTTTTAACGTCTGGTTAGGGTCAGCTAGGTTGACGCTGGTTATATTCGCTTGCGTGATGTTAAGTCCTCTGAGACCTGCGTTTGCCTTCAGCTGAATAAGAGAAGGTCCGTTTTCTCCCTGAGCGCCACCGGTGTAAGCTGTAAATATTGCCGTGCCGCCGCCTTGCGTATGATGCTGTACGTCCCATGTTCCTCTGAGCTCAACACCCTCGGGAACGATAACAGGATTATTCAGCCTGTATCTTCCGCCTGGCAGATAGATCGTGCCGCCGCCGTAATTATCTTTAATATAATCTAGAGCTTCTTGCAGTCTTGCCGATATATCCACGGTCGGAGCGTTGCCTGTTAACGAGCGCGGGAAGTCAAGTCTAAGCACTGCGTCCGATGTCGGTCTCGGGTGTACGTCAATATCCGTTTTTACGTCTTTCGGAATCGGTTCAAACAGATAATCAACGTTATTCACGATCTGTACGGTCGTGTTGCTACCGTCAGCCTTAACGTCAAGATTAAGATTATCGATGTGCTCGGCAAGGTCAGCACTCTCGATGTTAAGGTTATAACCGGAATTGACCGATTTGAACGTCCCGAAGTTGGCTCCGAGATTGACATGTTTGTCTGCCTGTTTGAAGTTGCTCTGACTGACTAGTGCGTTGCCTCGATTAAGGAGGTTCAACGCGTAATTGTCATATTCGTCGAACGTGCTATCCTCGAACGATATAACTCCGCCTCTGGCGTTGCTTACAATCGGGCCTTTGAAGTCAACACCGTTGAATTGAACAGATGTGTTGAAACGCTCGTCGAACTGTACGGCAGTATCGCCGCCGAATTCCGAATTCGAGATCAGCAGACCGAAACCGTTGACGTTGTCGATATACATGCCTGTTTCACTGTCTTCGATTTTCAATCCGTAGAACTGCGCGTTCGGAGCTTCGTCGCCGCCCGGTTCTCTTCCGATCCACATCCCCGTTTTGTATCCGGAAATGTTCAATCCCGATACGTACTCCCAGTCCGAACGGTGCATCATGAATCCGGTAGCATTCGCTCTTGTGTACGCTCTCGCGTCCGCTAGGGACGGTGCGCCGTCAAGTCCCGAATTCGCCCAGTATTTCGGGTTCATGTTAACGTTCTCGATCCGTCCGATGTCCGTACAAGTGTGAATCACGACGCCCTTGTAGAGAGCCGTCATCTTGCTGTTCAGAACATAATGCATCTCGCTCGGCAGAGAGATGAAGCCTCCCCATGCGTTGACCAGAGTCACGTTATCCAGCGTCACGCTGTTCCCGGTTCTCTGATAGAACGTCCACGGATACGGAATTCCTTTGATGTCCTCAAATTCCCCTGTCTTCTGACCGTCTGCGTTCCTCTTCTCAACAGTCGTCGTAGCAGTAATATCCTGATTCGGATACCATACGGAAAGGTTCGTTACGCCCGTGCCTTGTTCCATGTCTATGAATCTATCGGACACGTTAGCTACTTTTTTGCCGCCTGTCTGATTTTCACGCTCGTCAGAGTCAACATACGTGTCATAATTGGCGGAATTATGTCCGGCATAGACGGCGAGAATGGTCCCGTCGATTTGACCGTCGTAATCCTCCGCATCCGGGTTATCCCATTCGCCACGGAGCTGTACGCCTGCCCGCAAATTCAATACTTGCTTATATTCGTAAGTTGTATTGCCGGTCGTGCTTTTAACGCTTATCGTGCCGGTCGTTTCCGTATAGAACGCATAGGTTCCCGCCGGAATATAGACGACGCCGCCGCCGTCATTATAAGCCGCGTCAATCGCCGCTTGGAAGGCCTCTCTGTTATCGAAATCAACTAAGCCTTCCGTTTCTGCCATCTCTACGGATTTCGCACCGAAAGCAATGACATTAAAGTCGGATATTGCCCAATCCTTCGCGTCGTTTTCCTGAGCGATTGCCTCTCTCATGTGTTTGGCGTAATCATAGCGATTCGGAACGGTCAACGCAAAAGATTTCGTCTGGGTTACAGGAGCAGCTACCGGACCTCTCTTAATCGTCGCCGTAAGCGTTACCGTACCGCCGCCGTCCGGACGGTTCGTCGGTATGACGCCTGCAGCGGTGATGAGGTTAGCAGCGGATGTCGCCCATGTAATATCCGTCATATTGTCGCCCATGGACGGAAGAACCAAGTTCGTTGTTACATTATCCTCGGAAGCATTCACGCCTTTGATTAAATCCCATGTCAGCTTGTTCACCATCGCATTCACCGCATCCACGTCGGTTCCGGTACCTGTTCCGCGAACGACGATCGTAAACGTTTTTACAACCGGTGCGGCCGTACCTTTGCTGATAGTCGCCGTGAGGGTTACAGCTTCATTGGCTTGTTGACGAGCTACTGCGCCGGTTTCGCTGTTAATGACCGTCTCATTAGTAGATGTCCACGCAATGTGCGTTCTCGCCGAACCCGCCTCGGCAAGCGTCAAATCCGTTTCAACCAGATCTTGTCTCGTATTGGCGCCCTTGATCGCGTCCCAAGTCAGCGCTTCCGAAGCAAGCTGGACCGCTTGTTCATCCGTTGGAGGAATTTCGGTTATGCGTATGCTCTGAATGATGGCTCCGGCCGTACCGATACGGAGGTGCGCGCCTTGATTCTGCGCTCCGATCGCAAAGTTAGCTCCGTTAAGCGCAACTTTGGACGTTACCCAAGCGTTGCCGCTTCCTGTCGCCGGGATACTTGCTGATCGATACGCATCAAACCCGGAGAAGTTGCCGGCATAGATGGTGTTATACTGCAACGAAATACCGCTGGCTGCGCTCGGTCTCCAGTATTTGACCTCTAATTCGACCATGTTGGCCAGCTTAAGCTGAGGGTCGTCTGCAATGACGTATATAAAGCTGCCAACCTTCACAGCATTAACACCGTCTTGCGTTACTCGTTCAACCGCGCTGCCGTCACCGGTGAGGCTAATGCCTATGCCGTCGCCTTGAAGGCCAGGATACGGACCCGCCGGATCTCCGCCGTCGCCGAATCCGCTTCCAATTTCATCAACTTCAGCAAAGGTTGCAGCATTATTGAAGTCAATGAACACTTCGGCAAGCTCGTTGCTCGTACTGGCTACTGTCAGAACGAAAGCTTTAGTAACCGGTGCTGCAGCACCTTTGGTAATGGTCGCCGTAAGCGTTACGGCTTGATCCTCGTCAGCGTCACGCGTTACACTGCCGGTTGTCGTATCAATGATGCCTGTCGGTGCAGCCGACCATGCGATAGCCGTTCCGTTCGCACCTGTTGTCGGCAGCGTCAACGCCGTTCTTACTTCGGATTGAATCGCATTCGAATTTCTGATCGTGTCCCAAGTCAGCTTCGTTTTCGCATCCGCTATCGCTTGATCGTCGTCCAGATGCTCCACTTTCACTCTCGTATGGGTTCCTGCAAAAGGATATTGCGTATTTTGAGCCGTACGCGCGAAAGTGTAGTAAGTGTTGCCTGCGGGTTTGGTGAATGCCGCGGAATACACGCCTGCACTTAGCGTCCCCGTCGTCCAATCGCCGACTGCAGGAGCGCTGCCGGTGGTGTTGATCGCGAACTGCACAGCCTGACCGTTCGCCGGCGCTGCTGACGATACCGTAACGTTATTCGATACCTCAACAGATGCAGGGATAGGTCTCGGCGAATCCACGTTATTCTGGAAACGCGGGTTCTTCACATAGATGTCGCCTTGAGGCACGGCAGCCCATTGCATTTGCAACCGCCCTGACTCCACCGTGTTCAAAGTAACGGGATTGAAGCCATTCGGAGAATTGGCCGTCGATAATTGCGCATAGACCGTCATCCATTCATTGACATGTCCGTTTCTCATTTCGCTGACATTCAGGTTAAGACGCGAATTGGTATCCAGATTGTTACCGCCGGATGCGATAGCGACCCAGTTATTGCCGCTGAAATTCAGCAGGTCCGCATGCGTAACGAACATATCAAATACCAAATATTGATTCGCGTAACCTAATAAATCCTGGTTGCCGCCGCTATTAATAAAGCGGGCATCCCAGAGCCGCTCAGCGCCAGCGCCGATTTTCCCAGCGCCTAGCTTAACCGCGTTATTACCGTCCGGCGCAACCGCGTTGTTCGTTCCCTCTTCGATATTAGGGAAATACGTCGCAGCCTGAGCGTTTACCGCCGCCGGCACGGCTTTCACCGTCACAGTTATCGTTTTCGTAGCACTTGCAGTACCCTTGGTTATTGTCGCCGTGAGTACTACGGTTTTGTCTGCTTCTCTATTCAATAGACGATTTACGCTTCCTGTGTTGCTAATAGCCGCATTGTCCGAAGACCATGCTACGTTCGTTGTTCCGATAGCTGTCGGAAGGATAAGCTGTGATTTGACATCGGTATTCGAAGTATTGCTGCCTTTAATCGTATCCCATGTCAGAGACGCCGCCGCGTCATCTACCAATGTTTGTTCGTCAATAGACGTTACCGTAATTCTGGAAGATGGACCGATGAAGTTATTATTGCTGTCAGCTTTCGCGCGAGCGAATACATAGTAGGTATCTGCTGTAGGCAATGAGGCGAATTGATGCGTATACACGTCATCGATATTAACGCCATCCACCCAACCGGATGCTGGAGCGATTCCATCTTCGCTAATTGCGAATTCCACAGCTTGGCCGCTAGCAGGTGCGTCCGCCGTTACGGTTCGCGTTGCTACGTCAAGCGAGGGAACCGTTGAAGGCGAACTCGGAACGCCTAACGCGCTTTTCTGGAAACGCGGGTTTTTGATGAAAACAGGGGTGCTAGGGACACTCGTCTCCCATTGCAGATGCATGGCCAATCTGTTTACTTGGTTTAGCCAGGCGTCATTGAAGCTGCCGGCTACGGTGCTTGACGAAGATAACTTCGTATAGACCGTCGCCCAAGTGCCCACCTCTCCGTTCGTGACACCACTTATATCAAGCTGGAGACGAGAATTGGTGTTAAAGTCATTATTACCGTCGCTCACGATGACGAGCCAGTTGTTTCCTTGCATATTTTTGAAGCTCGCACTCGGAATATACATCTCGAACGCAAGGTAGCCGTCTTTGTAGGCGGATACATCTCTTAGAGGCGCCACATTCGGCGTGAAGAGGTTATCCCAAGGTCCTCCGGCCTTCGAGGTTCCGGTGTTTAAGCTCCACGCTGTCTGTCCGTCCGGCGCAACGGTTTCTGTCGCCGTATTTCCATCCGCGCCCGCATTTACGGTCAAGAGAGTTAAGTCATCTCCCCATGCCGCACTGACCGTTCTAGGCGGAGAAAACAAAGTAAGTAGCATCGCTGTCACAAGTAAAGATGCTAATAACCGTCTTTTTATCATGCTTAAATTTCCTCCATGCATAAAGTAATTAGGTTTTGAAGAGATCCCATAACTCTAACCTCTATACGATTAGCGCAACAATTCATAATGATTGAACCCCTCATGTGTGGCCTGTCAACACTTTCCCGCTTGTATGCCCGCCGCCACCGCATCACCTCTACTCTTCCGTATGTAAAATATTTAAAAAAGCGCATCCGTCCACAACCGATCCGATGTTAGCGTTTTCACGAGCCCAAAAAAATAACAGGATTCAAAGAGCGATAAGCGTACGTGCAATAACGTAATCTCACTACTTCTTCTTATCCTGCAATCATTTCCCGAACACACTCTGTAAATATGTGGACTGATATTATCATACGAGTGTTGCAATAGAGTTCCAATGAGGCAGTCTTATCCTTTACGGGGGCAATATTACCTTCATGAACTTAGAGTGCGAATTTGCAAAAAGTCGCCATGCGTGGCGCACAAAAAAATCCCCGGCGCATAATGACACCGGGGATTTCTTTAGTGCTTGTAGATTTCACAGCTTTGCTACGGAAGTAACGCCAGTAACGCTGTCTTAGCTTGGCCGTTTGGCATAATCGCGATAAAGTTACGTGCCATAGCGATATCTGCAGCTGATCCAGACGTGACAGCTTTATTGACGGCAGCGGTTGCCGATGCCTCAAGCATTGTATTGTATTCGCCTGCCGTTAACAGATGTAACGCTGTAAATAAACTCGAATTCTTCAGGTGTCCGCCTTCAACTTCGAATGTGGTTCTGGTACCGTCAGACTCGTTCGCTCCGTCAGACTCATTCAGCATGACCGATACGCCGATTCTTTCGTTCGCGAGCAGCGTTGCAGGAGCATTATGAAGCGTATTGAACGGAATCGTCAAAGCGTAAATCGTCGTCTTCGTAGCTTCATCTCTCGTAATATTGGCCACGATATTCGAGATCGGAGCAGTCGGTGCATTGGAGCCTGTAGGACGAGTCCATGCCCATACGACGTTACCGCCGCCATTGCCTCGCGCGAATCCGAATTCATTCCGCGTCGTGCTGTTGGTCGCAGGATTGAGTAGATCAATGCCTAACTGCAAGCTATCCTGTTTCCATATGTCGCCTCCGGTCTGGCTGCTATAGTGCACATCGTCCGTAACGATAATGTACGCATATAGATTGTTATTGTCCCATGCGAAGCGCGACTGTACACTGAGGTCTTGCGGACCGTTCCATGTTCCCATCGTTACATAATCTTCGGTGTTCATTACATATGTCGGTGTTGTAGCAATCTTCGCCGGGTTCTCCGAGCCGACAGAGCTTACCTTCTCCGCATAAGCCGAGTCAACTTTGGCCTTATACGTATAGGATTTGCCATCGTTGAGCTGTAGCTTGAAGGTGACCAAGCCTGCAACATAATGCGGTAAATCTACCGTTACGGATTGGCCTGCCGCAAGACCGGCGAATGGAACCGGAGTGAAACCTCCAGCATATGCAGAGGGGGAAGCAATCGTTAATGTCCCCGGTGCAGAGGTTCTTCCTCCGACATTAAACTTAACGTTTAATTGCTTTGCTGCTCCATTTTGAGTGATGTTGAATACGAACGGCTCCGCCGCCAAATCCGCACCGTAAATACCGTACGGGTTATTCGCTGGGGCGCTGTTTCTGAGACCAGATGCATAATAGTTATTGCTTAGCTCGATCGATGTCCCACCTTGGCGCAGCATGGCATACACATTGTTATTCTGACCGTTCTTAGACGGCTGGAAGTAAGAGGAGTACACATGTGCTTTGCCGGCAGTGACCTCTATACCCGGATTGTCGCCAGGCAACTGAGTGAAGTTAGCTTGCTGGAATCGAACGATACCGTTATTGACGATCGCTCCCGCTACGGTCGGACTTCCCCAGAACGCGCTGTTGTATAGGACAAGTTCCGCGTTAGGGTGGATTTTGGTCGTATTCGCAACATCGCCCATTCTGACATACGATCTGTTCGGCTCTGTCGCGATGTTCGTATTAACCAATTCCGAGTTGATCGCGATGATTTTGGTATGTTGGTCCGCGTCTTCCACATAGAGAGCGTACGTCGTTCCGTCCGAACCGTGACCGATCATCGTCATCTTGCCCGGATATGCGAACTGGCCATTCCCGAGATTTCTCTTCAGGAAGTGGATGCCGTATACCGAACCGAACACGAAATTGTTGAAGATCGTCTGATCTTCCACATCAGCGAATTTGAGCGCACTCATGTATCTTTGTACGAATCCGTACAAATCGCCTGAAGGTGCCGTGTATCCTTGACCTCCTGGAAGTCGCAATGCGTAATGCGGATTGAATTGCATATTGCGAATAAATCCGCCTTCTGCGCCTCCTCCTACCCAGATGCCTGCTCTGAGGAGCGTACCGCCCAGATAATCGACATAGTGACCGTCGGTTTTGTAGGATGCGAGGTCTATTCCTTTATCCCCAATCGGGATCGTTAGGTTGATCGCATATACGCCTGCACCCTGTCCTTGTACCAAGAACGGAGCTTTGAGCGTTTGCTCAGGGTTAGTGAGATTGACGCTAGTGATATTGGCTTGCGTAATGATAAGTCCTCGGAGACCTGCGCCCGCCTTCAACTGAATGAGAGAAGCTCCATTCTCTCCCAGAGCGCCACCGGTATAATTGGTGAATATCGCCGTGCCGCCGCCTTGTGTATGGTGCTGCACATCCCATGTTCCTCTGAGCTCAACACCCTCAGGAACAATGACCGGATTATCCAGTCGATATCTTCCGCCTGGCAGATAGATCGTGCCGCCGCCGTGATTCGCTTTAATATAGTTGAGCGCTTCCTGCAATCTCACAGAGATATCCACGGTCGGTGCGCTGCTTGTTAACGAGCGCGGGAAGTCAAGTCTGAGCACTGCGTCCGATGTCGGTTTTGGATGTACGTCAATATCTGTTTTGACATTCTTAGGAATCGGTTCGAACAAATATTCGACGTCATTGACGATCTGTTTGGTCGTGCTGCTGCCGCCACCGTCTACGTCAAGGTTCAGGTTACTGATATGCGCGGCAAGGTTAGCGCTCTCGATGTTTAAGTTATAGCCAGAGTTCACCGATTTGAACGCCCCGAAATTGGCTCCAAGATTGACATGGTTGCCAGCCTGCTTGAAGTTGCTCTGACTGATTAGTGCGTTGCCTCGGTTAAGGAAATTCAGCGCGTAATTGCTATATTGATCGAACGTACTGTCCTCGAACGATATAACTCCGCCTCTGGCGTTGCTTACAATTGGACCTTTGAATGCAACACCGTTGAATTGAACCGACGTGTTGAAGCGTTCGTCGAATTGTACTGCCGTATCGCCGCCGAATTCGGAATTGGAGATCAGCAGACCGAAGCCGTTGACGTTGTCAATGTACATACCTGTTACACTGTCTTCAACCTTCACTCCGTAGAACTGCGCGTTCGGAGCTTCGTCGCCGCCAGGCTCTCTTCCGATCCACATCCCCGTTTTGTATCCGGAAATGTTCAATCCCGATACGTACTCCCAGTCGGAACGGTGCATCATGAATCCGGTCGCATTCGCTCTTGTGTACGTTCTTGCGCTCGCTAGAGAAGGTGCGCCGCCCAGTCCCGAATTCGCCCAGTATTTCGGATTCACATTAACGTTCTCGATCCGCCCAATGTCCGTACAGGTGTGAACCACGATGCCCTTGTAGAGAGCCGTCATATTGCTGTTCAGCACATAATGCATCTCGCTCGGCAGGGAGATGAAACCTCCCCAAGCGTTGACCAAAGTCACGTTATCCAGCGTCACGCTGTTTCCGGTTCTTTGATAGAACGTCCACGGATACGGAATGCCTTTGATGTTCTCAAATTGTCCTGTCTTCTGACCATCTGCGTTTCTCTTCTCAACAAGGGTTGTCGCATTAATATCCTGATTCGGGTACCATACGGACAGGTTGGTTACACCTGTGCCTTGCTCCATGTCGATGAATCGATCGGACACGTTCGCTACTTTTTTGCCGCCAGTCTGGTTCTCACGCTCGTCAGAGTCAACATACGTGTCATAGTTAGCGGAGTTATGTCCGGCATAGACTGCGAGAATCGTTCCGTCGATTTTGCCATCGTAACCAGCCGCATCCGGGTTATCCCATTCGCCGCGGAGCTGTACGCCTGCTCGCAAGTTTAATACTTGTTTGTATGAGTAGGTTGTATTGCCTGTCGTGCTTTTCACGCTGATTGTGCCGGTAGTCTCCGAACGGAACGCATAGGTCCCCGCTGGAATATACACTACGCCGCCGCCATCATTGTAAGCCGCGTCAATCGCCGCTTGGAATGCCGCTCTGTTATCGAAGTTAACTAAGCCTTCTGTCGCTGCCATCGCTTCTGTCTTTGCACCGAAAGCGAGTACGTTAAAGTCAGAGATCGCCCAATCCTTCGCGTCGTTCACCTGATCGATTGCCGTTCTCATATGTTTCGCGTAATCGTATCGATTCGGGACTGTCAGCACGAATGACTTAGTCTGGGTTACAAGAGCGCCTGCCAGACCTCTCTTTACCGTTGCCGTAAGCGTTACCGTACCGCCGCTGTCTGGACGGCTGGTCGGGATTACGCCTGCTGCGGTAATGAGATTAGCCGCGGATGTCGTCCATGTAATATCCGTCGTATTCTCGCCCGTCGACGGAAGCACTAAGTTCGTTGTCACATTACTCTGAGATGTATTTACGCCTTTGATTAGATTCCATGTCAGTTTGTTGATCATATTAGCTACTGCACCCTCGTCGGTTCCGATACCTGTTCCGCGAACGACAATATTAAAGGTTTTAACAACCGAAGTTGCCGTACCTTTGCTTATTGTAGCCGTAAGGGTTACGGATACATGATTTGCTTGGCGATTAACAGCGCCGGTGGTGCTGTTAATAACCGTATTATTGTTAGATGTCCACACAATGTTCGTACCCGCCGAGCCTGATGCGGCAAGAGTCAGATTGGTTTCAACCAAATCTTGATTGGTATTCGCGCCTTTGATCGCGTCCCAAGTCAGCGCGTCTGAAGCAAGCTGTATCGCTTCTGCATCCGTTGGAGCAATTTCGGTTATTCGAATGCTCTGAATGATTGCTCCTGCTGTAGCGAAACGTAAGTGCGCGCCTTGATTTTGTGCGCCTATCGCGAAGTTAGATCCGTTAAGCACAACTTGTGAAGTTACCCAAGTGTTGCCGCTTCCTGTCGCCGGAAGGCTCGCTGAGCGGTACGCATCATACCCGGAGAAACTGCCAGGATATACGGTGTTATAGTGTAACGAAATACCGCCGGTTGCGCTCGGTCTCCAGTATTTGACCTCTAATTGGACCTTGTTGACTTGCTTAAGCTTAAGGTCATCTACAATGACGTACATGAAATCGCCTACCTGCGCAGAGCCTACACCACTTTGTGGCGCGACTACCACCGGGGTAATGTCTCCGCTCAGGCTGATGCCAATGCCGCTACCTTGAAGCTTATTGCTCGATTGAACGAATGTGTTAGCATCGTTGATGTCAATGAACACTGTAGCAGGCTCGGCAGCCGTACGGAGTACGGTCAAATTAAACGTTTTTGTAACAGGCGTTCCGCTGCCTTTGGTTATTGTCGCCGTAAGGGCTACGGCTTTGTCTTGGCTAGCGTCGCGAGTTACACTGCCAGTTGCTGTATTAATGATACCTGTCGGTGTAGCCGACCATGCGATAGAAGTACTATTCGTACCTGTTGTCGCAAGCGTCAACGCCGTTTTCACTTCGGATTGAACGGTATTCGCATTTCTGATCGTGTTCCAAGTCAGATTAGCGGCTGCATCCGCTATGGCCTGACTATCGGCATTATACTCGACTTGAACTCTTGTATGCGTTCCTGCAAAAGGATACTGCGTACTTTGAGCCGTGCGAGCGAATGTATAGTAGATGTTCCCTGCTGGTTTCGTTAATGTCGCGGAATACACGCCTCCACTCAGAGTACCCGTCGTCCAATCCCCTGCTGCAGGAGTGCTGCCGGTCGTGTTGATCGCGAACTGCACAGCCTGACCGTTCGTCGGCGCTGCTGACGATAACGTTACGTTGCTAGCCGTCACAACAGCTGCGGGAATCGGTCTAGGTGAATCCGCAGTGCTCTGGAAGCGCGGGTTCTTGATATAGATGTCGCCTTGGGGCAGAGCTGCCCATTGCAATTGCAATCTTCCTGAATCTACCGTATCCAGATTAACGGGATTGAAGCCATTCGGAGAATTGGCTGCTGATAATTGCGCACGTACCGTAATCCATCCGTTAGCAGGTCCATTTCGCATTTCGCTAACGTTAAGATTAAGACGCGAATTGGTGTCAATATTATTGCCGCCAGCAGATATGGCAATCCAGTTGTTCCCATTGAAATTCAATAGATCCGCATGCGTAACATACATATCAAATACAAAATATTGATTCGCGTAACCTAATAGATCCTGGTTGCCGCTGCTGTTAATAAAGCGAGCATCCCAGATCCGTTCGATGCCTGCTCCGATTCTTCCAGCGCCCAGCTTGAACGCATTGTTGCCGTCCGGTGCAACAGCATTTGCTCCTTCATTCGAATTAGGGAAGAATGTCGCAGCCTGAGCGTTGACCGCCGCCGGCGCAGCTTTCACCGTCACAGTGAAGGCTTTTGTAGTACTTGCAGTGCCCTTCGTTATGGTCGCTGTGAGTACGACGGTTTTGTCTATTTCTCTATTCAACAACCGATTGACGATTCCGATGCTGCTAATTGCCGCATTGTTCGAGGTCCATGCGACGTTCGTTGTTCCTATTAGCGTCGGAAGACTAAGTGCTGATTTCACATCGGTATCCGAAGTATTACTGCCTTTAATCGTATCCCATGTCAGAGACGCTGCTGCATTGTTAACCACTGTTTGATCGCTAGTAGATGTTACCGTAGTTCTTGTAGATGCGCCGATGAAGGGATAACTGCTGTTTGCTTTCGTGCGCGCGAATACATAGTAGGTAGTTACCGAGGGTAATGTGGCGAATTGATATGAATACACGCCACTATTGAGAATTCCATCTGCCCAACCGGATGTAGGAGCATTCCCATCTTGGCTTATTGCGAATTCCACCGCTTGCCCGGTAGCGGGTGCGTTCGTGGATGCTGTTCTCGTTGCTACGTTAAGTGCGGGAACCGCTGATGGTGAGAGGGGAATGCCTAGATTGCTTTTCTGGAAACGCGGATTCTTGATGAAGACCGGGGTGCTAGGGACACTCGTACCCCATTGCAGATGCATAGCCAGTCTGGTTACTTTGTCCAACCAAGCGTCATTGAAGTTACCAGCTACGGTACTTGAAGACGATAACTTCGTATAGACCGTCGCCCATGTGCCCACCGCCGCATTCGTGACACCGCTTAGATTAAGCTGGAGACGAGAATCATTGTTGAACTTGTCACTAGAGGGATTGCTGTCGCTTACGATGACGAGCCAGTTATTTCCTTGCATACTTTTGAAGCTCTCACTCGGAACGTACATCTCGAATACAAAGTAGCCGTCCTTATAAGCTGATACATCTCTTAGAGGCGACACATTCGGCGTGAAGAGATTGTCCCACGGCGCTCCGTTCTTCGAGGTTCCGGTATTCAGACTCCATGCTGTCTGTCCATCCGGCGCAGCAGTTGATGTCGCCGTATTACTATCTGTACCTGCATTTACGGTCAACAGGTTTACATTATCCCCCCATGCCGCGCTGACTGTCATAACCGGAGAAAACAAAGTAAGTAGCATCGCTGTCACAAGTAACGATGCTAATAACCGTCTCTTCATCATTATGAAATTTCCTCCATACTTCATATTTTTTAGGTTTTGCAGAGATCCCTTAGCTCTTTAGCCAACATTTAAGCTAGCAACTACTAAACCTTTCATGCGTTGTCTATCTACTCTTGATCAGCCCCCTGTGTGAGAATCATTTTTTACCGATCTTGGTAAAGCGCGTCCGTCCACAGTCGATACAATGATAGCGTTTTCAAAAACTCAAAAAAACAACAGGATTCAAAGAGCGATAAGCGTACGTGCAATAACGTAACCTTACTACTTCTTTTCATCCTGTCATCATTTCCCGAACACGCTCTGTAAATATATGGACATATCCTATCATACGAGTGTTGTAATAAAGTTCCTATGAGGCAGTCTTATCCTTTACGGGGGCATTATTACTTTCATGAACTTTGAGTGCGAATTTGCAAAAAAAACACTCCCCATACGGTAGACAGGTTTCGTATTTCACCTGTCTACCGTATGGGGAGCCTATCGATTCAGCGGCAACCTTCTATTCATTTAACATTCCAAAAAACGGAATATCCGCCGGAGCAAACGTATACTCCCCGAACTCCTCCGTCCCAACCCATCGATAGTCATCATGATCCGTCAGTACGATCTCCCCGCTCACGAATCTCGCTTTATATGCGAGTAGCTTGATCATCACCGTCCCGTAATCATGCTCATTGGCGCCGACATACGCATAAGGCTCGATCGTAATGCCCATTTCCTCCAGCAGCTCTCTCCGCAAGCAGTCCTCGAGCGATTCGCCCGCCTCCAGCTTGCCGCCGGGGAACTCCCACATTCCCTCCTGCGACTTCCCTTTGGCTCGCCGTGCAATCAGTATTCGCCCCACTTCGTCCTCAATAATTGCTGCCGCCACTTTAATCATTTCCGTTCACATCCTATACGATCACTTTGATCGCCACCGGCACCAGCGCTGCAGGCATGTCCTCCTTCAGACGCCAGATGATACTCATTGGCTTGCTTCCCTCGTGTCTAACATACTCAGCCTCACCTAAGAATAAGAAAGAAGCGGTGTAGTTGTTCTCCTCTTTGTATTCCCTCACAAACAGCGCGATTCGGTTGCCCGTCTTCTTATGGTTGATGTATCGCTGAGCTGTATTCGTTTGCTCGGAGATCTTACTCTGCGTCTGCCAATGAAAGAGGCGCTCATTCATCGCATAGTCTTCATACAATGTTGAAGGCGAGAAATCCTTATCCGACTTATTCAGCGTAATAAAGAAAATATCCGTCTTCTTGTCTTCAAAATATTTCACGCCCTCGCGGAAGCTCGGTGCTTTGTCCTCGTTCCAGTAGCCAAATGCAGCTAATACCTGGTCAGTCGAATACTTGCAGTGCAGATCGAGCGGACAAGAGTAAGGCAGCTCGTTTCTTTTATCGACAAAATCAATGTGCGTGCTGTTATACTTCAGGATGTCCAATACTTCATCCTTGAAAGCCTCGCAGTCCATAACCGACTGTATACCACTCTCAATTCCTTCGAAACCTAGATTCGCTGGCGCGGTCCGATAGAAGGTGTAGTAGAACATATTCAGCATCAGACGCTCTTCTTCCGACTCCGCCTGCGCTCCGTCTTCCAAGTACCCGATCAAGAATTTGAGCTGTCTGCGTGAATTCATGCTTAACAAAGCTGGAAGCCGCTTCGTCAGCTCATCTTCCTTGGCGAAAGCATAGTCATCGAGAAGTCCTGCCTCCACCATCAGCCTGCGGAACATCCGATTCCCAGTGCGACCGCCATAGTACTCGGACAAGGACATGCCGTGATATTGAACGAAGTTTTCAAGAGTCAGCTTGAGCCCCGTATCTTCTTCAAAATACTTCATCTTGTTCACCAATCGCTTCCGATTGGTCGTTGCTTGCTTCAGGTTGCTCAGAATATAGTCCTTAGATTGTTTCTCCAGCTGAATGAAGCTTCCGCGTGGCAGACTGGAGAAGCCATGCTCTACGTAATGCTGAACGGAATGCTTTGTTTTGCCGAGCAATGCACGGAACTTATCTTGGAAGTTATAGTCCTTATGAGCCTGTCCGATAAAATCAAGCACGGTCAAGCATTCTTTCCCGTCAGCCAACCGCAGTCCCCGACCAAGTTGCTGTAGAAACACTGTCAAGCTATCCGTCGGACGTAAGAAAAGAACCGTGTTAACCTCCGGAATATCCACACCTTCGTTGTAGAGATCAACGACAAAAATCATTTTGAGCTCGCCGCTCACCAGCCTGCCCTTTACGAGCTGACGATCCTCGTCGCTTGATCCGCCATACAGTGCTATCGCAGGTATACCCGCATCTTCGAACACCTTGGCCATATACAACGCATGATCGACACTGACACAGAAACCGAGTCCTTTGACATCGTCCATGTCGGTGACGTATTTTCTCAAGCTGTTCAAGATTTGGGTCGCACGAATCTTATTATGCGTATACAGATTCTCCAGCTCTTGCAGATCATAGCCGCGTCTGGACCATTTCACCTGCGATAAATCCACACTATCCGTCACGCCAAAATATTGGAACGGAGCAAGCAGCTTGCGATCGATAGCATCCGTCAAACGAATTTCAGCAGCAATCGTATCGTCAAAGAATCGTAATATGTCTTTGCCGTCCATCCGCTCCGGCGTAGCCGTTAGCCCCAGCAATATCTTCGGCTGATAGTGAGCAAGCAGCTTCTGATAGGATGGAGCTGCCGCGTGATGAAATTCATCCACGACCATATAGTCGTAGAAGTCCGACGTAGTAAGCTCTGCGAGCTTCATAGAGTTAAAGCTTTGTATACTGATAAACAGGTGATCGATAGACTCTGCTTGATTGCTGCCGACATGTAGCTCGCCGAAGTTCAGATCCTTCATAATGTAGCGGAACGTGTCCATACTTTGCTTCAAGATCTCTTCCCGATGCGCAACGAAGAGCAGACGCGCTCTCGGATTACGCTGAGTGAATCGCTTGTAGTCGAAGGCAGAAATAACCGTTTTGCCGACACCAGTCGCCGCAATGAGCAGGTTCTTCATCCTGCCGTACAATGTCCTCTGCGCTTCCAGCTTCTCAAGAATATCCTTCTGGTAGTCATAAGGCGTAATGTCAAAATGGAAAGTCAGGTCGTTCCGCCCCTGCTCCCTCTTCCTGCCAAGCGCTTCCTTAAGCAGCAGTTCATGTTCCTCATCGGAGGAATGGTAAGCCTTGAATTCCCGATCGTTCCAGTAGCTCTCGAAGGTCGCTTCGATCTTCTTCAGCACATCGTAGGAGTCTTTCTCGGTTACTTTTAAGTTCCATTCCAAACCGCTCGTAAGTGCGGGGTTGGATAGATTCGACGATCCTACGTAGGCGGTCGTAAACCCGGTATCCCTTTTGAACATATAAGCCTTAGCATGAAGACGGGTACGCTCCGTATCGTAGGATATTTTGATCTCTGTGTTCGAAAGCTTGCTGAGCTCTATTATCGCCTTGTCATCGGTCGCTTCCATATAGGTTGTCGTGATAATACGCAGGCGGCCGCCGTTCGCCGTAAACTGCTCAAGCTGTTCCATCAGAACACGAAGCCCACTCCACTTAATGAACGAAACGAGCCAATCAATTTGATCCGAAGTTACGATCTCATGCTTCAATTCGCTCATCATATTCGGCTCCGAATGCGCCCCTGTGAACAACGAGCTTTGTGATAGCGGGGTCGTAGGACGAAGTACCTTCTCCGCTCGGACGCCTCGAATATGATTCAGCTTGGAATAGACGTAAGTAAGCACCTCGCCTTGCTCAGCCAACTGCAGCTCCTCGTATTCCGCTTGCCCTAAGCTATCCTTGAGGGTTGCGATAATATCATTGCAGGTCCGAACTTGCGCGAAGATCGCATCCTCGTCGTTGCTGTTCTGCTCCCGTACCGCCTTCAGCGCCCTGCGAGTGACCATCGCCAAATAGCTCGAAAGCAGCTTCCTCGCTTCCTCGGCATCCAGCGATTCCTTGCCGATGTCATACAGAATCGGGTCCAGCTCAGCGAGCTGCCTCATGGTGACGTTATTGATGATTTGTTCGTAGAGACCTTGTTTCATGCTTCACCTACATACCAAGCATGGTTCTGCTTGCAATTCTGAGATAGCTTCATGCATGGTTTCCGTCCAATAGTATTGGCCGTTTTCCTCTTTGTTCTCAATGACCTTCTTCGTGAAATTGGCTTTACTCACATGTGGACAATTGGCAACGTGTACTTTTACAACTTTGGTTGGCTTATCCGTTATCGTAATATATCCTGTGCCAGCTATTAACATTTCAAACTCAGGAAGCGTAATGATGTGGATTATAGGGATCTACCTCTCTCCTTAATCTATTTTGAGCTAGCTTTTGAAGCTTTCGCCCGCTCAACATGCTGAGCTCTAATAGCAGTGTCCGTTATATTAAGAGAGGCAATCCTCTCCTTGATCGCCCTAACTTCATCACCAGTAAATCGTGGAGATGGGTTCTCCGCTTTAAGTCTCGTCAGTTTCCGCTCAACGAACTCGGTGAGTTCCACATCGTACACAATAAGCTCATCCGAGCCGATCATTCTCAGCTCAGGATCGATACTGAACCTGCATCGCATTGTGAAGGAAACCATAGAGATGTATTTAACATTGGCCAAATCCGTCAATTGCTGCTCCACTGCTTTAATATGGCTATAGTTTTGCATTAACGGATTGTACATCTTAAACCGATTTCCAACGCTCCAATTTCGATCCTCGCGAGTCCCTTTGATCTCGCCATTGTAATTTTTGGTTTCAATCACAAATATGCCATACGAGGAAACGATCAGGTGATCGATTTGAGAGTAACCTGTGCGCGATTTAGAATTAGGGATAAGCAGATCGTTCAAATGCTGGCAGTCCTTTGGCAACTGATCTAGTTGGATATTGATTTTATACTCACCAATTTCTCCGATACGAGTTGATTCTACCTTCGGTTTAGAAGGCTTTTTGCGGGGAGCAGCTTTTGGCTCAGGGTTTGCCTTCTTGGTTTGGAATAGAGCCATCAATTTCTTTAACATTCTGAATCTCCTTCAACACCGCTTTTATCTGGTATAATTCGACAAATTGAATCAGAAGTCCTGCTCATAAGAAAAAAATGGAAAGGTAGTAATGTTGGGGAACGTTGAAGATTGGAATTACATGGAAGGAATTCATTCGAGAGCAAAATTGGCAATACCAAGAACATATCCCGTATGGGTCGCCCAATGATAATGCGTATTTAAAATATTTAATTATTCCAAACTATAGTTTGTTCCCTTGCTGTTCTTGCACAAGTTCCAGTAACTACATGAATTACTTGGCTGCCAAATCGTTCTTTCGACGAAACAAATATTAACACCTTACATATTTGCGCATGAAACTATTTTGCCTTCATCTACTACCTTTTGGATATTTCCTGAAGCTAATAGGAATTTTCTTTTATCTTGTCCCGTTTGACCTTCTGCTGGTCCTACTGCCTTGGTGAATCTATCTCCCGTTAGCAATCACAGCACTCCACATGAACGGTATGCGGGAACATGTGGGGGTTGGATGGATTGTGTGTTAGTTGGTTAAAACCCTTGATCTATAAGGGTTTTAACCATAGAGTATTGTTCGTTTTGTTTGCGTTTGATTGCTTGTTGACGACGTTCGTCAACAAGCCGTCAACACCACGCGCTTGTGAAAAGAGCCAAGGTTTAAATTCTCCTTAGCTCTTCTCTAATACTATTATTTACCTAATAGACTGATAAATTTGCTCAGTTCTTCTTTGGATTCATCAGTTGTCCCCTGCAACTCATTCAATAACCCATACAAGTTATCATATGAATTTGCAATTTCTTCTCTAACTTCTACCAACTCTTGAGCCACTTGTGAAAGTGAAATACCTTCTTCTTCTTCAAACGTATCGACATAACGTGGAATGTTCAAATTGTAATCATTTTCTTTGATTTCATCCAAAGATGCCACATGAGCATATTTCTCAACGTATTCACGGTTATTGTAAGTTTCGATGATTTTGTCGATGTTTTCAGGAGAGAGTTTGTTCTGGTTCTTTCCTTTTTCAAACTCATTTGAAGCATCGATAAACAAAATATCTTTATTTTTGCGAGCTTCACGACCTTTGAACACCAGTACACATGTTGGGATGCTTGTTCCATAGAACAAGTTAGCTGGTAATCCAATAACAGCATCTAACAGATTGTTGTCGATGATATTTTTACGAATTTTACCTTCGGACGCACCACGAAAGAGTACCCCATGTGGTAACACGATAGCCATTGTTCCAGCTTTATCTAAATGGTACAGTCCATGAAGAACAAAGGCATAATCTGCCTTAGATGCAGGTGCTACACCATAACCTTTGAAACGTGTATCTTTTTCTCGATCAACTTCTTTTGAATCCCAATTCTGAGAATAGGGGGGGTTTGATACGACCGCATCGAACTTCAAAGGAATTTGTGTGCCATCTTTTTCAGCAAATGGCCAGTCAGCATCAAGTGTGTCTGCGCGTTTCAACTCCATATTGCGATAATTTACCCCATGCATCATTAAGTTCATGCGAGCCAAGTTATAAGTCGTCGTATTCAACTCTTGACCATAAAACTCAACGCTTCCTTCTTCATTACCATTTGGCAATTCTTTTTGAACTGTCAAAAGAAGTGAACCCGATCCCATTGTAGGGTCATATACACGGAATTGATCTCCAGTACCATCTGCATCAATCGTAACAATTCTCGCTAATATTTTACTGACTTCATGAGGTGTATAGAATTCCCCCCCTTTTTTACCAGCATTGGCAGCAAATTGCCCGATCAAATACTCGTAAACGTCACCCAAAATGTCACGGCCTGAATCGTCTTTGAAAGTAAACTCGTTAATCATCAAAACGATATCATTCAAAGCCTTCGCACGTTCGTTTGTACTTGAACCTAGACGTGTGTCCCCAAGGTTAACATCTGAGAATACGTTTGCAAAGTCAGCTTCTGCGACTGCGTTACGTTTGGCATTTGTATTGAATGAGTCAAACATGTCTTGAAAGTCACTAGCTTTGATTTTATGATTTTCAATTTTTGATACGATCTTGTTCCAAGTATAGGCTGGATCAATCGCATATCCGATTCCTTTACTTATTTCTTCAAGATAATCTTCTTTTTCAGTGTCATCTGTCACTTCGTAGAACTCTTCCAGATCATTGACTTTCAAGTATTCATCTTGATTTTCTGATAAGTAACGATAGAACATAAATGGCAAGATATAGTTCTTGTACTCACTTGCATCCATCGTTCCACGCAGTTTGTTAGCCATTCCCCATAGCTTTGATGTAATATCTGTTGCATTACTCATTTGTGTAATCTCCTTTTCTTATATAAACATTTGTTGAAGTAGTGATTTCTTCAAATTTTTAAGCGAATTTAACTCATGCTGATGAAGGGTGATGAGGTTGTCTAGTTGATTGAAGAATTGACCTACTTTGCTCTGTTCACTTTTATCTTTTGGTAACAGTATTTGGAAGTTCTTCACTTTTTCAGCGTTTAGATTGGGTTGTGTCCCAGTGGATATTAATTCTCTCCACTCTTCATTAATATTGGCTTTTACTAATCTATGATAAATAAAGTCTCTAATAATGATGTCATTAAATACCATATTATAAAAAGCTTGAGACGTTGCAACATCAACATTTAGAATGGCAATCTTACCAACAGATGCATACATCGCCAGAGTAATTGCCCCTTTTGGAACAATCCAGGCAGACGAATTATTTAGCCCCTCTTCGCTTATGTGTTTTTGTGTATAATCAATATATCCATTAGAATTTGAAATATCAGATATCCCTAAAAACGGAATTTCTCCTTTGTAATAATCCTTGTTCGTTGAGCGTGGCGTACCACCGGAACCACCTTTTACAAACATTTCCTTTAATTCTCGCTGTTCCCAAGCATCCGTAAATCCTGGAAAGCGAATTTCAGGAACATCGGCTCCATCTTTCGGAAACATTTTTTGAAGCAGGCCCTTTTTCGTATCCTTCAACATTACTAACTTACGTTGATGAAGGGTGATGAGGTTGTCGAGTTGATTGAAGAATGTATTGATTTTAATTTGTTCAGGAACAGAAGGAATAAGACACGAAACTTTAGAAAATGAATCCCAATACAGCCTTTTTCTGAAATCCGTGACCCCATATGAAAAATTATCTATCTGGGTAATTATCTCATGCCTCCGCAAGTAATAATCCATAAATGGCGGAAATAATTTTTCATTCGGAATGGCCGTAATATAGGCAGGGCTTACCATTCCTTCTATTTTTGCTACGCCGATCGCTCCTTGCCAAGCACGCATCATGTTGAATACTAGATCGCCGGAATGCACACCTTTATACAAGGATTTATCTTCACTTCTGCGAACTTCCTTACCCAATGAACTGCTGTCTAATTCACCGTTTGATATACCGTGATGAATTGAAACCGAAAGAATTTGTAAAGAATTATTACCTCTTTCGTTTCTTTCCGTGTAAATCTCCCCCAACTTACGTTGTTCCCAAGCGTCAGTATATCCTGCGAATCTAAATTGGGGTGATGTTGTTATGTTATCGCTCATTCCTGATCTCCTTTTTGTAATCTGTATAATTTCATCACTAGACTACTCACCCTTCTTAATTACATCAGCCATTTCGTAAAATGCCTTACGGAATTCAATGCGATATCGTACCCAGGATAATTCCGCAATCTTTTTATCTGCAATTTCTTTATAATCAGCTCTTGCGTCATTCATGATTGCTGTTAGCTCACCTTGTTTATCCATATCCTCTTGACCTAAACGGTGTCTCTTAATCAAGCTTTCAAGTTCCTTAGGCTTAGTGCTGTTATCAAGTCCCCAAGTACGGATGAAGTTCGTTACAAGTAAAATATTCGTATCCTTTTGTACTTTGTCCATCGCTTGGTTCATTTTTTCAACACTTCGAGGAGCTGGATAATGATCAAATACAAACTCTTTTGAGAAAATTTTAGATACAAAGTTGCGCATCTTAGATTTTTCTCTTTCATTATCTGACTTGGCAATTTCAATATGGATTTCATCACGTGTCTTTTCTGCTTTAGTCATAAAGTTTGCATGAACTTCGTCAGCCATACGAGCAATTAAATCAATCAAGTAATCGTAGTTGATGGTAACGTCGTGAATATGAATCATAGAGAGATTGACTTGCGAAATATCGATGTTTTCTCGCTTAGCACGTCGTTCTTTCAACTCACCGGCAATGACAGTTGTTAAAATGACTTCCTGCTCCTCAGTAATTCCTAAACGTTCATAGAACTCTTCAGGATGATCATAAGCAGAAACAGGATTTTTGTCATCATCTTCGGTATATTGTTTCAACTGACTAAGCAAACGATTATACTCTTTCAAATTTTCAAAGACTTCATCTTGTGCTTTTTCACTTGGGGGTAATTGTACAAAATTATCTGTGAGCGTTGAAAGTTTCTTGATAACTTCTTGCATCTCAGCTTGAACTTTACTAAATGGTTTAGAAATGATACCAGACTCTTCGTTGCCTTCTTTCAAATCTTCAAGTGAAAGCTGTTCATCAGCAGATGCACGATTTGAATAGATAGCAAATGCCTTATTCATTTCATACTCGTTTTGCTCTGGCCAACGATAGTTAACAACATTCCCCCAAGGCTTATCGACAAGGTTATGCATTCGATTTGTACGTGAGTATGCCTGAATCAGGTTCCCACCTTTAAGTGTTCGATCAATATAGAGTGTATTCATCTCAGGAGCATCAAAACCAGTCAAAAGTTGGTCAACAACGATAACCAAATCTAAAAAGTTACCATCATTAGCTGTCTTGTTCAACCGTCGTGCTAAGTCTTCAGTGTAGGCTTTAACTGTCGTCATATCAAAAACTGTACCAAACATTGTGTTATAAGCTGTGATAGCCCTATGCAAGTTCTCGTTTGTTTTCAGTTGATGAGTACTATTGGATGTATCTGCCGAAAAGCTCACTGCAACTTTTAATTGTTGATCTACTGGACGATTCGCATTTTCTTCAGCAAATTTATCGAAGTATTCCATCGCTCTTGGTGTACTTGCTTTGTTACCGCCAACATGGACTGTAAACAAGGCATTATACTTGCGGTCATTTGAACGTTTCTTCCAGTTTTCGAAGATGTCATTCACTACCAATTTCACATGTTCTGGGCTATAGTCGTAAACACTACCACGAACATTATCGTCGATATCATCTTCGGTCGGATCTTTAGGAGCCTCGATCGTTTCCTTGAATTCAACGTTAAACCCTAAGACGTTTTTATCCGCAATTGCTTCTTTGATGGTGTAAGCATGTAGAATATCACCAAAGATCTCTCGTGTTTCAGGAAATTTTGGTGTACCTGTATAACCAACCCAGGCAGAATTAGGAATAGCTTTACGAATCGTTTCAAGCATACCATCATTTTCAGTACCGTCTCCAGTTGAACGGTGGGCTTCATCAACGATAAAAAGAATACTTTCATTCAGTGGCTCGAAGCTATCTCTCGCTACATAACGCGACATCTTTTGAATACTTGTCACGATGATGTTCTTATCGCTCTTCTTCGTTAATTTGCGATGAAGGTCTGAAATATTTGCAGTGTCACCCACCACACCCGTTTTCCCTTCAAATCCCGCAACAGGATCATAGGCTTTATATGCATCAGATGTTTGGTTCGTGAGCGCAATTCGGTCAACCAAGAAGACAACTTTGTCTACATTAGATAGACGACTTGCAAGCCATGCTGTCTTGAAACTTGTGATTGTCTTACCTGAACCCGTAGTGTGCCATATGTATCCTAATTTCCCATCATCATATTTGAAATCGAATTTTCTAACTTTATCAAGCACACGTTTTGTGGCATAGACTTGATAAGGACGCATGACTTTGATACTTTCTTTGTTTTTAGTACCGTCAAGTACCATGTAGCGTGTTGCCAAATCATGAGCCATTGGAATTGACAATACTTTATCCGCAAACGTCTTCCACGAACGAACAGGGCGAGCATCATCTTCGTTTTGCCAGTTAAAAGCAAAAGCTCGGTTAAAGCTTTTGAGTGGCGTATTTGCCATATAACGAATATCAAACTGCGTCATTGCGATTAGAATCTGCAAGGTTGAAAAGATACCACTGTATTGTTTTTCAGCAATATACTGTTCCATCTGGTTCAAGGATTCTGTAGTGCTGTGAAGTGCCTTCTTTAATTCTATTTGAATAATTGGCAATCCATTAATGAGCAACGTTACATCAAATCGTCGGTCAAGCTTTCCATCTATAACTTTTGGCCGTTTAATTTGATTTACCACTTGATAAACAGTGTTCCCGCCACCTACTTGGGCTTGGTCGAATACTGTTAAAAACACATGCTTACCATTATCAAGGTCAACTTCAATTTCAGAAACACCGTTAACACCATACAAAAATTGTCCAGCATGGTAAGGTGATTCAATACCAGTGATAATTTTCTTTACCTGGTTAAATTCAGTGACAGACAATGGTTCATCTAAACGGGCACGATTGTTTTGTTCTAGGATCATTTTAAAGTTATCCCAGAGTTGTTCAGTTGTTTTAATGTTTGTTTTGTATTCCCATTGTTTTACTCCACCGATTTTAGTCAAATAATCGATGACTTCATTTTCGAACGCCAACTCCGATTGACTTTTCATTAGATTATTTCCCCTCTAAGGTTTCTTCTATGATTGAGCTCGTAAACTGTCCGATCAAGTCTGCGTATTTGTTTAGCTTACTTTGTAGCTTGAATGTTTCTACGTAAATAGCACCTATTTTCTGCTGCTCCTCAAGAGCAACAACAGGAATAATAATCTCCTCTAAAGAGCGAAGTGGTATTCTTAGAACAGGGCCACTCCCCTGTAACTCCCTTTCTTTTTGTCGCCTGACATCTTTATAAGCATTAAATAAGAAAAGAAAATATCTCTTATCAAGTTGTTCTTTATCAAACTCTATTTTTATGAAGTTGAGAGACAACACTTTACCAACATTTTTTTTACCGACCATCGTTGCAAGTTGTAATGAGTTACTGATAACAACATCACCTTCATTTAACGATGGGTTATTTTGAGATAAGGATTTTTCCGCATCCTTAACAAATACGTCCTTATGATTATAATCAGCTTCAAAAGACGACTGGTCATAATAATTTATTGCTTGGATTTCAAACTGTTTTTGCGCCCTTGTTGGATTTATACCTGGAACGAAGGTTATGAAATCCTTTAATCTTCTTTCCTCCAAATAAATCACCTCCAAACACCCAGATATCATTTTTTTGAAATATTTCTATATTACTTATTGAATCACATAAGAATCGTACATTCAAACGATAAAATGAAATGTTTTTATATTTCAATGTCGGTTCTAGGGAACATCTAAAGAATCACTTCCATAATAAAAAACCATGCTCATCACAATCGAATACAATCGATCACGAATGCAAAGGTATATAAAAAAATACTACATAATACTATGTGCAGTAAATATAGTAAATGATATAGTATTTTTAGTATATCCAATAGTAAATTGTGGGAGGCACCCTAATGGCAAAGATTGAAATCAATATTGATGATAGTACTCTACTCGAAGCAGAGAAGATCCTACATGCTCTTGGAATGAATACGGAGATTGCCGTGAACATTTTTTTAAGTAGAGTTGCTTTAGAGAAAGGTTTACCGATGACTATGGCCACTTCGACATCAAGCCACTCTGAAATCAATCATCCTGAGGAGATCGATGAAGACTACGATCTTGATTCGAAGCAGCTTCCACGCAGCAACACCAAGATCACACCTGCCATGGTTGAAGGGATTTGGCTGGCGTTCCTACGTCATACTAAGGGATTAGGCGAAGTTAATAAACTCAGTGATGAGGTAGCTGACAAGACTAAAATGAGCCGCGGGAGTGCTTTCATTTACTTAACGGTCTTAGTTAACCTGGTTAACGGTCAACACAATACTCGCCTTATTAAATATAAAGATCTAGAATTTCTAATGGGCAAAATAAAGACCGAATTAGGCGAAAGCAAGTATCAGAATGCCGTCCAATCACTGAGGTTGTCCATTCCTTATTGGAGAGAGAGAATCCCCGGTGCCTTTGCGGATAAAGTCGAGGCTTATTGCAATAAGTTTTCGTCTTACGAATGATGAGGGAATTGTGAGGGAGTATTTGCCCTAATGCCTGATATACTAATAGTATCGAGAACTGTAATCCAGAGCCTTTACGGGAGTATTCCCCGCGAAGGCTTTTGTTTTGCCCGAAGGAGTTGAAGTGATGCCCTACAAACCGAAACACCCCTGTGCTTACTCCGGCTGCGGTCGGCTTGCCGAAAGCGAGCAATACTGTGCCGAGCATCAGCGGGTTGTTACCAAACACTATAATAAGCACGAACGCGACCCTGCCTCCAACAAACACTACGGTCGTTCCTGGAAACGAATTCGCGACCGCTACATCAAGGCGCATCCTCTGTGCGAGGAGTGCCAAAAGCAAGCGAGGATGACACCGGCCCAAGAGGTTCATCACATCTTCCCGCTTTCCAAAGGTGGCGGCAACGAAACAAGTAACCTCATGGCACTGTGCAAACCGTGTCACTCCCGGATCACCGTCGAGAGCGGCGACCGGTGGGGGCGGTCGAATCTCTAAATCTTTTTCATGCGGACAGCGGCGGGGGGCCTCGTGTGAAAAAACGCGATTTCAAACAAGGGAATAGCCCCCAACACAGAAAAACCTATCACCATATAGGCAAGAGGCTTCTGAAAGTAAAATATTAAGAATCACGTGAAAACTCTAATCTCTTACTTGCCCAGTTAAAGGAGAAACTCATTCCATTGACCATTTTTAAACTGATGGTGGAATGTTCAGAGTTGATTTGAAAGGCTTTAATTTTTGCAATTGTATCCAAAGGGTTTAATGTACTATGGCTGTTCTTATAAATATGTTTGTTGTTGTTCATGCTACAACATCCTTTCTTTTAACTATTAATTGTTATTAAACAGGTTCAGAAGTTTTCTCGCACCCTCACCCAACCTTGTGACGGAGGAATTGTCCTTGGCAATCTGATACAGATCTTCTAGCTTGGAGGATATGTATTCATTCCATTCGACAGAGTTGCAAAGGAAATGCGTTTCATCAGCATTGACCAGGTACGCCTCAATTATGTCGGTTAGTTTGTGCTGTCCGTCTGTATCGGTGTAATCTACCCTGTACAGATATAAAGTACTATTGATTTTTTCTATATTGGCATAGAAAAAATCATCTGTGATGTCTTCCTTGGAATAAATGACTTCTCTGATTTTTCGACCGGTACCCAATGATAACCATCCAATCCACGCATATTCATACGAACGGCCCTCTGGGTCATACTCGCCAGTCTCAAATGCCCTTTTTGAAATTGGTCCGAGTTTATCAAAATCATCCGGATTATTAATACTGTCAATCTGCTTGTAGGTAAAGACGTTCCAGAACTGCGTGCCATTCACCGACATGGTATATAGGGATTCGATAAAGTCGATGAGAGCATTTTCGTCTGTGGTGTTATCCATCCCATCAAGCATCAGGTAGTCCATGGATACCATTAGTCCATCTGCAATTTTTTTAAGCAGTTCATAACTCATGTTAAGACCGTTGTCATCCGGATTTGCTTTTTTCAAGCGGGAAAGATAACCGCGGCTGACCTTGACCTCGTCCTCAAGAGAACTACGTTTGATGTTCTTCTTCATGAGAAGCTTGTCGATGTTTTTCATTATTATCTGCTGCTGTTTGTGCTCCATGACGCTCACCCCCTGTGTTCTGATTGTAGATTATCCGAATTGAATCATTATGTCAATTTTTTTCAAATTTGAATTATTTGATGCTGAACTTCAATAAAATGATTTATCCCTGTGTTATTAGTCTTACGAGATGTCCATTAAGTACACAGAAAGATTGCCTGAACAGAAAAGTACGACAGGTTTCTGCTAATGTAAGAAATTTGTTTGAAGCAATGCTTCACAAAAAAATTTTTCAAAAATTTATGAGGGAGTATTTTGATGGCCAAAGACGGTACTAACCGCGGCGGCGCTCGTGTCGGCGCGGGTGCAAAAAAGAAGCCTTTCGCCGATAAAATAGCTGCAGGCAATCCCGGCGGCAGAAAGCTCACCGTCATCGAATTTTCGAATACCGCAGACCTCAAAGGTCAGGTGATTCCTGAACCGAACAAAATGCTCGAAAGCTGTACAGAAGGACGGTAAGACGCTAGTCGCGAGCGAAATTTACAAGTCCACATGGAATTGGCTGGAATAGCGCGGTTGTGCTGCCCTCCTCTCCCCTCAACTTCTCGAGCGCTACGCGATGAGTGTGTCCCGCTGGATTCAATGCGAGGAAGCAGTCACCGAATATGGTTTCATTGCAAAGCACCCTTAATAAGTACAGCGGCTCCATTCGAGCATCGCCGCTGCCTTTGGTCATCACGTCAAAGAGTCTTCGGTTGGGTTGGTATTCAGTTCATCGAAAACTACTCACCACAGCTGGGGATAACCAGAACAGCATCTGCTGGGAAGTACACCAAAAGGCGCTGGATATCATTGATGGCAGGAAAAACGACCCCACCTTCAATCCCGTCATTTTTGGCGCTGAACCAGAGGATGACTGGACAGACCCTAAGGTGTGGAAAAAGTCAAACCCATCACTTGGTATTACCGTCAGCGTAGATAAAGTTAAGGCAGCTTGTGAATCTGCAAGGTAGAACCCTGCCGAAGAGAATAGCTTCCGGCAGCTTAGGCTAAATCAGTGGGTCAAGCAGGCAGTCCGCTGGTGCCAATGGATAAGTGGGATGCCTGTACGTTTAAAGTTAATCCAGAAGCTTTGCGGGAGCGCGTCTGTTACGGTGGGATCTCTCCTCTTCCACCGACGTTACAGCCTTTGTCCTCGTTTTCCCGCCGCAGGATGAGGACGATAAGTACAGTGTCTTGCCCTTCTTCTGGATACCGGAGGACAACATCGACCTGCGTTTCAGCCTATTCAAAGCACCGAATTATCACTCCCATTGGCAACACTTGGGATGAGTTATATTTGTTATATTTGGAGAAGGATTTTACACCCTCAGGTGTCTGGCTTATAGATACTATTGGTAAAGGTATGCTGGTATTTAATACTAAGGGAAAAATTGAGCGACAAAAAATGAAAATTCCAAGATCACCTTCTTCAGGTTCTCAGATGCTGTTCGGGGCTGCAGCCCAAAATATCTATAATAACTTTAGATCACACGTTAGTTGGTAGACGAAATTAATAGAGGAAGTAAGATGGTTAAATCATTCGGAGAATCGCTCCTTTTTATTGCTGAGAACAATCCATGACTTCTTGCCCGGTCACTGTTGAGCCATTCTACCTAATACGTTAATATAATAGGATAATGTTGCCATATTATGCAGGGGGACTTATGATCATCTCATATGATAGAGAAGCTGAGTTAAGAGAGAACTTCAATCAGTTCATCGCTACTAAAGTCACTGGGGTAAACGAGGATTACTATTCGCGGCTATCCATCGAAGACTTCGAAGAGATCAAGACAACTCTTAAGGACATACATAACATTATCACTTACAAGACGACTGTCCGCTTCATCGACTGGGTGAGCGAACGCTTTCCTTATGTGAGGAATAATTATCAGACCTATCTAAATCAGGTACTGGGTACGAAGCCAAGTGACAACGGATATGATCTCGTTGTCACTGGCGAGGTAAACATCATTGCTGAAATTAAGTGCAATAAGCCTATAAACAATGGCTATAAGTTTGGTTCTGCTCAGAGAAACGGTATCGTTAAAGATATCCAGGGGTTACTTGAAGGGAAGTCTAAGGTTAAATCAGTGGACTCCAGTGCAGCTTATAAATTCCTCGTTATTTATGATTTTGGAGAACATACCTTAAAAGCCACTCAGCACCTTATCAAAAATATACATGCTGAATTAAGGGATAAGGTCGAAATCTATGAGAACAATTTCCTGCTTTCTTTGGAGAAGGTTTATATCGTATTCACTAAATGAAGATGTCTAGGAGTGAAAATATGACCATTGAATCTGTACAGCACTATTTACCCGAAGAACTCCCCGACCACCTGTTCACACAGAGCCGCTTGAGTAAAATGGGTCTTGCTCCAACCGGAGAGCATGCCGCATTTGTTGTCTATCCAGAACAGCATCAGAAATTCAAATTGTACGACATCAGTGCGACGAGAAAGCGTAAACAACAAAAGGGATTGGATCTCGTTCAGAAAGATGCAAAGGTCGAGCAGATTTTGGCAGAACGTAAACGTGAACTGGAAGTCAGGAAAGCTCAGTTAGGCTCAAAATAAAACTTCTTTTAAGGAGGATACTATTATGAAGATAAATTTCGATCTTTTAGGTGAGGATAATTCTGCGGATACAGTCTTGAATCCACGAGAAATCTTCAGTGTGTTACCCGAGAAAGACCCTCTCTATAATTATCCAAGGGATGTTCAGACAGAAGTGTGGAACCAGTGGTTTGACGATAGTGTCAGGAACAATGAGTACAATGTTATCAAAATGAACACTGGTAGTGGTAAGACAGTTGTTGGTTTGCTGATTTTGAAAAGTTGCTTAAATGAGGGCAAGGGACCGGCAGTCTATGTTGTGCCTGACCCCTATCTAGTCTCGCAAGTTTTTGCAGAAGCAAAAAGACTGGGCATTGAGGTTACCGATGATCAGGATAGTATTAAATTCAAAAGAAGTCAGGCAATCCTAGTAATCAATGTCTTTAAGCTGTTTAATGGCAAGTCATCTTTCGGGGTTAACGAGAGAAAAATCCCTATCGGCAGTATTCTTATTGACGATGCTCATGCTTGCTTAGATATTACTGAATCCCAGTTCACTATGGAAATTCCCTATTCAACAGAAGTCTATCCTAAGCTATACGGACTTTTTAAAGGCTCGTTAGCTGAACAATACGATACAGGTATCTTAGAACTGGAAGCTGGGAGTCCTACTGTTAATATGTTAGTTCCATATTGGACATGGCAGGATAATGTCAAAGAAACGACTCGGATTTTATTCGAAGCTTTCCAAACAGCAGAAGAAGCTTATAGAAAAGGAGATTCGGATAAAAGCTACGACTCCCTTCGCTTTTCGTGGCAATTATTAAAAAACTGTTTACCTCTCTGCAGTTGCGTTTTCGGGAGTGATAAAATAGAAATCTCGCCTAGGTGTATCCCAATTAACTCAATACCGAGTTTTGTGGAGAGCAAGAGAAAAATATTCATGAGTGCAACTTTGGCAGACGATAGTATATTAGTCTCTCATTTTAATATTGATGCGGATAAGGTTAATGCTGCAATAACCCCGGAATCATCAGATGATATTGGCGACAGGATGATCCTTGTTCCTCAAGAGTTAAACTCCGAAATCAAGGATGAGCATATTAAAGATTTTCTGAGAGAAAAATCTAAAAGGCACAACATTGTTGTAATAGTTCCCTCGTATTATCGTTTGAAGTTCTGGGAGGATAGTTGTGATCTGATCCTAACATCTTCAAATCTTCAGGAGGGCATCACAAAACTTAAAAACGGACATGTAGGGCTTGCTGTAATGATAAATAAGTATGACGGAATTGATTTAGCTCAGAAGGCTTGTGAGATCTTAGTCATAGACGGATTACCCGATGTTCGTAGAAAGATAGACAAAATCGAACAAGGAATACTCTTTGGTACGGATGACACTTTGTCAAAAACCATCCAGCGCATTGAACAAGGCATGGGAAGAGGCATTCGTTCAAAGGATGATTACTGCGTTGTATTCCTCATGGGACGAACCCTTATTGATAATCTTTATGGAGAAGGTGCGATCGATAAGTTTACCCCCGCTACTAAAGCACAAATTCGCCTTTCTGATCAACTTGCAAAACAGGTTAGAGGAGCAAGCATTGAAGATCTAGAAGATGTAATTAACCATAGTTTATATAGAAATACCTCTTGGATTTCAAGGAGTAAAGGTGCTCTAGTACACCTTAAGTATGATGCGAGCTTTAACGTAAACTCAGTTATAAAGAAGCAACGTGCGGCATTTAATTCGTCTTTGATAAGAGATAACATGAAGTCCGTTCAGTTAATCAATGAGTCAGTTAATGAAACCTCCGATTTAAAGTTTAAAGGCTACTTGAAGCAACAGCTTGCAGAATACTTATATTTTATAGATCAAGAAGAATCGCATGTGACCTTAAAATCAGCAGTTAAGGATAATCATCTTGTTCTCCATCCAATGGAAGGAATTCAATATGCAAAACTGCAAAAGTTCATTGGCAGTCAGGCTATCCAAGCATCGAGTTTCTTAAGGCAAAAGTTCGACACCCCGAATAAGTTAATCCTGGGTGTAAATAAATTACTTGAGCAGTTGATCTTTAAGCCGGATTCAGCAGCGATATTTGAACAAGCATGTAAAGAGATGGCATTCTATCTTGGTTTTTCAGCTCAGAGACCTGAAGCTGAATTTAAGAAAGGGCCAGATGTATTATGGGAAGTTGGAAACCTTGATTATTTCGTTATCGAGTGCAAAAACGGAGCCACTTCTCCAACCATCAGTAAACATGACTGTAACCAGTTGAATGGTTCGTCAGTTTGGTTTGAGGGGAAGTATGATAACTCTTGTCGTTATACACCTATCATGATTCACCCGTTTACTACATTCGAATACGCAGCATCACCTAACAGCAATATTCGAATTATGAACAACGAAAAACTTGAGCTACTTAAGTCACGAGTCCTAGGTTATGCAAAGGCATTAGCGGCACATGGTTCGTTTGAAGACACAACTAAAATCGATGAGTTGTTACATGCATATACGCTCAGAGCGGCGACATTTGTCCAAGAATACACCGTCGGATTTACCGTAATGAATCGATCATAAACTTCTTGTAATTTATACCAGTTTATAGTATTCTTTGTTTGTCCGAAAGCATCGGCAATCCCCTGTTGAGAAGCACTCACAGGGGATTTTCTTTACTATGAGGTAACACGCAACCAATTCTGTAACAACGCAATCAATATAAAAGATATACAACGGTATTTTCTCTCAGCGACCATTACGCTTATAATATCTAACCCATTCTCAGACGGTAGCAAAATGAACGCCGATCTTCTAAGCTGCTTCAGTATTCGTTACTTCATTTACGATCACGCGCAAAAAAACCTGCTCTTTGAATGCCTTATCGAATTTCTCTGACTACCATAGTGAATCCCTTCACTTGTATTATAGAGGGTTTCTACGTGTCTATTTATTCGGGGTAAGGTCAGATAGTTTGAACTCCTGTCCTAATAATTGAAAAAACAAGAATCAGGCATCTCGCAATTAATCTATTTCTTTCGTCAACAATCGGTCAACTCTACTATTTTCTAGCCTCTGTTTCACACTTTCACTTCATCTGTACTACTCCCCAAACCAGCTCCACCACCGCATTCTCAGCGATCTGTACCATTCCTCACCAACAAAGCCACCGATTCTACGTGCACGGTATGCGGAAACATATCCACTGGTGTAACCTCCACCGCCCGAAATCCTAGCCAAAGTCAAAGGATTACAACACACATCACAACCCGCTTCGACTGCATCTTCAGGATCGTATCGAGCAACGCAAAATCGCAGCCCTTTCGAGGAGGATCGATGGCGATGACATCTGTGATGATAACTTCCTCGCACCAGCACGGAATAAAAACTTCGGCGGGGCCAGCTTCAAAGCTAGCAGACTGGAATCGGATAATTTGCTTCGCGATATTTACGACGCTGTCGTCATTCCAATCCGGCTCTTCCTCTGTTCCAAACAAGCCCATGTAGTTTAACCCATTAATCAAAGGTAAAGAAAACTTTAAACTAGCGCTTGAGATAAAACCTGCCAATAATGCTATCATTAAAATAATCAACTTAATTTATAGCGCATCTAGTAGATTGGGGTCGACTTCATGATGAGGGATATTCTTCGATTCGGTTCTCGTACGATCTTGCTTCGCATAGCTGTTGTCGTTGTTGTTGGTTTGGTCGCAAGCTATGCCCTCGTCTCTGCACCGGACTCCCCTCGGATTAAAAGCGAAGAAGGCATTCTGGATTTAACGGAGGATCATGTTAGTAACAATCCGCGAAAGCTGCAGGGAGAATGGGCGTTTTACTGGCAAGAGCTGCTTTCGCCAGAGGATATAAGGAGCCGCACGGAAAAAGGGGGACAGGCTGATCGGTATATCAACATCCCCGGGTCCTGGCTAGGCTACCCGATGGATGGTCAAGAGTTGAAAGGAGACGGCTTTGCAACCTTTCGGCTGGTCATCGAGCTTAGCAAGCAGGATCGGAATGAGAGACTTGCCCTGCGGCTGCCTGCTATTTTTCATGCGTATAAATTATGGGCCAACGGTGAACTGCTGGCAGAAGTCGGTGCGGTTGCTCCGGACAAGAGTGGCGTGACACCGCATCTGGCAACGAAGCTGGTGTTCTTCCAGCCCGAAAGCGACACGGTAGAGCTGGTTATGCAAGTAGCGAACTTTCATCATAAGCGAGGCGGCATCACCAAGGATATCGAGCTGGGCGGCAGTGATGCGTTAACGGTCAAGACACACCTGAGAATCGCCGCAGATATGCTTATCACCGCAAGCCTGCTGGTGATCGGCATTTATCACCTGCTGTTGTTCATACTGCGACGCAAAGACAAGGCCCCCTTGTATTTCGGTCTGTTCACCGTGTTGTTCGGTATCCGATCCTTGCTGGTCGGCGAGCTCATGATCACGCAATTGTGGCCGGCTATTCCATGGGAATTGCAGTTCAAGATCGAGTACCTGATTCTTTGCAGCAGCGGTTATATCATCACGATGTATTTTGAATGCATTTTCCCGAATTATGTGTCGCGATGGTTTCGCCTTGGCAGTCGAATCGCAACCGGCGCACTCTGTCTAGTCGTTGTGGCGACCCCGGCACTCCTTTATTCCAAAATGTTGCCGATGATCGGCGTGATCGTTGTTCTGCACATGGCGTATCTGATGTTCGGGCTTGCCCACGCGGCTGTGCGGCGCATGGAGGGAGCGCTGACCTTCCTGTTAGTGTCGGTCGTTACTCTTGTTACGGTTATCAATGATTTTTTATATTACAACGAATGGTCGGTAATCGGAAATACGTCTCCGCTTGGTCTGTTGGTATTTACGATCGCACAAATCGTTTTGCTTTCTTCAAGATTTACGAGGGCGGCAACGAACGAAGAGCGGATCGCGCGCGAGCTGCAGGAAGCTAATGACAAGCTGATCGAAATGAATGCCAATTTGGAGCGGATCGTGATGGAGCGCACGCATGATTTATCCGCAGCTCACGAAGATCTCCGCGCGTCGTATGAACGGTTACTCCACTCCGAGCAAGGAAGGAAGAAGCTACTTGCCTACATTACGCATGATCTGCGCATGCCGCTGTCCAGCATGCTCGGTTATGTCGAGGCTGTGAAGGACATGGTTAGGCCGGAACGCAATGAACAGTACCTGAAGTATATCCGGGATAACACGATAAGGATTAACCGCATGATCGAGGAGTTGTCCTTCTTGTCGCATCTAGAGACGGGACAAGTCGCTTATCGAATGGAGCCGGTACATGCGATTCACTTTTTGCGCGGTTTTTTTGAACAATATGAGCTGGTTGTGCGTGACGCAGGGCTGGATTTCATACTGGATATCGGAAATACGGAAGATCAACGCCCTGACTTGCCGGTTGTCGAGATGGATGCGCAAAGATTAGAGCAGGCGTTGTTTAATCTCGTGTCGAACGCGATGAAGTTCACCTCTAGCGGCGGGGTGGTACGTCTTGCACTGGCAGTGGACGAAGCGAAAGATAGCCGCTTTGCGATCATTAGCGTACAAGACTCCGGCACGGGCATTCCCCCGGAGCAGCTCGAGCAAATCTTCGATCGCAATTACAGGTATGATCGATCGAGCATGGAGAATGGAGTAGAGGGTAGCGGACTCGGACTGGCGATATGCAGGGAAATCGTACAAGCCCATGGAGGGGCGGTTCGAGCGGAGAGCGATGGCAAGACGGGGTCGATATTCTATGTATCGCTGCCTTTGTATTCGAGAGACAGGAAGGTGACAGCGTGAAGGACACGTACAAAATTATGATCGTCGATGATGATCCCCATATATGCGAGATTGTTCAGGCGTATTGCGATCGGGAAGGCTTTATATCCTCGTATACCCACAGCGGGACGGAAGCCATGAAGCTGCTTGCGTCGTTCGATCCGGATTTGATCGTACTGGATGTGCTGCTAGCTAATGAGAACGGCATTGACTGGTGCAGGAACGCACGCAGCTACACGAATGCGCCGATCGTATTTCTGAGCAGTCGCGAGGAAGACGAGGTGAAAATCAGCGCATTATCCTATGGCGGCGACGATTATGTGACCAAGCCGTTCAGTCCGGGAGTACTCATGGCCAAAATCAAGGCTCACCTTCGCCGAGTGTCGACAAGCAGAAGGGAACAGCTGCTAGAGTTACCGGGTTTGACGCTGGATTTCTACGCACAGTCCGTCACCATAGGCAGTAACACCGTCTTTTTATCGAAAAAAGAATTTAGTCTGCTGTCCTATTTGGCGCAAAACGTTAACCGCGTCGTCGCTGTCGATACGTTGTTCCATCTCATCTGGGGTATGGACAGTCTGGAGGATACGAGAACGGTCGCCGTACACATCAGTAATTTGCGAAAAAAAATAGAGGCTGATCCTGTTAATCCGGAGAGAATCATTACGATTCGAGGGGCCGGATATATGCTGGTTGGCCAGCAAGCACGAACATAGCGATAAGGTTGGCCGTGTACACGACTGCCGATCATACACGATATACACGAAGACCACCTCCGGTTTACTTGGGAAGGTGGTCTTTTTCTGCCGATATGCCGCTAAGCTTACTCCATGTTTTACTCAACCATTGAGCAAATAACTCTTCCTCCTCAAATTGAGGATAGTGAGCGGATTTTTCGAAAATAACAAATTCCTTCTTCGGCGCTTCCAGAACTTCAAAGTATTCTTTTGCCGCGTTTGCAGATGTCATATAATCATATTGTCCCATGACAAAATAAACGGGTATATCTACTTTATCAACAATACTTGTAATATGATTTTTCGACTCTTCCTCCAACAAAATTTGTTGCGATAATGAAACTCCTTTTAAATAGCGAACGACATCGAGCAAATTATACTCCGGATTAAAGAGAAACCCTGTGTAATAATCCCTGTTATCATCAATCAATCTAGCTGCTCCGCCATATTTTCGAATCATATCTCTTGGAGTAAGTTGCTCCCCTTTTTCTATTGGATCTCGAAGCCGTTCTAATCGTTCCGCATCCTTTAAATTACCGGCTAATTTTGCTTGTTTAATGGAATAATTCAAGCTATCCAATTCGCTTTGCCCATGATCGGCAACCTGCCCGATCCCGACATAAGCAGCAAATTTGTCAGGCGCTTTTGCAATAGCTTTCATTCCAATATATGTGCCAAAAGAATGGCCTATCAGCAGTACTTTTTCTTGTCCGAATTCCTTTTTAACATAATCCGTTAATGCCAACAAATCATCGACGAGCAAGTCTGCGGATAATTTAGAGTAATCCTCAAAAAAATGATAAGACTTCCCGCTTCCGCGTTGATCATAGTGTACGATTGTAAAGTTTTTTTCAAGTAAATCTTGATATTTCCGCACATAGGGAATTTCAGAACAGCCAGGACCGCCGTGCACAAAGATGACTATCGGATTGCGTCGGTCCACACCTCTAATCATGACTTCATGATCAGTGCCATTAATCTCGATCTGTTGTAAAAAACTTATGCTATTATCTCCTTCAATTCGAGGTGTCCATGTTGGAAACACCAATCCGATTGCTAGAAGCAAAACAATAATAAAAACACTTATTTTTGTAATCCTTATGTATTTTCTTTTCAATTGACGACTCCTATATTTTCTTGCCGCGGCATCAGTGAGATCCTTTTTTGAACGCAAGATAAACCGTCCACTCTCGGACGGTTCATTAACGTACAAACCCAAGTTTTATGATTTTGCGGAGAGTTAATAAAGCGAATTCACGATCCACCCGCTTGCCAGCGTCGGCATCGCCATTTGCATCGATGACTGGTACATCGCGAATTGTTGCACCTGGCGAGCCTTCGCGTTAAGCAAGCTGCTTGCCTTGACATCATTGTATCTTTCCGCCGCTGATGATAGACGGTCGGCTAGGCCATAATTGCCGCTAATCGCTTTCGTTGTTTGTTCGAAATTCGCGTTTAAGCTCTTCTTAAGCTGCTCTTCATCCAGCTTGAGCGTACCGTCGCCGTTACGGTGAATGCCGATTCGCTCATAAGTAGATGAGCTGACTAACGATTCCATGCTTTTACGGACAGATGAATCCATAACGCCGCCGGCTTCTTTCAAGCGATCATGCATCGTATTGTAACCCGTCACCAGATCTTTAACTTGAGCGATGATTTTGTCTTCGTCCGGTTTGATTTGAATTTTCACGGCTTCCGTCGACGGGGCTATGAGTGTCGCCGTAGCTTTGCCCTTCTCCAAATCAATCGTGTTCGACTGCGATGTTTGCGTAGCGCCGCCGTTCACGCTGTAGAACGCATTGGACGCAAGTTGCGTTGCATGGTTAACGCCGGTTGCCGACATCGCGTTGCCGGTAACGTCTTTAACCTCGAAAGCCTGATCCGCTCCCGTCTTATCACTGCTTAACTCGAGCTTCTTATTGCCTGTTTGATCATCCGTTACAATACTGGCGGTTATTCCCGTCTTCGCCGCATTGACCGCATCCTTCAGCTTGGTCAGCGCTTGATCGTTCGTATCTTTATCGGAGATAACAGCCGATACCTTCGTCGTCTTGCCGCCTATCGTAATGTCGAACTGATTGATGCCTTTGCTTACAACGGACGTATCTGCTTTAGACAAAAATGATCCGCTATTCGTTTGAGAAGTCGCGACCGCATTCACTTTAACTTCATAAGCTCGGCTCGCGGCACCGGCCGATGCAGCTGCAGTAACCTTCATCCTGTCCGATGATTCCGCCGTCCTTGCTTGGAAAGAGGAATTCTGCATTAATTTTTGCGCCGATGCTTGCATATCCTGCGCGGATTTCAAAAAATTCGCAACCCCGTTTGCCGCTGTCTTAATATATTGCTCATAAATATTGCTCTTCGAAACGAACTTTGAGAATAAAGACGGGTTCGAACTCGAACTATTGGAAGACTGGAAACTCAAAGACGTCGTTCTGCTAATCGGATTCATCAAGTTATAGGAGTTAATCGATAATGTCATCTGTCTAACCCTCCATACTGTCGCACAGTAATGTTAATTTTTGCTCAGCGAGGCATACTTGCTCGATCTAACGAACTCGCGATGGGCTTCCTGAATCGCGTTTGCGCGCATCAGCACTTCCTCGGAACCGCCATGCTTCAGTTGCCCGGCAATCTGCAACAGATTGTACGTGTTGTAATTGTTCGCATCCGCTTTGCTGCGGCTATGCCGCAATGCGTCCTCATACGCTTGGCGTTCCATGGAGAGTCTCATTGCTTGATCATGTAGATTCGGATCATTTCGCTGTAAGTAGTCCATTTCGTCGGTGCGCAGCTTCTTGCCCGTCACGAGTACGTTTCGAATAGATGCCACACGCGACTGATCCGTTGACGCGCGTGCGTCCTTGTATTGCTGCATCGCTTTGAAATAATTGCTGACCGGCTGCACGGATCTTACATTCATGCCATCCCCCCCTACTTTTTTCGTCAAATTCTACCATTTCTTTAAATTTATCATGAAAGAACGTTCTATAAAAGGTACTTAAAGAAAACTTTGTGTTCGAGTTAACTACGGCCCATGCCGGACGCACAGCGAGAACAGCCTGCTCCGATGGGAGCAGGCTGTTCTGCTAGTTTGATCCGTTAAAGGTTAATGCAAGTCCGGATCATACTTCATCACGGTCTCTTTACCATCTAATGTGATGTTGCTTGTATTGACAATAAAGTTCACATAAATGTTGTCGTTGCTGTCTATGTTGAGTTTGACAAAATTCGTGTATTTGTTACGAACGGAGACGCCGGCATACTCTACGACGCTCCAACTCATGTTCTCGTATTTCATCAGAGTCACACTGTTGCCAAGCGCAGAATCGATATAAGCAACATAAGGAGTACCCTGGCTGTCGAAGGCGATATCCGACGGACCATACGCTGTTACCGGGAATCCAGCGGTACCTACAGGCACCCAAGCGTTGTTCTCGTATTTCACCACGTACACCTTGGAACCGCTCGTATAGGTCATATAAGGTTCGCCATTCGGATCAAGCTCGAATGATGCCATATTATAACCGCCTGGCTCCGGGGGATTACTGAGAGAATTCGAAGCATGATTCTCGCCCACGTATTTCACCACAGCAGCTCGAATTGGATTACCGATGGTATAGTACGTATAGAATAAGTAAGGAGTGTTACTCTGATCTATCGCGAGGGCTACATTGTTAGCGCCTAACGTCACTATACTGTCTATATTCTCCCAAATATCACCGTTAAACCTCTTTACGTATACGGTTTGAACGTTGCTCTGACTAACATCGACATAAGCAATATATGGAGTGTCATTCTCGTCGAACGCAATCGAGATACCGTCCCCGAATTGTTGTTGTAAATTGCCTACATCTTCCCAATTCCCATCCATATATCTCTTCACAATGGTTTTCTTGGTTGAATCCACATAAGCAACGTAAAGCCTGTCTTGGCTGTCCATGGCGAGCGTTATTTCAACCGAGCCCCACGAATTGCCGAGGTCGGCTGGATTGCCAACGACCTGCCACTCGTCATCCGCTTCTACGTATTTCTTCACGAATACCTCTTTACTCGAGAGCGCATAAGCAACATAAGCAGTACCTTGGCTGTCGACCACGACATTGGACTGTTTAGTCACGCCCACTTCCATCGTATCGCCAAGATGCAGCCACGATGTCATCGTCCACTTCGCGTACAGGGTAATATCTTCGATCACCACTGCCGAGAAGTTATAGACGTTCGTCAACTCGGGATCGCTGTACCAACCGTCGAATCGATAACCCACCCACTTCGGTGCGGCAGGTGCCACGGCTTTGCCGCCGGGAATCACCGCCTGGTCCTCTACGGCCGGCCCGTTGTTGCTGTCGAAGCTCACCGTGTAGCTGTTAAATGTCCACTTCGCGTACAACGTGAGGTTAGCGATCACCTGTCTCTCCGTGAAGATATAAGCCTCACTCAGTGCGGCGTCGCTGTACCAACCGCCGAACGTATAACCGTCCTTCGTCGGTGCGTTAGGTGCCGCTGCTTTGCCGCCATTTTCCACGCGCTGGTCAGCCACCGACGATCCGCCATTGCTGTTGAAGCTCACCGTGTAGACGGCCGTCCACTTCGCGTACAAGGTGAAGTTAGACCTCACCTGCGTAGAGAAGTTGTAGGCTGCAGTCAGACCGGCGTCGCTGTACCAACCGCCGAACGCGTAACCGTTCCTCGTCGGTGCGGTAGGCGACGTAGCATTGCCGTCATATACCACCGTCTGGTTATTCACCGTCGACCCGCCGTTGCTGTTGAAGCTCACCGTGTAGCTGTTAATCGTCCACTTCGCGTAAAGCGTAAGGCTTGCCGTTATCGGTGTCGTCGAGAAGCTGAAACGGCTCGTCAAGTTGCTGTCGCTATACCAACCTTCGAACGTACGACCGATTAGCGTCGGTGCGCTAGGCGCCTCGGCCACTGCTCCTTCCACCACCGTCAGATCAGCCACTGCCGTGCCGCCGTTACTGTTGAAGCTCACCGTGTAGTTATTTTTTGGAGCAATCGTCCACTTCGCATACAAAGTAAGGTTAGCCGTCACCGTCTTCGTCTCGAAGTCGTAAGCGCTCGTCAATTCGCTGTCGCTGTACCAACCGCTGAACACAAAGCCTTCCTTCGTCGGCGTGCTAGGAGCAGAAGCTTTGTCTCCTTCGTTCACCTTCTGGTCGGCGACCTCCGACCCTTCGTTACTGTCGAAGCTCACCGTGTAGCTGCGCACCCACTTCGCGTACAACGCGAGGTCTGCCGTCACCTGTGTCGCGAAGTCGTAAGCGCTCGTCAGAGCGCTATCGCTGTACCAGCCTGCGAACACCAGATTATCCTTCGTCGGTTCATCCGGTTGGCTTACCAGGAAGCCATAACCAACCGTCTGGTCAACCACCGCCGACCCGCCGTTGCTGTTGAAGCTCACCGTGTGGGTGTTCACCGTCCACTGAGCGGTGAACTCGACAGCCTTGGCGGGCATCGTTGTCGGAGAAGCAGGCGACCATCCCGTAAATGCATGCCCTTGCCAAGTCGGAGCTCCTAGGTATAACCCCGTCGTTGCCCCGAAAGGTACGTTAACGATCTTAGTCTCTTCGCCGGAGCCATTGTAATTGATCGTCATGGCGTAGTTATTGCGCTTATAGTACAGCTTCAGGACTGTTGTGCCTTTGCCCGCAATCGGGGCTGCAGTCACCGTTCCCGGAACGCTGCCGTCGAACGTAAAGCCCGCATAGGATTTGGTCGGATTTGTCAGCTTCGCCTCGGTATCGGTTGTACCGCGATACGATTCCGTATCCGCAACCGTATAGGTGTCGCTTCCGATATTTTGCAGCAAGTATACGACCTGGTAAGACGTGTCTTCTTTTGCCGTCCACTGCGCGGTATAGGTGGTGTCCGAAGCCGTTATCGCACTTGGAACAGCCGGCGACCAACCTGCGAACGTATATCCCGGTCTTGTCGGCACCGGTATACGAGCCGCGATGTTCTTGCCGACCGCTTCCGTTACCGAACTTCCGGGCGCCCCCGCATAAGCCCAATCGAAGGTCATCGTTCGATTCATCGGGTAGTAATCAACCCTGACGACTGTCGAGCCGTCTCCCTTGATCATCACTCCGCTTGCCGTACCTGTCGCATAACCTTGATCCCTGAACCTGTCGGAGTTGATCCGGATCTCCGTGCCGGTTGTTCCGGTCAACGTTTCCGTAACCACAGGCGATGTCGTTGTCGATGTTTTGGTATTCGGATCTATCATATAATGCTGAACGGTATACGGCGTATCCGTGTTCGGGATCCAGTGCGCGTACAGGATCCAGTCCGAGGCAGGCATACGGCTCGGAATGGTCACCTTCGTGCCGCCGGATTCAGACCAATACCAGCCGTCAAAGGTGTACCCCTGATAGACCGGGGTTTCCAAGCTGATCGCCGCGTTATACGGGGCAGCGACAACCTTGGTCATACCGCCATTCTGCGGATTAAGCTGGAGAATATAGTCGCCCACTCTAGCCAACCAATTCAACGGAATCTTGCGCGTGAGCGAATCCGACGAGTACGACAGCGGCGCCCCCTTCCAAGTGATGACCAGGTTGCCCTCGCTCACCTGAATGTTCTTGTTCACCACTTCGATCTTCCCGGTATTCGCCTGATACCTGAAGTTTCGATTGTCCACCTGGATATCGAATCTCGAGCGGTCATACACCTGTGTACCCATCTGGCCTGTCTTCAAATCAAACGTACTCATCGTGAGCAGCGTCTGCGGCACAGAGATGGATGACGCGGAACCCGCCAAGTTCACTGCGGGCGCCTTATCCTGCGAATAGGCAAAGTCGACAACATGCTGCTGCTCCCCTACCGTGTACAGCGGCCATGTATTGTCGTACACCGGCATGCTGGCCGAGAGCAATCCATCGCCTAATTGAGCGCCTACCGAGCTCTCCAGATAGATGCCGATCTCTACATACAGAGCGCCTAAAGACCGGGAGGTCTGCACCCCGTTCTGCTTCTTCAACTGATAGTAGAAGTACCCCCATAGATTCACATAAGCGCCGGGTTCTACGGCTAGCCCGATGCTATTTAATTTGACGCTACCGATCCCTGCTTTAAGCTCCATATGTATGCCCGCCCGCAATCCGAGCGTCCCCATGACATAGAAGGTGAACTGATAGTTGCCGTCGCCCGGCAAGCTGACGGTGTCGCTCTTGCCAGTGAAACTAAGCACGCGCAGGGTAGCCGAGTAGCGCTTGGCAGTCGTATAGTTGAAATCAGCCCCTATCGTCAGGTTCACATTGGCATTGACAACGAACTCTGCCGTAAAGTTGACTTCAATAATACCCAGCGCCACGCGCATGCTTTTGTCTACGAGCTCTTTCTTGATTAACGGAACCCAATCCGTCTCGTTCTCCATCATCTCTTGATACTGTGCCATCAACGACGCGTCGTCTACTCCGGTATCTTGCACGCCATCGATTAACGCTTTAATTTCCGTCGTGATGTCGCGCACCTTGCCTAGCTTGCCGCCCGTAGCTGCTTTATCCCAGTCATCCAACGCATCCTGCAGCTTATCGTGTTCGACGGTGGCGATCTTCGCCGTTACATTGATTCCGGTATAGGTATAGGCATCCAGATTCGCGGTGACCACATAATCATCTATGGTGTACCAATAAGGGATACCCCAGAAATATTCCCAATGTCCTTGCAGATCCCCGTCTACGCCTAGCCCCAGGCTCATCTCCTCAAGGAATGTACCGGTCATATGGATGACGAGATCGCTCTCTTCATGAATCGATATGACAATGTCGGCTCCCACTTGCAGCGCGGCGCTTACGCCTGAGGTTCGGCCGTCAATATGCCGCAGTGTCGTGCCGAGCGAAGCGACGACGGTCAGATTCTCCACTTTGACTTTGCCCTCGTCGCTTGAGCGTGCCAGGTCCATCGCCTGCGGCTGCGCCTTGAATTCATTCGTTTGCATAGCGAGGGCGGACAAATAATTCGCGGCTTGATCGACGAAACCGCTGTCTATCGCTTGCCGCTCAATTTGATCTTCGAGCTTAGCGATATCTTCATCCGATAACAGCAGGTTGCCGTCAAGCGTTTGCTGCTGATAGATGTCGAAGACATTCTCGATATCTGCCATGGTGGCATCGGTATACGTAATGACAAGCATTTCCGCCGCAGGGGTAACCGATGTGATGCGGCCATATCCGCTTACTCTTGAGCCTTCTTCGGCAAAGTTGCCCTCATAGAAACCGATAAAATCGCCCACATCGACGGTGGTGAGTTCGCTCAAACCGAATTGCGCATACAGACTGTCGCTGTAGTTCATTGCGATGCTCTCTACCCTGATAGAGTGGTTGTACGGGTCTCCATCCGTGTCCGCCTCTACGCTCACTGGCAGAACATCCGGCTTGAACAACACTTGCTTGGAATCCGCGTTACCATAGGTGTAGGTGTTGCCGTTAATTGCCGTGATCCTTACATAGGCGACATCTCCGTCGTCGACGCCGGTTGTTTCTACCGTGCGCTGATCGGGACGAATTCCTACATAGATGGCTACGGCATCGCCAACTTGAATCGCCGTGTCTCCAGAGTAGGTGAACGTTCCGCCGCTTGCATTCGCCGCGGCGAGACCGGTTTCGCTGTCGCCCACCGTCGTCGAGACCACCGGAATCGCGGGCGAACCCACATCCGCGCCATCCAGCATCATATCCGTGACATCCGCGAAGCGCAGATAGATCATGTTCGGATTCAACGGGATACTCATGGCTTCTTGTTTAGCGACGCTAAAAACATAGATGCTCGTCGTCTCGTCTTGACCTTGAAAAGACAGGTTTTCATCTGTCAACGTAAGTTGATAAGTGTTGCCTTCTTCGAACTGACCGTCTTCGGCTGCGGACGCTACCGTGAAGCGGCCGTTCGAACCGGTGACGGTAATCTCCGCGGAGTCCGGATCCGCGATGTCGTGGAACGTCATACCCGCTTGTACCTCGGATGCCGTCAGACTGCCGGTCTCATCATATACGGCGATGGTGAAGTCCGGCGCGACATCCAGCACCGAGTAACTGGGAACGCTCTGAACGGCATTACTGACGTTATCCATATATTTGGCATACAACTTCGTATCCGCACTAACGGTACTGCCATTCGCGAAAATGAGAGAAAAATCGCCATCCCTAAACCAACCTTGGAATATATATCCTTCTTTCACGGGGGCAGGCAGCTTATTTAACGGTTCCCCTTTCTTTACGCTCTGAGCAGCGACCGCAGTACCTCCGTTGCTCTCGAACGTAATGATATACTCAGAGTTATTGGAATTGCCGCCGCTATTGCTGCCGCTGTTCCCGCCTGGCTCGGGACTCGGCGTCTCCGTCGCTGGATTCTGATTTGCCCATGCCTGCACAACCGCACTATTGCGCATGAATAGAACAGCCGCTTCCGCACGAGAGGCTTGGGCATGCGGGTTGAAATTGCCCTTGCCATCCCCGGTGAACAACCCTGCTTGCCACACCTTGACGACCGCGTCAGCCGCCCAAGGAGACACATCGGCGAGATCGCCCGGCTTCGTCGTTACGGGATTGCTTGTTTGATAGGGAATCTGATAGATTTCAAAATAACGCAAAGTCATCGCCGCCATCTGCTCTCGGGATACGTTTGCATTCGGATCGAATTTCCGGTTGCCTGTGCCGGCGGTAATCCCTTTCTTGGCTGCCCACTCTACATATGGCGCATACCAAGTACCCGTCTGCACATCGGCAAAGGACGTGGTTGTATACTCGCTTACGTCCACGCCCGCCATTCGTCCAAGCGCCGTCACATACATGGCACGCGTCAACGTTCCCTTGGGCGAGAAGTATCCGCCGCCCGTTCCGCTGAATATACCATTCTTCTGAACATAGTTGGCCGCCTCGTAGAACCAGTCTGTTGGACTAACATCTTGGAACCCGCTTTGTTCGGACGCTGTCGCCTGCTGCACCGGCAGTTCGGACGCTGCCGCCTGCTGCACCGGCAGTCCGGTCACCACCATGCTGATGACCAGCATCCACGCCAGAAACTGTGAGGTCCACTTGCCCTTCCATTTTGTTGCCTTCTTCACACTTAATCATCCCTTCTCGCTCGCAGCTGTTATGAATCTTTGTTTCTACCATACTGCTCTAGAAGATTCTATTGTGAATTTTAAAGAAAACTTTAAGTTCGCGCTTACGACATGCTTCTGCCAAACCGCACATTTTCTGCCTCCGAATCATACAAAACGACAAGATGAATAGTGAAAGTGCGACAATTGAATAGGGAATCTTCGACAAGATGAGGGAAAAAACAAAATAGGATCACGGCGTCAAGTAATGCCCCAACGCCGTGATCCTTTTTTCCACCGAGTAAGAATTATCATAGGGTTACTCTCGAATTCCCTATTTATAAGACTATTAGCCCTAAACAAATTAAAGGGCTCAAGCATTATTCACGCTTGAACCCTAGCCAATTTTGTAAATGCGGCTCGTAAATCGTTAATTCCTTATGAGCTTCACACAGCACTCCACATGCGTCGTATGCGGGAACATATCCACCGGCGTAACCTCCACCGTCCGATACCCGCCATCCTCGAGCACTCGCAAATCCCTCGCCAACGTCGAAGGATTGCAACTCACATACACGACCCGCTTCGGCTGCATCTTCAAGATCGTATCCAGCAGCGCGGGATCGCAGCCTTTGCGCGGCGGATCGACGACGATCACGTCGGCCGTCACGCCTTCCTCGCGCCAGCGCGGGATAACAACCTCCGCAGGACCAGCTTCAAAGCTAGCATTCTTAATGCCGTTCAACTCCGCATTCCGCGCAGCATCCTCAATCGCTTCCGGCACTATTTCAACGCCGTAGACACGGCCTGCCTTCCGAGCGAGGAACAACGAAATCGTCCCGATGCCGCAATACGCGTCGATCACATCTTCGTTACCCGTCAGTCCAGCGTACTCCACGGCTTTCCTGTACAACTCCACCGTCTGCACCGGATTCACCTGATAGAACGATCGCGCCGAAATCGCAAAGCGAATGCCATCGAGCTCATCGTAAATAACTTCGCTTCCCCACAGCGTCCGAGTTTCGTCGCCGAAGATGACATTCGTCTCGCGCGTGTTCACGTTCTGCACGATGCTCTTCACGCCTGGCAGCTCCTCGCGGATGCGTTCTACCCAACGGTCTGCCGAAGGCAGCTTTCGCACGTTCGTGATCAGCACGACCATGATCTCGCCAGTCACAACGCCTGTCCGAGCCATGACATGGCGCAGCACGCCGCGGCCTGTCTCTTCGTCGTAAGGCGTGACGCCGAGCTCGCGGCCGATCCGCTTGACGACGCGGACAACCTCGTCGTTATGCTCGTGCTCGATGAGGCAATCGTCCATGTCGATGATGCGATGGCTGCCGCGGGCGTAGAAGCCGGCGATCAGCTCGCCGCTCGCGTTATGTGTGCCGATCGGCACGCTCGCCTTGTTGCGGTAGCGCCAAGGCTTGTCCATACCAACCGTAGGATGGACAACGATTCCGTCCGACGATGCCCCGTCCCCACTGCCTTCGCCAACCACATTCAGCTTCCCGATCCGCACGAGGTTATCGACGACATGCTGCCGCTTCCATGTCAGCTGTGCCGCATAGTCGAAGTGCTGCAGTTGACAGCCGCCGCACTCCTTATAAATATCACAAGGCGGTTCTTGCCGATCTGCGCTCTTCTCCAGCAATTCCACTAGACGCGCGTAGCCGTACTGCTTCTTCACCTTCATCACTTTCGCGCGTACGCGCTCGCCGGGCAGCGCCCCTTGGATGAATAGGGTGAAGCCGTTCGCACGGCCTACACCTTCGCCGTCATGGGTGAGGCCGATAATATCGAGCGTCACCTCTTCATTCTTCTGGAAGGGCGCGTCTGCCCGTTCCTTCTCGGCCACCGTGTTGCGCCCTCTATTCAATCTTCCGTTATGGCTGCCGCCCTTGTTCGTACCTTTACGCATGTAATCTCTCCGCTCTGCCTTCATAGCCGTCCTTAATCAAAAATCTAACTCCTATCATACAATACGGCCAGCCTCTTTGCACCATTCGCATGGTCATGAGGCTAGCCGCAGCGACTAACGATATGTGGAAATACCCGTTTCATCGGCAAAAATCTGAAGATGCGACGGCAGCACGGAGAACGTGCACGGCAATACGCCGCCATATTCGCCGTCGAGATTGATCTGTACATAATCCGGTGTCGTCACCTTAAGCTCATTCGTCCGGAAGTGGACCACATGCGGATCATTCAGATGCTCCCCGCGCAGCGCGAGTGTGACGAGCTTGATGAACTCCGGCAAGTTACACTTTCGGATGAGCAGCACGTCGAGCAAGCCGTCATCAAGCAACGAATCCGGCGCAAGTCGTTCAAAGCCGCCAACGGAGTTGCTGTTGCAGATGAGGAACATCATGAACTCGTCGTGGAACTCCCCGACGCCGGCCGCTTCGAACTTCAATTCGGTCGGACGAAGGCGGGTCATTTTCTCCAGACCCTTCATATAATAAGCAAGCTGCCCAACCATCGTCTTGAGCTTGCTCGGCACATCGTAGGTCAGCTCCGTGAGCGAGCCGCCGCCGGCAATGTTAATAAAATAGCGATCATTCGCCTTGCCGACGTCGATTGGACGGGTATACTGCTGAATGATAAGGTCGCAAGCGTACTCCCAATGCTTCGGAATGCCCGTCGCTCTGGCAAAATCATTCGTCGTCCCCACAGGCAATATGCCCAGCGGAGGAATGTTCGTCTTGTTCGCGAGGCCGTTGATCACTTCATACAGCGTACCGTCGCCGCCAGCCGCGATAATCATATCGTAGCCGCGATCCGCAGCTTCAGCCGCAGCCATCGTCGCATCGCCTTCGCCGATCGTCGCATGACAGCTCGTCTCGATCCCGCCCTGCTCCAGCTTCTGCAGAATATCCGGAAGACGCCGCTTCATCTCTTCTCTTCCCGATGTCGGGTTATAGATAAGCCTTGCCCGTTTAATACTCATTTGACACTCACACCCCTAGTTCTCCCATACAACTATCTATTATGTAACCTTCATCATCAATCAACCATTCCATCCATCAAGCCAGCTCGTCATCTGCCGCGTCAGCCAGTGTTCAATCGCCGGATTTGGCAGCATCGCCCGTCCGTTGTACCGATAATCAAGTCCAGCAAGACGAGTCGGCACGACATGGCTTGTAAAATAACCCGGGCTGAGGAACAGCGGCACTACGATCACCGCCAGCTCAGGATGCTCGCTCTGCATAGCTGCAAGCTTAGCCGCAGCTTGGTCGGGGAGCAGCATCGCATGCTCCGACTTAGCGAAGCCGCCAAGCGCCTTCAGCCGCGCAGCTAGCAACGAAAGACCTCGCTGCCAGCGCTCGTGGAACACTTTCTCCTTGCTGCCGTGCCCGATGAGCAGCACCGCTTCACGCTCCGGTGCTTCGGACAGCTCAGCAATGTTGGCGAGCAGCAGCTCAGCAATTTCCGGATCATCGTCGATCGGCGAGCCGTACGTTACCTTCGCTTCTACGCGGAACGTGCCGAGGTCGCCTTCGAGGTCCGACACCCATGGCAGACCGAACGCCTGCCCGATCTCGTCCACATGCGTGCTTCCTGACGAGACGAACAGCGGCAGTACCAGCATATCCGTCACGCCGGCTTTCTCCAGCTCATCGATACCATCCTGAATAAGCCGTCCCTCCACAATCTCCAGGAAGGACGACACGATAGGTACGCCTGCAAGCTGAGGCGAAACAGACGCTTGCTTAACGGCAGCATCAACGCGCTCCACCCAGCTTGCTTCCCTGGAGCCGTGACTTATAACGAGAATGCCCGATTTCATAACAGGCTACCTTCCAAGACGCTCTAATGCCATTTTATACCCGTCGTTGCCGTAATTCAAACAGCGCTTCACTCGCGAGATCGTTGCCGTGCTGGCGCCCGTCTCCGCTTCGATCTGATTGTATGTACTGCCTTTGCCGAGCATACGCGCGACCTCTAGACGCTGGGACAGCGACTGAATCTCGTTCACCGTGCACAAGTCGTCAAAAAACACATAACATTCCTCAACCGACTTCAAGGTCAGAACTGCTTCGAACAATTGGTCGATCGCTTTATCGTTCAGCTTCTTAAGCTGCATGAGCATTCACTCCATTTATTTATAAGGTATCTCGCGGATTATCGAACTATCGCTATTATTGTAGCTTTTTTGGACTGTTTTTTCAAACATTACCGTATTCACGCTTTACAGGACGGAAGGGTCGACAGTGGACCAAGCGTAGCCGTTCCCATACAAGCACAGGGCGAATATCATGGAAAAAGTTCATTAACCGGGGCATTCGTCCAATCCGACCTAGCGCCTATGCATAAACTAATAAAAAAAAGGGTTGTGATCCGTGTGGATTATCGCAATAACCCGAGTGCCGGCGATCAACAACAGTTCCCGACACACGGCACTTACCGCCATGGCCAGAGCCAGCACAGCCAGTCGTACAGGAACAAGTCAAGCGGCATGAAATCGAGCGGCGTCAAAATCGTGGACGCGGAAACGTCGGCTATCCTTCCCGTCTCTCCGCCATCTTCACCGGTTGTCGTTCCGACGCCGGATATGCTGCCCTCCATTCCCACGTTAGCGAAAGATGCAACGCTTGGCGAACTTGTGGAGGCTGCACCGGCCATAACGAAGACTGGCGGCTTCTCGCTCGCAAGCTTAGGCGATATTAAAGGCTACATCGACCGAATGGGTGGTATTGACGGTATTCTGACGACGGTGGGGAAGGTGCAGAAGGTGGTGTCCAGCGTCTCCCAGATGGCGCCGCTTGTGAAAGTACTGTTCTCCTCTTTCAAAAAGTCCAAGGATGACGATGACAGCGATGCGACCGATTGGAAGCCTAAGCGCAAGAGACGCCGCAAGAAACCTGCCTCCGGCCGCAAAGGTACGCCGAAGCGCCCTGGAGTGAAGAAGCGCCGCCGCTAAGCTTGCCGAATACTCAGCCATTCGTTATGATACATCTATAAGCAATCATTCGGAGTGAAGAACACCCCAGCTTCAGCGCGTTATGCGCTGCGGCTTGGGGTGTTTTGTCGTTCCTATCGACGAAGGAGGTATCTACTTGCATCCTAATTTACTTCGCTTTATTGAATCGTTCGAGCATGAAGCCTCGCTCACAGGCAAGTTCCGCAGCAAGCTGGATAAGACCGCGCTTGTCTTCCTCGAGCAAGTCTGGGGAGCGGCGTTCGATTACAACTATGATGGCCTGCGTGCGGAGTTTCCGTTCCTCGATCACAAAGGCGGCCAACGCTTCGCGGACTTCGTCTTCGTGAAGAACGGCGTCCGCCTCGCCATCGAGCTAGATGGCTTCACGACGCACGCCAGTCAGATTACACCCGGTGAGTTCAATGATCATCTCACTAGGCAAAATGATCTCGTCCTCTCGGGCTGGCTCCTTCTTCGCTTCTCTGCTTGGCAAGCCGCTCATGACTCTCAGCGATGCATCGCCCAGATCAAGCAGGCGATCGGGCACTGGTGGTCGGTCGCCTATAACGGCCAATCCGGTTATGACGCCAAGCTGTGGGAGACCCGCAAGACGCTTCTTATACAACTAGCTAGACGGCGAGACGCCAAGCTGAAGCCGAGCGAGGTTGCCCGCGAATTCCGCATCAGTAATCGAACGGCGATCGATTGGCTGAAGCGTTATGAACAAGAAGGGATCTTCCACGGTCTAAAGTCCGGTCAGCGAATCACCTTCTACAAGCTCTCTATCCCCATAGAATAGTGAATATTCTGTTAATATGTGAATAATTAGCCGAATAAGAACAAAAAGCTCAAACGTTGTCCACTTGTGGATAACGTTTGAGCTTTTTCGTCCACAGCCAATTGTCCCCCATTTGTGCACCTTAGACGACTTATTGTTCTATCCACAAGCTGCTGCCCACCGCCACACACGATTTCATTACCGTTCATGCACAGCTGTGAGCGGTTTGTGCATATCCAGTCCCCGAATAGGTGAGGTTATCCTCATCCCCAGTGAGGCCAGACTCACTCATTCGCCGCAACACAACCACTCGACCCTCGATTAGTGAGGCAAACCTCATCCCTCGTGATCCTACGTTCACGGCAAGTGAGGTTTACCTCACTAAATCGCCGAGCCAGCTCCGTTTCCCCGCAAATAGTGAGTTTACCCTCACTATTTAATGAGCTCCCTCCCACAAGCCTGACTCACTATGAAGCAGCCAAGTTCAATAGCAGGTTACTCTAGCACCATGCAAGGCACGCACCACCACCGAGCGAGCTACGCACCAACCTTACCATCCCGCACCCACACACACCAATCTATAAGCATAGCCTCATCCTCAGTGAGCCCAGACTCACTCATTCGCCGCAACAAAACCACTCGACCCTCAATTAGTGAGGCAAACCTCATTCCATCGTGAACCTACGTTCACGGCAAGTGAGGTTTACCTCACTAAATCGCCGAGCCCGCTCCGTTTCCCCCCAAATAGTGAGATTACACTCACTATTTAATGAGCTCCCTCACAGCGAGCATCCCTCGACCTCCCCGCCACGAGACAGCAAAAAAAATAGTGAGGCAAAGCTCATTCCCCGTGAACCCAAGTTCACGGCGAGTGAGGATTGCCTCACTATCTCATATCTCAAAGCCCGTGGCCTTCTCCCTCCTATTTCAGGAAGAAGAAGTGAATCAACCAGTAGAAGAACATCGCCATCAGCACCGTGATCGGAATCGTAATAATCCACGATACGACGATTTTGCCTGCGACGCCCCATTTCACGGCGGAGAAGCGCTTCGCGCTGCCGACACCGAGGATGGACGACGTAATAACATGTGTCGTACTTACTGGCAAATGAATCATCGTAGCTGTCAGAATTACGATAGCCGAACCAATATCAGCTGCGAAGCCGTTGATTGGCTCGATTTTGAAAATCTTCGTACCCATCGTCTTAATAATCTTCCAGCCGCCGATCGAAGTACCGAGTGCCATTGCGGTCGCAGCCGACAGCTTAACCCACAATGGAACGGACATATCGTCCTGCACGTCTGCCGCAACCAAAGCGAATACGATAATCCCCATCGCTTTCTGCGCATCATTCGTACCGTGCGAGAACGATTGGAACGCAGCGGTTAAGATCTGTCCGAAGCGGAAGCCTTTATTAACCTGATGCGGACTCGACTTCGCGAATATCATTTTCAATATCCACATAATGAGGAAACCCGCCGTGAAAGCAATAAGCGGCGATGCGATCAATGCCGTAACGATATCCGTCAACCCGCTCGCATTAATGTTCGATACTCCGGCACCGGCAATAACCGCGCCCATGAGGGAGCCGATAAGCGCATGCGACGAGGAAGAAGGAATACCGAACCACCATGTAATGAGGTTCCATACGATGGCTGACAGCAAAGCTGCGATAACGATCTCAACCCCATGCTCAAGCTTGGATGGATCTGCTACACCTTTGCCGATCGTCGCCGCTACGCCCGTGAACGTAAGCGCGCCGACGAAGTTCATGACCGCCGCGAGAACGATCGCTACGCGAGGCTTAAGCGCGCGCGTCGATACGGAAGTCGCGATAGCGTTAGCCGTATCGTGGAAACCATTTATAAAATCAAACGAAAGCGCTAGAAAGACAACGATCCATAATACGTACATATCCATATTGAATGACTCCTACTCTCTTGGATTAGCTATTAGCTGTTACGCATAATAATCGATTCCAGCGTATTGGCAACATCCTCGCAGTAGTCGGTCGTTTGTTCCAACATTTCGTAAATCTCTTTGCGCTTCATGAGCTCAATCGGATCCTTGACATTGGTGAACAGGCTCTTAATACATACACGAAGCAAGTCGTCGGCTTGGTTCTCAAGCTCGTTCAGAGCGATATTCGGTTCGCGGATTGCCAGCAGCTTCTTCTCGGTAAGAAGGTAGATTGCTTTCTTGATTTGGTGCGCGGAGCGAACGAGGATATCGCCGAACAACGTTATGTACTCATCCTTCTCCCGAATATTGTACATTTCGAAACGGGATGCGCAAGCTTCAATGCCGTCAAGCACGTCGTCAAGCGAAGTCGTAAGCGCCATAATGTCGTCGCGTTCGATCGGGGTAATGAACGTTTTGTTCAGTTCCTTCAATATCGTATGCACGTACTTGTCGCACTTGCTTTCGTATTCCTTCATTGTTTTGGCGAATGCCGTAACGTCCGACAGATCAGAAACGCCTTTCGAGAAAAACTCCACTGCTTCGACTAACGCGTCTGCCATTTCTTCGAACGTCTTAAAGAAAATGTCTTTTTTCTTGAACATCGTAATCCCCTTTACCCGACTTGATGTTTGTTTAGACTTATACACTGCCAAGCCCACAATATCTTAACATAGTTTAGCCGACAATTGTTAAGAGAATGTAAACATTGGTGAAAGTTTTAAAAGTTTTCATTTTCGACACAAAAACAGCGGAATCCCACAAGAGGACCCCGCCGTTCCATAACCACAGCTCATAGATCCACACTTGTAACTACAGTGTTTCCCATGAACTAATTTTGTACCCATGTGACATGCTCAGCGAATGTAGGATTGTTGGGCACGATGTGAAAAAAGGTTTTCCCCGGTACAAAAGGAAGCTCCGTACCGTTCTTCACAATTCGAAGCATGCCGTCTGGAGCGCTTACCCATTCCGCTTCGATTGCCTTGCCCTGCTGGAACAATATAGCCGAGCCGCCCCGATCCAGATCGACCGCCAATCGCCCCTCTTTATCGAGCGTCTTGTGGTCTGCTCCAAGAACGACCAAATTAGAAGCTGCCAGCTGCTGATCATTATTCATATCGATATGCGGCTTGTCGTTAATCGATCTTCGGTAAAGCCCGCTCGTCGCATCATATTCATAACCAACTTTGTAATTCTGCATCATGAAAGTAATCGCGATACTTGAAGCCGGAACGCCTGTCTCCGTCGAACCTTTCTCCGCGAACGTATAGGTCGGTACGGTCACATCCGTGCTATATCCCTTCTTGTCTGCGCCTTCCCGCAGCTTCTCCAGACTCGTATACAGGTTATGCGGAGCTTTGCGATCCTTGCTTCGCCAGAAGTATCCACCCGCATTCGATATTTCGTCCAAATACGGTTTCTTCTGCCGCTGCAGAATGGCATAACCGTCCGTGCTTGCTCCCGCATGCGCGAGCACGCCGCCGAAGCTTTCGCCAATATGTATCAAATACGGCCGAATGCTGCGTACAGGTCCGATGGTAGCAGTCGCCGCGTCTGTGCTTTGAAAAATAGCGATCAAGCGAGTAATGCCGCCTTCTGCCAGCACCTCGTAGACAACGTCGGCATTCGTAAGCCCCGATTGCGGGCGTGCAGCCGCAAAGTTATTGATCATAACGGCGATCGGCCGCGACTTCACTTCCTGCTCCATAGGGATGCCTGTTAACGAAGCCGTAAAGCCAAGCGGATTCGGCTCTTCAGTCGGCATATCCGTTACGATCGGCGCATCGGTTCCTGCCGTTGCTTCCGGATCCGCTACCGCGTTATTGCTGCCTCCGCATGCTGTTGCAAGAAGAATAAGCGCAAGGACAGCTGCCTTGGCTGCCGCTCCCGTTCCTTTTTTCAATCGACGTTTGTTGATCATGAGTACCATCCTTTGCGAAGCGATTAAAGGGATGAATTCGTTTACACCTTTCTTCCATTTAATCACAAAACGACCCGCTTGTCCCGACAAAATATGCTATCGCTCGGTTTAAAAATCCATAAATTGCACATCTTATCTCTATCTCCCTAAAGAGGAAGAGGTGATTCCATGTACAAAGGGAGCGGCTTAATCAGCATATGGCTGTCATTCTCCATCCTGTTGCTCAGCGCGGGACTGGTCAGTCACGTCATGTCTATACCGCTGCTGCTAGGAGCAGCCCAGAGGGACGCTTGGGTAGCCGTGCTTGTAGCGGCACCATTCTTTCTGCTGTGGCTCGTCCTGCTGTTTGCCGTCTTGAAGCAGCTTCGGGGCGAGCGCATTCCGGATTGGATCGCCAGACACTTCGGCCGCATTCCGGCATGGATCTTTCGCTTGTCCGCTTTTATCATCTTATTCCTATCAGGTACATACACGCTGCATGACACTTCGATGTGGACGGTCGTTACTTATTTGCAGGAGACGCCCGTGCAAGCGATCATACTGATCGCTATTGTCACATCCATGCTGGCCGCGTACGGCGGACTCCGAACCATCGCAATGACCAGCAGCGTCCTGCTTCCTGTCGTTATTCTGCTCGGCTATTTTGTCGCGACGGCGAATACGAAGTATAAAGATCTCAGCCTGCTGTTTCCCATTCTGGAGAGAGGCTGGCAGCCCGTCTGGCATGGAGCCTTCTTCGCGCTTGGGGGGCTGCTGGAGCTATGGATTCTAATGCTCTTCCAGCACCAGCTGAGGAGCAAGCTGCGCTTATGGCAGCTGATCTTGCTAGGACTGTTCATGATTACGATGTCCATCGGTCCGACGATCGGCGCCATCACCGAATTCGGACCGATCGAAGCAGCCAAGCAGCGTCACACCGCCTTCGACCAGTGGAAGATCGTCAATATTGGCAAGCTGCTGCAGCATGTCGATTTCCTATCGATCTATCAATGGTTGTGCGGATCCTTCGCCCGTGTCTCCATTGCGCTTTACTTGATGACCGATATGCTCGACGTCCGCAAGCCTCTATCGCGGTTCATTACGTTACTTATCCTTGCCACGGTCATGACGGTGATTGCCATGCAACTGTGGAGAGACGATCAGACGCTCGATTATTTGATGCAAATCCATTTTCCGATAACGGTCATCTTTGTCGTATCCGTTACCGTACTGCTCGCCCTAGCCGTGCTCTATCGCCGCAGTCGAAAGGAGTCCTCTACCGATGAAGCATCAAAAGCAAAAGCATCAAAATGACGAAGATCAGCCGCCGGAATATTTCGACGAACATATGCTGCGCAATTGGTTCGTGAACTGCGATGATGTCATCGTTCAGACGAATCAATTCGGCGCGGCCGGATCGTCGGTGCAAGCGGTATTCATCTACTGCAGCGGGATGACGGAAACGAAAATCATCAACGACGTCATTCTGCCCGAGCTTCATAAGGTATTCAAGGAAACCGCTTTTCAGCGTCGCGAAACGATGAATCATAATGCCGATCTGCAATGGGATGTGCTCTATTCGCCGAACCTGAAGACGACCCGCAGCACGATCAGCTCCTATGTATTCGAAGGCCATCTGCTCTTCTGCTTGCCGAATATCCAGACGATATGGACTATCGATATCGCGAACTTCCCTAGCCGCATGCCATCCGAATCGGCAACGGAAGTGTCGATCCGCGGACCGAAGGACGGTTTCGTCGAGCAGTTGACGACCAATATCGCGCTGATCCGGAAGCGGCTTAGGACTTATACGTTAACCTGCGAGTACACGCAGTTGGGAGAAAGAACGTTAACGAAGACGGCGCTGCTCTACGTTAGCGATATCGCGAACCCGGAGATGATCAAGGATGTGAAGGACAAGCTTAATAACATCCACGTCGAGAAGCTTGTTACGACCGGCCACTTGGAGGATTTGTTATCGGGCTCCCCGATCGTCCTGTTCCCGCCTACGCATTATACGGGCAGGCCCGACTTTGCCGTGGAATGTCTGCTTAACGGCCGATTTATCATTTTCGTAGACGGCAATCCGACCGCCATTATCGCGCCAAGCAATTTGTTTTTACTGATGAAATCGCCCGAAGATGCCTATTTCCCCTTTCTATCCGTCAATGTGGGGCGCATCCTGCGATTTTTCGGGTTCATTACGACGATCTTCCTGCCCGGCTTCTATATCTCGCTCACGGCGTTCCATATCGATCAAGTCCCTTTCCCGCTGCTCGCGACCATCTCCTCCGGCCGTCATGGGCTTCCCATGGAGTCAGGTTTGGAAATGTTCTTCATCATGGTCATGATGGAGCTGTTCCGTGAAGCCGGCGTGCGTCTGCCTAGCTCGATCGGACAGACGCTTACCGTCGTAGGCGGTCTTATCATCGGCGATGCCGCGATACGGGCAGGCCTGATATCGCCGCTAATGATCGTCGTGACCGCCATCACCGTCGTTTCCGGCGCAACGCTCGTCAATCAATCGCTCACGAGCTCGATGATCCTGGTTCGGTTCGCCTCCTTCACGCTGGCCGCGTCCTTCGGGATGTATGGCTTCATAACGTCGATCATATTGTTCGTCATTTATTTAAGCACGGTCACTTCATTCGGCGTTCCTTATCTCGCGCCAGCAGCGCCGCTGGATATCAAGGAAATGCTGAAGTCGCTGTTCAAATGGCCGTTCATGATGAACCGGCGCAGACCCAAGTACCTGCATACTCAGGAGCCTTCGAAAGCAGGAAAAAAACGTTGAATTACTTTATTATCCGCCAGCGACTCCTCCTGACGCCGCTGCTTGTCCTATGCCTTTGCTTGCCGATATCCGGCTGCTGGAGCGCAGTTGAGCTTCAAAGCGTCAGCTACGTAAAGGCTATAGGCCTTGATTTTAAGGACAATCAGTTCATCCTCTATGCACAAATGCTGGACTTCTCCAATATCGCTAAGGCCGATGCAGGCGGCAAGGCGAATCAGGATGCGCAGGTATGGGTAGGCAAGGGAAGAGGCAAGACGCTGAATGCCGCGGCCAACGATCTGTATCGAACCGCTCAAATGCCCCTTTCGTGGGGGCATGTATCGGCGATCGTCATTTCGGAAACCGTGCTTAAGAACGTTGGGATCAAGTTCGTCGAGATGGTGAATCGTTTTCCCGAAGTTCGCTACAACACCTGGGTATACGGCACGAAGAGCTCGATCGAGGACATCTTGTCGACGAACTCCTTCTTCAAGCTCTCGCCGCTTACGACCATTCTTCACGATCCGCAAAAAAACTATCAGCAATACTCGGTCATGCCACCCGTGCTCCTCTTCAAATATTTGGCTTCGTTCAACGAGCCGGCGCGGACAACCTCTCTGCCTTGCATTGACATCAACAGTACGCAGTGGAAGGAAAATGAAACTCCGCAGCCGATGCTTACGATAAACGGAGCGTACTTCGAATACGGAGATAACATTAACGGCTACCTATCGCGCCAAAGTCTGCTTGGGTATCGCTGGATGCTGAGGAGCACGAACCGCTCGCCGTTAACGCTGGAGAAGAATGGGGAAGTCTACGGACAACTCTCTGCGGGCAGGCCGAAAATCAATATTAAGACGATCATTAAAGGTGAAGAGGTACGCTTCCATATCTCCGTCCGATTGCTGGCGGCCTTGTACGAGTACTTGGAGCCGTTGTCGAATCAGGAGCTTGTCGCAGTCGCCTCAGAGATCGTTAAGAAGCAAATCATGGACACCTACACAGCCGGCGTCGACATCAATGTGGATGTATTCCAGCTCGGGCAGCAGCTCTATAAGAAAGACCAGAAGCTGTGGCAGAAGCTGACGAACAACGGCCAACAGCTGGCTATCGATAAGCAATCGATCGAGAAGCTGGACGTCAACGTCGTCATCCCGTACTTCGGCAAGTATAAACGGCTGCAATAACGTTGTGCGAATTTCCGCCACTAGCGTCGCTCTCATGGGCCATAAGCTGCGTTTTGCATCTTATTGCCCTCAAGTAATCGATGTTTGTGCGAATAGGATGGACTTTCCATCCTATTCGGTCCAATAAAAGAAACCGAGCTCCCATTACTCTAGGGAATTCGGTCCATCTTTTTAAATACTCCAGTGATGCCAATCCTGCTGCTGGCGGTCGAGACCGCTCAGCCAATCGGATGTTACGCGGATCGCTTCCTCTTGATGGCTGCGGCTGGAGTACGTATGATTCGCTTGAAAAATAATTTCTTTGTCGCATAATCCTTCGTTGCGCGTCCAAAACACCTTCTGGTATAGGAAGCTGTAATCGACCGGAATGAGTTCGTCGCTCGTTCCGTGTACGAGCAGCACTTCACCGCCGAACTTTGTCGCCGCTTGGAACGGCTGGTGCTGGAGCAGCGATTCGTAGAACACTTTCTGCAGCGTGTAGCCGTTATAGTCGGAGCTTCCCGACGTGACCGCTTCATCGTAGCTGCTTCTGCCGACGATACGAACGATATCGTTGAACGGATAAGCTACCGGAGACCATAGGACGAGCCGCTTAACACGGCGATCCCGCACGGCTGTCATGATCGCAATCGCTCCGCCAAGGCTATGGCCAAGCAGCACGATTCTCCGCGGATCTACACAATCCATGCTGGAGATGTAATCGATCGCTGTCCGCGTCTGATCGATCATCGATTCGAAGCCGAGCGCTCCGTAATCGCCCCCGCTCTCGCCGCAGCCTCCATAATCGAAGCGCAGCACATAGGAGCCTTGCGCCGCCAGAGCGCGAGCCGCCTTAACGAACAGCCGATCGACACCGATCCGACTGCCAATGAAGCCGTGGCATATGATTATCGCTTGCTTCTTCTCCGAATCCTTATGACTTCCGTCAGTCGGATAATGAAGCGTTGCGGTGAGCTCAAGCCCGTCATGACGCAAAGTGATCTGTTTTTCCATGCCGACTACCTCCTGATGATCCATATATAATAATTCCTACCCGTATACTATGAATTAAGTTAAACTTATATTAGCATCCGATTCGGCTGCTGTCAAATGCGAATATGCAAGTCATGGAATCACGAGTATGTATTACTAATTTTCAATTACTCAGTAAATACTATGCATGGGAGTATGAGGGTTGGAGTGTACTTTTACCGGCTAAGAAACAGAAATGCGAGGAGGTGCATGTGCATGCCGCTATGGCTCGAATGGTTGGACAATCATTGGCTTCCGGTTCTGCTGACCATAGGCGTTATTATTGCAATCGTCTACGTGATCGCGAACCGGAAGCTGTTGTTCTATAAAGAATAGTTCTACTCGCGTATAAGCGGCAAACGGATCGTCACGATCGTACCGGCTCCGCGTTCACTGTCGATCGTAAGCTTGCCATCGTGCAACTCGATGATTTCTTTGCAAATGGCAAGGCCGAGCCCTGAACCGCCTTGGCCCGTTTGGGCCTTATAGAAGTTCTCCGTCACATGCGGCAGATCCTCCGCGTCGATGCCGCAGCCCGTGTCGGCTACCGTGACCTGCGCATACTCCTCCGTTGCGGTCGTCGATATGCGAATCGAACCGCCGGCTGGCGTGAACTTGAACGCGTTGTCGATGAGATTAATAATAACCTGCTTGAGCCGGTTGGCATCCCCGTGAACGACAAGCGGGCTTTTACCGTATTCGGCCATCAGCCTGACGCCTGTCTGTCCTTTGCGAACGGCTAGCTGATGCACGGTCTCCTTGACGGGCCCGTTCATATCCAGCACCTCCGTATGAAGATCCATCGTCCGTGCCGACAGCTTGGAGAAGTCGAGCAGGTCTTCAACCAGTCCGGATAACCGCTCCGTCTCCCGGCTAATGATCGACATCCCCATTTTGAACTCCTCATCGTCCGCAGGATCGCCTTCCTTCAGCGTCTCGCTCCAACCCTTGATTGAAGTCAGCGGCGTGCGAAGCTCATGTGAGATCGAAGAAATGAAGTTGTTCTTCAGCTTCTCCCGCTTATTAAGCTCTACCACCATGGAATTAAACGTCTCCGCAAGTTGGCCGATCTCGTCGTCGCTTCTCTTCGTTGCTCTGCGCGTCCAATCTCCCTCCGCCATGTATCTCGCAACGCGCGTCAGCTCGCGAATCGGCTTCACGATACGTTGTGCTAGAAACAAACTCAGTCCTAGGAAAAGCAGAATAACAGCCGTGCCGACAGCAGCGGCCATGCGAATCAGCAGGCTCACCATCGCATCGACCTGTTCGAGCGAAGCCGAATAGCGCAGCAGCGAAACGACGCGCATATCGTTCCATAGCGGAATCGTGACGGACATAACCCGCTCTCCGTAATAAGGGTCAACGCCGCGCCAGCTTCCCGTCGTACCTGAGATTGCCGCCTTCACATCGCCCGTCGTATAACGGATGTCTTCGGAAAAGCCGTCTGAATCGATACGAATTCGGCCCGTGCTGTCTAGCAGCTGCAGTCTTGTCCCGCCCTCGATCATATATTGCAGCATATAATCGGCTTGGTCCTGTACCCCTAGCGAGGAAAGGGAACGGCCATGCAGCGTAAGCGCCGTCTCCGCCCGCTGCTTAACCGAGCTCTGCGCGCTGCCGTAATAGTAGTTCCACATTAGCGCCGCGAACGTCGTGCCGAGCACCGTAACGACGAGTACGATTAGCAGCAAAAAGCTCCAAACCATCCGCGATTTGACGCTTCTCATGGCCTAGCGCCCCGTTTCCAGCGATACCCGAAACCCCATACCGTCTCAATGAAGGACGGCTCGGACGGATTGCTTTCGATTTTCTGCCGAATGCGTCGAATGTTGACGTCCACGACTTTCAGATCGCCCACATAGTACCTGCCCCACACTTCGCTCAAAATGTGATCGCGGCTCACGCTCGCCCCCTCGCGCTCCATGAGCAAGCGAACCAGCGTCCACTCGGTAGGCGTCAGAATGATCTCGCGATCTTCCTTCCATAACTTCCGCTCAGGAATGGATAGAACGAAAGGCGGAATACGAACTTCAAGCGCCGGAACAGCTGCCGCTGCGGGAGCTTGCCCAAGGTCATAGCTGCCGCTAAAGCTTTGATCGGACACTTGCACGGCCTTGAGCAAATCGTCCGACTCGCCTGCCTTGTCCCCGCCGCCCTGCACAGTTGAATCGATCGAGCCGACCGGTTCGGAACTCATCCTCCGGTACAGCGACTTAATCCGTGCGATAAGCTCGCCGGGGCTGAACGGCTTCTGAACGTAATCGTCCGCACCTAGCTCCAAGCCGTGTATTTTATCCTCTTCCTGCGACTTTGCCGTTAACATAATGATACCCATGCGGGGATAGTTCGCGCGCAGCTGCTCGCATACTTCGAAGCCGCTAATCGTCGGAAGCATCACGTCCAGCAAGGCGATGTCGAAAGGGCCTTCCGTACCCGCAAGCTCAAGCGCAGCTTCGCCCGTCTCCGCCTCCGTCACCTCCATCTCATTGCGCTTCAAGTTAATGCGCACAAATCCGCGGATCGATTCCTCATCCTCCAGCAACAATATTCGCATAGGTCACCGCCTGCTTCTGTTCTATTAATCATTGCGAATCGTCAGATAGGAAGCCATATGATCTTCTATCTTCAGCATTTCGTTGAACTCGTTCTTGCCTGCGTCATTCCACTCTTGCGGCGCTTCCTTAACGAAGGAAACGGCGAACACGTTGCCGCTGTCCGCGAACAAATGCTGATACGATTTCTGCTCATCCTTCCAGATGGTCTCCAGTGCGTCCCAATCCTTCTTCGGTACTGCATACAAGGTCGCAAGCTCTGCCTTCTCGTTGCTCGAGCCGCCGATGACATCGATCGTCACGATGCTATAAGGATTGCTCTGCGACTTGCGCAGCGTATACTTGCCCGACCATTGCTCGGGTATCCGCATTGTCAGCCCGTAGTTTGAATCCGTAAACTCCTCCATGACGGGCGCGAATCCGGACTGCCCATCCCATTGCACCCAATCGTTGATCCATACGGCATCTACGTAAGGTACGCCAAGCTCATCCGGCGCTTCTCTCACCCAAGCAAGTTCAATAATGCCGTCTCCATTCACGTCGCCGCTCATCGTCGGCTTGCCGCTAATGCCATTAGCCGGATCATCAGGGGCAGGATATACGAGCCTTAGCCCCCTTTTCTCCCACACATACATGGCGGTGAATGTTCCGTGTGCGCCTGTCGAAGCTTCCAGCACAACGCCGTTCTGCCTTGGAGATACTTGCCCAATTAGCAATCTCTCGTACGTGTTGACTCCGTTGAACAGGTTTTGTTCGACGATCGCATGCAGCGCGTTATTGTTCCAGTTATAGATCGTTAATTGAAACGCGGGCAGCTCCTTCTCCCGGTTCGTATGCGTCTCCGAGATGATGGCCAGCTCCGGCTGTCCGTCTCCGTTCATATCGCCGGTCTCCGCGTAGGAGTAAGGCAGCGAATCAAGCGGCTTCAATACGAGATTGCCGCGTTCATTGCGTTCCGTCTTCCCGTGAAAAGAATACATCTCCAGCACGTTCGGACTCTCGAAAGCGCCCGTCCAACCGACGAGCAGCTCCATTTTGCCATCACTGTCCAAATCGATAATATCAAGCCAAGCGATCTGTCTAGCCATCGGCTGTTCCACGCCAACCCACGACTTCCATTTACCGTCTGTCTGCTTGAGCACCAGCAGCTCCGGCGTGCTGTATTCATTGTAAAAGGTGACGACCGCTTCCTTCACACCGTCGCCATCCACATCCAGAATGCGGATCGCCTCCATGTTCTTCTCACGTAGCGGCAGCGTCAGCTTGCTATAGTCAGGGAGCTCCTTCTCGATCGCTTGCAGCAGCACCTGCTTGTCCGCCGCAATCTTCGGCTTCTGCAGCAAATCCGCAGGGGCCGCCGTGTAGCGGCAACCTGCGGATAGGATAAGGATGAACAGTGCGGCGCTGAGAAGGCCGCCTATTCGTATCATATTTCCGTACAGGACGGATCGTTGCGGTGAGCGAGCGACTTTCAATTGCTATAGCCTCCTCCAGTTGCGTTGCAGCGGATTATGGCAGTTCATCTATCGTAGCGAACGAATAACCCATCTCCGTTAATTCATCTATAATTCCAGGGAGCGCCTCCACCGTATTCGCGATGTGTTTGCCTCCAAAAGAATGCATTAATATTATACCACCGGGCTTCGCTTCCGTTCGAATCATTTCTTGCATATCGGCTACCGAAGTCCCCGCCCAATCACGCGTATCGATATTCCAACCGATCATGTGGCGGCCCGTATTTTTAACGATATCCTTAAGCGTATCCGACACTGCTCCATATGGAGCGCGGAACAATACTGGCGTGAAGCCTACGGCATCCTTAATCAATTTATCGCTATCGTTAATCTCCTTCAAAATCGCATCCTTGCCCAGCTTGGACAAGTCTTTATGATTGTACGTATGATTGCCTATCTCGTGGCCTTCCTTTACGATCCGCTCCAACACTTCCGGACTTTTGTTCACTTGGAGACCAACGACGAAAAACGTCGCTTTCACTCCTTTTTCTTTCAGGATATCCAATATGGCCGGCGTATAACGCTTGTCCGGACCATCGTCGAAGGTTAACGCGATAACCTTCTGCTCTTCTTTGTCAGGCTCGGCTGTTGCCGTGCCCTCTCCCTCTGGAACAATCTCGATCGGAACGTTCTCTCCGAGGTCTTCGTTGCCTTCATCCTGCACTAAAATAACTTCCCCCGGCTTTACGCCGGTTTCTCCACCATTCTTACCGCCGCTGAGATCGCTGAAATCCAGACCAAGATCGGAGGATACTTCATCCGTCTCCTGCTCTTCCCCATCTGCCGCGATAGCCGTCAGATCAAGAGTTTGGCTGATTGCGCAGCCGCTGCCCCATACCATCACTGCCGCCAGCAGCAGCATAACCAACCATCCCTTGTAACGTTTGAACTCCTTTGTCATTTCGCTCACCTTCTACTCCCCGCTTATAACTCTATCGTAGCGGAATGGTAGTTTAAGAGAGTTACAAAATAGTAACACCTTTCGCGCTTATATGACATTTTGCATAAAAAGAAAAAGCCCCCGTCATCGACGCTTTATCAGCGTTTTCGACAACAGGGACTTCTATGGCTTGCGGCTTCTTAACGAAGCGCTTTAGCTGCAATATCGGTACGGCTTTGTTTGCCTTCAAAATCAATCACGCTGACCGCCTCATAAGCGCGTGCGCGGGCTTCGGCGATATCTTTGCCGCGGCCTACGACGCCAAGCACGCGTCCGCCGTTCGTTACGAACTGGCCGTCCTTCGATGCTGTGCCGGCATGGAACACAAGCGCGCCTTGCGCTTCCGCTTCCGAAAGACCCGTAATGACGCGGCCCTTCGGATACGATGCCGGATAACCTTCGGATGCGATAACGACGCAGACAGCTGCCTCGTCATCCCACTCGATGTCGAGATCGCCAAGTCTGCCGTTAAGCGAAGCAAGTACGATGTCGACAAGATCCGTTTTCAGACGCGGCAATACGACCTGCGTTTCCGGATCGCCCATGCGAGCGTTGAACTCGATCGTTTTCGGACCGTCCTTCGTAATCATAAGGCCTGCGAACAGGACGCCGCGGAACGGACGGCCTTCGCTGACCATTGCTTTAGCCGTAGGGATAATGATGTTCGTGATCGACTCGTCGATAATCGCTTGGTCGATATGCGGAAGCGGCGTGTAAGTGCCCATGCCGCCCGTGTTCGGTCCTTTGTCGCCGTCGAAAATCGGCTTATGATCCTGTGCAGGTACCATAGCGCGAACCGTCTCGCCGTCAACGAACGCCAGAATCGACATTTCTTGTCCTTCGAGGAACTCCTCGATAACGATTTGGTTGCCCGCATCGCCGAACACTTTGTCGACCATCGCTTCGCGAAGCGCCTTCTCGGCCTCTTCAAGCGTCGCCGCAACCGTTACGCCTTTGCCAGCTGCAAGGCCGTCAGCCTTAATCACGATTGGAGTCGACTGCTCACGCAAGTAAGCCAGCGCCGATTCGTAATTCGTGAACGTCTCGTATTTGGCAGTTGGGATGTTGTATTTTTTGAGCAGGTTTTTCATGAAGATTTTGCTGCCTTCGATTTCAGCCGCATTTTTGCGAGGTCCGTAAGTCGGGATGCCCTCTGCCTCGAAAGCATCTACGATGCCGTCTGCAAGCGGATCGTCAGGTCCGATAAAGACGAGATCGATCGAAGCTTCCTTTGCGAAGCGCGTAAGCTCCGCGAACTCGCTAACCGCGATCGGCACGCATTCCGCAAGCTGTGCGATACCCGCATTGCCCGGCGCGCAGAACACTTCCTTTACTTTCTCGCTTTTCTTGAGCGCCCAGACGATCGTATGCTCCCGTCCGCCGCTGCCAACAACCAATATACGCATGTGCTAATCCCCCTATATGTTATTGCGATTAAAAAAAGGAGCACAACAGTGAGATTTGCCTCACTCGGAAGTGAGGCCCCTCATACCTATCTTTTACGCAGGCTGTCGTGCTCTGTATGTTCATTCGTTCGTTTTAGTGTTTGAAGTGGCGAACGCCAGTGAATACCATCGCGATACCGGCTGCGTTAGCCGCTGCGATTGATTCCTCGTCCTTGATCGATCCGCCTGGTTGAATGATCGCCGTGATGCCTGCTTTCGCAGCAAGCTCAACCGTATCTCCCATTGGGAAGAACGCATCGGAAGCGAGTGCCGCTCCTTTTGCTTTCTCGCCGGCTTGCTCAATCGCAATGCGAGCTGCGCCTACGCGGTTCATTTGACCAGCGCCTACGCCTACGGTCATATCGTCCTTCGCAAGAAGAATCGCGTTCGACTTCACATGCTTAACGACTTTCCAGCCGAACAGCAATTGCTTCAGTTCTTCAGCCGTTGGCTTGCGGTCTGTAACGAATTGCAGATCGGCTTCCGCCAAGCTGTGCACGTCGCTTTCTTGAACGAGCATGCCGCCAGCTACCGAAGTTACGATCCATTCCGGCTTGCGCTCTGCTGCGGCTGTAAGTCCGCCAAGCTTCATAAGACGGATGTTTTTCTTCTTGGTCAGAATATCAAGCGCTTCAGGCGTGAAGTCTGGCGCGATGATGATTTCTAGGAAAATGCTGCCCAGAAGCTCAGCTGTGTCAGCGCCGATTGTACGGTTAGCCGCCACGATACCGCCGAAGATCGACGTTGGATCAGCCGCATAAGCTTTCTCGTACGCTTCGTGAATCGTTGCGCCGATACCTACGCCGCAAGGGTTCATATGCTTAACGGCAACGACTGCCGGCTCGTCGAACTCTTTAAGAATGCCAAGCGCCGCGTTCGCGTCGCTGATGTTGTTGTAGGACAGCTCTTTGCCGTGCAATTGCTCAGCTGTGGAGATATTGCCTGCAGCAGCAAGCGGCTTGCTGTAGAAAGCAGCCTTCTGATGCGGGTTTTCGCCGTAACGAAGGTCTTGTACCTTCTCGTAAGTAACGGTGTACGATTCAGGAAGCGGCTCGCCCATTTGCTTCGAGAGGTAGTCGGAGATGAGGGAGTCGTATGCAGCTGTGTGACGGAACACTTTTGCAGCTAGACGTTTACGCGTTTCGAGCGTTGTGTCGCCTTGCGCTTTCACTTCTTCCAGGATCGTGCCGTAGTCGCCAGCGTCGACAACTACCGTCACGAATGCATGGTTCTTAGCTGCGGAACGAAGCATCGTTGGGCCGCCGATATCGATGTTCTCGATAGCGTCCTCGTACGAAACGTCCGGCTTAGCGATTGTTTCTTTGAACGGGTACAGGTTAACGATAACGAGATCGATGTAGTCGAGACCAAGCTCTTTCATCGCTTTCTGATGCTCTTCGTCATCGCGAACGGCAAGAAGGCCGCTATGTACGGCCGGGTGCAGCGTCTTTACGCGTCCGTCGAGAATTTCAGGGAAGCCCGTTACATCGGAAATGCCGATAACCGGTACGCCTTCCTTCTGAAGCAGGCTGAACGTACCCCCTGTCGAAATAATTTGTACGCCTTGCTGCGCCAGCTCACGGGAAAACTCCACGATGCCGGTCTTATCCGAAACACTAATTAACGCTCTGCGAATAGCCACGCCAAATTCCTCCTCATCTATATGGAACAACAATTGCTTGTCTTCTTACTCGGTCACAGTCATGAAATAGCGCTAACTTTTAGCTCTATTTGGCTCAAACTAAAGTTAGTTTGTGGAATAGAGCTACTTTATAGCTCTATTCGTCAGCGTTGACGCTGGTTGAGCTCAGTTCCGCCGAAGTTACACGAAATAGCGCTAAATTCTATCGCTATTTCCGTCAAACTAACCTTAGTTTGTGGAATAGCGCTGCTTTCTAGCTCTATTCACCAGCACTCGACGCCGGTTGAGCTCATTTCCGCCGCAACCGCCACGAAATAGCGCTAATTTCTATCGCTATATCCATCAAACTAACCTTAGTTTGTGGAATAGTGCTAATTTCTAGCTCTATTCGTCAGCACTGACGCTGGTTGAGCTCAGTTCCGCCGAAGTTACACGAAATAGCGCTAATTTCTATCGCTATTTCGTTCAAACTAACCCTAGTTTGTGGAATAGAGCTGCTTTCTAGCTCTATTCGTCAGCACCGACGCCGTTTGAGCTCAGTTCAGCCGCAACCGCCACGAAATAGCGCTAATTTCTATCGCTATTTCGTTCAAACTAACCCTAGTTTGTGGAATAGAGCTGCTTTCCAGCTCTATTCGTCAGCGGCTAGCGCCGACTGAGCGTTCGATCCGCCTACTTACCCGCGGCGGATCGAGACATGCCTGCCATCCAGCGTCACGCGGTTCTCCGCGATGAGCTGGATGACGCTTGGCAGCAGCGCTTGCTCTGCTGCGTGAATGCGCGGGGCGAGCGACTCTTCCGTGTCGCCGTCCGCCACTTCCACCGCGGTCTGCGCGATGATCGGCCCGCTGTCCATGCCGCCGTCCACATAGTGGACGGTGACGCCGGTCAGCTTGACGCCGTATTCCAGCGCCTGGCCGATGCCGTTCACGCCTGGGAAAGCCGGCAGCAGCGCCGGATGAATATTGATCATCCGGCCGTAGAACGGCTCCACCAGCACCGATGTGATGATCCGCATGTAGCCGGCCAGCACGATCAGTTCGACGCCGCGGCGCTGCAGCTCGGCGATAATTTCCGTCTCGTAAGCTTCGCGAGACGGGTACTCCTTCGGCGTGAACAGGAACGTGTCCACGCCCGCCTTCCGTGCGCGCTCCACAACGGGAGCGGCTGGCTTGTCACAAACAAGAAGCTCGATGGTTACATCGAGCTTCCCCTCCTGCACCGCATCCACAATCGCTTGGAAATTCGAGCCTTGTCCCGAAGCGAATACGGCGATGCGAAGCGATGCCATTATACTTCCGCTCCCGTAAACGTTACGATGCGGCTTCCTTCCGTAACCGTTCCGATACGGTAAGCCTCCTCGCCAAGCTCCGCCGCAACGCGCAGCGCAGTCTCCGCTTGATCCGCCGGTACAACAACGACCAAACCTACGCCCATGTTGAACGTAGTGAACATATCGCGGTTCGTAATATTGCCCTTCTCCTGCATCAATCCGAAGATCGGCAGAATCGGCCACGAGCCGTATGCGATATCAACGTTAACGCCTTCCGGCAATACGCGCGGAATGTTCTCGATGAAGCCGCCGCCCGTAATGTGCGCCATGCCCTTCACGTCCACTTGCTCGATCAGCTTAAGCGCCGATTTCACATAGATGCGCGTTGGCTCGATCAGCACGTCGCCAAGACGCGCACCGCCGAGCTCGTCCAATGTTTGCTCCAGCGAGTAACCTGCTTCTTCAAGCAGCAAACGGCGAACGAGCGAGAAGCCGTTGCTGTGAATGCCGCTCGATGCGAAGCCGATAACCGCGTCGCCAGCAGCGATTGTCGATCCGTCGATCATTTTTTTCTTATCTACAATACCGACCGTGAAGCCGGCAATGTCGTATTCACCTTCGGAGTACATACCCGGCATCTCTGCCGTTTCGCCGCCGATTAGCGAGCAGCCCGCTTGCACGCAGCCCTCGGAAATACCGGCAACGATTGCTTCGATCTTCTCGGGCACGACTTTGTCGCATGCCAAGTAATCGAGGAAAAACAGCGGCTCAGCGCCTTGTACGATAATATCGTTCACGCACATCGCTACTGCGTCGATACCGATCGTGTCATGCTTGTCCATTGCAAAAGCAAGCTTCAGCTTCGTGCCGACGCCATCCGTTCCGGATACGAGAACAGGCTCCTCGTACTTGTCCTTGTTCAGGCCGAACAAACCTCCGAATCCGCCAAGCTCCGCCATAACCTCCGGACGGTAAGTGCGCTTCACGTGTTTTTTCATCCGTTCAACCGCTTCGTTGCCTGCCGCAATATCGACGCCGGCCTTTTTGTACGCTTCTGACACTTTCGGTCAACTCCTTAAAATGTAATGCATGCTTTATTTCTGCCCCACTCTGCCTCGTTCTAGCAGCTGCAGCTTTTGTCCGATTCTTCGTTCACTGGCGTCGGATAGTCATTGTCGAAGCAAGCCAGGCACATGCCGCGGTTGTATGCTCCGTCATTGCCGCCGACCGAATCAACGAAACCTTCGTCGCTTAGGAAAGATAACGAGTCCGCGTTGATCTGCTTGCGAATTTCTTCCACCGTCCGGTACGAAGCGATCAGCTCCTTGCGGTCAGGGGTATCGATGCCGTAGTAGCACGGGTTTTTGAAAGGCGGTGACGTAATCCGCACATGCACTTCGGTCGCGCCTGCTTCACGAAGCAGGTTCACGATACGAAGCGAGGTCGTGCCGCGCACGATCGAATCGTCGATCATGACGACGCGTTTTCCTTCCACGACTTTGCGAACGGCGGAAAGCTTCATCTTCACGCCTTTTTCGCGCAGCTCTTGGGAAGGTTGGATAAACGTCCTGCCTGTATATTTGTTTTTGATAAGTCCAAGCTCATAAGGAATACCCGTTTGCTCGGCATAACCGATCGCCGCGGAAATACTGGAATCGGGCACGCCCGTTACAATATCCGCGTCCACGAATGATTCCTGCGCGAGCTGGCGTCCCATCCGTTTGCGCGCCGAGTGGATGTTGATTCCGTTAATATCGCTGTCCGGGCGGGCAAAATAAATGTATTCCATCGCGCAAGTCGCACGGCGCTCTACTTCTGCATAACGGTCTTCACGCATACCGTCAGCGTCGAAAATCAGCAATTCGCCCGGCTGGACATCGCGTACATATTCCGCGCCGATCGTCTCGAACGCGCACGATTCCGACGAGAATACGTAGCCATCGCCTAGACGACCCATGACGAGCGGACGAAGTCCGTTCGGATCGGAAGCGACGAGCAGCTTTTCATTCGTCATGATCAGGAACGCGAATCCGCCGACAATACGCTGCAACGCTTCTTTCGCCGCCGTCTCGAAATCCTTCGGAGAACGAGCGATTAGATGCGCAATTACTTCCGTGTCGCTCGACGTCTGGAAGATCGATCCCGACATCTCAAGCTCCTTGCGGATTTCCGGCGCATTGACGATGTTGCCGTTCGTCGCAACAGCAAGATCACCATCGCGATAGCGGAAGATAAGCGGCTGTGCATTCGCCAGCTTGCTCTCTCCTGCCGTCGAATAACGAACGTGGCCAATCGCACGGTCGCCTTTCAGATGGTCAAGCTCATCCTTGCCGAACACTTCCTTAACAAGCCCCATGTTGCGGTGATAGGCGAAGGCATTGCCGTTAGCCGTATCCACCGTACATATTCCCGCGCTTTCTTCGCCGCGATGCTGAAGCGCATGCAGGCCGTAGTAAGAGAGGCTCGACGCCGCCGGGATATTGAATACCCCGAAGACGCCGCACTCTTCACGCAGTTTGTCGAAAATATCGTCACGTCCGATACCTTCGTTATAATGATCTCCCGTCCAAAGCAAATGCTTGCTTATTTCATCAGACATGGAATCGCATCCTTCCAGACCTTCTCCAGTTGTTTGACCGGCGCGTTGATGCCGGATTTGCCGTTTACGTTGATGGAAAGGCTGCTGCCTTTAACCGTACCGATAGTAGCGTTGATTACGCCTTGCTCGTTCAGGTAAGCCGTCAATGCCGCAGCATTTTCCGGTTTAGCGGAGAGCAGAATACGCGATTGTGATTCGCTGAACAGCAATTGATCCGCGCGAAGCTCAGTGGAGAGAGCGATCTCTGCGCCAAGTCCGCCGCTGATGCAAGATTCTGCAGCAGCTACCGCGATGCCGCCTTCGGACAAGTCATGCGCCGAAGCGACTAGACCTTTTTGAATCGCGCCAAGAACGGCACCGATTACTTTTTTCTCCGTAGCGAGGTCGATTTCTGGTGGACGTCCGCTAGCCGCGCCTTCGAGCACGTATTGCAGCTCGCTGCCGCCGAACTCGGCTTTCGTCTCGCCGATCAAGACGATTACGTCGCCATCAGCTTTGAAGCCTTGCGTCGTAATGTGGTCAACGTCGTGTACGAGACCAACCATGCCGATTACTGGCGTTGGGTAGATCGCGCCTTTCGCGTTCTCGTTGTACAAGCTGACGTTACCGCCGATAACTGGCGTATCGAGCACGACACAAGCTTCGGACATGCCGTCTGCCGATTTCTCAAGCTGCCAGAACACTTCAGGCTTCTCAGGGTTGCCGAAGTTCAGGTTGTCCGTAATCGCAAGCGGCTCTGCGCCGGAGCAAACGATATTGCGCGCTGCTTCAGCAACGGAGATACGTCCGCCTACTTCAGGATCCAGATATACATAACGACCGTTGCAGTCCGTCGTCATCGCAAGCGCCTTGCGCGTGCCGGGAATCGTCACGACAGCCGCGTCGGAGCCCGGCTGAACAGCCGTCGACGTACGAACCATGTAATCGTATTGATTGTAAACCCACTCTTTGCTAGCAACCGTAGGGGATGCAAGCACTTTTTCCAAAGCGCCGTTCAAGTCCGTGATTTCGGCAAAAGCAGCTGTATCCACTTTCGCGTTCTCACGATAGTAAGCTGGCTCTGCAGATGGCTTCTCATAAACCGGACACTCATCAACGAGTGCTTTAACCGGCATATCCGCTACTTCTTCGCCTTGGTGGAACAAACGAAGACGTCCGTCATCGGTTACTTTGCCGACTTTGGCGCAAATAATGCCCCAACGGTCGAAAATTTCTTTTGCTTGCGCTTCATGCTGCGGTTCAACGACGAACAACATGCGCTCTTGCGATTCGGAAAGCATCATTTCGTAAGGCGTCATGCCAGTCTCGCGTTGTGGAACTTCGTCCAAGTACAGCTCAAGGCCGTTGCCTGCTTTCGAAGCCATCTCCGCGCTGGAGCAAGTGAGGCCTGCCGCGCCCATATCTTGAATACCGAGCACGATACCGGAATCGATCAGCTCAAGCGTTGCTTCCATAACGAGCTTCTCCATGAACGGATCGCCTACTTGTACCGCCGTACGCTTCTCTTCGGATTCTTCGGACAGCTCGACGGATGCGAATGTCGCGCCGTGGATACCGTCGCGGCCCGTTGCCGGACCTACGTAGAATACCGGGTTGCCTACCCCTTTTGCTACGCCACGCTGGATTTTATCGTGATCGATAAGACCTACGCACATCGCGTTAACGAGCGGGTTGCCCTCATAGCTCTCGTCGAACATGACTTCGCCCGCAACGGTAGGAATACCGATACAGTTGCCATAGCCAGCGATGCCGCTAACGACGTGCTCGAACAAATATTTAACGCGCTCATTCTCGAGATTGCCGAAACGAAGGCTGTTCAGAAGAGCAACCGGACGTGCGCCCATCGAGAAAATGTCGCGGATAATGCCGCCTACGCCTGTAGCCGCGCCTTGGAAAGGCTCAACCGCAGATGGATGGTTATGCGATTCGATCTTGAACACGACCGCTTGGTTGTCGCCGATGTCGACGATGCCCGCGCCTTCGCCCGGTCCCATCAGGACGCGAGGACCCGTGATCGGGAATTTTTTCAAGATTGGTTTGGAGTTTTTGTACGAGCAGTGCTCGGACCACATGACGCTGAATACGCCGATCTCCGTGTAGTTGGGCTTACGGCCAAGGAATCCGCAAATAAGCTCATATTCATAATCGGATACGCCAAATTGGCTGTAAATTTTCTGATCGGCAATTTGCTCCGCCGTCGGTTCTTTAGCCGTTAACTGCTGCGCCATGTTGTTCCCTCCATGCATTCAAAATCGATGTAAACATCCTTTTGCCGTCTTCCGAGCCGAGCAATTGGTTAACTGCGCGCTCTGGATGCGGCATCATGCCGACTACGTTGCCTGCTTTGTTGCTTACGCCCGCGATGTTCTCTACCGAACCGTTCGGGTTCGTGTCGCCTGCATAGCGGAACACGATTTGGTTGTTCGCTTTCAGTTCGGCAAGCGTCGCGTCATCGCAGAAGTAGTTGCCTTCGCCGTGAGCGATCGGAATATTAATAATCTCGCCTTGCGAGTATTGGTTGGTGAAAGCCGTGTTGTTGTTAACAACTTCAAGCGGCGTTTGGTGACAGCGGAACTTCAGTCCGTTGTTGCGGATCAAAGCGCCAGGAAGCAGTCCTGCCTCGGTCAAGATTTGGAATCCGTTGCAAATGCCAAGGATAAACTTGCCTTGGTCAGCCGCTTTCTTCACTTCGCCCATTACGTTAGCGAAGCGAGCGATAGCACCGCAGCGCAGGTAGTCGCCGTAGGAGAAACCGCCAGGAACTAGAATGCCGTCATATGCGGACAGGTCGGTAGCCGTATGCCATACGTAGTCGACAGGCTGGCCGATCGTTTCTTCAACCGCCTTGTAGCAGTCGATGTCGCAGTTGGAGCCTGGAAATACGATAACTGCAAACTTCATCGTCTTATCCCTCCAGCTCAAAACGGTAATCTTCGACAACCGTATTCGCAAGCAGCTTCTCGCACATCACTTTAATGCGTGCTTCCGCTTCTGCGCGGTCGTTCGTATCAAGCTCAAGCTCCAAGTATTTACCGATGCGCACTTTGCCGACTTCGGCGAAGCCCATCGAGTGAAGCGCGCCTTGTACAGCTGTTCCTTGCGGGTCCAAAACGTTTTCTTTGATCGTGACATAGACGGTTGCCTTCATAATAGCCTCCTGGAAATGTGAGTTTTCCCTTTGCGGGTATGAGCTGGGAAAAGGGATCGTTCGTGAGTACGCAAGGGTAATTGTCTCCGTCGCATTAGCAATCGTAAATTTTTAATTACACCTTTATGTGTAAATTTACGATAGCTAGACGCGAGCGCTTTCGCTCTACGACAACAACCCTTGCTCCCCTCACTTGCCCATTTTCCACAAACTCAAAAACCGCCGCGGGGTGGTCGGTGAAGCTTGGACAGCCGCGCTTGCGCTTGCGCGCCCGCTGGCTGTGAAAGAGAACTGGTTAGCTTACCATCGCCGAGCTTCTGCCCGTTTATCGGGTGAGGTGCTCATCCCCATCCCCCCATTATCGGTGAGATGTTGCGGCGTTGGCGGATTAACTGGAATTTGTCCTGTTATTTCGGCGGACATGAGCTGACGCGATGAATTAGCTGGAGTTTGTCCCGTTATTTCGCCGCTAAACCAGGCTTCGAGGCCGATTTGGTGAAATTAGCGGGAGGTTTTCCAGTTAATACGCGCGTGAGCGTTCATTCGAGCCAATTTAACGGGAGAAATTCCCGTTATTGTATGACGGCCGCGGGGTGCACCGCTGCCATGCTTACCAGAGCAGCCGCACTTCGTTGGCTGCGGTGAAACCTTTATAATTCAACGCCGACGAGGCGGCGGTAGATGTCGCGGTAGCGGGCGGTCGTCGCTGCTACTACGGATTCTGGAAGCGGAGCAGGCTTGCTGTCGCGATCCCAGTCGGAGCCGAGCAGATAAGTGCGTACAGGCTCTTTGTCCATGCTGTCGATCTCGATGTCGAAGGCATAGTTGCCTTCGGCCCAGAAGCGGGACGAGTCCGGCGTGAAGATTTCGTCGATCAATATAACTTTGCCGTCGATAAGTCCGAATTCGAATTTGCAATCGGCAAGAATGATTCCATGCTTCGCGCAATACTCATGCGCGAACTCATACAGCTTGATGCTGCGGTCGCGAAGCTCTTCCGCGAGCTCGGCGCCAACCATATCAGCCATCTTCTCGAACGGGATGTCCTCGTCGTGGCCGACGTCGTTTTTCGCCGCAGGCGTGAAGATCGGCGCCGGGAAGCGCTCGTTCTTGCGAAGACCCGCAGGAAGCTCGATGCCGTTGATCGCGGACGTTTGCTGGTATTGTCTCCAACCTCCGCCCGTGATATAGCCGCGAACGACGCATTCGATATCGATGCGCTCCGCTTTGCGGGTAACCATGATGCGATTGCGAAGCAGTTCAGGCTCGGTAACGAGGTCGCCAAGCTTCTCAACGTCCGTATGCACGACATGGTTGACTTGAATGTCGGCCGTTTGCTCGAACCAATAAGCCGATAGGCGGTTCAGCACATTGCCTTTGTCCGGCACGGCCGGGTCGAGCACGTAATCGAATGCCGAGATGCGGTCCGTCACGACGATCAGGAAATGCTCGCCGAGATCGTACAATTCCCGCACCTTGCCTTTATAAATTAGAGGAGCCTTAATGTAATCAACAGCCGTGGATAGAGCTTGCGATTGAACAGTCATTGATGGCTTGCCCTCCCTAGATTAGTCCGAGACGCGAGAAGATCGTGTCGACATGCTTGAGGTGCCATGCCGGGTTGAAGCAGTCGTCGATTTCTTCAGCCGACAATACGCTTGTAACCTCTTCCGTCTCGCTGATGATATCGCGGAACTGGCGTTGCGTTTCCCAAGCTTGCATCGCGCGCGGTTGAACCGTGTCGTATGCTTTTTCGCGGCTAAAGCCTTTGTCGATCAGCTTCGTCAATACGCGGCCGGAGAACGGCACGCCGTAAGTCGCATGCATGTTGCGCTTCATGTTTTCCGGGAACACCGTCAGGTTGTTGATGATGTTGCCAAGACGGTTCAGCATGTAGTTCAGCAGCATCGTTGCATCCGGCAAAATGATGCGCTCAACCGACGAGTGGCTGATGTCGCGCTCATGCCAGAGCGGAATGTTTTCGTAAGCCGTCAGCATATGTCCGCGAATAACGCGCGCAAGACCGGAGATGTTCTCGCAACCGATCGGGTTGCGTTTGTGAGGCATTGCCGAAGATCCTTTTTGACCTTTCGCGAAAGGCTCTTCAACCTCACGGAATTCGCTCTTCTGCAAAGCGCGAATTTCCGTAGCGAACTTATCGAGCGAAGAAGCGATAAGCGCAAGCGTCGCCATATATTCGGCATGACGGTCACGCTGCAGCGTTTGCGTCGAGATCGGAGCAGCGGAGATGCCGAGCTTCTTGCATACGAATTCTTCAACAAACGGATCGATGTCCGCGAATGTGCCTACAGCGCCGGACATTTTGCCGAATTGCACGCCGTCAGCCGCATGCTGGAAACGCTCCAGGTTACGTTTCATTTCCTCGTACCAAAGTGCTACTTTCAGACCGAACGTCGTCGGCTGCGCATGAACGCCATGCGTACGGCCCATCATAGGCGTATCTTTATATTGGATCGCTTTGTCGCGAAGAATTTCAATGAAACGCTCGATATCTTTGAACAGGATCGCATTCGCTTGAAGGAGCAGGTAACCGTTAGCTGTATCAACTACGTCGGTCGAAGTAAGGCCGTAATGAACCCATTTGCCTTCAGGACCTGCTTTCTCGGACACAGCGCGTGTGAACGCGATAACGTCATGGCGAGTGTCAAGCTCGATTTCGTAGATGCGGTCAATATCGAACGCCGCCGATTTGCGAAGCGCCACGACATCTTCCTTCGGAATCGCGCCAAGCTCGGACCAAGCCTCGCATGCGCATAGTTCAACTTCGAGCCAAGCGTTGAACTTGTTTTCTTCTGTCCAAATCGCTCTCATTTCCGGTCTGCTGTAACGCTCTAACATAAACCATTCACACCTTCCAAATATTCGTTTCTTGAATCCATTCCAGCGCTGCTTCGGTACTTGGCGCAATGACGTTCACATGGCCCATCTTGCGCTTGAATACCGCTTCTTTCTTCCCGTACAAATGCACCTTCGGCGCAACGTGAAGCCGCTCCGCCGACTCGTCTTGCTTCGCAATAAGCGCAAGCAGCGGCTCAACATGCTGCCCAAGTACGTTAACCATAACGACCGGGCTCATGAGCGTCGTATCCCCAAGCGGCAAGTTGCATACCGCACGTACATGCTGCTCGAACTGCGAAGTCCGGCAAGCTTCCATCGTGTAGTGACCGCTGTTATGCGGCCGCGGCGCCAGCTCGTTAACGAACAGCTCGCCGTCCGCCGTAACGAACAGCTCCACCGCGATCAAACCTACGACGCCAAGCCCTTCGGCAATGCGCATCGCCAGTCGTTCCGCTTCACGCTGCACGTCCTCGTTAATACGGGCCGGCACGATAGATAAGTGCAATATATTATCGACGTGAATATTTTCCGCAACAGGGAACGCTTTTATTTCACCCTGCGGGCTTCTCGCCGCAATTACTGATAATTCTTTGTCGAAGCGAATGAACTGCTCGAGCACGAGCTGCACGCCCGCGCGCGAAAGCGTCTCGTAAGCCTCGGCGATCTCGTCTTCGCTGCGGATGACCCATTGGCCTTTGCCGTCGTAGCCGCCCATCGCCGTCTTCAGCACGCAAGGCGTACCGAAACGTTCTACCGCCTCGCGAAGCTCGTCCACGCTGCGGATCTCGCTGTATGGCGCTACGCGCACGCCCGCCGCTTCGATCGCTTGCTTCTCGCGAAGCCGATGCTGCGTCGTATAAAGCAGCTCACTGCCTTGCGGCACGTACGATTCCGCCATCAGCATGGCTGCGACATCGGCATCGACGTTCTCGAACTCGTAGGTGATGACATCCGACCGCTTCGCAAGCTCGCGAGCCGCCTCACGATTGTCATAAGCCGCTACGATCTGCTCCGATACTTGTCCGCATGGCGCATCCGGCGTTGGATCAAGAGCAATGAACCGATAGCCCATCGCGCTGCCTGCATTCGCCATCATTCGGCCAAGCTGACCGCCGCCGAGAATGCCGATCGTGCTGCCAGGAAGCAGCGTCTTCACATTCTCTGCGGATGCGGACGACTTATTGCCCGCTCCGCTGCTCATAGCGTCTCACTGCTTTCCAGCACTTCCTGCTTCACGCGCTCGCGGCGCGCTTCCACGCGCGCTTGCACTTCAGGATCGAACGCGCCGATCATTTGCGCGGCAAGCAAGCCTGCATTCGTGCCGCCTGCATTGCCGATCGCGACTGTCGCAACCGGTATGCCGCCTGGCATTTGTACGATGGAGAGCAGCGAATCAAGTCCGCTTAGATTCGAAGACTTAACAGGAACGCCAATAACCGGCAAAATCGTCTTCGCAGCGACCATGCCGGGCAAGTGTGCAGCTCCGCCGGCTCCGGCAATAATGACCTTAAGCCCTCGTTCTACTGCCGATTCCGCATATTCGAACATCAAATCCGGTGTACGATGCGCCGACACTACCTTTTTCTCATACGGAATTTGAAGCTCCTCCAGAACGTCACAGGCTAATTTCATTGTGTCCCAATCCGACTTGCTGCCCATGATTACGCCTACCTTCGCAGACATGCGATCAAACCTACTTTCATCAATAGAGTATGGAAAAACAGAAAAAGCCCGCAAGCAACCATATATAGGCTGCCTCGGACTACGAGCGCGAGCGCCGGCGACAACGAATGTATGCCGCCTGCCGCTCAGTAAAGGATTCGATGATGAGGCAGCTTCCAGCGCTAAGAGACAACAGAAGGCTGCCCCGTCAGAGGAGCAACCTATGCTTGGCAAATGGCTGTGCGCAGCTCTCGTTCATCGCTTCACTTCACGCTCGTAGTCCAGAAAATAAGGTTTCCGGGTAGAAACATTCGGGCCTTCTCCCGAAAATATACGAGTGTATCTTAACTAAGTGTTAGCGTTATTTCTTCTACCTTAATATATAACGCATATTGTGATGTTTGTCGAATCTTGTCGTTCAAGGCAGTGTGCTCGCCTCAAGCCTACTCTAGTTTATCCAATCCCCCTAACACTGTCAATAAAATACGAACATTATGAGAGGAAGTTTTATAAAGGTTCGTTTTTTTGAATAAATCGTACGGAAAATCAGAACAGTATGCCCAAAAAAAGGGCTTATGCCCGCTGGCATGAATCGAAAAACAGAGCTAACCCTCATTTGAGACGTTCCCGGTCGTACTTGCAGACTAGGGACGGCTCTTCTTGAATATAGATGTTTAGTAGCGTCTATTTCGGCATTTCCATTCCATGGATGAACCACAAAACGTATAAGGAGGTTGGGCAGGCATGCATATTCACGTCGTGCAAAGGGGGGATACACTTTGGGCGTTATCGCAGAAATTCGACGTCCCTCTCGATGACATACTTGCCGCGAACGGACTACGGGGAGAAGAACCGCTCGTCATCGGCCAATCGGTCATTATCCCTCAGCAAGTAACGAGCCATAAAGTGTTAGCTGGAGAGAGCCTGTGGGCGATCGCAGAGCGGTACGGTCTCTCGCTTCAGCAGTTGATGGCTGTGAATCCAATTAGCAATCCGGCGCTGATTTACCCCGGACAGGTGATTACGATTCCGCAAGCGACGAAGCCGGTAACAGAGGTGAATGCCTATACCGAGAAGTTCGGAGCAGCAGGCGTCGAGATTGTGAATGATATCGGCCAATACTTAACCTACTTAAGTCCGTTCAGCTATCGCGTGCAGTTGGACGGGTCGATGATCCCGCTCGACGACTCGGCTATTATCAAAGCAGGCTACGCGCACCGCGCCGCTCCGATGATGGTTATTACGAACTTCGAGAACGGCACGTTCAGCCCCGAGATCGCTCATGCCGTTATGTCCAGCCAACCTGTACAAGAACGGCTTATTACGGACATTTTGGCGATTATGAAAAACAAAGGTTATCTCGCGCTCAACGTCGACTTCGAGTATGTACCGCCTGCCGACCGAGCCCTCTACAACACCTTCCTGCAGAAGCTCGTAGACCGTCTGCATCCAAGCGGTTATCTGGTCTCGACCTGCCTTGCCCCGAAGACAAGCGCCGATCAGACCGGTACGCTGTATGAAGCGCATGATTATGCCGCTCACGGGCGAATCGTCGACTTCGTCATTCTGATGACGTATGAATGGGGCTGGTCAGGCGGACCACCGCGCGCCGTTGCGCCGTTGAACGAAGTCGTGAAGGTGCTGAACTACGCCCTCACCGTCATTCCGGCTGGCAAAATCGTCATGGGCATGCCGTTATACGGCTATGACTGGACGCTCCCTTACGTGCAAGGAGGCAAATGGGCGCCTACGGTCAGCCCGCAGGAAGCGGTGCGTCGCGCGGCCAAATACGGCGCAGAGATCAAATACGATGCATTGAGCCAATCACCGCATTATAACTACTTCGACGAGCAGCGCCGGGAGCACACCGTATGGTTCGAGGATGCCCGCAGCGTGCAAGCCAAGTTCAACATCGTCAAAAGCTATCATTTGCGCGGCGTCAGTTATTGGGTGCTCGGCGTCTCGTTCCCGCAGAATTGGTATGTGCTGAATGCGAACTTCACAATAAAGAAGCTAGTTTGAGTTTAACGCCTAAAAAAAACTATACCGATCCGATGACGCATAACCTGCCTTTAAGCTATGTTGAATATCTGCATTAACTTTAGCAGGAAACGAGCCCTAACCAGAGCTATATTGGATATTTGCTCTAACTTTTCTTCAGGAAGCCTCATTTCAGCCATTCCATAAAGAAGTTGCTGCAAAAATCCAGTATAGCTAATATGTCTGCCACAAAAGGTCGCTCTATCCTGCAAATATCCATTATAGCCTCCATTCATATGAAAAGGCTGTCCGATAAGGGATCTGGAATAGACCAGACACACTCGGACAGCCTTTAATGCTTAATGCTTTATTGTTCCAACCAAACGGTCTTCTCTGCAGCCGGAGTACGCTTCGCAGCAGGCGCGGTCATATCGGGATAACCGATGAACACCAGCCCTACCAGCTGTTCAGCTTCGGAGAGGCTGAAGGCTTCCTTCATTGCCGGATGGTACATCGGATCACCTGAACGCCATACGGCGCCAAGTCCGTTCGCATAAGCGGCTAGCAGCAGATTCTGCACCGCACAATGTGCGGCAGCTATCTCCTCTGCCAATACCGCCCGGGGATCATCCGAAGGTGAACATACTGCCGCGATCACGACTGGGGAACGGAACGCTTTCGTGCGCTCCTTCGCCAGACGCTCCTCCAGTTCCTCTCCGCTAAGATCGGGAAGCTGCGCTGCCGCAACTTTGGCGTATCCGTTGCCCAAAGCCGATCTGCCCTCGCCTGTCATCACAATGAACTTCCATGGCTGCGTATTATGATGGCTTGGCGCCATTATCGCCGCATCTAGCAGCTTCTCGATTTCTTCACGCGGAACGGGATCCTTCTTCACTCTCCCGATCGATCTCCGTCCTTGAATCGCCTCTTCCAATAACATAACGCTCTCTCCCCCGACTTCTGTTAGCTTCGAACTATATTTCAATTACTGGTTAAATAACACGAGGTATTCCCCGTAGCCTTCCTTCTCCAAATCCTGTTTCGCAACGAAACGAAGCGAAGCCGAATTGATGCAATAGCGCAGTCCCGTCGGCTGCGGTCCATCGTCGAACACATGGCCCAGATGCGAATCGGCTTCCTTGCTTCTCACTTCTACGCGCACCATATAATGACTCGTATCGGTGTGCTCCGAAATGGAAGCAGCCTGAAGTGGCTTCGTAAAGCTCGGCCAGCCGCAACCGGCATCATATTTGTCTCGCGAGCTGAATAACGGCTCACCCGATACAATATCGACATAAATGCCGTCTTCGGTATGATCCCAATATTCTCCCGTGAATGGACGCTCCGTACCGCTATTTTGCGTCACTTCGTATTGAATAGGAGTTAGCTTCTTCTTCAGCTCAGCCTGATCCTTGCGCATGCTCCAGTTTTGCGCGATGAAAGCGTCGCGTCCTGAGCCTTTACGGTACATTTTGTAACGGAACGGATTCGTCTTATGATAGCCCTGGTGATAATCCTCAGCCGCATAAAACTTACCTGCCGGTTCGATCTCGGTCACGATCGGTTTATCGAAGCGTCCGCTCGCTGCAAGCTCCTGCTTCGATGCTTCCGCCAGCTGTCGCTGCTCCTCCGTATAATAGAAGATGCCCGTCCGATAGGAATCGCCGCGGTCATGGAACTGCCCGCCTGCATCCGTAGGATCGATCTGATGCCAGAAGATGTCTAGCAGCTTCTCATAGGGAAATACGTCGGGGTCGTACGTAATAAGAACGGCTTCTGCATGTCCAGTCGTATCGGAGCATACCTCTTCATACGTTGGATTTTCCTTATGCCCGCCTGTGTAACCGGAGACGACCGAGATAATACCCGGCATTTCCTCAAAAGGTGAAACCATACACCAGAAGCAGCCTCCTGCGAATGCTGCTTGCTCCGTGCGGCGCTGGCCGCTATTATGCGATAATGGTTGATCCATGTTGATCTCCCTCCATTGACGTGTAAATTGAGAACCTTTCTCTCCTATTATACATGACAAGAGGGCCATACAACAAAGGTAGCTAAAGTAGCGTTATTCAAATGAGCTTCCCGGCAAAATAACAAGCAGAACAGGCAGAAAGGAAGGACTGCTTTAGCTGCATGTGCAGCCAAGCAGTCCTTCCTTTCGTTGAAGCTATATTACGTTATGCGGTGCATGGACCATACGATACCGGAGTTCGTCGCTCCACCTAGGTTTAACGAAATGGTCAACCCTCCATCTACATAGAACAAACCGATTACATCGCCCGCATTCAATGCTACATCGCCTGCCAAAGTAACAGCGCCATTGCCTAATATCGCCCTAAGCGTTAGAACTAAAGCAACGTTTACGTTAAGCAAAGGGAATAAGCCGCTGATAAGATCTATTGGAGTTCCTGAAGTTCTACGAACAACAAAAGCAGGGTTGATACCCGCGCCTAAACTCAAACTAATGGCAGCCGTTGTTGAGTAGTTGATTGTAGCTTCAATAGCATATCGACCCGTTGTCGGAACGACGAAATTACCTGTACCCGCATTAAAGGTGCCATTATTGAAATAAGGGCTAGCTACGCTAAAGCCTGCAATTTGTGTAGAACTGGATACGGCTAGAGCTGTGACAAAGCCAGAGAAGCCATCGACACCGACAGCGACACCTGTTGCTCCCGTTGCTCCAGTCACCCCGGTAGCTCCCGTTGCACCTGTCGCTCCGGTCGCACCAGTTGGGCCGGTTGCTCCCGTGCCGGTTGCTCCTGTTGCCCCAGTCACACCTGTTGGGCCCGTTACTCCTGTCGCTCCTGTTGGGCCTGTTGCTCCCGTGCCGGTTGCACCTGTTGCTCCGGTCACACCTGTTGGGCCGGTGACACCTGTGGCTCCTGTCGGACCTGTTGCTCCAGTGCCGGTTGCTCCTGTTGCTCCGGTCACACCCGTTGGGCCGGTTTCACCTGTCGCTCCTGTCGGACCGGTTACACCCGTTGGACCCGTTCCTCCTGTTGCTCCGGTCACGCCTGTTGGGCCGGTGACACCCGTTAGACCCGTTCCTCCTGTTGCTCCGGTCACGCCTGTTGGGCCGGTGACACCTGTCGCTCCTGTCGGACCTGTTGCCCCCGTGCCGGTTGCTCCGGTTGCTCCGGTCACACCCGTTGGGCCGGTTGCACCTGTCGCTCCTGTCGGACCTGTTGCTCCGGTGCCGGTTGCTCCTGTTGCACCGGTGACACCCGTCGGACCTGTTACGCCCGTAGCTCCTGTTGGGCCTGTTGCTCCAGTGCCGGTTGCTCCTGTTGCACCGGTGACGCCCGTTGGACCAGTTTCGCCTGTCGCTCCGGTTGCTCCTGTTGGACCGGTTGCTCCCGTGCCCGTTGGTCCTGTTGCTCCCGTCACACCTGTTGGACCGGTGACTCCTGTCGCTCCTGTCGGGCCGGTTGCTCCCGTACCTGTTGCACCTGTTGCTCCAGTCACACCCGTCGGACCTGTTACGCCTGTTGCTCCTGTAGCGCCGGTTGCTCCTGTTCCGGTCGCTCCTGTTGCACCGGTGACGCCCGTTGGGCCGGTTACACCTGTGGCTCCTGTCGGACCTGTTGCTCCCGTACCGGTTGCTCCTGTTGCTCCGGTCACACCCGTTGGACCGGTTTCACCTGTCGCTCCTGTCGTACCGGTTACACCCGTTGGACCCGTTCCTCCTGTTGCTCCGGTCACGCCTGTTGGGCCGGTTTCACCTGTCGCTCCTGTTGCTCCCGTTCCTCCAGTAACACCGGTTGCTCCTGTTGCTCCAGTCACACCCGTCGGACCTGTTACGCCTGTTGCTCCTGTAGCGCCGGTTGCTCCCGTGCCGGTTGCTCCTGTTGCTCCAGTCACACCCGTCGGACCAGTTACGCCTGTTGCTCCTGTAGCGCCGGTTGCTCCCGTGCCGGTTGCTCCTGTTGCTCCGGTCACACCCGTCGGACCTGTTACGCCTGTTGCTCCTGTAGCGCCGGTTGCTCCCGTGCCTGTTGCTCCTGTTGCTCCGGTCACACCTGTAGGGCCGGTTTCACCTGTCGCTCCTGTTGCTCCCGTTCCTCCAGTAACACCGGTTGCTCCTGTTCCCCCAGTCGCACCTGTCGCTCCTGTCCCTCCGGTCGCTCCTGTTGCACCTGTTGCTCCAGTCACACCCGTCGGACCTGTTGCCCCAGTCACACCCGTCGGGCCTGTTACGCCTGTTCCACCAGTCGCTCCCGTTCCGCCTGTTGCTCCTGTGGCTCCTCTCTCACCAGTCGCACCCGTTGCTCCCGTTCCTCCAGTCGAACCTGTTGCACCTGTTGCTCCAGTCACACCCGTCGGGCCTGTTACGCCTGTTCCACCAGTCGCTCCCGTTCCGCCTGTTGCTCCTGTGGCTCCTCTCTCACCAGTCGCCCCCGTTGCTCCCGTTCCTCCAGTCACACCTGTCGGACCTGTTGCTCCAGTCACACCCGTCTGTCCTGTTGCCCCAGTCACACCCGTCGGGCCTGTTACGCCTGTTGCTCCTGTGGCTCCTCTCTCACCAGTCGCACCTGTCGCTCCCGTTCCACCGGTTACACCTGTCGCTCCCGTTCCTCCAGTCGCGCCTGTCGCTCCCGTTCCACCGGTTACACCTGTCGATCCCGTTCCTCCAGTAGCACCCGTTGCTCCCGTTCCTCCAGTAACACCGGTTGCTCCCGTTCCTCCAGTAGCTCCTGTTGCTCCCGTTTCACCAGTCGCACCGGTCGCTCCCGTTCCCCCAGTCGCACCGGTCGCTCCCGTTCCACCAGTCGCTCCTGTTGCTCCCGTTCCTCCAGCCGATCCTGTTCCTCCAGTCGCACCTGTTGCTCCTGTTCCTCCAGTTGCCCCTGTCGCTCCCGTCGATCCGGTTCCTCCAGTCGCACCTGTTGCTCCCGTTCCTCCAGTAGCTCCTGTTGCTCCCGTTCCTCCAGTAGCTCCTGTTGCTCCCGTTCCTCCAGTCGCACCTGTCGATCCTGTTGCTCCCGTTCCCCCAGTCACACCCGTCGGGCCTGTTACGCCTGTTCCACCAGTCGCACCTGTCGATCCCGTTCCTCCAGTAGCACCCGTCGGTCCGGTCCCTCCAGTCGCACCTGTCGCTCCCGTTCCTCCAGTCGCACCTGTCGCTCCCGTTCCTCCAGTAGCTCCAGTTGCTCCCGTTCCTCCAGTCGCACCTGTCGCTCCCGTTCCTCCAGTTGCTCCCGTTCCTCCAGTCGCACCTGTCGCTCCGGTTCCTCCAGTAGCACCTGTCGCTCCCGTTCCCCCAGTTGCACCTGTCGCTCCTGTTCCACCAGTCGCTCCCGTTCCTCCAGTCGCCCCCGTCGCTCCTGTCCAACCAGTAGCTCCCGTCGCATAGGTCGTATTCTCAATACGAACGATCGCCGACCCCTGAGTCACGGTAATATCGAGCGTGTCGGATTCGAATGTAATGTTCTCTCCTACACCGACCGTTGCCGAACCCGTCTCGCCAAACACATTAAATAAGAACTCCCCCGGCACAAGCCCGCCGGTCGGACCAGGCGGACCTGTCGCACCGGTCGGCCCTATGGAGATGGGGGTGGACAATATGCTCTCCAGCTTCGTCTGAAGCAGGAACTCCTTCTTCGTCAGCTCGCGAATCGTACTTCTGACACTTTCATTCACAGTCAGAATATCGCTGATCGTAGCGGGAGGACCTGTTAGACCAGGCAGCGTGCCGAGAATATACTGAAGCTTCTCTCCTTCCGCATTAATGATATGGCTAAGCCCCAGCTCCTCTAGGGCAATCGACGATAGCAATAAGTTAATCGCATCGTCTCTCGTAATCGTAATTAATGGGGTAATATTAGGGATATTGGACTGTGACATTTATGCATTCCACCTCGATTCTCGTTGAACTTACCGCGTCCAGTCACTACTCGCTTCCCTTATCAAGGGAGCTTCTTGTTCTCCACCAGCTCCATCACATTTTCGAACTTCATCAGAAGGAGCATTTCTTTCACGACAACGTCATGCATCATTTTGCGGACCGAATTGTTAATAGTCAGCAATTGCTCGAACGAAGCGGGAGGAGGTTTCACCTGACCATTCTCAAGCGTTCCAAGCACATATTGAATTTTCTCCGCTTCGGCGTTCACAATATGAGCCAATGCCATTTCCTCCAGGGCAATCGAGGACAACAGCATATTAATCGACTCCTCTAGCGATACGGTTATTGTCGGCGTTATATTGGGAATGTTGGCTTGAGACATCGCTCATCCCCCCTCTCCAGCTCATTCAATCGCTCTTTCGCTTCCCCGAACGCAGGATACTGCGCAACAGCCAGCAGATACGCAGCCCTAGCGAGCTCTTCCGCGCCCATCTCTTCATAGCAGCGCCCTATATAATATTGAGAATAAAAGCTGCCTGCTCCTCTTTTATTCAAATGAAGATTGCACGAATCCCCTAGCTTCAAGCAATTCCGAAACGTCTCCAGCGCTTCGGCATATCTTTTTCCCATATATAAAATAACGCCTTTATAAAAATGCAAATCCACATAGTCCGGATACAAGGCAATAGCCTTCTCGATCCCCGGCCATGCGCCCGAATAACTGCCCGTTGCCGTCAAAATAGCATATTTCATATGGTAGAACACCGAAGGCGGCAGCTTCCCGCCAGCAAGAAATCGAAGTATTGCCGCGTTCGTATGGCGAAACGCATCCTTGTATTGGCCGACTCGATAGTACTCGCCTGCGATATGATAGTCCATCCACAGATTATCGCCGTTCGATGCTTTCTCCTTCTGCAGCAGCTTCATATTGCGCTCGAATTTGCGTTTCTCAGCGGCCACCTCCTCCAAATATCCGAAATGATACACTCGAATCGGCAGTAGCTTAAGCTCCGATTGACTCAGAACCACCTCCTCAGAAGTTAGCTGCTCATGGATCGCATGAACGAATGAGAAGCCTCGCCGGTTGCGGAATAGCCGGTGGTGCGCAAGCGTATAAACCCGGGATTCATCAGCCTCGCCGTCTCCGTAATAATTGAACAGCTCCAGCAGAAGCACATCCTCCTCCGATTGCTGAACATGCATGCGCAGCTTCTCAGCATCACCCTCGCGCAGCACCTCATCGGCATCCATCCATAATATCCATTGTCCGCTTGCGTCGCGGATACTTTCATTGCGGGCGTCGGCGAAGCTTTCCGTCCACTCCCGTCTAAGCACCTTCGCTCCGTACGAACGGGCGATCTCCATCGTTCGATCGCTAGAGCCCGTATCGACGATAATGATCTCATCTACCGCATGCTGCACGCTATCGAGGCAGCGGCCGAGCCGCTTCTCTTCGTCTCTAACAATCATGCATAAGGACAGCAATCTATCATTCACCCTTGTCTCCCCCTTCCACGCTTATCGTTCTTATTCGGCTGCAGCTTAGGCAGGGTAAGCAGCGGCGCCGCTGCGGCTGCTTCGCGCCGCCGGGCCTCGTTAACAATCGACTGAGCATCCTCATACACGTGGACCGCTGGACTTATGGGTTGGGTTTTTGGAGCGAAAGGAGCTTGAACAGGGGCAGATCGAAATAAATCGAGGGCTGGATATTGCATGCTCTTCACTTGCTCGGACAGCTTAGCGGAATAACGATGTAGACGGTTGCGATTACTCGAATATTGGGGGCTGTTAAGCTTATGTAAATGACCCTGCAGCAAGTCAGATTGCCACGTAATCAGAAAAGAAAATTGTGAAAAAGTATGTATACCCCGTTGGGCTTCCCGATATGTCGCACCTAGAACGCCTCTTCGCCTTCGAAGCTCCATTAGCGACCGGTAAGCCTCTGCCACGGCAAGGAGAGCGGCAAAAAGCTCTTCCAGTGCAGGATAGCTTATGTTGTCAATCGCCTCTCCACTGCTCTCTTCCGGCAGAGCGTCCATTACTCCTCAAGCTCCCAGCAATCGTCCGCCTCATGGAATGCCATCGCATTTTCCAATTTGCGAAGCAAGAGCCACTCCTTCATGACGATGACGTCCATCAGCTTAATAACCTGCTGGCTCACTCTGCATAACGTCTCCTCCGAGGCGTCCATGCTGCTGTGGGTCGATTTGCGGACGAGTGCCTGTACCTTCTCCGCCTCTGCGTTTAGCAGATGGGCAATCGACGTCTCTTCAAGGGCGATAGATTTCAATAGGTCGATAACGACCTGCTCTTTGCTGGGGCGGAACGGCTCATCGGGAATAGTCGGCATGCTCATCTTCGAAACCTCCTTATGGGACATCGGCTGCGTATTTAGTCGTAAGAGCTTTTTTTCCCTTATTAACTATGAGTATTGATTTCTCCAACACTTATGCCATCGAGCACCAAAAACTTAAAGCGATTCGGAGAAAATCATTCATGTTGACTAGCCCCCATGAATAACAATCAGCGTAGACTATAACTTCAATAATGGAGGCGTCTTGCATTGATTACGATTAGCCTGTGCATGATCGTGAAGGATGAAGAAGAGATAATCGGCCGCTGCCTGGATACGGTTGCGGACCTTGTTGACGAGCTTATCATCGTCGATACCGGCTCGACAGACCGTACGCAATCGATCATTGCGCAATATACCGACAAAAAGCATACGTTCGACTGGATAGATGATTTTGGCGCTGCCCGCAATTATGCGTTTGATCAGGCGACCAAAGACTATATTTTGTGGCTGGATGCGGACGATGTGCTGAAGCAAGAGGATCGAGACAAGCTGCGGGCACTTAAGCAATCGCTTGACCCCTCCGTCGATTCGGTCACGATGCTGTACAACCTGAGCGAGGACGAATTCGGCAACGTGACGTTCAGCCTGCGCCGCAATAGGCTCGTCAAGCGGGAGCGGTATTTCCGCTGGATCGGGCAAGTACATGAATATCTTCAAGTGAACGGAAACATTATCAACAGCGATATCGCCGTCACGCACAAAAGCACGAACAACGAACGTGATTCGGACCGCAATTTGAAAATATACGAGAAGCGCGTCGCCGCCGGCGAGCAGCTCTCCCCGCGCGATCTCTATTACTTCGCCAACGAGCTGAAGGAGCATGCCCAATATACGAGGGCGATCCACTACTACGAATCGTTTCTGGCTACGCGCCAGGGTTGGATCGAGGATAATATATCCACTTGCGGCAGGCTGGCCGACTGCTACCACGCGCTCGGCGATTCCCAGGCGGAGCTGGAATCCTCGCTTCGTTCCTTGCAATATGACTCTCCGCGAGCGGAGTTCTGCTGCCGGATCGGTTTCCACTTTCTGAACAACCATAATTACAACAGCGCAATCGTTTGGTACAAAATGGCCACCGAGCTGAAGCTGCCGGACAATCATCTCGGCTTCGTCAATCCCACCTGCTCGACTTGGCTTCCGCACCTTCAGCTAAGCGTTTGCTACGACCGAATCGGCAAGTACGAAATTGCCTGTCAGCACAACGAGCTTGCCCTTCAATACCGTCCCGAGGATTCGCGAATGCTGAGCAACCGCGCTTACTTTCGTACCGTGCTGTCGAAGATGATTGCCGATGCATCAGGAGGCGATGCCGGTGACAATTGACAAGCCGCAAATTTTGATAGGCAGCCCGATTCGCCAGTCGCCCGATATATTAGCCAAGTTCCTGCTTTCCCTGTCACGGCTCGATTACTCGTCATTCGAGCCCACGTTCTATTTCATTGACGATAACGATCAACCCGCGTCTTCCGAGCTGCTGCAATCGTTCGCCGATCGATATGAAGGCTCAATCATAGACAAAGTTACCGGCAGCGAGGATTACATACGCAATGATCTAACCCATTATTGGAACGAGCATCTCATATGGAAGGTCGCCGCGTATAAGGATACGATACTTCGTCACGCGGTGGAGCAAGGCTGCGATGGCGTCTTCCTGATCGACTCCGATCTGTTATTGCATCCTGCGACGGTCGAAAAGCTTTTGGAAGCCGGTGTCGATATCGTATCCGAAATTTTTTGGACGCGTTGGCAGCCGAATGCTGCGCTGCAGCCTCAGGTATGGTTGAAGGACGAATATACACAGTGGGAGCAGCACCGCGGGGAGAAGCTCGAGGATGGGCAAGTTGCCCAGCGGTATCAGGCCTTCATGAACAAGCTGCAGCGTCCGGGACTGTACGAGGTTGGCGGGCTTGGGGCCTGCACGTTCATCAGCAAGCACGCTCTGCAACGTGGTGTCAGCTTCAAGGCGATTCCGAACTTGAGCTTCTGGGGCGAGGATCGCCACTTCTGCATTCGAGCAGCTGCGCTTGGCTTGTCTTTGCATGTCGATACTCATTATCCCGCCTATCATATTTACCGCAGCAGCGATCTTGCAGGCGCGGACGACTTTATCCGGGCGCATATCGAGCCTACGCTGGTTCACGCAACGCCGAGGAATCCTCGCCCTATGCTTACGCTCTCGATGGTCATCCGCAACGAAGCAAGCAGATACCTGCGGCAAGTATTGCAGGCTCATAGCGCTTATATCGGGCAAGCCGTCATTATCGACGACGGCAGTACAGACGAATCGGTAGAAGTCGTTATGGAGGCGCTTCGCGGCATCCCTGTCAGACTCGTTCGCAATCGCCTGTCGCGATTCCGCAATGAGGTGGAGCTGCGCAAGCAGCAATGGGAAGAAACATTGCGCGTCGGTCCGGTATGGATCTTGAATATGGATGCGGATGAGCTGCTCGAAGACCGTTTCGTCCAGGAGCTCGACAGCATGCTGAACCAGCAAGACATCGATTTATTCTGCTTCCGCTTGTACGACTTCTGGAACGAGACGCATTATAGGGACGATGCATATTGGCAATCTCACAACCTCTACCGCCCTTTCCTCCTTCGTTACCGACCGGACTTGGACTATCAGTGGAAGGAAACGCCCCAGCATTGCGGCCGATTTCCCGAGAACGTATTCGAGCTGCCCCATCACCTCTCGCCGGTTCGCGTGAAGCATATGGGCTGGGCCAAAGAATCCCATCGATTGGAGAAGTGGCTGCGATACAAGGAGCTTGATCCGGATGCTGCCTACGGCTGGCCGGAACAGTATGACTCTATCCTTGACCCCGACCCTAATCTCGTCGAATGGTTCGAATGGAACGGAGATTAATTGTCATGTCAGTACTTGGAGAGGAATCATCTGCCATGCGAATTGTACATACGATGCCGCTGCTCATTCGCCCCGAGCACCGGGATAACGATATCCGGATGCTCTATGAATGCTTGCGAAGCCTTCGCGCCTCTCACGATCATCACATTATTTTATACAATCAAGGCTCGCTGTCAGCGAATGAACTGGATGCGCTTATTTTCCGCAGCGGCATATCTGCCGCTCTGATCGGCGATGGCGAGAACATTGGCATTGCTGCTGCGCGCATGGCCTGCTTCCGTTACATCGAGCAGCATTACCCTGCTGTTCCTTACATTTCGGAAATTCACGTCGATATGTTATTCCCTCCCGATTGGTATGCACCGTTGATCCATTGCCTCGAAACGACTGATGAGCCGGTCATTTGTCCCGGCATCCTTACGGCGAGCGGTGAGTTACAGCCATTAGGCCGATATATCGACTTGCCAGGCAATCCGGCCGCCATTATTGAACGGCTACAGCAATTGCCCGGTGAAAATGACGGGCTGAAGCCGGGTTTCGTCCACCCCGTTGTTCACCGTGCCTCCCTGCTTCGCGAGCTCGGCGGCTACGATACCCGGTTTCTTACCGGCAAGCAAGGCTTCGAGGATGACAGTCTCCTGCTCGGTTATTCCTACTACATGGGCCTGCGAACGAATTGGAGGCCGAAGTGCGCACTGAATAGCTGGGTCTACCACGCCACGTTAGGCCAGCGTATGTCGCTTAGCGGCATTCAGCAGGAGTTCGTTCGCAATGAAGAAGGACTGGTACGTCAATACGGATTTTACGGACTGAAGCATTTGGCTGCGATTCATGGCGAGAAGTCGTATTTTCATTCGCTGTATCACAAATACATTCCAAGAACACGGGAGGGATAGCTAGTGACAGGCGGAATCGGCTGGACGGAACAGAAGAAAGTGTGGGATCGCATTTGGTCGGGCGGCGTTTCCTACAAGTGGGACCCGCTAAGCCAAACGATATATGAACAGCTTCGCCGCTCATTCGGCGATATAGAAGGGAAACAGATCGTCGAGGCCGGCTCAGGAACGGGTAAAATTTCGCTTCGGTTAGCGCAAGAAGGAGCGCTCGTCACCTTGATCGATTACTCCGACTTGGCGCTTGCGAATAGCCGCGAAGCGTTCTATGAGCAAGAAGCGGCGGCAACTTTCCTGCTCGCGGACATCAGAAGCAGCGGACTGCAATCCGCAAGCTACGATCTCGTATGGAATGCAGGCGTGCTGGAGCACTTCGAGCTTGATGAGCAAGTTAACATCTTGAAGGAGATGGCGAGAATTACGAAACCAGGCGGTATCGTGCTCGTCATGACTCCGAATGCCCACTGCCTTCCCTACAGAGTAGGCAAGGCCCATGCAGAATCGATGGGAACGTGGATGTACGGGGCCGAGCATCCGGTCGACAGCCTGCTCGCGGCATTCGAGCTCAGCGGAATAACGGCTATTGAAGAGACGCATACCGGCTTCGTTGACAGCTTAGCATTCCTCGATTTCATTCCTGGCACAAGCGCCGTGAAGGAAGCACTCCGCCTATGGTATGAAGCGCTCGAACCTTCGGAGCAGCCTTATTTCCCTGGTTATCTTCGTGTAACGATCGGTACGGTAGAGTCCAAGCAGGAGCAGGCAGCGCCTGCAGACCTTGTAGAGTTGGAGGCGAATGCCGCCTCCTTCAATGAAGCGGCTGAGGATGCGGATGAATACGGCAGCTTCGGCCCGAATATCGAAATCTCGTCAGCAGACAACGAGATTACCGCTACCTTGAACGAGCTGTCCGGCATCGGCCTCTCGCCTACGCTTATTCATTCCATGAAGCGGCTCATTCAAGTTCAACAGCTGCTCACCGACTATCATAGCGACAACGGCAATCCGCATTACTTGTCTGCCTACCGCGATGCGGAGGCTTCCTATTGGCTTCCGCTGCTTCCAACGCTCGATCGGCTGCTTCAACAAGGGCAAGCCGGCAATGGCCCTACAGCCGACAAGCCCAAAGTGCTCGATGTCGGAGCGGCTTATGGCACGCTTCTGCTCTACAGCTCCCTATCCGGCGCCGACTGCTACGGCGTTGATATGACCGATCGCTATTGGCCGCCCCGCCTCAGTGACGATTACGGGATTAAGTGGGCTTCCTGCAACATCGAAGCGGAAGAAATTCCGGGCTCCCAGCCGTTCGACGTGATTCTGTTCACGGAAGTGCTGGAGCATATGAACTACAATCCGATTCCGGTATTCGAGAAATTCCGCGCGCGTCTGCGTGAAGGCGGCAGCCTTCTGCTCTCGACACCGTGGAAGCGGCATTTTGCGCCTAATCATCCCTCGCCCGATTTGTTCCAGCTGCCCTACTACGAGCCCGGTAATTCGTTCATCGATGCGGAGATCAAATATTACTCTATCGACGAGCTGTATGCCCTTGCGGAAACGACGTTTTTCGACGTGCAATCGATTCAAGTATTCAACGGTCATCTGCTTGGCTGGTTCGTGAAGCGCTAAACGAAATCGAGGTCGCCATATGTTCAGCTGCCAATCTTGCCATTGGACGCTTACGCATATGGCTTTTTCTTTCCTTCTTGGCACGTATTGGCACGTCGGATAGCGCCCGCAATCGTTAAAGGTTTGTTACAATAAGGTGACATCCGCAACCATTCGGGTTAAAATACGGTCTAATCTATTTGAGAGGTTAACCTTATTATTGCAGTTACGTTCATCCGTTCTTCTTCGCTAACCACACACAAAAGAGGTGAACGCATACATATGAACGATATCGCTTTGGATTCGAGAACGGGCGTCAGTACCGATATGACGCGCCGCAAGAAGAGAAATGGCAGGGCATTGATTCTATTTGCCTGCTTATGGCTCGTCCTTATTTCCTCCGGTATTTACGGGGCCAAGTGGTACACTGACCGTATCCAGCAAAATATTAGCGAGAGCCTAGAGCAGCAAACCGCCAGCCAGATTACGGCGATGCAGCAAACGTACGAGGCGCGCATGAAAGAGCTGGAGACCAACTATACAGCCGATATTGCCGATTTAGGGGCAAAAGTCGATGCTCTGAACGAGCTTCTGACCTTCACGAAGGATAACGCCGATTCGAAGACGGATAACAGCAACAAGCTGTACACGCAACTGAATGAAGTGAAGAAACAGCTGAACGAACTGCAAAAAAGCTTGGAAGTGCTCAAATGATTATTACGAACCTGACCGTAAAAAGATTTAACCGAACCGCCCTGCTCGCCGTTGCGCCGTTCCTCGGCATCATGCTGTGGCTGCTCTTGTCCGACATGGTTGTATCGTTGTCTGCTGCTGCTTTCCCTGAAGCTATAACCGAGCAGCAGCCGCTGGATTCTGCGAAGGTGCTGGAAACATCAGCCGGACTGGACAGCGCTCATCTCATTGCAGGCGAGACACGGCAATCGATTCAGAAGCAGCTAAAGCTCTACAACCAGACGAATGCGGAGATGGCGAAAATCTCATCCCTTGCCGCTTCGAATGCGATGAAGCCGCTTCTCGTTTACGATCGCAACATTACGAGCAAGCTCGGCAAGCCTGCTTCCACGATTGAATCGGACAAGCTCCGCGCTCAGCTCTTCTACATGAAAGCGGAGAACTTCAAGTACTATGCGCTGAAGGTGCAGTTGAAGTCGGACGATGCGATGACGATGGCGCTTGGCAAGGACAGCCTCGGCTCATCCGAGACGACGCTTGCCGCCGTCAATCGGCATAAGGCCGTCGCCGGCGTGAATGCGGGCGGATTCGCCGACGGCGGCGGCAAACGCTATCCGCTGAGCACGACCATCGTAGACGGCGAATATACGGGCGGATTCGAAGCGACCTACGCGGATCTGTTCTTCGTCGGACTGAATGACCAGAACGAGCTGATCGGCGGTAAGTTTACGAACCAAGGGCAGCTCGATGCGAAGAAGCCGAAATTCGGCGCTTCGTTCGTCCCCGTTCTGCTGCGGAACGGCTCGCCGACGACGATTCCGACGAAGTGGCAGACAAGCCCGAAGCGCGCTCCCCGCACTGTCGTGGCCAACTACAAGGACGACCAGCTTCTGTTCCTCGTCGTGGACGGCTACAACGAATCGGGCAGCTCCGGCGCGACACTCGGCGAGCTGCAGCTATTGCTTCAGCGGTTCGGCGCCGTTGACGGCTACAATCTCGACGGAGGCGGCTCCTCCTCGCTCGTATTTAACGGCCGCGTCATTAACAACCCGTCGGACGGACAGCTTCGCCGGCTTCCGACGCACTTCCTGTTCTTCAAATAATCGCGAAAAAAAGTTCAGCCACACGGGGCTGAACTTTTTCTATATGTGAATATACTATCCATATATGACATGGAACGATTGATTGACACCACTAACCTGCCTGAAGAAAGGAGGCTGTATAGATGGGCATAGGCAGTAAATGGTATCGCAAGTCGCTGCTCACGGTCGCCGGCATTCCTGCCGTAGAGAAGCTGTCCATACGTTATGGACGCAAGCTGGCAGGCAAATTCATCGCCGGAGATACGCTTGCGGAGGCGCTCGAGGAAGCGGAGACGCTGAACCAGATTGGCATTATGGTTACGCTCGACCATCTCGGCGAAGGCATTAAACAGCTTAGCGAAGCATCAGCCTATAAGGAGCAGTACGTGAAGCTGCTCGACGGCATAGCGGAGCGCAAAGTCGACGCCAACGTCTCGCTGAAGCCGACCCAGATGGGACTCGCAATTGATCAAGGCGCCTGCTTGTCCAATATTCGCGATGTCGTGAAGCGCGCAAGGCATCATCGCAATTTTGTACGGATCGATATGGAGGATTCGCCCCATACGCAGGCGACGATCGATATCGTACGGAGACTCCATAAGGAAGGACTGACGAATGTCGGCACCGTGCTGCAAGCCTACTTATTCCGAACCGAGCAGGATGCGGCTGATATGATCCGCGAGAACGTCAATCTCCGCCTCGTTAAGGGCGCCTACAAGGAAAGTGAAACCGTCGCCTATCAGCAGCTGAACGACGTTCGCGGCCAGCTCAAGAAGCTCGCTCAGCTTCACTTTGATCAAGGCGTCTATACGGCCATCGCTTCGCATGATGACCATATCATCGACTGGGTGAAGCAATACGCAAGCGAACACAGCATCGCCAAAGACCGGTTCGAATTCCAAATGCTTTACGGCCTTCGCTCGGGCAAGCAAGCTCAGCTCGCCAATGAAGGTTATCGGATTCGCTGCTACGTCCCCTATGGAGTCATGTGGTACCCGTACTATACGCGCCGTCTGGCCGAGAAACCCGCCAACCTGATGCTCGTGCTAAGGAATATGTTCAAGTAGCTTCTGGCATTAAACGGAATGATCAAGCTCCAGACTGGTGCAAGCGCAAATAGTGAGTTAAAATTCACTAGTTATGAGGCCGGACTCACTTATTTCAGCACCTGTTAGCGCTATTCGCAAAAATAGTGAGGCAAACCTCATTGCTCGTGAACTTAGCTTCATGAGCAGTGAGATTTGCCTCACTAAATCAGACGAGCAGATGAATATGTCAAAAAATAATGAGAAAACCCTCACTATTCTATGAGGTGCCTCATAACGGAAACAAAAAAGAAGGAGCAGCGCCGGTCCAGCGCTGCTCCTTCCTGTTTGCGAACGATTCGTTCTATTCGCCGCCCATGAATACGTAACGGTAAATAACGAGAACCGCCAATACCCACATGAGCCAGTGAACGTTGTATTTGCCTTTTTTCGCAAGATTGCCAACGGTAGCAAGCACGACATACGTTACGATACCGAACGAGATGCCGTTAGCGATGCTGTAAGTGAAAGGCATGAACGCGATGATGAAGAACGCTGGAATGCCGTATACGAGATCCGAGAAGTCGATCTCCTTCACGGATTGCATCATCAGCACGCCGACGATAATAAGAGCCGCTGCCGTTGCCGCGCCAGGAATAAGGGCTACGATCGGCGACAGGAAGATGGCAAGCAAGAAGCAGATACCTGTCGTTACCGCAGTCAGACCTGTGCGTCCGCCTTGCGCTACGCCTGCGGAGCTCTCGATGAACGCCGTTACTGTGCTTGTGCCGAGCACCGCGCCGCCGCTTACGCCGATGGCGTCAACGAACATCGCTTTACCGACTTTTTTCTTGCCTTCTTCCGGATTTTTCATGAAGCCGGCACGGTTAGCCGTACCGACAAGCGTTCCGAACGTATCGAACAATTCAACGAACGTGAACGTCAGGATAACCGTTACAAGACCAACCTCGAACACCCCTGCGAAGTCGAAGTGCCAGAAGTTCAATGTGCCGAAGTCAGGTACCCATGTTTTGTCCGTAAACACTTCTTTTACGTCCACCTGACCAGAGATAATACCGATTACCGTCGTGCCCAAGATACCCCATAGGATAGCTCCTGGTAAGCGAAGCACCATCAAAATACCGATTAGAAGCAGAGCCACGACCGTCAACACAACCGTGCCGTCCGTAAAGCTGCCAAGCCCCATAACCGTTTCGTTGCCAGTGACAGGCGTGAATGCGCCTGCTTTAATATCCGTGAAGCTCGATACCGCGATTGTCATCAGACCGCTGTTTTTCAGGCCGACAACCGTAATAAACAAGCCGATACCGACCGTAATCGCATGCTTCAAGCTGTCTGGTACTGCCGTAATAAGCATCTGACGAATTTGCGTTACCGTCAGGATGATGAATATAATACCGGAAATAAAGACAGCCGTTAGCCCCATTGCCGGTGAAATAGGCTCATCCGTTGCCGCCGAAGCGATAACGACGGATGCGAAATACGCATTAAGGCCCATACCTGGAGCAAGCGCTACCGGGAAGTTGACGAACAGACCCATTGCAATCGTGAAAATACCGGCCGCAAGCGCCGTAGCAAGAAATACTGCAGTCCAGTCAAGTCCTGTCGGCGTGAGTATGATTGGATTGACGGCCAATATGTATGCCATCGTCATGAAAGTCGTCAGCCCCGCCATAATCTCTGTCCTGACATTTGTCCCGTGTTCCTTTAAGCGAAAGAAACGTTCCATTTTGATCAATAACCTCCCAAAATTGTGGTGGAACAAACAAAGAAGCCTAGCGACAATGTGATTACCACATTTTCCTAGGCTCTGCAAAAACGGAAAAAGTATACACGCCGGACCGTGGCGCGCTTCTTCCCATTTTCGTAGCCAGGTCATTTACGGTGACCGAGTAGAGACTCTCAAGCCGATTCTTGAGATTATACGAAAAATATGCTGTTGTTTTCCGTCTCCAATTTTAGAAGTGAGAACGGATTTTGTCAATGCTATTTGGCGAATAATGTTTGCTGCAATAGTTGCCAATATTCGCGATTACAGCGTTTCCAAACGAAGTAAGCAAGTCCTTTGACCTAATATTTGAACTATTTTCCATAACTATGCCAAGACTATCTGCTATTATTCGCCTGAAGCTATCCCGCGCCCGATGAAATCGAATTTGTTAATGTTGAACAGGAAGCCCTCACCTCCGGTGAACACGAAGTAGATATCGTTCGGACCAACCGGCGTTTCCGTAAAGTCGGCCGATACGTCCACCCACTTCTGCCAATCGCCCGTTACCGGAACTTTCATCTCTGCGATCAGCTTGCCGTCCGGCGAACCGACCCGCATCCCGATCGTACCGCCCGAACCTGCCGACGATACGCGCGCCTTCACGCCGGTCATGTTAATGAGATTCATATCGGTGAACGCCAGCCACGATCCGTTCTCGATGAAGCCGATATTGCTGCCTCCGCCCTCGTCCTGCGTCAATTCAGCCTTCGGCGCATCGCTCTTCTCGTTGTAATATTCCGCTTGGCGATCCGTAGACAACAGCTTGATGGATACGGCGCTAGTCAGCGGAGCGGCTTCTGCAGTACCGTTATCCGTATACGTCGCAGTAAGCAGCAGGAACGTATTCTCGATATTGGTGTCGCTCTTCACCGATACGAACGAGCCTTTGCAGCCGCTTTGGGTTGGACTTGGATGGGCGTGCTCGTCATGACCGAGCGCTGGCGTCACCATGACCTTCGAGCAATCGATGCTGCCATCGTCCGCATCCGTCACCCTCACTTCATAATCAATCATATCTCCCCAAGCGAACAGTCCTTGCGCTGCCGGAGAGACGAACTCAATCGCTGGCGCCCGGTTGCCGACCGTAATAGGAATAATGAGCGACGCCGCATTGTCACGGGCGTCGATAACCGTTACTTTGGCCGAGTAGTTGCCGTTGCTCTCGTACGTATAGCTCGGATTCGGTTCTTTGGAATCGTTCTGTCCGTCGCCGTTGAAGTCCCACTCGTAGCGCATCTCGCCTCCTTCAAGATCGGTCGTGCCCTCGGTGCTGAACGATACCGCAAGCGGAGCAAGTCCGTTCGTCGCGCTGGCGACCGCTTGAACGGCCGGAGGCTGATCGCCTGCTGCCCCGCTGTAGACGATGCGGGAGATTTTGCCGTCGATCGAGCCGCTTGCGAATTCCGACACATACAGACTGCCGTCCGGTCCGATCTTGGCGTAGATCGGGTGATCGAAGTTAATGTTCGGAAGGAACGGATTGACCTGCATCAGGTTGCCCTGGTCGTCGAACTTGATTTCCTTGAACCATTCGCGGGAGAAGTCAAATGCGATGAGCGAGCCGTCCAAGTAGCGCGGCATGCGGAACGGATTCGTATGATCCGGTTCATATTTGTACACGCCGGCAACGGCTGCCGTACGGCCTGTGCCGTCCGTAATGCCCGGGAACTTCTCGCTTGGACCGTAAGGGTAGTAGACCATTGCTCCAACCGCCGGAGGCAACTGCTTCGCCCCCGTATTATTCGGCGAGTCGTTGACGATCGCCGCGCAATCCTGCGCCTTGCCCGCTACGCGCATCAAGAAATTGTACGTGCGGTAAGCCTCGTTATCGCCAGAGCAGAACGGCCAGCCGTAGTTGCCCGCTTCCGTCGCCCGGTTGATCTCATCGTAGCCGACCGGACCGCGCAGCACGTTCGGCGCTCCTGCATCCGGACCTACGTCGCCCCAATAGAGTGCGTTGTCGTATGGACTGAAGCCCATACGATACGGGTTGCGGACGCCCATCACATAGATCTCCGGCTTACCTGATCCATCCGTGAACAGATTCCCTTCCGGAATCGAATACGTGCCGTCGCTCTCGGGCTTGATACGCAATATTTTGCCCCTTAGATCGTTCGTATTGCCGGAAGTGCCTCTCGCATCCCAGGCTGATCTGCCATTCCGCTCATCTGTCGGCGCATAACCGTCTGATTCGAACGGATTGGCGTTGTCGCCCGTCGACAGATACAGATTGCCGTCAGGCCCGAATTCCAGGTTGCCTCCATGATGGCAGCATTCTTTGCGCTGGGTAGGCACGCGCAGCATGACCTTCTCCGTCGTTAAGTCTACTTCATCGCCCTTCACCTCGAACCTTGACAGCACATCCTCCTCAGCCGCGCCGGTCGGCGAATAAAACAAGTAAATCCAGTTATTCTTGCCGAACTCCGGATCAAGCGCCATACCGAGCAGCCCTTGCTCATTGCCTTCAACGATCGGCAGTTTGGCGGATAACGTCGTAATGCCGGTCTCTGGATCGTTTACCTTAACGCTTCCGCCAATCTCAATGAAAAAGATGCGCCCGTCAGGCGCGAAGTCAAGCCCGATCGGAGCGCTCAAGCCGGTCATCAGCTCCTGCTTCTGGTAATTGGCCGAGCTGTATACGGTTGCGGCGCAATCGCCTTCCGCCGCGCCGGCCGCCCAGGAAATTCCGCCCAATAGATGCTGCAGAAACGGCTCGCTCATATAGCTTTCTTTCGTATGCCCAAGCCCGGTATACCAGGAGCGGCCTCCGTCATAGTTTTGACACCACGCAACGGGGTGGTCATATCCCATTTTGCCGCCTTCGTACGTGCTCTCGTCGACCGTCATTAACACATGGACAGCACCGCGGGGATTAGCCATGAAATTGTACCATTCGTCGGTATGCGTCCATTTGGCAGCTAACGAGGCCGTCGAAGGATGCGCGCGATCCGCGGTTTGCAGCTCCGCCGATACGACGGCTGGATGATCGACGAACATGCCGCCCACAAGATCCATATACCATTGCCAGGAATGGAGCGTATCCGAAGCGGAATGGACGCCGACATAACCTTTGCCCGCTTGAATATATCGCTCGAACGCCTCCATCTGCTGGAAGCCCAATATTTCTCCCGTCGTGTTCAAGAAGACGACTGCCGCGTAAGGATCAAGGCCCTCATCGGTGAACACGGACGTATCCTCGGTCGCATCCACCTCGAAGCCGTTCTGCTCGCCTAGAACACGAATAGCCGCAATCCCTTCTTCTATAGCGACATGCCGAAAGCCATCCGTCTTGCTCAAGACGAGAACCCGATAGTGATCGGGATCGCTCTCATTCTTGTCCTTCGTCAAAAACAAGTAAGTGAATAGCGCGGCTAAAGCGACGACGCTTATCGCCACGTATATTAAGGTCGACCTACTGTTACCTTTGCTGGCCATCATGCAGCGTAATCTCTCCCTTGCCCGGCAATAGAGCCGATAACTTGTAATTGAATCGGATTTGCGCATCTCAACGCCGTACGGCGTGAATGACAAACCTGGCATTGTCGTAATCATAGGAGCAGGTCGATAGGGTCAAAATCTTGTCGTCTGCCGTCAGCTTCACATTAGACGGATGAAGCGACCGCTTCTGAATGTCGCCCAAAAACGACTGAAACTGTTCGTCCGAATCAAACTCTGTCCGAATATAATCGAAGGATGGATCGGCTACATAAGCGGAGAAGACAACCCACTCTTCGTCCCCCGTCAACAATTCGAAATCAATCGTCTTCAATCGATCGAACGTCCACCAGCTTTCGTAGTTTTGCAGCTTCCCGAACATCGTGCCGTCTTTCATGTAATGTCCGTAAACAATCGTATTGCGGTTATCGCCGCCTGCGTCATTGCGGTAATCCATAAAGATGCTGCCGGCCTTGTTCTTGCCGCCTTCCGCGTCATGCTTCAAATAAAAGGCGTTGTCCTCCCCTTGCACGACCGGGTAATCGATTGGAGTTCCTTCGATGCGCACCCAGCCTACAATGTCCTTGTTCGTTTCCTGCAGTGCCGCAATCTTCGGATTGATTATGGGCTCCTCCGGTTCGTCAGCCAATGTTCCGGCAGTTGTCCCTGCTGGCTCGGGAAGCTGCTCCTCCAGCGGCTCGGCATAGGCGCTCCGGAAATCCGCGTACACCTTCTTGTTTTTGTAGCCGTCCATGTAATAGTCCGCGATCCGGATGCTCGCAAACAAAAAGACAATAGCGCCGACAACGAGCAGCGCTTGCCGTATTCTCGTCTCCCACCAAGCGTTCATCGCATTCACTCCGTTCCCCGTTCGTGAGCCCGCTATGCCCTCTAACAGGAACGTCCCTTCGCCATCGTTATGACAAAGGGACATCCTCATTGGCTTGCTTATGTTAAATCAGTCATTCGTTATTAGGATTGCTTAGCGAATTTTTTTCTCGACAGAACCATGAGCATAGCAGCTCCAGCCGCAAGCACTACATAGAGCATGACGCCTGAATCGCCAGTCTTCGGATTGGCTTCCGCCGCCGGTGCCGCCGCGCCGTCTGCCGATTCGAACTGAACGTTGCGCACGTTGAGGTCGCCGCTGACGAATACCACGAACAAGTCTTGCGTTCCCGTCACGCCGGAAACCGGTGCTTCGAACCACTGGTAAGCCTGCCAGTCGCCTGTCGACTTATATTCTATCGTTGCGATCGGCGTGCCTGTCGGCGCACCTGTATATACCTCGATCGTGCCGCTTTCTGACGGTGTGGCTACCTCGATCTTCACTTTGGAGGCGCCAGCATCGCCGAATTGAACCTCGCCGTATTTGGCATAGTTGCCTGCTACGATATAACCGATATTTTTGTTTTCGTTGTCCTCAATGCGGGGACCATTGCCGTCGGAAAATTTGCCGGAGTCGCTGTTCAGCTCCGTGTTAGCGGAAGTTGCGATCGGGCTGTAAGGATCGATAGCGGCGAAAGCAATCGCAGAATTTAATACGAACAACACGAGAACCAGAATCATAACCGAATACCTTTTTTTCATGGAAAACACTCCTCGTCATTTTAGATGATTGACTTCATATCGTTCTGTCTACCCATCCTGGCAAGTGTGCGACCCCTGAGTGGATCGGCCGTTCCCCCCTTCACCTCCAACAAAATGGAAGTGCTTTCATAACTTAATATTGCATTTTTAACCAAAAATCGTTTTTCATAGGAATCATACGATTTCTTCAAAAAATCCAATATAAGACAAAATTAAATTTTCGAGTGTAATGCAATACTGTAGACCTATAAACGACCGTTTTGCATGAGGAAGAATACAAAAAAGCCCCTGCCGAGAAGCTCAGGCAAGGGCTTGCGATTTCCATATGGATTTCTTTTTATTTCGCAAAAAATAGCGGCAAGTAGCTTTTATTGCTCTCCAGCATCTCGTCCAGCAATTGCTTCGCCACGGCGATGCTCGGAACAAGCGGATGATGGACCATCGCCTGCAGCGCAATGCCTCTGTCACCCGTCACAGCCGCTTCTATCGTCAACGATTCGTACGTTTTGACCGCATGCAGCAGCCCTTTAATTTGCTCAGGAACGCGCTGCGGAGGCAAAGCGATCGGACCTTGCGCCGTCACGACGCAGTTCACCTCAATGCTCGCGTCCTCGGGGAGGAACGGAATAATGCCGTTATTGCGAACGTTCAACGTCTGAATATCACGTCTGTCGGTATACAAGGAATGCATCAAGTTAACAGCAGCTTCGGAATAATACGCACCGCCGCGCTTCTCCAATTGCTTTGGCTTCTCGCTTAGATTAACATCCTTGTACAACTCGAACAACTCCGCTTCAACACGGCTGACAACTTCCGCGCGGGTACCGTTTTTCTCCATCGACTCCTTCATCTCCGCATACATAACATCGGTCATGTAGAAATATCGCAGATAATAAGTCGGTATCGCGCCAAGCGACGACAGGAAATCATAATCCCAATCAAAGGCCGTCACATTTGTTGCCGAGTAGTTTCTGCCGCCCTCGATCATCTCTTCCAGCTTGTCTTCTCCGTTCACATAAGCGGCCGTCACCCAGTGCAGATGATTAATGCCTACGAATTCGGGCAGCACCTCGCGCTCCGTTACGCCGTACTCCTTCGCGACAAACTTTTGGAAGTTGATTGGCGAATTGCAAAGGCCAACCGTTTTCACCTTGCTATGCTTCAGTACCGCTTCGGTCACGATGCCCGCAGGATTCGTAAAGTTGAGCAGCCAAGCGTCCGGCGCCAACTCCTCGATATCGCGGCAAATGTCCAAAATAACGGGAACCGTGCGCAGCGCCTTCATCATTCCGCCCGGCCCTGTCGTTTCTTGACCGATCACGCCGTGCGAGATTGGAATGTGTTCGTCGCGGCGTCTTGCTGCAAGCAAGCCGACACGCATTTGCGTCGTAACGAAGTCTGCGCCCGCGATCGCCTCGCGCCGATCGAGCGTCAGCATCACTTTGATCGGAAGCCCTGACTTCTCCACCATACGTTTTGCTAGCTCGCCAACGATTTCCAATTTATGCTTGCCCTCTTCAATATCGACGAGCCATAGCTCACGAATAGGCATCTCATTGTATTTGTTAATGAAGCCTTCAACGATCTCGGGCGTGTAAGAAGAGCCGCCCCCGATGACTGCGATTTTCAAGCCTTGTTTGTTCATAGCGATTATCCTCCCCGTAATGGATATGGTAAATACTTAATTGATACTTATTGGAACGTGATCTGCCTGAGCGCCTTATCCAACGCCTCATCGATCGTAATACCCGCTTGATCCATTGCGCTCATGACCGCACCGACGACCGGATCGACCGATAGCTTCACGACGCTCGCATTTGGCGCAATCTCGCCAACCGATTTCTTGATCGCTTCCACCATATGATTCGTTGCGCCTCGCGACAGCACGCTGCCCGTCAGCACCACATCGAATACATCCTGCTGCATGCCGAGCCGCTTAATGAGCGCATTAACCGAAACCGCCAATTCATGTCCCGCCTGCTGCAAAATACGAATCGACACCGCATCGCCTTGAGCGGCGGCTTGGAACACCAGCTTGCCAAGCGTTCTCGGCGGTCGGACGCCGTTATCCAGCGCATCATCGTACATCGCCTTCACCGAAAGATAACCAAGCTCTTTCGGGACGATGTCGCTCAGCAGTGTTGACTGCTCCCTGCCTTCCCATCCGCGTATCGCGCTGCGGAACGCATGAATCGCCAGATCGGAGCCCGAAGCTTGACCGTCGCCGAACAAGTAGCCGAAGCCGCCGTATTGCAGCTCCTCGCCCTTCGCATTGCGGGCCGCGGCATTAAAGCCCGTACCGCTAATAATGACCGCCCCATAGGAGCGGGTCGTTCCCGCCCGCATGCCAATCATCGTATCGCATGCAATCGCGTACTTCCCGAAGCCAAGCGCCCCGATCATCGGGCGCAATATAACATAATCCGGCTCTCGGTCGGCGCCGGCAAGTCCGAAGTAGGCGAAGTCCACCTGCTCCTTCGTCACGCCTGCCGCCTGCAGCGCCTCCCCGCACGCTTTGTCGATATGAACTCCCGCCTGTGCGAATGCCGTCTGATGGTTGCCGTTGCCCGCATATCCTTGGCCGAGCACACGGCCTGCTTCATCGACGAGCAAAGCGTGTGTCTTGGTGCCTCCCGCATCTACGCCTAGAAATAAAATGAATCTCACATCCTTTATCTGATCGAAGTATCGAGCCGAATATCAAGTACCGGGCATCGTGCTCCGAATGATCGTTACTTTCGTGCTTTTGTTACGACTATCATATAACAAAAAAGCACCGCGCTCTCCTGCAATGGCGCGATGCAATGATACTATCTTACTGTTTTCACCCTCTTCGCAACGAAGACGGCGATAGGCCGAAATAGTGCTTGAACAGGCGATTGAAGTTGGACAAGTTGCGGAAGCCGCAAGCCTCGGCTACCTCAATCATCTTCATATCGCTCTCCCGCACTAAGCTTGCAGCATGCGCCAGCCTAAGCTGAATCAAATAATCCATCGGCGACGTTCCTACCACCTGCGTGAACAGCGTACTGAATCGCGATGGGCTGAGATGGGCGAGCTCGGACAGTGAACGCAGCGTCCATGGCCTCGCATAATCGGCTTCGATCGCATGAAGCACTTCCCGCATGGTTTCCATTCCCCGGAGCGGTTGGCTCCCGCCGCTCTCCCGCCTCATGAAGTAGCGGCCTGCAAGCGCAACAAACTGAATAAGCTGTGCCCGGACGATCGTCTCGAAATGAGCTTCCTTGCGCGCGTTTTCATCATACATGACCGCGATTGCCTCTTGCAGCCTTGGCAACTGCGGATGGTCCCGGTCCAACACGTATTCGAGCGATGCGCCAAGCTCGCGGAACGGAAGCAGCAGCTCCCTGTCATACCGGTGCTCCAGTGCCAAGTAGGCAGGATCGAACATCACGATGGTCATAACAAGCCCTTCCGATTCGAAAGCCCGATGCAGGTCATTCGAGTGGATCAGCACAATATCGCCTTGCTGAAAGTCGTAGCGATTGCCGTTGATAAGGTAATATCCGCTTCCCTCTCGTATGTAATTAATTTCAAGCGCCTTATGCCAATGCAGCCGTTGAAAGGTCGGACTCACGCCGCGCGTCTGCGTAATCGTCATAGGAAAGGATGGATCAAATCTTATTTCATCCTTTGTAATGGTCGTAGATGGATTGTTCATCGCGGCGTTCTCCCCCGTTATCTTATTGCTAATCCCTTGATTATAGCAGAGCAGAGATAGCGTTTCATTGCCAGGTCAGAAACTGATCAAAATACCTTATTGACAACATAAGGTAAATCGGATAAATTAAATGTATCAAATAGATATATCAACTAGATATATTTTTATAAAAGGAGCGAACGACATCCCATGATTGAACTGGTTACGCTTGGCATGCTTATGCAAGGAAAAATGAGCGGCTACGATATTAAAAAGGTTACGGAGCAGACGATCGGCATCTTTTACAAAATGAGCTACGGAAGTCTGTATCCGGCATTAAAACGTCTCGTGGACGAAGCTTATGTTACCGAGGAGGAAACGAATGACAGCAAGAACAAGAAGCTGTACGCCGTAACCGAGAAGGGGCAGCGGCATTTCATCACATGGCTGCGGGAGCCGCTTAAGTCGAACAAACGCGAATATATGGTCAAGATCTTTTTCTACGACTATCTCGACGAAGAGACAAGGCAACGCAACCTAAGCGACTATCAGCGTGCCATAGAGCTTCAAATCAAGCAGATGAACGCGGTTCAGGCCATTGTCTCCAAAGAACTGGAGCAGCTTGAAAATAAAGATCAGTACTACTACCGGGTCTCCACGGTGCATTACGGTCTGCAATTTTTCCAAATGGAGAATGAATGGCTCAAACAAATTATGAACAAAAAGGAGTTTTAACATGAAAACACAAACCGACTATGCGGTGAAACGTCCCTATCTGATCCTCATTCTGATCGAGCTTGCCTTAATCGTGTGCGTCGCCGGCGGCAGCGCTTATGTCTCCATAACGGAAATGACGCATCCGCTCGCTCCGTTTCTTGGCTTTGTGCCCATCGCTTTGTTTCTGTTGATCTACTTGTCCGTGACCAAAAAATGGAGCATGTTCTATTTCGGCAGCCTTCACAGCCTGACGGCCAGACAATGGGCAGACTACCTGCCGTTGCTGCTTATCTTAATTGTCCTGATGATCGCAAATCATGGCTTTCAAGCGCAGCCTGCTTCCTATTTTGTCTATATGCTGCTGTCCCAGCTATTCCTGGTTGGATTTGTTGAAGAGACGTTGTTCCGTGGCATTATGCTGCGGGCGTTGATGCAGAAGGGCAAAGCCATCGCGGTTGGCGTATCCAGCGTTCTCTTCGGCGTAACGCACGCACTGCAGGCGCTTGGCGGCCAGTCCATGCAGGATACGATACTCCAAATCGTCTATGCCTTCATTCTCGGATTCGTGCTTGCCCTGCTCGTTGCAAAACATCGCGCGATTTGGTTAACGATCATTTTTCACGGCCTGCATAACTTCATCAACTTTACCGGCAATACCCCAAGCACGCACTTGTACGACTACCTGGTCATCATTATTCTAATCGCCCAGCTCGTGTGGCTGATCGTATCCGGTCAGAGAAAAGCGGCTGTCCTCTCCCAAAAGCTCTCGCACAACTACGGGAATTTAAACTAATCAGAGCCGAATGAAACCAAAATTGCAGTTTGATTGGATTTCATACAGGAAAAAAATACTCCCTTCTATTTGCGTAACAACGCACATAAAGAGAGTATTTTTTCTATTGTTACGAAACGTTTGACAAAGATCCGGCAACGCAGTATATTAGACTACGTAGTCACTTAGACTTCGTAGTCTACTGAGAGGAGATATTCCAATGCGAATACAAATGAGACTAAGTCATGAAGCCGAAGTCATTCTTCGAATGGAAAAACAAAAAATGGAGAAGGCTGAGGGAGTTTCGCCTACTTATGGATACATCATTAATCAAAAAGTAAGAGAAGTTTTTCCGATCAAAAAATCGGTTAACTGGGAAAAGGTTAAAGACGCTAAAGTTCCATATGAATATCAAAGCAGCGAAAAAGGCGAGATCGATTATAGTACGACACTTAATCTTGAGCTCTCCGTTTTAAAATGCATTGAAGAATTGCAAGTGGATTTCAAAGATATCTTCCATGTTGCAAGGGTACATAAATCATTCGTGGTTCGGTTGGTATTGAAGGCTGCAAAATTGCTTGAAATGAAAGAAGATATTTTAAAGCAACAGTAAAGAAAATCACAATAGATCGAGGAGGAAAAATATGAAATCAAGTGAAATGATTAAGACAATCAAATATGTAGAAAAACATTGCCATGGAATCAATCAAATGTACAAATCACGAATAACCTACTTCCAATCCAAAAACTTAGATAAAACGCAAGGAGTCGAATATGATTCTGAATTCGATGATTTCGTGAGAGAACTCGAATCCGTCATGGATTGCAAAGTTTATATTCCAACCGCAAAAAAAATTCTCAACAACTGGTATTTATGGGCCGAAGAAAATTTAGAGTCATTAAAAAAAATCGAACCTTTTGTAAAGGCTTCCGAGCCTATTGAATGGCTTATTCTGAACCACTTCCGTATTGAGCATGCTTCTTTTGTCAACGATGCAAAAGATGAGTCCATTCAGGCGATCAGAGATAAGATGCCAAAGGATTCGGATTTGTACAAACGATTAAAAGACATTGCAGACAACCAGTATCCCGGTAAACGGGGTTTTACATATGATTACTTAGTAAAAGTTGTTGCTGGATTTTCAGAAGCTTGGAGTTAATGCGAGAGCTGACCCAGAATGTACAAGAACGTACCCTAACGCATACAGCGCCAACGCCAGCAAGGCAAAAAGCATCGCGAGCAGCACCCCTTTGACAAACCTGTACCAACCGATACGGATTAACCCAAAGCATAGGCCATACGTATCTGTCCCCCACTGTTTTAAATTCGGACTTTCTACGCTCAACTTTATAGCGGGAGGATTGCACATGGCATATATCTACGCAATGTCAGACATCCATGAGGAATTAACTCTATTCAAAGAAACGCTAAGCTTAATGGATTGGAGCGGAGAGAACCAATTGATTTTATTGGGTGACTACATAGACATCCATTCGCAGGATGTTACCATCCTATATTTCATCAAAGAACTGCAAGAGAACTACAAAGATCAAGTTATCGTTTTGGCCGGCAATCACGAATTCATGTTTTTAGAGGATATACGATCCAAAGCCAGTTTATTTCATGACACTGCTATTATTACTTGGCTCAGAGGCTTGCCATACTATTATGAAACCGATAAGCAGATTTTTGTCCATGCGGGCATAGATGAAGAAGCAGAGGAATTGTGGAAATGGGGATCGGAAAACTATTATTTTTGCAGCAAATACCCTCATACAACAGGCAAATTCTTAAAGGACATCATTGCAGGGCATATATCGACATCTGAAATCAGTGGAAAAATCGATTTTCATAAAGTTTATTGGGACAAGCAAAGCCACTTCTATATCGATGGTGATACTCGTACGAGTAAAACAATACCTGTTCTGAAGTATGATACGGTTTCAGGCAAATACTCCAGTTTTGAAAAGCGAAAACAAGATAGCGACAGCTTTGTGTGGCAGGAATATGTGATAAAGAAGAGTAAATAAATTCGGAATTTGGACGGGTTGCAACATGTTGCGGATAAACAAAAAAAGAGCGTAGAAGCCTTATTAAATAAGACTTTCACGCTCTCTATATTTATTCCCACTCGATGGTAGCAGGCGGTTTCGATGTTACGTCATAAACGATACGGTTGACGTTGTCGACCTCGTTGACGATACGAACGGAGATTTTCTCGAGCACATCCCAAGGGATACGCGCCCAGTCAGCCGTCATGCCGTCGATCGAAGTAACCGCGCGGATGCCTACTGTGTACGAGTACGTACGAGCATCGCCCATTACGCCAACGCTCTTCATGTTCGGAAGCGCCGTGAAGTACTGCCAAATCTCGCGGTCAAGACCCGCTTTCGCGATTTCGTCGCGAAGAATAGCGTCGGATTCGCGTACGATATGAAGCTTATCTTCCGTCACTTCGCCAAGCACGCGGATCGCAAGACCCGGACCCGGGAACGGCTGACGCCATACGATCGCTTCCGGCAAGCCGCACTCTTCGCCGACTTTACGAACTTCGTCCTTGAACAGCGCTTTAAGCGGTTCAACAAGCTTGAACTTAATGTCTTCCGGCAAGCCGCCGACATTATGATGGGACTTGATCGTTTGCGCTGTAGCCGTACCGCTCTCAACGATATCCGTATAGAGCGTGCCTTGTGCTAGGAACTCGAAGTTTTCCAGCTTGTCCGACTCTTCTTGGAACGCGTAAATGAATTCGTTGCCGATAATTTTACGCTTCTGTTCAGGGTCGTCTACGCCCTTAAGCTTGCTTAGGAAACGCTCCTGCGCATCGATTTTAAGAACTTTCATATCGAACTTGCCAACGAAGGTTTCCATAACGCCTTCCGCTTCGCCTTTGCGCAGCATGCCGTGGTCGATGAACATGCAAGTAAGCTGATCGCCGATCGCTTTGTGCAGCAGGATCGCTACAACGGAGGAATCAACGCCGCCGGATAGGGCGCAAAGTACTTTTTTGTCGCCGACTTGATCGCGAATCTCTTGAATCGTATCGTCAATGAACGACGTCATCGACCAGTTGCCATCGCAATCGCAGATGTGGTACAGGAAGTTGCGGATCATATCCGTGCCGAACTCCGAATGACGCACCTCCGGGTGGAATTGCACCGCGAAGAACTTGCGGTCCGCGTTGCTCATCGCCGCAACGGGAGCATGCTCCGTGCTTGCGTCGACTTGGAAGCCTTCAGGCAGTTCAACGACATGGTCGCCATGGCTCATCCATACCGTTTGGACTTTGTCGAGTCCGAAGCCGATTTGCGAGCCTTCCACAAAGTCAACTTCAGCTTTGCCGTACTCGCGCTTGCCTGCGCGTTCAACCTTGCCGTTAAGCTGGTGCGACATCATTTGCATGCCGTAGCAGATACCGAAGATTGGAATGTTCAGGTCATAAATCGCTGGATCTACAAGCGGTGAATTTTCCTCATAAACGCTAGCCGGTCCTCCCGAGAATACGATGCCTTTAGGCTGCAATTCGCGGATCCGCTCCACCGACGTGTTGTAAGGCAGCAGCTCGCTGTATACGCCCAAATCACGAATACGGCGTGCAATTAGTTGGTTGTATTGTCCCCCAAAGTCGAGAACAACGATGATTTCATTTTGCTTAGTCATTACCGAGCCTCCCTCAATAGATGTAGTAATTATATATAAGGGGGTTTAAGCGAGTCAAGGCGAATGCGTACGCAGGTGCGAATTGGCAATGTTTGGGGTGTTGGAGATGGGTTAGTTTGGGCAGTGAGCGTATGGCACTCGTGTGGGTTGGTTTGTTTACGGACCGTAGACGCGCTAATTGTGGTTTTAGAGTATATTTGTGCGTGTTGCGGACCTGAGAAGCTCTAATTTGGCTTTTACGCTCCAAACCAGACTCGTTTTGTGTAGTTAGCGCCGCTGGTGTCCGTAAGCAGGACGATTGGACGTGAAATGGACTATACGTGTCATTTGAGTCCGTACTGTGTCTTCTGCGAAGCAGAACGAAAGGCCGTCCACCGATATCTAGTGGACGGCCTTTTGGTTGTGCGCCATCGCCGCGGTTATTGATTCGCGTGGCGGGGCGGGGCGTCTGCCGAAGGAGCATTTTCCTTCGGCGGCTGCTTGATGAGCGTGCGCAGCACCGCGCGCAGCTCTGCAGGTGTCGGCGCGCCGGACCAGAGGCCCGGCCGGCCGAATTGTGCTTGCTCCAGCCAGAGTGTCATCTGGCGGAGAGCGTCTTGTTGGGCAGCCGCTAAGCCGGACTCGGCTGCGGCTGCGTATTGTCGCGCCGTCTGATGCGGCGCGCGCTCGCCGAGACGGCGATGCATGAGCGGCGCGAGCGCCGCAGCGACGGCGGCGAAGCGCTCGCGCAGGCGCGTCTCTTCGCCGCCGGGCGAGGCCGATGCGCGGCCGCGACCGCTTTGGCTGCGCGGCGCAAGCGTCGGCGCCTGCGGCGACTGTGCTGCTGCGCCGCCGCCTAGGGCAGGCGCGTCAGCTCCGCTTGCGCCGCCGCGCCGAGCAACGCCGGCGTGGGCCGCGCCATAGCGGCGCAGCGCCAGCGCCAGGCGCAGCCGTTGCCGCTGCGCGGCAGCCAGCGCTGCTAACGCCAGCGCCAGCACGCCCGCGCCTGCGGCGCTTGCAGCGGCGGGCTCTGCCGCCGCGCCCTTGGCGGCGCTCTGCGCCGCCCCCGCGAGCGCATCCGCCGCTCGCGCCACCGCCGAGGCAGCGCGTTCCGCCGCCGCCTCGAACGAGCGGGCTGCGCCCGCCATCCACGGCGAGCTCGCCTCGCCTAAATCGCCGGCGCTGGCGCCTACCGCGCCGCCACTGCCCGATGCGGCGCTAATCGCCGCCGCATCCGCATCCGACATGACGCCGGTGAACCCCGGCGTCGGATCGAACGGCACCCAGCCTGCGCCCGGGAAATACACTTCCACCCACGCATGCGCATCCGAAGCGCTGACGGCGTAGTTAGCGAGCTGAACGCCGCCGTTGCCCGCCTTTGCATCCTCTTCTGAACCGCCGGCAGCTCCAGCACTCACACTCGCGGCCGAGGAATCGTCCGCCAATTTAGTGCCAGACGTAAAACCCTTCACCCACCTAGCGGGAATGCCTTGCGTCCGCAGCATGACAACCATCGCCGAGGAGAAGTGGACGCAATAGCCGCTTCGCTGCTCGAACAGAAAGTAATCGACAAAGTCGGCGCCCGCAGGCGGTACCGTACTGTCCGCAAGCGAATACGTATAGCTCGTACGCAAATAATCTTCGATCGCGGTCACCTGATCGAAACGGCTCGTTACGCCTCCGCCCGCGACTTCGGATGCAAGCGCTACGACACGGCCCGGCAACGATTCCGGCAGCTGCAAATAAGGCTCTAGATCCTCATCCAGTCCGGATGCCGCAGCTTCGTCCCCACCATACTCCGCCATCTGCCCGTCCTCGTATTCGCTTAGCGCACGCAGCTTTACGCCGTCGGTTACCGGCATTACGCTTTCAATCGTATATCGCTCCACCTTCGTCGATTGCGACGGCGCATACAGCGAATCGGTGCGCTCGTTATACATGAAGCTGCCGAGCTTTCTGCGCGGATCGGAAGCGATCAGCTCCGTAACCCGGCTGTCGCTGCCCGATGCAAACAACGGCATGGCGGCCGCAGGCTCCTGCCATACGATCATCTGCCGAATGACCGTTTCATCGCCAATTTCGTTCGACTGCACAGCTTTCGCTGCGTCTTCATCCGAAGACTTCCTTACCGGCATAAGCGTCACGTTGCTCCAATCATTGCTCCACCCTCTGCCGTCATACAGATTTTTGGATTCGCCCCTCCAATATGCGGCAACCGGTGAGCTTCCCGTAAAAATAATGCGCCCGTCCTTCCGCAGCGGAGCTCCCAGCTGGCTGTCGTCGAAGCCGTAGCCGGTCAACCCGCTGCCCGATACGAAGCCGCCAGCGCGTTGAAACGTTGGCGTGGAACCGCCGCCTTGACTGCCAAGCGCATTCACGGCATGTTCGATCTTCTGCGATAACGATTGTGTCCAACCGGCAGGTGCCATCGTCGTCTCCTTGCCTCCGGCGAATAACAAGCCGCAGCCAATAATCGTAACCACCAGGAACAATGAACCCGTCAGCCAGCCCGTATCCAGACGCTTCACCGCGCCTATTCCCGCCGCCAAAATACGTTTTGCTCGCGGGACAGTTACGATGGCGCCAAGCAGCAGCCCTTCCGCAACGGTTCTCAGCAAGCCGCCCATGACATCAATACCCAACCAGGCATGAAGCAATATTAAATAACCTGCCGTAATACCGGCAAGTCCGATCGCCGTCTGGCGCAGCCATAGCAGCGCTTGAAGCGCCGGTGCGAGCATCGCCCAGCCGGCAAGCAGCATAAGCGTGCGAAGTTCACCGGACATCGCCCACAAGCCGTTGTTAGCGATCATCGCGAAGTCGTCGCCAAGCAGCTCGGGAAACCCCATTAACCACTCGAGCATCCCCTCACTATCGCCCTTATACATGAAAGCAAGAGCGAACACGCAGAGCACGACGCTGAACGTGATCGTCACCGCCATCGGCATACGGAATAACCCTGCCGCGAGTACGCAGCCAATAACAGCAAGCAGCGCCATCGGATGATAAATAGCCGCCCATTCGCCAGCATCCGTCCATGGGAGCAGCCACTCCGCAAGCAAACCAAACAATAACAAGCTCGTCACAGCTCTATAGGGCAATGAGTGCTCATCCGTCGCGATGCTGCGATCAGAAGCCGAGTCAGCGACCCGCTTCATGCCGCTCCATTTGCCTTCCGCATTAGATCTAGGCGTAGACATTCAGCTCGCCCCCTTCCTCTGCAAAAGGAAGCTCATTCATGATTGCCGGAATGTGCAGCCATGTCACCTTCACGCCGCTGCTCTCCAGCCACTTCTGCTGCTCTCTCATCGCGAAAGTCGGCACAGCGCTCTGCACAGAGATGAGCAGCTCCAGCCTGCAGCTCTTGGATGCTGCATAAGCGGCCAAATCTCCCCACTGCTTGCCGCTTCGCCAATCACCGGTAAAAGCAAGCATCGCGCCGTCCCGCTCTATAAGCTGCTCCTCATGAAGCAGCAGTGCCGCTATCGACTCTCCGCTGTTGCACTTCGCGCGCGACATCGCGAGCAGCAGCTCCGATACGCGCGTCAAGCCGTCTCCTTCCAATCCCGAACGAACAGCGCTAACACCTGCTCCTTGCTGCATAAGAAGCGTCACCTGTGCTCCAGTAACTGCAGCTTGCTCAGCAGCAAGCGCCGCCCAGCCCGCGCAAGCATCGAATAACCGGTCATTTCCGTCATAACCCGCCGCGCACGTATCCAATACAATGCACGTACCAGCCGGTGTTTCTTGGCTGTGCAGCTTCGTCTGCAAGCCTCTTCCCTTCGCCGCTGACCGCCAGTCCATATGACGCAGCGAGTCGCCGTCACGATAGGGCCGGCTGTCAGGCCCTATTCCGGCCGTTTTCGCTATAGCTGTACTATCCTCACGCGCATTCGCGCCTAAGTCCCGTCCCGTACCCGTATAGACCGTCTCCGAGCCATCCGCTGCTTTTTGCGCAGCTCGATCAGCCTCGTCTATTTGCTCCAAGGCAGGCAAGGCAGGCAAAACGGTAATCGCTTCCGAGAGACAGTCCATTCGCTTCGTAATGGCAGTTAAACCGAGCCAGTCGCCAACCGTCACCGACATCGGCGCGAAGGAATGACTTCCTCGCCGCAATCGGCGCAGCTTATATACGAGCTCCTTGTCCTTCTCCATAAGGGGAATGAATACCGCCCCGTATACGACGCGGCTTTCCTTCATCGTATAAGCGTTGGCGATTTCCTCGCGTACTGCGACCCATATGAACGGAATTGCCGCACGCCGGGCAATCGACAGCCTTACGCCAGCCTCTCCGCCGTCTCTCAGCATGACTCCGTCAACGCTGCGAACAGCGCTGAGCCCCGCGGCAGCAAGCGCCGGCATAAGTCCGCTTATTAGACTGATCATCGTAAGCACGGCCGCCATGAACCATTCCACCGCTCCGCCGCGGATCATAACGGCCGCAACCGAGCAACCCCAGCCGACTGCTATCAGGCACCAAAGCCACCACTTCGTGCGATAAGCGCGAATAGAAATGATCTCATCCTCGTCAATAAGCGCATCTGAATCCAGGCGACTGCTCATCTGCGCCTCCCAGCCCCTTGCGCTGCGCTTACGCCGACAGCCGCAGCCGGCCAAGGAACTTCACGAACCGCCCGCTTAATGACGGTCAGCGCATCGGGCGCGTTAGAGGATGCAACATAACGCAACGCTAACCGATGCGGAAGGACGGCTTCCGCCGTTGCCAGCACATCATCGGGAATCGCATAACCGCGTCCGTCTACATACGCGCTTGCCTGCGCAGCGCGCAGCCAGTCTCGCAAAGCGCGAGGACTAAGTCCAAGCAGCACCTCTGGCGCTCGTCTCGTTACCGCCGCCACCTGCACCATATATTCAATTAAAGCCGGATGCATATGCGTCTGGCGCGCCTCCGCCTGCATCTGCAGCCATTCCTGCGTTGCAATAACCGGCCGCAGCCGCTCTGGCTCGACCCGCTTCCGGTCGGCGTATTGCTCAAGCAGCTTTTTCTCTTCCGCCGCTGCCGGGTAGCCGATCGACAGCCGCATCATGAACCGGTCAAGCTGCGCCTCAGGCAGCGTATTCGTTCCCTCGAAGCTAAGCGGATTTTGCGTCGCAATGAGCATGAACGGAACAGGAAGCCTGCGCGTCTTCCCTTCTATGCTGATTCGCCGCTCCTCCATTGCTTCAAGCAACGCGGATTGCGTACGCGGTGAAGTACGGTTAATTTCATCAGCCAACACGACGTTCGCCATAATCGGTCCAGGCCTAAATACGAGCTCGCTCGAGCGCGCATCCCAGACGACGCCCCCGATGACATCGGCCGGCAGCATATCCGACGTGAACTGTATGCGCTTGAATTCACCGCCGACAACGCGGGCGAAAGCTTGCGCAAGCATCGTTTTGCCAACGCCAGGCACATCCTCCAGCAGCACATGCCCTCCCGCCAGCAGCGCGATAAGCGTATGTCTAATGACGTCTTGTTTGCCTAGCAAGACACTCTCTACCTTCACTAGCAATCGATTCAATAACACTTGCGGCGGTTCAGCCCAGTGGCTATGCGGCAGTTTATCTTCTTCCTCGGACAATTGGGGAGCATTCATCGTATAATTCGCCTCCTGAAAAATAAATCTATCTATTTTTCAGTGTCCCCAGCTTACTCTCGCTTTAGACCTGCTAGAATCGGATTCGGCTTCTATTTTAACGTATAGGAAGGTATATGAGTTTGCTCATACTTTCTCTATACGTTTCGACGAAACGATGGCGTCTATTGAAAGGACGCCGTCAGGCGTTTCATCTTACCCAAATCTCGCGTCGCTCCGCGTTATAGACATAACTCTCGATTGCTAGACCGAATTTCTGAAGCGTGGAACGGACAGGAACGATGGCCGCCTCGTCTCTCCCCTTCGCCCCGCCAAGAGCGAAGTCGGTCAGCCAATAGATACGCTCGCCGTTATAATAAGCTTCCACGACGCCGCTATCCGGATCAAGCTCGGCAGTGCCGCCGATCCACTCGGTCAGCTTTGCAAGTGACACCTTAATCGAGCCTTTGCTTAAGGAATACTCCTCCGGCGACAAAACCAGCTGTTCCTCGCCTCTATGAAGGATGAGATTCGGCTCCGTATGAACCGGCTGCGGCAGCGTCATCCGATCTCTGCCAAGCTGCTCCGCATAAAGCACAAGCGCCGCCTTCTCGCTCTCCTTCACGGCAGGCCTGCTCCACTTCAGCTTTTTGGCCAATGAAAAATGGATCGGCGTCACCGCTGTCGTAATCGGCGCAAACGAGTAGCCTTTTTCCTTATAATAAGCAATGATCGCAGGCAGCGCCTTCACTGACTCCTCATGCCCTCCGCCGTCGTGCAGCAGCACGTTCAAGCTGTCCGCAAGCTTCGAGCCCTTCACCGTCGCGATAATCTCGGAAGACGGCACGCCGCGCCGCTTGGAATCGCCGCTATCTACATTCCAGTCGTGTACGATATAACCTGCTGCTGCCATCGCGTCAAAATACCCTTGGTCGAAGTTGCTGTAAGTCCCACCTGGTGCGCGGAACAGCGGCGTTCTGACGCCGGTTGCGGCGAAGATGGCATCGTCGGCCTTCATCACCTGCTCCGCGAATACGGCGAAGCTTCCGTACAGCTTCTCGTATTTATGATTATAGGAATGATTGCCGATGGCGTGGCCTTCCGCAAGCACCCGCCTCGCAATATCGGGCTGCTGCTCCACCTGCTCTCCAAGCATGAAGAATGTCGCTTTAATGCCTTCAGCTTTCAAAATATCAAGCACCTGCTCCGTATGCTGGCTTGGACCGTCGTCGAACGTCAAATAGACGGTTTTGCCGCTTGGCTTAGCCGTTGCAGGTACAACGGGCTTACTATCGATTGCAGCCGGCTTCGTTTGCGCGTCTGGCTCTTTCTTCCCGACAGCCTGCTCGATCTCCACGTCGTCAGCAGACTCATAAGCGGCCGGCTTTGCGAGCAGCGGCTGCTTCTCGGTATGCGTAATCGTAATAGGGGCAGCAGGCGCGGCAGCCGTCAGTTCGACCGCTGTCGCCTCTACAGCCGCTTCCCCTTTGTACACTGCCCATCCTCCAAGCTCGAACATCGTGAACCATACTACAATTACGCAAATAGCCGCCTGCATCGTCCGCCGCATCGACATTGCCACCTTTCTCTTCTACCATCATCATAATGAATTTCATCCATGTGATAGATTATATGAAGGGCAAGTCTAGTAAATGACAGCCGCCTCCAAAATGACTCTACTCTATGATTGTCACCGGTTGTATGGGAATAACGCCTATCGGAAGTTTTTATCGCCAATTCGAAAGATTTACTTTACGCTTTATCGTTATAGAGTAATTAAACATCCTTCTGATGTAGTAAACACGATAGCGGATTAGCTGGCTTTTGGAGCGTGCCGCTGCTCACCGCCGGATAAGTGGCTCATTAGGTGCATTTCGTCGAACTAATCTCAGTTGCCACTCCGTTACGAGCTCGATAGTTGCCTTTCATCGAACTAATTGTGCCGATTCGCCACCAACTTACCAAACTAGCCCGTTTAGTTGCCTGATATCGAACTAAACAGCCGGCTCGCTTGGCATAAGACTAATTAGTTGCCTAGAATGATACTAGAGCGGATTCAACAAAAAAAAAGCGCCCACCGCTAGGGTGGACGCTCTATTCAATCATCCGTTAAAATGCAGGAACGATCGAGCCTTTGTACGTATCTTCAATAAACTTCTTCACTTCCGACGACTGAAGGGCGGCTGCAAGCATCTTGATTGCATCCGAATCCTTGTTATCGGGACGGGACACGAGGATGTTCACGTAAGGCGAGTCGCTGCCTTCGATGAACAGGGCATCAGTTGTCGGCACAAGATCGGCTTCAAGGGCGTAGTTCGTGTTGATAAGCGCCAGATCGACCTCGTCCAGCACGCGAGGCAGCGTCGCTGCTTCTACTTCTCTAATGTCCAGCTTCTTCGGATTTTCCGTAATGTCGCCGACCGTTCCGTTCACGCCGACGTCTGCCTTCAGCTTAATCAAGCCGTTCGAGGCCATCAGCGCCAATGCGCGTCCTCCGTTCGACGGATCGTTCGGAATGACGACTTTCGCGCCATCTTTTAATTCATCGATGGTTTTGATTTTTTTCGAATAAGCGCCGAACGGTTCGATATGAACGCCCGCTACGTTAACGAGATCATAGCCTTTATCCTTGTTGAACTGCTCGAGGTAAGGCGTGTGCTGGAAGAAGTTCGCGTCGATCTGCTTCTCGTAGAGCTGCGTATTCGGCTGCACATAATCATTGAATTCGATGATTTCGAGCTCGATGCCCTCCTTCTCGAGCAGCGGCTTCACGACCTCCAATATTTTGGCGTGCGGCACAGGCGATGCGCCGACCTTCAGCTTCACTTTTTCTGGCTGTTCGCCTGCATTGCCGGCATTATCGGTTGGCTCTGCTCCGTTACCGTTGTTTTTGTTTTGTCCGCATGCGGCCAAAGCAAGCACGAGCATCAGCATGACAAAGATATATCCTGTTTTTTTCATCTCTAGCCCTCCTATGAATGTAGCTTCTCTCCGTATTTCTAATTTATTCCTTATTTCCGGCTATAGCGGCTAACAAGCGCGTCGCCCGCCATCTGGAGCAATTGCACCAGGACGATGAGCAGTACGACCGTTACGAGCATGACGTCGGTTTGGAAGCGCTGGTAGCCGTAACGAAGGGCAAGATCGCCCAATCCGCCGCCGCCGATCACGCCCGACATCGCCGTATACGATACAAGCGTCACTGCCGTAATCGTCACCGCAGCCATTAATCCGGGCCGAGCTTCGCTTAGCAGCACGCGTCGCACAATATCCCATTTGGAAGCGCCCATTGCCTGCGCCGCCTCGATTACGCCGCGGTCCACCTCTCGCAGCGATGTCTCAACCAGCCGAGCGAAGAACGGCGTCGCCGCAACGACAAGCGGCGGAATCGAACCCTCCACGCCAAGCGAAGTTCCCGTAATCCATTTCGTAATCGGCATAATCATAATCATCAATATGACGAACGGCACCGAGCGCAAAATGTTCACGATAAACGACAATACGCCATATACAATCGGCTGCTGCAGCAATTGCCTGCGCGAGGTCAAGAACAACACGACACCCATGATCAAGCCTAAAATAATGGTGAACAGGAGCGAGGCCGTCAACATATACAGCGTATCCTTGGTAGCCTCCCAAATTTCATCCCAGCGCACGTTCTCGAAGCTCATCATCATAGCGTATCCACCTCCAGCCCTTCCTTCCGCAGAGCCGCAACGACGTTATCGATCTCGCGATCCTCGCCTAGCAGCTCCACGATCAGCTGCCCGTAAGGCGTTTGCTTCATCCGCGACACAGTCCCCTGCAAAATAGCGAACTGCACCGGCGTATGCTTCACCGCGTTGTACAAAATCGGCTCATACGTAAGCTCTCCAACGTAAGTGACGCGAAGCAGCCGTCCCTGCCGTTTCTCCAGCAGCAAGCTTGTAGCGCTCGTATCGGACACTTGATCGACGAAATCGCGCGTCACCGCATGCTCCGGCTTCAGGAACACATGGAGCACATCGCCCATCTCCACGATTTCTCCCTTGTCGATTACCGCTACCCGGTCGCAAATGGACCGAATAACCTGCATCTCATGTGTGATCAACAGAATGGTGATGCCTAGCTTGGCATTAATATCGAGCAGCAGCGACAGAATCGAGTTCGTCGTCTGCGGGTCAAGCGCCGACGTCGCCTCGTCGCATAAAAGAACGTCGGGATTGTCCGCGAGCGCTCTCGCAATGCCGACACGCTGCTTCTGCCCGCCCGACAGCTGCGAAGGATATTTGTCTCCATGCTGCTCCAGCCCGACAAGCTTCAGAAGCTCGTCCACGCGAGTGCGCACGGCAGATCCGCTCTGCCCCGCCAGCTTCAATGGAAAAGCGATATTGTCGCGCACCGTCGACATCGACAACAGATTAAAGTGTTGGAAGATCATGCCGATCTTGCGTCGCTGCGCCTGCAATTGACGCTGCGACAGCCCCGTCAGCTCCACCTCGCCTACCTTCACCGTTCCCGATGTCGGGCGCTCCAGCAGATTGACGCAGCGCAGCAGCGTGCTCTTGCCGGCGCCGGAATGACCGATTATGCCGAATATCTCGCCTTTTTTGACGCTTAAGCTTATATCTCGAACAGCCTCAACCGAGACTGCCCCAACCTTGTACGATTTCGTAATGTTATGCAGCTCTATCAGATGCGTGTGCCCCCTATCGTGCCATACCATGCGGTTGCCCGCCCCGTACTCCCCTATTACAGCAAGCCATATTGTATAAATTGGATGTCGCTCCGGTCAACGCACAAAATGTACCAGTCCGCCCATTCATGCTCTATTGTCTCCAACAAGAGGCGTTTCATTAGTGCCGCGCCGCACAAAAAAACCGCCCTCCCGCGGCTTGCGTACGGGACGGACGGTTCATTTATATGAAAGATGGCTTTGTTCCTATTTAAACTGAGGAAGCAGGTCGGCATGAATAGCCAGCATCCGGTCAACGGCAATATGGGCCGCTTCCTTATTGCTAATTGCCGGATCGAGATCGACGGCTTGGTGCACAAGCGCAGCATCGCCCTTGGCGGCAGCCTCGGCAATAATTTCGTGCACGTCGGAAATTCGACGCACGGCAGCGGCCAGCGCATCCGGCAACGCAGGTATGACGACAGGCGTCCACTCGCCTCCTTCGATTCGGACAGGCACTTCGACGATACGCTCCGAAGGCAGCTGCGGAATCGCGCCGTTATTGCGGATGTTCAAAATATCGAACGTCCTCGTTGCCCCCGATTTCAGCGCGAGCGCGACGTCGACGGGATGCTCCCAGCTCGGGTGGTTGAACAGCACCTCCCAATCGCCGCTCTCGCCGGAGGCGATCGCCTGCAGCTCCAGCAGCCGCTGTCTCCGCTCTTCCTCCGTTCCATGGTAAGGAGGGGTTGTCGCATAATGAATATCATCCTGCAGCGGCAAATATTCGGCATGATGATCGACCGCCCCCGCGGCGACAGCGCCGTATTGCTCCAGCCATCTGCGGATCACCTTCAGCTCGCGGCGCTTATGCTCCGGCAGCGCAGGCCAGTCCCCTTCCCGCACGAACGAGGCAAGCGCCGGCAGCAGATCCTCGCCGGTCTTCCCGTCCTTCATCGATACGACCCATGCGAAATGATTAAGTCCCGCCGTTACGATATCAACGTCCTCCGGCTTCTTGCCTACTAATGACGGCAAGAAAGCATAATCGTCAGCGCCTTGGTAGGCGATATTGCAGAAGCCTGCCGCCTGAATGGACGTATAGCGATCAATAGCCGTTACGACACGCGGCATCGGATTCGTAACGTCCAGTATTCTTGCCTGCGGGCAAAGCTCCTCCATATCGCAGCATACATCGAGAAGCAGCGTAATCGAACGCAGCCCGTTCATGAGCCCGCCGACGCCTCCGCACTCCCTTGCCTGATCCGCCATGCCAAGCTCGTTCAGAATATCGTAGTCCATCGCCCAGCGGCGCGCCCCTTGCGGCGAAGCCGATACGATGACGTAATCCGCTCCCGCGAGCGCTTGGCGGCGGTCCGTAGATGCCGATATGCGTACCGTAACCCCAAGCTTATCCGCAATGCGGCGTCCCGCTCCCGCCATCGCTTCCACTGCCTCGGCATTCGGGTCGACAAGCACAAGCTCATCGTTCATTAAGCGATGCTTCACGATAACATCCTCCAGCACCGTAGGCGCGAAGACAAAGCTGCCCCCGCCGATCAATACGAATTTCATCCTTATTCTCCTCTCTCCTATTCCGCTATTTCATCGGTCTCGCTTGAACGCCTTCGAAAGTCATCTCGACGGGGCGAATGCTGCCGTCCTCTTCGAACCATAATCGGTCCATGCAGACGACTCGGTTCTGGGCGAGCGTCTCGGACAACGGTCTGCGATGGTACACGATGTACCATTCATCCTCACCCGGTATTTGAATCATCCCGTGATGACCCGCTCCGGTCGCGACGTCCGGGTTTTGCTGCAAGATTTTGCCGACACGCTTAAACGGTCCTAACGGAGATTGCGAGATGGCGTAGGCAACCGAATAACCGGGTCCTCCCCATCCGCCTTCGGCCCACATGAAATAATAGCTTCCGCCGCGCTTGATCATGCACGGTCCTTCTACGAACTGCTCCGGCGTCACTTCCTTGTATATGTCACCGTCTTCGAATGCCGCCAAGCTGATCATGTCGGCGTTCAGTCTGACCACGTTGCAATGCCCCCACCCGCCATAATACAAGTAGGCGATGCCGTCGTCGTCGATGAAGGCGTGCGGATCGATCGGCTGCGCACCGTGATGAAACCGGTCAATAAGCGGCTTCCCTAATGCATCGCGATATGGACCTCCGGGATGATCGGCGACCGCGACGCCGATGCCTCCAAGCTCATCATTGCTTTGGATATCGTTAGCCGCGAAATAGTAATAGTAGCGGCCATTCCGCTCAATAGGAGAAGGCGCCCACATGGCACGTCTAGCCCATGGAATGTCGCCTAGCTCCAATATGCGCTCCACTTTCGTCCACTGGACCAAGTCCTCGGAATGAAACGCATCGAAATGGGTCTGTTGATCGTAAGGTGCCGAATAGGTCGGATAGATCCAATACTTCCCTTCGAAAATTCTGGCTTCCGGATCGGCATACCAGCCTGGGAACACCGGATTGCCAGACAAGCTGCTTTTGTGAAATTGACCCATTGCTTTATCCCCCTTCATAAGCGAAATCCGCAGCCTAGACCGCGGATTTCGAATGATGCAAACTATTGGTTTTGCTTCGCTTGCCATTCTTTGAACTGCTTCTGATATTCCGCAACGACTTTATCAAGTCCAGCCGCTTTCAAGCTTTCCAGCGCGGCAGGGAAATGTTTGTCGTAAGGCACAACGCCCAATTTGATCGGGATAATGCTAGACTTTACGACGGACAATACGTTCGCGTACTCTACCGCGATCGGCTCCGTGTTCAAGCGGAAGCCAAGCACCGGCGAGAATTCAACCGGGTTCGTCGGTTCGGTTGTTTGTGTCTTCAAGTAGTTCTCGGGCGTCTTGGAATCGAACATCATATAATTGATATTGCCGATCATCCAGGAATCGAAATAATAGTTCTGGTCGTTGGCGTCGCGGATGATGTCGATCGTGCGGTCGCCCACCGTCTTGAAGTTTGTGCCCTCGATACCATAGAGGAACAGATTATGGTTGTCCTTGTTGCTGTACAGCCAGTTCAGGAACTTGATCGACGCTTCAGGATGCTTCGCCGTAATCGGAACGGCGTTCGTGTTGCCGAATGCCAAGTATTGAAGCAAAGGCTTCTCTGCGGATAAGTAACCTTCTTCGATCTTCGCTGTCGGATTGTTTTTCGCAATCGCAATGGATGAATACAAGGCGCCGTTGGTGCTGAACAGGAAGTCGCCGAGCGTCATCGCTTTGTCGCGCTCTTCTTTTTTGTAGGTCAGAATATCCGGGTTGATCAGCTTTTTCTCATAAAGCTTGCGGAAAAATTCCGCGTCCTTCTTGAACTCTTCGCTCTCGATCCACGAAGATACGTTGCCCTGCTGGTCGACTTTAATGATTTGTTCGCGATAATCGACATAGAACGGCCAGGAATCATAGGTACGGTGCAGGAAGATCGGCGAGACGTCTGCTTCGGTCTGGATGTACAAATTTTTGTCAGCGACCTTCTGCATTTTTTCCGCCGCATCGATTAACTCGTCCGCCGTCGTCGGGAACGATACGCCCGCTTTCTCCAGCAAATCCTGACGGTAGCCAAGCGTACCCATTTCTCCGCTGCCGGAAGTTTCATAACGCCAGATGGCTGGAATCGAATAGATTTTTCCGTCGATCTTAGCCGCTTCCCAAGCATAATTCGGAATCAATTTCTTTAGCTCAGGGCCATATTGGTCAATAAGCTCGTCGAGCGGCTGAAGCGCTCCGCGGCCTACATAAGAGCCAACGGGCACGGACCCGTTCTCCATCACGTGAAGAAGCTCGAATTCTTCGCCCGTGCTAAGCATCAGATTCGTCTTCTGATCCCATGCATCCCACGGAATATAGTTAATCTCAACCTTTACATTAACGCCATCGGCAAGCAGTTTCTCGTTGACCTTCTTAATTACATTCTCCAAGTCAGGTTTCGCCGTGCCCGGAACGGCATAACGTACCGGAAGGACTTCCTCCGAGCTGTTCCCTCCGTTATTGCTGTTGCCATTACCTTCGTTGTTCGAGTTGCCGCATGCCATCATAAGGACGACTAGCATTACAATTGCCAGACTTGCAGGAATGAATCGAAGCTTTTTGTGCATTTTCTGTTTCCCCTCTCTGCAACTTTTATTATATATAAAGCTTTTCAGCCGTATATCAAAATTTGTTGGTAGCTTAGCCTTTGACCGCGCCGACGATCAGACCCTTGATAATGAACCGTTGCAAGAACGGATAGAGCAGGACGATAGGCCCGATCGTAATGATCGCGATTGCCATCTTGAACGATTCGGTCGGCGCCGTCACGTTGGATACCGCTATGCCTTGCATCTGGTTGATCATATTGATCTCGGACTGCAGCTTATAGAGCAAATATTGAAGCGGGTACAAGCTTTCCTTGTCGACCAGCATGATCGCGTTGAACCAGTTGTTCCAATAGCCCAGTCCGTAAAATAACGCAACCGTCGCGAGAACCGGCAACGACAATGGGAAGACGATTCGGAAGGCGATGTAGGCATCGCTTGCCCCGTCGATACGAGCCGATTCCAGCAGCGCCTCCGGCAGCTCCTGCATGAAGTTCCGGACAAGGAACAGGTTGAACGGGCTGAAGATGAGCGTCGGGATTATCAATGCGAGCAGATTGTTTTTGAACCCGAGAAAATCGTTGATCATGTACCAAGGCACAAGGCCGGCGTTGAACAGCATCGTAATGAAGAAGAACAGCGCAATCGGATTGCGGTAGCGCACTTGGCGGTTGGCGAGCATGTAGCCTGCCATTCCCGTTATGATAACCGCAGCCAGCGTGCCGACGACGGTAACGCCTATCGATATGCCATAGCTCTGAAGGAGCTGTCCGTTGCTGGCGAACACCGATTTATACGCCTCAAGGGAAAAATGCTCTGGTAAAAAACTGTACCCGTTTCTTAGTATCGATTGCTCGTCCGTGAACGATACGATCAAGACGAGCAAGATCGGCAGCGTGCACAACAAGGCGAACAGAAAAATGAACAAGGTGTTGACGATTTGGAACAGATCGAATTTTTTCACGTAGATTCCCCTCCCTTAGAACATGGCGCTGTCTTTGTTGAATTTTTTCACGACCCAGTTCGCGGACAGGACAAGCACGAAGCCTACGACCGATTGATATAGACCGATGGCCATCGCGATCGCCGGGTTGCCCGAGGTGCGAAGCGTACGGAACGTATACGTATCGATAACATCCGTCGTCGAGTACAGCATGCCGTTGTCGCCGATGATGGCGTAGATCATGCCGAAGTCGGAATAGAAGATTTTGCCGATGGCCAGCAAAGTCAGAATGGATACGGTAGGCATGAGCATCGGGATCGTAATCGATTTGATCTGCTGCCAACGGTTCGCTCCGTCTATCCGCGCCGCTTCGTATAAGGAGTCATCGATTGCCGTGATGGCAGCCAGGTAGATGACGGCGGACATCCCTGTTTCCTTCCATACGCTTAGCGCAACGAGAATCCAAGTCCATGGCTTCGGATTCGAATACCAGTTCTGCGGATCGAAGCCAAACGTCTCGAGCAGGTTATTGATAAGGCCGTGCTCGGTGGCGAACAAGCTGTATACGATGTAGCTGACGATGATCCAAGATAGAAAGTGCGGGAACAGCAAGGTCGATTGCGATACTCGCTTAAAGACTCGCGATCGGATCTCGTTTAATAAGATGGCGAACATTAAGGCCACGATTGTCCCGAATACGATCGACAGGAAGTTTAGCTTGATCGTATTCCAAGTCACCATGCTCGCTGCCGTGGAATGGAAGAAGAACTCGAAGTTTTTCCACCCTACCCACTCGCTGTCGAAGATGCCTTTCGTATAACTGAACTTCTGAAAAGCGATTACCATGTATGGCAGCGTCATATATCCGTAGATAAGCGTGTACAGCATGGCCGGCAGCACCAGTAAATAGGAAACCGGATTTTTCCGGATGTCGGTAAAAAAGGTATAGCGTTTTGCGCGTTTGGCTATGGTGCGCTCCATTCGGTCGTCCCCCTTCGTGTTCGTCAAGATGCCGTTCTTGGCTGCTCTCAGTATGCATTCGGGTACATGGGGCTGTGTAGTTAAAACATTTGAAAACCGTTTAAAATCGGGCTTTTTCGGCACTTTAAATATCGGATACGGCTACAATTTTTGCGAAAAGCACACCGCCCGCGTTGCAAAAACCGGGTATCTATTTTAAAGTTTGAACATCAAGCGGTTTATAAATAGAGAGAATTTAGGGGGATAGGACCCGGATGAGATGGAATCCGTTTTTTCGTTATGCCGTTTATCGTAAAATGCTCATTAATTTCGTGCTGCTTGTCGCCCTGGCCGTTCTCGCCGTCAGCAGTACGCTCTACTTTCTGTTCGCATCGAAGACGGAGCAAACGATCAGCAAGCATGTCATTTCCATGCTCCAGCAGACAAGCTATGCCTCCAACATCGTGCACGAGCAGATCGGAACGATCGGCAGCCACCTGCTGAACAATAACCGTATCATCACGGTATTAATGAACAAACAGTTCGACCGGGTGCAGGAACGCGACGCGATGGATATTATGATCGACATCCAATCGACGTACCCTTTCATCAAGCATATGGGGATTTATAATGACAATACGAAACGTTACTTGAACACGGCGGGAGCACCCTATGAGCTGAATGAGCTGGAGAAACAGCATCTTGCGAATATGTCGGAGCTTGCTTATATGAGTTACTTCACGCAGGAGCTGCGCCTTTCCTATGCCGATAGCGCAAGCCCCGCCGAGCATGTGATCACCTTCATCCTGCGGCCTAATTACGCGCTTTCTTCTACTTATAAGGGAGCAATCGTCATCCATGTGGATGAAAAATATATATTAAGCACGATCAAGTCGATCAGCAGCGGCAGCGATGACGTCTTCGTCATGGACGCCGGCGGGCTTGTCTTGTCCCATACCGATCCTAATCAATTCATGAAGCGGTTCAATGAGCTGCCCTATATACAGCGCATCTTGGATTCGAAGGAAACGACGAGCCATTTCAGAACCGATATCGACGGCAAAAGCCAGCTCGTGACGTTCGTCCGCTCCAGCCAATTGAATTGGTATTTCGTAAGCATCAAGCCTTATCAGTCGCTGATCTCGGATATCTCGACGCTGCGCGGCTATACGACGCTGATCGCCTTAGCCATTATCGTCCTTGGCATCCTGACCGCCTATGTAGCGACGAACAAGCTATATAATCCTCTGGGCAGGCTAATCGGCAAGGTGCATGAAGTGACTGGGGCGGGCAGCGCGGATCAGGAGCGGAACCGGAACGAGTTCTCGCTGCTGTCGGAGGCGTTCACGAACGTCGTCGATCAGGCATTGTCCGGGGAAATGGCACAGCAGCAATCGCTGCCGGTTCTGAAGAAAACGTATTTGCAGCATTTGCTGCGGGGAACGCATACAGACTTGTCTTCGACTCACGTCCTGCATTCGGCGATCAATGCGCCGTTCTCAAGTCCTTATTATGCCGTTATTCTGGCGACGATCGACCGCTATGACGAATTCGTGACGAAGCAGGATCAGACGAAGCAAGGCTTGTTCCGCTTCTCTATCAACAATATAAGCAGCGAGCTGCTCATGAAGCATGCGCCGAACGAAACGATCGTCGTGGACGAGCGGACGCTGGCCGTTCTCATGATGCTCGATTCGCCAATCGATCCGGGCAAGCTGCTGCTTTCGCTGACAGAGATTCAGGAAGTCATTCAAAGCTTCTTCCACTTCTCCATATCGTTCAGCATCGGCGATATCGTCAGCGATCGGAACGATATTCAGCAGTCGTTCACATCGGCCCAGGAATACGCGAATTACCGTTTCTTTTACGGCCATCAATCCGTGATTCAGGCGGAGATGGTGCTTGGACAGCACAATTCGGCTCAGGCTTATCCGGCACAGGCCGAGAAGAAGCTAATTGAGGCGTTGCGCTTAGGCCATGCCGACAAGATCGAGCAGTCGCTCGGCCAGTTCACGAAGAAGCTGCGCGAGATGAGCTACTATCAAGCCGTTCTGAGCGCGAACCAACTGCTTGGCTCGCTGCTGCGCACCTTCGACGAGACGCTGCCGATTATGCAGGACTATTCGAAGGAATATTACGATACGGTCAATGCGCTGCCGAAGCAGGAAACGTTAGAGGGAATTGGAGAGCTGCTGTGGAATTTCTGCCGGCTCATCAGCGTGCTTGGCGAGAAAAAGCAGCCGACCAAGGCGGACAGCGTCATCGACACGGTGTGCGCCTACTTGCAAGAGCATTACCATGAGCCCGATCTTGGCATCGAAGCGATCGCGAGCGAGGTTCAGCTCTCGCCGGGTTATTTGGGCAAGCTGTTCCGGAGCCATACGCAGGTGTCGTTCAACGACTATTTGAAAAACATCCGGATGGAGGAAGCGAAGAAGCTGTTGCTCGAGACGAGCGAGCCGGTAGCCGCTATCAGCGAGAAGGTTGGCATTCTGAACACGACCTACTTCTTCACTCTGTTCAAGAAAACGGCCGGCCTCTCCCCTTCGCAGTTCCGAGAGCAGAACGGGAAGTAGGCACGAGTTGCAGTTGCTAGCAGTAGTTGCTTACTGGAAAACCTCCCACAATAGGCGCTATATTGGATTTTTGCAGGATAGAACGGCTGTTTTAGGCGTATCGGATGGCTATGTTGGATTTTTGCAGGATAGGAAGCTCGAATCCACTGAATTCAGGACGTATTGAGTAAAGTTAATGCAAATTTCCAATATAGCTCGAAAGTTCCTCCCAAATCGGCCAAAGTTATTGCAAATATCAACATAGCTTTCAAACAGAGCAAAGAAGCAGGCTAAGGGATCGCTCCCTCGCCTGCTTCTTTGCTCTGCTAGCCTATTTATTTGCGGTCAAGCTCTTGTATGGCTTCAAGCACCTGCTGCACATGATCCTTGATCTTCACTTTGCGCCACTCGCGCACGAGCTTGCCCTTCTTGTCGATCAGGAAAGTGGAGCGCACGATGCCCATATACTCTCTGCCGTACAACTTCTTAAGCTGCCATACGCCGTACTTCTCGCATACCTTCTTCGCGGTGTCGGCGAGCAGCAGGAACGGCAGCTCCTTCTTCTCCACAAACTTCACATGCGACTTCACATCGTCGGCGCTTATGCCGAGCACGACCGCATCCAGCTCGCGGTATTCCGCATGCGCATCGCGGAAATCGCATGCCTGCTGCGTGCAAGTGGCCGTTAAGTCCTTCGGGTAGAAGAAGAGAACGACCGGATGGCCGATATAATCGCTAAGCTTAACCGTCTCTCCGTTCGACGCCTTGAGCGTGAAGTTCGGCGCTTTTTTGCTTAATTGCAATTGAACCATGTTGTTGTATCCCCCTGCTTCAAGCTCTTAACCTTACGAGCCTGCTCCCCTATATCGTTTGACGCCGTTATTCCAAAACGCAAGGCCAAGTCCGAATACGATAATGCCCATAATCGGCGTGAACCAAGCCAGGCGCGACAAGTCGTCCGCCTTCTGCTCCAAGAAATACGACGCCGGTATTACGCCAACGAAGGCGAACGGAAGCAGCCAAGTCAGCACGAAACGTATCAATTTGTTATAAATGTTCACCGGGTAGCGACCATAGTTCTGGATGTTGTACATCAGAGGCACGATACCAGTCGGAGCATCCGAGTAAAAGGATAACGCGCTTAGCGCCGTGTATAGTCCCGCGTAAATAAGTACCGCACCGATGACGAACAGGAGCAGCATTACAATGTCCAGCACATGGAACGGCAAGCCAAGCTGCAGCCAGCAGATAACCATAATGACGGCGCCGACGAACGAGCCGATCAGCGACGGCGGGTCGACATTTTCGAGCAGAACTTGGTAAAGGTTATGAGCCGGCCTCGTAAGCACGCGGTCCATCTCGCCCTTCACGATGTAGCGCTCGCTGAAATTCCAAATACTGAAGAACGTGGCGAAGACGCCGTATGGAATCATGAAGAAACCGTAGACGAAAACGACCTCCGCCTCCGACCAGCCGCCTAGTGACGGCGTATGCTGGAATACGATCAATATGAAGATCAAGTTCATCCCTTGGAACAACAAATCGGACAGCACTTCGATCCAAAAGTCCGCCCGGTAAGTCAGGCGTGTCTTGGCATAGTTCTTAATATATTCCCAGAATAGCTCTGCATATCTCATCTCTGCTTAACCCCCTTGCACGAACAGCCGCCTGCGCGCTGCACGCCACACGAGCCATATCGGAATTAATAGTCCTACAAACCATATGACCTGCAAGCCGAGCACCCCGGCAATTTCGTTGCTAGGCGTACGTCCCGTGAATACCGAGCTTGGCAAATACGTAATCGCTTGGAACGGCAGCCACTGCATAATGCCCGACAGCCAGCCTGGGAAGAAGGCGATCGGCACGACGACGCCGGAGAACAGGTCGACCATGACGCGCTTCATACGCATCATTCCCTCGTTATTTTCGACGAAGAAAGCGAATAAGCCGGTCAGAATATTGATTTGTGAATTGATGAGGAAGCTAAAGAACAGCATGACGAGATAGATCAGCCATGTCGTTGCATCGGTCGGCAGCTTCACCGGGAACAGCAGACAGACGATGATCATGCCCGGTACCATGAACAGAAGCATGCGGAACAAGCCTTCGCCGAAGCCTTGCATCATTTTCACGAACAGATAGGAATAGGGCCGGATGAGCTGCACCGAGACGCTGCCGTCACGGATTTCATTCGCGATCTCGCGGTCCAGGTTATTGAAATAAAACGCTCTCGCCATCCATGAGACGGCAATGTAAGTCGTCATCTGAGCAACGGTAAAGCCTTGAAGCGTCTCCTTGTCGCCATAGATCGCCTGCCATAGAAAATAATACGCGCCGATGTTAATCGCATAAATAATGATACCGCTATAATAGTTAACGCGGTAAGCGAGCATCATCAAGAAACGTATCCGAATAAAGTCGATATAAGCGCTCGTCATTGTCCGCTCGTCTCCTTCGAGACTTCGGCCGAGCCCGATGAATAGATGCTGCGGACGATATCGTCCGTGTTCGTTTCGAAAATTTTAATGTCGCGGATCTCGGTACCGGCCACGACCTTCGATAGCGCGTCGGATACGTTCACCTCATGCGGCAGCCACATTTTCGCGGTCACGTCATTCTCAAGCGACCATGTTACGGCAAGCTCTTCGGTCAACTGCTGCAGCTTGGTCAGCGGCGTATGACCTGCGAATTGGAACTGAATCTCGCGGCCCTTGCTCCAGCGGCTCTTCAGATCATCCAGTCCGCCATCATATATGATGCGGCCGTCGTCCAGCATAATAACGCGCGAGCATAACGCTTCGATATCTTGCAGGTCATGAGTCGTAAGCAGAATCGTCGTGCCGTGCTCGCGGTTCATTTCCAATAGGAAGTCGCGGATCTCCGTCTTCACGACGATATCAAGGCCGATCGTCGGCTCGTCGAGGAACAGAATGGACGGATTGTGAAGCAGCGATGCGACAAGCTCGCAGCGCATCCGTTGTCCAAGGCTGAGCTTGCGGACAGGACGGTTAAGCAGATCGCCAAGTTGGAGGCGCTCTACGAGGTTGTCCAGTCTTTTGCGGAAGTCGGCTTCCGATACGCGGTACACCTTGCGCAGCAGCTGGAACGACTCGATAACGCCGATGTCCCACCATAGCTGTGAGCGCTGGCCGAATACGACACCGATGCCGCCTACGAATTGTTCGCGATCCTTGAACGGTACATACCCGTTAACTTTGAGATGTCCTGCCGTCGGCACTAGGATGCCGGTGAGCATTTTGATTGTCGTCGACTTGCCCGCCCCGTTCTCGCCAATATAGCCGCATATTTCCCCTTGGGGAATTTGAAACGAAATATCTTTGACCGCCGTTACCTCGTTATATTCGCGCTTGAACAAGTCCTTGAGCGCGCCTGACAGCCCTTCACGGTTTTTTTGAACCTTGAATTGCTTGCGTAAATCCTTCACATCTATAGCCAGCATAGATTGTTGTCTAGCCCCTCTCGTTCGACATTTCCTGGGAAATTACGATTTTTTGTTGGCTGAATCGATAAAACTTGCTTCCAAGCATCGTTCAGCTTTATAATTTTATGATATGTAATATTACATTAGATAGGGGTCAGCGTAAACGTCTTACGCAAACCTTTGGTTGCGCAAGCCCGTTTCGCGTAAAAATATAAGCCAATTTATAAAGATCACAATTATAAATGCTTATATTTCAAGCGTAAACGCCTTATGTCAACCTATGGTGACATTAGATCGTTTCGCGTAGAAATACAAGGCAATTAAAGCACATCAAGTGCTTAAATACTTGTATTTAAAGCGTAAACGCCTTATGTCAACCTATGGTGACATTAGATCGTTTCGCGTAGAAATATTAGCCGACTCAAAGACATAAATATGGATGGATCGGCACCTGCGGGCTGGAATAGCAATTATTATTTCAAATAATAGCTATCTAATGATTTAGACTACTGAAACAACCCTATACTGCAAATATTAGCTTCTTCTTAGCTTTCCTTGTCTTCATGCTGTACATGTATGTGTAAGATCGAGCTTTCACAGTAATCAGTCTTTTGCGTATTGAAAGGAGCACTTCTAACGAAATGCAAAACAAATCGAAGGCCAAAAAAACTTGGAAATGGATACTCATCAGCATCTTGGTGATCATTGTCGCCGTCGTCGGTTACGCTATTTATTGGAGCGTCGGCGTATATAATGCTTTGGACAATTTCAAGGACCCGGTTGTAGAGGCAACGCCTAACGGAACATCTGAAACACCAGTACCGATTCCTGAATGGGAAGGTACGGAGCGCGTTAATATTTTGCTGCTTGGCGGTGACGCCCGCGGCTTGGATGAAGGACAGAAAGCCCGTTCCGACTCTATAATGGTCGCTTCCTTCGACCCTGTGACGAAGAAGGCGCATCTGTTGTCCGTCCTTCGCGATACGTATGTCGAAATCGAAGGCCACGGCCACGGACGTATTAACACGGCGCTGACCTTGGGCGATTACCCGCTGGCCATGAAAACCGTCGGCGACTTGCTGGGGCTCGATATTCAGTACTATGTGTACACCGACTTTGAAGGGTTCAAAGCGCTTGTCGATACGATAGGCGGCATTGACTTCTATGTCGAAAAAGATATGCACTACACCGATAACGGCGACCAGAACCGCTACGATATTGACTTGAAGGAAGGCTTCCAGCATCTTGACGGCGATAAGGCGCTTCAATACGTTCGTTTCCGTCATGACGCGATGAGCGACTTCACCCGTACCGAGCGGCAGCGAAACTTCCTTAAAGCTGTAGCCAAGGAGCTCCAATCGACCTGGAACATCATCCAGATGAAAAAGATTTTGGAGAGCGTGCAGCCCTATGTCGATATGAACATGTCGGTCAATGATATGCTGAAGCTTGGACAACTGGGCGTGAAGAGCCATGTAGCCGGCACGACCCAAGTCCCTCCAATGGAGCTGATCGCTGAGGATCGCGTTGGCGGCGCATCCGTTATCGCAGTCAAGGACGAGGATGAGCTTCACGAATACATTCAGGAGCTGCTGCAGTCCGACGAGACGATTTCCGTCCCTTCCGAGACGCCTGTTCCTTCGGATGGCAGCTCGAATACACCGAGCGAATAACATAATAGACGCAGCGGACGATATTGCCCGCTGCGTCTTTTTTGATATTGCTTTTTACAATCGGATTGTACTTTTTGATTCGGCTTTTGTATTCTAGTAGATAGTGTTTTGAATGAGTTTAATTTAGGAGGAATACCGAGTATGACTTTACAACGACCACAATCCGGCGTCCTATATGAACAAGCTTTGGAACATATCGTAGGCGGCGTTAATAGTCCGTCCCGCTCGTTCAAAGCGGTTGGCGGAGGTGCTCCCGTATTTATGAAACGGGCAGAAGGCGCGTACTTCTGGGATGTTGACGATAATCGATACATCGATTATTTGGCCGCCTATGGACCAATCATTACGGGCCATGCCCATCCGCATATTACGAAAGCAATAGTTACTGCAGCACAGAACGGCACCTTGTACGGTACGCCAACCGAGCTTGAGATCACGCTCGCTCGCATGCTGAAGGAAGCGATCCCTTCAATGGACAAGGTTCGTTTCGTCAACTCGGGTACAGAGGCCGTCATGACGACGATTCGCGTTGCTCGTGCCTATACGAAGAAGACCAAAATCATTAAGTTCGCCGGCTGCTACCACGGCCATTCCGACCTCGTCCTCGTCGCTGCAGGCTCAGGCCCTTCCACGCTTGGCATTCCGGATAGCGCAGGTATCCCGACCAGCATCGCACAGGAAGTAATTACCGTACCGTTCAACGACTTAGACGCGCTTAAGCTTGCTCTTGAACGCTGGGGTGACGATACGGCAGCTGTCATGGTTGAGCCTATCGTCGGCAACTTCGGCATGGTTATGCCGCATGAAGGCTATTTAGAGGGATTATGCAAGTTGACGCGCGAAGCTGGGGCACTCGTCATTTATGACGAAGTCATCAGTGCGTTCCGCTTCCACTACGGCTCTGCTCAAACTTACAGCTTCTTCCAAGACCACGCCGCCATCGAACCCGATCTGACGGCGCTGGGCAAAATCATCGGCGGAGGTTTGCCGATCGGCGCTTACGGCGGCCGCAAAGAAATTATGGAGCAGGTTGCTCCGCTCGGACCTGCTTACCAAGCCGGCACGATGGCAGGCAATCCTGCCTCGATCTCGGCGGGCATCGCCTGCCTCGAGCTGCTGCAAGAACCTGGCATCTATGACCGCATGGACAGACTTGCTGCTCGTCTTGCAGACGGCTTGCGATCTGCGGCGAAACAATACAATATCCCGTTAACAGTAAACCAAATTAGAGGCTCCTTCTCCGCTCACTTCTGCGACCACCAAGTAACTAACTATGATGAAGCGCAGGACACTGACGGTGAACGGTTCGGCAAGTTTTTCCGCCTGATGCTCGATCAAGGCATTAATCTTGCTCCTTCCAAGTATGAGGCGTGGTTTATGACGATAGCCCATACGGAAGCCGATATCGACGCGACAATAGAAGCTGTCAACAAAGCGATGGCGCAGCTTTAATTACAAAAGTATTACAAAGGTCAGAAGGTCGAATAGAGATAGATATACTTGGGACTAGAATGAAAAGTGGACACCAGTTAAGTGTAAATAGATAATTACTTTAACGAGAAGAGGTGTCCTGTATGGAAAAACAGATACGCAATCAGTATACGGAAGAGTT
>NZ_JBWDNL010000013.1:0-34227 GCF_056269195.1 Paenibacillus sp. J22P218
TGTTCACATCAATCCAGAGTCAAACCGTATAGATGTGCATTCTGATTGGCGATAAAATTTACCTTTAGCCGCGGTCGCTCACCACTGAATTACTTCGATCAGAATTTTCTCCCCACATCAGAATGTTCACATCAATCCAGAGTCAAACCGTATAGATGTGCATTCTGATTGGCGATAAAATTTACCTTTAGCCGCGGTCGCTCACCACTGAATTACTTCGATCAGAATTTTCTCATAATTCACATTTTGAAAACAGCCCCCCTGAGGCTTATAATGGGAATTGAGATTACTTTCGAAGAGGTTGGTGATAGAGGTGGAATCGATGAGCGCTCCAACACTGAATCAGTTCCAGCAGCAGGTATCTGAACTACTGCTTAGACACCGAAGCCTGCTAGACGTTATGTCAAAGTTCGGACAATCGGGCGCTTCCGTGAATCGTGCTGTATCCAAAGCCGTAACGGATTGCGGCTGCATTGAATTGAACGCCAAAAAACAGCAATACTCGGATGAGCTTGATCTCGAAAATGCGAAAACAACGCTGCAAAGCCATCTCTCCGGAGAGGTTTGCGAGCATTGCCGGGACGTACTGAAGTCCGAGCTCGGACGCAATTTGTTTTACATGACCGCTTTATGCAATCTGCTAAACATTGAACTAGACGAGGTAATCGCAGACGAATACGACAAATGCTCGACGCTTGGCTTATTTAATTTAACGTAGTCGATTATGCATGCCATTAAGACGACGCCAACCTTATCGTTGCAATACGAAAAAAAACCGCCTGATCTGCTTCCGATGCAGTGGCGGTTTTTTCTATTTCTAAATTATGCTGTATGTTCGGATTTCACTGAATCATCCGATTGATCCTGTCTGCTTCCGCGCTTTCGGCGTTTTTTGGGCCGGCGGCTAACGTTTTTTTTTAGGCCGTACAAGGCGTACAGCAGCAGTGGTACGAACAAGATTTTGGACAATTGATGTTTAAATAAAAGGCCTAATACGACCGAGACCGCTACGATAATCGGTACGACCCATACTGCGCTTCTCGGGATGCCGACTTTTTTGAAATTCGGATATTTAATGGTGCTGACCATTAATAGCGCAAGCGCCAACGTGCTTGCCAGCAAGATCGATACCGCTATATCATCCTTAAATAACGCAAGCGTTGCCAGAACGCCTCCGGCCGCTGGGATCGGAAGTCCGATGAAGTAACCCGGCGAGCTTGCAATTACGTTAAATCGTGCGAGTCTGAGTGCTCCGCAAATCGGGAACAGAGCCGTAACGATCCAGGCCAATGCTGGACTCAAATCTTGGAATGCGACCACGTACATAATAAAAGCAGGCGCTACGCCAAACGAAATAACGTCGGATAACGAATCAAGCTCCTTGCCGAACTCGCTTTGAGCATTGAGCGCCCGAGCGACACGTCCGTCTACGCCGTCGAGCAGCATGGCGATTAACACCATCATTGCTGCCGTATCCGGTTTTTCGTTGAACACAAGGATGATGGCGATTACTCCTAAGAATAAGTTCCCCACCGTGAGAAGGCTCGGTATCGACTTTGTGATCATCTTTTCCACCTCTTCTCTACTATGCCCCAAAACCTGTTACTAATGTATATCTACGCGACAGGACCACATTCCATCAATTGTATGAGATTTAAATTTGTCTGTCAATGAACATCTGCTCTTGGATCCGCTTAAGCCCTTCTTTAATGGCGCGGGCGCGCACTTCGCCAATGCCGTCCACCTCATCCAATTCTTCGATCGTCGCCATCAAAATATGAGGCAATCGGCCGAAACGCTCGACCAAATTGTTCATTATAATGATCGGCAGCCTCGGAATCTTGTTCAGCAGCCGGTAACCGCGCGGCGATACCGCCTCGTCGGACATGTTGTTCGTATGCGAGTAGCCGATCAAGCGAACGATAGGCGGAGCATCCAACAATTCATCCGAGCTGAGCTTCTTAAGACCTGCTCTTATTTCGCGTATCTTCTCATCGGAATTGTCTTTGGCGTAATCCTTCAGCAAGTACCATGCGTCCTCTTCAACGCCACCGATCAATTCATCCATTTGCATGCTGATTAATCGACCCTCTGTGCCAAGCTCATTGACGTATCGCTTAATTTCCATCTTAACGCGCAATACCATCTCCACGCGCTGAATAACGTGAGCGACTTCTTGGAGCGTAACGAGCTCCTCGAATTCCAGCGCCGACAAGTTCGTGAACGATTGGCTAAGTACCGCCTTGTATTTCTCCAACGTTTGAATAGCTTGGTTCGCCTTCGTCAGAATGACGCCCATGTCCTTAAGCGAATAACGAAGATTGCCCTGATACAAGGTAATGACGTTACGCCTTTGCGAGATGGATACGACCAACTTTCCGGTCTGCTTCGCAACCCGCTCCGCTGTACGATGACGGATGCCCGTTTCAATGGACGGAATAGAGCTGTTCGGGATGAGCTGGGTGTTCGCATACAGGATTCGACGCATATCCTCGCTCATAATAATGGCGCCGTCCATCTTCGCCAGTTCATATAAGTAATTCGACGAGAAGTCGCAATTAATGGAGAACCCCCCGTCTACAACCTCCATCACTTCCGGACTGTAGCCGACAACAATCAATGCTCCTGTCTTGGCGCGAAGCACATTCTCGAGCCCTTCGCGAAATGGGGTGCCTGGCGCGACTAACTGCAACAATTGATTCATAACTTCGAGCTGTGTAGGTTCTTTCATCGTTTGCCCCCTATCCAAGCGCTGCCTTAAGTGCTTCCGCCACCGTGCTGACGCCGATAATTTCTATGCCCTCGGGCGCTTTCCAACCCTTGAGGCTCTTCTCCGGCATAATGACTCTTTTGAAACCAAGCTTCTCCGCTTCCTTCACCCGCTGCTCCGCCCGCGATACCGCACGCACCTCACCGGTTAGGCCGACCTCTCCGAATATAACATCATACGGTTTGGTCGGCGCATCGCGGAAGCTTGATGCAAGACTTACTGCCGCTGCAAGATCGACTGCGGGTTCATCCAGCTTCACGCCTCCCGCTACATTCAAGTACGCATCCTGCGTCTGGAGAAACATCCCGTTGCGCTTCTCCAATACAGCAATGATAAGCGCCATCCGATGATGATCGATACCGGTCGACATCCGCCTTGGCGACGGGAAGTTCGTCGTTGCGACGAGTGCCTGGAGCTCGACGAGAACAGGCCGTGTTCCTTCCATGCTGGCTACTACCGTTGAGCCCGATACACCGAGAGGCCGTTCGGAGAGGAATAGCTCTGAAGGATTGGATACTTCCCGCAGCCCCTCTTCTCCCATTTCGAAAATGCCAATCTCGTTCGTTGATCCGAAGCGATTCTTCACCGCGCGGAGCAATCGGTATGTATGATGGCGTTCGCCTTCGAAGTACAAGACGCAGTCAACCATATGCTCCAGCAGCCGCGGTCCTGCGATCGCGCCTTCTTTCGTTACATGGCCGACCAACACCGTCGCGATACCTCTAACTTTCGCAACTCTCATGAAATGCGCCGTACATTCACGTACTTGCGCTACGCTTCCCGGCGCCGATTGAACGCCCGGATCGTATACCGTCTGAATCGAATCAATGACTAAAAAATCCGGCTGCAGTGAATCAATCGCATCGTTAATGTGCTCCATATTGGTCTCGCACAATACATAAAGCGTTTCCGTCAAAGCGCCGAGCCGATCCGCCCGCAGCCGTGTTTGGCGTACCGATTCCTCGCCTGAGATATAGAGCACCTTCAGCCCTTTGACAGCCAAAGCATGAGAGGTCTGCAGCAGCAGCGTCGACTTCCCGATGCCGGGATCGCCACCGACCAGTATGAGCGAGCCTGGAACGACGCCGCCTCCAAGCACGCGGTTAAGCTCCAGCATCTTTGTTTCAATACGAGGCTCCTGCCCATTTTCTATATGTATGATCGATTGCGGCTTTTCTTTCGTATGAAGCGACGACAATCCGACACCTTGCGTCTTAACGACCGTTTCCTTCTCCTCCACCATGGAATTCCATGCATGGCAGCCCGGGCATTTTCCGAGCCATTTGGCGGATTCGGTACCGCATTCCGTACAGACAAACTTCGTTTTTATTTTGGCCATTCTGTACTCCTTAAGCTGTTAGTTAAGCGTTTATACGCCAACATATAAAGTTTACCATTTTATCCCGCCACTATAAACCCACATACTATACGAAAAAAATTGTGCACAGGATGCGAAAAGTTATTCCGCTCGCGCAGCTTTAGTGTTATTATTTTCAACTTGGCAACAATCCACACCTGATTAGATGAGAACCTGCCGAATAATCCACATGTGAATAATTCTAAAGCGATGGCAACATCCACATATGCACATGATAAGCACTGAATAATGAAGCAAGGTTCATGAAATATGCGAATTATCCACATTCAACTTAGACGGGCACCCCGTAGGCCGCATCGAATACTTTTTATAATGAGGATGAAGCGGAATGACAACTGGAGTATATATCCTATATATCGGACTTATCCACATTATTATGAACAGCTTGTGCACAGTATTTTGTGGATAACGTTGTGAAAGTCGAGAAAGAACAACAAAAAAGCTCTTATCCAATGGTGGACAAGAGCTATGGGACACATGAGACGAAGCATTTAAGAATGGCGCGACAAGAGGACTCTATGCGTCGATAGTTGCGAACCGAGCATTATATTTTCAAATGTTCTCGGAGATCCGTCGGCGGCAGCTCCTGCTGCTTGTTCAGGCTTGCGCTTGTGGGCGTGGGCGAGGCGGAAGGAATCGCTGTTCACCCAAGCGTCGAAGTGCTCCTTCTGCTCCCAGGTCGTGCTTACCTTCAATTCGTCATGCCCCTCGATATGCTCGGCCATCAGCACTTCCATCCGGACGAAGCCCGGCGACAGATCGATGCCTATCGATTGATGAAACCGCTGCGCAACCGATTCTCCGTGCCCTTTTTTCACCTTTATCGTATTCGTAACGACGATCATGTCCCTGCCTCCTCAAGTAAGTTGTTTCATTATATGGCAGCGTAAATCCGCTTCTTTATCTGCAAGTAATCTTATATATCTATTATACGATAATGATTCTCATTGTCAACAAATTGCGAAGTTCATTCTCCGACTGCTTCAGCTTACGAATGGAACTAGGGATTAGGGTAAATTAATCTTAACCGATTCCAATTTTTCCATGCGTGAACCTTTTGGCGCCTCCATTTATCTAATCTATAGAAATTAAACGAAAGGAGTAAGCCAACTATGATTCTGCAGGATGATATTCTTCGCGCTGCGCGAGGTAATCACGACGCCTTTGTCCGCATTATTAAAGCGTGCGAGCCGTCGATGTACCGTCTGGCCAAATCGTATCTGAAGACCGATTCGGAATGCGCTGATGCGTTGCAAGAAACGATCTTGAAAGCTTTTCAGTCCATTCATGCTCTACGCGAGCCCCACTATTTTAAAACCTGGCTTCTGCGTATCTTGATCAATGAATGCAATCGAATGCTGAAGCATCGCAGTCAAGTCATACCGATTGCCGACATATCCGACCGCGGCTCTTACAGTCACGACACTCAACGTAACGGGCTTAGCGAAGCCGTACAATCACTCGAGGAAGAGCTCCGAATTGTCGTCACTCTATTTTATTTGGAAGATCTGCCGCTTAAAGAAATAGCATCATTGCTCGATTTGCCAGAAGGCACCATCAAATCCCGTTTATTTCGCGCTCGGGAGAAGCTTTCTCGTTACTTAAGACAAGAGAGGAGCATGACCAATGAATGATCATGAGCTTGATTTTGAATTAAATCGATTATTGAAAGAGTCAGCACAAGCAGTCCCGGAAGTTGTTAGCTCGCGTGTGGATCAAACTTTATTATCGTTAAAAAAACGGAAGCGTGTTCCCCGAAAAGCAGCCATTGGCGTTACGGCAGCCGCTGCATCCCTTGCACTGCTTGTCGGTTCTTCCTTCGTCTCTCCGACTATCGCCAAAGCATTAACAAATACGCCGCTAATAGGGTCGGTTTTTGAGATGATCGGCGATGCCGGGTTACAGCTATCCGGACAGAAAGGTTTGGCAACAAAGCTGAATCAAGCAGCGGAAGATCAAGGGATTCGCATGACGGTTACCGAGGTGTTATACGACGGCATTCGGTTAGTGATCGGGTACACGGTTGAGGCAGACCATTTTGTATCGTCTCTCGATGCGGATATGCTCATTAACGGCGAACCGATAGAAACGCTGCTCGGCAGCGGCGGCTCTTCACAAATAGGAGATAATCAATACACAGGATACTTGGATTACGAAGCGGACGGCACTCTTCCCGATCAATTCGAGCTTACGTTGAAGCTGAAAAGCATCCAGCATTATTCGAACGAAACAGGTTGGCAGACGACGAAAGGCTCTTGGAAATTCCGTCTCCCTGTCAGCAAGCTTACTGAGGGCATATCGGTACGCTCCTTTGAAGAATCGCCTCCGAGTGCTACATCGGGAGAGACCACGTTATCGGTCAAAAAAGTGACAATGACGCCTGCCGTTACGGCAATTAACGCGGAGTTGGATGAGAAACGTACCGTAGAGGAACTAGGCTTCTTCATCTACGACGATAAAGGGCAGCAGCTTCAATCTTTCGGCTACAGAGGTGATAACCTCCACTCCGATGAACAAGATCGATACAAGTCGGGTTATCGGATTCGCTTTGCCCCCATCGAAACGATACCGGACTATTTCATTATTCAGCCTTATAATCTGGATACTTCGGGAAAATCATTGGATCGCAGTCAAACCGCATTCGATCCGCGGCAACAACTGCCTGTTACCCTCTCGCAAGGGGATATCGGCTCGATTTCCGTTACGCAAGTTGAATTTTTGCCTGACAAAACGATCTTGCATTACACGGTGGAAGGATCAGATCCGTTCTCTCAGGCAAACAGCTTCTGGCTCGAGGACGCTAACAATCAACCGATAATACAGCTTGGTGGGACAAGGCTCGTAGACCGCAGCACCTATTCGTTTACGCAAGAGTATGCGCCGCTGCCGCAGGATGATATAAATGACAAATCTCTTTATCTCGCTGGGTGGAAACTGCCCGTTCCCGACATTCGTGAAGATCTAGCCATTAAGATTCCGATAAAATAACGCTTCATCCACAGCATTCCCGATTGTGCATAAGTTCGATTCGGTTTTCTCACCGCGAGATATCCACATGTGGATGAAGGCTAGCTAAGAATGTAATTATGAAAAAGAGGATGAAGCTGGAGATAGGATGCCGAAATCCCGCATGAATTACAAAACAAAAAGAGGTTGAGAGGGCTTATGCCCTGCTCAACCTCTTAACGTTTATAAGGCTTATTTCGTAGCCGGCTCTTCGGAAACAGGCGCTACGGCTGCTTTCGTTACAGTCAGCGCGCCATCCTTCTCGTCGATCGTGAACGAATCGCCCTTTTGAATATTGCCCATGAGCAGATCCTCGGAGAGACGGTCCTCGATATGCTTCTGAATCGCACGGCGCAGCGGACGCGCACCGTATTGCGGATCATAGCCTTCCTTCGCAAGGAATGCTTTCGCGGCGTCGGTCAAGACGAAGTCGACCTCTTGCTCGCGCAGACGCTTGCGAAGCTCGTCGGACATGAGCGTTACGATCTGAGCGATATGCTCCTCGCCCAGCGAGTGGAACACGATGCTCTCGTCGATCCGGTTCAAGAACTCCGGACGGAAGCTTTTCTTAAGCTCAGCCATTACTTTGTCTTTCATCAGCGAGAAGTCTCTGCCCGCATCCTGCACGGCCGTAAAGCCGAGCGACGAATTTTTCTTGATTTGGTCAGCGCCGACGTTGGACGTCATAATAATGAGCGTGTTGCGGAAGTCAACGACGCGGCCCTTGGAGTCGGTCAGACGACCATCCTCAAGCACTTGAAGCAGGATGTTGAATACTTCCGGATGTGCTTTCTCGATCTCGTCAAGCAAGACAACCGAATACGGCTTGCGGCGAACCTTCTCTGTGAGCTGACCGCCCTCTTCGTAGCCTACATATCCTGGAGGCGCACCGACGAGTCTTGAAGTCGAATGCTTCTCCATGTATTCCGACATATCGATGCGGATAACCGCATTCTCGTCGCCGAACATCGCTTCTGCAAGCGCGCGCGCCAGCTCCGTCTTACCTACCCCAGTAGGTCCTAGGAAGATGAACGAGCCGATCGGACGTTTCGGATCTTTCAGACCTGCGCGAGCACGACGGATCGCGCGGGATACCGACTTAACGGCTTCCTCTTGACCGATAACGCGGTCATGAAGGATCGATTCCATTTTCAGCAGACGCTCGGTCTCTTCTTCAGCCAGCTTGTTGACTGGAATGCCGGTCCAGCTTGCTACGATCTGAGCGATATCTTCCGGCGTTACCTCGGAATCGGTGCGGCCTTGTTTCTCTTTCCATTGGTTCTTCGTTACGTCGAGCTCTTCGCGAATCTTCTGTTCCGTATCGCGAAGCGCTGCCGCTTTCTCGAACTCTTGGCTTTGAACGGCTGCATCCTTCTCCTTGCGGATATCTTCAAGACGGTTCTCAAGCTGCTTCAAATTCGGCGGTACCGTGTAAGAGTTCAGCCTTACTTTGGAGCTTGCTTCGTCAATAAGGTCAATGGCTTTGTCCGGCAGGAAGCGATCCGTAATATAGCGGTCCGACAGCTTAACCGCTTGAACGATCGCATCGTCCGTAATTTTCACGCGGTGATGCGCCTCGTAACGGTCACGCAGTCCGTGAAGGATTTGAATCGCCTCTTCCGGCGACGGTTGATCGACTGTAATCGGTTGGAAGCGGCGTTCAAGCGCTGCATCCTTCTCGATGTACTTGCGATACTCATCCAGCGTCGTAGCCCCGATGCACTGCAGCTCGCCGCGCGCAAGCGCTGGCTTCAGGATATTGGAGGCATCAATCGCGCCTTCCGCGCCGCCTGCGCCGATCAGCGTGTGCAGCTCATCGATGAACAGGATGATATTGCCGGCTTGGCGAATTTCGTCCATGATCTTTTTCAAGCGATCCTCGAACTCGCCGCGATATTTGGTTCCGGCTACAACGGAGCCCATATCAAGCGTCATAACGCGCTTGTCGCGCAGTGTTTCCGGAATTTCGTTCGCGATGATCTTCTGAGCGAGCCCTTCGGCGATCGCCGTCTTACCAACACCAGGCTCACCGATGAGGACCGGATTATTTTTCGTACGGCGGCTGAGCACTTGAATGACGCGCTCGATTTCTTTGCTTCGTCCGATAACCGGATCAAGGTTGCCTTCCTTCGCATAGGCCGTAAGGTCTCTAGCAAGACCGTCAAGCGTCGGCGTGCTTACGTTAGCAGGCGAACCGTGGTTGCTCGATACCGCTTCGCTGCTGCCAAGCAGCTGCAGCACTTGTTGACGCGCTTTGTTCAGGCTAATGCCCAGATTATTAAGCACGCGAGCCGCTACGCCTTCCCCTTCACGAATGAGACCGAGCAGGATATGCTCCGTACCCACGTACGTGTGGCCAAGCTTTCTCGCTTCGTCCATCGACAATTCGATCACTTTCTTAGCACGCGGCGTATAAGCAATATTATTAGGCTGCTCTTGGCCGCGTCCGATCAATGCTTCTACTTCGTCTTGAATTTTCTCAAGTCCAAGTCCCAGCCCGATCAGCGCCTTAGCCGCAATGCCTTCCCCTTCGCGGATAAGACCGAGTAAAATATGCTCCGTGCCGATATTGTTATGTCCAAGCCGCACTGCTTCCTCTTGCGCCAATGCGAGCACCTTCTGCGCTCGTTCCGTAAACCGTCCAAACATCATATCCACGCACCCCCATGCTCGGTTTCCCCACGCAATTGCTTGCGTATGAGTTCAGCTCTCCTATAGTCCCTCTGTTCCGGATTCATCTTCTCATTGAAAGTCTGTTGAAGGAATCCGGGCTGAGTCATAACCAATAATTCATTCAATACTTGCGGCGTAACGCTCGGCAATAATCCGAGATCTGCGCCAAGCCTCACATCCGACAGCCGCTGCGCCGCTTCCTTGGAATCCATAATCGCAGCGTGGGACAAGATGCCGTAAGAACGGCTTACTCGATCCTGGATGCGAAGCTTTGATTCCTCGAGAAGCCGCCTGCGCGCCGCCTTCTCATGCTCGATGATCTGCTTGGCTACGCCATGCAAGTTATCAATAATCTCGCTCTCCGATTGTCCGAGCGTAATTTGGTTCGAGATTTGAAACAAATTACCGAGCGCTTCGCTGCCCTCGCCGTACAATCCTCTAACGGCCAAGCCGACCTGCGTTACCGCTGATAAAATACGGTTAATCTGCTGAGTCAGCACCAACGCCGGCAAATGCATCATGACCGACGCCCGTATGCCCGTTCCGACATTCGTCGGACAAGACGTTAAGTAACCGCGTTTCTCATCGAAGGCGTAATCCGCCTCCGCTTCAAAAATATCGTCAATTCCGCTGGCCAATGCCCATGCCTCCTGGATCTGGAAACCTGGATATAAACATTGAATGCGCAAATGATCTTCTTCGTTAATCATTATGCTGACTGATTCATCATGATTGAGTAAAACAGCCCCGCCTCGCGACTCATTGGCCAAATTCGGGCTAATGAGATGCTTCTCCACAAGTACCCGCTTATCGAGCTCGCTAAGATCGGATAACAATACCGTCTCGAATTGCCCTATATCGCTTAACTTGCCGGATTCGCCTACCTCGGTGAGCTGCTCCATCACTTCCTTCGATTGCTGGTTCGTGGCCAGCATCGGGAACGGATGATGTCGCAAGTTGCGAGCGACTCGGACTCTGCTGCTGATGACGACCTCGGTTTCGGGGCCTCCGCTCTTCATCCAATCGCTTAATGCATCTTGTGTGAATCGATGCTTCGCCAAGAGAGCTTTCCTCCTTCCATGCCAGCTTACAGCGTACGTACAGCGTCTACAGATCCGCTATCTTGCGTTCCAGCTCGCGGATCCGGTCACGCAGCTTCGCTGCGCTTTCGAACTCCTCTTGCTCAATCTGCGCTTGCAGATCGCGCCGAAGCTGTTCGATCTCCCGCTTGCACTGAATTTGACCGCCTGAACGCTTCGGAATTTTCCCCATATGGACCGTACTGCCATGAACCCGCTTCAGCAATGGATCAAGCTTATCGGCGAACTGCTGGTAGCAGGCGCTGCAGCCGAATCTTCCGATCTTGCTGAACTGCGTATACGTAAGACCGCATTCCTCACATCGAATCGCATGCTGCTGATTTGCGAAGTTGTGACCGCCAGTCGATTCGAAGTCAAGAAGGCCTGACAGCAGGCTATGAATCGAGAAGCTATTCGGTGAGCCCGGTATGCCTTCGCCCTTCTCTCTCGCGCAGCTTTCACAAATGTGAAACTCCGTCTTCTCACCATTGATGATTTTTGTAAAATGAAGTGTAGCCGGCCTCTTACCGCATTCCTGGCAAATCAAGCCTGATCCCTCCTCCCGGTACGCGCTACTTGACTAATAATGAAATGAGCATCGACTTCAGCAGCCTTGCCCGGATTTCATCCCTCTGCGGCAGTTTGAGTGCGATGGTTTCCCTTTGCACCGCTGCCCGGAGTATATTAGCTTCGCGCCTCGTCACCAGTCTTGCTTCCTCAAGCTGATAAATAATGCCTTCTGCCGCACTCTGATCGACACAGTCGCCAATCGTTTGTTCGAAATGGAGCTGAATCGAATTAAGTGCCGGAAGATCAACCCGTTGGATTCGGATATAGCCTCCGCCTCCGCGCTTGCTTTCAACCATGTATCCTTTCTCCAGCGTAAACCGGGTACTAATCACATAGTTGATCTGCGACGGTACGCAAGAAAACTTGTCAGCGAGGTCATTTCGTTGAATCTCGACAGCGCCGCCGGCGCTATCGTCCAGCATATGCTTCAAATACTGTTCGATGAGATCGGAAATATTTCTCAAAATACCAACCTCCCTAACGCATGGCCAAAGGAGCTTGTCATCGCCGTCGTAACGGTTTATTGACTTTGACTTTCTTTGACTTTAACTTCATTATACTCAAAATATTCCTCGGGTCAAGTCACAAAGTTTAAATTTTCTGACGATTCGATTTCACCTTAGATTCGGTCCTATATTTCAACGAAAAACCGAAGCGCACCGCTAGTATCTAGCTTGGTGCGCTCCGGCATTATTTATACCTATTCAGGGCAACCCGCCCCACAATCAAAGCTTATTCAACCGGCAATCTCACCGTAAATGCCGTTCCTTCCCCCGTCCTGCTCTCCACAGCGATCGTTCCGCCATGCAGAATCACAATGCGCTGCACAATGGATAGGCCTAGTCCAGTACTGCCCGACTTCCGCTCCCTCGCTTTGTCTCCCCGGTAGAAACGGTCATAAATATACGGCAATTGCTCCTCCGGTATGCCGTTACCCGTATCGGCTATACGGATGACGCAACCGCCTTCCTCGACAAATGCCTGAACTTGAATGGAGCGACCCGCCGGTATATATTTGACCGCATTGGAGAGCAGGTTCGACCATACCTGCATAAGCAGCACTTCGTCTCCGTATACGTGCAGGCCAGAGGACACCAGCAGCCGCACCGCGATTTCCTTCTCCGCCAACTGCCACTCCAGCAATTGAAGCGTCTGCCGCAGCTGAGGCTTTAGCGGGAACCTTCCCTTCTCCGTTGTCTGCTCGGAATGATCCAGCGTTGAGAGCAGCAGGAGCTGCCTGCTTAATGTTGCAAGATGCCGCGTCTCTTGTCCGATAATAGCGGCATGCCCACGAACGCTGGCAGGTTCCATCTCTTCGCTCAGCAATGAATCGGCATAACCCTGAATCGAAGCGAGCGGCGAATGGATTTCATGCGAGACGTTCGCGACGAACTCCTTCGTGCGAAGGTCGGCGCGTTCAAGCTCCAGACTCATGATTTGAAAATGGTTCGCCAATTCCCCGATCTCATCCTTCCGCTTGGTTGGCAAGCGGAGCTTATATTGCCCTTGCGCGAGCCGTTTCGTCGCTTCCTTGAGCTGTACGATCGGCTGCACCAGGTAACGTGTGCTAACCATGAAGTAGGGCACGCTGAATACGACCGTCAGCACGAACATAAATAGAAAGAACGTGCGAAGCTCGTCAAATTGCACGTTGCTGTCGTGGCGCAGGAAAAGAGCGTATCTCTCAGCTCCCGCCGATACGTGTACGCCCACCGTATTGCTGAGTCGATTGTCAAAGTAACCCGAAGCGAACGCCTTGTTCGGAAAGTTAGCGATACCGTGGAACTCCGCTCCGTCCAGTACGCGCATCTTGACGTCATCCGGAAGATCCTTTCTCGAGAAATGTCTCCCGTAAAACAGATCGTTTCCCGCTTCATCATAGACATAGAGCTGGTATCCTAACGCGGCAGACATGCTTAGCGCATCGCCCATAGCCTCTGGATGCTGCTCGATAAGAGCTTTCAATTGACTGACCGTGCCGAACAGCTTCTCGTCCTGATAGGGTTTGAGAGACCAATGATAATACACGTTAGCAATAAAGAAGCCGAGGAAGCTGCTGATCAGAATCGTATAGAGCGTGATGAGGAAAACGCGAAAATAAAGCGAGCGCATTACGCCAGCACCTCAAGCTTATAGCCGACGCCCCTAATCGTATGAATGTTAAAGCTGCTTCCGCCCTCCGCGAACCGTTTGCGCAGCCGCTTGATATGTACGTCAACCGTCCGTTCATCGCCGACATAATCGGAGCCCCAAATGAGATGGATCAGCTCATCCCGAGAGAAGACCCGGCCAGGATATTCCGCCAACTGCGCCAGCAGCTCGAACTCCTTCAGCGGGAGCAGCAGCACCTCGTCGCCGTCAATGACCTCATAATTTTTCCGATCGATGACAAGCCTGTGCAGTCTGATTTTGTCGCTGGAGGCGAAGGAATAGCGTCGAAACAATGCTTTGACCCGGAACAACAGCTCCGGAAGCTCGAATGGCTTCGTCACATAGTCATCCGTTCCGCTTAAGTAGCCTAGCTCCTTGTCGCTAAGCTGGTCCCGGGCGGATAAAATGATAATAGGAATATCAAAGTTTTTTCTCGTATATTCACAGAGCGTGAGACCGTCCACTTCCGGCATCATAATATCCATAATGACAAGGTCTACCGTCTGATTCTCGAGCACGTGCATCGCTTCTCGGCCATTCTGCGCTTCCAGCACCCGGAAGCCTTCTTTGGTCATATAGTGGCCAAGCAAAGCACGGCTATTGTAGTCGTCGTCCGTAATAAGCAATTGCTTCATGCGTGTTCCAAACCTCCTTTTTGCAGGACTGCTGCCATAGCCGACTGCCTATTTGTAGAGCTTGTCGCTTCTCTTCAGCATAATGATGAGAAACGGACCCCCGATCACCGCCATTATAATAGAAGCTGGTATTTCCGCAGGAGCCAGCACCGTCCTTCCGATCGTATCCGCTGCAAGGACAAGCAGAGCCCCCCCGAGCGCCGAGAACGGAATGAGCAGCTTATAGTTCGAACCGACCAGCACTCGGCCGATATGCGGAACCAGCAAACCAACGAACATGATCAGTCCGCCAATCGCGGTTGCAACAGAAGCAAGCAATACAGCGACCGCCGAGATGAGCAGTCTGACGCGCACGACGCGAAGGCCCAGATTGCGCGCCGTCTCGTCGTTGAAGGACAGCATGTTGCACCAGCCTCCCAGCGTCAAAGCGAGGAGCAATCCAATCCCGCCGAATAGACCGAGAATGTGGACATCCTCCCATGTTTTCATCGTGAAAATAGAAGATATCGCTTGGTTGACGCTTGTTACCGCATAACTCCCTCGATAATTAAAAGATTGTCCGAGCCCGGTGAATGTCGCATTGATAGCGATGCCCACCAGAATAAGCCGGAGCGGATTCAAACCGGTACGCCAAGAGAGCGAATAAACCAGATAGCAAGCCAGCGCGCCGCCCAGAACGGAAAACAGCGGAGACCAGAAGTAGAGCATCGGGAACACCGTCACGACCGTAATCGATACGAGTCCCGCTCCGGATGAAATACCGATAATACCGGGTTCGGCGAGCGCGTTTTTCATCACAGCCTGCAACAGCGCTCCGGATACAGCGAGAGCCGCACCGGACAGCATGGAGACAAGAATGCGAGGAAAGCGCAAATCCTTAATAATCTCAACGTGCTCGTTCATGCCATGGATCAAACCGCTGATCAATTCGCCGAACGACACCTTGATGCTGCCAGTCATCGCAGAATACAAGGCCAGACCTATGAGCAAGAAGGCGACGATGATGAGCGTACCGTACGGTTTCGCTTTTGCTCTTCTCCTGCCTTGATCGATCGCGTTTTTTTTCGCTTCTATGTTCGTTATCGTCATCGTTCACATTCCTTTACGGCTGATCAGGGTAAAGCATCGGGAGCAGCGCTTCCAATGCTTCCCCTACGGCCAGGTTGCCCGTCGTTCCGAACAGTCGTTCCTCCAGATCGTAGACGCGTCCTGTCTGAACCGCCTTGAAGTGATGCCAAATATCGTTTTTCTTGAATTCCTCATCGAACATCTTAACGACTTCCTCCGGCATTCCGTGAGCCGCGCGCAAAATAACGTCCGGATTCGCCTGTTGCAAGTGCTCCGTATTCGATGCAAGAAACTCGACCTTCTCGCCTTGTGCGATATTGACTCCGCCTAGCAATTGAACCAAATCCCCGATATAGGAATGCTCCGTCGCAACCAAATAGCTTCCTGGTACCCCTAGCAAGATTAGCACCGACGGCTTTTCTTTCCCTTCCGTTGCCTTACGAATCTGCTCCAGCGTCGAATTATAATCGCTCACAACGGCTGCCGCTTTCTCCTGCTTGCCGTACTTCTCGCCCAGCTTCAATATCTCTGCCTGCATGCGTTCCAGACTGGTCAAGTCTAGGAAAGTCGCATCGATATTCGCATTCTCGAACACGGGCTCCAGATCGTATTGCAGCGTCGTCACCGAAAGCACCTCGGTCGGCTTCAACGACTTTACGATCTCCATGTCCGGACTCATGGGATTGCCGACCTTTGTCACTTCATCATATCGTTCCGGCAACGTCTTCACGCTCTTGGGAACGCCGACGAGATCGATCTCAAGCAAATCCATAATTTGCGTGATCGCGACTGTCGTGGAGACGATCCGATGCTCTTCCGATACTCCCGTCTCCTTCGTTGCGACTGGCGAAGGAGACGAATTCCCGTTCGCGGGAGCAGACGTATCACCGCATCCCGTCAATGCCAGCAAGCAGAGGGCGATTAGAACCGCCAGCTTACCTACTTGAATTACCATTGATCCAATCCTCCTGGGCCCTATTTGGCCATTTCCCTATTACCAACTCAATGAGCCCTTCTTCTCCAAATATAAATCGCACCTACAATCAAAATAAGTACCGCTCCAAGCGGTGTCCACCATTTGAAGCTCTTGCTGCCGCTATCCGCTTCAGGCGCATCGGCCGCGTCGCCGGCGGCAAGTGCTTGCACCGATTCGCCTTCTTCTGCGGATGCATCGGCCAACTGAGCTTCACCGTCAACGGACGACTCTGCTTCTCCCGCTTCGTCAGTCGTATTCTCGGCCTCAATGCCAGCTTCGCCTTTATCCGCTGGGACCTGCTCCTCGGCAGGAGACGGCTCTGCCTCGACAGCACCCTCATTAGCAGTTGTCTTATCCGTGGAGGACGGCGCTGATCCTACTGTCTCGCTTGGTTTGGCAGCCTCCAACGGCACCGTTGTTGATTGGTCAGAAGCTTTAGTTGTACTCTCAGGCTTGCTGCTTTGCTCCGGCTTCTCTGCTGCCGACTCTCCGGTCACCGCAGGCTTCTCCGTCGATGTGCTAGTCGGTGCCGTCGTCGGTTTCGCCGTTGGTTTCGCCGTTGGTTTCTGCGTTGCCGCAGGTTCAGCGCCTTTGACAAGCTTGAAGCTCTCCTGATCGAACACGAAACGAATCGTATAATCATGGTCGTAATCGATATCTTCAACCGTCACGTGAATTTTAGACACTATCGGCTTTGTAATATCGGCGGTGAACTCAACCTGCCGCGTATCTGCTTTTTTGTTCGAGCTGATCAGCTTCGTGTCCACATATCCTCCGCCGCTTCCCGGTACTTTGAATTCGGTCACCCAGAAGCTGTGATTGATCGTCACGCGAACTGTCGCTTTACCATCCTTGATCGTCACCTTAGCCGGCTTCTCCCAATAATCATTCGCCATGGAGACCGAATCATTCTCCGCCTGTAAAATGAGATAATCCGCAGTATAGGTTCCATCCGCAAGCTCCCCTGCGGCATATAGATTCGCCGGCAATAAGAGCAATACTATCCATAATGCGGCGAGTAGGCCGCTTATCTTCGTTCTTGCATGCATGCAATTCCCCGTCCTTTCCAGTTCATACCGTTCAATAATATGATAATGATAATTATTATCAATTAATATCCTACCAAGATTTTCTTTTCTGTGTCAATACTAATTTGTTAGGCGTTCCCGTTTGAAGGCTGGTTCAGCCTATATTATTGACTGTATTCCATATAAAAGGGCCTCAGGAGCCGCAATCGACTGACTCCTGTAAGCCCGTTCACAGTCCTGTTATACGCTTTGAACTTCCGCCTCTGCTTCTGCCTCCGGAAGCGGATTTCGAACGATTTTTACATCGTAGAAAGCAATTTTGTTGTTGATGATATATTCCGGCGTCTCGCGGTGGGAATGCGACTCGCGGAAAGCTTCGCTGCGCGTCCACGCTTGGAAGTCTGCTTTGCTCTCCCATCGCGTGCTGACCGTTACTTCGTCGTATTCTTTCGTGTTCTCAGTCAGCATGACTTCGAGACCCAAAAATCCTTTCATCCCTTCTACCTTGCCTATGCGGTTAAACCGCTCAATCAGCTTGACTCCATTACCCTTCGTAATTTGCGAAACATTCGTTACAATAACCATTGTCGTTTCCTCCCCGGATTGTGGTATTGGCATAATAATAGGATAAGTGCCTTGCAGGTCCACCTTGGCTCTTATTCCGAACACACTTAACATAAAACGAGCATCAATCACTGACTTTGGCGGCCCGCTTGCCGCTACGCTGCCGTCCTCCATCGCGATCAAATAATCGCCGTAAGCCGCCGCTTGCTGCAAATCATGCAGCACCATCACGATCGTCAGCCCCAGCTTGCGGTTCAAAGCCCGCAGCATCTCCATCAGCTCAAGCTGATGCGACATATCCAAATACGTCGTCGGCTCGTCAAGCAGCAGGATGTCCGCCTCTTGGGCAAGAGCCATCGCGATTCTAGCTTTCTGCTGCTCGCCACCGGATAACGTATGGAACATTCGGTCCTCGTTGTGGCTGATGCCCACAGTCGTGAGCGCCCAGGTTACTGCAGTCTCGTCTTCCTGCGACAAGCGGCTGCGAAATGCCGACTGGCGCGGCGCGCGGCCCATAGCGACAAGCTCCCGTACCGTCATGTCCGGCAAGTGGCTTTTCTCCTGCGCGAGCACGGCAACCATTCTAGCGAATGCTTTCCTAGAATATTCGTCGCCTTGACGCCCGTCGTACTGAATGTCTCCCCCGTTAGGCTTGATCGTTCTAGCGAGAAGACGAAGCAGTGTCGACTTGCCGGAGCCGTTGCGCCCCACGATCGCCGTTATTTTCCCTTTCGGTATCGTCTCGGTAATCGAATGAAGCTCGAATCGTTCTTGCTTGTAGATTAAATCCCTTATCTCTAGCGACATCTAGCGGATCAGCCTCCTCTTCTTCAGCAGCATTAGGAAAAATGGTGCTCCAATGCATGCGAGCAAAATGCCTGCTGGCAGTTCAATCGGATCAAACCAGCTTCTCGCCGCTGTATCGGCTATGACCATAAGAGAGGCTCCGCCGACGATCGAATACGGTAACAAATAACGGTAGTCGTCTCCGATCAGAAGGCGTACGGCATGAGGTACGATTAACCCGACAAATCCGACCAGCCCTGCGACGCTGACTGCCGCACCTGCTAACAACGAAGCAAGCACGACAATTAGGAAGCGCTGACGCTCTACATGCTGGCCGAGTGACGAAGCGGATTGATCGCCCAGCATGAGCAAGTTCGTCGTCTTTGCTGCGAATGGAACAAGCAGCAGCCCGATTGCGGCATACGGCAGCATGAATTGCAGATGAGGCCAGCTTCTGCCGCTCAAGCCTCCTGCCAGCCATGGAATTACACTCTGAATCCGGTCACTGTTCAGCACCATGATGCCGTTCATTACACCGCCTAGCAATGCATTTACAGCAATGCCCGCCAGTACGATCTTCACCGGAGAGCTGCTGCCGTCCCACGCCAGTAAATAAATGATTAAGGACGAGAGCAGTGCTCCTGCGAAGGCAAATCCTGGAAGCAGGTAAGCGAATTGCGGGAAAAGCACCAGTGCGATCACCGCAGCCACGCCGCCGCCTGCGGATACGCCGACGATGCCGGGATCTGCAAGCGGATTGCGCATAACTCCTTGAAGCAATGCTCCCGAGGCGGCTAAGCATGCGCCTACCAGCAGCCCGATTAGCACCCGCGGCAAACGCAGGTTCCAAATAATCGCTTCGTGCGCGGTGTCGCCTGCGCCGAACAGCGTTTGCCATATGTCCGCTATCGAGATCGACACCGAACCGCTGCCAATTCCATATATGGCCGAGACGATGAGCAGCGGTCCGGACGCGATGCCAAGCCACCGTCTTCGATTCCTTCGCTCCTTCATGCTCATGGCTCCAGCAGCTCCGTCAGCAGCTTAACCGCTTCCGCTACGCGGGTACCCGGATTCGTGCCGAACAGCTCTGCCGGGAGCACATGGATGCGACCCTCGCGAACGGCGGACAACGAGTTCCAAGCCGGATTGCCTTCCATCTCACGGACAAACCCTTCCTGAACTTCCTCCGAATTGCCATGCGTCATGATCATGATGACGTCTGGATTCGCTTCAACTACGCGCTCCGTATTTAACTGCGCATAATGCGGATAGTTTTGCAGACGAGGGAACTCAGCCGCCATATTCTTACCACCTGCTGTCTCCAGCAAGTTACCAGCGAGCGAACTCGGCAGCGCTGCGAGGTAAGTGCCTGGCGCTCCATATACCATCAGCACACGTCTGCCGTCTTCGTGCTGCACGCTCTTCAGACTTCCGAGCTCATCCTCCAGCTTAGCTAGAAGCTCCTTCGCCTTCGTTTCGTGTTCTAGCAGCTTACCGAACAGCTCGATTTGCTTCTTAATATCCTCAATCGAATTCGCTTCCGTCAGAACGATCTTAGATCCCATTCCCTCGATTAGAGGAACATCGTTGTTATTAATAGGATAATTGCCTAATACGACATCGGGTTTGAGTGATGCGATCTTCTCCAGATCGACCGTATGGACGTATCCGACAATCGGCACATCCTTGACCTGCTCATTCAGGAGACCATCGTTATCCTCAGGTCTGCCCACTACAACGCCGCCCAGCGCATATACAATATCGACTTCCCCATTGCCAAGTGAGACGATGCGGCTAGGAGCTTCCGAGAATGATACTTTCCTGTCTGCGAAGTCCGTCAGCACGATCTTGCCTACAGAATCGCTCCCGTTCTTTGCACCTGCGCCGCAGCCTGACAGAATGGTTAAAGCTGCCGCAGCTCCGATCATCAGCAACTTCCATTTCCTTGGATGCCTTAGTGTTGAATTCTTTTCTTTTGTTGCCGACTTCAAAATGCATGACCCTCCGATTTCCCCCGACATTGAGAGAGATTATCATTAATGGCTTCACGAGGATTTTACTTGCGCATTGTGAACGGAGCATGAATTCCAGATTACAGTTTCACCAACTGTAAGATGTTCCCTGTAACCTCCCTCCTGTCGTGGTGAAAATTGTAATTTAATGTTCACGCTCCGTTCATAAACGGGCTGTAAAATTTAGTTTGTCTAAGGCGATGTACACGCCGGACGCTTTCTGAGAGAGAAGAACGGCACGTATACCGGTGCGTCCGTACTTAGGGAACAGAAATTTTTTTTGCATCAGTAGCGATAATGATTATCATTATCTTGGCATCTTAGTATCTCTATAGCTTCGCCATCTGCATGATTCTGCTTGTCGAGGGGGAATTCAAGCCCATCCATGAGTGGGCAGTACCAAACGATCGTTGCCGTTAACGCATCATTGTTTTAGTAAAATACTTATTTCAAATCAAAGGAGACTGATATCCATGAAATTCACTTTGAAAAAAGGCTTGCCTACTCTGCTTCTAGCTCTTGTAATGTCCCTTGTCCTAATTGTTGGTTCTGCTTCCGCTGCGACCGATCAAAACTTCCGACTCGTCAAAGCTGCTAATCCGACTGAAACTTCAACAGCCGACGGTTATGCCGTTAAACCTGCTTCGATCGCCAGCGACGGCGAAACGGTGACACTCGGATTCACAACTTCGTTGTTGTACAGCATCAACGGATTAAGCATCTCCTATGACGGAGGTTCCAGCTATACCCCTTTCACTGGTTCGACATCGGGCGGCGTGATCTATTACACGTTCCCTATTGATGATTTCAGTGTAAATGCCAAAGCAAAAATCTCCGTTTCGGTATTCGGACTGTATAACGCTACTCACGAAATCGAGATTGAATGGCTGTAAGCAACAGTTGAAACAAGATTGAAACGGCTTGCGCCGTCATCATACGGCGCAGCCTGCTTTTTTTTGCTTTCGCTGCACAAGCAACAGGCAGGTCGGCTCAACCGCTGATCTGCCTGTCGCTTGTGTAACGAAGGCGGTATGCGGCTTTCTATACTTATTTTGCAAAGGAGAGAGTAATCATCATGTTTTATAAGAAGTCATTCAAACGTTACTTGTCTATTCTGATTGCGAGCATGCTTCTCTTGTCTGCCTTTCCTATTTCGGCGGCAGCAGCCGAACCTGCTCCAGCTACTAAGGTGCGAGACGGCGAATACGAAGTCGATTTCCGTATCTTACAGAACAATAGCAATAAGGAATCGTATGCCGAAGGACATCTCAAATCAACAAAAGGTAAGCTGATCGCCGAGGACGGCGTCTACAAACTGCAAATTGATTTTATTAACTATGACTGGTACGAGTATTGGGGCAGCTTGAAGCCAGGCGGCACGCCCTCTGCGAACGCGGATGCCGTATCCCAATTCAATCAGGCAGCAGAGGTTGATGTCTCGGACGGCACTGTCCCTCGCGGACCGCTAAACGAGAATACGTTAGTTGAAGGCTATTATGGCACAGTAGAATTTCCAATTGACGATGTGCAAGTCAAGCAAGATGTGCTGATGCACATTGTGGTGAAAGATCTTTATGTTCAAGGTCAACCTTTTGTCTACGATCATTGGTATTTGGCTCAAGTCGTGATTGATACAAGCAATCTTCCGTTTGTATCCGTCGAAGAGCCTCCAGTGACCGAAGAGCCAGACGTAAGCCTTGATGATCTTTCCTGGCAAATCACTTTAGCCCAATCCTTATATAACAGTACCCAAGACGGCGCATGGCATGGGGCATACAAACCGGGAGCAAGGACTTCCTTGAATTATGCTATCAGCGATGCTATCGAGGTCGAGAGCGACATGGCGGCGACCGACGAAGAAATCGTTACGGCTTACAATGCGCTAGTCCAGGCGTTGAATGTGTTCAGGCAACAACGTGTTACGGTTAACAAATCATTGTTGCTGACCGCGATTCAAGAAGCAGAGGCTTTCGCTGCCAATCTGTCATACGTTACAAATGCCGGGGTATATGTCGAGGGCTCGATTGCCGGGCTGACGTCTACAACTATGGGTACACCGATTACGAATGCGAAGGCTGTATATGACAATGCTTTGGCCACACAAGATCAAGTCAATGCAAGCGTAACTTCGCTTAGTACGGCGACGACCGCCATTAATAACGCCAGAATAATAGCGACAGATGCCCGTCTCATCGTACTTGACTCCCTTGATTCGGATGCTGTTGAATCCACGAAAAGTTCTCTCTTTGGTTCAACCGCGACTATTCTAAAACGCAGCACGCCTCGCGAGCATGCCAATATTATCATCAATGACAATATTCCAATTACGTCTATCACCTACTACAGGCCGAGCACGGACGGCACTCCCACATTTGTGATGGATCTGCCTGTTACAGTGGCGTCTACTGGCTTAGATGCGGGAACTGGTCAATACTCCGCCCAATTACAGCAAAGACATACGACTTTTAATAATCAATCCATAAGCGGCATCGTCTTCATGAACTATTCAACCGCCGATGAGCCTAGTGTCACTGAATCCGTCTATCTAAGCCTGAACGGCACATTGCTTGATAATCTAAACGGCGAAATCGCCGATGCGCAGGAGCTGCATGATCGCGCCTTGAACGGCGAATTAAGCGGTCAGTACGACATTGACGCTTTGGCGACGCTGCAAGCCGCTATCGACACCGCCATTGTTACGGGCTCTCAATTGTCCGCTACACGGTTGGACATTAGCGCTGCTTCGGCTGCGCTGTCTGAAGTCGTGACTACGTTCCTGTCCTTGGAACGTTCAACCTTGAACTACACGATCGCTCATGCGACGGATGCGGCCTTCTCCAGCGCGGATAGCTACTTCGAGAAGCCTGCCCGCGTTACCCAAATTACCGGTACTACTTATGATGCGACGATTAAAATTTTGAACAGCTCGCAAGTAACGGAGTTCCAGTTCAAGCAAAGCGAAGGCGAGTATGTCGATGCCGACGTTCTGTACGAAAACGCTGCGGAAGATTATCGTATTGTACTGCTCAATGGCATCGATATAAGCCAGTTACAGAACGCCAAGCTGCATGTTTCCATTCCGGCAGCCAATTATGATCGAACGCATGAAGTTCGCTTGAACTTTAACGGGGTGAACAACTCCTTGTTATCCTCGGAGTTCCTTGAAGCCATGTCGACATGGCGCGGAGCCAAAGCGGGAACTGCAATCGGTGAATATCCTGCCTCGGCGATTTCCACATTCAAAACCGCCATTGATACGGCGGGTGGAGCTGCCACCCAGACGAATGGAACCCAGATCCAAACAGATGCCGCGTTAATTGTGTTACGTATGGCGGTTGCCGCATTTGAAGCTTCTGTTAATTTGACCGGTACGGAGCCGGGAACTGATCCCGGAACTGATCCCGGAACGGGCACTCCGGGTAACGGCACGGATCCGCAATATCCTGCGAACGGAAACTATTACATTCCTTTTACCGTCCTGAAGTATGGAACGGAATCACTATCGGTAGCTAACGATTATTTTGTCAGCCCCGCTCTTGTTAAAGTGAATGGAGGAAGCAAGACCGTATCCTTTACTGTCGTACAGAGCGCCGAAATTACCGGACTTAAGATAGGTGGCAGCAGCGGCTCCGTAACGTCGAGAGACGCCGCGAACAACACGCGCGTGGTAACCTTCAACTTGTCAAACTTGGCTTCCAAACTAAGCGCGTGGGTGAAAATCGATTGGAGCGCTTTGAACTATCACCATGAATACGATATTCATTTCAAATTCGATGAAGCCCAGGCCACATATGCCGGCAACTCCGGTGTCATTGGAGGCGGCTCGGTCGGCCCGCCAGCCCTGCCTAACCCGGACGAAGAAACCGAAGGCCAAGAAGGTGAAGAAGGCGAAGTCACTAACCCGAATGGCGAGAACGGGCAAGAAGAAACAAACCCAGAAAGCAATGAAGGTCCGAACATTCAATTCTCCGATACCGCAAATCACTGGGCGAAAGACGTTATCGAACGTGCAGTCAAGCTAGGCATCGTCAGCGGCTTCTCGGATGGCAGCTTCCGTCCGAACAACATCGTGACGCGCGGCGAGTTCGCCGTTATGATCAGCAAAGCGTTAGGTCTCGAAGGCGAGGGTGAAGCCGGCGCACTGAAAGACCTCGACAGCATTCCGAACTGGGCTAAAACCCATGTAGCGCGTGTCATAACCGCAGGTTTAATCGCCGGTTTCGAGGATTCGACGTTCCGTGCAAAAGGTCAGTTGACGCGAGCACAGCTTGCAGTCATTATTTCTCGCGCTGCGGGGCTTAAACTGGATCCGAGCGCCACTCTATCCTTCGTTGACGGTGATGACGTTCCAGCTTGGGCACAACAAGAAGTATCCGCCGCAGTTGGAGCGGGATTAATTAAAGGCAAAGACGGCAACCGATTCGATCCGAATGCCGCTGCAACCCGTGCGGAAGCTCTGGCGCTTATTATCCGCCTGCTTGATTATTTAGACTAATACGCAAGTAAGAAGCAGCCCAAGACGTATAAACGTCTTGGGCTGCTTCAATTTGTAATTTAAAATTCATGCTCCGTTCATACTCCAGTAGTAGAATCAAACTTGCCGCTTTAACGATAATGATTCTCATTATCCTTGGTGGTCGTTCATCTGCACAGTGCCATCTCCTTGTGCCTTTTGAAATACAATTTCGTAGCGGGAGGGAAACCATTTATTACGTTAATCGGTTTTGTTGCCAAGTAGATGGCATTAGCCGATGGTTGCATTATCTTTGTTTCATTGCTTTCTTAATTAAAAACATCCTAAGGAGTGTTACACCAAATGCGCAATAAGCTTCGCCCGTTCACAGCACTGTTTTTGGCGCTGGCTCTGCTGCTTACGATTTTACCGGCGGCTGCCTCGGCTCAACAATCCGCTCCGGCTCCGCCGGCAGACGGCGTATACGAAATTCCCTATCAATACTTAAAGGATGACGGCTCAGGCTCGACCTCCTCGATTAATAACTATGCCGTTGCAAACACGGGTAAACTAACGATCTCCAACGGTACAGCGACTTTTTCCCATGAAATGAAAAGCTCCGAGCTGTTCACGTATATCGGTATTTTAAAGCCGGGCGAGACGAAGGCGACCATTACAAGAAACGGCGCTAACACAACTATCAACACAGACGATCTTGTTCGCTATGAAGCAGCAACATCTGCTCCTATTGAAGATTCGACTACCAATTCCATTACAACAACCTTAACTATCAATGATATTTATGAAACGCAAACGGTATTGTTGAATATTACGATGACCTCGCCTGCTTATTCCGCATGGCACAATGTATACCTGGATCTTGACGTTTCAGAGCTTCCTCCACCGGATGGCACGTACAGCGTTCCTTACATCTATTTGAAGGATGACGGCTCTAATGTTACCTCTTCGGTATATGGTTATGCCGTACCGGATAGCGGCCGTTTGACGATCAGTAATGGCGAGGCGTCTTTCTCCCATGAAATGAAAGACTCCAACTTGTTCGCGTATATCGGCATTCTAAAGCCCGGGGAGACGAAAGCGACCATTACAAGAAACGGCGCCAACACGACGATTGATCCTGCCGACCTCGTGCGCTATGATCGCGCTGACGTTGCGCCTATTGAAGATTCGACTACCAACTCCAGCACGGTTACTGTAAACATCGATGATATTTACACCACTCAAACGGTACTGGTTAACATTGAAATGACGTCACCTGTTTATTCCGCATGGCATAACGTTTACTTAAACTTGGATCTGGAAAACATGACGTTGGTCGATAACGGCACGGGAGAAGGCACAGACCCTGGCACGGATCCTGGTACGGATCCGGGAACGAACCCTGGCACGGATCCAGGCACGAATCCGGGAACAAATCCGGGAACGAATCCTAATACGCTGGCCGACGGAAAATACAGCTTGAACTTCGTTATTCTAAAAGCAGGCACTTCTCAAACATCGGTTATGAACGACTATGTCGCGCATCCAGGCCGATTGTTGGTTCAAAACGGCATGAAATACATGCAAATTTATTTAAAGCAAAGCAATGAAATTACATCGTTTATGGTCGGTGGCAGCGAAACCTCTACCATCGATAGCAATGCTAGCTCCAATACGCGAAGAGTACAATTCGAAATTGATGAAATTCCGTCGAAATTGAGCGGCTCTGTAAGCATCAACTGGCCGGCTATCAACTATGTAGAGGAATACGATGTCGATATCGAGATTCGCTCCGCTACACCGGTTCAAAATTGGGGTTCCGACAACTTCGGTTCGATTCCCGACCGTCCGAATCCGAATGACCCATCGACAGGAGAGGAAGCGACTGAAGAACCTGGTAGCGGAACTGGGGAGACCGGCGAGAACGGTACTTCCGAGCCTAACCCATCCACTCCTGCAATCGTGTTCAACGATACGGCTTCACACTGGGCGAGCAAAGCGATTGAGCGCGCCGTGCAGCTCAACATTATATTCGGTTATCCAAATGGAGACTTTAAACCCAATGCCTCCCTCAAGCGCTCGGAATGGACGGCAATCGTTAGCCGCGCATTAAAGTTGGAGAGCTCGGGCAAAACAATCGACTTCGCTGATGCGGACAACATTCCGGCTTGGGCGAAACCATTTATTGAGCAAGCAATGTCGGCTGGTATCATAAGCGGTTACGAGGACGGCAGCTTCCGTCCGAATAAAGAAATCTCCCGAGCGGAGATGGCGGTTATGATCGTTAGAGCGCTCAAGCTGCCGCTAGAGGATGCTGGTACGTTGACATTCGCTGATGCGGGTCAAATTCCAGACTACGCCAAAGCTTATATCGCAACAGCAGTCAAACACGGACTAATCTTCGGATTGGAAAATAACCGCTTCGGGTCGGCCCAGCCAGCTACCCGTGCAGAGGCCGTCACCGTCGCGCTGCGCGCCGTCGATTATTTAGCGTCTCAGCAACTGAACGCTCAATAAGCCATGAATAAGCCATAACAGCACCACTTGCTGCATCATTAGAGAAGGAGAACTCCGTTTGCGGGGTTCTCCTTCTCTCGTTATCTATCAGAATTCCACTTCAAAATCCGCGGCAGCCAGCCAACTGCCTTCCGCGAAGTTCCGGCCGCGCACGCGCACCTTATCCGCGTAGATTTCGACATAATAACCTTGGCTGCCCTGTACATAGACGTCGTCGTCATTCCACAAGTAAGCGACCGATGCGGTATTGAACATGACTGGCCCCCGCTCGCCGGCGCGATGCATCGTATGCGGAGACTCCAGATGCCAGTGGGTATGTCCCGTGAACAGCAGCGCTTGCGGATGCTTAAGCAGCACCGAACGCAGCTCTTCATCCTCTTCCACGCCGAACCAGGCTTGATGCTCCAGCGAACCGGCTACCGTGTTTTTCAAAGGCTGATGGAGGAATACGAATACCGGCTTGCCCGTCGCCGCGTCTTCCCCCAGCTTCTCGTCCAACCAGTCAAGCTGGGTTGCCGACAGGGTCGCAAACCGCTCCAGCCCTCGCTCCGTCCCCAGAAACACAAAGTGATAACCGCCGATCCAGTGATCGTGGTAAGTGTCTCTCCTGCCGCTGACCGTCTCGTAACCTTCCATCCGGTACGCCCAATCGCCCAGCGCGACATCGTGATTGCCAACCGTATATGCGATGGCCGGCAGACGGTTCTCATAATCCCGCAAAATACGCTGCAGCGCCTCATATTCTTCAATTAAGCCATGATCGGTAATATCCCCTGCGTGCATGATCCCGCAGCTCTCGGACACATATTCGCTTGAAGCGATATCTTCGAGCGCCAGCCGAAGATGACGATTGTACAAATGATTGTCGTCGGATCTGATATGCGTATCCGATAGAATCTGAAAGCATGCAAGCAGTTTCGGCTTCTCGGTCTCATCGGCTCTGTTTTTCATAAAGATTCCCCTTCCGTTAGTAGGCAAACCTATGCTCGCCCTCCTTCATGGCAGTTCGTCAGGAATGCGCTTTGGAGCTCATGTTCAGCCCCACCACCCCCACGACTATGACAAACATCCATAACATCGACGTTGTAGACAAACGCTCATGGAAAAACCATACGCCTGCCGCCGAAATGAGCACAATACCGATACCTGACCAGGTAGCGTAAGCAACGCTCATATCCATGTAACGCAGCGCGAAGTTCAAGCAGGTAAAGCTGATTCCGTAAAATAAAAACATCAGTATGGACGGCCACAGCCGCGAGAAGCCTTCCGACATCTTCAAGGACAAGGTGCCGCTTAATTCCAGCAAGATGGCCAGCCCTAGAAACATCCAGCCCAGCTCGCTCCCGTTCAATCCTTTCAATTGCGCTAGCCTCCCAACTGCAATTCCTGGTAGCCTAGAATGATATGACTAGCATCGGGGTAGGCTGCTTGGCCGCCCGTAAGCGCAATTCGCAGATTAGCGCCCACCGAACGTCCCATCAGCATATCGCCATTCGTATCGCCGATGACGGCCGTTCTTGCCGGGGTAACGCCTAGCCTTAAGCAAGCGAGCTCCGCCATATCGCCGAACGGCTTGCCTCGCTCCACCTGATCCGTTCCGATTACCGCCTCAAAATAGGGACGAATGTCAAGCCACTCCAGATGGCGGAGCGCCGCATCCGTTTCATCCGCCGTTACGACGGCCAACTTGAGCCCCTGCTGCATGCAGGCGTCAAGAAACGACTGCACGCCCGGCAACAGTCGTGCAGGACGTTCCTTCAATAAAGCAACGTTCGCCTGCTCGCCGCAGCGGATTGCCATCGCTCTCGCTTCCGCCCAGGACATGCCGGCCATATAACCTTGCCAAGCAAGCACGGCGTATAAATCGGCCATCGTTCCCATCGCCAGCGGTCCGTTGCGATCGTACTCGACTATACGCCCGCTTTCATCATGCCGCGTTCCCCAAAGCATGGGAATCACTGCCGCATCAAGAGCTTTCATCCCCCGTCTAGTCAGCTCTTCGCTAAACGCAGACATGACTTTTTCGCTCCAATAGCCCCACATGGATACAAAATCGAGCAGCGTGCCGTCCTTATCCATCAAAATCGCATCCACTTCATAAACGTTGCCGCCTATGGTCAACGTAGCCATTGCTTCCACCTCTCTTGTAACTGTAACCATTGGCGGCATACGGGGGAGGAACTAACCGTTCTTCCCCGTCGCTGCCCTGGCATGCTTCTACCTATTTAGTTACCGCATCGAGCGCCTTCTGCGCCACTTCCTTCGCTTCCTTAAGCGCTTCTGCCGCCGGCTTGTTGCTAATCTGTACCTTATCTGCCGCAATCGTCAGCGCATCGGTAATTTTGCCGCCTGTCGGATCAATGAACGGCTTGCTCGCATGGGAAGCTTGCATGAGCGGGATACGGCTTTGCGGATTCGCTTCGCTATAAGCTTTGAACTCCGGGTCGTCAAGCGCGGATTGACGTACCGCAATATAACCCGTGTTCATCGACCAGAACGCCGTATTTTCGGTGTTGCTGAAGTACGTCAGCCATTTGAATGCCGCTTCTTGCTGCTCCTTGCTTGCTTTGGCCGGAATGCCCGCCATAATTCCGCTTGCTACCGGTTTGCCTTTGCCGTCGCCAACGCCTTCCCAGCCCGGCTGCTCCATAGCTGCAAGCTGCGTGAAATCGAGGTCGCCTTGGTCGCCGCTGGAGCCGGTGTAACCCGCCGCATTGCCTTTCATGACGTCGTCAATCGTTTTGTACCAATACTCCCAGCCTTGGCCTCCGGAGTGAATGCGCATGATTTGATCCTCGTGAATCCATTTGCGGAACAGCTCCCACGTTTCCACCCATTCCGGCGAATCGATCAGAACGGTTTTGCCGTCTTCGCTAAGCACCGAGCCGCCTTTGCTGAATACAGCGTCCATCATATTGTCGCGTCCCCACATCGGCTCCCAGCCGTAAAACGTCGTTTTCCCGTTTTCTTTCACGGTCATTTTGGACGCGGCATCAGCCAGCGCTTCCCAAGTCGTCAGGTTTTCGGCTTTCAGACCTTGCTTTTCCAAAGCATCCTTGCGGTAATACATCACTTGGGTCGTTCCGTACATCGGAAGGAAATACTGCTTGCCATCAACTTGTCCTTGCTCGATAAAAGTAGGCACAAAGTCATCCGGTTTCAAATCCTTTGCCGTCGCCATTAATTCGTCCAGCTCTGCGTAATAGCCTTTGCGCGCCCAGTCGTTATTGGACGACAGCACGGCTGCCGGAACCTTGTCCGCTGCGATCGCGGCCTGCAGCTTCTGCTCCGTTTCGGAATAGTCAGCCTGTACGATCCCTTGTACGATGACTTCCGATTGCGATGCGTTGAATTTGTCGATTATTTTCTTCATATTGTCGCCGAGATTACCGCCGAGACCATACCAGAACTCGATCTTCACCGGTTCGGTTGCCGCCGTCTGCTCGGGAGCGGCGTTTGTTGCGGAGTTAGTCGCCGCATTGGATCCTTCCTGCGAGTTTGCTCCCGTATTGGAACCGCAAGCCGTAAGCACAGCAAAGCTGGAAATAAGCGTAAAAGCTAACCCTTTTTTTAACGTATTCATTTTAATAGGCCTCCATTAACTATAATATGATTTCTCTTTACTCTCCTACCCTTTGTTGACACCGGCAGTGAAATTGACGCTTTGCATAATCGTTTTTTGCGTAAAAAGAAACAACAGCAGCAGCGGAGCTATCGTGAAGGCGCTGGCAGCCATAATGAGCGGCCACTTCAGCCCGTATGCACCTCCCTCCACAAAAAAGCTGCGCAGACCGGCCGATACAAGCTGCAAATCCGGATTTTTCGTAATGAGCATCGGCCAGAAGTAGTTGTTGTATTGTTCAATGAACGTAATAAGCACCAGCACGGCGAAGGAAGCCCTCGTCAACGGAACGATTATCGTCCATAGAATACGCAGATGGGAAGCACCGTCGATCCGCCCCGCCTCCACAAGCTCATGCGAAACCTGCATGAAAGCTTGCCGAATAAGGAATATCGAAAACACGCTAACCGAGTTGGATAAAATAAGTCCCGCATAGCTGTCGAGCAGATGGAGCTTGGACAAGACGACATAACCCGGCAAATACACGGCAGTCGTCGGCACCATATAGCTGACCAGTATGATCGCTGTCAATGAGCCCTTCAAACGAAATGGCATATGAGTCAGCGCGTACGCCATCATGCCCGAATTGACGACTTGGATCAGCGCTATGGCGCAAGCTACCGTCACGCTGTTCAGGATATACCTGGCGAAATTCGCGCTCTGCCAGGCGTCGACAAAATTGCTCCATAACGGTACGGCCGGCCACAGCGCAGGCGGCGTCTGCCAAATTTCATCGTTGGTTTTCAGCCCGCTGGTTACCATCCAGTAAAACGGGAAAGCCATAATCGCGCACAAAACAATAAGCATGACATGCATCAATACTCGCCTAATTCCGTTGCTCTTGGTCATTCATCGCATTCCTTCCTATTCAGACCGCCTGGCCGTCTTTAATAATGAACCGACTTGCGGCTCAAGGTGAATGAAACAAGCGACAGCAGCGCGCACCCTGCGACCAGCGTCACCGCAACGGCCGAGGCTTCGCCGATGTTGAACGCTTCGAACGCCGACTGATAATACAAATACAGCAATGTGCGCGTCGATCCGGCTGGTCCGCCTTGCGTCATAATGTTGATCTGATCGTATGCCTGCAGCGAAGAAATAACGAGCACGACCGTCAAGAAGAACGTCGTAGGGGAGATCAGCGGAAGCGTAATTTGCCAGAACTTACGCGTTGCTCCCGCCCCATCGATGCTGGCGGCTTCCAGGATGTCACCCGGAACATTTCGAAGCGCCACCAAGTAAAAGACCATCGCCCAGCCGATTCCCTTCCAGACGGTGACGAGCAAAATACCGACCAATGCCCAATCCGGATCGCTTAACCAGCCTACGCCTTCCGCGCCTAACCATCTTAGCAAGGCATTCGCAAGTCCCGCCTCCGGCTCGAAAATCCACGACCATACGATCGATACCGCGACGGTTGGCGTAACCCAAGGAGAGAACAGCAGCGCCCGATATGCGCCGCCCAGCCTCATCGTTCGGTTCAGCAGCACGGCTAGAGCTAGGCCGCCAGCCAGCGTCGGCAGCACGTTGCCTAGAACAAAAAGCAGCGTCACTTTGAGAGACTCGTAAAATGCAGGGTTTTGCAGCAACGCCACGTAATTGTCCAGTCCGACAATCGGCTTGTCCTCGCTCATGAAGTCCCAGCTCGTCAAGCTTAAATAGAATACATAGCCGATCGGGAACAACCAGAACACGGCGAGGGGCGCCATAGCGGGCAACGTGAACAGCAAAGCCTGCAGCTCCCGGCCTAATCTCAACCTATTCATAACCTCTTCCTCCGTTCAAATTATTTTTAACAGTAGGTAAAATATTGATATTATCGTTCAAACAGTTGTATCGTACAAAAAATATTGTACAATCAGAAGTGAGCAGAATGGTTATCGCAGCGTAAACATTAACTAAATAAAATGTAAATGTGATGCTTTATATGTGTGCTTTAGGTTAGTAAAAGCTTTTAGTATAATTGAAGAAAGCATGCATACGAAAATGGCGGGTGAAGGCATGATAGAGGGCAACAGTCAGGGCAATGGTGAAAGCGGCGATGAAAACGGTATCGAGAGTGGTTCGGCCGAGCGACGGAGCGAGCTGCGTCGAACGGTTATTAACGCGATTGCCGATACGATGGATTTATACGGGGCAACTTATTCCTTTGGACAGTTATATGGCGTTATGTATTTCGAGGACAAACCGATGACGCTTGAAGATATGAAAACCCATATGAACATGAGCAAAAGCAATATGAGCTATGCGGTAAGATCGTTGATGGAATCGAAAATGGTGACCAAACTGGAGGAGAAGCAGGAGCGTAAAGATTTGTACGTAGCCGAAACGGACTTTTTCCTCGCTTTCCGCAATTTTTTTACGATGAAGCTGCAAAGGGAAATCGACGTAATGAGTCACGCCATTGAAGACGTTATTCCCGAGCTTTCCGACATTATTCTTTCTATTGATACCCCTGATGACGAACGGAAAATCTGTCTCCAGGATCTGCACAAGCTCAAGCAAGCGCTTGAGTATTATAAATGGCTGCAGCAATTCGTACAGCAGCTGGAAAACGGTTCTTTTTTCAACCTCCCGCAAATCAGGTAGGCATAAGCTGCCATCCAACTTATGCATGGATCTCTGCTTAAGAATTTAGGAAACGCTAATCGGCCGATATTACGCAATCCCTGCAACTAACGAATCCAGATAGCCTTATTTCGCTAAAATGGATTGTTTTTCGGTGGGTTTGGAGCGATTAGCGTGATTCAGATTCCTAAGCGCTGCCATAGGCTCGTGAATCGAAAAATTGAGTGCTGAGGATTCGTTAAGAGGAGTTGGTTGCTTCGATCGAAGGTTCAGTTACTCTCCCAGGCTGGGAGAGGTAAGTCGCTGCTTCTGCGCACAACAAAAAACCAACCGCATCACATGCGGTTGGTTCCTCGTGCTTGGCGACG
>NZ_JBWDNL010000007.1:0-396677 GCF_056269195.1 Paenibacillus sp. J22P218
TTTATTTTTATGGGGGGGTATTAAAAAAACTGGGTCGCGTGTTAAAAATTTTTAACGGGGCCCCCCCAAAACCCGTCTGGGTTTTGGGGCCGCTCCCCCTGTGACTCGGCTTATTCGATTAACCTTCGATCAGCTTCTTGTAAGCGTCCATTTGACGTTGCAGCTCGGCGAGCACTTTGTCGTAGCCCGCTGTTTTCAGCTTGTTGCGGAATTCTTCAACCGCTTTGACCGGATCGCCTGCTTTACCGTACCCAATGGCAGGCCCCATCTCGCCGGATACTTGCGTAACCGCTGTAAGCTCAGCCTCGACCGGCGTTTTGTCGAAGACGAATTGGCCGTAAGGGTAAGGTTTTTTGTAGCCGTCGTATTCCGCATAAAGCGTTTCTTCCAATTGATCCCATGTCGTTGCGCTCGGAATTTCGAATTTGTCGACGCGGCCGCCCCAGAAGTCGGCGTAGAATGCGTGCTTCGCTTCGTCGTAGCCTGCCGGCTGTTGACGTTTGCCATCTACTACTTCATATTGAACGCCTTCGAGACCGTAGTTGATCAGGTGATAAATTTGCTCGTCGTTGCGAATCAGATCGTACGCCATAAGCGCGCGTTCCGGGTTTTTGCTATGCGCGCCTACCGATGTGCCGCCATGCGTGATCGACAGCTCCATCAGGTTGTTGGCGCGCGTACGGTGGAACGGGAACATTTGCAGCTCGGAGCCCGGTTGGTCTTTGTCCATTTGGACGCGAAGTCCGCCGAACGTTTGCGTATGATGCTGGTCAACGCCCGACAAGCCGGCACGGAGTGCTGCGCGTGCGTCGTTCTTATTGTTCAATACGTCTTCGCGCCAGTAGCCTTTGTCTGCCCATTCCTTCATCAGCTTGGCGTAGTTCAGGAACGTATCCTCGAATACGGGGCTGTTCACCGTATATTTCTCGTCATACGATTTCGTTGCGTAGATCGGCAGGTAGCCCGTGGCGATCGGCAGCTCCAAGTTATCGGAGTATGATGCGACATAACCGCCGAACGTGCTCGTTTGCGCAGCTGCGTCCCAAGGAATAACATCCGGCTTGTTGTCTTTAATATATTGAAGGTATTTGCCCATTGTTTCCCAATCCTTGATCGGCTCCGTAATGCCTGCTTCCTTCGCCCAATCTCCGCGATAGTAGAAGCCGTGGTTAACCCATTGCGTGTACTCGTTTTCGGGAATGAGTACGATTTTTCCATTGAATTTGCTCTCTGCCCAATCTTCTTCCGGAATCGAGTTCCACGTCTGCGGCGCGTACGTAGGCAGCAAATCGTCAAGATTCATGAATGCGCCGCGCTGAGCGTTGCCCCAAGTATCGAGCCAGTCCGTACCGATCGTGATAAGGTCGATCGCTTCGCCCGATGCGAGCAGCAGGTTGTATTTCGTTGTCCAGTCGGCCCACTCCACCCATTTCCATTCCAGCTCTGCGTTGATTTTTTCTTTCATCAGTTTATTAACTTCGGCCAGCACCGCCTCGAACTGTCCATTGGTCGGTTTATTGCCTAGTACGACGTAGCTGATTTTGACGAACTTGGACGTATCCGGACCTTTCGTTTCTTCTCCGCTGTTGTCTGGGGCATTCGTCGCTGCACCTTTATTCGTTTCGGCTGGCGGTTCGTTGTTGCCTCCGTTATTGCCTGAGCAGGCCGCTACAACGAAGATCATCATGATCGCAATCAGCAGCGCGGAAATTCGCTTCAAGTTGGACATTGCTATTCTCCCCTTTGGTTTGATTAATTGGGCCTTAGCCCGCTATGTGAATAGACCGCTTGCGACAGACAGCCTACGGCACATCGAACACCAAACGCCAAACACTACCCTTTTACCGCGCCAACCGTAATCCCTTTAATAAAGTAACGCTGCACGAACGGGTAGAACAGAATAACCGGCCCCGTAGCGACGACTGCAGTCGCCATCTTCATCGATTCCAGCGGCACATCGCGCAGCTCTACGTTGGAGGCGGCAGCGGAATTTCGAATGAAATCAGCGCTAGTAATCGTGTTGTACAGAAACAGCTGAAGCGGACGATACTTCATATCCGCCGATAGGAACAGCATCGAGTTGTACCATTCATTCCAGTACCCCAAGGCAATGAACAAGCCGATCGTGGCAAGCGCCGGCGTCGTCATTGGCAGAATCAGCTTCAGGAAAATCGTGAAGTCGCCTGCGCCGTCGATTTTGGCGGACTCGGTAATGGCATGCGGAATCGAGCGCACGAAGCTTTTCATCATAATAATGAGGAACGGGCTAAGCAGCCCCGGAAGCAGCACAGCCAAGTAATTGTCCTTGAGCGTCAAATATTGCGTCATTAGCAGGTAAAAAGGAACTAACCCGCCGGAGAACAGCGTCGTGAAGTAGATGAAGAACGAGATCCCGTTGCGGTAGCCGAAGTCGGGACGCTGGAGCGCGTAGCCGGTCATCGCAACCAGGAACAAACCGATTGCCGTGCCGGCCAAAGTGATGCCCAGTGTAACGAAATACGAGCCGATCATCATATCGGGATTTTCGAATACGATTTTGTACGCGAACGTACTGAATTCTCTCGGCCAGAAGTTAAAGCCAAACTTCTTAATAGCTCCCTCCGCGGTGAATGAAGTGCCGAGTATGAGAAGGAAAGGCAGCAAGCAGCAAAGCGCGAAGAAGGATATGAACGCATAGCCGAACACTCTGACGATAATGCCGCTCATATCGGTTCGTATGCTTCTGGACTCCTCCGATTGTTCCATGACAGTCACCTCCTAATGGGTTAGAATAGGGAGTTCTCGGGCGACGCTTTCTTCACAAGCCAGTTCGCGGTAATGACAACGATGAAGCCAAAGACGGATTGATAGAGACTCACGGCGCTGCCGAGCGAGAAGTTGAAGTTGGTCATAAGCGCCCGAAATACGTAGGTCTCGATAATATCCGTCGTCGGATACAGCGCCGTATTGTTCGCCCCGACAAGGTTGTAAAAGAGTCCGAAATTTCCTTTAAGAACGCCGCCGAGCGAGAAGAGCATCAGAATGATAAACGTCGGCTTCAGCCAAGGAATAATAATGTAGCGGATGCGCTGGAACGCGTTCGCACCGTCAATCTCCGAGGCTTCGATAATTTCATTGTCGAGACCCATGATAGCTGCGAAGTAAATGATGGAGCCGTAGCCGGTAGCCTGCCATAAGAAGGTGAGGACGATAATGAACGGCCAGATCGTAGGATTGGAGTAGGTTTTGACTGGCTCCATGCCAAGAGATTCGAGTATCCCGTTCAACAGGCCGTAGTCGTAGCTGAGGATGTTGTAGGCAATGAGGCCGATAAGCACGGCCGAGATGAAGTGAGGAAGAAACATGAGCGTTTGCGATACTTTTTTGAACCATTTTTTGCGCAGCTCGTTAAGCAGGATGGCGACGAATATTTGCAGGAAGTTGCCTAACACGATAAAGACCAGATTGTAGGCTACCGTGTTGAAGGTGAGCCGCCATAAGTCGCCGTTGATGACGAGAAAGCGGAAATTGTCGAAGCCGACGAATGGACTTTTGAATATGCCGTCCGAGTAGTTGTATTGAATGAACGCAAGGTACAAGCCCGGCATCGGCAAGTAGGCGAATATGATGAAGAAGAGGATAGCAGGCAAGCACATAAGCATTAACGTCTTGTTATTCCAAAAGCGCCTGAGCCGTCCCGAACCGGCAGGCAGGGGCTTGCTGCTCGGGACGGATGTTTTCAGAGCGGTTGACATGGTAATCCCTCCTTGTTGCCTAGCATTGAACAGGCGTGAACGAGATGGAATCCAGTGTACCTTTATTGCTGCGATCGACAGCTTCCAGCCATATCCGGACTCTGCCTTCACCCCCTTGAAGCCAAGCACCCGGCAAGTAAGCCGAATTCGTGCTTCCCCCTGTCAGCACTGGGCGATCATCATCGCAAGGCAGCCATAGTCTGCCTATGATTCGATCCTCCAGCATAACGGTCAGCTTCAGCCCCCTGCCAGTAAACTTCATGCGCCAGCCTGCGCCCGAGCTGGAATTGACGACCGCCCCATACAGCCAAGCCGTTGCTCCCGGTTCGAGCGAGATCGGCAGCTCCGCTCGCGTTGCTTGATCGCGTTCCCCTTCTGCCGCCGCTGCCAGTTGCGGCTCCTCCGCCCCGCTGACGGACCAATCGGTCGCATCATTGCCCTCGTATAAGACGACATTGCCGGATGGCAATCCGAGCACTCTCTCGATAAATAGGGTCAACCGCGTCTCCTTGCCTGCCTCTACATAAGGCGTAATGTCGACATAGGGATCGAAAGGGTTGACGATTAACTCGGCAGACGTATCCGCAACATATACCTTCGCATGCGACTGCAAGTCTTGAAAATAAAGCGTCCACGAATCGGCATCCGCCGCTGCCCGGAAGGTCCGGCTATAATATTCGAATGCCGGATGATCGGGAGACAACCAGCCGCCGAAGCTGACGATCGGCCACAGACTCCGATCGGTGTCGCCAATAAGAGCTTCCTGAAGCTCTCGCCTGTCTGCGCGGTATACGCTCCAATTCCGGCTTAGATCGCGCACAGCCGTTATCGATGCCATGCCGGACATTCCCTTCATCGCGTTCAGCCTTAATGCCGGAAGCCTCGGGTCATCGAAGTTCGTATGACCCCATATTTCAGTTCGGGCGGTGAGCCTGCCCTCCTGCAACGGACGCGCTTCGTCCAGCGGCATGTAGCGGCTGCCGCCGCCCGGCGTTGCCGTACCGACATAATCACCGTCTGCATACAACGAGATGACATCGCTTGCTTCGCGAAGCAGAATACCTTGCACGGGCTTGCCGCCAGGCACATCGACAGAGGCTTCGTACCAGGAATAGCCTCTATATACGCCTAACGTTTCCAAGCGGCTTGCTTTCGCTTCTCTGCTGACTAGATCCTCGCGAGGGTTGATCGGCTTAGCCTCATCGTCTGCGCTTATCCCATACGCGATGACCGGATGCTCTTCAGCACTCTCATAGCGGATAGCTTCGACGAAGGCGATCGCTCCAAGCTCATCGAATGGCTCGGCAATAAGCGCATCCTCTCTGCTATGCACATAAAGCGTTAGCTCGCTTCCGTCCGCCAGTCGAATGCAGCACTCGGCAGCTTCCTTTCCCTCGAAGCTTAACTGCAGCGCACTATCTCGCTGCTCGGCTGCTAGATGATGCGCCTTCTCCACGAACCAGCCTTCTCCCAGCTCCAGCAAGATGCGGCCTCTTCCTTCCGTGTGGAACGCAATCGCCGCGCCTCCTGCAAGCCGCTTCGCCATATAGAGCTCCGCTGTCGACTGTGCAAGCTTCCCTTGAATGCCCCAGCCGGTAAGCGGCAGCTGCACCGGAAGCGCCAATGATCGACCGCCCTTCAGCACGAACGTCGTAGTTCTGCCTACGATCCGTGCATCCGAGAATGCAAGCTCCTTGTCGCGATCGTCCAAATTCGTTATGAACAGCAGTTGCCCTCCGTCCTGCAAGGTCAATACATGCGGTCCAACGACTCCGCTCGTTTCCCCTGCGACTGCCATACTCGCTGCTTCCTCCGCGCTTGCTACCGTAGCGGCGGCTAGCGATGAGCCGTAGGCTTCAAGCAAACGTCCGAGCAGCCTGCCCTCGTAAGCCTCCTGCCTGATATGGCCTTCCGGCGAAATCATGCCGCCGAAATCGTAATCCGAAGTCATGAACGCAAGCGGCTTACCCCAATTGTTCGTCGCGTTCGTGAAGCCGAAGTCCGTACCCGATACTTGCAGATAAGGCCCAAGCAGCTTGGCGCCGCAGGCTAGCAATCTTCGCAGCAAGTAATGCGCTCTGTTCGTCTCCGTCACGAGCAGCGGGTAGTTCCGCTCGGCCAACAAATCACGATAATGCAATACTTTGGACTCGAACTCCGGATCGCGATTGTCCGGATAGAAGTTGCAGGTCGGAACGACTCCGTCCGCAAGACCGGATGCCTGCGGCAATCCCCCTTGTCCGGCGCAGGCGAAGATGGGTACCGAAATGCCGTGAGCCAGCGACTTATCGCGAAGCGCTGCCATGTACCCCGCCGGATCGGAGCAATCGTAGAAGTCCAGCTCATTGTCGAGCTGCACCGCGATAACCGTACCGCCTTCTCCCGCCTGGTAAGCTTTCAACAGCGGCAGTACCCGATCGTACCAGCTTGATACGCTTCGCAGGAATGTATCGTCGTTATCCCGAAGCTTCATGTCTTTGGCGAACAAATACGCCGGCAGAGCGCCGCCATCCCATTCCGAGCAAATATACGGTCCAGGTCTGGCTACAACCCACAGTCCAACCTCCGCAGCAGCCGCTAGAAAAGCGCTTATATCACGCTCGCCGCCGAAATCCCATACCCCCTCCGCCAGCTCGTGATAATTCCAAGGGAAGTAGACGTCGATGCTGTTGTAACCGAACACCTTAACCTGCTCCATCCGCTCCTTCCAGTAAGCCCTCGGAATGCGGAAGTAAAATAACGACGCGCTTAGCAGTACTTGCGGCTTGCCATGAATGCGTACCGCTTCTGCTTCGAATTGAACGGCTGCCTTCGCCTGAATGTCCATGCTCATGCCTTAACCCCCTACCGCATTTAGTGTTTAGTCGCGAATAATGTTCGCAATAATCATCGAAATATGTAACCCGTTTCATGAAACCCGTTACATTTTTGGCAAAAATAAATACACTCTCAATCGACCGAGCGTGAACGGCCAAACGCCTCTACAGTGGCGGCGTTAAGCAATCGTTTCGCGCAGAATTCTAAATGACTGGCTAGAATTCAAAAAAAACAATAATTGTTTTTTCTGCGGTATCCTGACGTGTATCGTGTGCGGATCGTCGTATGTGTGAAAGCACCGAAAAAGAAATGTAACGGGTTTCATTTGTGAGTGTGACAACTGCCAAAGTTTAGACACCTTGATTCTATTCAACCATGAAAGCGTTGTCAATAAGTTTTTTTTGGAGCTGCTATTCGTCTTATCTTCACCTTGCTTATCTCGGAACCGCAGTCGTCTCTCGTATGATGAGCTCCGGTCTTACTCTCGTATGCTTATTCGCTTTCGTCTTCGTAATCAGCTGGTGCAGCACGTCTGCGGCGCTTCGGCCCACATCGTAGCATTTCAGAGAAACCGTCGTCAGCTCGGGAATGCTGTTCGCGGCATACGGAATATCGTCAAAGCCGACTAGCGACAAATCTTGAGGCACGGACATGCCGGCTTTGTAAGCAACCTTCATGACGCCGATCGCAACAAGATCGTTCGCGCAGAAAATAGCGGTCGGAAGCTCCGCTTCTTGCAGCAGCTGGTTCATGAACCGCTTGCCGCTTTCGACCGAGAAGCCCCCATCTAGCAGCCATTCCTTGCGAACCGTCAGTCCATTTTGCTCCATTGTGCGAACGAAGCCTTGAATACGCTGCAGCGTGTTGGACATGCCCCGATAACCGCCTACAAAGGCGATATCGCGGTGCCCTAGATCAATCAGATGCTGAGTCGCCAGCACGGCGCCTTCGCGTTCATCGGCAAATACACGGTTCATCGATTGGCCGGGCAAGCTCCCGTTAATCAACACCGTCGGCACGCGTTTGCTCACCTCGATGACTTCGCTGACCTGCTCCTTCGTCGGCCTGGCTAGATTAATTCGGCCGCCGATCATGACGATACCATCCACCTGCTTCTCCAGCAATATATTTAAATATTGCGATTCACGTTCATACTGCTCCTTGGAATCGCCGTTCGTGGATGCGGTATCGCAAAGAAAGAAAGTATATCCCTTGCTTCTCGCTTCCTGCTCCAAACCTGCCAGCACCTCGGGAAAGAACGGGTTCGTAATGTCCGGTAAAATGACCCCGATCATGCCTGTCTCCTTCTTCGATAAGCTTCTAGCCAGCGCGTTCGGCTGGAACTGATACTTGTTAATGAGCTCGACGATCCGCTCGCGCGTCGATTTCTTCACGGGAGCGGTGTTGTTAAGCACGCGCGACACCGTCGCTACCGAGACGTTCGCTTCCCTTGCTATGTCGTATACCGTGACCGGTTTCAAATGTGGGTCGCTCCTTTCCCATGATCCGTTCTTAGGTAGAATAGCAGACTTTTTCCAAAATAAAAACGAATATTTTCCAGCTTTTTCAAATCTATTTATACGACAAAGTTCGACTCCTCTCCTATAGAGCTGTCAGACATTCATTCTCCTCGCTTAGAGGTACGAGAAGACATCAGAGTTTGATTGGATATTGTACAGTCATTTAGACGAGAAAAAGCTGCTGAGGGCTAAAATGCCGGTTTTGACTGTATGTTTTCCACTCAAAAGTGGCTTCACGTCAAAAATATCCCCATTAATGCGCAAAAACCTCAAACGCTCCACTGCAAAGCGGAAAGCTGAGGTTCATCGTTATGTAACTTTTTGAAACTGCTGCTGATCCTATGAAACTCGTAACCCCAGTTCCACACATCGACATATTGTCTTATTGATTTCACATGGTACCTTCGACGTTATCGATTGCCGTTCGACAAACGCCGCACACCGAAGAGCAGAGCGTCGACCCATCGATGTCCACCAGGAAATTGGATGCTTAACGCAGAGCTGAGCCATTGTTTCTCGTCCTCGGAAAGCAAGGGGAGCATCCGCCATAAATCCTGCTCATCCTTTTCCCTAATGTTCGAGCTGCCTCCCTTGTACAGCAGCTGTATTTCCGGCCTCAAGTACGGCATGCCTTCCTTCGTGCGGACAAGTATATCAGCAGCAGCTTTGCGAATCGCCGTTTCTCTTCGGTACACCCAGTCCCCCTGCTCTGTATCGACGAGCATCATTTGGAATGCCCAAGACGAGCCTCCTATCCTGCGAGCCCAAATATCGTTTGTCGCGTTTAGATACTCGCCTTGCTGCCATCTGCTAAGCTTGCCCTTCTCCGCTTTGTAAAGCTCCCATTCTGCCGACAACGGGTCGAAGGCGGCGACATGCTCCTCTCGAAAAAGAACGATATCGATATCGCCGTGCGGCCTGGACTGCTTGCCCGCATGCAGATCCAATGCCCAGCCGCCGGCGATCATCCATCTTACAGGGAGCACGGAGAATATGCCCTCAGTTTCCGATAGAGTTATAGGTTCCCAATTATGTATATCAGTCCCCATGCCGCAATCCTCCTAGGCTAGATGCGCTGCCCCAATGGGTTAGCGCATGACCAAAAAGTAAAATACCGCCGCAAGCACGAAGCGGTACAATGCGAACCATTCCAGCTTCAGCCGCTTGATCAAGTTAAGGAATGTCACAACCGCAATCATAGCGACAACGAAGGCCGCGATAAAGCCGATCAGGAACAAGAGCAGCGCGTCCGAGGTCAGATGCTCGCGGCTATCGTACATATCGAGAATCGTCGCCCCGAACATAACCGGCACCGATATAATGAACGTAAAGTCCGCAGCAGCCTTCTGACTCGTTCCGAGCAGCAAGCCGCCGGAAATCGTGGAGCCCGATCGGGAGAAGCCCGGCCAGAGCGCCAAGCATTGGAACAGGCCGATCCCCAGTGCCTGCTTGTATGTAATGTCGTCGGTATTCTCCGATGTTACCTTCCGCTTGACGCGGCTCGCAACAATCATCAGTATGCCGCCAATAACGAGTCCGATAAGCACTTTATCCGAGCCGAACAGCACTTCCTTGATAAAGTCCTTTAATACCAAATAAACGATAAGCGCAGGAATCATCGCGATGATGAGATGAAGGGCATTCAGCTTGCCCGGCGTCTTGAATTTAAAGGCCAGCATGTCCTTCAATATGCCCATATACCTAGACCAATAGAGAACGAGCACCGCCATGACCGCGCCTAGCTGAATGACGATTTTGAACGTATCCGCCGCTTCCCCTTCGAAATTGAGCAAGTCTCCCACAAGAATCATATGGCCCGTAGACGATACCGGAAGAAACTCCGTCAACCCTTCTACGATGCCAAGAATAATCGCTTTAATGAAATCGTACATAAATCATTGTCCGCCTTTCTTACCCTATCGGTTAGTGAGTGCGATAACTTAGCAAAGTATACTATAATTACAATGCTGCTTGTTTACTAGATATATAAGTTGCCAGCTGCAGTTATTCCATTATGCCAGAAATAGACAAGCCCGTACAAGGAGATTGAGGCCTATGCCGTTCTTGTTCCAACCAGGCGATTATCCGGAAAGTCCTGGCTGCTATATGATGAAGAGCGCCGATGGCCGCATCCTATATATCGGCAAATCCAAAAGCTTGCGGAATCGGCTGCGCTCTTACTTCACCAAGCAGCATGAGCATAAACGCATCAAACAGCTCGTAGAAGAAATCGCCTCTATCGAGATTGTGCTCGTCAATAACGAAGCAGAGAGCCTTCTATTGGAAAATAATTTGATCAAGCTCCATAAGCCCCCCTACAACCGTGCTCTGATGAAAGAAGAAAGCGGCTACGCCTACTTGCAGTTTACGCAGGAGAAGCTTCCTAGACTGGAAGTCTACTACCGAAATCAAATGAGCAGCCGTTCCAAGGAATCCGCCGGCGAGAAGTTAGGTCCGTTCAAGAGCTCACGATATCGCGATGCGCTCCTGACGGTCGTAGCCGAGCATTACGGACTGCGTACTTGCGATCCTATGCCGAAGCGCGTCTGTCTGCAATACCATATCGGCAAGTGCAGCGGCGTATGTGAAGGGCTCATATCAGAATCGGATTACTTGGACAATGTGCGCCAGGCTTCGGAACTGCTCATGAACAAAGGGGAAAGCTTGATCGAAACCTTATATGCGCAAATGGAGCGCTATGCGGAGCTGATGCAATTCGAGAAGGCGCAACGTCTCCTTCTTAGCATTCGCAACCTGGAGCATGCATCCGACAAACAAATCGTGGAGAGACAAACCGCGATTGACCAAGACGTCCTTTACTTTGAACATCCGTTCGTCATGATCGCCAAAGTAAAAGAAGGCATGCTGAGCGAATTCCAGTTGCTGCCCCTGGACGACGGAACGCAAGACAATGCTGTTGATACGTTTCTTATGACGCACTATGCGCCGATTAAGGGACAAAGCAGGCCAAACGAACTGATCGTGAATGAGATCGACGAATTGAAAAATGTCCGCTCAGCGTTAAACCCTCGGGGAGCAGCCCCCATTACGATCACAATCCCAAAGCGAGGGGTCAAATACGAGCTGCTGCAGCTCTGTCGAATTAATTATGAATACCGCGTCAATGCGCCAAAATAAAATCCACGACCGGCTTTGGATCCTCCAAGCTATGAGGATGATGCCCAACTCCCGGCTTGACGATCATCTCGATCTCTCCGCCGAGCTTGCGGTACCTCTCCTCAAGCACCGACGCATTTTCGCTCATCGGAACAGGAATATCCGCATCGCCTGCAACGACAATGATCGGGACGCCAGCCTGGGCTAGCGGCTCGAGCCGATCAAGAGGCGATACGCCTTCATAGGCCGTCTCCTCATCCGTCATGCCATAGACGGCTTTGCACTGCTCCCATTCTGTTTTCCATTCCCAATCTGCGCCGACTCCTTTACCTTTGCCGCCCGGCCAGCTGCTGATGTCGAGCACCGGGGCATCCAAGTAAACGGAACGGATGCGTTCGGGATGGGCAATCGCATAATTCATCGCGTAAAGCCCGCCGCGACTGAAGCCGAAGAGGACGGTCTTGTCGGCCACGCCGAACGTCTCGGTAACGAATCTATGAAACTTCTCCATCAGATCTACCGCTCCAGGGCAACCGTACAGATCGCTGATTCTGTAATAGGCGATTGCCCAGCCTTGGCTGAGAAGCGCCCGATCAACGGTTGCGAAGGCGTCGAAAAACTCGGCACGCCATAGCCATGGCTTACCCGGCGCGTAATCCTTCGGGGCCACGATGAACCCCTCTCTTCCTTCCAGCATGAACTCGCTACGTTTATAGCCGTTCCATTCTCCGACTTTAATACCGTCATCCCATTGCAGCTCTCGTTCCAACGTAATATTAAACAACGATTGAATCAGTCTTCTAGCAACTAGCCAATCAAGCTTCATTTGAGACAGCCCCGCCGGCATTTCGTCAAGCCGTACAACGTAGTCCGCCTCAAGTTCCGCACTCTCTCTGATCAATACTGAATCAGACTCCACGACAACGATCGCCTTAGCACCGGCGGAACGTACGCTCTCGATGGATCGCTTCAATGATTCTGCAGTAGAATGCAAGCTTAATAGGACCCAATCGATTGGCTCTGCTTCCAACTGAGCCCATTTAACAAAACGAATCTCCCGATTTGGGTGATGCTTCCCGAAGTATGCGTCCAAACAGCCTGCAACGCCGCCATCGTTCCAAAGGCTGCCCTCCGCGAAAGCGACTGTCAGCCTGGCGGGAACTTCGCCGTTTTTACCGAATAAAGGTATCATACCATCCCAACCTTCTCTCCATTAGTGTAGCAGTTTATTAAAGGAATCTTTGCATTGATCATACACCTTCCTCCATCAAGCGACTATCCCCGTTTCAATTAAAAAAAGCCTAGCGAAACAGAGGTTAACAACCTCAGAATCGCTAGGCATTTATTTATTTGGTTTAAACCACATTATTGTCCAAATGAATGATTGCGCGAGCCAATGCCTCTGCTCCCTGGGCGATAGGCTGAATATCCGTCCATTCTTCCGGACAGTGGGAGCGTCCGCCTAAGCTTGGCACGAACAGCATCCCGATCGGCGCAATCCGGCTCAATTGGTTGCCGTCATGGCCGGCGCCGCTTGGCAGCTCGGCATACAGCGAGTCGCTCCCTAACGTTTCACGGCATGCCAGAGCAAGCGCGCTGCGGATTTGCTCGGGAACGGTTACCGGTTCAGAGCGGGTCAGAGCTTCAATTCGAATGGATAGTCCCCGATTCTCCACCAGTGCTCTGGCGCGTTCCAAATATTGCTCGCACACTTCGGCGATCAACGCGGCGTCGATGCTTCGAACCTCAAATTTAAACGTTACTTCGCCAGGCACGACATTCGCCGCATTCGGATTAACATTTACGACGCCGATGGTGCCGACAACAGGACTGCTGTATGTTTTGCGGCAAATCGTTTCCAGCTCGACAAACAGCTCTCCGGCCGCTGGCAAGGCATCGCGCCGCATCGTCATCGGCGTTGTCCCGGCATGATCGGGTTGCCCGATAACCGTTATTTGATATCGGCTAATGCCGACAATTCCGGTTACTACCCCAAGCGGTTTGGACGTTTCCATCAAGACGGGGCCTTGCTCAATATGCAGCTCCAAATAAGCGGCAATCGAGCCTTGCTTCCTCGCCTCTTGTTCAAGCCGAGCAGGATTACCGCCCGCTTCGGCGATACAATCGATCAGCACGCGTCCCTCCGGATCACGGCTATTGCGCATATCTTCGCTCAGGTTGCCGACCATCCCCCGGCTTCCGACGGTTGAAACGCCGAAATCGGTTGGTTCCTCCGCCGTGAAATCGACGATTTCAAGCGAATGCTCCAATTGAATGCCCGCTTCCTTCAGCATCCGAACGATTTCCAACCCTACCACTACACCCGCTATGCCATCGAATCGTCCGCCGCCAGTAACGGTATCCGTATGCGACCCCACCATAATAGGAGGCAGCTCAGGCTTGCGTCCCGCAAGTCGGCCAATGACGTTCGAGGCAGCATCCTGATAAACATCTAGCCCCAGCGAATCCATCTCCCGCTTAAGCCAAACGCGTCCCTCTTCATATAGCGCCGTGAAAGGACGTCTGGTCCATGGCCGCTCCGGATTCGTGATTTTGCTTAATGCTTCAATATCGGACCAGATTCTGGCCTCACTTGGCTTCAACGACAACCGAATCATTGCTCTTCGCCTCCTTGTAAGGTTTCAATGGCAAATACGACGCATGGCTGGGCTTAACGAATTGCCCGATGCGCTTATCGGACACGGACTTGCCGTCATAAACCTCATGGCCGCGAACGTAGGACGCCCCAATTCGGCCCTTCATTTCCAGTCCGTGATACAAGCTCCAGCCTGCGTTGCTATGCTGGTCGTTCTCGTCGAGCTTCCACCGAGCGGCAGGATCGATCGCAATAAAGTCGGCATCCGCGCCTATTTTGAGCGCGCCTTTGCGATCGGAGAGTCCATATACTCTTGCCGGATTTTCGCTCACTAACCTTACAAGGTCGTGGATCGACAGCCGCCCTTCCGCTACGCCGAAGGCATACAATAACGGCACAAGCGTTTCTACTCCCGGCGCACCCGATGCATTGTCGAAAATGTTCGACGCGCTTTTTCTCTCGATTTTCCAAGGAGCATGATCAGAGGTTACGAGACCTATAGCCCCGTTTCTGCACTGCTCCCACAGCTCCGATTGATGCGTAAGCGCTCGAAGCGGCGGATTGATCTTAGCTTTGGCACCAAGGCGCATCATATCGCGGTCCGTTAGCACGAGATAGTGGATGCATGTCTCGACGCTTACGGCAACGTCTTCCCTTGCATAGCTTTCCGCCAACTTTACCGCATGCGGAACGGTCGTATGATGGAAGTGGACATGCGCCCCGGACCAATAAGCAAGCTCAAGCGCGGTCGCCACGGCCGTGCTTTCCGCAACCGGCGGCCTTGATTTGCAATGCAGCAGCGGATCATGATGCACATCCCCCGCCTCATGCTTCCTCGAAAGCCGGCGAACGATTTCATCATTCTCGGCATGCAGGCCGACGGCGCGGTTCTGAGCGGCAATATGCTCGAACGCTTCCAGCATTTCGCCGTCATTGATTCGAGGAAATCGATATGAGTTCGTATTGAACGTGGATAGCTTAAAGCCGCAAGCGCCCGCTTCAGTGAGCCTGGCGATTTCGCCCATGTCGCCATCCGGCCGGATCGTCGCAAGCAAGGCAACGTCAACGAACGCTTCCCTCCCAATCCGTTCGGCTTTCCTTTCCAGAAGCTCTGCCGTCCATACCGGCTCGTCGGAATCGTATGGCATATCGATAATCGTCGTCACGCCGCCGGCTGCCGCGGAGCGAGTCGCTCCCGATATTCCCTCGGAAGGCTCGCTGAAGCAATGAACATGCGCATCTATCGCTCCGGGGACAATCCACATGTCGGCAAAGTCTTGATGATTGCAAGAGTCAAACGGCTCTCCATCTTCTAATATCGCCGCAATGCTGCCTTGATTTATTGCCAACACGCCGTTATTCACGATTCTACCGCCGGGCAGGACCAAATTGCCGCGAACGGAAAGTTCGTAGGCTTGATCTTTCATTTTGTAGGTTCACTTCTTTCGATAGAAATCGAGATGATAAGACAACTATTATTGCTCGCCTAATGCGGATTTGATGGCTTGCAGCAGTTGACCGCTTTTGCACAATTCATATATTTGTTCAATATCCTTAGTATGCTCACGATCGTGGTCCAAGAAAGGCACAACGGAGCGAATGGCACGATATGCGGCAGCCGACCCCTTACCTAGCCGCAGCTTCCCGCGCAAATCAATCGCCTGCGCGGCATGCAGCAGCTCGATAGCGAGCACGTAGAACAGCCGATCAATGATATCCCTTGTTTTGGCTACGACGAACGGCGCGTTCGTGCCGTGATCCTCGATCTCTCCCGCGAGCGAATAATAATCGGCGGAAGCCGGATTGGACAGATGGCGAATTTCGGCGTCAATTGCGGTTACCGTTTTCTGTACGGTGCAAAAGCCGATGGACGATGCTTCATCCGCGGTAAGAAAGCGGGTCAATCCCGTAAAGGCGGGGTTGCCCAGCTTTAATGTCCGGAAGCAGGAACTCCGCGAGACGTGGACAAGCGCATTGCCCAGCATCTCGAAGCCGAGCACCCATACAATCGGATCAAAATTTGCACAGGCTACGATTCGTCCCTCATCCGGTAGCACGCACGGGTTGTCATCCGAGCTGTTCAAATGAGTAACAAGCCGACTCTCCGTGTAGGCAAACGAATCTCTTGCGGCTCCGTGAACTTGGCAAGCATCCCTAAAGCTTAGCGGGTCCTGCAGCGATTCGGCATCTTGACTGTCCCAAAGGTCGCTATCGCGAAGTAAACGACGAATGCCATCCAAGCTCTCAAGCTGCCCTCGATAAGGTCTGACATGATGCACGGCGGGATCGAGCGTGCTGACATTGCCGCGCAGCGCCTCGAGCGACAACGCAGCCGCAGCGTCTGCAAGCTCCAGAAGCAGGCGGCCTTCATGCAAAGCCAGCGCTCCGATTCCGGACGATACCGCATTGGAGCTGACGATTGCGAGCCCGTCTTTCGGTCCCATTCGCAAAGGTTCCAGCCCTGCCCGAAGCAATGCATCGCCAGCCGGGATGAGCTCGCCGCCATAGCGCACGTCCCCTTCACCGATCATGGCCAAACCAATGGGCGAGATAAGGGTAATGTCCGAAGCGCCGACCGACCCGCGAAGCCGCAGCACGGGATGAATGCCGTGATTAAGAAACTCCGCGTATCGCAAGGCGACCGCCGGCTGGACGCCCGTATGTCCTAGGAGAAGGCCGTTCAACCTGGCTAGGAGTACCGCACGCACTTCCTCCTCCGTCGCCTCCGGCTTAACTGCTGCATGATGAGAAAATAACAAATTACGGTTAAATTCTTCGAAGAAGGAGGGCGTAATCTTCTTGTCCTTGTTCCAGCCTACGCCTCGGTTCAGACCATATACGGGCTGATCCTGCTCGGCAAGCTCGAATACGAGCTTCCGCGACCGCTCAAGTCTTTCCGTCGCCGCCGCAGCTACCGAAACCCGCTTCTTTCCGTGCGAGACGTTGTATAATTCCTGTATCGTAAGGCTTCTTCCGTCAAGGAGCAGCGTTTCCCCGCGATCTACCCTCCCGCTATTCACGGCTAAACCCCTGCTCCGGACGGCGTTCCCAAATATTTCAGCAGCTCGATTCCCATCGCTTGCTCCACTTCCGGATAAACGGAAGGATCCTTCACGCTCGAGCTCAGCGGAATAAGGGAACGGTCAATGACGAATACGCCGATCTCCGCCCCTTCTTCGATATGTCCAACACTTACGGGACGTCCCGTCTCCAGCGATAAGGTGGCGATGACATCCGGGAAGGTGCTAAGCCGCTCTCCGTCCGGCCCATCCACGGCCATATATTCATTCATGACATGCAGCTTCACAACTCTGCCGTCCGCTTCTTCCAAATCAATCGTGCCAAGGTCGAAAGCGCCCGCATAATGGACGTCCTTCTTCGTTATGCGGCCTCTGGCCAGCAATTTGCCGCCGGTATGGCCGCAAATCGTTTGAAGCACATGCTCTGCGCCTTGCTGCTCCGCCTCGATAATGGCCTTTCCAAGCTCTATCGCCATAGATATGCCGCCTATCGCCGCATGCTCCCTTATATACTTCGCCGGCAGCGGATGCCGAGCGGCAGCGATAAACCCGCCAGCCATATCGGATGCCGTTCGCAAAATATTGGACGTACGCGCCGGCGTTCCTTTCACGACCAGCTCGATATACGAGCCAAGCTCCGGCTTGCCGCCGACTACCGCTTGAATGGTCTCGTATTCAAGGCTTGAAGCGAGTCCCAGCGAACCCATCTTGCCGGTTGGATGCGCCCTGATGTCGCCGGTGGCGTCTACGACGACAAGGCCGAGCGCGGCAGCGGGCAGCCAGCCGTTAATCGAGCTCGACATGCCGTTCTGCGGCGTCATGACGCCAACGATCCTTCCCTCGTACTGCTCCATAATGAGCTCGACCGCTTTAATATAATCTTTGCCTAGCATCTGCCAATCCGTACCTGCAGGCGCGCCGATTGCCGTGCATGTCAGCACGATCGCATCGTCCGGCAGCTCATCCACCGATACAAGCTTCGGTTTGCCGATCGCCAGCGCCGCGCCTCCGATTTCTAGTCCATGGTCGACCCAGCCGCCGCCTCCGCTTGCATAGACGGAACCTCCCCGGACTGCTGCGAGCACGTCCTCTTTCGTTAATTCACGCATGTCATTATCCTCCTGCCAGGTAGTAGTGAAAGTGTGCAGCTCATATCAATCGGCGTTAACGCGCCGTATCCCTTTTTTGTCGATTTCGTCGAACGATTCCTCGTAGCCGGCATCGGCGTAACGAAGCACGCCGAGGCCTGTATCATTAGTCAGCGCCGTCTGCAAACGTTCCTCCGTCGCCTCTGCTCCGTCGGCTACGATCGTAATTCCAGCACTGGTCATGAAGCCGGCATAACCGCCGCCTCCCGAATGGATGGCAACCAAATCGGCCATCGACGAGCAGCTCATCATCGCATTCAATAACGGCCAATCAGCGATGGCATCGCTGCCGTCCTTCATCCTCTCCGTCATAATCGTCGGATGCGCCATCGCGCCGGCATCCAGATGGTCGCGGGAAAAGGCGATCGGTCCCGAAAGCTTGCCTTCTCTGACCATTTGGTTAACCGCTAGCGCCAGCTTCGTCCGGTCGCCGTGCCCGAACCAGCCGATTCGAGCAGGCAACCCTTCCACCGGCACGTAGGCGTTAGCCAACCCAATCCAGTTGGTCACGATATCGTTGTCCTTGAATTCGTCCAAAATATACTCGTCGATGATGCGAATATCTTCCTTATTGCCGCTAAGCGCGATCCAGCGGAAAGGCCCGATTGCTCTTGCGAACAGAGGGCGCAGAAACGCTTCGGTAAATATATCGATGTCGAACGCATCGGGCACGCCGTATTTGACCGCTTGCGTTCGAATGTTATTGCCGTTGTCAAAAACGATTGAGCCGCGCGCTTTAAATGCGAGCATTGCGCCTACTTCCCTTGCGATGGAAGCTCCGGCGTCGTCTTGCAGCTTTTGCGGCTCCGCGCCCCTAGCTTCAGAGGCCTCGGCGACCGAATAACCGCTTGGAATGTAGCCGTATAGAAGATCATGCGCCGACGTTTGATCGGTAACGATATCCGGAATGATGCCTCTTTCCAGCAGCTCCGGATAGACGTCCGCCGCATTGCCCAGCAGCCCGACCGATACGCTTGAACCGCTCGCCTTCGCTTCGGCGATCCAGCGCAGCGCTTCGTCCAGATCGCTGGTCTTGCGCTCCAAATACCCGGCCGCGATTCGCTTGTCCATTCGCTCCTCCGACACCTCGACGCATAGGATAGCCGCTCCCGCCATCTTCCCTGCAAGCGGCTGCGAGCCTCCCATCCCGCCTAGTCCCGCGGTAAGGATAAAGCGGCCGCTTAAGCTGCCTCCAAAATGCATTCTTGCGATGCACTGAAAAATTTCATAGGTGCCTTGAAGCACCCCCTGCGAGCCAATGTACTGCCATGCGGCAGCCGTGAGCCCGCCCCAGATGATCAGCCCTTTTTCCTGAAGGGAGTAGAAGTTATCGCTTGTCGCCCAGCGCCCGACGATGTTGCAATTGGCCATAATGACCAGCGGAGCGCGCACATGCGTTTTGAACACGCCGATCGGCTTGCCTGACTGAATGACGAGCGTCTCGTCCTCCTCCAGCGTCAGCAGCGTGTTCACGATGGCGTGATAGGAAGGCCAGTTGCGAGCGGCTTTGCCGAGCGATGCGTACACGATAAGTTCCTTTTGGTTTTCGCCGTTTTCCAGTACGTTTTCCAGCATGCGGAGCAGCGCCTCCTGACGCCAGCCCTTGCAGCGAAGCTCCGTTCCTCTTTGCGCTTTAATCAAGTCCATTCGCGAGGCTCCTTTCTAGATGTTCCTAGCCTATTGAGGCAATCAGATGCCTTTCAGATACAGATGCTCGCCTTCGACGGGCTCCCACTTTTCCCCGTCGATATAGAAAGCCTCCGCCTTCTCTTGATAGAAACCAATCAAATCCTTCAGTTTAAGCGCTTCGGGAGCAGGATCCGAGTAACGAACAGCAATCTCTTCTTTAAGCCCGTTTATGTTCGCCGTCCAGACTTCCGAAGTTCCCTTGTAGGGCGAGTATGCCGTTTTGTCCGTCAATGTAAGCTTATCCAGCCGTACGTCTTCCTTCGGCAAAAAATATCGCGGAGCCATTCCCGTTTCGAAAAGAATGACGGGCTGCTGGCTCTCGGCAAGCGTCTCGCCATTAACGACGACTTTAATCGCTCGAGTACTGTGCAGCGTATCGATGCGTACTTTGGGATCGCGCGGGAAACCGAATACTTGCTCGTTTTCCTCGAACACCTGAACTTTTTTCCAATAGAAAGCGATGTACCCTTTCAGAAATGCGCTTTTTTCGATCGGATCCTCGTACGTCCAAATCGCGTTCTGCGCCAGTTCGCCGTCTACCTTGATGTGCCAATAGGAAGCGGTCCCCTTCAAGTTGCAGAATGAGCTGCGGTCGGTTTTCACCAGCCATTGCTCATTAACATCCGATAGCGGAAAATAATAGACGGGCACAACCTTCTCTTCGCGCACCAAAATGACATGTTCGCTCTCTACGATCGTCGCTCCGTTAAACACTACCTTCACTTTACGTTTTACTGGCTCGAAACCGATCGTCCGTTCTTTGACGGTAGGGACTTCGCACAACAAATCTTGGTTTTCCATTATAAAATCGCCTCCTTTATTTTCAGTCCAAGCTGCTCGCTCAAAGTTCCTTCCGCGTACTCTTGCTGAACGAGACCCCGCTTTTGCAATTCAGGCACGACAAGCTCTACGAAATCTTCCAGCCCCCCAGGCGTATGCGAAGGTATGATGTTAAAACCGTCGGCAGCGCCCGATTCGAACCAAAGCTCCAGCTGATCGGCAATCGTTTGCGGCGAGCCGGTAATCTCGAATGCGAGCTTCGATTTGGAGAAGCGTTGATAGAACTGGCGAATCGTCAGGTTTTCCTTGGCGGCCAAGGCGGCTATGCTGTCCAGGCCTGTTTTGCTTTTGTTGAATGTATCGCGGTCCGGCAATGCCGGCATTGGACCGTCGAGCGGCAGCACGGACAAATCGATGCCCAAGCTGCTAGACAGCGAATCCAGCCCGACTTCGGGCAGCACCAGTTCGGCGAGTTGCGCTTCCTTCTCGGCAGCTTCCTCATCCGTCCTCCCGACAATGAGGAACACGCCCGGCATTACCTTTAATTGCTCCGGTTGTCTTCCATATGCGGCAAGTCTGCTCTTGAATGCATTGTATTGCGCTATCCCCTCTTCCAGCGTTCGCGGGGTCGTAAACACGATATCCGCCTGCGAAGCGGCAAGCTTCATACCGGCCTCCGAAGATCCGGCATGGACAATAACCGGACGACCTTGCGGCGAACGGCCAAGATTGAGCGGACCTTTGACGCGAAAATGTTTCCCTTTGTGCTCAAGCGGCTTCAGCCTGCTCGTATCGGCAAACACGCCTGTTTCCTTGTTAGCAACGAAAGCCCCTTCCTCCCAGCAGTCCCATAGCCCAAGTGCGACGTCGACGAACTCCTGCGCGCGCTCATATCGTTCCGCATGCGTGAAATGGTTTTCCCTGCCAAAATTACGCGCTTCCTCGTCGTTCGTTGAAGTAACGATATTCCATGCCGCCCTGCCGTCGCTCAGATGATCGAGCGTCGCGAGCGACCTCGCCGCGTGGAACGGCTCATGATAGCTGGTCGATAAAGTTGCCGCAAGCCCGATATGCTCGGTTACCGCGGATAACGCCGACAGTAAGCCGATAGGCTCGACGCTTTGAAAATTAGACGTATGTTTGATCGCAAGCTCGGATTCGTATATGCATAATTTATCCGCGACAAAAAAAAGGTCGAACAATCCCCGCTCGGCCGCTTGAATCAAGCGCTTATAATAGTCCAGCTGCATGAATTGGTCAGATGCGGCCTCCGGATGCCTCCAATTCGCCAAATGAGTCGAAGAGGTAAAGGCGCCAAGCAGCATTCTATCGTTTCTTTTAACCATTTGATTTCTCTCCTCCCGACAAGGCATAGCGATTCACTGGACGGGTTAGCCCCAAGTTGTCCCTCAGGGTGGTCCCTTCGTATTCCGTTCGGAACAGTCCTCTTTGCTGCAGCAACGGAATAACGTGATCGACGAATTCGTCCAACCCGCCTGGCAAATAAGGAGATGTAATATTAAAGCCGTCAGCCATACCGCTTTCGAACCGCAGCTGCAGCTCGTCGGCAACCTGCTCGGGCGTCCCTACGATTTCCCACATCGAAGCCTTCATTAGGTCGGTATATAACCCCCGAACCGTTAACCCGCTCGATTCCGCTTCGATAAGCTTGATTAACAGTCGTTTATTCGTTTGGTCAGGAGCAAGCGTATCGGCCAGCTTAGGAAGCGGCTCATCCAGCGGATAGGCGGAGTAATCGACTCCGAATAAGTCCTGCAAGCGCGATAGGCCAAGGCCCTCCGGAATCAGGCTGTCCAGCAGCTCCGACTTCGACCGCGCCTCTTCCTCCGTCTGCCCGACGATGACCAATACGCCAGGCAAAATGTTCAAATCATGCGCTTGGCGTCCGTATTTGGCTAATCGATCCTTGAAGCTGGCGTACAGCTTCTTCGCCTCGTCTGGCGATTCCGGCGATACGAATACCGCATCCCCGTTCCGGGCAGCCTGCTCCTGGCACGCCTCCGAAGCTCCCGCGTATACGATGACCGGATTGCCTTGGGGCGGACGAGCGGCGTTGAGCGGTCCTCTAACCGAGAAATGCTCGCCGACATGATTAAGAACATGAAGTTTATCTGAATTGGCGAATACGCCTGATTCCTTGTCGACAACGAAGGCATCGTCCTCCCAGCTGTCCCAGAGCCCCTTCACGACCTCAACGAATTCATCCGCACGCGCATAACGTTTGCCATGCTCCAAATGCGATTCTCTGCCGAAATTCCGGCCTTCCTCGTCGTTCGTAGACGTCACGACATTCCATGCCGCCCTGCCACCGCTAAGATGATCGAGCGATGCCAGCTTGCGCGCCGCGTGAAAAGGCTCGTTATACGTCGTGGAAAGCGTGCCCGCAAGGCCGATATGCCGGGTTACTGCCGCTAAGGCCGAAAGAAGCGCAAAAGGCTCCATTCGAATGTAGCTCGTATAGATACGCATCGCTTCATGATCGAATACGGCCAATTTATCGGCGACAAAAAACATATCCATTTTGCCTCTTTCGGCGGTTTGTACAACCTTCTTATAGAAGGAAAAGCGGTGACGCTCCGCATCACCGCCCGGATAACGCCAGCTGCCGTTATGGTTAGTAGAAAGAAATGCATTTAAAATCATGTGCTTTGGCCGGTTAGTCATGCCGTTCCACCTCATTTTCTTGTCAGTAAAGAGAGAAAAGAGCCATTTTGAGTAAAGCGGCTCTTTTCTGCATTGATTTTACCTAGCAAATAGACAGGCAATTATAGCAATCCATTTTCCTCAAGCCATTGCTTCGCCACGTCGGCTGCCAGCTTTTGCTCAATATCTACCTGCTCGTTTAGCTTCTGCATCGCTTCGTCATTGATTTTGCCCGCCAATTTAGCGTATACGTCCTTAAGCTCGGGATGAGCTTCAAGCGTTGCTCCTTTTACGAAAGGCACCGCATCGTAAGGAACGAAAGCATTTTTGTCATCTTCAATAATGACGTTGTTGGTTGAAGGCAATGTGCCCGAAGTGGATAAAGTCGTGAAAATATCGATTTGGCCGTCTTCGGCCGCTTTGAACTGCAAGCCCGGATCCATCGTTTTGATTTCTTTGAATTGCGTATTGTAAACTTTATTAATGAGCGGCAAGTCGTCCTCGCGCGTAATGAAAACCTGCGAAGCGCCAAGCACCAGCTCTTGTGACTGCGCCGCGACGTCGGTCAAGTTTTTGATGCCGCGAGCATCCGCTTTGTCTTTCGGCATAACGAATACCAACGTATCGTTAAAGCCGATTTTACCCAGCACCTCGACGTTGTTTTGCTCTTTCATGCCTTTCTTGACGATGTCGTAGGCTTCGCTCGGCTCGTATACCGGCTCATGCTTCAACACGTTCAGCAATGCCGTTCCCGTATATTCCACATAAGTATCCACTTCGCCGGACTTGATGCCGTCGTAGAGCAGCGTATCGTTCAGCTTGACGATTTTCGTAGACAAATCCGTTTCCTTCTCGATCAGCTGCGCCACGATATTAGCAAGAATATCCTGCTCGCCGAAACCTTTCGTCGCGATTGTAATCGTTCCTGAACCAGAGGATTTAGATGAAGAGCAAGCTGCCAGCATAATAACCAAAACCAGACTTAAAGCGATACCGAACCATTTTTTCATATGAATACAAACCCCTTTATCGTTTATTCAACGTATGACGCAGTCCTTTTGGCGTCAGCAGTCGGTATAAGACAAACAAAATTATGTTAGCGATGATAACAAGCAGCGATACAGGCAAAGCCCCTTCTAATAGCGTAATCGTATTAATCGAGGCCAGACCGCGGGTAATAATGTCGCCGAGTCCGCCCGCTGCGATATAGGAAGCAATAGTCGCTCCGCTAATGGCATGCACGGCTGCCAATCGGATGCCGGCCATCATGTAGCTGCGGGCAATCGGCATTTGCACCTTCCATAGCAGTTGCCCTCTGGTCATCCCCATTCCGACACCGGATTCAATGACGGATTGGTCAACCCCTCTAATGCCCTCATACGTATTCTGAAGAATCGGGAGCAGCGCGTAGAGCGTCAACGCGATGACGGCCGGCTTGGTGCCAATCCCGACAATCGGAATGAGAAAGCCGAATAATGCCAAGCTTGGAATCGTCTGAACGACGGAAATAGCGGTAAGAATCACTTTGGCGAACCGCTCATGGCGCGTACAGTAGATGCCGAGCGGAATCGCGATTAGACATGCAATCGCCACGGAGATGAAGGCAACGTTAACATGTTCGACCGTCTTGGCGGCAATTTCCGGCCAATCCCGAGCCAGTCTTTCGAAAAACAGATTCACGCCTTCACCTCCTCGGGAAGCAGCTTAGCGGCAGCCGCCTCGATAATACTCGCTTGGCTAATAACTCCGCCGATATGATCGTTGTTCCCGAATACGGGAATGATGGCATTCCGTTTGAGAGCTTGCAGCACTACGCTTAGCGGAGCGTCAGCAGCAATGGGGTCTACTTTGACGGGCTGCAGGTCCGACAATAAGGCAGTTCCGTCAAGCTTATCCAGGGCACGCAGCTCCAGTGCGGACATGATACCTGTGTAAACCTTGTTTTCATTTAATACAATCAGCCCTTCGGCCCTTGTATCATCCGCCACCTTAACTGCTCTAGCAACGGTTTGGTCGTTTGGTATGAAGACGGGCTCCGTTATGAAATTTCGGGCTGTAGCCGAGTGATTAGCGAAGCGGTTATCCTCTTTGGCTGCATATCGCTCAGCTCCAACGAACTCCTTCACATAATCGCTTGCGGGATTGCGCAGCAGTTCATCGGGAGCACCGATCTGTTCAATCTTGCCATCCCGGAGCAATACGATGACATCCGCGATCTTTAAGGCTTCATCGATATCATGCGTTACGAAAACGATCGTCTTGCCCACCTTCTGGTTCAACCCTATAAGCTCGTTCTGAAGCTGGACACGGCTAATCGGATCAAGCGCGCTGAAAGGTTCATCCATTAAAATGATTGACGGCTCCGAAGCAAGCGCCCTGGCTACGCCTATGCGCTGCTGCTGTCCCCCGCTAAGCTCATGGGGATACCGGCGCCGGAACTTCTCCGGCTCAAGGCCGACCATTTGAAGCAGCTGGGCTGCGCGATCAGCAAGCTCCTTCTTCTTCTTCTTCGCTGATTTCAAGCGTGGAACTATCGTAATATTGTCTTCGATCGTCATATGCGGGAATAACCCGATCTGCTGAATGACATATCCGATATCGCGGCGAAGCAAGACGGGATCGAGACTGCCGATATCTCTTCCTTCCACGAAGATCGTACCGGCATCGGCATCCACCAGGCGGTTGATCATTTTCAGCAGCGTTGTCTTCCCGCAGCCTGATGGTCCGATAAGCGTTAAAATTTTCCCTGTCGGAATCGACAAGTTAAAATCTTCTAACACGTTGCCGGATCCGTAGCTTTTGGTCACGTTTCTGAAGTCAATCGCCGTTGCGCTCATGCATGTATCCTTTCTCCAAACAAATTTTAACCATAATTTCCGATGAGTTTAGTTGGTTTAATATTCGAAAAAATAAATAATCGAATCAACCTTCGCCAAATAAGAGAATGGAACACCTCCCGATGGAGCTCTATACCATCTGTATTAAACACCCTCCATTGGCATGGTTGGATTATTTATCACTTAATGATAATCAATTATTACTAGTTAAATATATTTTATAAACATCATTCTGTCAACCAACTATTCCAATCGGATTAATAGTTTTACCATTGTAAAGCTATTGGCTTCGTTCTGGCAAACCCAAGTGTTCGCGCAGCGTCGCCCCCTCATAGTCGTTGCGGAACAATCCCCTGCGTTGCAGGACCGGAATTGCCAAATCCACGAAGTCGTTTAGACCACCCGGCAAATACGGAAACATAATATTAAAGCCGTCGCTTCCTTCTTTATCCAGCCACTCCTCCATATAGTCGGCAAGCTTCTCAGGGGTCCCAACAAAAGACAGATGGCCTCGCGAATCGGATATTTTTCGGCTCAGCTCCAAGATCGACAGATTTTGTTTGGAAGCCAGCTCCGCTAATTGGCTGCGGTAAGCCAAATCATCATGCGTCAGGGGAGAGCTTGGCTCAGGCAGCTCGGGCAGAGGTCCGTTAGGATCGTAATCCGAGAGATCAAATCCGAGACTTTGCGAAAGGCTGTTAATGGACAGGGTTGGATGAATCAGACTCGATAGATAGGCCTGCTTCTGAAGCGCCTCTTCTTCGGTAGCCGCTATAATCGGGCGCAAACCCGGCAATATTTTGATATCGTCGCGATTTCTTCCGAATGGAGCCATTTGGTTTTTGACGTTCGCGTAAAAGGCTCTTCCTTCCTCCAGATTGGAGAAGGTCGTAAATACGGCATCGGCCGTCTTCGCGGCTTGACGCTGGAATTCGGCCGATCTGCCGGCCTGGATAATCAAAGGCTGCCCTTGCTCGGATACAGGGATGTTCAACTCCTCGTTAACTTCAAACCATTTGCCCCGATGATGGAAAGCTGCTTCGGAAGAGGCGCCGCTTCGCCAAAGCTTCTTAACCAGCTCGATATATTCGTCCGTCCGCTCATAACGATCGGCATGGCTCATCTCTTCCCGCTTGAACAGATTGTCATCGTCTTTGCCGATCGTGCCGGTCACCGCATTCCAAGCTGTTCGGCCTCCGCTTAACAAATCGGCAGTCGCCATCTTGCCGGCAATTTGGGTAGGCTCCATATAACTCGTATTCAACGTACAAATGAGACCTATTCTTTCGGTGTGCGATGATAACGCCGAGATAAGCGTTAACGGCTCAATGCCTCTTGTAAGGGCATGCTCGGCGATTCGGTCTCCCCGCTCCTGACCCGGCAAGGATAAGGCATCGCCAAAAAAAAGCATATCGAGCTTGCCGCGCTCGGCCGTTCGCGCCAGCTCCTTATAAAACTCGAGCGTAAAGATACCTTTCGGATCCAGCCCCGGATGCCGCCATGTATTGACCGTGGACATGATGGCGCTTAAGATCAATCTTTTACCTGCCATAGTCGTTATTCCCCTTCCTCTGATGTTCCTCAGTAAGAGAATACAGCCTATTTCCCGGACGCGATAATCCGATGTTTTCTCGAAGAGATTGGCCTTGGTAGCTTCGTTGCACGATGCCCTTCTGCTCAAGCAAAGGAATGACTTGTTCCACGAACGCTTTCACATGCGCCATCAAAGTCTCCGATGAAAGAATGAAGCCATCGACCGCTTGTTGGTCGAACCAGTATTGCAATTCATCCGCCAATTGCTCAGCCGTACCGGATAGCAGAAGCAGAGGTTTCGCTTCTCGTCCTCGTTGGTCGCTTCCAATAGGATTTTGCTTGTCTCGTTCTGCCACACTTTCCATCGACTCCGTTACTTCAATCTTAATGAGCGCAAACTGTCTCGCTTCCGCTTGAAGGCGACGCTTTATTTTCCGATTTCTTTCGATAGCGTCTGCGAAGGATGCCGGGCGCAACATAACAATATCCGCCCAACATGCCGCGTAATCATCGCTTAAAGCAGACTGCTCTTCCGTCGCCAGTACAGGATACCCTTGCAGCGGACGCGGAATGCTAAGCGGCCCTGCAACGTTAAAGTGCCGGCCACGATGATCGATCGTGCGTACACGATTGCCATCCAAAAAACGGCCGCTTGCTTGATCCGCCAATATCGCCTCATCGTCCCAGCTGTCCCACAGCTTCATCGCGACATCGAAAAACTCCGCTTTCCGCTCCTCGCAATCGCCAGCCGTTTGCCCTAATGCCAATTGCCATCCTGCCCTGCCGCCACTGGCATGATCCAAGGACGATAGCGATCGCGCGACGTGGAACGGCTCATTACGGCAAACAGCCGCTTCGGCTATGAGGCCGATATGGCTCGTTATTCCTGCTAGATAACCCATTAACGAATAGCCGTCTAGATGAATGGGCGTATTGGAAAAGGGTTCTACGGCAATAGGGGCTCCAGACGCCGGATCCCTCTCCAGTATGAATGCGAAACCCGCCGATTCGGCTAGCTGGACCTTTTGTCGGTACCAACTTCTCCATTCGGCCGCAGCCGATCGGCTCTGAGCCTGCCTATCCTGTTCCCCGATGCTCGTGCCCGCGTCTCCCAAAGACAGCGCGAATAGAAGCGGTCTTTCTCTCAAGCGATGACTCAACGCGTTCACTCCCTTGCGATCAAATACGAATTAGAGTTTTTTATAAATTATCATTATTAGATATTTAAATATTACATATCGATAATACTAGTAAATATATAACCATTCTTTTCGTCTGTCAACATCTTTTCATAGTATTCTTATCCGAATTAAACAAACAAAAAAACAGGACTGTCCCTAAAGGTGTTTTAACCTTTTGAGACAGCCCCGTTTTTGTAAATTCACTATATAGGTTCCGAATTTTCGCTTGCCTGCATTCCGAATTTTCGGGATAGCTGTTGAGCCGCGTGCCAGACAAGCCCCTCGTTGTCCGAATCCTTCACGAATCTAAAGTTAGGGCCGGCAATGGAAATACTGGCAACAACCATATTGTAGCTGTCGAGGATCGGAGCCGCAATTGCAAATACATCCGAATCAACTTCCCCATGCGTAACGGCAACTCCCTTACTACGAATAGAAGCAAGCTCTTCCCGTAAATCTGACGGAGACCCGGTATAACCTTCCGCCTCTATATCCTTAATAAACTTTTCCTGGAACTTCTGATTTTCATAAGCTAAAATGACTTTCCCGGATGCGCCAAGATGCAAGGGCAGCGAGCGTCCGTCTTCAATAACAAACTGAATCAATTCGCGGCTTTTGACATGCTGAATGCAAATGGCATTGATTCCAGAGCGAATGAACAGCAATGAAGTTTCATGCGTTTTTTCCGTCAATTCCTGCATAATCGGCAATGCCAATGAAAGCAATTCCCTATAGGTTTGCTGCGTAAGACTTCTTGCCAAGTCCAATATCCGCAGTCCCAACCCTATCTGACGCTTTCCTTTACGCTCTACAATGCCGTTCTGTTCCAGCGTCTGAAGAAAGCGGTAAGTCGTGCTCTCGGGCAAACCAGCCTTATCCGCAATTTCGGTAACGGATAAAGTGCCGTTCGATTCGGCCAATGCGAATAAGATATCGAGCGCACGGCTGAGCGTTTGCGTTCCGTTCATTTTACAACCTCCATTTACGTCCATACAATCGATCGTTTCATGCAGATATGAAATCTGGTTAGTTATAACAGGTTGCAACCTCTCAAAAAGTATAGTTAACCGTCATTAAAATAGCAATGCTTTGTCACATAGAAAAAGGGCCTGCTCATAAGCAGACCCTCCCTATTTCAAATTTATTGTGCCGCTGGAACGGTAAATACCGTAGCCGACAAATAAGTGCTCTCCATGTAACCGATATCGACGATAAATGTTTGTTCCTTATCCGTTGCTTTGAATGGCGTGAAGCGGAACGTCACCTTATTGGCTTTGGCATCGTATTCTCTCGATGTAATCTCGATCGGAGTGTACTCTCCGTCCACATCGTAAGAAAGATCGACTTCATCGATATTCATATTCGCCTTGTACGTTTTGCCGTCATACTCGTATTCAAACCAGTCCGGCTCGTCGATAAAAGTAAATTCGATAACGCCATTGCTGCTTGTGATTTGTTTGATATTGTTATAGTCCAAGCGTACCTTCTGAACGCCGACGATCGCTCCGTCTTTTTGCGACGTTGCGACAACCTCGAATTCGCCAACCCAGAAGTACCAGCCAATCGTTAAGCGGCCTGTGTTCGGGTCGATGCGAATACCGTAGTCCTCGCCATCGCTCCAAGCTGGAAGCTCCGTTTTGAACGGAAATCTAAGGCTCCATGTCACTTTCTCGCTATCGCCTGTATACGTATACGGATAGAACTCCTTCAGATCTTCAAGCGCATAGTCGAGAACGATGTTCTTCGCGCCTTTGATCGTGGTCGAAATATCTACTTTCAGCGGAGGAAGCTGGGTTGGATCGGAAGGCGCTTCGGGGCGTACCTTCAACTCCGTCATCCCTGCATCCTTTACATTCTTAATAAACTGGACCGCTTCGGCGCGAGTCAACAGCCCTTCGCCTTGGTAACCCTTGATCGTTGCGGAGTCTTTGCCTTTGGATAGCTTGTTGGCCAGCAAATAATGAATAGCGTTATTGCCTTCATAATTCACGCCGTTAGCGCCTGCAATAATCTCGGCAACCGACAATCGGCTAATCGATTGGCTGCGAATCTCCTTGCTATCTGCGCCCTTAACCGGGTAATTGAATGCATCGACGGATTGATAGACTGCATCCGTCCAATGTGCTCCCGCTGCCGTCTCGCCTACTTCGACTTTGAATGCGCCTAGCAATATCTTCACAAACTCTGCTTCAGTTACGAGTTTGTTCGGCTTGAACGTGCCGTCTGGATAACCATTAACAATCTTGTTGGCTTGTGCCCACGCAATCGTGTCCTTCGCCCAGTGCTTCTCCACGTCGGAATACGACGCTGCATCGGCTTGTACGGTTGGTACCAAAGCGATGAATAGAGAAAGAATAAGAAATAATGAAACCGTCTTTTTCGTAAAATAGCTTGCTGCTGTTCCTACTGTCACATGAACGACTCCCATCCCAATAATTTACTAATATATAATACATCAGGGCAGTCTGTTTGTCATTCCGTTTATTTACACATTTTTCTTTTTTAATAGCTAGATTATGAATAATAACCAATTAATAATTGAGATTACCCTTTGATTACAGATTAAGTTTTATAATGCATTAGCATATGAAATAGCGGTCCCGAAGCGGGACCGCTAATTTATTGACTGTATGTTTAATAAGCCAGCCAACCTGCATCTGCTGTAACGACCGTACCGTTCACGAAGCTTGCGTCATCGGAAGCGAGGAACAAAGCAACCTTCGCGATTTCCTCAGGCTCGCCCGCGCGCGGGTTAATGCCCATGCCGGCCATCGCGCGGCCCATGCCAAACTCGTTCGGTGCGGTGAGCGTGGAACTAATATTCGTAATGACACCGCCTGGCGCAATCGCATTGCAACGGATGCCTTCATTCGCGTATTGGAAGCCAACGTTTTTCGTGAAGCCGACTACGGCATGCTTAGCCGCCGTATAAGCCGCGCCCGCTCTGGAACCCTGCAATCCGCCTGCAGAGGCGATATTTACGATGACTCCGCTTTTTTTCTCGAGGAATATTTTCAAGGCTTTGCGTGTCGCTCTCATCGGGCCTGTCGTATTCACCGCGAAGACGCGATCCCACAGCTCGTCCGTCAGATCGGCAGCCGGATCGAAGTTATCCATAATGCCCGCGTTGTTAACAAGAATGTCCAGCGTGCCGTATTGCTGTACCGTCGTGTCGATCAAGTTCTGAATATCTTCTTCCTTAGCGACATTCGTTGCCAGCGCAAGCGCCGTTCCGCCCTTGCTTACGATCTCATCGACAACCTTGCCGGCCGCTTCTACATTAATATCCGATACGACTACTTTAGCGCCTTCTGCCGCAAACAATTGTGCAATTGCTTTGCCCATTCCCGATGCCGCACCCGTCACAATAGCTACTTTGCCTGATAGTTTCATGCTTCATCCTCCGTTTGCTCAATTGGTCATGCTCTATTCATCGAAACCGCTCAACATTAGCAATCATGCGACAGGATAAACATCACATCACATGATGCTTTTAGTATAATAAAGGTTAAATGGACGAACAATCAGTAATCGCCGGCCGTTTGTTCAGTAATGAACAATGAGGCCTCGTATGTTCGTTAACGCTGCAATAAAAAGGACGTGATGCAAGGTGCAAGTGTCCAAGCCCAAGCTTGACCGCAGGATTGTACGAAGTAAAGATGCCCTGAAACAGGCGTTGTTATCACTTATGATGAAGAAAAAGTTCTCCTCTATCTCGATTACGGAAATCGTCGAGCTCTTCAATTACAATCGCGGCACGTTCTACGCTCATTATGATAATAAGGAAGCTCTGCTTGACGAGATCATTGACGAGCTGATGGATGAATTCAAGCAAGCGTATCGGTCACCGTATGAGCAGGTCAAAGTATTTCATGTTGCCGAAATGTCGGCGAACGCGATCAAAATATTCGAGCATATCCATACACGGGCTTCCAGCTATAGCGCCTTAGTAAACAGCGACGTCCTCCATGTCATTAAGGACAGAATGTATCGCGTCCTGCAGCAATTGTCCATCACGGATATGAAGCAGATAAACAACGAAATCAATCAAGAGCTGCTCACGGTCTACAGCGTAAGCTCATTGCACGGCCTAATCTTCTACTGGATCGAGAACGGCTTTCCGTATTCACCGTCCTATATGCAAGAGCAGCTTCACAAATTAATTAACAGTCAAGCCATAACAAGCCCCATCCATATGCGTCACTAATCGGCAATGTGCAGCTCTCTGTACTTCGCAGGGGTCACGCCTTCCTTCTTCCTGAAGGTAGCGACAAAATGGCTTACGTCGTTAAAACCGACCTTTGCAGATACATCCTTAAGCGCCATCCCTGGATTATGGACCATAATTTTTTTGGCCTCCCGTATTCGCAATTGAATGAGGAACGAATACGGGCTCATGCCGAAGGCGTCGCGGAACAGTTCATTCAGGTAAGAAACACTCATTTGAGCTTGCTCCACGATTTCGGGAAGTCCAACGTTAGCTGCGCAGTTATTCTCCATCCACTGTACGACGGGCCTTAGTTTATCATAATACTGGGATAACGACGGCTGATCATTGCGCATTCCGAATTTTCGCAGCAGCATAAGCAAATGGTACAGCTCCGTAGAAGATTCCAGACCTGAGAATTCGGCGTCCCGGTCTGCCCTATGAAGCATCTCTCCCATGATGCTCGAGAAAGAAACGCGATCTGCTTGCTCCGTATACATCGCAGAGCTGTTCATATCGAGAGACTCCAATATAGCAGGCGCAGCTGCCCCACCGAACGTTATGTAAATAGTGGACCACCGGTCTGTAACGGGGTAGTAAGCATGCGGGGTGAACGGCGTCAGCAGAACACCTTTTCCTTCTGTCAGGGAGAGGCTTTCGCTTGCGAGATCGAACTTCCCCTCCCCTTCAAGCGTATGCAGCCAATGATAGTACGGGTACCCGTCGGGTCTCGTGAATATCCGCTCCCATGCGCTATAGCCAATCGTCTCGACGTAGACAGGCAATGAGCGCTCCAAGGAGTTGAAGACGCATCTAATGTTCTCATCTGCCCAATGCACGATTCATCCCACCCATTATTAGACTTAATATGTCATTCTTTTTGCTAACTGTTCGACAATATCCTCCTTTTCCCTTTTTAGCGTTAGCTGAAAGAATGCTGAAAAAAAAGCATTCTGCTCCATTTTAATAACAGGAACAGAACGCTCTTATAGCTAGAATTGGTTGAACACATTTATCGAATCGAGAGCTTTTCCTTGGAAATCGAATAAGCCTTGGTTAGCCCAGTGATTCCCCATTGAAGCGACATCGTTGCCATACTTCATTCCAGCGAGGCTTGCCCAGCTCGTATGCTCCACCGGCAGCCAGCCCGGCTCCCAGTATACGATGCCTAGTCCCTTGTGCGCCGGAAGCTGGCTCACCGTTGTCATCAGGTCATGCAGAAACTGCTTTTGGCCTTGAACCGTAGCCGGGTAACCGCCGCGCGATGCTAGTTCTTCGTTGAAGATATCTCCCCCTGACGGGCTATCCGATGTGAAACCGTACGCCGTCTCGACGACGAGCACTTCTTTGTCATACCTTCCGCTTATATCTTCCATATTGAAGCGCAGTTCTTCCAGACTGCCGTGCCAGATCGGATAATAGGACAAGCCTATTATGTCGTAATCGACGCCTCGAGCACGCATCTCATCGAACCAGGTCCGGTAAAGCACATTAGAGCCCCCCGCATCGAGATGCAAAATAATTCGCATGGAGCCGCACTCTCTTGTCGCCCGAATTCCAGCGCTAAGCAGGCGTGCCAATCGATCGTACGATGACTTCCATTCCTCTCCCGAGGCCGCCTCGAACTTCCGATCTTCAAACAAATACTTAGGCGTCCTGCCTTCCGGCCATAACATGCCGTTCGTTGTCTCATTGCCGATCTGTACGAAGTCCGGCAATACGTCGCATGCTCTGCATACCTCAAGCACTTCTCTCGTATAGCGATAGACTTCTTCCTCAAGCTCATAGCCCGTCAGCGCATGCCAGCTTTTAGGCTTGTATTGCTTCTTCGGATCGCACCAGAAATCGCTGTAGTGGATGTTAAGCATGAATTGCAGGCCGTGCTCCTTCGCTCGGCGCGCGAGCTCAATCGTCGTCTCCAAGTCATTCGTGCCGCCCATATACGGATTGCCTTCCTCATCATGAGGATTAACCCATAACCGAAGCCTTACGACATTCAGTCCGTTCAGCTTCAAAATCTCGAATAAGTCCTGTTTCCGACCATCGAGAAAATAGGCTCCCCCGAGTGTCTCTACTTCCTTCAGCATCGAAACGTCTGCACCCTTAATGAACGTATGATCCATCTCTGTCTACCCTCTCCTATCCTTTGTCTCCGCCTGCGGTCAAGCCGTTGATCAAATACTTCTGTAGCGCGATATACAAGACGGCTATCGGAATGGCAACAAGCACGGAGCCTGCTGCGAAAAGAGTAAATTCATTCCTCGTCTGGTCGCTAATCATGGAATATAATCCAATCGCGACTGTCTTTTTCTCCTCGCTAGATATAAGCAGCCTAGGCAATATGAAATCCATCCATGGTGCGGCGAATTGCAATACGGCAACGAAAGTGAGCATCGGCGTTGCCAGAGGCATAATAATTCGAATAAATATTTGTGTCCGGGTTGCCCCGTCGATAAGAGCTGCCTCATCAAAGCTTATTGAAATGTTATCGAGGTAGCCTTTCAACAACCAGATGTTATACGGGAGCTGCGCGGCGACCCCGACAACGACCAGTCCCGTTAAGCTGTCCAGCAATCCGAAGTTAAGGAACAGCATGTATACAGCAATCGCCGTCAGGAAAGCAGGAAACATTTGCAAAATAAGTATGGTAAGCAAGCTTGCCTTCTTCCCCTTGAACTTGAACCGGGAAAATGCATACGCGCCGAGCGTGGACAGCAGTACGCCGAATACCATGTTGGCCGCCGCTACCTTCAGCGTGTTCATATACCAAATCGGAAAGTTCGTATGCTGGAACAGCTCCTTATAATTTTGCAATGTGGCATTATCCGGTATTGCCGACGCGTTGGCCAGTCCCTTCGAGCTGCCGAAGGATGCTCCGACTATCCAAATGAGCGGATAAATAACGATAATGGCAACAACGATGAGCTCGACGTAGATGAGCAGCGTCCTGAGCAGACCTGCAACGCTTGTTTGCTTGCGATTCATTGCTTTCATAACTCAAAGCTCCTCGAAAGATTTCGATTTCCGCAGATTAATTAGCGAGAAGCTGGCAACGATCAGGAATACGATGATCGACATGACCGCCCCCATGTTGTACAGCCTGTTGTCCAGCGTCAGCTTGTATAACCAAGTAATCAACAAGTCGGTGTTGCCCGCGAAGTTGTAATCCGGGTTCGCCGGACCGCCTTCCGTTAAGAAGTAAATAACTCCGAAATTGTTGAAATTGCTAACGAAAGAAAGCATTAATAATGGCGCAGTCGCCTTATAGACGAGCGGGAACGTAATTCTCCAGAACATTTGACCCGAGGATGCTCCGTCGATACGCGCCGCCTCGTAATAACTTTCCGACACGGTCGTCAACGTACCGCCGATTAATGCCATGAAATAAGGGAAGCCCAACCACAAATTAATGAGCAATGCCAATATTCGCGCCAAATAAGAATGGCTTGGATCGGTGAACCAATAGATCCGTTCAGACGTCAAGCCGATATCCATAAGAAATTGGCTGACAGGACCGAATTGTCCATTGAACATCGACTTGAACACAAGCGCCGAAATCATCGCCGGTACCGCCCAAGGCAAAATATAAATGCTGCGCCACAGCTTCTTGAGCTTAACTGAGGAATCATTCAACAGCACGGCTTGAAAGAACCCGGCGAAGTACGTCGTTACCGTCGCCAATATCGCCCAGACGAACGTCCATAACAGCACGCCTACGAATGTATGCATCCACGAGAACACCTGCGTAACTGTAGCGAAATTGTCCAGTCCGACCCAGTGAATAAGCTTCGTTGGCGGCGTATTGCCCCTGCTATAATCGGTAAATGCAATGAGCACGCCGAACACGATCGGCAGCACGCAGACGAACAGCATAAGCACCGCGGTTGGTGACAGGATGATGTAGGCGTACATCGACTCCCATAACCTTCGTAGATCATGCAGCGAACTTCTCTGCACACCGGTTTCATTCAACAGCCGTCTCGTACGTGCCGCATCGTATATATTCCATACATAGAAAAGGAATAAGAGCATGATGAAGAACAGAGCAATGATGCCATTAGCCATAAGTACGATAGAATGATCGCCATCGGTCAGTCCGTTAAGCCCCATTTTGCGCGGATGCGTTCCCAGCGTAAGGAGACCCCAGATGCCCTTCAGGAAAAAGCCGCCATTCTCTCGGAAGCGGAAGCCGCCTTCCATAGCGATATAGTTGCCTGTAGCAATCTCCGCCGCCGCGCCGCTCATGCCAATTAGAAAGAAAAATATACCTTTTAAGTATTGACGATTCGCCAACTGGCCGGCTCCCCAGACGATTACGGACAATAATCCGGGGAACCATGCAGCCATCCGCCCTTTATGCATAGGGCTCGCTGCTGCGCCTTCTACGTTGCCTGTTACTAATCTCACTTGCCTAACGCCTTCAAGTCAGCATATTCCTTCTCAGCCTTCTGCTGCGCGTCGCCTACCGGCATCAGATTATCCCATACGTTTACGATAAGCGCATTGCCGGACGTATACATGTATTCTGGAATTTGCGGGGTCAAGTCAGCATTTTCCGACTGTGCAATAATGCCTGCAATATGCTCATTGCCGTCGATCCCTTCGATATTTTGCAGACGGTCGCCTTTAATGGCGGGAATAGCTCCTGTTGATTTGTATAACGCGGCTGCGCCTTCGTCGGATGCCATGAAGTTGGCGAACACCCGAGCTGCCGCCGGATATTTGGAATAACCCGATACGATCGCTACCGATATCCCCGTCAAGGAAGCAGCATCTTCCCCTGAGGCCGCTTTCGGCAGCTTCGTCACGCCATATTCGAATTTGTTGTCGGCGGCTGCTTTATCGAAGTCCTTGAACACCCACGGTCCTGTTATGACATATGGCGTCTTGCCTTTGACAAATTCGCTCTCGATGGAATCCCAAGTGGCATCGGCCGAGTTAACGTTCCAAATATCGCGAAGCTTCTTGTAGTAATCCAGTCCCTTGGTCAACTTCTCTGAATCGAAGTTCGGCTTATCAAGATCATCGTCTTCGTACAGATGCCAGCCAAGCGATGAAAGCACCGGGTAAGCATAATACAACTGTCCCGCAAGGAATCGTATCGTCCATTGGTTAGAGCTGCTGTTATTGTAGGTGCCCGCCAGCTCCGTTATCTCTTCCCAAGTGGCAGCCGGCTTGTCGCTTCCCGTAAGCTCCTTAAGCAATGTTTTGTTGTAAAAGAGCGCAATCGATTCCGTAGAAATCGGTATGCCGAACATTTGGCCGTCATGGCTAGCCACTTCGACGAATGTATTCGGCATGCTTTCCTTCAACGATTGCTCATACTTCCCTAGCGGTGCCGCCGTTGCGTTATCTATCGCCTGAGCCAGCTTATCGTAGTTGGCCATGAAGACGTCTGCGCCTTTGCCCGCCTCTCCGTCAAGCGCCATCCGGTCGACGCTGTCCACCTTCGCGACAACTTCAATCTCCACATTCACCTTTGGGTATTTTACCTTGAAAGCTTCCACGAGCGCTTTGCCATAGTCCTCGTATTCAACCCAAACCTTAAGCGGTTGTTCTCCGGAAGCGACCTCCGGCTCCATGACGTATTCCATTGCCGACGTATCCCATTCCAATTCGTCGTCCGCTGCCGAATTCGCGCTTGAATTGTTCCCTGCGCTTCCGCAGCCGGACATAACCAACGTCGCAACCAAAGCAGCGCTTACGCTAAATAAACCTAGTTTTTTCATTTTTATCCCCCTGATATGAAATATCTTTCCATCTCACATCGAATTATAAAGCGATTACAATTTGATTTATATATAATAAACGGAGGGTCGAAAGTATAAGAATCTTATGGTTTCACGCACGTTGAAGTCGTCGATTATGAGGGTGGTTGAAAGGAAGAGAAGGCTGTCGTTGCACTTTCTGCAACAGACCTGCGCTTTTCAGCATCCATGCCGAGCGCTGATTGCAGATTGTGCAACGGAATCAGCTTTTCATAGGCGAAGTAGTAGCAAAATTCCGTATTCTGTTGCACTTACTGCAACGAGGCTCTGTGGAGGAGTGTTAAAGAGCCCTGTCTGTTGCATAATGTGCAACGAAGCGAGGATCGCCAAAAAAAGAAACAGGATGGAGCAGAAATAGTTCCTGCTCCATCCTGTTATTTAAACCCGCTTACTTCGCCGTTACGCCGCCGTCCACCGGCAGCTCGACGCCTGTAATATACGATGCGTCATCGGAAGCAAGGAACAACACCGCTTGCGCGACCTCGGAAGCTCGTCCCACTCTCGGCAACGCTGTCTGCGACAAGAACCATTGCAGCATTTGCTTGTTGTTCACGTGCTCGGAGCTCATCGGTGTCTCAATATAGCCAGGGTGAACCGAATTGACGCGAATATTGTCTTTGCCGAAGTCGGCTGCTGCCGCTTTGGTCAACATCCGAACGCCGCCTTTGGATGCGGTATACGCGCCGGCACCGCTGCTGCCCGTCAGTCCTGCGATAGAGGAAATATTTATTATAGAACCGCCCTTGTTCGCTTGCATATGCGGAACGACATGCTTCATCCCAAGGAAGGTGCTCGTCAAGTTGATTGCCATTACTTTATTCCATTGCTCGACGGTCGTATCCAGTAAGCCGATCGCCAGCGAGATGCCCGCATTATTGACGAGAACGTCGATGCGGTCGTATGCGGCTATCGCGCCTTCCACTACTTTGACCCATTCATCCTCTGACGCGACGTTGTGTCCGAAAGCAATCGCTTGTCCGCCGCTTGCAACGATCTCGCTTACAACCGCTTGAACAGCCGTTTCATTAATATCCGTTGCTACGACAGCCGCCCCTTGGCTTGCGAACAAGAGCGCTTCCTCGCGTCCCATGCCGCTGCCGGCTCCCGTTACGATTGCTACTTTATTCGATAATCTAGTCATGCTCATCTCTCCCCTTCACGAGTGTTTTCACTAAAGATGATCTATTGGAAAGCAGGTTGTGATAGTATGTCTATTACTATGATTCATATAATATCACACGACGATTCAGAACTCAATTGTATCTTGCTTACAGGATGCCCCTATCGGTATAATAGCTAGAAATACAGGTGCGAAGAACGGAAAAGGACAAGGTGCTCATGGATCCAAAAGAAAGATACGAGAAGGAACGTTATGACAGCAAGCAGCACCGATTAGCAACAATCATCGATGCAGCGGAGCGCGTGTTCACGAAGAAGGGAATCGAGAAAACGACAATGCAGGATATTGCGAGCGAAGCGAATATCGGCATCGCGACACTATTCCGTTATTTTGCCAAAAAAGAGAAGCTTGTCGTTGCCGTCGCCTCCAAGCTGCTGGAGCCAATCTACGAGCGCTTCCAGGCGATCGCCGCGCTTCCAATGAACTGCCTGGAGAAGCACGAGGTGTTGTTCGACTTCTTCATCGAGGACCATAACAACCCCAGCGCAAAGTTTATGGCTGATTTCGAGAGCTACGCCTCTCATTCCACGGAGCCGCTTGAAGATATTTTGGAATTCAACGCCTTGAACCGGAGCGTATCGCGTGAATATGCGAAGATTATCCAGCAAGGCATCGCTGACGGCTCTGTACGATCCGATCTTCCGGTTCGCGAGACGTTGACGACGCTCGTTAATGCGTTCGGACTTTTTTCCAAGAAGCTGTCCTCGCAGAAAAACATTTTGCTGCTGGAGTCCGATCTGGAGTCCGATCATCAGTTGGCCATTCTCAGAAAAGTATTCATTGATTATTTAAAAGCATAATCACAGGTAACGAAAGAAAGCCGGGCAGAACGGAAGCTAAAACTTCCGTAACGCTCGGCTTATTTATTGTCGATCCAAAACCTTCTAATTACATTGCCGTCTTCTTCCACAAAATCGTGATCTGGGATGCCGCCGTTTTTTAGAATCGTTTTGGCAGAAGCTGCATTGCTTTCGTCGCATACCACAAGAACGCGGTTGATGCCCAGATGCTTCGCTTCAATTAGAGAAAGCCGCAACAGCTCGCCGGCATAACCCTTTCTTCGTTCCGAAGGACGAATCCCGTATCCGATGTGGCCGCCTCTATCCAACAGAAAAGGAATTAAAGCATGTCTGATGTTAACAACGCCAAGCAGCAGCCCGTTCTCGCCTACAAACCAATATGTAGAATCCGGCACCCAGCCTTCAGGCAGGTTAATTCCCCTCTCCCGCTCATCATACCACCTAAGCATTTCTTGGAAATCAGAAGGATCTTTGCCGATGACCCACGGAACAGCTTCTTCGCCGCTCAATTGCCATTCCATATAGTACGCCATATAAGCATCCCTCAAAGCTTCTGTAGGCTTCGTTAATCGAACTTTCTCCATTCCTGCCCGCCTCCCCTTCGTTGATCCGCTACTATTGGATCATTTGCCGCCCGATCAAATTTCCTTTTTGTTGCAACTATATCATATATCGACACGTTAATAGGATAGATTTGGTTATTTTTACAGAATGCATGAATCGTTAGACACATTGAGGAGGGTAATTATTTATGCGTAAAAAGAGAATGCTAGTCAGTATCGCCGCCGTACTAACGGTAGTAACCTTGCTCGTGAACAGCACGCCGGCATCCGCAACCGTCACCTCTTTCGGCAAATGGGCAAGCCGTACGAAAACGATGTACGTCAACACGAGCAGCGCCACTACGCCATGGGCAGCCGGCGCCAACAAATGGAAAACCAACACGAACTTTAACATAAGCACAACGCTTGGAACGAGCAGCACCTATTATGCGGTCAATGTGAACACATCGATGGCCACATGGGATGGGCTGTGCACATTCACCGTAGACGGAGGCATCATATCGCAAGCGACATTGAATATTAATACGTATTATACCTCGCAGAGCAAGTATACGAGCAGCATAATTACTGCCGTTGCCGCGCATGAAGTCGGGCATTCGCTAGGTCTCGAGCATACGTCCGTCGTGGAGACGACCTCTATTATGCATCCTTACACGTTTAATTCGAACGGCACAACGGCGAGAGCGCTCAACCCTTCCGCCAACGATATCTCAGTCGTCAACGGCTTGTACCCGCTCCAATCGAGCTTCGCGCTTGACGATTCGAGCATCGAATCCGAAGCGCTGGCAGACGGCGTCTACGTTCATCCATCCTGGTCCGTCTATTACGAGGACGAAGCCGCGCTCACCGAAGCGGCCGATCTCGTTGTACGCGGCCAAGTCGTGAAAGAGAAGGGAAGCAAATATAAGAAAGGCGACTACAAAAATTACAAAACAGATGTTAACGTTGGCGTTCTCGAAGTGCTGAAGGGCGAATACGAATCCGACCAACCGATTACTTTATCGCAAATGGGAGGAACGGACGGGGAAGTTACCGTGTTCTCCGATATGTCCACCTACCTGAAGAGAGGACAAGAGGTCATCTTATTCCTGCGCAAGATGGCTGATGGAACGTATATTCCGATCAACGAAGATGACGGCATTTATGTAGCCGATTCTAGTTCGTATGCGAACATTGCATCGAGCAAGAAGCTGGATCAGAAGAAGATAAAGTAGACTCCCTGCAGGAACAAAGAACCGCCTCTCGGCTTGCAGAGGCGGTTCTTTCTGTTTTCCAATAATATGCAACATCTAGGCCAAACCATGCGTTTAGAGGATGAGGTGAACAAGATGAAAAAACTAATATTAATTCTACTGATCGCTTTGACTAGCGCTTGCTCGAACGGCGATACCGCCAGTCGGGCTGACGACTCCGCCGAAGCTCCCAGCGCTGCCGCCGCCATGGCAGACAATAGCAGTACAGAGACCCTAAAGAAGAGCGTAACAAAGTCATTCGCTTCCTTCCCTTATGCGCTAGTCAAATGGAACAATACCGTTTATAGAATTACGTTCGCTGAAGCGATCATGCCAAGTGAAGAGATCGGCGAGATTCAATATACATCACTAACGGAATCCGGAGCGACGCCTAATAATTTTTCTACCGAATACGAAGTCGGAACGAAGCTTTGGTCGATCGACCAGATCGATACGAGCGACGCCATCGCCATTGAGGCAGCTCCAGGCAAATACGTGAAGGCGGTCAATCCTAAGACAGAATAGCTTCTACAGCACCAGCATGTTAAGCGCCTTTATTAATGGCTCGCCTTGAGTCCCGAATGACGATATCCATTTAACGATTATCTCCTCATCGATCTTCATGATCCCGGCAGATTGGACATAAGCAATGATGCCATCTTGAAGCGTAACCCGAACCGAAGCGGGGACCAAGCATTGTACGGCGAAATAAGCCGCTCTCCCCCGCTCCGTCCATTGTTCGCCAAGTCCTAAGTCCGCTTCATACACCCGCTTCCGAGCTTCCTTCTCCAGCTTCAAAGCTTCTTTCTCTACAATGCCGTTCAATGGAATACCGATACGTTCGAATTGCTCCGGCGGGGCATCGTTGGCCCGCATCAAATCCGCCATCAGCTTTATCATCCTAGCTTCAATCGCTTCATCCACGATAGGCGTTTGCTGGCGTGGGTCAACCTCCAGATCGAAGAGAAGCGTCCCGTGCAAGTAGGGATTCAAATACGTATGCGCCTCAATCTCCAACGTTCGGCAGCCCTTCGTAAACGCAAAAGGCTCGTGCAAGCGTAAATCGGCAAGCTCGTTAGCCCCAAATCGATTATGCATATGAGTCGGCATCAGCGTATACTCGCGAAGCGGCCCATTATCGAAGCGCTGCGGCGCCCGCATATAGACATATCTGCCGTCGGTTACGTTGATATGACCGCCATGCATGCCGAAGATAGCAGCTTCCCGCACCTTCGTCCCGTGGTCCCCATCTTTCCGGTCGATAACTCCGCTAAGCGGCTTTCCCTGCATATCCGATGGGATCGGCGTCCCGAAGAATTCAAGCAGCGTCGGCGCGATATCGATCGTCTGGACAAGCGCATCCGTTCGCGTTCCCTTCGTTTGATGGCGCGGGTCCCACACGAAGAGCGGAAGATTGACGATTTCATTGTAAAAAGGCTGAATGTTTTTGCCCCACCATCGGTGCTCACCCAATAAGAAGCCGTGGTCGGTGTTGACGATCAGCATCGTATCCTCCCAAAGATTATGCCGGTCGAAGACATCCAGCACCTTGCCCAGATACGTATCGCACATGCTGAGCAAAGCCGCATATTCGTAGATCGCATGCTGAATTTCCTCCGGCTGCTGCGAGGCTTTGCCGTAATCCGGCCAGTCGAAATGCTTGCCGTCATAGAGATGCGGATACAAATCCTTGTACTTCTGCTGAGTGAAAAAAGGTTCATGAGGATCAAAAGCCTCAATCTGCACAAACCAATTGTCCTGATTCCGATTCGTCTCGATAAATTCGATGCCGTTGCCGAAGGTTACGGCAATCGGCTGCTTCTCTTCCGTGTCCAAGTAAGCGCGATTCACCCAATCTTGGCGCCATAAGCCGCCGATCTTTGGTCCCGATAGCGAGTCGGGGATATGGGGATCCTGCACATTGCCCTTCCACGGATCGCCCTCCTGCCCCCTCGCATACTCCCAGCTGTTAAAACGAGTGTGATAAGTGGCGCCTCCATCCTCGAAATAATGCGTATGGTCCGTGGACAGATGGGTATATATGCCGTTTTTCCGTAAAACGTCGATTGCCGAATCGTCGAAGGGCTCCAATGGCCCCCAGCTGCGATGCAAAAAATTATGCCGTCCCGTGTGCAGCTCCCTGCGCGCCGGCATGCAAGGCAAGCTGCCCGCATAACAGCTATCGAACGTGACGGTCGCCTCCGACAGCCTTTCAAAGTTAGGGGCCTTGATCCATTCGCAGCCGTAGTTCGGCAGCATATGCTTGTTAAGCGAATCAAACATGACCATTACAGCCTTCATTTCCCATTGCTCCTCTCGCTTGCTCCAACCCGAAACCCCATATTGCCAGCCGAGCTATCCGGGCTGTTCGAGCTTCGAGCCGCGACGCGGTATCGATTGCAATACGACTTGTGGCATAGATACGAGCCGCCGCGGGTCGATCTCGTCTTCCCCGAGTTTGGTCCTTGCGGATTGATGCGCACATCATGCACCGGCGAAGACGGGCTGAACCAATCGGAACACCATTCCCATACATTGCCGACCATATTGTATAGACCATAGCCGTTTGGAGCATAGGCATCCACGGGCGCCGTCGTTTCGTAGCCATCGCTGGCATTATTTTTGTACGGAAACTTCCCTTGCCAGATGTTGCATCTGTGCTCGCCATCCGGTTTCAGAAGATCTCCCCACGGATAACGCTTCTGAACTAGCCCGCCGCGCGCGGCGAATTCCCACTCCGCTTCGCTTAGCAAGCGCGTGCCGGACCAGCCGCAATACGCAGCCGCATCGTTCCAAGAGATATGAACAGCCGGATGGTTCATCCTTTGATCGATATGGGAGCCTTTACCTTCAGGACTGCGCCAATCCGCGCCTTCTACTACCCACCACCAAGGTGTGCTTTGGGCCGTACTGCGTACCTCCTGATCCGATTCCTTCGTCACATATAAATGGAACACGTATGACCAGCCGAACCGCTCGGCATCCGTCCGATAGCCCGTATCGGCGACAAAGGCAGCAAACTCCGCATTCGTCACTGCGTATGGAGAGACGTAGAAAGGATCGATTGTCACCTCGCGGATAGGTCCTTCCCCGTCGGCCGGAAAGCCTTCCCGGTCTTCCGTTCCCATTAGGAAAGAACCGCCCTTTAGCAGCACCATCCCTTCGCGCGGAACACCAGCAGACTTCTTGCGGAGTTCGTGAGCCCTCGTCTCGCTTTCGTCAGCTACAGCTTCTGTGCCCCTGCCGACTTGGCAGCAGCAACTGCCAGCTGCGGCATTTCCGCCAGCAGCAGTAAGCTCCCGCTTGATCGGGTCATCCATCTAAATTCCCTCCTGACGCCGGAGCTCGTCGTACCAGCGCGTAACGGCCTCTTCCAGCTCCCGAGCCTTATCGGGGTATTGCTCGCGCAAATTGTTGCGTTCGCCGGGATCATGCTCGAGGTCGGATAGATGAACGGCATCCGGCGCCTGACGGCCGAAATCGAGCTTGCCGTTAAGCACAAGCTTCCACTTGCCTTCGCGAACGGCTAGTTGCCCCTCGTATGACCAAAATAAGCGTTCGTGATGCAGCTCCCCCGACCCCGGCTGTCCAAGCAGCGGCACGATGCTCTTGCCATCCAAATGATGCACGGGCGGTTCGATTCCCGCAAGCTCCAGAACCGTCGGAACGACGTCCATCATGGCGCAAGGCTCATGCCGGACAATACCGCCGCCTCCAAGCAGCGCCGGATAGCTTAGAATAGCGGGCTCGCGAATGCCCCCATCGAACAGACTGCCTTTATGTCCGCGGAATATTCCCGCAGAACCGCCGTAATAAAGATCCTCCGTGCCGTCCAAATAATTGCGCGACTCCGTCGACGGCCCATTGTCGCTTGAGAAAAATAGGATCGTATTGTCGTATTGCCCGGTTCTGCGCAAAGCGTCGACAATCTCGCCGACACCGTCGTCCACCGCGGAGATCATCGCTGCCATAATACGCTTATCCGGAGGCAGATCCGGATAACGATCTACGTATTTCTGCGGCGCATGCATCGGGTAATGCGGAGCGTTATAAGCCACATAAGCGAAGAAAGGCTGAGCAGGGACTCGATCATCGCTAGCTTCAATGAAGGCAACCGTCTTCGCCGTAATAAGCTCGGTCATATATTCGCCATTGCTCCACACTTCCTTGCCGTTATGCCACAGATCATGGACAGGGTTAACACCCCTCTGCTGCTCCCAATAAAAAATATGAGAGTAATAATCCACGCAGCCAGCCAGGAAACCAAACGACTCGTCGAAGCCGTGGGCGTTCGGATTCTGCTCCGGCGTTACGCCGAGATGCCACTTCCCGAACAATCCGGTGCGGTAGCCGTGCGGCTTCAGCAGCGACGAGATCGTCTTCTCGTCCAGCGACAAGCCCGCTGTTCCGCGCTTGCCGCTTAATATGCTCTCCACTCCCGTTCGAGCGGGATAACGTCCGGTCAGCAGCGACGCTCGCGACGGGGAACAGACGGGAGAGTTCGAATACCAATTCGTAAACCGGGCTCCTTCTTCCGCCAGCCGATCGAGGTGAGGCGTGCGGATATGCTCGGAGCCATAGCTGCCCAGATCGCCATACCCTAAGTCGTCGCAATAAATAACGATTATATTCGGTTTGCTCATGATTGCTCTTCCCTTCCCCATGGATTCGGTGATGCATCCAACAGAGTCCGCGTGTAAGCATGCTGCGGACTTGAAATAATCTGCTCGGTTTCCCCGCTCTCGACGATTTGTCCGCCGTACATGATAAGAATTCGATCGGACATATATCTTGCGCTTCCCAAGTTATGCGTGATCCATATCAAGGAAAGATCATAGTCGTTTTTCAAATCCAGCATTAAATTCATAATGTCGATTCCTATGGATACATCCAGCATCGATGTCGGCTCATCGGCAACGAGGACACGCGGATTAATGCCAAGCGCCCTAGCGATCATGACCCGCTGCTTCTGGCCGCCGGATAACTGGGAGGCGTACTTGTCGATGTAATCCTCGGCGGGAGTCAGACCTACTTGCGCGAGCAGCGCCAGCACTTTCGTCCGAATATCGCCCTGCTCTCCATGCAACTGAAGCGGACGGCCAATGACGTCTTGAACGCGGTAATTCGGATTCATCGTTTCGAACGGATCCTGAAAAATCATTTGCAGGTCTTTGGCGACCGCTTTGCGGTCCTTTGATTTTCTGCTCGTCCGACTGCCGTCCAGCAAAATTTCGCCGCTCGTCGGATCGATCAAATTCACGATCATTCTGGCGAGCGTGCTTTTGCCGCAGCCGGATTCTCCGACAATCGCCAGCACTTCGCCCTTGTGAAGCGTAAAGCTTACGTCTCTGACCGCACTGAACTTTTTCTTCTGCAGGAAAGAACCCGATTCGAATATTTTGCTAACGCGATTGACTTGCAGCAACGGCTTCATGGTTACCCTCCCCCGATCCATACAGATGGCAAGCTACCATCCCTCTATCGTCGTTGATTGCGCTTGGCTCAAGCGAAGAGCAAACATCGGTCGCATGCGGGCAGCGCGATTGAAAGCGGCAGCCTGCCGGGGGCTCGACGAGATTCGGCGGCGAGCCCGGTATGCCCTCGATTCGCACCTTCGGTCCCGACAAGGAAGGAAAGGAACGAAGCAATCCTTGCGTGTAGGGATGGCGAGCCCCGCTGAGCAGCTGCTCCGCGCTGCCAACCTCGACCATTTTTCCGGCATACATGATACCAATTCGATCGCAAATCTCCAGCATAAGCGGCAAATCGTGCGTAATGAACAAGACGGAAAAACCGAGCTCCTTCTTCAGCTCGACAATGCGGTTCACGATCCCTTTTTGGGTGACGACATCCAGCGCGGTCGTCGGCTCATCCATAATAATAAGCTCCGGCCGCAGCGCAAGCGACATGGCGATAACGACGCGTTGGCGCATGCCGCCTGATAGCTCATGCGGATAGCTGGCCAACTTCTCCTTGGGCATCTCTACGAGCGCAAGCAGCTCTTCCGCTCTGCGGAGCGCATCGCGCACGGATACGCCCGCCTCATGCGCAAGTATCACATCCGTTAGCTGGTTCCCGATCCTCATCACCGGATTTAGGTTATTCATCGCGCTTTGCAGCACGACCGAAATTCTCGACCAGCGATACGGCCGAAACTCGGCTTCGGTAAGACTCGTGAGCGGTTTGCCGTCGAAAACGATGCTGCCTCCTGCCAGTCGTGCGGGAGGACGCAGCAGCCTGCTGATGCCGTAAGCGGTCGTCGACTTCCCGCACCCGGATTCGCCGGCCAAGCCGAACATTTCTCCCCGCTCGATGGAGAAGCTTACGCCATCGACCGCCTTGAACATTCCCCGCGGCGATTCGTATTCCACTTGCAAATTGCTAACGTCCAGTAAACCCATGCGTATCGCCTCCTGATTTCAAGAAAAATGCTGCTGCGCGCCCCGTTTCGCCCTGAATCGCTCAAGCGTACCGTTGCCGAGCAGCACGAAGCCGAAACAAAATAGCGCAATCGCTACGCCCGGCGGCACAATCCACCACCACGCATCGTACATAATGGCATTGTTGGTATGCGCCAGCGTAAGAATCGTGCCCCAGCTTACGCTCCGCGGATCGCCGATGCCGAGAAAGCTGAGCCCGGCCTCCGCCAGCACCGCCTGCGTCGTTACGCTGACCAGGTTGGCCGCGATGATCGGGAATAGGTTCGGCAATATTTCCGTCGTCATGATTTTGAAATTGCCCATCCCGACGACCCGCGCCGCCTCCACGTAACCGCGCTGCTTCTCGGACAGCGTCTGGCTGCGGATGCTTCGTGCCATGTACAGCCAACTGAGCAGGCCGATGACGAGTATGATGCTCGTAAGGCCCATGGACGGCAGGAATGAAGCCAGAATAATCATAAGCGCGATGATTGGAATAATGAGCAGCAAGTCGACGACGAACATCAAGGCGTCGCTTACCCATTTGCGGTAGAACCCGGCGGTAAGTCCGACGAGAACGCCGATGACCGTCGTAATGGCTCCCGCCAAAATGCCGACCAGAAAAGAGGTTTGCGTGCCGTATATGAGCTGCGAAAACAAATCCTGTCCGTAGCTGTCCGTACCGAGCAGATGCTTCGCGGAAGGCTTAAGCCACGCTTCGAATTCAATGTCGTTTTTGTTATAAGGGGCAAGCAGCGGCCCGATGAACGCCGCAATCGCAAAAAAAGCGAGAATCGCGAGCCCTGACAGCTGCTTGCCGTTCCATGCGCGGGAACCTTCCAACGGGGAGTTGGTCTTCATATCCGTTCAGCTCCTAATTCAGATTGACGCGAGGGTCAATAAAGGGATAAATCAAATCGGCGATTAAATTAACGGCGATGATCGATACGGCAATAACGAGAAATGCACCTTGGATTAACGGATAGTCATGATTCAATATCGCGTTATTGGTGAGCATCCCTATTCCGGGGTAGGAAAATACGATTTCCATCGTGATCGCCCCGCCGACGACATGACCGAGCGACAACATAAATCCCGTAAACGAAGGCAGAAAAGCGTTACGGATTCCGTAGTGGAAAACACGTCTTCTCGATGACAGACCTTTGGCACGCGCGAGCACCATGTAATCCTCGGATAAAACCCGGATCAAATTGTTGCGAAGCACGAGAATATGGCTCGCAACCGATGCCAGAGCGAGCGAAACGATCGGCAATACGGCGTGATAGGCGATGGAACCGGCCTTGCGGATCGGGGAAAGCGTATCGTAATCGACGGGAATCGCCTGACCCATCGGTAACCAATCCAGCTTGTATCCGAAAATAAGAATAAGAATAATGCCGATCCAAAAATACGGAACGGAATTGATGAAGAAGCTGACGCCGAGCGCCGAGTTATCGAACCACGAGCCCGGTTTCAATGCGCCCTTGACGCCGATCAGCCAGCCGATTCCGTAGCTTAGCAAGGTGGCGATAAAAACCGTACCCAGCGTCCACGGCAAGGCGTTCCAGAGAACGTCCTTGACGGGCACCGGGTAATTGAAATAGGAAATGCCTAGATTGCCTTGGAACAATTGGACTATATAGCTGCCGAACTGATGGAGCAGGCTCGGATTGTCGAGTCCGAACTGCTTTCGCAGCTCATCCGCTACCTCGGCTGAGCCAAGCGCGGTCGTCGAAGCGATCATTTCCGCAGGATCGCCGCCGATGAGCCTTGGTAGCAGGAAGTTCATGACGATCGCCGCCAGGAGAGTCGCGATTGCGAACGCGACTCTCCTGATGACGTAGGACAATTGAATCTTCATCGGTACAGCTCCTCTTTATTTCTTCGTGACCTTCGCTAGCGAAATGACGGAGGTCGCCGGAACATTCGTGTCGTAATTCGTGAATGCCGTTTCGCTATATGGCGTCTTGCCCGTACTGTATAGCGTAACGATAGGCGCGAGCTCGGCGATTCTTCCCTGTACCTTCTTGTACAGCTCCGCACGCTGCTCCGCATTCGCTGAAGCGGCTTCGTTGAGCCATCCGTCCACTTGCTCATCCCTGAATCTCGCCCAGTTAAGTCCAGGAGAATTCTCGCCGATGGGCGCCGTCATTTTGCTATGGAACACTTCGAGCGCGGCTTGCGGGTCCGGCGGAACGGTAATCCCGTTTTGAATCAAATCATAATCGCCCGACATCGCAAGGCTCGTAAGCTCCGGCCAAGTCACCATCTTGATCGTCGTTTCAATGCCCGCTTGCTTCAGCCAGTCGGTAATCATCGCGCCTTCTTTGTTCTGCGCCGGAGCGTTAGCCGCCATATAGTACACGAAGGATAGCTTGACGCCGTCTTTCTCGTAGATGCCTTTGCCGTTCTTCGCGTAGCCTGCATTTTCTAGCGTCTTGCTCGCTTGTTCGACGCTGAACTGCAACGAAGGATCGGATGTTAAACTCTCGTCAACCAGACTGCCGAAGCCTTGGGATAGGAATCCAGGATTGCCGAGCGTGGCTGCTCCCATCTCGCCTTTCTCTACGACTTCCTCGCGATTGACTGCTTGCTGAATCGCTTTGCGGACAGCTGCGTCGTTCAAGCCCGGCTTGTCGTTATTGATAATGACCGCGTAGGTGGACAGACCCGGAAATTGCTGCAGCTTGTTATCTTTGTTCTCGAGCAGCTTCGGAAGACTCGGCATCGCGATCGCGCCTGTCGTCCCTTGAATCTCCCCTTTTTGCAGCGCTAGCGTAATAGCCGGCGAATCCTTGAACCGTTGAAGAACGAGCTCGGTAATTTGCGGAGCGCCCAAGAAGAAGGCGGTATTGGCATCGAGCAAAATCGCGCTTTCGTTGATGTTTCTGAATTTGAAAGCTCCCGTGCCGATCGGCGTTTTGTTCAAAAACGTCGCCGGATCCTCTTTCTCGAACAAGTGCTTAGGCACGATATAAACCGTGGTCAGGTAGTTCTTGAGCGAAGGGAACGGGCTGTTCAATTGAAAGACGACCGTATCGGAACCGCTTGCCGTCACGCTGCTTAGACGGGTGTCGCTCCACAATTGATAGGAATCGAGCACGGCATGATCCTTTAACGCATGGAACGTATACGCAACATCGTCGGCCGTGAAAGCTTCTCCGTCATGCCACTTCGCGGCCGTGTTCAGCTTCACGGTAAACGTCTTCTGATCCTCGGACCATGTGCCGCTATCTGCCGCGAGCCGGTTGATCAGTTCACCTTTGACCGGATTGAAGTAATAAAGCGCGTCATACACATAATCGAACAATGGACGATAATTGCCTGTTTTCAAGTAAGGATTAAAGTTGTTGACCTGCTCCGGATTAATGACGTCTCCGATGCGGTACGAAACCTTCTCGCCCTTGGCCGGCTCTGACGTCGCGGGAGAATGGGTTGCTTCCCCTTTGTTGCCAGCAGGAGGCTCGTTGTTCGCGTTATTGCTGCAGCCTGCGAACAGGGCGACCGACAATAACGCCGCGATGCCTAACGGTACATACCTTTTGAACAAATTCACTTTCGATTTGCGAATACTCATACATAACCCTCCACCATTGTAGTCTGCCGCTCCGATTCCAATATCGAATGTGCGGCTAAATAAAAAAACACAATACAAAGCTATCGCCATCAGGCAATATTTTCGCATTGTGTCTCCGGCTGTCCGGTAGACAAATATCCTATAAGATTACTCGGCTTTACAGCCGACTTCATCATCATACAACCTAGTTAACATCTTGTAAACACCTATTTATTATGTGTTCATATTTGTCGAAATAACGCTTATAATAAGGTTCGAAAGAGGAGTTGGCAGTAACTGACGCGAATGAGTAACACTATAAACCGTTGCGGGAATGAGGCTGGAGCGCTTTGAAAACATGGGAAGAGGAGTTAGACGACCTTCGTGTGAAACGTCGGGATCAAATCCTTGAGGCTGCTAGAGAAATCTTTTTGGAGAAGGATATGTCCCAAATTACGATGGTGGATATCGTGGCCAAGGCGGGGATCAGCCGGGTGACGATGTATAAATATTTTAATTCGATACATGAAATCGTGTTTGAAATACAGATCAAAATCATGAACGAAATCTCGCATTATTTTCAGGTGGACGGCGATTCCGGCAAGACCGGCGCGGATAAACTGAGCATTATGCTGAATGGCTGGCTGCTGCTTTACCGCGAGCATCCCGACCATCTGCGGTTCATCGGGCTATTCGATCACTTCTACCGAAACTCCTTTCCTTCGGAGGAGCTTCGCAAACGGTACAAAAACTCGATGGAGGATCGCGGGGAGCGTTTCAAAGCCGCCATCGAAGAAGGCATTCGCGACGGCTCGATCCAGCCTTCCTTCGATCCGAACATCCTCGAGACGATGATCCAGAACACGATCATCAGCATGATGCTGCGAATGGCGATGCGGGGACATCTCATTCAGAAGCAATGGGATGTGGATCCGGAGCAAATTCTGATTTACTTAATGAATTTCGTATCGCAGTTCGTCCGCACGAAACCCGATCTTAGCGTGTTTGAGCTTGTCTCTCCCGCCGTGACGGAGCACTAACATGAACAAAAGCCGGCTGATCAGAGAGGCCTTTCATACAGCCCCTCTGATCAGCCGGCTTTTGCCGCTGCCTAATAACCTTTGAACTCGTCGTTCGATAGCTCCTCCCTGGCCGCGATCAGCCAAGGATGGACGAGCTTCATGTTCGCCCGGTTGTCCCATAGGTGATCGAGATACACCAAGATGCCTTCGATGAGCTGGTCGTTGTTCACTTTGTCCTTGACGCTCTGCAGGTAAGGGTGGTCGCCGGGAAGCTCCCATGCCATTTTGTCCGAGATGAACAGCACTTTATCGAGCAGCGTAGAATTTGCCTTGAGCGTTGTGTGGCATTCGATCGCATTCAGGATTTCCTCGTCCTCGATATGAAACAGTTCGGCCGCCATCGCTCTCGACAGCTTCTGATGAACGATGCGGTCGTACTTCCTTTCCTCGTCGAGGATCGGAATTCCGAGCTTCTCTGCGGTTTCCATCATCTTGCTGACAGGGATGATGTTGCTAATATCGTGCAACAAAGCCGCTGTTACGGCTTTCCTCGGATCGGCCTCGTATCGTTCAGCCACCTTCTGTGCGACTCCGGCTACCTTGTATGTATGATCCAGCGTGTCCCGATCGTCGTTCAGCTCGAAAAACCGCTTAATATCTGAACGTAAATTACCGGTTGGCTCAAACCCTTGCACGTAAGGAAGTAAAACCTCATTCATCGAAACGCCCCCGCCTCTATTTATTTTCAGCCAACACGGTTAGCATTCAAAAAATCATTTAACCTACTTATTTCGTCTGTCATGAATACTAACTCTCTGTTCTTTCGCTCTAACAATACGTAATAAGATCCATCTTGTTTCAAAGCAACGCGTTCGTCCGGAATGTTGAAGCCGTATGTATGAATCAAATGCAGCATATCTTTAATCTCGATAAGATCCCTCTCGGGGTGGTCGCCATAAATTGTAAGTGCGTAAGGCTGATCGTGGCCACGCGAGTTTAAGTAGAGCGTTGCGCCGATGAACAATGCCAGCATCCCGATTCCCGAAACAAATAGTATCCGATTAAGACCCCGTTCCCTTCTGTCCCTCATGCTGTGCCACCTCTCCGATGAACGCCATCCCTAACCACCTTTATATTATAACATTTGTTAAAATTTTGAAATCGATAATTTGGAATTCAGCTAGAGCGGTTTAGTTTCATTATTACGAGCAAACTGCCGTCTAGAGTAAGGGGCTGTAGAAGTGCTGTACAACGCAATAGTGGTATTTCGTCGTCACTATTTACGTAGGCCTGAACCGAACTAAATCGCAACCTCCGCCAAAGCTGTGTAGCCATCCATAATAGGATGTGATACCCAGCTTATTCGCACAAACCTAGGTTACTTGAGGAGAATAGGATGCAAAATGCAGCTTATGGTTGGTGAAGGTGGCGATGGTGGGAGAGCAGGCGGCGTGGCTGATAGAATTGGATGGGAAATCCATCCTATTCGTACAAACCTAGGTTACTTGAGAGAAATAGGATGGGAAATGCAGCTTATGGTTGGCGAAACCGACGGTTGCGTGGGGGAGCTGGCGGCGTGGCTGTGCGTGTAACGGTATTTCGTCAAACTAATTCGGCTTTTTAGACCATACAGCGGAGATTAGCTCCATTAACGGCCTAAAATCGAACTAAATGAGGCAATTCCACTGCTACATTCCCATTAGTGGCCCAAAAAGACACTATCAGCGAGTTAGGACACTACGAGGTTTTGGAGCAGCGTGTGTGTGCTTATTTCTTGCAAAAAAAGAGGCCGCGAAGCCTCCACAGCTTCGCAACCTCTATTCCACTTATAATAATGCCTTCGCAATGAGTGCTTGCCATTCTTCGACTGACGTGTCTCGCGCGACGAACCATGCTTTGCCTTCGCCGTATTTGTTCTCGGTATAGACGCCGCCGTTTGGTCGTACGCGAATCGAATCGGTAACGAAGTTATTCGCGTTCCATCCGAATACGCTGCCGTACAGTTCTGGCACTTGAGTCAAGAAGACGTTGTCTCCGTTTTTGCGGAACAAATCCGTCGTCGCGATGAGACGACCGCCTCTTTGTACGTATTCTGCCAAACGTTGCTCCAGTGCGGCGTCATGAAGCAGATGCAGCGGTACGATGACCAGCTTATGATCGCCAATATGCTCAGGCGTATATAGGACGTCGACCGAACGAGTCTCGTCGAATAACGAACGATAAACGGTATCTACCATATAATCGGCATATGCGATATGATCGGATACCGAGATCCGGTAGCTCCATGAGCTCTCGAAGTGATAGTAAAGGCCGATTGGCGCAGCTTGCGCTTCCGTCGGCTCGATATAATCGAGGTGACGCTCCGAATAGTCGCGCACGACGCCATAGTTGGCGGACGGCTCGCCCGTCAGCGTCAGCAGTTCGGGATGTCCTCCGCCTTGCTCCTGTCCCCATGGGAACGGCTTCGCCTTGAACAGGAAAAACCGGCTGCAGCCGCGGTCCTTCAGCAGCTCCATCTCGCTGATCAAGTTGCGCGAGCCCGTGCCGTATTCCATCATCCAGAACGGACGCTGCAGCACGCCTCGGCATGCGTCTCCGTAGAAAGCAATCTCATGCGGCTTGTCGCTGTAGATGTCCATGCCTACGACATCAAGCCCGTCGAACAGCTCCGACCAGTCGACGCTGTCGCCCCAACGGAACATGAACGCGTTCGTCGTGATCGGCCGGCCGTCAATAAATGGCCTTAATGCTTCGGCCTGCTTCCGCGCATAGTTGACGATGGACAAAGATGAAAACTTGGCGAAAGCCATCTCCAAGCTCGGATTCTGCCACATCGTTACATCGGCGTCGATCTTCGCCGGAAGCGGAATTTGATCGAATCGCTCATAACGCTGCGACCAGAACACTGTGCCCCAGCGGCGGTTAAGCTCTTCTACCGTACCGTATGTTTCTGCCAGATAGACATGGAACGCCTCCCGAGAACACTCGCCGAAATCGAATTTTGTCTCGCCGCCGAATTCATTGTCGAGCTGCCACGCAACGACCGCCGGATGGCTGCCGTAGCGCTCTGCCATCTTCGTTACGATGCGCATGGAATAGTCCACATAATGCTTAGAAGAGTATGAGCGATGCTGTCTTGCCCCGAAGCGGACGGTGGCCCCGCTGCGATTCACGGGCAGCACGTCCGGATGCTTCTCAACGAGCCAAATCGGCGGGCAAGCGGTAGGCGTGCAGAGCACAACTTCCAGTCCGCAGGCTGCCGCTTCCTCAATGGAGCGATCCAGCCACTCCCAATCGAACTCGCCGTCCCGTGGCTCCAATACCGTCCAAGCAAATTCGGCGATTCGAATTTGCGTAATGCCCGCTTCTTTTATTTTCTTATAATCAATCGTCCATTGTTCCGGCTGTTCATGCTCTGGATAATAGGCAACACCAAGGATCATGCCCTATTCGCCCCTTCCGTGTTATCGTTGTCTGTACTATTGGCTGGCATTATTATGCATTCACATTCAATTGGGCCTTCCTCCGTAAAAAGGAGCTTCTCGCCGCTTGGCAATTCAACATGAACCGGCGTATCCCCCGCACGATTAACCGTTAGACGGAAGCGGCCAGCATCGATGGCCCACTTCACGGCCACTTCTCCCTTCGGCGTCATGCAGCTGCCGGAAGCCCACTGCAGCGGACCCGTATGCGGAGTGATGCTGATTGCTGCATATCCCGGCAATAACGGCTTAACGCCAAGCACGGAGGCAGGCAGATCGTAAAGCGGCAGCGCTCCCCAAGCGTGACAATCGCTGCGTACCGAGACCGGATCTTCGACCCAAGACGTCAGATTAAGTTCAGCTTGCTCGCGCCATGCATCCCATAGCTGGAAGGCATGATCGTATAACCCAGTCCGCTCAAGCGCGCGGAACAAATAATAAGACATCGCAAGCGTAACTTTCGGCAAGCTATCGTCGCGCAGCATCCGCTGCATCAACCCTTGAGCCTCTCCGTCTGAAGCCGTTCCCGTCAGCACCGCCCATATTTGCGCATGCTGGCTATAATCCTCAGAGGATGGGCTATCGCGATACAATTCCCGATCCGGCGACCAGCAATGCGCTCTTACCGCTATACGAATACGATCTGCGCGATCGCGATATTCGCTTGCCGTGTCTCTTCTGCCCGTCACTTCATTCAGCTCCGCAGCTTTCTCAAGCGCGTCCGCGTACATCAGGTTGTACACCGTCAGCGGTCCGGACTTGCCCGAAGGAGGAGCTCCGGCATTATCCCGCCACGCTTCCGTCCAATCTACGAACGACCAATACGCCTCGGGCATGATGCCCACAAGTCCGGTCGAATCAAGACGGTTCTCGAACCAGCCAAGTACGCCATCGATTGTCGAGCGGTATTGGCGAACGAGTGCATAGTCTGCAAAATGGGCGTAATGATCATGGACCATCATGACCCAGAACAGCGCGAAGCCCGGTATAATCTGCCGCGAGACTGACGGATAACGGCTCTGAAGCATGCCGCTTGGCGTAATGGAGCTATGGAAATCGTAGATCGCTTTTCTCGCCAGCCTGTCATCGCCGCTAACCTGATACGTGAACAACGCTTGCAGGCGCGTATCCATCTCATATTGCATCTGCTCGTAAAAAGGAGTGTCCTCGTACGATTCGTGCATGCAGTTACGCAGCGTGTTCAGACTGATGTTCCATAACGGCTTCAATGTAGCATCGGATGCGTCAAAATGTCCGATTTCCTCCATCGGATATCCCGTTCGGCGTATGGAGATTCGCTCCAGCACAAGCGCTTCGTCCGAAGCTTTCACCTGAAGTCTAATGTAGCGGAAAGCACGTCTATGAAAAGGCTCGTAAATCTCAGCACCATCCCGATTCCCAAAGCCTGCTGCTGTATATTCATCTGTAAAGCCGTACAGCGCCTTGCCATCCGGCTCATCGCGCACGCCTTTATTTCGTTGTCCATTCGGCTCCGGCGGATACTCGTAGCACTCGGAATACAACAGCGTAACCTTTGCACCTCTCCCGCCCGACAGCGCTAGGCGCGGATAACCCGCCATTAACTCCGGGGCTTCCAGTTCAAGCCATAGCTCCTCTCCCACAGCCACCGTTAAGCTTCCGAGATCGCCCCCGTTCAGCGTGGCGCGAGACCATATACGACCCGATCCTTCTCCCTGAACGATAGCCGTGAAATCGCACTCCGCCTCCCGCATGAGCGGAATCGGCCTAGGCGTCAGCTGCCACTTGCTTAAGCTGCCGTACATCTTATCATGCGTAGGTGCAATGACGGCTGCTTGCTTCCAGCTTGTATCATCATACGGAGCAGATTCCCAGCCGAAGGGCCACTTCGCACCGTCAACCTGTTCGCCCCCGCCGATAAACAATGTATACGTTTCAGGCTGAAGCTGAAGGGCCTCGTATCGCAAGGGAAGCGCTTTCCAATTATCGCTCGAATCCAGCGATTCCAAGCGCTCGCCGTCGCCATCCACCAAGCTGCCCTCCAGAAGAAAACTGCCGGTCCCGGAACGCCACACCGATGCCGGCCCCCATTCCGCTCCGTTCTCTCTGGCCGATGCCGGGTAGCGCATAACCCGCGCGGCCAGTACGTTAAATCCTATGTTTAGGCGGTCTGTCAGATCGATCGTCTCGTAATAATACGTATTGGCATCGCCTTTGCATGGACCTTGCGCAACCGATTCGCCATTCAAGTACAACCGGTAACGGCTGTCCGCCGATACGCGAACAATGAGCCGGTAGCCCTCTCCTTGCTCGGGAACCTCGAAGCTCCTCCGGAACAACACCGTTTCAGGACGATCCCCGCCGGCTATTGCCGAATTATCATGCTCAGCCCATATCCAGCTAGCCGTCCATGCTCTGTTCTCTTCCATCTCCTGCTCCTCCTTCGTCAGCGCGCAGAGCGGTATTCGCTCGTACTAACACCTGTATAAGCTTTGAACCGTTTATAGAACCAATCGAGCTCGTTATAACCGACCGTCTCCGCGATCTCGTATACTTTCAAGTCGCTCTGTAGAAGCAGCTCCTTCGCTTTTTCCATCCGTGTTTGCAGCAAATAATCGTTGAAGGACATGGCCGTCGTCGCTTTGAACAGCTTGCCGAGATAGTTCGGATTCATGTAAATTTGCTGCGCTACGCTCTTCAAGCTCACGTTGCCGCCATACTGCTCTTGGATGAGACGTTTCACTTCGTCCACGATTTTGTTCGGACGCAGCTCCTTGCCTCTCATGAGCAAGGCGCATACATCTTTGCATTTGCGTTCGGTAATCGCCAGAAGCTCCGCCATCGTCTTGCACTGCATGACCGATTCATAGTCGCCTAACGCATGATCGAACAAACCTTCATGGCTTGCTCCCGACTCGCGCACGATGCGGTAGAGCTGCACGAACAGCTCCACAACGGACAGCTTAGCTTGATTTGCCGGCACGCCGCCCCCTTGGAAGCTTTGCCAGAGCGCCGCAAGCGTGTCATGTGCCGCTGCGCTGTCGCCGCCGCGAATGGATTCTAACAGCTCGGCGGATAACATCTGAACCTGCTCGCGATTCATATCGTTGCCCAGAAGCGAGTTGTCCCGACCTTCCAATATCGTACCGGCCCCCGTCAGAAACTTGCGGTCAAGCGCCTGCTCAGCAGCCGCAAACGATGCCGGCGCATCTTGGTAGCCGTCGACGATCGTGCCGATGCCGATCGTAACGGTTTCTTTCGCATACTGGCTCACCGAACGGGAAAGCCTCTCCGCAAGCTCGCGCACGGTTGAAGGCGTCACCTCCCCGGGCTCACCTGCGCAGAGGATGCCGTATCGCTCCTCCGACTCCTCGAACAGAAATCCGAGCCCGCCCGTCACCTCTTCGCTAATATTGCGTGCCGCGTATCGCTTCAACTCGACGTCTCTCTCCGACAATACACTCTCTGTGTCACTAGCGAAGCTCGCTTTGCCATAGACGAAGTCCAGCTCAACAATTAGACAGCAGTACCGCTCCGGTAAGCGTCCCATCTCCAGCAGCGACAGCTGCTCCTCATATTCCTTGCCGTTCATGCCGCCATGCGTCAGCTTCCGCAGAAACTGATCGCGGATGGCCGACATGCCAAGCCGGTGCTGGCGCTCGGATAATCGCGCCTCGGCAATGCTCGCTGCCGTTCGCTTGAGCAGCTCAATCAGATCTTCCTCATCGACCGGCTTAAGCAAATATTCCTTAACGCCAAGCTTCATCGCTTCGCGCGCATATTCGAAGTCGTCATAGCCGCTTAATACGACGACGTCCGTATCGGCGGCAAAGCTTTTCATTCGGGCGATAAGCTCAAGTCCATTCATGATCGGCATGCGAATATCGGTCAGCACAAGCGAGAACGTATGCTCCTTAAGCAGCGACAGTGCTTGCTGTCCGTTCTCGGCCTCCGCTCGGATGACGAAGCCGTATTGCTCCCAATCAATCAAGTAGCGAAGCGATTGTCTTGCCACGGGTTCGTCGTCTACGATCAATACGTCATACATCCTATTCACCCTCCTGCGCTTCAAGCGGAATCGTCATCGTTACTTCCGTGCCTTGGCCATATACGCTTGTAACCTGCAGACCGAAGCCTTCGCCGTACATTTGTCTCAATCGCCGATGCACATTGCGCATCCCGATATGCTCGTCGCTCGCAAGCCCGTCTTCCTCTTGCAGCCAGCCATGAATTTCCTTCAGCCGCTCTTCCGGTATGCCAAGTCCGTCATCGCTTACGACGATATACAGCTTGCCATCCTGAGCGCTCGTCTTAATGCGGATAATCGACTGGACTGGACTTAACTCAATGCCATGCGTAACCGCATTTTCGACGATCGGCTGAATACAGAGCTTCGGAACCTGAACATCCTTGGTCGAAGCATCCGTTTCGATCGCATACAAAAACTTGTCTCCGAACCGATACTGTTGAATTTGCAAATAAATATCGATAAAGCCGAGCTCGTCCTCCAAAGGTATCGTCTGCCCGCTTCGCTTCAGCATCATGCGGAACGACTTGGCCAGCAGGCCGACGATCTTCGCATTTTCCCTGTCTCCGGCTATTAGCAGCTTCCCGCGTATCATGTTCAGCACATTGAACAGGAAGTGAGGGTTGATCTGCGTCTGCAACGCATACAATTCAACCTCCTTCGTGCGAAGCGCGTTCTCTCTCCGGTTCAGCTCCGATTGATACACCTCGCCGATCAAGTCGCGAAGCCTTCGTACCATCAGATTGAACATTTCGCCAAGCTGGGCGACTTCATCGCGGCCTCGAACGTCCACGAAGCTCTCGAAATTGTCTTTATGCAGCCGCTTCATCCGGATCGACAGCTCGGTGAGCCGCGAAGTCAACTGAACGGACAGCAGCGAGATAAGCAATACAGACAACAGGAACGCGATGATAAAAAGCAGGATGGCTAGCGACCGCAGTTGGTCGATCCTCGGCATGATTTCCGTAATCGGGACGTACGTAATGACCTTCATCCCTTTGACCGAATTGCGGGAGGCGAGGGTCATGAAGAGAAGCTGATACGTCTCATCGCCTTCCTTATAATTAAAGCTGCCTGCATCCTCTTGCATGATGCGGCTCTTCTGCGGAATATGGGGTTCGGATGCAGGCTCTCCATCTTTGCTGGCCGTATCGACAAGCACCGAGCCGTCCGGGTACAGAAACAAGAAACGTTTGCTCTTGCTCTCCTCGCTTACGAGATCGAGCAGCACCTTCAGCTTGATCTCTACGGATACGACCCTTTCCGATTCCGGTTTGAAGTTATTCATCCGTTTGCGGAAGCTGAAGAGCGGTTCTTTGTCCACCGGATTCGGGTACGGCTCCGTCCATATACCGCCGATCCGGCTATCCAGCGTCCTCTGATACCAATCGCTGTCCCTAATATCCTTGTCGATCAAATAGATGTTCGAGAAGATGAACGACGGGTTATTCGTATATTGGTAAAGATGATAAATATCCTTCGTCGTCTGTACCGCCGAAACGAACGGCTGATAGTAATTGAAATATTCGGTGTAAGCGTCGCGAAGATCGGGATATTCCTGTTCCACCGCTTCATCGAGCGCCGTATTCAGAAACAGCGTGTTGGCGATTTCCTCGTAGGAGAGCAGTTTATTATCGAGATTGCTGCCGACCTGGGAGAGTGATAATCGGTTGTTCTCCACGATCGATTCATACGCCATATCGGTGCTTTTTTTCATGAGTACATAAGTAAGGGAGCCAAGCAGAAACAGCACAATGAACAGGTTCGCTGCGATCAGCTTCGTACGTATTTTCATCGTTGCCCCATCCTCTCCCCGCCGCGGCTGCTTAGTCCCTAACTCATTAGGGCGCAAACGCGCATACTCCTTGTGCCGCATCGTACGCGGGCAAGGAGTATGCGCTTAGATTCATTTAACTATTGCCCTAAAGACTTGTTGTATTTATCAAGGAATGCTTTCCATAGCTCGGTGTAAGCGGCGTTCGCTTTATCTACGCCAGCTTTGCCCATTTGCTCGACGAAGCTGTTCCATGCCGAGTCGAACTCGCCATCGTTTTTCGCCATGATGATGCTCGGAATGTTCTTACGCCATGTATCGTCCATCTTCTGCTCTTCGACCTTCGTCGATTCCGGCGGCGACAGCTGCCATAGGAAGCCCGGCACGTATTCAACCGGCGGAAGGAAGTCGGCCCATACTTGCTTGTTGTAAGCAGCCAGCACTTCTTTGGTCATGTCGTCGTAACCGAGCTCCACGACGTCCTTGGTCATAGGGGTTGCATAGTCGCCGTCGGCAAGCTTCGCTCCGTGGCCGATGCCGAACCAGTAGAAGTCGCCTGTGCCTACGCTCTTGAATCCGCGGTTGTAGTCGATGTCCGGATCAACCGTACGCTGTTTCACTAGCTCTTGGTTGATAACGCGTTTGCCGTTCTCAACCGTGAAGTCTTCGCCCTCGATACCCCATTGCGTGAGCACTTGCGCCTCATCGGAGAACAGATAGTCGATGAATTGGATAATACGCTCAGGGTTCTTCGCTTTGCTGGAGATCGTCCATTGGAAGTTGCCGCCGCTTGTAGGCGTAATCGCATTGGAATGATCCACCGTATTGGCGTCAAAATACATCGGAAGGTAAGCGTACGCCTTCTCCGGCTTGCCTGCTGCGCGCAGCGATTGCTCGGCTTCGCCCATCATCCAGCCTGGTGCGTAAGCAGCGAGCACGCGGCCTTGAGCCGCCTTCGCTTGGAAACCTTTCTCGTCAAGCGAGAATGCTTCTTTGTCGAGCAGTCCTTCGTTGTACAGCTTGTTCAGGAATTTATAATATTCTCTCGTATCTTGCGATACCGGATTGTAGCTCACGTTGCCGCTATCGTCGATCGTGTAGTTGCCGTGGTCCGGCAAGCCTTTCGCCCAAATAACCGGGTTGTTGAACGCGATTTTCATCGTCCAGCCGTTCATATAAGCTCCGAAGCCGATCGTGTCTTTGCCGTCGATTTGCGGATGCTTGTCTTTGTAGGCTTTGATGACTTCATACAGCTGGTCGAACGTTTTCACTTCCGGATATCCCGCTTCCTTCAGCACGTCGTATTGCACGATGAAGGAACCTTTCGTATCCGCTTGAGCTTCCTTCGCTTTCTTAACGGAGTAGAGCGAGTAAATGTCACCGTTCTCATCTTTGAGCAGGTTCAAATAATCGCCGAACTTCTCCTTGATGTTCGGGCCGTATTGGTCGATCAAATCATTAAGCGGAATGATAGCTCCCGCTTCCTTGTAGCGAAGCGTGTACTTCGCGTCCAATACGACGATATCCGGATAATCGTTGCTCGCAAGCCATAGATCCCAACGCTGGAACTGGTCTCCGACCGTCAGGTCGTATTTCAGCGACACGCCTGTTTTTTCCGTAATTTTGGCATTGATCGGCGTCTCCCATTTCAGCTTGTCATCAGCCGTATTGATGGAATACGTTACGGGCGATAAGTCCGGTGCCGGCGCATCCGTTTCCTTGCCCGCATCATTCGTTGCTGCTGGCTTGTTGTCTGGAGCTGGCTCGTTTTCCCCTTTGTTATTGTTGCCGCTGCACGCTGCAAGCATGGAAGCAAGCATGACAAGCGATAACATGACCACCCATAAGCTGCGTGTCCTTTTCGTCTTCAAATCCGACATCCCCCTGTCACTGATTAGTTTGATTATATCAACGGAATTAATATTCCGCTCGATATCGATATCACTTTTTTTGCAATCAGCTATTCTTTCATGGAAGCGACCATAATGCCTTTGACAAAATATTTCTGAACGAACGGGTAGACGCATAGGATCGGCACGGTAACGATCATCGTCATAGCGGCCCTCGTCGCATCGGGATCCATTCCTTTGCTGCCCATGCTTAGGGCGTTATTGCCGTTAAGCACTTGGCCTTCCGTCGTCTGCAAAATCTTCATCAGCTCGAATTGCAACAAATCCAGACTCTCTGTGCTGCTTGTGTAGAGATAGTTGTCGAACCACGAATTCCAGTGCATAACCGCGATGAATAACGACACGGTAGCGATAACCGGCATGCTGACCGGAATTACGATTCGGAACAACGTTTGGAAGTCGGTTGCCCCGTCGATCTTGGCCGATTCGATAATGCCATCCGGCAACGATTCAAAATAACTGCGGATGATGATGACGTTATATGCGCTTATAAGCATCGGGAAAATATAAACGCCAAAGCTGTTCATCAAGCCGATATCGCGAATGAGCAAGTAATAAGGAAGCAGACCTGCGTTGACGAACATCGTGAAAACGAGAATGATGTTCAGCAGCTTGCGGAATACGAAATCTTTGCGGCTGAGCGTGAAGGCGATCATCGCCGTTCCGATAACGCCGAAAAACGTGCCGATGAGCGTTCTCGCTACGGAAATCCCCGCCGCTTGCAGCAGACCATCGCTTTGGAAAATCGCCCCGTAATTGTAGAGCGTGAACTCCCGCGGGAATAAGTAAATGCCGCCTCGAAGCGAATCCAATCCGTCGTTCAGCGAAATCGCAAGCAGATTGACGAACGGATACAGCGTTAGGAGACCGAACAGCAGCAGCACGACATAATTGAACGCATTCCATAGGCCGTCTCTCCAAGTCTCGTGCTTTGCCATTGTGAATCACCTCTATTCTTGAATCGGCCTCAAGTTAGAACAATCGGCTTTGATTCCATTTTTTGGATAAATACGTAACGCCGAGTATGAGCAATACGCTGACGACGGTCTTGAACATGTTGATCGCCATACCGTACGAATAATCGCTTAGTTGCGTGGAATACCTCAGCGCGTATAGATCGAGCACGTCCGAATAATCGTAGACGACCGGATTTCCAAGCACGAATTGCGATTCATAACCGCTGTTGATGAGCCAGCCGACATTCATCGTCAGCAGCAGGATAGCGGTAGGCATGAGGCCTGGAATGGAGATATACCACATTTTGTGCAATCGGCTTGCGCCGTCCACGTCCGCTGCCTCGTAATGCTCCGGGTTGAGTCCGACTAGAACGGCCAAGTAGATGATCGTATTCCAGCCAAGCTCCTTCCACAAATTCGAGATCGTATGGATGATCCAGAAGTTCTCGCCTTTAGCCATGAAATAGATCGGCTCTCTAATGATGCCAAGCCCCATAAGCAATTCGTTGAGCATTCCCCCGTCCGGAGAGAGAAACATCATGACGATATTGGCAATGACGACCCAAGACACGAAATGCGGAATGTACGTGATCGTCTGAATGAGCTTTTTGAACTTGGTGCTGCGCACTTCGTTCAGCATTAAGGCAAGTACGACGGCGCCTACGAAGCTTGTAACGAGGTTCAGTACACTCATTACCAGCGTGTTCCTTAGTACCCGATAAAATTGCTCGTCCCGGAACAGCTCGGCGAATTTGTCGAAACCTATGAAGGAGCTTCCCATGATGCCCTTTGCAATTTTGTAATCTTGAAATGCCATAACCCATCCCCAGAGCGGGCCGTAGGAGAAAATAGCGGCGAGTACGACGAACGGCAATGCCATAACGATCAGTTGGCGCTGCCTGACGACCTTCTGAAGGAAGTTCCGTCCTTTGCTGCGATTGACGGTCGCCGTTGCCGCTTTATTCTCTGTTTGGCTGGTCATACTTCTCATGATGCGATTCTCCTTTCTATCCTATCTGTGACGACGCCCGTGCTTCCGCAGCACTTTTTCTTCACCACATCAGAATGATTAAGTGCTTTATAGCGATAAAGCGAAAAGGAAATCATTCTGATTGGCGATAAAAACTTCCACTTAAACGCGGTCGCTCATCTCTGAAGTACTCCGATAGGCGTTTTTCTCATTATGCTGCCGCTATGGAGGACCAACAACCAGTGTAATCCGCTATGATCGCCCCATAAACGGTAGATTCCAAGCTCTTATTCGGCAGGTTTAATTTGCGCCAAAACCAGCACGTCTTCGGGCTGCAGCTGCATACTGCCGGGGGCAATGACACGCTCGCAAGCAAGCTCGTAGAAAGATTGCTCCAGCACGATTCGCTGCGGAAGCCCGCTATGATTCATAACGAAGAGGACATCTCCTTCGTCCGTGCGGCGGCGCGTCACCTCAACGCCAGGCGGCGCCGTAATTCCGCCAATCGGCACTACGCCGGCATCTTCCGCCGCTTGATTCATGAGCGCATGCAGCGTATCGTTGTCGGGATCCGTACCGATGTAATAAGCATGTCCGTTGCCGTAACGATTGCGCACGGCAGCCTGCTTGCCCGCCACATAGTCGTCCGCATAGCGGATTAACGACTCCGCAGATTCCGACTCCAGTTCGATGACATCGAACCAGGTGCTTCCTTGGCCTTGGCCTGATGGGATAGCATTGTCGCTTCGCTCCAGAGCTCGCCGCTCATTAGGCCGGAGCGTGCCATAATCCGTAACTCGGATACCGGCAAGCTCCCTGTACACACCCGGCAAAGGCTTATCGTCCATTCGGTTGTTCCACAGCTTCGAACCGGCGCGATAATCGAGTACAGCCGTCCCCCCAGCGCGAACATATGCGTATAGCTTCGTTACAATATCGGGCCTAGCCATCATATAATGCGGCAGCACGATCAGCTTATAGCGGCTGAAATCCGTGTCATCCGATACGATGTCTACCGGCATACGGCTTTCGTAGAAATAGCGATAATAGGAATACAGATGATTCATATAGCTGTAGCCCGGCAGGAGCGGCTGAATTTCCGTCGCCCATTCATTATCGAAGGAACGGATAATGGCTGCCTCCGCGCCCGAGCCGCTTCCGAGCAGCCTAGGCATAATCCGTTGCAGCTCTGCCCCTGTCTGCTTAACCTCCTCGTAGCGTCTGCCGGTCAAGCCGTCATGCTGAAGGATGCCATGCCAGAACTGCTCCGCTCCGAACAGGCAGGTGCGCCAGCGGAAATAAACGATCGCATCTGCGCCGTGGGCGACGGACTGGTAAGTCCATCTGCGCAGCTCGCCCGGCTTCGGCGTCTGGAACAGGATGTCACCGCCAGGAGGACCGGCTTGGTGTTCCATGACCCAGAACGGCTCGTTCTTAAGTCCGCGGGTCATATCATGCTGGGCTGCCGCCTTGCTCGGGTCCGTCGCCTCGCTGAAATGCAAATTCGGGTAGTTGTCCCATGAAACGAAATCCAGCTCTTCGGACAGCTTGTACCCGTCAATCTCGTTGAACGAACCCATCATGTTATGGGTTATCGGTTGATTAGGCGCCAGCCGCTTCAAAATATCGAGCTGCAGTTTCTGGAACTTCACGACCGAATCGGAAGCGAAGCGGCGATAGTCGAGCACGAGTCCCGGATTATGCAGATGGAAAGGCGCATAACCCGGCAGTGTCACTTCATGCCATTCGTTGTATGTCTGACTCCAGAACACCGTCCCCCAGTTTTCGTTCATCGCGTCGATGTCGCCTTCGTATTTCTGCTCCAGCCAGCGATGGAACGCTGTCTTGCAATTGCCGCAATAACAGCGAGTCGTTTCGTTGCAGCCAAACTCATTATCGATCTGCCAGCCGATGACATTCGGATGGTTCGCGTAACGCTCGGCCATCCGCCTCGTTATCTCTTGCGCATAGCGATGATAGGTTTCGTTGTTGAAGCAGTAATGTCTGCGGTTGCCGAAACCTCTGACATCGCCTTTATAATCCTGCATATAAATGTCGGGATGCTTATCCATCAGCCACTTGGGCGGCGTGGCGGTAGGCGTACCGAGAATAACGCTAATGCCTTCGGATTCAAGGACGGCGATGCTCCGATCGAGCCACTCAAAGTCATACATGCCTTCTCTCCGCTCAAATTTGGACCAAGCGAATTCGCCGATTCGCACGACATTAAGTCCCGCTTCGCGCATCAGCCGCGCGTCGAGCGGCCATCGCTCCTCGGGCCAATGCTCCGGGTAGTAACAGGCTCCAAACCTCACTTCAGTCACTTCCTTCACGTAGTGGTTGCTTCTATTATCCCGCCTGAGCGAGACACGAGACACCCGTCAACGAAGCTGGGATTACAGGAGAAAACAGATATGATTGCTTTGCGCACAACGACAAACAACCCCATTCTGGAAGAATGGGGTTATTTGTTTCTCATCGCTTTCGTCGGGCGTATTGATTGCGCTTTCTGCAACGGCTGTCTTCCAATGTGCTAATACGAGCCTATCAGTTGCAGATTGTGCAATGAAGGGCAACAAAGCGCATAAAGCCCGCAAATCTGTTAAAATAGTAAAACGATGACACTTTAGCGGAGGGAATTTCTCCATGTTGCTCAATGACCATAACGAGGACCAGCATCACTTGATGGCCCATTCCATAGCTTTGAAAGCCGATTGCGAGAGCTGCTTCGGCTTATGCTGCGTATCGCTTCCGTTCTCGGCTTCGATCGATTTCGGGATGGACAAGAGCGCCGGACAAGCTTGTCCGAGCCTGCGCGAAGACTTTCGTTGCGGCGTTCACAGGACGCTCAGGCAGACAGGATTCAGAGGATGTACGGTATACGACTGCTTCGGTGCCGGCCAAAAGGTGTCCCAAATCACTTACGACGGAGTCAACTGGCGCAATGCGCCGGCTACGGCGAAGCAAATGTACGAGGTGTTCCCGGTCATGTGGCAGCTTCACGAGCTCCTCTGGTACTTGGCGGAGGCACTGCGCCTGCAGAGCAACGACAGTGTCCTCCAGCACTCGCTCCTTTCCGCGTTTGAAGAAACGGAACGGCTTACTTATATGGCGCCAAACGATGTGTTGGCAATTGATATCCCGAAGCATCGGGCAGACGTGAACGTACTGCTGCTCCAAGTCAGCGAGCAAGTAAGGGCGCATGCGCTGCGCCAGTGCAAGACGCCGCCCAAGCATCCTAAAAAGGCGAGACGCGGCGCCGACCTCATGGGAGCGAAGCTCAGAGGCGCGGATCTAAGAGCCGCCAACCTGCGGGGTGCATACCTCATTGCGGCAGACCTTCGGGACGCGGATCTGAGAGCGGCCGACCTCATCGGCGCCGACCTCCGCGATACCGATATTCGCGGCACTGACTTGTCCCAGACCCTTTTCCTATCGCAGGCCCAGATGAATGCAGCGAGGGGCGACGCCTATACGAAAATCCCTGCCACGCTTGCAACTCCTAGCCACTGGCTTGCCGCTTCAGAATGAAATACCTTGCTCGTTATACGCCTTGATCGCCCGCTTCGGCGCGATGCTGCTCCATGCCTTGACGAGCAGCCCTTTCACCTCGCGCGGATCGGCATTAGTCATATGAATGTGCATATAGTTCATGTTCGAGAACGATTCAGGTATGGAATAGGCTGCGGAATCCATGTCCGTATAGATGATCCGGTCCTCTCCCGTTGTTTTCACCGTTAGCGTGACGCCGTCTTCCTGAACGACCGCAAAAATTTTGCTGCCAATCCGGTAAGACGGCTTTCCCCAATGCTCCATCTCGTGCGCCTCGGGTAAAGCCAGCGCAAAGCTTTGAACCTCTTGTTTGGTTATCACAGCAGCACCCACCTCCATCTTAATGAACGCCTCTAGCTCCAGTATAAACGAATCGGCAAGACCATATAACGCTACTCTTCATAGCTTAGACGAGAGCGTTAAGCAGGCGAACAACAGCGTCGATTACCGCCTGCGGTTTATGAATCTGTATCGCATGCCAGCTATCTTCCACAATCGTATGCTGTGTTTCTTTCGACAATTGAAGCAGCACTTTCTGCCCTTCCAGCCATTCCTCAGTCTGATTGGCAGCCGTCAGCACGGCTATCGGCAGATCTGCTCGCAAAGGCCGGGACCGGACAAGCTGAGCAGCGCTTTCCTCCACATGAAGATATTCCAGGTAAGCTGCCCGATACGCCGAACTTCGATAGCCCATTGCCGTCACATGCTTCTGAACGCAGACAGGCAGCCGCTTCGTGCCGACATGCTGCCTCACCATTCTCGGCACGCCTATAGTCGATAACAAATAACCAAGCTTATATTTCAATCGATGTTTATTGCGTTTCGTTTTTCTGCTGCTATTCAGATGCTCTTCCAAAAAACGCCCCTCGTGCGTCGCATCGACCAGCACGATTCCGGCAACCTCGTCCGGATATTCAGCCGCGAACATGCGCATGATCATCCCCCCGTACGAATGCCCTACGAGCAAATAGGGAGGGGTCAGCTTCAGCTCACTCAGCAGACCACGCAAATCCTCTACATAATGCTTGCAAGTCGGCCTCTCCAGTGTACCTGTACTCCAGCCGAAGCCGGCACGGTCATACGACAATACCTTGGTGTAGGTAGACAGCTTAGGCTGAACGAGCGACCAATCCAAGGCGCAGCCGCCCATGCCCGCTTCCAACACCACAGTAGGACAAGCCGGATTGCTCTTTCCGCTCACGATCGCATGCAAGCTGCGAGGACCGACTCGAACAAGCTCACCCTGCGGCTTATGCTTATCTCCCTCATATTGCGACAAAGCCGCCTGCATGAACGTAAGCGGGAAACCGATAACCGATATGGCCGCACGCAGCATTTGATTGCCGATAGGTATCCCCATTCGTCCTATCACCTCGATCCGATTGGTTTGTAGTCCCATCATAACGGCGCGGAGCTGGTCAAAAAAGAGAAATTGCTTCACGGTAAATTTCCTGTTTTGTGAGCGGATAACGTACAAAGCGGCAATTGTAAGCCATGCGGCTCGGGGCAAGCATAGGCCTGCACGTTTCAAATGTTTTGTAATCGGGTACGGTTACTTTAAAAAGCCGGAGGGGATTGCATGACCAAGCTGAACGATTTCAACCGATATTGCATTTCCATCATTCTCTTTCTGGTCATTGTTTATTTGGGAGCCAAGGTCAACTTCATATTCAAGCCGATCGTATCGTTGATTACCGTCATTACGATCCCGCTTATGCTGTCCGTTTTCTTCTATTATTTGCTGCGGCCGCTCGTTAACCAAATGGAAATTCACAAAATAAAACGCCCGTTGGCGATCTTGCTTATCTATGCGGCAATCGCGCTTATGTTCGTTGTATTCGGCATTCTCGTATGGCCTCCGCTGCGAACCCAATTAACGATGCTCGTCGATAATGCGCCGAGTCTGTTCGATACGCTTAACGAGCAAGCCAAGGAGCTGGAAAGAAACGAGCTATGGTCCCGATTCATCCCCGATGATCGGAGCCCGCTCAGCGCATTCACGCAATATTTGAACAAAGGTTATACGTTCGTGAGCAATTACATAACCGGCATGTTTGCCCTATTTTCCAATATCGCGATTATTCTCATCATCTTCCCGATCATTCTGTTCTATATGCTGAAAGAAGGGGACCGTTTCGGCCGAGCCCTCGTTGCCGGCTTTCCGCTTCGGTTCCGCAAGGATGCCGCGGAGGTCGTATCCAATATTGACGAAGCGCTGAGCAGCTTTATCGTCGGGAAGGTGATCATTAATCTCTCGCTTGGCGTGCTCATGTATATCGGATTTCTGATCATTGATTTGCCCTATGCGCTTTTGCTGACGGTCGTAGCGGTCATTTTGAATTTCATTCCGTTTATTGGTTCGTTCCTATCCTCGATCCCGATCGTCATCATCGCCTTTATCGAATCGCCGACAACCGCAATCTGGTCGGTCGTCATTATTACCGCGGCGCAACAAATTCAGGATAATCTGATTGCGCCCTACGTGTACGGCAGGCAGCTCGACATTCATCCGCTGACGACGATCATCCTCGTCCTTATCGGCGGCGATTTGGCCGGCATCATCGGCATTCTGATCATTATCCCGGTGTATATGATCATTAAGATCATCACGACCAAAGCGTATCAGCTGTTTTTCCGAAAAAAATGGGAGGAGGCGTAAGCCCACTCCCAGCATTCTTAACCATTGTTACTCTGCTCCGTCAGCGAATACGACCATGTAGTTGCCCATTGCGGCGAATTGGGCCGTTTCCAGCTTGTCCGGCGCGCTCTCTTGCAGCGCCGATCCGATCGCCGAGTAGAAGTCGTCTTGATCGTAGTCGCCCGTATAACGAATGACAACGATCGAATCGCCTGCTGCCAGCTTAACCCAGCAGACTTCCTAACCTGTCTTCCGTTACCGTTATTCCTGTCCGCGGGACATGCGAGAGCCGAAAATGCGGGACCAGCTCGCTGGCACTGACGGGCTCGGGCTTGTCGATAAGACCGCTGACCGAAGCCAGCCAGCCGATGACTTTCTCCGGCGCCGTGCCGGACTCGCGCAGCGCGGCGAGCGAGATGCTTCCGTGGCGCTTGGCGAGCCGCTTGCCGTCCGTGCCGAACAGCAGCGGCACGTGGGCGAAGCGCGGAGGCTGCTGACCGAGCGCCTCGTAGAGCTGAAGCTGCCGCGGCGTCGAATCGAGCAGATCCGCGCCGCGCAGCACGTCGGTGATGCCCATCTCGGCATCGTCGACAACGACCGCGAGCTGATAGCTGAACAAGCCATCGGCCCGCTTCACGATGAAGTCGCCGCCCGCTCCCGGCGGGAAGTGCTGCGGCCCGGCGATGCCGTCTTCGAAGCCGACCGGCTGCTCGTTCACGGCGAAGCGCAGCGAAGGCTGCTTGTGCAGCCCGCGCTCGGCCCGCTGCGCGGGTGAAAGGCAGCGGCAGGTGCCGGGATAAGCCGGCCCCTCGCTGCCAAGACCGTGCGGCGCGCTGGCAACCGCGGCCAGCTCGGCACGGCTGCAGAAGCAGGGATATAACCTCCCTGCTTCCTCCAGCTTGGCGAGCGCCGCCTCGTACATGGCGAGGCGCTCGCTCTGCGAATAAGGACGGTGCGGCCCGCCGACATCGGGCCCCTCGTCCCAGTCCAGACCGAGCCAGCGCAGGTCCTCCAGCGCAAGCTCGGCCAGTTCTGTCCGCGAACGGGACGTATCGACGTCCTCCATTCGCATAACGAATGTGCCGCCTGCGCTCCGAACCTGCAGCCAGGAGAGCAAAGCGGTTCTTGCATTTCCGATATGCATCAGCCCCGACGGGGTCGGGGCGAATCGTCCTCTCATCGCGGCCTTAAGCCTCCTTGCCTATGTATGCAAAAATGAGCAGGAGGCAAGCTCCTGCTCAAACTGGTTTATGAATTAAATGGCGGAGCTGACGGGATTCGAACCCGCGGTCTCCTGCGTGACAGGCAGGCATGTTAGGCCTCTACACCACAGCTCCGCGTAACAAGACAAGTAGTATCTTATCATGGCGGCGGTCGGTAATGCAACCTTTTTTTTCGCGGCTAATTATTAACCCCTATCAACAGTTAGCCCGTTTGAGCTTTTCGATTACAATAGCGAACCGTAAACATCTTATTAGCTCGTTTTCCTCTGATCGGCATCCTTAGCGAACCTAGAAACTCTTATTCGCCTCTGTTCCTTGCATACGAGTGCCATCTCGGTGAAATAGCCATTCCTAGATTCGTTACCAACCGAATATCCTCTGGAATTCAACAATAAGCGTTTCTGAATTCCTTACATCCTCCCATTTAACCGCCACAAACCCCCATACAGAAGAGAGGCTGTCGTTAAACCATCCAGTATATCGGAATCATGAGCACGGAAGTAATGATTCCGGCCGCTGCCATCGAGAATCCGCTGACGCCGCCCAACGACTCGGATTCCGCGATCATTCGCGCGGTGCCGATGCCGTGCGCGCTAGTGCCCATCGCTGTGCCGAGCGGAATATCGCCGCGAATGCCGCATAGCCGCAGCACGGCCGGACCTGTCACGCTTCCGACGAGACCGGTCAGCACGGAGAAGGACGCGCTAAGCTCAGGAATGCCGCCTGCTCTTCTCGCGATTTCCATCGCGATCGGGGCCGATACCGACTTCGACAGCATCGACCGGATCAATTCCTCGGGGCTTCCCGTCAGCGACAGAAGAAGCGCGGTGAAGGCCACCGATAGGAGCGAGCCTGCCGTGATCCCAGCGAGCACGGGGAGCAGCGCCTCCTTGATTCGGCCGGCATTCTTATAGAGCGGAACGGCCAAAGCTACCGTAGCCGGTCCAAGACAAAAACTTAACCAGTCGCCCCCGGACTGGTAGAAAGCAATCGGAATATGGCCCGCCGTGAGCAGGACGATCAACATCGCCGAGGCAGCTACGAGCGGGTGCATCCAGCTCCATCTTCTTCGGCAAGCCAGTGCCGCCAAATAAAAAAGGAGCGTGCCGCCTATGCCGAACATCGGATTATTGAGCCAATGTGCGGGATTCATCGGCGGATCGCCCCTTTCTCGCGCTATATTTGGTTACAAGACCGGTAACGAGCATCACAAGCCAAGTCCCCGCAACGATGCTCATCAAGATAGGCATCCATTGCGGAGCCATAAGCTTCGCGAACGCAAGCGTGCCAACAATCGACGGGACAAAAAACAAACCCATATGCTTCAGCGCAAGCCGTCCGCAATCCTCGATCCAGGACAACTTGATGACCTTCGCGAACAAAGCGGCTACTAATAATAGAAGACCAATTATGTTAGCTGGCAGCGGAATGTTGAGCCATTGTTTGATCCACATCCCTACCGAATAAAACAAAGTAAAGATGACCGCGCCGAGCAAAAGCTTCATGCAGCTACGCAAGCTCAAGCAGCAGATCCTTATGAATCTTCACTACGGCTTTCTTAATCGGCGAGCCGTCGCCCATTCCAGGACGATGGATATCGCCTTGGAAGAACACAGCGAACATGCCCGGCTGCATGGCGAGGATGACCTCATCCGGTTGAGGAGCGTATAACGCATAATCGGACTTCTCGTCATACGCCTGCGCGGGCAGCACCCCTTCGCGCAGCGGTGACCAGCCGATCTGCTCCGATCCTTCTATTAAATAATGAATATCGATGAATTGCTCATGCTTCTCGGCAACCTGCTCCTCACGAGTTTTCGTCTCGAATGCCATGAAGTTGACGTAGAATATGTCTTCCTTGAACGTGACACGTCCTTCAAGCGGTTCGCCGCTTTCCACCGTTTTCTCAAGCAGCTCCAAAGCCTCCGCAATAACGGCATAACCGCCCGCGGCATACTCCTTATTCGAAGCTAAAGATCCCATAATCATCGGGTTTCCTCCTCGCTAATGACCTAACCTACTACTCGCTATACTGGATTTTTGCACTGTATCCAACATAGGTTTTCTCACAGACGAACGAAAAGCTACAACAGCTTGACTGCCACCGCCGCAGACGTATTTTCCCTGCTCACGATAGAATCCTGATACGTGCGTTTGAAGTATTCGATGTACAGCACATCAAGCAAATACAGCTGAGACAGCTTCGCTGACAATGAACCGCCCTGAAGCGGTCCTTCGTTGGCCCCGCAGAGCAGCGTGATGTCCGAATACGCGGTAAGCGGCGACTTGACGAACCGGGTAATGACGATTACCGCCGCTCCCCGCTCCGTCGCCTTGCGCGCGACTTCGATCGAATCCTTCGTTGAACCGGAATAAGAGATAATGACCGCCACGTCCTTATTCGTCATAAGCGAGGCCGACATAACCTGCTGATGGGAATCGAAGGCGCATACCGTCTTGTTCGTAATGCGCATGAACTTGTTGTTCGCTTCTAACGCCGTCATTAAGGATGATCCGACGCCGAAAAAATGAATCCGGTTGGCCTCGATCAACAGCTCGATCGCATTGCCTATTTCCGTGAACTCGATTCGCTTGTACGTTTCATTCAGCGCGTTCATATTGCTGGCAAGCGCCTTGGAGGCCACCTCTTCCAGCGAATCGTGCATCAGCACTTGATCCGAGAGCTGCGGGATTTCGTTGTCGACCGAAGTGCTATGCGCAAGGTCGATCTTGAATTCCTGATAGCCCTTGAAGCTGATCGACTTGCAGAAGCGAAAGATGCTCGACTCGCCGACGCCGCATGCGTCCGCCAGATCGGTTATTGACATATAGACGACTTCCTTGGCGTGCTCGAGAATGTAGTCGGCGACTTTTTTCTCCGTATTCGTGAAGCGGTTATAGCTCGATTGAATCGTCGAAAAGATACTGATCGCGCGCAATTTGCCCCCTCCTAACACTAACTTACATACAGCGATGCGGCACCGAGAACGCCGGCTTTGTTGCCAAGCTGCGCCGGCAGGATGCGGACGCCTCTAAAGCTCGACATCACGAGCTCCTTCGTTCTAACCTCCACCTGACGTACTAGCTCCAGCTGCTCCATAACGCCGCCGCCAACGACAATCGCAGCGGGATTGAATACGTGGATTAAGGAAGCAAGGCCGATGCTGACTTCGTCGATCCAACCGCTCAGCAGCTGCGCCAGCCTGTCATCGCCATTATTGATTTTGCTGAATATCGTTCTGCCGTCCACGCAATCCGGATTGGCCTGTCGCGCCAGCTTGACGAGCGCCGTCGTCGAGGCGAAGCGCTCGTAATAGGGCAGCATGCCCGCAGAGCTAGCAGGTGCATCCGAAAGCGGATGCGTGAACATATGCCCGAATTCCGCTGCTACGCCATCCGCGCCTTTGTATAGCTGCCCCCCGATCACGATCGCGCCGCCGATGCCGGTGCCGAACGTAAGGCAGAGGAAATGCGGGTAAGGCTTGCCTGCACCGAAGCAGGCTTCCCCTAGCGCCGCCGCGTTGACATCGTTCTCCACCTTGACCGGAACGCCGAACCGTTCGCCGACGATTTTCGCTACTTGCATGCCTGTATAATGAGGAATGTTGGCGTTCGCGTAGACGATATAACCTTCCTCGGCGTTCACTTGCCCTGCCGTGCTGATGGCGATACGGTCATAGCCCTCGTATGCCGCCATATGCTCCATCAATCGCTGAACGACATGCGGACCGCCTTTGCCGCTCTCGGTCGCATATTCGGTGAACCTCTCGATATGCCCCGTCTCGTCGCAAAGGCATAACTTCGTGTTCGTTCCGCCAATATCCGCAGCTAAAATCTTCATCGTCTTCTACTCCATCGCTTTCATGAAGCGTTTCGTAATATCCATCGGCCTCGTAATTGCGGAGCCTACGACCGCCGAGTATACGCCGATATCGACCATCCGGTGCAATTCCTCCGGCGTAGAGATGCCTCCTTCGGCAATGACCGGGACGGACAATGCTTTCACGAGCTTCTCCGCTAATTCAAAGTCGGGAAGCGACTTTCCTTGCGTCGCTGCCGTATAGCCGCTAAGCGTCGTGCCGACGCAGTCGAAGCCCAGCTCCGCCGCCCTCACGCCTTCCTCGAACGTAGAGCAGTCGGCCATAAACAGCTGGTTCGGGTATTTCGCCCGGATTTGCGGGAACAGCTCCTCGATCGTCGAGCCGTCCGGCCTTACGCGATCCGTCGCGTCCATCGCAATAATGTCGACGCCTTCCTCGCACAGCGCATCAACCTCGGCCATTGTAGGCGTAATAAATACCGGCGAGCCTTCATACACCTGCTTGATAATGCCGATGATCGGGAGCCCGACGCGCGTTTTGATTTCCTTAATATCTTCCACGCTATTCGACCGGATGCCTGACGCCCCGCCAAGAAATGCCGCGTACGCCATTTTGCCCATAATGAAAGGACTGTGAAGCGGTTCCTCCGGCAGCGCCTGGCAAGACACGACCAGCTTGCCTTGAATTTGTTCCAATAGAGGGTTCTTAGTCATAAGTTGCATCTCCATCTATATTCGATTTAAGTGCTATTCTTTCACTGCGCCTGCCGTAGCTCCGGACGTAAAATACCGCTGGAACAACACGAAGATAAGCAGCATCGGAATGGCAGCCACGGAAGCGCCGGCCATCTTGTATGCGAAGTTCGGATTCAAATCCTGCATCAGCGTCGCCGTGCCGACCATGAGCGTCTTCATGTTCTTCTCTTGGCCGATGACGAGCTGCCACAGGTAGTCGTTCCAAATTTGTACGAAGTTGAGTATAAACAAAGCGCCGATGCCCGGTTTGACGATAGGCAGCATAATTTGCATGAACACCCGCCACTCGCCGGCCCCGTCGATCTTGGCTGCTTCCCGCAGCGCGTCGGGCGTGCTGTCGAAAAATCCTTTGAGCAGGAAAACGCCGAAGGCGCCGGCCACGTTCGGCCAGATCATGCCGTTAAAGCTGTTGACCATGCCGAAATCCTGAATGATGCGGAACAGCGGCACGATCATGATTTCCTTCGGAATCATTAAGCTGGAAATGAAAATAATAAAGATAGTCGTCCGGCCTTTAAAATTGATTTTCGAAAAGGCGTAAGCGGCCATCGACCCGACGGCAATGACGAGCAGCGTCGTAACGCCCGCCGTGAAAATACTGTTGAACGTCCATCTTAACGCCGGCTGATTCTGAAAAATATCGGTGTAATTGGCAAACGTAACGGAAGTCGGCCACCAATCCGGCGGCATCTTCACGACGTCCGAGCTGTTCTTGAGCGAGCTTGTAATGAGCCAATATAAAGGGAATAAGCTGACAATGGCAAAGACGGTGACGATTATATTCGATACCAAGTCGAACATTTCTATTTTCTTCGTTTTTTTCGTTTGCGTCATCATGTATCGACTCCTCGCTTCTACTTCTGCTTCATCATGGCTCTAAGCTGCGGAACGGACAACAGCAGGGTGATGGCGAACATAATAACGCCGACCGCGGAAGCTATGCCAAGCTGGTTGTACTTGAAGGCGTTGTTGTACAGGTAATACATCAGGGTGACCGAAGCGTTGTTCGGACCGCCGCCCGTTAAGAGCTGGATGACGACGAAAATTTTCAGCACCGCAATGATGTTAACGATCGTGATATAAATCGTCGTCGGCTGAACCGACGGAATCAATATTTTCATAATGACCTGCCAGCGGCTCGCTCCGTCCACCTCGGCGGCTTCGAAGAGATCCTTCGACACGCCGATCATCGAGGCGATATACAGAATGATCGCTTGGCCGACGTTGCCCGCGAACGTAACGAAGATGATGACGGGCAGCACCGTCTGCGGATTGCCGAGCAAGTTAATGTTGCCCATGCCCGCCTCGCGCGTCAAATACGAGATGAGCCCGTTGGCCGGGTTCAGCAAGAAGCTCCAGACCATACTCATGACAACCATGGAGACCATGACCGGTATATAATAACTTCCCCGTATGAAGGAAACGTACTTAGCGTTTTTATCGAAAATGGCGGATGCGACGAACAAGGCGAAGCCTACCGTCAGCAAGACGATGAAGAGGACGAACACGACCGTATTCATTAGCGCTTTGAAGAAGACGGGATCGCTGAACAACGTCGCGTAGTTATCAAATCCAACGAAAGTTTCATTGTTGTAGTTAATCTTGTACAAGCTAAGCCTGATGCCTTCCAATATCGGGTACACGAGAAACACAAGGAAAATCAACATTTGCGGCAAAATAAACAAATAACCGGTAAGGTTCTCTTTCACAAAACTATTCCGAATGCGCATGGTGGTTACCTTTCTGATCGGCGGCCCTTACTTGCTTGCAACGCAGGGCCGCTGATCATGTATTGTTTATTTGTCTATCGATGATCGATGATGGATGATAGGTAGATTACTGGTAAATGACCGAGTTTTCTTTGTTCGTTTGAATCACTTTATTGCCGTTCGCCACGTAATCATTGATCGCTTGCTCCGGCGTCTTCGCTCCCATAAGCAGCGCCTGCAGCTCCGGATAAAGCGCTTCGCGCAGTTGACTGTAGCCCGGAACGTTGCCGCTGAAGCTGAATACGTATTTCGAGTTCGCGTCATAAGCGGCGAAGAACGGGTTCTCGCTGCTCAGCTCTTCTACAACTGACGAGCGCACTGGAATGCCGTTTTTCGACGACTTCACGAGCTCAGCGTCGCTGGAGAAAAACTTCACGAAATCTTTCGCTACTTCCGTTCTCTTCGCGTCGTCCGATTGGAATACGCTTGCACCTACCACGTAAGTGAACGTGAGCGGATCTCCGCCCTCTGAAGGGATGTTCGCCAATCTTACATCGAACTTAGGCGATGTGCCGTTTGCCATATTGGTTTTGATGCCGTTAAACAAGATCGGGTTCGTGAAGCTGATCGCAAGCTGCTGATTTTGGAACATCGCGTTCGCATCGTTGGACGATACCGACTCCGCGCCGGGATTCGTATAACCTGCTTCGTATATTTTTTTCAGCCATGCAGCCGCTTTGTAGCCCTTGTCGTCATTCAAGATCATGTTGCTGTCCTGATCGAAGAACGAGCTGCCGAACATTCTAAGGTAAGAAAGATTCCATGTGTCGCCTTGGTTATTCATTGCAAAAAGCGCCATCGGGTAAGCGTTGGAGTATTGATCCTTCGGCAGCTTCGTTTTCAAAGCCTCAAGAATTTGCTCGTATTCGGCCAGTGTCCACGTCTTGATTTCGTTTTCTCCGCCGAGGAGCGATTCCAGGCCTGCCGCCTTGAACATGTCCGCGTTGTACACGAGCGTTCCCGGGTTGTTCTGGAACGGGTAGAAGTAAATATCGTCGCCGTACGTTACCGAGTCCCAGTAGCCTTGCGAAATGTCGCTTTTGGCAGCGTCGTCGATGATGTCCGTCAGCGGTACTAGCGCTCCGCGGTGAACGTAGTCGCCCATGGCAAACGAGCTTTCGAAGAAGACGTTCGGCGCGGTTCCGCCGTTCAGGTTAACGTTAAGCAGTTGGTCGCGCTGATCGCCGGCGATAACCTCAACCTTAACGGTAGCGTCGTATTTGTCATATTGCTTCGTGAATTTCTCTGCCGCGTATTTCATGAAGCTGTCGTAATCGGCACCTTCCTCGGATGCGTCAAGCACGCCTTTCCATTGCGGAGTCAGCCAGACCGATATTTCGACCTTCTCTTTGCCGCTGCCTCCCGTGCCGCCGTTCGATCCGGCGTTGTTGCCGTTATTGCCCGAGCATCCTGCAACGATCAATGCCATTGTCGTAAGTGCCGCAAAACATGTTGTAAGGAAACGTTTACTCTTCATCCGAATATCTCTCCCTTAATCTGATTGATTGTTTGCGTTGCCCAGCTTAGTTGACGTGAGATGCAATTGCCTTATCGATATCCGCTACGATGGCTTGAACGCGCTCGCCATCGTTGCCGCTCAAGCCGAGCATCGGCGCTCTGACGCCCCCGATGTCGACGCCTCTCGCCCGCAGCACTTCCTTGATCGCGGCATACATCGAACCGTTCAAGGAGCATAACGCGATGATGATGTCGTTGATCGCGCTTTGAAGGCTTGTCGCTTCCGCGAACTTGCCTGCCTTCAGCAATGCGTCCGCTTGCAAGAACAGCTCCGGCATCGCGGCGTACGTGCCGCCGATTCCTCCGTCCGCTCCCATCATCCGGCCAGCGACGAATTGCTCGTCAGGACCGTTGAATACGATGATGCCTTCGCCGCCGGTTTTTTTGAACCGTTCGATATCAAGCGCCGGCATAGAGGAATTTTTCACCCCGATGACCTTTTCGTTCTGAAGCAGCGTTTGGAATACAGCCGGTGTCAGCGTGTAACCCGTCGTCTGCGGAATGTTATAAATGATAAACGGAAGCGATGTCGCGTTCATGATGTCGTTCCAATAGTTGATGACAGCGCTGTCAGGCAGTTTGAAGTAGATCGGCGGAATCGCGGAAAGCGCATCATACCCAAGCTCTGCGGCATGCATAGCCAGCGCGATGCTGTCTCTGGTCGAAGGAGCTCCCACATGCGCGATAAGCGTCATTTTGCCTCTAAGGTGATTCGCGACGTAAGTCAGTACAGCTTTTCTCTCCTCGAGGTCCTGGTAAATACATTCTCCCGAGCTTCCCCCAACGTAGACGCCCTGCACTTTCTTGCTAAGCAGGTAGGACGCGAGTTGCTCCGTCCGATCCTTCGATACGTTGCCTTCATCGTCATAGCAGGCGTAGAAAGCGGGAATGATGCCGTGAAATTTTTGCTGGCTCACTGTAATTCCTCCTATTGTTCATAGAGTGAAGATAGCGGCATTCGGTTGGCGCGAGGAGTGTAAATTATTTTCTTTAAGATTTTTCCCTTGAAAATAATTTCCTCCAAAACGCTGCGCGGTCGACCCGACCTATCTCCTTCAAGCTGACAGGACCCCCATGTAAGTCCCTTGCTAACGTTGTAACACAAAAAAATCGCGCTGCGTCGCGATTCGGCGATGAGGTAAAAACAGAGCCTCCCTTTGTCAAAAACGGGGGATACGATTGGAAATGATTGCCGAGCAATCATGACAAAAAAACCTCGCCGACGCCGACGAGGCTTTCCCTTATTGCTGTATAGCCTTCGATGCCGGCAAACGAAGGATAACCTTCGTCCCTTCTCCAACCTGGCTGTCGATCGAGAGGCCGTATGAATCACCGTAATAATAGCGGATGCGATCATGCACATTCTGCACGCCGATATGCTCGCTGTCCAGCGTATCCGTCGCGGCTTCGCGCAACCGTTGGCGCAGCGCCGTGAATTGCTGCTCCTCCATGCCCGCCCCATTGTCCTTGATCTCGATGCAGAGCGCCTGATCGGCGACGTATGCGGCAATCTCCAGCTTTCCTTGTCCGCTCATGCGCTCAAGGCCGTGTACGATCGCATTCTCCACGATGGGCTGCAGCGTGAAGTGCAGCACCGGCAGCGCCTCCGTCCCGGGCTCGATCGTCTCCGAATAGGTGAACCGGTCGCCGAAGCGCATTTGCTGCACTTTGACATACAAGCGGGTATGCTCCAGTTCCTCGCGCAGCGTTACGATATCTTTGCCGGTCTGGATATGAATGCGGAACAGTCTGCCCAGAAGACCAATCATCTCTCCGATATCGCGCTGACCGGCGAGTATCGCTTTCATTTGAATCGATTCGAGCGTGTTGGCGAGAAAATGGGGATTGATCTGGCTCTTGAGAGCGCCGTATTGCGCGACCTTCTGCTGAGCCATCGTCATGGAGGAACGCTCGATATGATCCTGCAAATCCTCCACCATTTTGCGAATGCCTTTGTACAGCACCCCGAATTCGTCCTGCCGATCCGTACTCAGATCGACATCGAATTTGCCGAGGCCGACCGCCCTGACTTGCTTGCTTAACGAAATGATCGGCTTCGTCACACGAGCCGACAACAGAAATAAGAAAAGCAATGCCGTAGCCAGCGAGCTAAGCGCTACGCCGAGCAATATTTTACGAAACAGCGTCGCATCCTTGGTCATATCCTGCTCGTCAATGTATTGAATGACTTTCCATCCGGAATAGGCGGAGGTTACGAAGTTCAAGTAAGACGGCGTCTCGGCGATAGAAGCGTAGAAGTTGCCGGTATCCTTTAGAAGCGCGTTGCTAATGACCGCTTGTCCCAGATCGGCCAGCTCCTCCTCTCCAACCAATGCCGAGGAATAAACCGTATTTCCTTTATCGTCCACGATAATAAACTTTCGATTCGTATTCTCGGACAAGCTTAATATTTCGCGCAGCGAATCGAGCCGAATATCGACGAGAATGACCGCGAGGTTCTCTCTTGTCCCCGTCTTATTAATGACCCGGGCAATCGAGATGACCGATTCCTGAGAATCGATGCGCTGGAACGGGGCATGCGTGCCGAACAGGACCGCCTTGCCCTTCGACTGAAGCGTTTGCTTGTACCAATCTTGCTCATAAAAATGCTCTGCGTTATAGTCCGTTTGATTAAAGTCAGCGGAATAAAACACCCGGTTGCCCGCAAATACCTGAACGCTGTCGACGTTCTTGATCGTAAGCTCGATTCGGCTGATGAACTGCTCGATGACGCCGCCGTACTTGATGCTAATATCGCTTGGATCGGGGTTCTGATTATTTGACCAATGGACGAGCGAGCCTTGCAGCTGGCTGTCGAGCTGAGCGGTAAGCGTCCCCGTCTCGATGCTTTGCAAATATTGATCGATGTTAAAAGACAAATTGTTAAGAATAAGATTAGCGCTGTTCTGATATTCGTTCTTGACCGTCTGCAGGGAGAAAAAATAAAGGATGCCGGACATGACGGTAAGCGGGAGCGTGATGATACAAATCATAAGTACGAATATTTGATGGTTCACATGCTTCATCTGAAACAGCCTAGATATTCTTTTAAAGCCGCCCATAATGACCACAACCCTCATGTTAATGAATTCCTTAACGCCCATTGTACAGTTCAATCGCTCGCAATGCTAATATAGATTACAACCGTTCATGTAGTAAGAGAAACTGCTAGAGATGGTAAAAAACGAGACGTCCAATGTCAAAATCGAGGGATTTTGCGTCTTTTTCATATCGACTATGCTTAATGGCAAGGAATGAATCCGCTTCACTTGTTCATTCTAAATAATGGCAGGGGGAATTTGAATGGCAGCACCAACAAAGAAGGCAACACTTTTGATCACCATCATGCTCGTGATGCTTTTGGCAGCCTGCAGTTCCAACAACAATGGATCCGACACCAAGACAACGGCAGAACCGAATGCAACCAGTACCGCAGCGCCTAGCAGCGCCGAACCGCCAGCCGCCGAGCCGGTCGAGATTACGTGGTGGAACTTTCCCAACTTCCAAGCGCTCGACGGTGAGGTTGGCAAATACGAGAAACAAATCATCGCGGCTTTCAACGAGAAGCACCCAGAAATCAAAGTAAATCTCGAGATGATTACGTTTGACGGCGGACCCGAGAAGCTGAATGTCGCGATCGCGTCCAACTCCGCGCCGGATGTCATTTACGACGCTCCGGGCCGTGTAATCGACTGGGGCAAAAAAGGACTGCTCGCGCCGCTCGACGACATGATTACAGACGAAGTGCGCGGCGATATATCCGAAGCATTCTGGAAACAATCCATGGTCGGCGACAAAACGGTTATGTACCCGATTAATACCGCTCCATTCTCGATGGCCGTGAACAAGACGGTATTCGAGAAAATCGGCGCTCTTGATCTGCTCCCGCTGGACAGACCTGACCGCGTCTGGAGCTTCGACGAATACAAAGCGGCGCTTCAAGCCGTTAAGGAGAAAGCGCCTGACATCATCCCGTCCGTCTTCTTCGCGAAGTCTCAAGCCGGCGACCAAGGCACTAGGGCATATATCGCTAACCTTGGTTTATCCAGCTTCCTCAATGATGACAATAGCGCTGTCGCGATCAATACCGATGCTGCCGGTGCGGCGCTCGATTGGATTGCCCAAGCTCAGAAGGACAAGCTGATCATTTCCGGCTCGGCTGCGCTTGCGGCATCGGACGTCAATGATTTGTTCCTGCAAGGCAAGGTAGCGTTCTCGATTAACTATTCGGCCGTATTGAAAGCGCAGAACGCTACGCTGAAGAAAGCCGAGTTCGAGGAAGTGCTGCTGCCGTTCCCTACGCTCGATGGTTCCGCGCCTAAGCTTGAGCCTTACCTCGGCGGCATGGCGATCTTCAACAACGATAATGAAGCGAAAATTAAAGCTGCGAAGACGTTAATCGACTTCATCGCGAACGATGAAGTGTACGGCAAGAAGAACCTGATCCAAACAGGCGGCTTGTCCGTCCGCAATTCGATCACGGGTCTGTACGACGATCCTGAATACGCCTATGCGGAGGTTGCCCGCAAATTCATCACCGCTCCGCCGACGATCGCGGACGGCTACGCCGAGATTCGTACGCACTGGTTCCCTGCAATGCAAAGCGTTCTATTAGGACAAGCGACAGGAAAAGAAGCGCTTGACGACTTCGCTTCCAAAGCGAATGAAGCGATCACCAAAGCCAAGTCCGAATTGAAGTAAATAACGATGCGTTCCCGGGAGCAGCGCACGCCATGTGCGCTGCTCCCTTTCTATCACGAGGTAAGGAGAGATCACATATGTTCGCAGCGGTCCTGAAATCCAAACGTCTCGTATGGCGCGAATGGCTGGTCAGCTATTTGTTCCTGCTTCCGGCAATGGCCTTCTTCCTTCTATTCGTCGCTTACCCGATGCTGAAGGGCATCTATATCAGCATGTTCGACTACACGCTGAACCGGTTCGAGTTCATCGGGTTTGGCAATTATACCGAGTTATTCCAAGATAAGACGTTCCTGAAAGCGATGAAAAACACGATTCTCATCGTATTGATCACCGTTCCTGTCGTCATCGCATTCTCGATCTTTGTGGCCAATACGATCTATACCAAAAGCGAATTCACGCGCTCGTTCTTCCGCGGCGTCTTCTACTTGCCGGCCGTCTCCTCGGTCGTCAGCATCACCGTCGTATGGGCGTCCATCTACGATCCGAACTACGGCATCCTGAACTTCATTACTAGTCTGTTCGGCGCGGAGCCCATCGCCTGGCTAGGCGATCTAAGAACGGCGTTGTACGCAATCATTGCCGTATTAGTCACGACATCGGTCGGTCAGCCGATCATTCTGTACGTTGCCGCGCTTGGCAATATCCCGACTTCGTATATCGAAGCCGCTCAGATCGACCGGGCCACTCCGGGACAGATTTTCCGCAAAATCGTATGGCCGATGCTGATGCCGACCAACCTGTACATCATCGTCATTACGACGATCAATACGTTCCAAACGTTCGCCATCGTTCAGTTGCTTACCGCTGGCGGCCCGCTTTATGCAACATCGACCGTTATGTACGGCGTATACGAGAAGGCGTTCATGCTCGGTTCGTTCGGCATCGCTTCGGCGATGGGAATGATTCTGGCTGTCTTCATCGGCATCATCTCGATCCTGCAATTCAAATTTCTAGGCAGCGATGTCGAGTACTAGGAGGCGAGACGCATATGAAAACGTACGAACAAGCACCATATAGCCCAAGCTTCGGCAACGCACGCAAAAAACCGAAATGGCTGGCCAAGCTGACGCCAGGCTATCTGTTATCGCATTTCCTCCTGATCGTGCTGTCGCTATTTTTTATTTTCCCGTTTTACTGGATCGTAACCGGCGCGTTCAAGGTGCAGAACGTGGCGGTAGCCATACCGCCCGAATGGTTTCCGCTTGAGCCGACCTTGGACAATTTCGTAAGCTTGTTCAAAAATCCTGTCTGGCGCTGGACGTTCAACAGCTTCTTCATCGCGGCGGCGGAAATGGTCGGCATATGTATCGTTGCTTCAATGGCCGGTTATGTGCTGGCGAAGAAACGTTTTCCCGGACGGGCGATCATCTTCACCTTATTCGTCGCCGCCATGGCGCTTCCGAAGCAGGTCATTCTCGTTCCGCTCTTTACGATGATTGCCGATTTCGGTTGGATCGATCATTACAAGTCGCTTATCCTGCCGGCGATCGGCTGGCCCTTCGGCATCTTCCTGGTTAAGCAGTTCGCACAGACGCTGCCCGGCGAGCTGCTGGAGGCGGCCAAGATGGACGGCTGCTCCGAGCTGCGGCTCTATTACAGCATCGTTCTTCCGCTGCTGAAGCCGGCTTTAGGCGCACTCGCGATTTTCACGTTCATCAACGCTTGGAATGACTACTTCAGCCAGCTCATTATGATTCGTTCCACGCCTATGATGACGCTGCCGCTTGGCGTTGCTACACTCAAAGGTGAATATACGACGCCGTACGGCGTATTAATGGCGGGAGCGGCATTCGCTTCCATTCCGATGATCGCGATTTTCCTTCTGTTCCAGAAGGCGTTCACGCAAGGCATTACGATGGGTGCCGTGAAGGGATAAGGAGCAGGTTCCGGGATGAAGGAGGCATAACAACAAGAAGGGCAGCTCCAATGGGTCATATCGACCTTGGGCTGCCCTTTCTTAATCGCTAGTAAAGTATGCCAAGCTGCTTGCGGTAATCGGTCGGCGTCATGCCGGCGACGAAACGGAACATTTTCACAAAATGTTTATAGCTCCTGTAGCCGCACATCGTGCATACCTCGGTAACGAGACGGTTAGGATCCTCCAGCAGCTTCTTCGCATGGGCGATCCGTATCTCGGTCACGAAGCTAAGATAGTTCTGATTCAGCTTCGACTTGAATAAGCGGCTCAAGTACGATGGGTTATAGAAGAAATGATCAGCTACCATTTGGAGCGTAATATCTTGATCAAGATTAGTTTCGATAAAGCTCCTAATCTGGTTGAAGATCAGGTTCTCTTGCTGTACAGGATGGTTCATCTTGCTGTACAGATCATTCAGATGAATGACCCACGCCGCCAAGTAGCCGAATAGTGCGTCCAACGTTCGAAAATCGTCGACGAAAGTCAATTCCAGCAGCTTGTCGCTGGATACACCCTCCATCGGAAAACCTTGCTTATGCGCGAATCGCAGCGTAACGCTAATAATCTCCTGCATGAATGCGAGCCATTGATCGCCGCTCACATAAGGCAACGCCTCGGCGGACTGAGCGCACAGCCGATCCATCAAAGCCTTGACGGCAGCGCCGTCTCCCTGCTCCAAGCAGGCCAGAAGCGCGTTCCGATCGTCCGGCCTCAATTGAATGACCTTGTCGGTTGCTCCCGCTTGCGATGGAGCCTCGATAGATCGCTCCGTTCGGATGAGCCATCGCTCGGAATCCGCGAATCTGCCAAGCAGCGCTTTGGCTGCAGCATGAAGATTGTCGGCTAGCTTCGATACGTCGGAGGAAGCATGTCCCATAGCCATGTACAAAGCCGCAGTCGCATCGGCATTTACTCGTTCCAGCGAAAGTACGATTTGCTCCCTTAGCCGCTCAAGCCCTTCCTCTTTGTCCTCGAACTGCTCCATGACGAGAAGCATATACAGCCTGCCCCTGCTCGTATAAACCATCAACCGCTGCATCTGTCCGGTCGCTGCAGCCGCTTCAGCGACAAGACGCTCGGCCGAGGCCCGCCATTTGCGTCCATGCGCGATACTATTGCGAGCGAAGCAGGTTGCGGCAAGCGGTACGCAAAGCGACAGCGGCTGCCGTTGCATAACATCATTCTCTAGAAGGCGCGATCCAACCTCATCGGGATCTACTCCCTCCAGGATTTGCTTGACGATTTCGCTTTCCTTCCACTTCGTATGTTCTTCATAAGCTGCCTGCCATGCTTGCTTCTCCTGCTGTTCTTCACGGCTTTGCCGCAGGAGATGAATGCATTCCGTCAGCGCTTTCATACTTGGCTCGTATTCGAGCGGCTTCAGCAAATATTGCTTGACCACTCCGAGACGTATCGCGTCTTGCGCATATTGAAACTCACTATATCCCGTTAAAATGATAAAAACCGCATTAGGAAGCAGCGGCTTGAGCTGTTCAATCATTTCTAGACCGTTCATCTCCGGCATGCGTATGTCCGTAATGATGAGGTCCGGCCATTCTTTCAGCGCCGTTGCGATCCCTTCCTTGCCGTTCTCGGCTTCCACGATCGTGCCGATGCCTAATTCATTCCAAGGAAAATACTCCTTCAATCCCGCGCGAATAAGAGGTTCGTCCTCGACAATCATCACTTTCAGCATGACAGTCCCCCAAGCATCCATTTACGAATCTTTACGAATCTTTAAAAATAATTATAACGGAAACAGCAAGCGCTCACAGCCGAATAATGAAGGAAAACAAATAAGTAGTCAGAATCGGACCCTAATTGTCAATTATAGGACATACGATAACCGGCAAAATCATCGATTGAAATTATTTTAACAAAGTAATTGCCAATTTATAAAACCCATGCTATAGTGATAACGATTATCACTATCAACTACATAGGGGTGGAATTACTTTGTTTAAAAACAGAACCTTTTATGCTTTAATTGTACTCGCTTTGGCTGTTACTTTCGTACTCGCAGCTTGCGGGAACAACAACAATTCCGGTGCAGCCGGCAACGCTTCGCCAGCGCCAACGACTGCGCCGACAGCAGCTCCTGCTGACGATAGCGCAGCAGTCGAGGTGGAAACGGTCACGTTCACAGCAGGCAACGGCGACGTAGAAGTTCCAAAAAATCCACAGCGGATCGTCGATCTGACTGCCTTCTATACAGGCTACTTCGTAGCACTGGATGCCCCGCTCGTCGGAGCGCTTGATGGCGCATTGCAAAACCCTTACCTGAACGGAAAGGTAGACGGTGTCGAGAATCTTGGCAGCGAGCCTACCCCTGAGAAAATCTTGGCGCTTAATCCTGACCTCATCATTGCGTATGTTGGTACAGAAGGCCTTGAAAGCCTAGCGGAAATCGCTCCAGTCGTTGCCGTACAATACGGCAAGCTGAACTATAAGGATCAAATGGTTGATTTCGGCAAGCTGACGAACAAAGAAGCCGAAGCGAAAGCATGGGTTGAGAAGTGGGAGAGCAAAATTAACGAGCTGAAGCCGCAGGTGCAGGAAGCTGTTGGCGACAAAACCGTATCGATCCTAAACCCTTATTCGAAAGGTCTGTATGTATTCGGACATAACTACGGCCGCGGCGGAGAAATTATTTACGGCGAATTCGGTCTGAAAGCTCCGGCTGCTGCTCAGAAAGAAGCGATCGACAGCGGCACAGGCTGGGCGTCCATCTCGCTGGAGGTGCTCCCTACTTATGCGGGCGACATCATCTTCACTTGCCCATGGTCTGGCGATACAAGCGATCCGAAAGTTGTTTATGACAATGCGCTCTGGTCCAGCCTACCTGCCGTTAATGCAGGCAACGTGTTCCAACTGAATCCTGCAGCAGACACTTACAATGATCCAGTGTCGCTTGAAGCGCAGCTGGACTTTATCACAACGAGCTTACTGTCCGTAAAATAAGCTAACGCAAATAAGAAGCTCCGATAAGCGATATGCTTGTCGGAGCTTCTTCCATTAAACTAAAGCCTATCTTTTCAACTCTTCCACCCATCCATCCACGCAATAAGTAAGCCACCGCTCGCCTTCAGCAGCGGTAGCCAAGCCAGAGTCGCCTAACCAGGCGCAACTGGCTGCTTCTTCGTCAGATAAGCTTTTCATATGAACTGTCTCATTATAATCGGCCATTATGAAGGACGTTTCGATTCGGCCCGCGTGGTCGAACGGCACTCCTGCCGGAAAAGCCTCCGTTCTCCTAGCGTAGGTGTCGGGATGAGCGATCTTAATCCGTTCGAAAATTTTCGGATCGGGATAGCGATCTCCCGGTACTCGTCCCCAGCCATCTTCCCAAGAAAGTGTCGTCTCCCTCATCAACTCCGCCGCCGCCCTGCGCAAACTTAACGCCTGGAGTCCATCCTTTCCAGCATGATGCTGAAGTACGTAAATGCGACCGAACCCCATCGCCGAATAATGCTTTAACATCTCCTTGCAATAAACCGCGAATGGCTCGGGTGCAAAGTCCATCTCTCCTTCTGAGCTGCCTCCAGCCCAGCTCATTGTCGGTCCGTACGGCACGGAAGGTGCCAATACGCATTCGCAACGTTGCTCCACCCGCAATGCAATGGACTCCGCAATTAAAATATCAGTGCCGACTGGGAGATGGGGTCCGTGATATTCGACGACGCCGACCGGGATGAGCAGCGGTACGTTGCGGTGAACGGCATCCTTCAACTGCTCGGGACGCAGATGGAGCAATTTCATAGCTTTTCCCCATAAGGGACGCCATTGATTTCGACCGCCTCATCATACTCCCCGATGATCTCTCCCACTTCGTTGCCCTCGAACTTGATGCCAACCAATAGGCCATCCCGTATCCTAATGGCATTGCCTCTGAATCCGAATGACGCATTAATCTTCTTGTCCCAGCATCCGGTTAACGTAATGACGGCCGTATTATCGCCTTCGTAAGAAACTTTAGACCTTACGCCGGCCGGCAGCTCCAGCTCCCGGTATGGCATCAAGCTGTCAAGGATGGGCTCGAACTCCGCCGTTAGCGCAACCTCGAACGAATAATAATCGACGTTCGCCTTGCGAACGCCTAGTACGTCTTCGCCCTGCCTCACAAGCGCCTGCCCGTCGAGCGGCGTAAGCGGATAACAACGCATTGGGATCTTCTTATCGGTGAACCACATATCCCAAGCGATGTATTCATGCTCGCCTGCGTAGTGGAGTTCGGTCGCATAGTCCGCGAACCGCGCACCAGTCAACTCTTCGAATTCGTCGGAGATTTCCCGGCCTTCGACGGTGCAATTCGCCGGCGGACCCATGAAGACGAGTCTTCCTCCTGATGCCGCGAATGTCTGCAGAGCAAGCCATGTCGACTCCGGCATCATCGTCGGCCACAACACGAATAACACTTCATACGTATCGAGCTTTGCCTCGAACGACGGGATAACGTCGATCTCGATATGCCGATCCATCATTTTATCGAGCAATGCCTTCATGCTCATTCGATGGTAATGCATGAATTCGTCGTTCATGCGGGCTACCGATTCCCATAAGTAGAGCATCGCTACCTTCGGTCTGCTCGTTGCCGCTCCAATGAACCGCTCGAACGCATTCTCCCGACTCGTGCATAAGGCAACGTCCGCCCATGTCCGATGTTCAGGGTAACCTGGGCCGAATTCGCCGGATCGTCCATAAGCATGTGCGACCCATCTAACGTTGCGAACGGAGAGCAGCCGATGGTAATAGTCCATCTTCGCATGCGTCGGATACCGATCCCAGCACATATTGTACGCGATTCCGGTTGACGAGTATTTGGCGATGGACTCGGCCAGCATCGTCATTGACGTCATCGTTCGCTCCGCGTCGTACTGCGCATCGACAAAGCCTCCGCTCAAGTTATCCGCCAATCTGAAATAATCGATATTGCCTGCCCACAAATCTCCCGAGTTCCCTTCGCCCCACCACGTATGATGAAATCCAATGAATATATCGTCTCCATATAAAGCGGTGAACCGCTCCTTGACGTACTTCTGCACGGCGTACGTATGCTCCATGGTAAGATTGTAATAATCGTAACGGACTTTGCCTGCACTTTCGCCATCTACTTCATTGTGCAGCAAGTACAGCTTGTCTGTCAGCTCATAGCCGTATCGCTCGCGGAAGCTACTTAGGAAATGGTGGCCCGCATGATAAACGCCGTGAGCATGCGATCCTGTCCCGAATTCATCGATCGCGAAGCCGCCAATTGGCAGATTTGAATAGAGATGGACTTGAGCATCGAACTCCTGCAGAACAGCTGGAGAAGCCCAATCCAGCTTATCTTCATGGTATATTGCGTATAATAGAATTTCTCCGTCTTCCCCGTATTCGCCCGATACCGTAGGCACGGCGTCCATCTCGAAGATATAAGAGAAACCAGGCGTAATATCCCGCACCCCGACGATCCTTTCGCCGGATAAGTCTCGTTCGATGAGAAACGCTTTCTCGATGCCGACGAACTTTGCCTGTATCCCGCCAAGAGCATGGTCTTCGATTCGTAAGGTGAAACGATTTCTTTTTATTTGGCTCGTGTGCTGGACGAGCAGCTTGCGACGATCTTCCGGATAACGCTTCAACCAGTCGCGGCTCGGTCCAGGCACGATCTGAACGACCTGCATCCCGTGAGACGAGGCTTCCTTCGCTGCGATAGCGAATGCCTCGCGTCCTACCTGATCATACCCGTTAAACAAACAGTTTCGGAATTCAATGCAGATCGTATCGAATCCTTTGCTGTGTATATCGGCGACGGCAGCGCAAATTTTATTCGGCTCTAGAACCGTATCCGTGTCCAGCAACAACATAATCGGTGCACCATACATAGCTGACGACTTCCTCTCCCATAGGAAAAGGCAGGCCGATTTCCCGCGGGGAACGCCTGCCTTTGTCCTGTTAATTCATTGTCTTAGCCTTTGCTAGCGATGAACGCGTCGACTTGCGCTTGTTTGTCCGCGATGATCTTATCTAGGCCTGCTTTCTTCAAATCTTCCAAAAACTTGGTGTACTTAGCGTCCGTATCGTTTCCGTACAAGCCCGCGGAGAACACATCCTTGTATTCGCTAATGATTGCCGCGCAGTTCGCAGCTTCTGTCTTCACCTTCGAATCGTCGTACACGAAGCCCATGAGGACAGATGCAACTCCGGAATCGTTCAGAGCTTTCGTTTGCTCCCATACGTCGTCTTCGCTCGCGACAGGAACTAAGCTGTTAAATTGATTACCGAACATCCAGTCCGCGTTCGGCACGTACTTCGAATCGGCAATCGTTTCGTATTTGTTATCTCCAACTTTGTTGTAGTGCGTGCCTTCGATTCCATGAGCGAGCAGATTATACAATTCTTTATCCGTATTGATAAGCTCAAGGAACATAACCGCTCTTTCCTTGTTTTGGGAAGTAGCCGAGATCGCCGTCATCGTTGCGGTGACGTTGTTCGTCGTCAACATCGGACTTCCGACTCCATGCATAACGATTTCCTTGATGTTGCTGCTCTGCGCTTCCGCTTGCTCTGCTCCCGGGCTGACGTTAGCGGCTCCGGCGATCATTTTCGTACGATCCCAGTTAGCTGCGGTAAGTACATCCTTCGGAATAACGCCGGCCACTTGCAGTTCTTTGGCCAGATCGACAATTTCTTTGTATTCCTTCGTTTCGAATTCGTTGAATACTTTCGGGGCAGCGTCAGTGGATACGATTGATCCCGGGATGTCCGAGCCGCCGACGCTTTCCCAGCCGTTCATTTCTTTCACTTGCCATATCCAATCCGCTTTCCAAGTCATTCTATCCGTCCGAGCTGCTTCTTCACCCGCTTTTACTTGAAGGAGATAATCGGATAACGCTCTGAACGTTTCGATTTTCGTATAGTCGACATTGTATTTGTCCGTAAATTCTTTGTTGTACCAGAAGCCCGATTGTCTAGCGAAAATTTGCTGGTTAATGGAGGCGTAGAGCTTTCCGTTAATTTTCGCTGCGTCCCAAATTTCCGGTTTCATCGAAGCGTAAAGCCCCGGTGCGTATTGCGGCAGCAAGTCCGTTAGATCGGCATAAGCGCCGTTCGATGCGTTCGCCACGTAATTAAGCACCCATGGCGCCGTGAAGACTAGATCGAATTCTTCTTGCGTGTTGATCATTACTTTCATTTTTTGCTCATAGTTGTCGAAGGAAATCGGATAAAGATTAATTTCCGCATTAATCTTTTCTTTCAATATTTTGTTCATAGCATCCTGAATGACCTGCAGGTCAGGCTGAGGCGTATTCGGGAAGTAATAGCTGAGTGTAACCGGTTCCAATTCAGGGGCGGCTGGTGCCTCCGTTCCTTCGGCTGTTGTCGTTGCAGCAGGATCGGTTGAATCCGAATTGCCATTGTTATTGCCGCAAGCGCCAAGCAGCATCGTGACCAACATGGCGAGCAATACCGGTAATACAAGCTTTTTGGGTGCATTTTTCATTTTTGAACTCTCCCTTTTTGTATAATGATAGGATCTATATATAAGGAGTCGGATGTGAACGCTCCATTATATCACGAGTCATTCTTCTTGGGTCGGTCTGCTTATCCCTTCACCGCCCCAGCCGTCAAGCCTTTCACGAAATACTTCTGCAGGATAGTGAACAAGAACAGCATCGGCAGCGTTGCGACCACCATCATCGCGAACATAATAGAGTCTGAAGGAACGGATTCGGGATCGATTGATTGGGTGCTGCCCGGCATCGTATTGCCGCTCTTGATGTAATTAACAGCGGACACGATGTTGTTTAGTACGAGCTGGATAGGATACTTGTTGATGTTGTCAATATACAGAATCGGTGCGAACGCCTCGTTCCAATATCCGAGTGCCGAGATGAGCGCAAGCGTAGCGAGCGCCGGTTTCGACAGCGGCAATACAATTTTCAGGAAAGTCTTCCAATCCGATAGGCCGTCAATCTTGGCTGCTTCGGTCAACGCTGGTGGAATATCCTGAAACAACACCCGCATAAGGAAAATATTGAATGGAAGAGCGAGTCCCGGCACGATAATCGCCGTTAGCGTGTTTTTCCACTCCAAGTACTTCACGATGAGCATATAGACAGGAACGAGTCCGCCGTTGAAGATCATCGTTAGAAATATAAAACCGGATACGAAACCTCTGTATTTGAAGTCCCTGCGGGATAAGGAATAAGCGACCATCGACGTTATCAACAGATTTAGGAAGGTTCCGACGCCTGTTATAATAATGGAATTGGTGTAGCCGTTAATGAGATCTTTGGGAACCTTGAACAAGTATACGTAAGCGTCCCAAGAAAATCCGGATGGGATTAAGCGGTATCCGAATTCCGACAACTCCCGGCTATCCGTGATCGAGATGACGAGTGTCATCACGAGAGGGAACAAGGACAAGACGCAGATGACGATCAGGATGAGGTTAACGACCAAGGCATACGATTTGTTTTGGGTCATGGCAATAACTCCTCTGAAGCGATTTAGAACAAGCTATAGTCTTTATTGACCGATTTGGCTACTTTATTTGTAACTAAGATCAACACGAGTCCGACGACCGATTGGAATAAGCCGATTGCCGCGCTTACCGAGAAATCTCCGTTTCCTGCCAGCGCCCGGTATACGTAGGTGTCGATGACGTCCGTGACCGGATAGAGCTGCGCTTGATTTTGCGGGACAAAGTAGAACATCCCAAAGTCCGCTCGGATGATATTGCCGAAAGCGAGAATCGTCAGCACGCAGATCATTGGAATAAGGAACGGAAGCATAATCTTGCGAATGGTCTGAAGCCTGCTGGCTCCGTCGATCTCGGCCGCCTCGAACAATTCCTTGTCGATGTTCAAGAGCACCGAATAATAGATCAAGCTACCGAATCCCGCTCCCTTCCAGACGAAGACGATCGTTAAGATCCATACCCACGAGCCAGGACTCGCATAGAAGTTGATCTCGTAATTGAACAGCTTATAAATGAGATCCGTAAGTATCCCTGAGGTCGGGCTCAGCAGCGAGGTTAGCATCAATCCGACCAGCACCCAGGAGAAGAAGTAAGGAATGAAGAGCACGGTTTGGTAAATCTTCAGCCTCGTCCTGTTGACGACCTCGTATAATAGAAACGCAAGGACGACATTAATAGCCGTACTAGCGAGAATGCCGAGCAGGTTCAATCCGATTGTGTTGCGCAGAACGGTCCAAGCTGCTTGTGATTTGAAGAAAAACTCAAAGTTGTCGAAGCCGTTCCACGGGCTGTTCCAGATGCCCTGCGAAGGAACGTACCGTTTGAAAGCGATGATGACGCCTACAATCGGGATATAAGAGAAGATAAAAATTTTCAGCAAGGCCGGCAAGGACATCAATAACATCTCACCGTTTCGTTTCAAATCTCTCAGTCGCCTGCTCTTCCATGTCATTGCGTGATCCCTCGTTTCTGTTCGTTGCATGCCGCAGGGTTTTTGTTTGCCTGGCCACAAACTAAACATAGCTCCTATCGAGAACTCTGAATACTGCAATATCAAGGAAATCCACTTCAAAATCGCCGATTTGAGCGAAAAAATCGGGATATCGAAGTACGATATCCCGATTTCAAAGCTTGCTTCGTTACGGATGAACAGGATAAACGAAGCGCAAAAGCTCCCATAGAATAACGGATGCTTCCGCGCGGGTCGACAATCCTTTCGGAACAAAACTGCCTTTGCCGTACCCTTGAATAATGCCGGACTGTTGAAGAACACTCACCGCATCGCGGGCATAAGCGGCAACTTCTGAACCGTCATGAAAGGTCAGCGTCTTCGCCAAGTCGAGGTTTGCATCCACATACCTTAAGGCGTTGAATGCCATGACAGCCATATCTTCCCTTGTTATCTGCTCGTTGACGTTGAAAGTACCATTCGCATGTCCTTTCACGATTCCCAGCTCTTCGGCTTCGGCGATCGCCGAAGCGTACCAGCTCCCCGGCTTCACATCCTTGAAGCTGCTTATCGTTCGATCCGTATTCAGATCAAGCGCGTTCATGAGCATCGTGACAAATTCAGCGCGAGTCACTTGCCGGCTAGGCTCGAAGCGACCGTCGCCGATACCGGAGACGATGTCTCTTGCTTGAAGCGCCTCGATACTGCTCTTAGCCCATTGGACCGAACTTAAATCGCTAAAACCAGCTTCGATGTATGCCCCGGCGTATTGGCTGAAATGCAATGCTTGAAACGATATCATTCCCGTAGCCGCATCGTATCGGGCATTTTTCACTTTATGCAGCTTACCGTTGTCATCGATGTAATAGACGACAACATGGTTCGGATCCTCGCCGGGCAACAAATCGTATTTCATTTGAACCCATACTTCATTGCGTCCGAACGTGTCGACTTTCTTACCATCGATGCTAAGTGCGAAATCATACACAGCATTGCTGCCGACGACATTCTTCACTTCCGGCGGCAACGATGCTGGATCGACAAGCTTAACGGTAAGTTCAGCACCGGATTGCGCCCCTTCTGCCTGTCGGAAAACATCCGTTGAGACGGTGATTGCAGCTCCCCCGGTCAAGAACTTGATTTGCCCAGCTTTGTTGCCTGCCGCTAGAACGGGTTGAAGCGGTACTTTCACAGTAATCTCTTGTGCAGTGCCCGCGCTTTGCACATCGATCGTCACAATTCCGTTCACAGTCCTTGCTATCGCGTCTTCCAAATCCGCCGAAAGGACTTCGGCAACCGCTCTCCCTTCATTGCCTTTACTGGTGTTAACCGTAATAAGACCAGGAGAGGTTACTGGCGTCGGCCTTGTTTGCACAACCGATGTTGGTGACGGTTCAGGAGTTGCTGTTGGTGCTGGCGATGCAGTTGGTGTCGCTGTAGGCTCTGTCGTCGGCAGTTCTTCTTCCTGCAGATCATTGCCGGTCACCGTCGTATTGTCGCTGCCCCGATCGTCCAGGAATGCAAGTACCGAAGCGTCGTACTCATTGTCGTTGACGACCTGTCCGTAATTGCTCTTAGTTAACGTGACGCCAACCTTCAGATTGGACAGCTTATTGCCTTCAATAATCGAATTCGTCGTATCTCCTGTACCGCTTCCGTCCGACAAAGTGGAATGTCCATAAGCCATCAACCAAATGCCGCTTAACGGGGACGTCATTTTGATCGGATCCGTGCCCATTTCCAGCGTGTTGTCTCCCGTAATGGAATTATCTCTTGCTTCGAACCCGAGCGACAAAATGTCGTCCATCTTGCCGTCCGCGTCGAAACGGCCCGTATCCACCCCGATTCCCACTGTGTTGCCACGACGGGATACGCCTTCGAGCGTATTGCGGGCAATTCTAACGAAGTAATCCGGTACAACGGCATCCGGACTGCTGACTCCCCATACCCATATACCGCGGGAATCGACGATTTCGTTGTTCGCCGTAACCGCGTCGTACATGTTGCCGAACAGAACGATGCCGTTAGCGGAATCCTCAATATCATTGTTGTAGACGGTAAAATGGTTCAGCGGACTAAGCAACGTGAACTTGCTCGTGATGTCCGGTATGATATCGAACGCCCTGTCTACGGTAATCGTTCCCGTTAAGGGATCAATGTCGACGACTTCTCGCTGCTGCCCTACGCCAAGTCCATTCGATATGCGTACACTCAGTGTGCCGAACTGTACCGTAGGATCTTGAAGCGGACGGTCTGCCGATACTTTGAGCGTTGTCGAACTTCCCTTTAACACTTGGCCGGCATTAAAGTTCGCACCCGGCACCTCGGCGCATATCGCTTCTCCATCGTTATGCACGTTCGCCGCATCGCCTGGACCTATTATGACGTTGTTGGCGACATAGGCGTCGGACCTAGCGAACAAACCGTGTGAATCTTGATTGTATTCGTTATGGATGACGACGTGGTTGTTCTCGTAGAACGCGTAAGTTCCCATGCTATGAACATAGCCGGTAGAATACTCATAGTAGTTGTTTTTCAGCGTAATATATTCGTTAAGCGCGGTAATCGTATTGGTCGCATACCATCCGCTAAAGTGATTGTCCTGCAACAACACCCTCTCGTCGGCGACGAAGAAAAGTCCGATGCCCCTGCCGGTGCCGACAGCACCAGCGTCAGTCCATGGATAGTCGATAGTGACGTTCTTGACGAACAGTCTATTCGCCGTTCGTTTCTTCTGGTCGCCGAACGCTTGGCCATCCCCCCATTGCTGTCCTAGGGACATGAACATATCCGGTCTCGTCTGCGGATCCGAGAGAAGCAAGCTTAGCTTCGCAATGCCTTGCAGCTGAGCTACTCCTCCAGCGGAAGCAGAATCCTTCGAATTAATAAAGTTCTGCCCGTTGCTGCCCTTGTAATACAGCTTCGTACCGTTCTGGCTTTGTCCTTCCAGCACGACGCCGGCGCCTAAATTAATCGTATCGATGTAGTAGCTTCCATCCGGAAAATAAACGACGCCTCCCCCATCATCCTCCGCAGCGTCGACGGCAGCTTGAACGGCCAGTGTATCATCAGCCGTATCGCTCGCGTTTGCTCCATAGGAAATGACATCGAATACATTGCTCCAATTGAAATCCTTGGCCCACGCGACTCCCATGCCCAGAGGATCTGCCCCTGCACTCACGATCTGAAGCGTCTGTCCATTGTCCAGCCTCACCCAGTTAATCCCGTTATCGTTCGTAATTTCCACATTGTACGTTCCAAGAGGTACGCCATTGCCGATGTTGAACTTAACGTTATATGGATTCAAACTTTGGATAACCTGCTCGTAGACGCCGCCGCTTCCGTCGTTCAGCCGCACCTTCGTGCCGGTCGTTCCTCCAAATTCGCTCTGGTCGAGGTTTCTGCCTACAAGCTCGATATTCAAACCGGCGAATGCTTGATATTCGGACAGGTACAGCGGCCTGGCTGCGTTCATCTTCAGATTGCTGCTCCATCCGTTCGCGTTCTTCACCCACACGTTATAGACACCGGCGCTTGATCCTGCCGGCATACTTGCTACGACGAAAGTACCGTCCTTGTCCGTTTGAATGATGTCTGCCGTAATGGCCGTGAACGGTGGCGTTATCGGTGAGCTCCCCGTCGTGTCCAGCGCAATTGCGACTTCTACGTTAGCCGCATCCATACCGCTGCCGTTGACGCTGAACGACTTGCCGGAAGAAATCGCATCCGATACTTTGAAGATCGTCGGAGCGGTCGTCCATGGATGGTTAACCGTAAGTTCGATTGGCGCGGATACGACGCCATCGAGATCGTTGTCGGCATCCTGCGCGAATTCCGCAGCAATTAGATAGTTCCCGCCATAAGCGCAAATGTAGCTTAGGGTCGCGATTCCTGACGAATCCGTTACCGCCGTGCCCATGAGGGAAGGAATCTCTTGCCCTAGCGTTGCGCCGTCCCCAACGAAGTCTCCCGAAAGTCTGAACGTCACCGTCTTGCCGGCCAATGGCGTTCCATCCTCCCGGGTCAGCTTAGCGCTTAAGTTCGTGATCGGTTCGTTCAGATTGATTGTTATATTCCCGTTCTGTAAGTTCAGTTCAGTAGGCCCGAGAAGCGGTACGTCGACTTCGGCGGCCTCCGAAGAATCGCTATACGTCGTCCCATCCAAGTATCTGAGCCGATATTCGTAATGCGTTCCCGTAGAAATATCCTCGTCCGTCCAGCTCGTTTCCGATCCCGCGACGCGTTCAACTTGTTCGAACGCCCCGCCTTCCTTGCTTCTTTCCACGATGATGAAGTCGTGAGCGCCCGGATTGACCCAATCCAGCTTCACCTTGATCTTCTGCTCTACGACTGCCGTAAGTTCTGCTGCGACCTCGTCCGAAGGCTCGTCGAAGAAGAAACCTTGCGCCCCGAAGCCCGGCTGCGTTTGCAGCTTGAGCTTGAAGCTTCCTTTGACGATGAACGTTACGTAAGCACCGTTAGCGAACGTGTTTTTATTGATTTGGCGGCTAGCGATAACATTGTTGTTCACGTCCAAAATCTCGGCTTTCATCGTTTCGCCGGCGCTCGACGTCGAGTTCGTATAATAACTGAACTGATGCTTCTGATCGTCATTCACGTCAAAAGTATATACGGTTGTAAACGAACCGTCTCCAATCGATGCATATACGTTGAACTTGTCGGAAGTAACCCCTGCAGGAGGAGACGCCGGTTTGTCCAATATCCTGTTATCGTTGTTGTTCTTCACTGTTGTCCAATGAGCCCCGGGCCATCCGTATTCATAATCGTCCACGTAAGCCGGTAAACTTGCGAGATCCGATTGTTTATGAAGATTGTCCGTTACCCATTCGGGATTGCCTGGCGCCGGGTTTCCTTCATACCCGAACAAAATATAACCGTCGCTGCCGTATTGGCCTTCCCAATGCCCTTGCGTAGTTGTATCCGTCCCAACGAATTCCGCATTAGGCGAGACGGGCTGCGGAGGCGTTACATCATCGGATTTCTCAAATTGCAGCTTATCGACGAGCGCCCCGTTCGAAAAGTACAAATAGATGTCGTGGATGCCGGAAGCACCGCTGATCGCTGCTGTTGCTTCCTTAGCCGTCCCCCAGTCCGAGCCCGTCAACGGGATCGTTCCGAGCAGCGTTCCCGTAAGGCTGCCGTCCCTGACTTCAACCGTTCCGTCATAGGCCGTCTTATAGTACAACCGGATCGTATCGAATCCGCTTGTCAGATCGACGTCATCGTATTGCAGCCATGCTAATCCGCCGGATATGAATACTTCCGTCCCATCGTTCCAAAGCGACGGATGTACGGCGAATTCGTTCGTTACGCCTTCCGCACCGTAGCTTTCCGCTTCGATTGCAAGCGGGTCATTGCTCGCTGCATCCCCTGTTTTGCTGAATTCAAAAGCGTCCACAATCGCTCCGTTCGTGAAGTAAAAGTACAGGTTGTGTACGCCGTTCGCTCCGCTTAGAACAGCGGTTGCTTCGAGAGGTGTCCCCCAGTCCGAACCCGACAGCTCAAGCGTCCCCAGCAAAGTACCGGTCGGACTTCCGCTTCGTATCTCCACTGTACCCGCATAAGCGGTTTTATAACGGAGTTTAACGGTGTTAAATCCGTTCTCCAAGTCGACTTGCTCATATTTCAGCCAAGCGTATGGACCAGATACGAATACTTCCGTCCCGTCATTCCAAAGAGACGGATGTACGGCGAATTCGTTCGTCACGCCTTCCTCGTCGAAGCTTTCCGCTTCGATCGTAAACGGAGCAGGCGGGCTGAGTTCAAACGCGTCCACGATTGCACCATTGGTGAAATAGAAATACAGGTCGTGTACGCCGGTTACACCGCTTAGAACAGCCGTTGCTTCGAGAGGTGCTCCCCAATCCGAACCCGACAGCTCAAGCGTTCCCAGCAAAGTGCCGGTCGGACTTCCATCTCTTATTTCCACAGTACCTGTATAAGCTGATTTGTAAAAAAGCCTAATCGTATTGAAATCGCTTTCAAAATTAACTTGCTCATATTTCAGCCACGCATATGGACCGGATACGAACACTTCCGTACCGTCATTCCAAGCTGCAGGATGTACGGCGAATTCGTTCGTAATTCCTTCCGCATCATAATCCTCCGCTTCGATTCGTACTGTGGAGGACGATTCCGAACCGCTTGCGTGTGCGGAGCTGCCGTGTGATAATGGCAGCCCCAAGCTTCCCAAGAACACGAGGAACACCAAAGCTGCAACGCCTATTCTTCTAATTGAAAAAGACATAGTCAACCTCCCTAACGAAATGTCGTTCAACCGTACGTCATTCTCTCTCCCGTTTCCGTTTATCTCTCTATGTCATGGTTTCGTCAATCACCTCCTTTCCATTGAGCTCGATGCATGCCGAAGATACGGTTAGCCCTCTGGATTCGGTTACCGCTACGTAGTAAGCTCTCGCGTCAACCGGAACAACGAAGCGTACGGTAAGATTATTTTCTATCGTCAAAGGCAGCCGCCACCATTCCGTCAAACAACGCGTACCGTCCTCTGTGTATTCGATTCCTCCGGGGGCATAGAATAGAGCTGCTTCCGCTGCCTGCACGCCGGGTGGAACGATTAACCGGATTTCTTCATCCCCCGCTCTAAGCGGCACGGCCATCCGAATCAAAGGCAAGCCTTTCCCCGTCCGACTATCCGCGAAAGCGTAAACTTCCTCGCGAGACCATCCTTCGGCATGTCCATGCTCGTACCCATGGATCAACGCCAGATTCGCATCGCGGCTGTTCATATAAGATCGGGATGTCGATACGGCACAGAAGAAAGGATCGGCATCCCCGTTAAGCCATAGGATCGGCAGCTTCGCCTCACGAATCCAATGGGATGGCTCCCATCTTAGCGCAGCGGGATTAGCGTCAAATGCCAAGCTAAGACAGCTTTCCCTTCCTTTCATATAGCCGCTTCCATAGACGGGTATGGCGAAAGCGAACCGGTCGTCGATCCCGATCAGGACGCTCGTCAGGAACCCTCCCCATGAGACGCCCGTTACACCGATGCGTTCGAAGTCGATCAACGCATTCCCGCGAAGCAGCGAATGCGCCAATATCGCGTTGCCAACCGCTTGGTAGATCCATTGTTCTTCATCGGGTTTCCCGATGTCTTCGAAGAAGCCTTGTCTTGCGGTCCCACCGTGCAGATGCTCCCCTGATTCGTATGCCCCTGGGGAGATCGGACGTTTTCCTTCCAGATCAATGGCGATCGCGGCATAGCCTCGGTCGTTCCACTCCTTCACCCAATCGGAGAACGCCGTTCCGGCTCCTCCGTGCAGAAGCACAACGGCGGGCACTTTGTGCGGTCCGCCTGCTCCTGATGGATAACCCATATAGGCGAACACCTTCGTACGACCGTGGCTTCCTCCCATCCCTTCGTAAAACAGCGCTCTAACGTTTCCGACATTCCATTGCGGATCCGTGGTTATGCGGGGTGCAGACCATACGTAGTCCGGCATTGTCAGCCCTTCGTGCATGCTCCCTAACTCTCCTTATGTTCCGGTTCGACGCCGAAGTAAACAATGGCCGCGTCCGGTTTTATAAAATTCGCTTCGATGACGGCTCTTCCCGCTTTGTCGAACGTTACCGAAATGTTAGGCGGACACCAATAATCCGTATCGACGCGATGTTTCGTTACATAGCGGAATGCAATCGGACGAGGCGCGTCCCACGGACTGCCGAAAGGATTGGCGAAGATCGCGACGGCGCCGCGTCCCGTCTCGTCGTTGATTTTCTCGTAAATTTCACGGCTCTTGCCCGCTTCCCCGTCAATGATCGGCGAAGCCGCCGTCAGGTCGTCGCGAATTTGTTTATACTTATCCAGCAACAGTGCCATGTGAGCAACGCCTTCTTGGGAGATAGCCGGCAGGTCACCCCATATTCCGTTATGACCAAGAATGAGAGAAGCAACGGCTACGTTCTGGTATTCCTTCGGATCGTCCGGGTAATAATGCGTCAGGAACAGCACAGACGGAATCCATTTGTCATACCCGAGCGTCGTCCGGCACAAGCGGCTTCTAGCCGCCCCGGCATGGAAGAACACGTTCACATTGTAGTGCTCGCCGTCCCGCTCGTCCTTCGGCACATCGAAGCTCGGGTAATACGGGCCATTGTTCATTAGAAAATACTTGCCTGCTTCCAGGAAGCCAAGGCCTACGCTTCGGTATCCTTCGGTCACATCGAAATCGACGATGGCATCGGGAACGGCAGCGGTCACCTTGCGTATCATATCAGCCATTCTAAGGCTCATCTGGAAAGCATGATTGTCTGCACGTTCCTCGTGACTGTTCCCTGCCGTTCCATGATCATGATGAGGATCGTCGCAGCCATATTGACCGATACCGTCCCACTTGAAATACCGGACGCCAACTTCCTTGGCCAGCCGGATCATCTCATCCGCGAAGGCGTCTCCGTAGGGGCTGACCAGGCACATATACGTGCTCTCTTCCGTCTCCCAGATCGGATGAGAGCCTGCCTTCTTCCCTTGCCACGAATAGATGCAAGTCTCGTATTCCGCTTTCATTCGGCTCGTTAAAGCCGCTGCCTTCGGGTCGAACCAAAGTCCAAGCTTCATGCCGTATTCATCGAGCTTAGCTTTCACTTGCCGCAGCCCGTCAGGAAACTTATCCAGGTTCACGATCCAGTCGCCCGTCTTCTCGAACCACCCAACGTCAATGACGTACACCTCGATGCCGATCTGGTGAGCGACCTCGATCTCTTCCAGCACGCGACCCAGGTTCAAGGAATCCAAGTACTTCTGTTTGTTCCCGTGGCGATTCCGCTCTTGATAATTCCATGTGTTGTAGAACAAATACGGCTTGCGCGACTCGTTGTTCTCGCTGAAATCGTGCAGCACGAAGCTACGGTAAGCCTTCGCAAGCTTATCTTCACTCCCTTCGACCGCAGCGAATTGCAGCCATAACGTGCGATAACCACGGCGCAAATCATGTCCGCTGCAATAGTTGCCCTTCACGGCCCTAAGCGAAACGGAACGATCTTCCTCCAACTGAAAACGTACATATTCGTCCGGCGCCATCGAACCGTGCTCGTAAGCAAGCAGCAGCGCATAATCGTTATATTCCGCGACGAGCATCGGTCCCATTGCCTGCTCGCCATTCGCGAACAGCTCATCGCCGAGCTCGCGTTCGGACAGGGTGTAGGAGTGAGTGAGCTCATTGTAATCGGAGAACGATACTTCCTTGATTGTCCTGCTGCGGTCCAGCGGCAGCCCTGCGTAGACAAGGACGTCGCGGCCCTCTGTCTTCGTCATTCGGCACGAACCTTCCGAACGCAGCTCATAAGCAATCCGTATGACGGGACTGTTCTCAGCTATTCTGACGAAGATACGCAGCGCCAGCTCATCGTTCAACGAAGAAATGCCTTCCCAAACGTATTCCGTTGCGCCATTTCCCAGCTTGCGAGGCAGTTCCGCTTCATGGAGCAAGATCAAGCTCATCGGAACGCAACTCTCGTCGACCTCGAACACCGGCGCGGCCAGGCAGACCGTTTCACCGGATGCTTTGATCTGATATCGCCAGAAACAGTCGGCTGTCCCTTCCAAAGTAAGAGATAAGGTTGTATTCGTGAAAGTCGTCACCGTTTTCATAACCCCTTCGCTACTATCGTTAGCTGTCATTTGTTCATTCCGATTCATGGATAGTGTATCGTTCGCCGCTGCCGGGAAAAACTCCAATATCAAGGAATTGAACTCCGAATTTGACCCCATGACCAAAAAAAACAGGATATCAAAGTCGATATCCTGATTTCGTAGCTCTGACTCGCTAGATGTTATTGATTTGCGGAGTCTGCAACGACAAAAATCGGACTATCAACTTTCGATAGTCCGATTATCCATTCCGTTCCTCTGCGGTTGTTATCCGTTCAAGTTACGATATTCGCTCGGTGTAATTCCGCAATGCTTCTTGAACAAGCTGTAGAAGTAATTCGAATTCGTAAAGCCGGTTTGCGTGGCGATCTCCTGAATCGATTCTTCCGTCTGCAGCAGCAGCTGCTTCGCTTTGTCCAATCGCACTTTATTAATGTGCTCGCTAAGCGATTCGCCCGTCGCGCTCTTGAACAGCTTCCTTAAATATTCCGCGCTAATATTGAAATGAAGGGCGATTTCATCCGGATTCAAACTCGACTTGGAAAAATCCCTTTCGACGAGCGCGAGGATTTCCGTCAGCCGTTGATTCGTTTTCTCATTTTTCTTGTCGTGAATGATATCGACTTCGTTCATAAGATTGTTGCTTACCACGATTAACTCCTCCGCCAGTGCTTCCAAGCTTTCGTATTCCGATAGATGCTGCGCCAGCTCGAAGAAATAATCGATTTTGACAAGAGATGAATTGCCTTTCTTGCGATCGAGCGCTCCCTTGAACGAAATCGCAATTTGCAGTATCGTCAGCTGCAAATACGTGAAAGGGAACTTACTCGATTGCTCGAGCAATTCCCGGATCAATTGAGCCGCTTCATCTCGTTTGCCCAGAAATAATACGTTAACCAACTGATCGACCGTCGCTTCCGGAATTTTGAACTCTGCCTTGTTGATTTCCCGAATCCGGGAGATGTATATAATGGCCCGTGGACCGCCGAATATCCGGTAGTTCATCGCCTCATAACATTCTGACAGACTGTACGACACTTCCGTCAGGTCCTCGATGATGTCGCCGGCTACAGCCGAAAGCTTCAGCTTCAAATACTGTTCGGCGCGATCCATAATGGCGCGAATCAACTCCGCTACGATTAAGGACGCCTCTTCGAAATCATTGAATTCCCCATTCAGCAGAACGGCAACGTATTCATCGCCTAGTCCGAAAGCCTCCGCCTTGAACCTCGTGCCGGATGCCAATTCATTAATCAGGTTAATAAGACCGTAAGTGAACAGCTCCCTGTCTCTCGACGAGTAGCTCCCCCCGTCCGAACGGTAGCCGTCGATATGGAAGAGTAGCAGCTCCGAGCTTTCTTCGAGCCGGAACGGAATACCGTGCTGATCGAATTGACCTTGGGACGGTGCGCTCTTGTTGCCGGGTTCGGAGAGTCTCCGCAGAAACGCTTGCTTCGCTTCATACTTCTTATTCCTATCCGAAGCGAATCTCTTCTCAAGCTCGTTCATGTAGTTCCTATACCTGCCGTATAATTTGTTTCCGATCAGATAAGCGATCAACAAGAACAGGAAGACGACGCCGATGACGATCAGGAACGTGTTCATCAATACGCTTCGAATCTGCTGCGTAATCTGATCGTACGGCGTAATTCGGATATATTTCCAGTCCAGCACGTCGGAGGTTGCATACGTAATCAACACTTTCCTGCCGCCGATGTTGCCGATCTCGTAACCGCTTATTTCCTCTTGTTCGAATATCCCGCTAAGACCTGACGTCTGACTGACGGAATCTCCGTAATGATACTTATCGTTGCCCAGAATGACTTGACCCTGGGCGTCTGTCACAATGATTTCCTTGCTGATCGTAGAGTCCATCGATTGAATCGTCTCGTCCAGCCATTTGTTCGATAGATTCAGAACAATAGCGTTTTGGATGACGTCAGGACTTCCCTCGTAGAATACGAATGTGTATACATCGTCCAGCTGCGTCGAATCTTTCTTAAAATTGTAATAGCTTGGGATGCTTCTAGGTATCGGAGAAAGCTTATCGATGCTTCCGTTCAGCCTATCGACGATATCCTGATCCGGGAATTCTTCAGGACTGTACATAAGTCTGTTAAAGTAAATCGCGTTCGCGCTGCGGTTATAAATATAAATGTTGTTCTCGTAAGGGAGATTGATATTCACCGATTGCAGTTGCCTCTGCAGCTCACTGATCTCTACTTGATCCATATTCGCGTAATTGAGCAGCTTGAGCGCTGCCGGATTCGTGTTGTACTGCATAAGCGTATAGCGTGCGTTATTGAACATCAGATTCGTACTGTATTTAATGAGGGATAATTGATCCTTCGTATATGACTGAATGATATTGGAAGTCGTCTTATTGAAATTAAAGTAAAGCGCGGTAGACAATATGATTCCGATGGATAAAATTAAGACTGCGATAGATGCATACGCTTTCACATAGCCGCGGTCAAATTTCAAAAGTTTGTTCAACTGGGTGTCCTCCCGCAATGATGATATAACCAAACCATATCATACTGTCTGTCCGATTGTAATTGGTGAATAAGAAACGTCTTCATTTAAGAAAAAGGCGAATTTATTCGTCAATAGAGGCACGCACGCTGTCCCCGGACATGATGGATGCTTGCAGCCATCTTTTCTCACCGCGATACTCCCGGTCGTTCATTTGATCGAACAGCATTCGCACCGCTTCTTCTCCCATCTGCACATAGGGAATTTCCACAGAGCCTAGCGTCGGCGCCATATCGGCGTTGCTGCGGTTCGTATTGTCCCCCGCCATGAGGATGAGCTCTTCGCCAACTTTGATGCCGAGCTTCCATGCCGCGCGATAGAACCGTACGGCGCTGACAGACCAATTGATCAGTATCGGCGGCAATCCGTTATTGCCCGAGCGCTGATCGGTCAGAAACCGTTCGATCCACGCATCATCATGCGCATGAAGTCTGTACACAACCGGTGCAAAGCTTTTGCCCTTGCACCATTGCTCGTAAGCTCCGAGGCGGTCTTGTTCCGCCCAGTTCCTGCCTGGCTCTTCTAAATAAGCCTCCAGATAGACTGGGTACCTCTCCGCAGTACCGCCTATATAGTCAAGCGCGTCAATAATGCTCTTACGGTAATCAGTCAGTACCGAGGGGACGCCTTCCGTTGCCGAATACCCTTCGATGGACACGTAAGGAACGCCCGCCTCTCGAACTCGTCTCATCCACTTCTCGCATTCGTAGCCCGTGTCGTCCAAGCTGACAATACCGTCGATTTTGCGCTGTCTGTATAGATCGATCAATGCATACCGATCGTCGTCATTCGAGCTTTGCCCGCTAATGAGAACGTGATAACCGCGCTCTGCGCACGCCTTCTGCATACCCTCTAGAACTTGCAGTAACAACGCGTTCGTCATGTCTCCGAAGACACCTAAGCAGCGGCTTAGTCCGGTCTTCATCGCCTTAGCCCGCGCGTCGACCTGATAGTTCAATTGCTTGATCGCTTGGAGGACCTTCTCCCTTGTCTCTTGGCTCACGCCAATGCCCGGCGTGCCGTTGAGGACTGCCGATACGATACTCCGAGATACCCCGGCGGCTTTGGCAACGTCGAAACTCGTTGATCTTTTTCCCGTCAATTCAAACACCTCACCGAGAATATAACACGTGTTATATTCTTCGCGCAAGCGTAGATACAGAAGAAGCCCCGACAGGCTGTCGGGGCTTCTATCGCATCGCTATAACATACACAACTTCTCTGCTACAAGCTCCTGGTTACCGGCTGTAGCATTATTGTTCCGAAGCTGTCGCTCCGATGGAAATCAGGAAGCTCGGAGGCGATGAAATCGGCTCGGAGACAAGCAGCGGGGCGATTTGACGCCAATCCTTCCGAGTCATCCCCGCTGCCTCCGTTTAGTATTCAAGCGTATAGGATTCGCCTTTACGGTACATCGACCCAAGCACCGCGGTGATCCGCCGATTCCAGCTCCGCCGTTACGATCTGGATACTGCCCTTCGTGCTGTCAGGAGTCGCCGTATCGATCGGCAGCCCGCCCGCAAGTGACTCTACGAAATATTTAAGCTGATAGTAATAGCCTTGGTCGGCAGAAAGCTCGGGGCTGAAGCCGGAACTATCATTCGGATTCACCTTGACGCCGGCACCGTCGAACTGGATGTTGCCGCGCTCGAAGTTTACTTTGAAGCCCATCTCGAATCCGAAGTCGCCATTCAGCGTCCAATCGACGTGCGCGGAAATAATCTTGTTGTCGTCGTAGCGATAAGCGGTGTTTACGATATCGTACCCGCTGCCCGGTATGACATTGCGACCGTAGCAGGATACCGCCTCCGGCTTGCCGAACAGCCAGTTGATCGTATCCGTATCATGCACATGCATATCAAGGAGCGCGCCGCCGCCCTTCTCCTTCTGCAGCACCCATGGTCCCCATGAAGGCGTACCGCCGCCGCGATAGAAGTAGCCGCTCGTTACGCTGCCGAACTTGCCGCTTTCCACGAGCTCCTTCAAATAAACGTACGCCGGCCAGAATCGCAGACATTGTCCGATCATGAGCTGCTTGCCGTTTCTTGCGGCAGCCTCGATCATCGCGTCGCATTCCTCGGCATTCATCGCCATCGGCTTCTCGCACAACACATGTACGCCGCTGTCCAAACATTGAATCGTCACGTCGCGGTGCAGAAACGTCGGCAGCGTAATGTCGACGAAGTCGAGCTGCTCGGCGTCCAACATCTGCTGCACCGACGTATACTTGCTGAAGCGGCCGTAATCGATCTCGTTCTCCGAGGACGTGTCGATATTGCCGCCCCCTCCGCCGCCGTTCAGCTTCGCTTCATCCACGTCGCACAAGGCGACGACGCGAATCGGAGCGCCCTCCCTCTCCAAGCGAAGATAGTTCTCCAAGTGCGTTTTGCCCATAAATCCAAGTCCGATCAATCCGATATTCAGCATTAGCGTACCGTCCTTCCCAAGATCGCGTCCATCGCGGCCGACGTATTGTAGATGATTTGTTTCGTATGGTGCGTATATGGAGGGATCATCTCGGCCGTTACGTAGTCGTCATAGCCGATCGATTCAAGCGCCGCGACAACGGCAGGGTAATCCACGTCGCCAGCCAGCAGATCGACGAATCCATGCAGTCCGCCCGCTTGTCTGCGGTAATCCTTGAAGTGAACCTTCTTGATGCGGTTGTTCAATATCGAGATCCAATGCTCCGGATAACCGGAATACACCACGTTGCCTACGTCAAAGTAAGAGCCAACGAACGGCGAGCCGATGGTATCGATAAAGCCGCGCATCTCAAGCGGCGACAGCAGAAACTTGTTCCATACGTTCTCGATGCCGATCGATACGTTCACTGCTTCGGCCGTCTTCGCAAGCTTCGTGAAGCCTTCCAGCGCATTGTCGTAAGCGCGGTCGTACGGCACGACTTCCGCATTCGGTATGAAATCGACGCCAACCGCGCCGGGAACGATCAGAATTGTATCGACGCCCAGAACCGCGGCGAATTCCAGCTGCTTCTTCGCTATATCGATCGCTTTGCCCCGAATTTCGGGACGCTCGCTCGTCGGCGGATAATCCCAGTATAGACCGCTGGCCAAGCTGGACAGCGCAATGCCCGTATCGTCGGCGAAGCGGCGAATGGCGCGCACCTCCGCTTCCGTGCTCTCCAGACTAAGCGCCCCCGTCTCGTTCAGCGACAGCTCGATGCCGTCGAAGCCCGCATCCTTCGCAAGCACAATGCTCTCCTCGATGCTTATGCCTGACGGGAAAGACCAAATATTTATTCCTTTTTTCATCGCGCGAACAACCTCCTTAGCTCTTCTTAATGCTAATTATAAGAAGTCCGCCGGCGTTCGCCTTTAGCAAATAAGCCGTTCGTTTTGCACAAGCCGAATCGGATATATGTTAAAATGCAAATAACAGTAATGACTACGGATCGGGGTGAGACGGCAGATGGAATTCGCCAGGCATACATTGAAGGAAATGATCGCGGTTCGCAAGCTGATCTCGTTTCACTATTTTGAATTCGCTAAAGGATACGTGTTCGAAGGGGAGCAGCATGACTTCTGGGAGTTTCTCTACGTGGACAAAGGCTCGGTCGAGGTAAGGGCAGACGACCGTACGCATCAGTTGGAGCAGGGCATGATTATTTTTCATAAGCCGGAAGAGTTCCATACCGTTCAGGTCAGCCAGCAGCATAAGCCGCCCAACTTGTTCGTTCTATCCTTCGAATGCGCCTCGCCCCACATGGCTAGATTCGAGAACCAGCTAATTAGGCTGGGCACGAAGGAGCGCAACCTGCTGTCCCTGCTGCTGCAGGAGGGCTTTCACTCGTTCGAGCCGCCTTATGACAGCTCGCATACCCATGAGCTCATCAGCAATCCGGAGGCGCCGTTCGCCAGCGAACAAGTCATGCGAAACTATTTGGAAATGCTGCTGATTCAGCTCATTCGCCAGCAGGACGAGGGAGATCTCCGCGACACCTCCTCCACAGCTCGCAAGCCGGCCTCGTTCCAAACCGAGAATACGGAGGAGCAGATGGCCGAGCGAATGATCGCCTTCATGCGCGAGCACCTGCAGGAGCCGCTGAAGCTGGAGCAGCTGTGCAAGGAAATGCATCTCGGCAAAAGCAGGCTGAAGGAAATTTTCCATTCCCGGACCGGCACGGGACCGATCGAATATTTCAAGCAGCTGAAAATTGAAGAGGCTAAGTCGCTCATTCGCGAGCAGCATTACAATTACACGGAGATCGCCGCCATACTAGGCTACAGCAGCATCCATTATTTCTCCCGCGACTTCAAGAAGTCGACCGGCATGTCGCCCTCGGATTATGCGCGAACGGCCAAAGCCCGCGTAAGACTGGATACGTCAACGGCACCAAAACGCAAATAACCCTGCCCGGACGCTTAGTCTTGGAGCAGGGTTATTTTTATTAATCGCGGCCTAATGACCCGACGGCTTCCATTCCGAAGAACGGCGATGGATCATTCGGTACGGAATCGTCATCCTTATCGGGAGTGAATATTGATTGTCTAAGTAATCGAGCAGCAGCTTAACGGCGTACATGCCCATCTCGACCTTAGGCACATGAATCGTCGTGAGCGGAGGCGAAGTGAACTCGGATATCTCAATATTGTCGATGCCGATGACCGCAATATCTTCCGGAACGCGCAGCCCTCTCTCGGTTGCCGCACGCATTGCCGCGATTGCCATCATATCGCTTGCCGCGAATATCGCCGTCGGCGAATAACCATCCTTCTCGAAGGCTAGTTTCGTCATCTCATAGCTGAGGGACACGTCCCATTTGACATCGATCATCCAGTTGTCATCTACAGGCAGGCCCGCTTCGTTCATCGCGCTCTTGAAACCGACGAAACGTTTCTCCAAACGGAAGTCGTCGTTCAGCTCCGGTCCGCCAATATAGCCGATTTGCTTATGGCCTTGCTTAATGAGATGCTGCACGGCTTCCTTCGCAGCCAATTCGCGATCATAGCAGACGACCGGCAGCGTCTTGTCGGACAAATCGACGCCAACGACAGCTCTGACATGCTTCTTAATCCACTCGTAAGCATCCTGGTCAATCCGCTCCACGATAATCATACCGTCGATGCGGTGCTCCTTCACTAACGATTGCAGCTGTTGGATGTCCGATTGGTTCTCGATGCTGTAAATGAACTCCAGCCTTATGCCCGCTTCGGTAAGAGCTCTCTCCACGCCTTCCAAAATGACCGAGAAGTACGGATTATTGTATTTATTCTGAGGTATGGCAACGACGCAGCCGATATGAACCATGTTGTTCTTCGAATCACTTCTACTGCTCTTCTCCGAGCGATTCGCCTTGTAACCGATCTTCTCGGCGACTTCCCATATCCGCTTCCGCGTTTCCTCGCTGACGGAACGGGTCGAATCGTTCTTCATCACTCTCGATACCGTTGAGATGGAGACACCCACCTGCTCGGCTATGTCCTTTAGCTTCGCCATCTTACTTTCCTCTCTATCCTGCATCGATTTCGATAAAAGCCCCTATAATTGCGGCAACAACCAAATAAGTTGCGGCAAATCTATTTTATAACCCAGCCCGTCAATAGTCAAGGTGAAACGGCTGAACAAGCTTTCCGCATGAAGCCAAAAAAAGAGAAAGAAGCGCACAACACGCCTCTTTCTCTCTTATCATCCCTTGCGTTACTATTTCATTTTCGATTCCAAATCTTTGATCGCCGCATCGACGTCCCCATCGCCTGCCAACGGATTTTTGAGCGATTGCTCGCCATATGTCCAGACAAGATCGGTCTTCTTAGCCGTGAATGGGGAGATAATGCCGAATTGCTGCGCGTCGAGGAATATTTTGTTTGCTTCCCCAACCGTTGTGATGTACGCTTCGGCAGCCGCTTTGTTGGCCGGAATCGAGTAGCCTTGCTTCGCCAGCTCGGATTGCCCTTCCGGACCTGCCAACCATGCGAGCAGCTTATAAGCCGCATCCTCATGCTTCGTATTGCTTGAGATCGCCATGCCGGCCGGTTGAACGACCGTCTTGTTCTCCTTGAACTTCGGCAGGTACGTAATGCCGTAATCGATGCCCGCTTCCTTGAAGTTCGTCGTATTCCAGTTGCCGCCTGGGTTCATGGCAACCTTGCCGGTCGTAATCGACAGGTTCACTTGGCCGCCAAGACCTTCGATTTGGGCCGGTGTCGTATTGATCTTCTTCTTCGTCGCATCGATGAAGAAGTCAATAACTTCACGTGCTTCCGGTGTATTGAGCGCTAGAGCACCGTCATCCGTAACCAGCTTCGCCCCGTTAGACCACAACTGCGGCTCGAGGAACCAGTCCATCGTCGAACCCGGCGATACGGACATGCCCCACTGCGCAATATTGTTGCCGTCGAAGCCTTCTTCTCCCGGGTTTTTGCCGTTTTTGTCAAGCGTAAGCTTCGTGGCGATGTCGATGATTTCATTCCATGTCGGCTCAAGCGACGGAACCGGCGCTCCCTTCGGATTTTTCGCGGCATCCGCGAAGATCGCTTTGTTGTAGTACCATACTATGACGTTCGCATCGATCGGAAGGGAAACCTGCTTGTCATTGTATTTATGCAATCCGAGCAAGCTCTGGTCGATGTTGCTCAGCTCGAAGCTGTTTTCCGCAAGCAGTCCGTCCAATTCTTTGAAAATGCCGAGCTCGGCATATTTCTCGATAAACGCAAAGCTTGTTTTGAAAACGTCCGGCAGCGTGCCGCCGGCCGCATTGGCCGTTAAGCCGTCCCAGTAGCTTCCCCAGTCCTTGCCTTCAAGCTTCACCGTAATGTTCTTATTGGCTTCCATGAACTTATCCAGCAATTCTTGCGTCCGCTGCAGCTCTTCCGCCGTCCCCCACTGCGAGTAGGTGATGGTGACGGGCTCTGCGGGTTTCTCGGTTTGCTCGGCGTTTTTGCCATCGTTCTGCCCATTCGCCGGCCCATTCGTCGGCTCGTTCGAACCGCCATTGTTGTTGCCACATCCGGAAATAACCAAAGTCATCGATAAGACCAACGTAAATAGACTCAACAACCACTTACCGTTCGTTTTCATATCCAGTTCCCCTTTAGATTAATGTGAAAACAGCAGCATCTTGCAAACCTCAAGCTTAAGCGGCCTAGCCCTTCGAACCCGTGAGCACCACCCCCTCGACGATATATCTTTGCGCGAACAGAAAGAGGAGGCCGATCGGCACGATGCTGATGAACGCCCCTGCGGCCAGCGCCGGGAAATCCTGGCTCGTCTGGCCGATCAGCAATTGCAAGCCGACGCTTAGCGTGAACATTTCGTTGTTCTTGATGTAGAGGAACGGCCCCAGGAAATCGAGCCAAGAGTTAACGAAAGCAAAGATGATCGTCGTCATAACTATCGGTTTGGACAGCGGCATAATGACCTTGGCATAAACCGTCCAACGATTGCCGCCATCTAAGTATGTAGCCTCGTCCAGCTCCTGCGGGATCGTCATGAAAAACTGCCGGAACAAGAAGATGTAATAGGCCCCGCCCAGCCAAGCCGGGACGATTAACGGCAGCCATGTATCGATCCAATGCAGCTTCGTGAACAGCACATAGGACGGAATCATCATAATGGAAGGCGGAATCATGAGCGTCATTAAGACGATCGGGAACAGCCTATCCTTGTATTTCGTCGAGAACCTCGAGAAGCCATAGGCAACGATCGAGCTCGATAAGACAGCGCCGATTACGACTAGAATGGAGATGGAAAAGGAGTTCTGAATCCACTTCCACATCAACGGCTGCACGTCGAACAATCGGTTGAACGATTCGAAGTTGACCGATTCCGGCAGCAAGGAAGGAGGCGCCTTGTAGGTTTCCGCTTTGGTCTTCAGCATCGTTGACAGCATCCAGGCGAGAGGCCCTACGAATAGCACCAAGGTAATCGTCAGCAGCACATATTTGCCGGCTTGGTTAAGTATGCGATTTCTTTGTCCGCTCATTACGGTATACCTCCTATTTCTCGCCTTCGTAGTATACGAATCGATTGGATAGCTTCATTAGCACGAATGTGACCAGCGAGATAAGCGCGAACAAGAAGATGGATTGCGCCATGGCCATGCTGAACTTCAGGTCGGTGAATGCCGACTTATAAATGTTGTAAACGAAGGTGTATGCGGCATAGTTCGGTCCGCCCTTGGACAGCAGCAGCGCTTCCGTGAACATCTGAAAGTTGTACATCGTCTGGATAATGACCACGAACAGAATCGAAGGACTTATTAAGGGAAGCGTAATGCGGAAAAACGTCTGCAGCCGATTCGCCCCGTCGATGCGCGTCGCCTCGTATATATGTCTAGGCACGTTCTTAAGCGCGGCAAGAAAGATGAGTACGCCGCTGCCCGAGATCCATACTTGAAGCATAATAATAACCGGCTTGATCGTGTTCTCCCCGCCCATCCAATCGATCTTGTCGATGCCGAGCAAGGACAATCCCGCATTCAAAAAGCCGAATTCCGAGTTGAATACGAGCCGCCATATGATGACCGTGGCCACAATCGGAACGAGTGTCGGCAAGTAATAAAACGTACGGAATAGCGCGATGCCTCTCACGTTCAAATTCAATAGCAGCGCGATCAGCAGCATGCCGGCCGTTACGACAGGAACGCCAATGACGACGAAATACGCGGTGTTCAGCAAGCTTTTGCCGAAAATCGGATCTTGAAGCATCGTCACGAAATTCGACAACCCGACGAAGTTGTAATTCACCGCACCGGGAAGTCTGGCATCCGTGAACGCGTAGAAGACGGAAGTGCCGAACGGAATAAGGAAAAAGAGCGTGAACCCAATAATCCAAGGGGATATAAACAAGAAGAAAGCCGATGTATCATATCTTCTCAGCCTGTGTTTCATCAAGGCACCACCTTACCTCGTTAATTCATTCAAATAGATGTAACGTTCTTCCACGATCGACTTCTCGGCAGCAAGTGCAATAAGAAGCGCGTCACGTCCTACATAAGCAGAGGCAAAAGGCTTGCCGCCCCCAAGAACGCTCTTCACGAACTCGATGCGCTGCCTCTGGCCGCCGGTATGGCCGCCCATGATCGAATCCGAGGTGACGTCGATATCCAGATGGTCGCGGGTATAATCCTGACCGCCTGCGATGTCGATCGTCTTGTCGTTTTTGGCTACCATTTGACCGCCGTTCTGGCCGATCAAACCGATCTCCAACCCGTCGCCCATCAGGTTTCTTGGCTTCAGATACATACACAATCCCAAATTGGCCTTGCTGCCGTTCTCGTATTCAATCGTTACCCAAGCATGGTCGACGATCGATACGTCCTCAATCGGCTTCGCCGGATAATGGCTGTAGGAGTTCGTGATCATATTCGGCTCTCCTTGCTTCATCACATGCTGGCCGCCTGTCGCGAATACCCGTACCGGCTTGGAGCCGATCATCCAGTTAAAGATATCGAAATGATGGCAATCCTTCTCGACGAGAGCCCCGCCTGACTTATTCTTATCGTAGAACCATTCCGTTGGCGGGAACGGATCGCGGAATTCCTTGCACCACATCAGCTTCACATCGCCTAATCTGCCGTCCTGCAATTCCTTGGCCATTCGGCGGTAAACGTTCGAGTAACGGTAGACGAGGCCGATCTGCAAAATCCGGTCATGACGTTCCGCTGCCGCAATGATCGCATCGCAATCCTCAAGCGAGTGCGCAACCGGCTTCTCGAGAAACACATGTTTGCCTGCTTCGAGAAAAGCAACCGCGACCTCGCGGTGCAGGTAATTCGGCACGCTGATGACAACAGCGTCTACATCCTCTTTGGACAGCAGCTCCTTATAGTCGCCGAGAATGATGGGCTTCCCATTCTTCAACTCGACTAGCGTGCGCTCGACGTTCGCTTCATTCATATCGCAAATGTACTTTACCTCGCATTCCGGCAGCAGATCGAAGCCGATGCAATGATGCGAGCCCATATCTCCTACACCGATGAAAGCCATTCTAAGTTTGCTCATGTCCACACTCTCCACTATGAATTTGCGCCAATTCCACTCTGCATTTGACAAGTATTAGCGGCAACCGTTATTGCATGCTCTGATAATAACGTATCCTTTATAACAAGTCAACAATTTTTGCGTTGAATTTATGCAATATTTGCGCCAAATTGTTTTTAGAGCATGAATTGAGTAATAACGCGCACTTTTTGTTAAATTATATACTGAATCAAAAGGTGTGTAAGTGTTTACATTTACGATATTTTGTCTAATGTAACTATAATTTGCGCCAAATTTTAGACAAGTACGACAAAAAGATTTGTTTTTTGCGCACGAGGTTGATAGGTAGCTCTAATAAAGAAAAAAGCTGCCCTCCAATTACCGGGCAGCCTTCCTCTATCGTCTATTTCTGAAGAAACATGAATAATTGCAATGCCGCTTGCGCAGCCTCCGCTCTCGTAACGTAACCCTGCGGATGGAAAAAACCTGCATCGTCGCCGATCAGCAAGGAAAGCAGCCTCGCCTGACGCACAGCATCGGCAGCCCAGATGCTGATGCTGCCTTCGTCCTCATAAGGGAGCTTCTGTTCGCCCGACACGGGAAGCGTTAATTTGCCGCCTGCGGCCCGTTCCGCAACTTTCACAAGCAGTACGGCCAGCTCTTCCCTCGACAGAGCTGCGCCAGGCCTGAATGCAGCGCCGTTGTCGCCGCTTACCAATCCTGCCGACCGAACGGCGGCAACCTCATCTGCATACCAGGCATGAGGAGGGATATCGGTAAACGCCTTCGGCGCATCTTTATCGTCCAATGCTGGTTTCAGCTCCAGCAACCGAGCCAGCAGCGCCGCAAATTCCGCGCGCGTAATGGCGCGGTCAGGATCGAATGCGCCTTCCTTCACGCCATTTAGTATTTGCTTCGCGGTTAAAGCCGCGATAGAAGCAGCAGCCCAATGACCATCTGCTACATCGCGATAGGTCTTCTCAAAGGACAACCATTGGTAAGCTCCCGGTTCGCTTATACGTGCCGATAGAATCCCGTCCGTTAGTGCCGCAAATACGGCTTCAAGAGCCCTATCGCCGCCATTCTCCCGGAAGCGATAGATATTGATTAGATCCGTATTCCAGTCGCCTGTCGGCTGAATGGATATAAGAACGGGTGCATCGTAAGTGAACAATGGCTTTACCTCATTGCCCGTCTTGACCGCAATCGAGAAGACGAATGCTTCTGCCGGAGCGCGCAGATGAGCTCCGCTGCGTGCGGCATAGGCTTCCAAGTCTCCATCGGCCCCGTCCTTCTTCACGATACCGATAACGAGCTGCGCCGCATCGGCGCCTGAAGCGGCAAGCCCCCTTGCTTGCGCAAGCAGCTGGCCTGGAATTTCGAAACGCATAGACCCCCGCGTTACCGCAATGGCCGGATTATCCTTCAGCGACGGAGCGCCAAGCGGCAGCTCCATGCTGGTCTTGTTCGCCAGCATGGCGATATTCACTTTGCCTTCCGTCAATACGGGTTCGTGGATGCGTTGCACAAGGTCATCGCCTGCCTCGGCCGAACCTGTTCCGTCGCTGCTTCCGCCGGCACCGGAAGATGAGCCGATTTGCAGACTGCCCACCTCGAAACGTCCGTCTGGACGCTCTCCTTCAATGGCCAGCTTCATTCCCGGCTCGTTCGTAGCCGGATCGATCACCGCAAGCAAAAGCTTGTAGCGCCCCGCAGCAAGCGTGGCCGGCAGATCCAAGCTGCCGCTTAGTAGATGCCTGCCTGGCAGCAATGCAAGCAGATCCGTAGCTTGCAACTGCTTGAATACGACGTCTCCGTTCCCATCCGCCAAGCTGTATTCCAGCTTCCAATCCTGATAGAAAGGGGCTACGCCCTTATTGTTCAGCACCGTCTGAATCTTCAGCGACTTGCCGCGCTTCACCGAAGGTTGATGCTTCACCGCTTCAATAACGTAGCGGTAGCCCATCATCTTGTGCATCGTTTCGATGTTGGACTGAATATCCGTTCCATAAGCCGTGCGAGCCGGCGAAGAAGGACCAAGCCATGATGTATGGCTCTCGCGCATCTGGCGGAGCGTCTCCATCATTGCGTCATCGGTCATCCAACTCTCCGGATTGCCATTGGCGAACTCGCCGCCGGAATAAGCGTATTTCCAGAAGTCCGGCATAGCCGATTCAGCCAGCTTGTCGCCAGCTTCCGCGGGATCGTCGACGAATTCGCCAATACCCGTCCAGCCGCCCCGCGTCCAGCCCACCCATTCATCCGTGTTCGACTTAATGCCGAATACGTCGTTGAATAGACCTAGCCGCTGTTCGCTGGCAATCGGAAACGGCTTTCTCATTCCGATCTGCTTATTCGCGAAAGCCTCGCTGTAGTGCGCTACGTATTGATCCGACACAGCCAGCTTTGGAAAAACGCCGGAGCCGATCGGCCACGTATGCCACTCGCCCCAGTGCCCCAAGCTTCCAAGCTGCACGAACGCGATCCGTTCGTCGTTGTCGTAGCGCTCGGCGACGGCGGCAATGAGCCGTTCATGCTCGGCGAGCAGCAGCGGGCTGTTGTAATTCGGACTGAGGCCGGAGCCGATCTCCGCCGTATCGTACCAAGTCCCTGCATTGCCTTCGGCCTCTAACGAATCATAGAGCCAGTCCGGGATATCCATATGCGAGGGGTCTGCCGTCGGGGTATCCAACACGATCCGCAGGTTGATCCGCTTGCCCTGAGATGCCCAATAATCGAACTGATATTTCTGCTCGATCGCTTCCCAATCGAATTGACCTTTGACAGGCTCCAGCTCGCGCCACGTAATGCCCGCGTAGACAAGGCTATGCTGTTGCTCGTAAGGCGTCCCGTACGGCCGATTGGCATCCTTCGCCCAAGCAACCCAACCCATATACGGATTATTAAGCAGCTCGAAGCTCTGGCGGGGGTAATATACATCGGATGACACCTCATGCGTCTGCACGATGCTGTCGACAGTAAGCGGAGGCGATCCGGCCGCAGGCAGTTGCAGCATCCCGCGATTCACGTAACCAATCTCAATCGGTGCAGGACCAGCCGGCAGACCGATCTGATCCAGGTACACATTCATCTCGATCCAATTATCGCCTACTGCAATATGGACCGGCCCCCGCTCCTCCCATTGACCGTTTTGCTCGGAGTAAGTAAAGAGAGAGCCCTTCTCGATTTTGTAATCGAAGCCTCCTTCCGCCCAGTAGGCAGACGGTTCGCCCGTCGAATTATCATTGTCGCCATCAATATAATAAGCGCTTCGCAAGTCCAGCCGGTCTCCGATTACCCGTACGTACAGCTTCCGCTCGTCCAGCACGGCACGAAGCTCGTAAGGGGAAGCGCTGGAAGCGGCACCTGTCTCTACCTCGCTCCAATCATCGTCATTTCCGTCCGCAACGATGGAAACGGCATTCTCCCTTAAGGAGATCATAGCCGGATCGCCGCTTGCGTCTGGCGCTACGTAAGAATTGCTTAAGAATCCCGCATGTATGGACTGCTCCGTACCAAGGCCAAGCTCGGACAAAGGAAGCGACCATTCGATCGTCTTGGCGTCGCCAGTGCCCGTGCTTTGATAAGGGAAGGCTGCCGCCGTCTGCGTCCAGCCTCCGCTGCCGTTCGATTCATATAACAAAGCGGTTTGCACGAGGAACTCCGCGCCGAGCTTACCTGCCCATGCCCATGAGGACGTGCCGGTCGACGGATTTTTATCCGTATCAATAAAAAAGTGCTCCCATATGTTCGGAAACTCGCTGTTTTCGATTCGACCGGTTATTAACGCATACAATTGCTCGTCGTGGGCAAATGCCTTCACCGTAGTGAGGCCGTCCGCCGTCACGGCAAGCGGAGCTACCCGCTCCCAGTCCGCCCCGTCTCCATCCACGGCAATACGCGGCTTGGAGACAAGACTGATTTCCATCGGATCGCCTGCGGCGTCTGGCATAGCGTAACTATTGCTCAAGAAAGCGATACGTACCGATTTGGCAGCGCCAACATTCAGTTCAGCAATCGGCAAGCTCCACTCGATCGTCTTGGCGTCTCCCGTGCCGGATCGCTCATAGAGCAGTCCCGTAGCAGCCTGCGTCCAGCTACCGCTGCCGCCAGCCTGGTACAGCAAGCCCGATTGCACGAGAAGCTCCGAACCAAGCTTGTCGGCCCAAGCCCACATCGTATTCCCCGTCGCCGGATTGCGGTCGGTATCGATAAGCAGATGCTCCCAGAGATCGGGAAATTCGCCGTTATCGATCTTCCCTTCAATCAGTACGTTCAAGCTGTCCGCCGATGCCGAATACTTCACCGTCGTCTTGCCGTCGGCGCTCTGCAGTAGAGCAGGAACGTCGGCCCATTCCGAGCCGTCCCCGTCGATAGCCAGATCCGCCGGCTCGGCAGGCGCTTCCGATTGAGCCCCTCCCTGCGAAGGAGGCTGAACCGTCATCATCAGCTCGCCAAGTTCAGGCAGCATCGAGCCGTTCGAGGCTAAACCCAGCTTTATTTTCGTAGTCACACCGTCCCCGTCCGAGAGAAGCGCCCCATCAATTTCATATTCCGCAACCGACTCCGACTCGCTGAGCGTAATGTCCCCTAGGGTTACCCAGCTCCCATTGTCGTACTTATACAAGCTTCGATCGACGACTTTGTAATCAATCCCTGCGGAATCCTTCCAACCTTGGACGCTTTCCCCCGTAGCCGCCTCATTGTCCGCGTTGATGTACAGCGTCTTGGAAGCGTCCATATCCTCGCCTTTCGCCATCACATAAAGCTTTCCGTCCCGGTTCACCGCTTTAATCAGCTCCAGACGGTTGCTCACCGCAGCCTGATTTACCGCCGAGCCTTCCCAATCTTCAAAATTGCCGTACCTTTCGAACGAATCCTCCGCATGTACGGTCGAATCGGCCTTGCCGCTTAAGGGCAGCGGACCTAACGTCCCCAGCATCGATACCAATAAAACAATAGCCGCACTCTTTTTTCCCGAAAACAATCCCATCGTTTCCTTCATCCTCTCATCATGACATGCGATGCAGATTTTCGAACAGACGACAAAAAAGTCATACCGTAATCAATGCTGAATCACCCACTTGAAACCTCTCCTTCACGGATTTTGTCTTTTGCGGCAATCTCATGATGTTTTGGATGCGTTTGCTTACCCAATTTTACGAATATTTAACCCAAATATCAATATATTTACGGCAAATATTTTACTTAAATTTTCTTTGTTTGCGCCAAATTCGCCAAGACGCATAAGTCGATATATAGGCAAAACAAAAAAACCTTGATCGCTCAAGGTTCTGCTGCCTGACTATAGAGGGCATACACATGCAAATTCGTTTCAGCATAACTTATATAGTTCCAACCATGCAAAGGAGGACCATTCATTGAACAAAAGCAAGGGTAATCCCGATCGCAACGGTCAAAATTCAAAAAAAACGGAAATTAGCGCCGCTCAGCTCGCCTTAATTGCTGGAGCAGTCGTTACATTTGGTGATGTTTTGGCTACAATCGCAGGGGTGCTTGCTTTGGAAGAAGAACTTCAAGATGATGCTGAACAAACCGAGTATCAAAAAATGCAGGATGAAAAAATCGAAAGCATGCAAAAACAAATAGACGAGCTCACGCTGCAAGTCAAAAACTTAACCAGAAGATGACTATAATAAACGATTGAACTCCACCGCGCCCAGCCATTCCGTCGCGATCAGCTCATGTCCGGCTTCAAGCTTATCGCATCCTCGTTCCAACGCGCATAAAGATCGGAGACGCGATTCCCTCCTACGCCACGGTTAATAAAACGGCAGTTCGCTTCCAGAAACCGATAGCCAAGCCTGCCCGCGATCAAATTCGCATATCCATGCCCCAGATACGGATACGACTCCTCCGCTTTGTTCCGGTTCGCATCCGTTATGGAATCGCCCTGAAACAATATGGTTAATCCTCTATTCTCCAAGGTCCTTAGCTCCTCTCGCTTTAACCTCAATTGATCCTGAATGCTTCCATATTATTTCAGCCCGCGTCATCCGTCTATGATCTATTATGAGCCAGATGTGATGCAAATGAGGGAATGCAAGCAACTCGAATCTACGGCTAATTCTTATTCGCGAAAAAGGCTTTAAGCTCCTTCGAAATTCGTTTTGCATCAAGCTTCTTCGTATGGCCAAGCCCCTTCTGACTGAGCAGCCGCGCATTGGGGAGCACTTGAACTAAAGCTTGCGCGCCGTGGCGCAGCGAGATCGGACTCTCGGTCCCTTCGAGCACCAACGTCGACATCGCTACTCCGCTCCATTGTTTGGCAGGAAGCGGATTGCCCTCGTTGTAGCCATCCAGCAGCGCGGCATCATAAGGCAGCGTGTGAGCAACGGCCATGAGCCTCGGCCATACACCCGGCATGATACGCATCATACCGACAACAAATGAAGGAGCGCCCATGCCCTTAGTCATAAAATAGTTAATCGTATCTGCCCGACGATCAGCGGCAATGAGCTCCTTAACCTGCTTCGCAAAATCTTTGGGAGGCACGTAGCCTGCCGTATCAACGACAAAAGGAGGCTCATGCAGCACTAGCTTCTTCATGCTCACCCCGCTCGCCGCCGCCTGCAATGCAAGCACCGCCCCGGACGATAAGCCATATACATATGCAGATCCGCCCGCTTCATCAATCAAAGCCTGGAGATCCTCAATCTCGCGCTCGATCGCATACGGCTGCGTGTCTCCGCTATCGCCTCGTCCCCGGCGGTCGTAATTGTATACCGTGAACTGTTCAGACAGCAGATTCACCAACTGCAGCTGCCCAGGAAATTTTCGATAACTGAACGCTCCTGCTACTAATATAAGCGCTGGACCATGCCCCGCCTTGTCATAAGCAATCCTCGTACCGTCTTTTGAAATGATCGTGTTCATATGGAATCCCCTCTCCAGCTTTCAAGCTTCTATATAAGGCGACGAACGAATAACGGTATAATCGACACATATTGAAAAGTTTTTTATAAAAAAACTCCGACAAGCGGTATGCATGTCGGAGTTCTTGCTGTTGATAGGTGACTCGTTATGAGCTGCCAGCCTATATCTTTTTGACAAATTCGGATTTTAACTTCATTTCGCCAAAGCCGTCAATTTTGCAATCGATATTATGATCGCCGTCAACCAATCGGATGCTCTTCACTTTCGTACCGATCTTCAACACGGATGAGCTGCCCTTAACTTTAAGATCCTTAATAACGGATACGGAGTCGCCATCGTTCAGCACATTGCCGTTAGCGTCCTTCACAATTTTCGTATCTTCGCTCGTATCTTCTGCCGATTCTAACGTCCACTCATGTGCGCATTCCGGGCAAACGAGAAGATTTCCGTCCTCGTATGTATATTCCGAATGGCATTTCGGGCAATTGGGCAAATCATTCATGATATCAGTTCCTCCATCGCTGCAGTTCATTCAATGCTTCTATACTGCCATAGCGTTCAACTCTTGGCAAGCTGGATGGAGGCCACGCACTAGCTCGTATGAGGTGTTGGATGCTGCTCAGTCACCGGAATCTCCCCGCGGAGCATTCGATTAATATCGCCTGTCAGGCGCAAGTAGAAATCGGACGACACATCGACACCGTCCGCGTCAAGCGTCAAGAAATAAGGACTGTCCGGCGCAAGCGTCGCGTTCACTGCCGCCTTCGCAATCGCCGTCGCTTCGTCATATTCATCGAACATCGCCACATAAGCCGTTTCGATCCCAAGACTTGCGACATTATAAGCTTGTCTCCACATGAAGTCGCCATGCAGCCTAGGGATTTGATTCGGCGGGCCTGCATGCAGGTTCACCCAACAGAAGCCGGGCCACAGCACGGGCTGATAATCGATGCCGTTCCCGCTCGTGTAGCTGACATCTTGCTCAATCGGGTCCGTCTTGAACTGATCGGCACCTTCGAGTCCGTTGAACCGTCCGACAAGCCAAGGCGATATCATATGGAATCGGCGGTATGCATCGAGAAAATCGGGTTTCGAATCAACGGTGCTCGTTCGCCAATACGTCGGCACGCCGCCAATGACGTACATATTACGCTCCTTGAACCATTCGATCAGTTCAGCAGACTCCTCTGCCGTTCCCGGCCGATCTGTAAAGCCCATTCCCCAGATGCAAACGACCAGCTTGCCGTCCTGCTTCGCATAAGAGGGAGAGTCTGTTAATTGTAAGCTCCCGACGATGTTCGTCGTCCAATCATGCTTGATCGCATCTGTCCAGGTGTCTGCGTTCAAGCCCGAAGTGTCGTACATGACATAGAATTTGCGGCCATGCTTCTCCGCCGCTCCCTTCACCTTCGCTGCCACACCGTCTCTGTTCGCCCGCCAAATATTCGGTTCATCGCTTGTGCTGGCCCCAAAGCGCTGAAGCGCCGCACAATCAATACCGTATTCCCGCATCCATTGGAAATGCTTATCAACCGTCTGATCGTCATAGGACGAGAATAGCCTAGCCGGTTCCCCGTTGCCGAGGCGGGGCAAATCGGTCTCGTACAGATGCTCATATTCACTTACGTCGGGGAACAGGTCAAAGGTAAGGTTGCCATTGGCATTCGGCGTCTCGCCTCTCCTTGACCAATGCACCCAACCGTCGAAGGGCGACGGATCTCCCTTCGCGCTGAACCATCCTTGATACCCTGTCGTCAGCTTGCCGACGACATCCCCTGCAACACGTGTTTCATTAGGAATCAAATGCCTTGCACCTCCTGAATATGGCTGCTTGTCTACTGACATAACCATATTCTTATAAGCGCGCCGCCACGTATATGAGGGGATGTAGGCTTTTGCAGTCCAATTAATGCCTATTAAAGATTTTAAGTAGAACGATACTTAATCCTGTATACTGGAAATATATGCTTTATAATTGCATCCATAAATTATTGATTAAGGAGTGCACGATGACCAAGATGATGCTCAGAAAGGTTTTGTTCTCCATGCTTGCGCTTTGTTTGATTGCAGCGACAGTACCTGTTATTGTTGCCGCAAACGAAAGACCGATTCAATTGGTTGTCAATAACGAGAGCAAAGGCGAGTTGGACGCTTACATCCAAAAAGGGGTTATGTATGTTGCGCTTCGCCCCTATCTACACGCACTTGGCTACACCGTTAAGTATAATGCTGCGGATAAAAAGGTCTCTAGCGACATTGACGACAAAGAACTGATGTATGCCTTCGGAGAAGATTCCATTTATTTCGATGATGATGCTTATTATTTGCCTGTAACGGGTACTATTCTAAATGGACAAGTCTATCTCCCTATTCGTCAACTAAGCTATTTCACTAAATATAATGTTAATTATGACAAACAACAGCGCACTGTCACCATGGTGAAGTTTGGTTACGGTCAAGAGCTTGCAATACGGGATTTAGTTACGAAGTATTATTTGACGAATAGCCCGAAATTGCTCACCGATGATACTCTTATCTACTACAATCGCAATATCGACTACGAGGCTGATGTAACCAGAAACGTTAGCGAAATTGATACTAGAGAATTCAATGTTTCTATCGACTATATCGATTACGCTTCCGATTATGAAGCTACGCTTCAAGTTACTTACACCGATAACGATCAGGTTTTAAATACCACAAATGTAATTTGGTATAGCATTCGTCTCGAAGACGGACAGTGGAAAATTTACAGAGCAGGCACGGTCGAGCTCCATCATGAACTTCCGGCCGACATAGACGAATCTGCTGCTGCAATCTTGGCACATCAAAACGGAGAGCAGAAAGCCGTACTATCCGATCTTCGCACTTATTACAAAGCTCATAACGAAGAAAATATTGAACTTACGCTTCAGTATACATCGCCTTCTTTTATAGAATTCTGGAATGATGCCTCGCTCGACTTTGGTACCTGGAAACAAAGTTTGGAAGCGAATTTCGCCTTCTCGGATGAAAGAGTGAAGCTGACCAACGAACGAGTCGTATTCCTTGGAAAAAAGGAAGCCGTCGTACACGGTCAGCTGGAATGGAGCGAGATCGTGGATGGAAATCTCGAAGGCCCCTATGTTTATGAAGTCCTTATTTATCTGGAATATGACAACGGACACTGGAATTATGGCATGGATATGAATATTGATACTTAATTACATAAATAACGAAAAGCAACTTAAAAGGCAGCCTTAGCTGCCTTTTTGCATGCTACCGACAACAGTCACAGCGTCATCGCTTGCCCGTGCCTCTCCAAATATTGCTCCTTCTCCTTATAATCGGGCATTATGCTTCCTACTCGTCTCCAGAACGAGCGATCATGGTTCATGTGCAGCAGATGGCATAGCTCATGGATAACGACATAATCGATGACTTCGAGCGGCGCCATTGCCAGCCGGTAATTGAAGGTCAAGTTCCGATCCGAGCTGCAGCTCCCCCACTTGGTAGCCGACTCGACTATGTCGAATGCCTTCGGCTTTACTTTTAGCTGGGACTGATAGATTTTGATACGTTCGCCGACCACTTTCTTGCAGCTCAGCATATAGAACTTCTTCAGCTTGGCCTTTCGCTCTTCCTCGCTCAGCCCGTCTGTCTCTATGAGCTCATGCAGTTCGTAATAGTTGCCCAGGTGTAGAAACTTGCCCTCCTCATAATCTTTTGTCCGAGGGACATCCCGCGCCGCAGCTATCGCATTCAGCTTGTCCAGAATCGCACATCCATGACGCTTCACTGCCAGCATTATTTGTTCATCGCTTGTACCATTAGGCGCCTTAACCGTTAGGTGTCCTAATGAATCCATTTGGATCGAAAACTTCGCTTTAGCTCCGTACTGCACGTTAAAGGTTATCGTTTGATTGTCGAATTCGATTTTCATGAAAAACATCGTACCATGAAAACCACCGAAAGGTAAGGACCAGAGACGGTTGCCCATTAGCATCATCTCAAGGTAAACTATTGTCAATATATGCCGTCAAACGGAGGATTCGATAACTTGAAGCATACCGAGATCCATCGCCCGAAGAGCGGGCAAACATCGACTACGACGAAAAGGAACGGGGCATCCCCCTTGCAGTTAAAGCCTTCCATATTGGCACTCCAGCAGCAGATCGGCAATCAAGCTGTCTTGCAATTGATGGGGCCGAAGAAGCGCGCGCTCCAAGAAGACGTATATGAGGACGAAGAGGAAGAGGAAGAAGTCGCGGTCGATAAGCAGATCAAAAAACAGAAAAGCAATGCCGGTACGCCGATCCCAAAAGAGCAGCCTAAGCCGTCATCCGTTGATGTTGAAGAGGAGTCCGAGGAGTCTGATGAAGAAGAAGAAGAGGCGCCAGAATGGGAAGTGAAGCGCCCTAGCTTTACGACCGCCTCCAAGCGGGCAGCCTTCGCTTCGACAAACCGCGATCCGGGTTATCCGGTCAAGATCGGTGATTACCGCAAGCCTGGACTAGCGGAAATGAACGGAGCCATGCCGCACAGGATGTCTTATAACGATATTCGCAACAACGCCCTTAAACTGAGGGATGGTAAAGAAACAGCCACGGACTTCAACAGATGGACCGACCGTTTCATTACGGCCGGCAAGGAGAAAATCGACAAGCGCAAGCAAGAGCAAGTCGGCAATGAATCCGACAAACAATTAAAGCAACTGATCACCGACATGGAAAAGTCCCAAAAGATGTTTATTAGCGCAAGGGACAAGCTTGCCTCGAACCCGAATGACAATGCCGTGTTCGAAGCTTTCATCAAGCAGGCCAACAGCTTCCACGCCAACGTACCGGATGTCGGCCCGCACTTCGGCGTCAACAATCCGGTGCAGGAAAACGCACATATGCATGTGGAGACGGTCGAAGAACCGCAGACCGCGGCAATGGACACGGGCGAAGAAGAGTCGGAAGAAATGACCGACACGACGCCTAAGCCTCCGAAGCTGACGCGCAGGCTCTCGATTATGAGCCGCCAAGTTCGCCGCATGTCGATCGGTCGGATCAGTGCTTTTCCATACGATGCGAAGGGTAATCTAATTACTACCGACGGATCAACCGTTAGCATGGACGATCTGCCTAAAGAGGACCGCGAAGCGATCGGGCAACATCCGAAGAAGACGGTGAAGGGCTACGATCCTAACTTCAAATTCGGGAATCAATAGTTGATGTCTGCGTTTGTCTACGCATTTGGAGGAAATACCATTTCGGTATTTCCTTCAAATGCACGATTATAGGATTTGATCTGATCTATAGCATCTGCCACGCTATCTACGATATGGCTTGCTTGGTTCCTTATATCAACGTGGCTGCCGCTCATCGCGTAACTATGCTCCGTTAAGGCAAACATGGATAAATCGTTAAAAGAATCCCCAATGCAAGCCACTTCGTTTGGCTGCAATCCCAGCTTGCTGATCAGAATCGATAAGCCGATCCCTTTCGATACGTTTAGAGGCATGACATCCAGACAATCCTTGTCGGAAATGAACGTTTCTATTTTACCTGCAAACTGATCGTTCAACTCGGCCTTCAATCGGTATAATTCATCGATCTCGCCAAAGTAGGCAATCTTGCTGCATCTTAATTTGTCCTCTTTCAAATCTGCCTCCAAATCACCATGCTCCGTACCAGCGGTGAATATACGCGCTTCGTAAGGCAGCACGGCGTCCGTACGCTTCTTCATATAATAGCTGTCATCACTGCAGCTAACGAAATTCACGAATTGTTTATAGCCGCTTGTGGCTTGAAGGAGCCTAGAGGATACTTCTGGCTCAAAAACCGAGGATGCCATCAGCTCGGCGTCATGCGAATGCACCGTTGCGCCGTTCTGTCCTACCGCGTGATACCTATGATTGAAATCATTCATCACGATCTTGATTTCGGAGTACATCCTTCCGGACGCGATGCACAATTGGAAACCTTCGTCGACTGCGGTTCTGACGGCTTCTTTGTCTCTGTTATTCATCTGACGCGTATGGTCTAACAACGTACCATCCAAATCACTAACAATCAGCTTAATCATCATTATCTACCTCCGAAACGACTAATAGTTCAACCTGGTGCTCAACAAGCTTTTCCATCATTTCGCGGTTCGGCTTCTGGTCGGTAATCAGCAAATCAATCGATTCCAAGTCGGCAATTTTGAAAAACATCTGATCTCCGAACTTCGTATGGTCGGCCAGTACAATGACTTGTCTTGCCCGTTTGATCATCTCCCGCTTCACAACGCCATCTTCCTCATGCGGATAAGACAAGCCATTAGCCGTAATTCCGCATGCGCCAAGAAATAATTTGTCGACCTGATAATCGGATAACTTATCAAGCGTCGATTGCCCGAATAAAAAACGATGCTGAGCATTCAACTCCCCGCCTAACAAATGGGTTCTTACCGCTTTTTTTCTAGACAACACATCTGCAATATCGATCGAATTGGTCACGACAACGATATTTTCGGCAGTTAAATGTTCCGCAGCGAATTGAACCGTGGTTGATGCATCCATCATCATGTAATCTCCATCTTTCACAAGCGAAGCCGCAAAACGTCCAATCTCGCGTTTCACGTCCGATTCTCTCATCAAACGTTCTTTATATTCGTATACTTCCTTCGTTTTTTTTGGCAATACGGCCCCCCCGTGCGTACGGATGATGAGACCAAGCTCTTCCATCTTCAATAAATCCCGACGGGCGGTGTCGCGGGACACGTCGAATTGTTGGCATATTTCCTTAATATCAATGCGTTGATGTTGTTTCAAATGCTCCATAATGGCGTTTATCCGCTCTTCTTGAAACATGCTGATTCCCTCCTTATTCTTAATTCTATAAGCCGTTGTAAGTCATTATACATCATTTACTTAACGTATCGCAATTTTTCATCGTCTTTTGTGCATCAAAATTCAATTTCGAAGACGAATCAATAAAAAAGACAGCACCGAATTCTCGCTAACGAGTTCAGCACTGCCATTGAAAGGAGCACTCTCATGAAATTTCAGTTTATCCGATTGTTCAAGGCTCATACTGGAATTTCGCCCTACCAGTACTTCCTTAACTGCAAGATCGAACGAACAAAGGAAATAATCAGCACAAATAAGCATTTATGGAACGACAGCATTCGAATACATGTCACTTCTAACATGAGGTATAGTGAAAAAGAAAAGCTCCGGCAAGCCTGAATGAGGCTTGCCGGAGCTTTTTGGCTTATTTCGCTTTGACAACGGTCGGAGACTTCTCCGCATTCTCTTCCTTCGGCGCATAAGTGCGCTTAATGAAGAAACTGATCACGAGCGCCAGAATGGCTAAGCATAAACCAATGAAGAATGCGTCGTGCAAACCAGCCACCATCGATTGAAGCCCTTCGAGCGGCGAGGTTGGGTCCGACGATGTTTTCATGTAATCTTTGGCTCCCGACGACATGATGCTGATGAACAAGGCTACACCAATCGCGCCTGCCACCTGCTGCAGCGTATTCAGAATGGCGGTCCCGTGCGGGTATAGATGACGCGGCAGCTGATTCAAGCCGGTCGTCTGCGCCGGCATCATAACCAAAGACATGCCAAGCATCATGATGATATGAATAAATACGATGCGGCCCTGCGTCCAATCGGATTGAATACCCATAAACATCCAAAGCGCGACGCACATAAGCGCAATGCCGGGAATGACGAGCACTCTTGGACCGAATTTATCGAACAAAATGCCAGACACCGGCGCCATAATCCCGTTGATAATGCCTCCGGGCATTAATGCCAATCCCGATGCGAATGCCGTTAATAGCAGCACTTGCTGCATAAAGAGCGGCAGCATGATCATCGTCGAGAAGAGCGACATCATCATGACCAGCATCAATACAGTAACGAGCGAGAACATCGGATACTTGAAGGCCCGAAGATCCATGATCGGTTCCTTCGAAACGAGCTGTCTCCACACGAAGCAGATAAGGCTGATACCACCGGCAACCAAGCTCCACACCACAACCGGATCCGACCACGAACCACGCTCGCCTGCACTGCTGAATCCGTATACAATGCCTCCGAAGCCGATACACGATAGAAGAATGGATAAAATATCAATCCGCGGTTTCGTAAGGGTCGATACGTTTTTCATAAAAGCCCAGCCAAACGCCACCGAGAACACGGCGAGCGGAATGACCATATAAAACAGCCAGCGCCAAGACAGATGCTCAACGATCAATCCCGATAAGGTTGGACCGATTACAGGTGCCGTCATGATGACGAGACCGATCATACCCATTGCGCCGCCGCGTTTCTCCGGCGGGAAGATGATCAAGATGACGTTCATCATGACCGGCATCATCAATCCGGTGCCTAACGCCTGAACGACGCGTCCGACGAGCAGTATATCGAATATCGGAGCAACCGCACTGATGATTGTACCAATCAAAAATAGCACCATTGCCCCAATAAACATTTGTCTGGTCGTAAACCACTGCTGCAATAGAGCCGTTACCGGCACGAGCATGCCGACGACGAGCATATAGGCGGTTGCCAGCCATTGCACGGTCGAATCCGCAATATTGAATTCTTCCATCAGATCGGGAAACGCGATATTGAGCAGCGTCTCGTTCAAGATCGCGACGAAAGCCCCGATAATTAGCGCTGCGACGATCGGCCCTCGCTTGATGTTGCTTACATCAATCTCCGCAGCATTTTTCTCTTCACTACCGAAATTCAATCCAAACTCCCCCTTCAACTTTATCTGTCTTATTATATATCAAAGCTAGTCCAATTTTCACCATTCCGAATAAGCTAGTTTCAAAAAAATAGCACCTATAATGTCCTATTCGAAACAGAAATACGATTGAGCATTATGATAACAAATATCTTGCACGATCGTCCCTAGCTGCTCTATATCATGGGGATACTCGCCTTTTTTGACCCATTCTCCGATCAAGTTACACAGAATGCGCCTAAAATATTCATGACGGGTAAAAGACAGGAAGCTGCGCGAATCAGTCAGCATGCCAATGAAACGGCCGAGAAGCCCTAGTTCAGCTAGCGATTTTAGCTGAGCGATCATCCCCTCCTTCGTATCATTAAACCACCAGCCCGACCCAAACTGTATTTTTCCGGCAATGCCGCCACCCTGAAAATTACCGATCATAGACCCGAGTACGTGATTTTGTGCCGGATTAAGCGAATACAGGATGGTCTTCGGAAGACCTCCTTCGCGTTCGATTGCATCCAGCAAACAGGACAACGGCTTGGCTATGGCACTGTCGTTAACCGAATCATAACCGGCATCAGGGCCAAGCCGATTAAATGAAGGCGTATTATTATTTCGAAGTACATTCATATGGTATTGCATCGACCAATTGCGTGCAGCGTACAAATTTCCCAAATAGACGAGAATAGCAGATTTATAGAGCTTCTCTTCGTTTGGATCTATCTTTCCCCCTGCAAGCGACTTAGCAAAGATTGCCGCCGCTTCATCCTTGGTTCCGCCGACGAAGTGAACATCGTTTAATCCATGATCGGAGACTCGGCAACCGGCAGAATGAAAGAAGTCCACTCTGTTTTCAAGCGCCAAGAGTAGACCTTCATAGTCGAAGATGGCAATGCCTGAAGATCGTTCCAGCTTTCTGATCCATTCCAAAAAATGATCGCCGTTAATGTCAAGTCCCTTATCCGGACGAAAGGTTGGCAATACCTTCACATCAAAAGCAGGATCCTGCTTTAATTGGATATGATATTCCAGTGAATCCGTCGGATCGTCCGTCGTGCAGATGACTTGCACATTTGATTTTCGGATGAAATCTCTTGCGCCAAGACTCTCCTCGGTGAGCAGCGCATTCGCTTTCTCCCAGATCATCGGAGCCGTATTGGCATTTAGTGTTTCTTTGATACCGAAATATCGATTCAGTTCTAGGTGAGTCCAATGGTACATGGGATTGCCGATCATCAATGGAACGGTTTCCGCAAAGGCAAGAAATTTATCATAATCGGCAGCGTCCCCGGTTATCAGTCGTTCATCGATTCCGTTAGCCCTCATCAATCTCCATTTGTAATGATCCCCGGCTAACCAAACTTCCGTCATATTGCGATACTTCTTATTGTCATAAATCTCTTTTGGACTCAGATGGCAGTGATAATCAATTATTGGCATTTGTTTGGCGTATTCATGATACAAAGCAGCTGCTATTGGGGTGTCCAATAAAAAATCCTCATCCATAAATACTTTATCCATAGTCATCCTGCTCCTTTATTTTTCTGGTTCGCGATACTTTCCTAGAGCTTCTATCAACCTAGCCAAACCTCAAATAGGCCTTCCGTTACCCCTAGATTGTACATATAGTAAAGTCCGAACAGGAAGCTCACCGTTCCGGCTATTCGGGCTAACGAGGTATTCCACGTTTTATTACGATTGCTGTATACGAACGGAATGCCCAATATAGTCGTAAAGACGAGCATTCCTGCGATTGTTCCTATTCCGAATACGAGTATATACAAGGCGCATTCCCATACGGACGATACCGTTGATAGGGTTAGGATCACCATCGCCGCGCTGCCAGCGAGGCCATGTATGAAACCAATGATCGTCACCTTCCATAATGAGCCCTTCGCTTCGTTAGTAGATTGCGAGACTAAGCCATTCTTTAGAATCAGGCTTTTCACACCTAAGTAAACGAGCATAATGCCTACCAAAAATTCTAGCGACATCGCCCATTTCTCCGGCAATTCCCCTTTCAGCAGGACGAGAACCATGCCGACGACGAACAATGTCGCAGTATGGCCGATTCCCCAAAAAACGCCCGTTAACGTCGAGCGCCAAAGCTTCTTGCTTTTTCCTACCATTGTGGATACTGCAATAATATGGTCGGGTTCAATGGAATGCTTGATTCCTAAAATAAAACCAACCATTAATGCGGAAAACAAACTCATAATCAAGATTCTGTACCTCCTAGAGGTGATGATCCTCTACAAATTAAACTTCTGCCTTGCGAACGGCATCATATACGCTCTTTAGAGGTATGCCATGCGTACTCGCGATATGCTTGCATTCCTCATATTCCGGGGCCCACTGGACGACGTCTCCGCCATAAATGCCTTTCTTGACCGTAACCGGCCCCCATTCCGTCTGAATACTGACAAATTCCCTCTCCAAACGATGAACGGACAACGGGTAATAACGAATGCCTAGAGTCGTTGTCTCGCGGAACAATATGTTTTTCATTTCGTCTATTTTGTGATCCGAGCATAACAGTTGAAGCAGCGTGCCCGGCCTGTTCTTCTTCATATAGATCGGCGTGTAGTAGACATCGTTAGCCCCTTGCGCAAAAAGCAAATCCATGACGTAGCCCAGCCATTCGCCAGGCATGTCGTCCAAGTTTACTTCCATCTTCACCATCTCGTTATCCGTATGCTCGTTCGGTGGCGGCAATTGCTTTCCCATCTGCTTGCTCCTCTACTCCAATTATTCGCCAATCATGACACGAAGCACGTTGGGCTGTTCTTGGAACGTCTTTGTACCTGCCCCGTAGCCGACGAACTCTACATTAAGCGAGGGCATTGGACCGAAGCTTTCCCCGAGAACCGCAACAATTGCCGCGCCCGTCGGAGTCGTTAGCTCGGCTCTAATGTGCGACTGCTCGATCGGTATCCCTTTAAGCATCTCGAGCGTCGCTGGAGCAGGAACGGGATAGATGCCGTGATCGATGCGAATTTTGCCAATGCCGACCGGAACGGCGGAGCAGACAACCTTCGAAATGTGCAGTTGATGAATCAAAATGGCCGCCCCGACGATATCCACGATGGAATCAACCGCCCCGACCTCGTGGAAGTGAACTCGATCTAGCGGAATGCCATGAATTTTACCTTCGGCTTCCCCGATTTTCCGGAAAATCGCTAAAGCGGTTTGCTTGACCTTATCATCCAAAGCCGAATTCTCGATTAAACCAACGATGTCCTTGTAAGCCCGATGCTCATGATGATGATGGACGTGGTGCGAATGATGGTCATGCGTGTGAGAATGTCCATGGTCGTGATCATGGTGGTGATCATGGTTATGAGCGTGATCGTGACTATGTGAATGATCATGGCTATGATCATGTTCATGTGTATGCTCATGTACATGTTCATCCTTGTTCGGCTGTTGAAGAAGCACCACATCGAATTTCACGGCTGTAATGCCGTTTTTGACGACGGTCTCCTGCTTAAGCTCGTACTCGTCGTTGATTTGAAGCTTCTTCAGCTCCTCCTGAAGCAAGTGGAGATCGCCACCAGCGTCGAGCAGCGCGCCGATGAACATATCTCCGCTAATGCCGGAGAAGCAGTCGATATATAAAGTTTTCACTCCTTGCCCTCCCCTTTGTGAATAAGTTGATGGATAAGCGCGGCGTTGTAGCCGCCTCCGAACCCGTTATCAATATTGACGACGCTGATGCCCGAAGCGCAAGAATTGAGCATCGTCAGCAAAGCCGACAGACCGCCAAAGCTAGCTCCGTAGCCGACGCTTGTCGGGACAGCTATAACCGGATGAGACACCAATCCGCCAACCACGCTGGCAAGCGCGCCTTCCATGCCCGCTACGACGACGGAAACCGTCGCTTGCTGAATCTCCTCGGCATGATGCAGAAGACGATGAATGCCTGCAACGCCGACGTCGTAAATACGGTGAACGTTGCTGCCAAGCACTTCGGCGGTAACCGCCGCCTCCTCCGCGACGCTTATATCGGATGTCCCTGCCGCGATAACCGCAATATATCCTTCACGCTTGCTGATTGATTGATCGGAGTTCCTCCAATAGAGAAGCCGGGATGTGCTGTCATAGACATAATCCGGACAAACGCTTTGAATCTCACCGGCTTTCTCTGCCGTAATCCGCGTAATAAGCACTTCGTTGTTTTGCGATTGCAGCGAGGTTGCGATGCCGATAATCTGTTCCGCGGTTTTGTTCTCGCCGTACACGATCTCGGGGAAGCCCTGCCGTTTTTTTCTGTGATGGTCGACCTTCGCGAAGCCGAGATTTTCGAACGGAGTCAATCGCTTCGACGCCTCCTCGACGCTCATGCTTCCGTCCTGCACCTGTTTTAAAATATTTTCCAGCACGCTGTTCACCTCTTCGCGTTATGAGTGGCTTAGAATAAAGGCGCAATGCGGGCTGCCAATTCCTCGTATCGCCCGTAAATCTCTTTGTACTTCTGGCTGTTCTCACCAATAGGAAGAACGGCCTCTCCCATCGGAATATTGTTTTTAATATCCTCGAACCGTTCTTCTTCCCCCAACGCAACCAATGCCGTCCAAGCTGCTCCCCATGCTGCGCTGTGATGGTTCTCCGACACGTAGATCGCGGCGTTAAATACGTCTGCCATCATCTGAAGCCAAATCGGTGAACGGGCCAAGCCGCCGCTCACGTATATTTGCTTCGGAGGTCCTGCCAGCCTCTCCAGCGCCCGACCGATTTGATAGAGATTGAACGTAATGCCTTCCAGAACGGCTCTTACATAATGCGCTTTCGCATGCGTCATCGTCATGCCGAAGAAATTGCCTTTCGCTCTTTGATTCCAAAGCGGAGCCCGTTCGCCGTTAATGTAGGGCAGGAATAGCAGACCTTCGGCCCCCGGAGGAGATTGGTCCGCCTCGGCAAGGAAGCTTTCGTAGCTGCTAGAGTTGTTCAGCAACTGCTTCAACCACTGCAGAGCGATGCCTCCGTTATTCGTTGGTCCGCCTATAATATAAGAATCGTTCGTGAACGAATAACAAAACGTCTCACCGCTTTGACTGACTTTCGCTTCACGAGCGAATTGCCGGATCGCTCCGCTCGTTCCGACCGTTACAGCCACCTCGCCTGGCAAGAGCGCACCGGTTCCCAGATTGGATAGCTGGCCGTCGGCAGCTCCGATTACGAAGGAGATCGATGGCGATAGTCCCATTTGTACAGCGACATCTGCCTTAAGATCTCCCAATAAATTCGTTGGAGGTACAATCTCCGACAGCTGATCTGCAGTAATCCCGGCGAGCTCGAGCAATTCCTCATCCCACTCTAAGGAGGAAGGATTGAACAGGCCGGTAGCCGATGCCATCGAATAATCGATTATTCGTTTGCCGAACCAGCAATGAATGACATATTCCTTAATTGACATAAAGTACGAAGCCTGAAGGTACGCTTCGTCATGCTCCTCTTTCATCCATAGCAGCTTCATGAAAGGCGTCATCGGATGGATTGGCGTGCCTGTCTTCGCATACAGACGGCTGCGTTTCTCATCCGTCATCCGATCGGCTTGCTCCGTTCCTCGGCCGTCCGCCCAAATGTATGCGGGGGATAATGGCAGTCCTTGCTCGTTCACAGGCACTAGCGAGTGCATGGCGGCAGAGAAGCCGATCGCATTAAGCTGTTCTCTGTTTATCGCCGCCTTGCTAACCGCTTCCCTTACGGCTTGAACCGCCAACTGCTCAATTTCGGCGGCATCCTGCTGTGCCCATCCCTGCTGTGGATATTGTGTAACAATCATCCGTTCCCCATGGGAGACGAGATTTCCGATTCGATCGAAAAGGCATGCCTTCACGCTCGTCGTTCCGATATCGAGTCCCATAACATAAGTAGACATGCGATTACCTTCCTTTTTGACAAAATCATCGAGTGTGGATTCGGCTTACAGGTTAAGCGACTTGTTCATGCTGCCGCTCCGGTAGCCAAGCAGATCCAAAGTGACGAACTTATAGCCATATGCCTGCAAACGCTCGACGATTGCCTCGTGGTTGGACAGAACCACCGCCATATCCCCGGGTTCTACTTCAATTCGGGCAATTTCTTGATGCGTTCTCACACGAACTTGACGAATCCGAAGCGATTTCAAATAAGCCTCGGCCCGCTCCACCTTTTGCAGCTTTTCATTCGTAATAGTCTCGCCGTAAGCGATTCGAGACGACAGGCAGGCGAAAGAAGGCTTATCCCACGTCGGCAGCCCGAACGCGCTGGACAGCTCCCGAATCTCCTGCTTGTATAAGCCGGCTTCCAGCAGCGGTCCTCGAATGCCCCTTTCTTTGGCGGCCTGCATGCCCGGGCGGTGCTCATTCATATCGTCGGCGATGACTCCGTAAACGATATTGGCGAAGCCCCTCTCTTCGAGCAAAGGAAGCAAATGGTCGAAGAGGCTGCTTTTGCAGAAGTAGCAACGGTTTTTATTGTTCTCCGCGTATCCGGGAATTGCCAGCTCAGAGGTCGAAATGATCTCGTGTCGTACTCCGATTAGGTCCGCCAGTTGCTCTGCTTCTTTCAGTTCGCTTGTCGGATAGGTCTCGGAATCGGCGGTTACAGCCAGAACGTGCTGCGCGCCTAACGTTTCCACGGCAGCCTTCAGCAGGAACGTGCTGTCAACGCCACCCGAGAAAGCAACGACGACGGACCCCATCTCGCGCAGGATCTCTTGCAGGGCAGCATATTTATCCTTAATCACTTTATAGTCCCCTCTCTAAATCGTCATGCTGCCGAAGCCGCCGTCCACGCGCACGAGCGTTCCGGTGACAAAACCCGATGCTTTGTCCGACGCGAGCCAAACCGCCGCCCCTTGCAGCTCCTCCGGCGTACCGAACCGGTTCATCGGCGTATGTCTCATAATGGAGGCGACGCGCTCCTCGCTTAATATTTTCCGATTCTGTTCCGCTGGGAAAAATCCAGGTATAATCGCGTTTACCCTTATCCCCTGCTCCGCAAACTCGCGAGCTAGAAATTGCGTTACGCTGTTCAAGCCCGCTTTGGAAACGGAATACGTGAAAACTTTGGATAATGGCGTTGTCGACGAAACCGACGAGATGTTAATAATGCTACCTCTCCGTCCTTGCTCAATCATGCGTTTGGCGAAAATTTGGCAGGTAAGGACGATGCCCTTCAGATTTACGTCCATAATGTCGTCCCACTCCTCCATTTCCAGTTCAAAGAACGGCGTAGGACTGTTCTTCCCTGGCGCGTTAACCAGAATATCGCAGCCTCCGGTCCACGCATCGATCTCCGAGGACAATTCGCGGAGCGATTCTTTGGAACCGACATCGGCTTGAAAAGCTTTTGCGCTACCTCCGGCGACGACTATTTCTTCAGCCACCGATTTCGCTTTGTCATAGTTCCGCCCAACGATTGCAACATGCGCCCCGTGAGCAGCCAAGCCTGCCGCCATAGAAGAACCAAGCACGCCGTTGCCTCCCACTACAACCGCCGTCTTTCCCGTCAAATCAAACAAATTAACCATTACCTATCTCCCCCGCTACCGTTAAAATAAGTTGCCTTCGTTATCGAAAGGCAGTTCGTATAAATCCTGGACGATTTCCATCTTGGGATGACGTCGCACGTCGTCCAGCAGCGCTTCGGATACTTCGATCACGCCAAGCTCCAACGTGTTTTTGATCCGTACCATTCTCACTTGTTCAAAATGCAAAATATTGCAGGTCTTGATGGACGCCTGAATCGTCTCTCTGTCATTCGGCAAAGTCGTTGCAATCTTCGTCGGCGCGACCACTGTGGACGTCAAGCCGTTCGCATACGTTTTCTCGCGGTCCATTTTGTCTACCAGCCGTTGCGTCGTGAAATCGGCCGTTCCAACGCCGTTGGCGTTGCCTTCGCTCTGATGGGTCACATCCAGTACCGCCATTTTGTTCACGTCAGGTCCGCCATGCGCGTACGGCGTCGGATAACGTCCTGTAATGTTCGGATCCATGCCGTCTCCGCTAATGTTTTTTCCGATCTGATCGATAATGAGAACATCAAGCTGGTCAAAATAAAGCTTAGGCAGCAGCGCCTTGGCCTGAACGAGCAGCGCAGGCTCGTTTTCCACAATTTCCTCAGGAGTCATCGTTTCGATAAGCGCCACTTTATCGAACGCATTTTCGACCGAGGCGACGCCAAATAAGAACGGTTTGTGCTCCATAATCATCTTGGCCATTGCCGGTACGTTCTCGGCCATATATTTAAATCCGAGCTGGTGGCAAGCTTCCGCTCCTTTTTGCTTGCCAAGCCCTATGCTTATCATCTTCATCATGCCGCTCTCCACCTCGCCTCGGAACGCCGTATGAGGCTTGATTCGATTAATGACAACCATTCCGTCTGCGGCAGCGGCGAACTGATCGACATATACGGGTAATCCGTTAGGCAGCTCGCCAATCTTGACGACCTCCATCGATGACCGGATCTCGCAGCCTACCGTCTCCTTTGTAATACCAAGATGCGCCAGCACCTCGCGCTGTCCCTCCGCCGTCGCGCCGCCATGACTGCCCATGCTAGGTACGATGAACGGCTTCGCGCCGGCGTCTTGCAGAAACTTCACGGTAACGGCCGTTATCTCCGCGAGTCTGTCGAGTCCTCTGCTTCCGACTGCAATCGCGATTTCCATGCCAGGCTTTACTTTTCCGGCAATAGCCTCGCGCTGCAGTTTTGGCAGCAACTCATTGGCCAAATCATCGATACGGGTCTCGTCGAAATTCACTTTAACCTTCGCCATTTTCGGTATCGGAATATCTTTCACAAGCTCCTGAAGAATCCCCATTATGATCTCGCTCCTTTTCTAGTCCGCTTAACTTACGTTTGATCTTATCGTTATTGACGTCTGATTATTATGCGTTCATAATTAATTCGTTTACTAAACTAATTAATTATAGTAATAATGTATCAACCCTCAAAATCATTGTCAATTCTATCTTTTGCCTTTAGTCGTAGGTTTTTCATGCTCCATGTTATACTATATGATAGCTTATCTATTCGTTCGGATTTGGAGGATTATGTATTGATGGTTACTGGTGATGCATCCTATATCAAAAAAATGAACCGTTCCTTGATTATGAAACATATTTTGCAAGAAGGAATGATCTCCCGAGCTGAACTATCCAAGGCAACCGCCTTAACACGAGCAACCATTTCGGCCCAGGTCTCCGATCTGCTGGATGAAGAACTGCTTATAGAGAAGAACATGGAATACAACCTCGTCGGACGCAAGCCCATCATGCTTTCGATCCATGCGGAGGCCGGTTATGCGCTTGGTATCGATTTGGAGGTTGGACGGGTCACGTTCGCAGTTGCCAATCTGCAAGGCTCGATCGTAGCAACGGATACGATTCCGCTTGAATCGACATTGTATGAGGACATTTTAAACCTGCTCCTTACTTCGATTCGATCCTACCAGGAACGGTATGCATCCTGCAGGTATGGTATTGTCGGAATCGTTATCGGCGTTCACGGTCTCGTATCGACTGAAGAAGTCATTCACTACATTCCCTCGTTCGATTGGCATGACGTAGCGTTAAAAAACGATCTCGAGAAGACGCTTGGGGTCGTGGTGCACCTGGAGAACAACGCTAATCTGAGTGCGTTCGCGGAGCGTACTTTTTTCCATCACGAAACGGATAATTTGCTATGCGTTACGTTATACTCAGGCATTGGCTTAGGAATGATGATTAACCATGCTTTCTTCCGCGGGCAAGACGGTTTTGCCGGCGAGATCGGCCATATGATTATCGTTCCGGACGGTCACCCATGCAGTTGCGGCAATAAAGGCTGCTGGGAGAAATACGCTTCCGAAGCAAGTGTCTTTGGGCAATTAAGAGCGGATAAGCACGGCGCAGCTGTTACATATGAACAAATAGATCGTTGGCTAAAGGAAGGCGATACCGAAGTCCATGAAGCCATGAAGACGTATATTTACTATCTGTCCATCGGGTTAAATAACATTATCAACATCTACAATCCCGAGATCATCGTGCTGGATAGCGAGTTATTGCGCCTTTACCCGAATTCTTTGGGGGAGATCCGTCAACATATGCATTCCCGAATCAGTCATTACCGCGAAATGGAACTATCCGCAACCGGAAAGCAGTCTTGCGTACTTGGTGCATGCGCCCTTGCGATCCAGAAATTTCTCCAAGTCCCCACTTTGAATTTACGCCAAGGTTAGATCATTTGGATTGAACAGAACAAAGGCCTTGGCCCTAGCCAAGACCTTTGTTCTCCTTAATACACCGTCCCCTTGACGAAACTCGATTCGTCCGAAACCGATTAAAGTGCTTCAGCCTTCGATTCAAAACTACACTTTTTTAATAATGGTGAGTTCTTTATTAATGGCGAATAAGAGCTTGTCAGGGAAATTTTCCGGCGCCATGCCTGCCAGCATGTCAATCGTAAAGCCTTGCATCATGGGGTATTGCGGCACGTCCCTGAAACCTTCTCCAATAAACTTATTCAGGACTATTTCCGCATCTTTATTCGCGAACAACTCTTTAAAGGTGCAACGGGTGGAATACACATCGTCTGTAATCTGTAACTCCGCTAATTCTTCCTTGCTCGTTTCGGGGAGCTCGAACCAGTTTTTGGCTTCTTTCCCTTGGTCCGCAACCTGCGGCGCCTCATAACTTGCATTCGCTTCTTCCACCTTACTAAACCGAGCAACATCTTGATAGGTTACAAGATCTTCACTTGCCACTGCACGGATTTCATTCACGCCCTCTGCCAGCACGACATTCTCGAAGACAAAGACCTTCTCTTCACTCGATATAGATTGCAGCTCTTCGCCATTCGAATAAAGCGTAACCTTATTGCAATTTGAATAGACTTTAACCTGTATGCTGTCCTCCGCCCGGTCCACAAAGCGCTTGCTCGTAATATGGACGAATTTCTCGTCGGACCAATGGGCTTTGTACATATAGAAAGCATCCTTCTTAATCTTTCTATCGTAGGTGACCAGCCCTTTGTTATTCCGTCCTTTGACTCCGCCCTCGTCCCTTATATTGGCTCCAAAATCAAACATATTCCATACATACGTTGCCCAAAGGAACGGTTTTTTCTCGAAAATTTTCCAAGCGACCTCATGATACAGCGCGTGGTATTCTTCCGTGTAGTCCTTCACCTTGGGCTCAGCGCTGTGGTATTGCACGATCCCTTCTACGCCGTATTCGGAAATACATAGCGGTCTGTCGGGATTGATCTCATGGAACTTGTCTATCCACGGATCAAAATCTTCTGTCTTGCCGTGATACCAGCCGTAATACTTATTGTAGCCGACCACGTCCGTCATGCGGTTGAATTCGTCTCGCTCGTCGACGAATAGAACGTTGGCCATCGTCGTCAGCCTTGTAGGGTCTTCTTTTTTGGTCAATTCGTTTAACTCTTTAACGAGCCTCCTAACCTCCGGACGCTCTCCGCCGATTTGGATTTCATTTTGCAGCCCCCAGAATATGATCGAAGGGTGATTGAAGTTTTGTTTGATCAGTTCCAGCATCTGCTGCTTGGCATTAATCCCTTCCACTTCGTTCTGAGACATAATCGAAATGAAAGGTATTTCCGCCCATACGACCATGCCTTCCTTGTCGCACAAATCGTAAAAGGTTTGGCTGTGCTGGTAGTGGGCGAGCCGAAGCGAAGTCGCACCGATTTCTTTAATCAACTCCATGTCTTCGACCTGCTCTTGTTCCGTTATAGCCCAGCCCATATCTTTTCTGTCCTGGTGTCTCGATACGCCATGCAAAGGCAAATGCTCGCCGTTCAAGAAGAAACCTTTCTCGGAGTCGACATGAAAGTACCTAACGCCGAACGGAATCGCGATTTCATCCACCGTATCGTTAAAGCTAGTCATTGAAACCGTTGCCTGATACATATAGGGATTTTTTCTTCCGTGCCAAAGAATCGGATTGTCGATAACGCAAGCCAGCGTTTCCGTTCTTGCCTCGCCTGCGGCCAAGACGACTTCCTTGGCAGCATAAGTTACGCTGCCTCCATCTGCATCCGCAATATTTGCCCAAAGTCTAACCTTTTTCTCTTCGTCGCTGTCATTTACCAATCTGGAATCGATTTTGAGATGGGCCTTTTCTTTCGACACCTGTTCCTGCACGATATAAACGCCGCTCGAACCGTAATCCATCGCGTCGAAATGAACCGGATTCGTTACAATGATGTTGACGTCGCGGTAAATGCCGCCATAGAAAGTAAAGTCCGCTTTCTGAGGATATACGTCGTCCACGACCGTATTATCGACCTTAACGGCGATCACGTTCTTCGATCCGAAAGTAAGGCCCTCTGTAATGTCGAACCTGAAGGTGGAGTAACCGCCTTTGTGCTGACCCGCATGCCGTCCGTTCACATAAACATCGGTTATGCTATTAGAACCGTTAAATTCGATAAATACTATCCTTCCCTCATCGGAAGAATCAAGGACGAGCTCCTTTCTGTACCAGCACGCGCCTTGGTAATATTCATATCCGTTCGCCCCGTCGACCGCATTCCAGGTGTGCGGGAGACGCACCACGCTCCAATGGTCGTCTTGGAAAGATACGGTTTCAGCCAGCTCTTTATTATTACGTATAAAACGCCATGCATCATTGATCGGACTGATCTTTCTCATTCGATTCGCTCCTTCAGAGACTCTGTCTCTACTTTCTTCTATTTGAAAAAAATCCCCTTACGATACAGAAGCGGATTCCGCGCCTGCCTTCGTTAAGGGGAACGATGTTCCTCGTTTAATAGGCCGTCCAGCCCGCATCCGCGGTAACTGTCGTGCCGTTGACAAAGCTGGAATCGTCGGAAGCCAGGAACAGTGCAACCTTCGCAATATCTTCCGGTTGACCTAAGCCTGGGTTGATGCCCATTCCGATCTGCGCGCGCTCCGCGCCGAACAGATTCGGTGCCGTTAAGGACATTGCGATATTCGTAGCGACCGCGCCTGGCGCGATCGCATTGCAGCGAATGCCGTGCGTCGCATACTGGAAACCGACGTTCTTCGTAAATCCGACGACGGCATGCTTCGAAGCGGTATAGGCAGCGCCCGCCCGGGAACCGAACAAGCCGCCGGCCGAAGCGATATTCACGATGACGCCTTTCTTCTGGCCGATGAAGATAGGAAGAACTTTCCGCGTCGTCCGCATCGGACCAGTCGTGTTCACGGCGAACACCTTGTCCCATAGCTCGTCCGTCAAGTCCCCCGCAGGAACGAAATTGTCCATGATGCCGGCATTGTTGACAAGAATGTCCACCGTTCCGTACGTTTGAACCGTAGTGTCGATCAAGCGCTGAACGTCTTCTTCGACGGATACATTCGTTGCCGCCGCGATAGCCGTTCCGCCTTTCGCTTCGATTCCCTCGACCACTTTGCCGGCATTATCGACGTTCACATCGGAAACGACCACTTTCGCGCCTTCTTCGGCGAAGAGCTCCGCGATTGCTTTGCCCATCCCCGATGCCGCTCCCGTGACGATCGCTACTTTACCCTTAAGTTTCATCTATTCAACCTCCTTAGTTCCGACACATCGAAATACCCGATTATTTATCATTTATTGTTCAATAGCAGCCAAATCGGCAACGATGAGTGCCAGTGTTTCCGCAGACACGCCTGCTTGAGGGAATGCTGCCAATTGGCTTAGCGAGAACCCTCCAGCCATTCCGGTCATCGGATTAGTCGAAAATCCAGGGAGATGCTTGTCCACCACGGCTTTCGCCGCATCATTCGCCAACAAATCTCCTACTTTGGAATTTTGATCGAATTTCATTGTCGTATTCACCTCCTTAAGTCATGCGATAGTTTGCTTGCTAACTATAATGATATCCCTTTGATCCAAGCCGGACTAACGGTTAGACGACATCTCGAATGACACTTTCACGACTTCTGCGCCTTCTTTATTGGTAGGCGAACAATTTGATTTTCAGCAACGTAGGCTTCTCATACCGCATGATCGCAACCTCGTCCCCATTCAGCCTCCGAGTCATTTGCCAATTCCCTTGTTCAAAACGACCTTCCTCCAGCGATAAAATATCTACGTTAGGCTTTGCCGGATTTGCGGAGAACGGGAAGACGGCACAGCCGTTGGCAATGATATAAAACTCGTCTGCGGCCCTCTTCAGCACAAGGCACACCCCGTCTTTCCGAGTCAAAAGGGGCATATTCATCATTACTTTGAAGCCATACTCCCCGAACATCAACATGTCCCGTTCCGGACGCTCGACGATCGCGGCCTGCAAATCCGATGTTCCGTATTTTTCCGTCAATAACGGCATCATGCTGTTAATCGTTTTGTTATACCATGCGTATTCCTCTACGTTTTGCGGTGTGTTCAACATGGGATCGGAAACATCCACGCCGAACAGATAGCTGTCAATGGCAGTGAACGGTTCTCCCATATCTTCAAAACCGAACGGTGCAAATCCCAACGCATGATAATGCCCAACCACATAAACGAGCCTCGGGCCTGCGTAGCTATGGGTCGCCGTCTCTGGAATAAAGAGAGGATTATTCAACTTGACGTACTCGTCGCACACGTCGCAGAAATTTTGTACATAAATATCCGGTGCGATTACATCCACATGAGGCGCGCAGTATTTCCACACTTCCATCACCCGAGATACCGGGCCGCCGCTCGGATACTTTCCGGCCTTCTGACCTTTGTCCAACCAGCAGTTGGCCATCATAGGCAGGGAATAAATCTCCTTGCCGGCAGCAGCTACTTTATCTATATAACTTGCAACGTGATACGCACTGAATACCTCCTCCGCTACATCTCCGAACACCGCCTGCCAGTTACCGCTCTTCGCGCCATTCTCGACGGCCTGGCGCACATCCGAGGCCATGGTCCCGATTTGCGTATTCATATAATCGACGAACAGCTGCGGGACATCCGCTTCAAACAAGGCGTCGGCCGCATCGGAGTGTTCTCTCGCCGCCCCTTGCAGCCCCGGTTCGTTCTCCACCTGAATCATAATAACCGTCTGCTCTTTTTCGTCCACTTGTTTGATATGCAACATCAATTCCCGAAACGCTTTGGCATCAGCCGCATTCGTTGCTTCGCAAAGATAGGACAATGTCGTATAGGACATCCCATGGAAATCCTTTAAATTGGTCTTCTTCTTGCCTTTCTCGACTTCTGCTCTTTGGAAGCGTTCCATATCCGTCTTGACCCATGAAGGAGCATAATAGCACTGCGCGTTTTTCCAGGCGCCAAACCACAAGAAGCCAATTCTCATCCCATGCCTTCTCGCCTGGCCGATTAGCTCGTCCACCAGTCTGAAATCGAATACGCCTTCTTCGGGTTCAACCATTTCCCAAGTCACGGGCAACAATAAACTGTTCAGGCCGAGCTTGACAGCTTTTTCCCAGATGGGTTCCATATATTCAGCCGATGATGAGCTTGAATTATGGACTTCTCCCGCCAACATAATAAACGGTCTTCCTTGATCGACTAGCAGATGTTCTTTTCTTTGCATCACTTGATTCAACATGTAAATTCCCCTCTTCATGTAGATTAATGGTATTTACGACTCCGCCATCCCGCGAAGAATCGCCAACAACTCTTGCTGCACAGCGATATCTCTTGCAAGACGAGGAAGAGCGGCAGGTCGTCCAAGCTCGAAGTACATTCCGCTCCGGCCGTCATCGGCCGGCGAGGTTGCCGCTTCGAATATGCGATCGGCGCCCTTCTCAGGCGGGACGAAGTACCAGCGAATCAACCGGAACCATACAGGCATCGCTCCGCCAAGAGACATCGGCGTGCGGGTTGGCCCCGGATCGGCAATCCGAAGAGTTATCCCATCCTTCGCATAATCGCCTGCCATCGCATGGAATGCCGCGGCTGTTGCCAGTTTCGTATGAGAGTAAGGCTGGAACCTCCTGAACTTATTGGGCTTGCGCAGTCCTTGAGGATCAAAATTGCGCGCCATTCTCATCCCGCTTGAACCGACGGCCACGACGACGGCATTGTTCGCGGACGCTAATTGCGGCCGCAGCAGCTCGGTCAACAAATACGGGGCGAACGTATTCACTTCGTAATGGAGATCGTTGCCTTGAACGGATAGCTCGAGTCGCTCCGTTACGACACCTGCATTATGGATGAGGAGATCGATAAATTCATGAGTTCTCGCTACCTGCTCGGCGGCCCTCCGTATGTCCTGATGATTCGATAAATCGGCTTGAATCAATTGCACGGACACCGAAGGAGCAAAGACTTGAAGATCACGCAGCTGCCGGATCGCACGATCGGAGCTCCTGTTAATGACAACCAGGTCATAGCCGGCGCCGGCAAGCCGCTTGCTCAATTCGATTCCGATGCCGGAATAAGAAGCCGTTAGAACAGCGATCGGACGTCTTGTGCCCAGCTTGTCATTCATGTATTTATCCATCCCCTTTCGTCCTTTGTTTCATCATATCTTCTCGCTCTTGGGAGGACTAACGGTTAGACGACATGCTGAATAACACTTTCACGACCAATCGTAAACGGCTGACGCCTAAGAAAAAGAGGCTGCCGCATTAAGCGACAGCCTCTTCCTTGGTTAACCGGGCTGATTACGAAATTCCGTCGGCCCTGTTCCTACATATTTTTTGAATATTTTTGCAAAGTGGGAGAAGTTCGTGTATCCGACCGAAGAAGCGACGGTGCTGACGGACACGCTCGTTTGGAGCAGCAGTTCCTTCGCTTTATTTATCCTTTCCAATAGGACGTAATCCGAAATGGAGTATCCCGTTTCTTTTTTGAAAATTCTGGATAAATAATCAGGATTCAAATACACCTGTTCAGCGATCGTCTCTCTCGACAAGTCTTGATCCATGTTGAGCACAATGTACCGTTTAACGGTTAGAACGACCGTATCGTTTTCCTTGACCGCATCCGCTTGATACATGGCTTTGTTGACGGCATGATGAACCCAGGCAATCATATCGGTAACGGAACGCCCAGCCAGCTCCGATAAGCGTCTTGACAGTTCATCCCCGAATAACTGGTGAGCCTGTATGCCATTCGTGTTCAGAAACGTATACAGAACCTGGATAAAATTTTGATTAAATTGATGCAGCGTTTCCGCATTGATCTCATGGTTGCTCACGAGTTTGTCGATGTATTTCTCTACTTCGTGTTTGACGGCTTCCTTCGTACCTGACTTCAATAAAGAAGACACAGCGCCGAGTTCAGGCAGCTCAGCCGGGTAATCCGCTTGCACAGCACGGTCGAGAGGCAGTACTCGATTGAAGTATGCAACGTTGTTCCGATCACGCTCCCGTAGCGCCGCGACCATTCCGGCCATCTCATGCGCTTCCGCGGAACGTCCCAAATAACAGGATTGGTTGCAATAGAAATAGCGATGACAAGACTCCACATAAAGACCCGCGGCTTCCCTTATTCTTTCCTCGTTCCAGGGGATGTCCCTTTCCGACATCAGGATCACGAGCAGCAACCCTCTGTCGAGCTGAAAACAGATTCCGTTATCGTGGCTCCCGATAAGCATCTCTTCAGCGGCATTTTTAAGCGCGTATTCCAAAATTTTCTCGTCTCTGCGCTTCATTTCTTTGTTCCAGCGCTGGATGGAAATCAAGATCGGAAAGAACACCGAATCCTCCGTAATAGGGATATGATGCTGCTCGACCTGCTCCCGGATCGCAGCTTGATGGCTGGGGATTGAATGATGGATCAGATCCAACCAGAAGCGTTCGATGATGAACGATTGATGCTTCTGCCACAATTGATGGAATTTGACGTTACGGGTGTTTTCGCTGTTCTTGTCGATTACGGCCTGAGCCTTTCGAATCGCGATCTCCAGCTCCTCCGCCAGCACCGGCTTAAGCAAATAGTCTAGACTGCCAAGCGTTAGCGCTTCTCTCGCGTATTTGAAGTCGGCATGGCTCGTTAGAAATATCGTGACCGTGTGCGGATAATGCTCCCTTACCCAGGTCAGCAATTCCAGACCGTTCCCTTGCGGCATCTCGATATCGCATAACAGAATATCGATTCTTGCGCTTTCAAACCATTCTTTCGCTTGCCTAATATTATTGGCGGTATATAGCTCCGAGATTCCGAGTTTTGGCAAATCGAGATCCGCCTTAACGCCCTCAATGGCATGAATTTCGTCGTCGACGATGAGCAAGTGATCATTCATTGCTTTACCTCCATCAGGGGATTAATCGGGATAATAATGAATACAGTCGCGCCGCCGCTTTCCGAATCGTTAGCGAAACGAATGGATACCGAATCTCCATACAATAAATTCAGACGTCGATGAACGTTCCATATTCCGGTATGCTCTCCTCGTTCGTTTTCGACGCTTCTGCCCGCCTGCAGCTCGCGAAGCACCTCTTTGCCGAATCCGCTGCCCGTGTCTTTAATGCTGATTCGCACCCAGGTTTCGCTGTTTTCGTCCAGAAAGTCGATCCTTACGGAAATATGGACGAGCCTGTCCATCGTAACCGCGTGTTTAATCGAATTCTCGACGAACGACTGAATGACGAGTGGAGGAATCGGCGTATCCGTCAAGTAGTCGGGAGCTTCAATGGACCACTTCAGTTTCTCCGGAAAACGCAACGCTTGAATTCCCAAGTAGTTGCGGGTGTGCTCCAGCTCATCCTTCAAAGGGACGAATGTCGTATTGCTTCTAAACATGTAACGAAAATAGTGAACTAATGACCGCGTCAATTTCATCGTCAATTCATAATTTTTGACCTTAGCCAAATTGTAAACGATATTAAGCGAATTTAGGAAAAAGTGTGGGTTAACCTGCAACTGCAGCCGCTGCAGCTCTTCCTTCTGCTTGTTTAGCTGTTCTTCATAAACGTTGACGCGAAGCGTTTCGATTTCCGTCATCATGGAGTTGAACGATTCTCCGAGTATTCTGAACTCCTCCGAACCGCCCTTTTGCATGTTAACCCTAACGCTCCAATCCCCGCTTCTGACCTTCTTCATCGAGATAAGGACCCTGTATAACGGCACAAGTATGGCCTGTCTGATGGAATATAGTCCCATCGGGATAAAAAGCAGGGAAGATGCGGTAATGAACCATATGATACCTTGCAAATAAGGCAGTCTATCCAAGATGTGGTGATCCGGTATGACGGCAACCAGCTTGAAGTTGCCTCTGACGGAAGCCGAATCGACGATCAAATATTTCCGGTCGGAACCGGTCAAATAATAGTCGCCTTCGCTTTGGTGCAACCGAATTTCGTTCTCGTCGACAAGCTCCGTGTCCGTAATCGGTTCTCCTTCGTCATTCGCAAGCAATACGCTCCCCCCTTCTCCGATCTGTAGAGATTGGAGGGGCGCCAGTACTTGGTCGGTTCTCACCAAGCCGCCTAAATACACGCTGCCGGATCGGACGATATCGATGAAATAATCGTTTTGCCCAATCCGGGCGTAATGCCATCTTTGCGTTGAATTACCCGGAATGCTGCCGGATTGGATCAGATCGGAGACATACTCTTGAATGTGATCCTTTTCCTCAAACGTTAAATTTTGCGTCTTATTCACATCCATAAGCTCCTGCCTTTTATCCGCATAAACGAAAAAAGAACTTAAGGAATCGTATAAAGGAATATCCTTGCTCAATTTATTAAACAAATACACCTTCGAACTGTAATAATCCGCATCCGATTCGGCCTGATCAAGAGAAACCAAATCAATGCCCGATAACATGGAGTTCAGATAGGCATCCACATCGTTTAATCCGGAATCGATCTGGTTCATATACAGAGTCAGCATGTTTTTATACGAATCCGCGACCTGTTCCCTAACGACATCAATGGCATAAAAGTTGTTATATATCAGCATGCCAAGCAGCGGTCCCGTCATGATCAGCACGCTTAAGATCAACTTGAAATTCAGGGAACCCCGTTGCCGCAACAATCCGTTTATCTTCATGCTCCTGGCTCCTTAATCCGTTTCCTCCATCTTATACGAAATGAAAGTCCAAGCGCCACAACCTCGTGCAAGGCTGCGGCGTTTGGACCTCTATTGCGATCAGCTTACCCTTTTACGGCACCGATCATAATTCCTTTAATGAAGTACTTTTGGAAGAACGGGTAGGCGACCAGAATCGGCAACACGCCGATTACCGCAATGGCCATCTTAACCGAGTCGGTCGGCATCTGCTGCATGGCCTCGCCCGCGTTGGCGGTCAAATTGGTCGTAATGAACTGAATATCTTGCATAATTCGGTTAAGCAGATTTTGTACGCTGAACAGCTCGGGGTTGGTAATGTAAATCATCCCGTTCTGCCAGTCGTTCCAGTACATGATGCAGGTAAACAAGCCGATTGTCGCAACGACAGGAGTCGACAGCGGCAGTACGACGGACCAAAGCGTCCGGTACTCACCCGCTCCGTCCAGCTGCGCCGATTCGATTAACGCCGGCGGCACGGTCGACTGGAAAAACGTTCGCATCATCATGATATAAAAACCGTTCGTGAGCAGCCCGGGTACGATAAGCGCCCAAATCGAATTTTTCAAATCGAGCAATTGGGCGTAGACCAGATACGAGGGAACGAGCCCCCCATGGAACAGCATCGTAAAGAAAATAATGAACATGAGCAAATTTCGGTGCGGCGTTTCTCTTCTGGAAAGCGGATAAGCCAGCAATATCGTAATGGCCAACCCCACTACGGTGCCAAAGACCGTAACGAATACCGTAATCCCGTAAGCTCTGGCGATGTCCGAGCCTCTGTCCAGCAAATATTCATAAGCCGACGTACTGAACACTTGAGGAATGAAGGAATAGCCGTGAGCGGTAATCGCATTCTGATCCGTCAAGGATGCCGATATGAGCAGCAGGAACGGAATGAGACAAACGGCGGCGAATAGAAACATCGAAATATGGCTGAACCAGGTTATAAATCTATCTTCGTTTTTCATATTAGGACCTCCTTAGAACAAAGCATTATCTTTATTTGAACGCCTTACGACAAGGTTCGCGACGATGACGAGGATAAAGCCGACGATCGATTGATAGACGCCCGCCGCCGTGGACATTCCGATGTCGCCTGAGCCCATCAGTCCTCGGAAGACGTAAGTGTCGATCGTGGAAGTCGTCTCGAACAGTGCCCCGGAGTTCATCGGCACCTGATAGAACAATCCGAAGTCGGAGTAGAAAATTCGTCCGATATTTAGCAGTGTCAGCATGGTGATGACCGGTACAATAATCGGCAACGTGATGTGGCGGATTTGCTGCCAGCGGGTAGCGCCGTCAAGTCTGGCCGCCTCGTAATATTCTTCGTCAATGCCAAGCAGCGCTGCGAAGTATACGATGCTGGAATAACCGATGGCCTTCCAGAAATGGACCAAGGTCAGAATCCAAGGCCAATACTTATTTTCCGTATACCACGAAATCCCTTCTTCGATGCCTAACCATGGCAGCACCGTCCGGTTAAGGAACCCCGTGTCCGGGCTTAAGAAAGCGAAGCCGAGATAACCGACGATAACCATGGAGATCAGATGCGGCAGCGTGATGATGCTCTGGTACGTCTTAACCAGCACCTTGCTCTTGATTTCGTTCAGCAGAATCGCTGCGGCCAGCGAAAGCACCGTTCCTAGAATAATGAACACGAGGTTATAGAGAATCGTGTTGCGCGTTATGATGTACGCATCCGTAGTCTTGAATAGGTACTCGAAGTTGGCGAATCCAACCCAATCGCTCTGCAGAATGCCTTTGGCAAAGTTCACGTCCTTGAATGCAATGACGATCCCGAGCATAGGGAGATAGTTGTTGATTAGAATGTAAAGAAGACCTGGAATCATCATAATCAGAAGCGGCGCATATTTCCGATATTGGGTTTTCCTTTTGAGTGGTTTCTTTACTGCTTTTTGGGCATTTACCGCGGAGGCTTGTGCCATTGTCGTTCCCCTTCCTGTTCATCTGTTTTCTATTTCTGACTATCCTTATCATACGGGATGGCCGTACGGCCAACTAACGGAATGACGACTTTTTCGATAACGGTTTGACGACTTTTCCCCCCGCTTAATTTTGAAGCCGGATCCTCTCCAGGATCCGGCTTCTAATGCTCTTATATTGAATTATTCCTAGCGATGCTTCCTAGATGATACGCACTCGGTTTGGGTTTTCGTTCTTGCGTTGACCGGTCCACTTCAATCAATCCGAACGTCTTCGAGAAGCCGAGCTGCCATTCGAAATTATCGAGCAGAGACCAGTGCATATAACCAATGACCGGAACTCCTTCCGATATACAAGCTTGTACGCCTTTCAATGCTTGATCAATGAAAGCAATGCGGCGTTCATCGTTGTCCGTCGCGATTCCGTTTTCCGTGATCATAATCGGCTGCTTCAAATGCTTGGAAACGAAACGAACGGCTCCCCCAAGCGCTTCCGGATAATACTCGTTCCCCATCTGGGTCTTCTCCGCATCCGCGGGAACCGGCAGAAGACCATCCGGACCGTATACCATGCGGGTATAATTTTGCAAGCCAAAGAAATCGTCGTCTTGCAGGTAAGGAAGAAACCGCAGAAACTCTTCGTGATAAGCTTCAGCCGCCAGCTCTTCCCCGCCTGCGATCGATTGAATGTCATACAGCGACAAAGACAATCCGATCCGGGTATTCGGACTCACCTGACGAATCGCGCTTCTCGCCTCCGTGTGCGACTTGAAGATGACCTCAAGCCCTTTCTCCGTGCGGGCACCGAGGAAAGAGTGCACCTCTTGCGGATGTACGCCGAATGCTTGTCCTAACGCCATGAAATATTTTTGCATCTGGCTCATGCTATCCGTATTGATGCCAACTTGGGCTTGGCCTCCCCCGGATTGATGCCGCTTTATGATTTTCGCGATTCCGATAGAGATATTCGCTTCATTGATCGTGCAAACGTAAGGGATTAATTCGCCTAATTCCCTCATCACATGGGCGCAATAACGGGCAAAACGGGCAGGCGTCTCAGACGACTCCCAACCGCCAGCGCGAATGAGCCATTGCGGCGTCGTGAAATGATGCAGCGTGACAATCGGCGTTACATTCGAGCTTTTGCATGCCAACAATACGTCCCGATAATGTTCAATGGCTGCCGGATCGAAACGCCCCTCTTCCGGTTCAATCCTCGCCCATTCGATGGAGAATCTATACGAATTCAATCCGAACGAGGAGAGCAGCGCAATGTCTTCCTTGAACAGCCGATAGTGGTCTACGGCGCTGCCTGAACGCTCCTTAAAAATCGATCCCTCCAAATTTTCCATAAGCCAAAAATCGGAGTGGGTATTGTTTCCTTCTACCTGATGAGCGGCCGTCGAGGCCCCCCAATAGAAACCATCGGGAAAACGACTTGTCATATTGAATTTCTCCTCTCTAGTGTTGTCTATACTCTCTCATTCATCATATTCAATTCCCGTAGGGCCAACTAACGTTATTGCGACTAATCCGCTAACGGTTTCACGACTTCCCAAGCCGAAGACGTCATTCCGGCAAACCAAAAAAATTCCCGTTCGTGAAAGAACGGGAATCCATGTTATTCGCTAAGCTAATGACATGATCGTGAAAAAATCCATCGGTTTATCTTCCAAAGGGACATAGTTGAAATAGTCGAAATGGGCCGGTTCATGCGAGTTTCTCCCATTTCCGGTCGCATACATCGCGAAGAACACGCCGGTAAAGCCGCCCGCGACTTCCTTGGAGAGAAAAGCTGTCTCTCCCTTGCCAATCACAACGGGTTCCTTGCCGGGAGCAGCATACGTGAACGTGTATATTACTTCGTTCGCTTGTACACCGAGAATAACCGTCGGTTCGTCGTAATCCACTTCCGCTTCGAGAAGCGACATGCTTCCGACACGGCGCCTAAGGACAAGCTTAGGCTTGCCGTCCTTCATCGTCTTGGCAACCTCGTAATGGAATTTCTCATTCATGAATACGGCAAGTCCGGCCTCTTCGCCGTCGTTCATCGGCCCAAATTCGATTAGAGTCTTGACCTCGCAATTCAGATGCTGCTGTCTGCGGCCGACGAACACCGGCGATTCTTTGTCGTTCAAGGTGCAGGCCTGCCCCCTGAGCGTCAACCATCCCGGCCGGTCCGTCAGAGACCACGACTCCGGGACGGGGTTCCGGTAAAAATTCCAAGCTGGCCGCAGCTTGTTCGAATCAAAATCATCGCGTTCTACCCACTCGGCAGAATCTCCTAACGGCAAGCTTCCGGCATCGTGCTCAAGCTCGACTCTGCCGTCATTGCCGACAACCGGCCATCCTTCTTCGTTCCAAGCGACGGGCGCCAAATTCGTCTCTCGGCCCAGAATATGGCGTTTCGCGTTAGCGACCGGCCGGATGCCTAGAAACAGGCACCACCAGCTGCCGTCTGCTGCTTGAACGAGATCGGCATGTCCCGTCCCCTGAATCGGCTTAGGCGTGCTTCGATTGGAGAGGATCGGGTTCGCCGGATTGCTCTCGAACGGACCGTACGGGCTGCGGCTCCGCGCGATCGTTTCCATATGTCCGTATTCCGTTCCGCCCTCGGCCACCATGAGATAATACCACCCGTTAATCCGATACAAATGCGGACCTTCGGGGTGGCTTCCTCCCGTACCTTCCCATATCAGCCGCCGCTCGCTTAATAATGTCCCGCTTGCGATATCGATCTCCGCTTGGTAAATACCTGCGCTTTCCCCATAAAAGTTGGCCGTACCCGTCAAATACACGTTGCCATCTTCATCGAATAACAAGGACGGATCTACGCCGCCCCATCCTTCAAGATAGATCGGCTCAGACCAAGGCCCTTCCGGACTTTCCGCCCACACATAGAAGCTTTTATGGATGGAAATGTTCGTCGTAATGACGTAGAAGCGCCCGTCGTGATAACGAATCGTTGGCGCATAAATCCCTTGGGAATATCCCTGCGGGAGCATACCCTTGAGCGGAAGTTGACTCTCTCTTGTCAACACATGCCCCAACTGACGCCAGTTTATCAAGTCCTTGCTATGAAAGATCGGAATGCCCGGAAAATAATCGAAGGAGCTCGTGACCAGATAGTAATCTTCTCCTACCCTGCAAACGCTGGGATCGGGATGAAAGCCCGGGATAACCGGATTTTTAAATGATGCCATAGCTTATTCCCCCTCAGTTATACCTTGATTACGACACTTTCTGTGATGCCGCTGTCGTTGAAGCTATCTATCCTTACATAGGTTTCCTGCCCTTTGACGAGTCCTCCTATTCTTACGCTCTGTTCGAAAACCTGGCAGCTGTGATACAGCTTGTCAGGCGCATATCCCCACTCCACAACGTAGCCGGTACCGTTACCCTTCCAGCTTACATCAAGGTCGAGATCGCCTACGCGATTTACGGTAAGTTCCGTTGCCTTCTCGGGGGCCTTGCCGCTGCCAAGTCCGAATATTCGCAATCCGGATACGCAGGCAGCCTGTCCATATGGAAGAGCCACTACTGTGAGTCTAATATATCTTGCCTTTATTCCCTTATCGTTGACTACTAAGTCATGGGGAAGATCGGTGTTAACGTCGCTCTTGTCCTCGATGACGAAGTAGTTACTGCGATCTGCCGAGCCCTCAAGTTTCCATCGCGTCGGCTGCGGAGTTTCATCAATCCATCGTTGCTCGTGCAGCGCGCCCTTAAGTTCTGCCCCCTCTGGAAGAGGAAGGGAAAAACCATCGTCTGCAAAATTAATCTGTACCGCATGAACATCGTATTCTTTGCCGAGGTCTACCTCTATCCACTCGCCCGGCTTGTTCGAAGATGCCTTCCACCAGGTCTGCACGTTTTCATCGGTTACGCTGGTTTGGATTTTACCCTCCGCACAAGATGAAGCCTTCGCCGTTTTGCCGAAGGAGAGAAGCATCCATTCCGGCTTTGCCCAAGGGTCGAGCTTTGCCTGCTCTACACTGATCGGCCAGTCCCCGTATCGCTGGTTGCAGAACAGATCCCCGTCATGATCCCAGCCGGCCGGCCAAATGCCAATGCGGCGTTCGAAATGGTGGTTCTTGTTAATGCGCATGGTGGCGATATGCCACAGATTCCGATATTTATCCTCCATAGTGGAGCCGTGTCCGGCTCCAGGGATAAATCCACCAGGCTTATAGGAATACGGATTGTTCTTTGCAAGCTTGAAAGGGCCCAGCGGGCTGTCCCCCACGTAAACCCCATCTCCATACACGTTATAACGCGAGCCGGAACTTGCATATTGCAGATAGTAGATGCCATTATACTTATTCATCCACACTCCCTCGATATAAGGCGCACCTGTGATGTATGCCAGTGCCGAATTTTTCAGCTCTTCTGACATACCTTCTGAACCTTGCTCAAATCCTTTTAGCATTTCGGCAATTTGTTCGGGTGAACGCGGTGGCACATGGTTTTCCCCAGATCTTTCATAGCCAAGATCGTTGACGTTACTGACGATCAGCTCTTTTTTCTCGCCGATAGGCATCATGTCTGCAGGGTTGAGTTCTATGCCATAGAGGGGCAAGGTCGGTGAAGAGCCCCAGTAAAAATAGATTCGTCCGTCATCGTCCGCGAACAGATTCGGATCCCAGAATGGGAATGCGCTCTTGATTTCTTCGAACTTGTCGCTGAATAAATCCTTCGTACGGTAAAAGCTACAGCTTTCGTGTGAAGATGCGCAGAAATATACATAGTCGCCAACAACTCTAACGTCAGGAGCGTAATCGTAGGCCGGCAGGCTTTTAAGAGAATAGAACTTCCATTCTGCCATGTCGTCGCTGTACAAGAAACCGCAGGTCATCGACGGGAATATATAATATCTGCCCATAAACATAATCATTGACGGGTCGGCTGCCTCGCGGGAAACAGAAATTTCGCCGCCCATGTTTTTGTTGAATTGGTACTTGTAGCTGATGTTAATCGGATTGCATAAATAATTTATATTCTGCATCATATTTAAATCCCTCACTTTTGTAGAGATTCGGTGTCGTAATAGAATGCAGGGCCTAATGAATGACGCTTCGAGCGACGCATCGATCCGATCAAGCTGCTTCAGATCGATGCGTCCAAGCGTTCCATTAAGCCCTGTGCTGTCTTAGTGGTCGAACCCTCTTGCCTTTCTTATTTATTCAATGCCGCCCACTCGTCCAACTGCTTTTGCTTTTCCGCGATGACTTTATCGATCCCTGACGACTTAAGCTTCTCTCTGAGCTCTGGAAGTTTGTCTGCCGGATCGAAGGTTCCCGACTCCAGTGCTTTTCTATATTGTTCGATTACGTTGTTGAGAGCTGTAATTTCGTTCTTAACCGGCTCCGAGTTGAATGCAAAGCCAAGCGCTTTCGATTTGATCGCTTTTTGATTCGCTTCCGCCGTTAATTCCCATACATTCGGCAAGTCAGAAGTCCGAATATAGCCGATGGATTGGTTAGGCACCATCCATGTTTGAAGGGAATATCCTACCGTCGTCGCTTCTACGCCTTCCGGATAATCAATCGTGGATTCGTTTACCTTCACATAGTGTTTGCCCTCGATGCCCCATAAGAACAAATTGGTAAGATCCTTATCCGTATACATGAGGTCCAGGAACATCATCGTTCTTTCAGGATTTTTGGAATTGTTGGAGATTGCCCATAATCCCGCCGTAGCATCGGTTGTTGTCGCATAGGTGTTCGACGAGATCGGTACAGCGATGAGTTCTTTGCCTGCTGCGGCGCTTTGTACTTCCGCCCCTCCGACCTTAAGACCGTCGAAGTAAGAAAAGGCTTTGCCCGCCTTAACCATTTCCGTGCCGTTGATTTGGCTTGTAGCTGCGTCTTTGTTGATATAGCCCGCTTTAAACCAGCTGTGCATCTTGTTCAAGTAGTCTTCGTACTCTTTGGACTCAAATATGTTTTCAATCTTAAGCCCGTTGTCGAATCCAGGTAGAACACCAAAACGATTACCCAGTCTGTCATATTCACCATACTTATCCGAAGGAACGGATAATCCTACCGCAAACGGTACAATGCCGGGCTCATTGTCCTTAATCGTCTTAAATATCTGATCCAGATCATCGAGTCCTTTGATGGAGGTTACATCGATCTTATGTTTTTCCACCAGCGCTTTATCCATGAGGATCGAATTTGTTCCGGTTGTATAGTCCTTGTATACAGGTACGCCGTATGTTTCTCCTTTAAGCTTGGCGCTTGCCAAATATTCGGGTCCAATCGCTTGTTTGATGCCCTCGCCGTATTGATCCAAGAGACTGTCCAACGAAATAATTTTCCCTGCTGCCATATCGGCGCTGTAGCCTTGGCCAAATTCGAACAACAAGTCCAGCTTCTCGCCGCTGGATGACATCAAATTCATTTGCTGCGTCCATGTGCCGATGCTGATCGGCAAAATCTTTACGGTTGCGTTAATTTTCGCTTTCGTGATCTTGCTCATTTCTTCCTGAACCAGCCCAATATCCGCCGGTGTTGCACCAATGATTGGCAACGCAAGCGTGATTTCGAAAGGATCTTTTATTGCTTCGTTCGAACTACCGCCGGACTCCTGGCCCGTATTCGACGGATTGTTTGTTGCAGCGTTTTTTTCGTTGTTGTTAGACGACGAGCATGCGCTGAACAACCCCATCAACATGACCGCTGCAAGTGTCAAAACAATAAACCTCAAATTCTTTCTCATTGCAATCCCCCTCATTTATCGTTAGCTTACACCTTCATCGTATCGCTATGCCCTAATGCCGACTAACACTTTGACGACTTTTCTGATAACGCTTTCGCGACTTGTTCAGATTACGAGATGTGCTCATTCATGAATTTTGCGCAGAAATGGTAAAGCGATACTCGCCGCTTCCCGCCGTAAAGAGGATTCGTCCATCTTCGTAACGCGCATCCGGGAACTCCTCGAATCCGCTCTTCAGGTCGTCATGATTCCCCGGAAGCATGATCGTCGCCGTCGTATTGGCCGGCACTTCGAAACGATAGGCGATCCCTTGTCCCGTCTTTTCCCAGCTCGACCCAATCGTACCGTAGAGGGATTCGAACGTAGCGGACGCCTGAGTAAGCGTTCCTCCATGCAACGGTTTCAAAATAAAATGCTTATAGCCTGGCTCATCCCAAACCGGGCGGATTCCGGCTATGCCCGCGAAGAGAAAATCGCATACGGCTCCGTACGAATAATGGTTGAGCGATCCAGACAACTCGCCGTCCTCTTTCATTCCTCTCCAGCTTTCCCAGATCGTCGTCGCCCCCTTGCTGACGGCATACAGCCACGACGGGCACGATTGTTGCTCCAGCAACTTGAAAGCAATCTCCGCATATCCGTAATCCGCCAGCACTTGAAGAATGAACGGCGTCGACAGGAAACCCGTATTCAGATGAAAGTCTTGCTCCGCGACCAATTGTGCCAAGCTGTCTGCGACGGCTTGTTTTTTATTATCATCCGCTAAATTAAATGCAAGCGTTCGGACATTCGGCGCTTGCCTACCTTCAAGAATTTGACCGTCTTCTTTAATAAAATACTGATTGTAGACACGCTTGATTTTGCCGTATAGCTCCCGATACTTCGTTTCTTCTTCGGCTTTTCCAAGCACCTGCGCCATTTCGGCAAGCATTCTGGTGGAATAGCCAAAATAAGCCGTGGAAACGTCAGGGAAGCATCCCCCCGTTTTCGTCAAAAGCGCAGCCAGATCCGTAAATTCCGTGTCGGTCTCCAGCCACTCTCCCCAATGGAACTTCGTATCCCACACATAATTCGCGTCAAGCTCCCCGCCGGTATAATTCTGATAAACCGGGGTGTCCTTAAATCGTAGATTCGATTCTTTCGCGCTTGCGGCCATATAATCCACCCACGCCTTCGCGGAATCGAACTGTTTCTCCAGAATCGACTTGTCGCCATAGCATAGGTACATGGTCCACGGGATAATGACGGCCGCATCTCCCCAGCCTGAGGAGCCGTCGAGCATGCTGGCCACTCCCGGCTTGCGAAACGCCATCATCGGATTGGTGCTCGTCTTGGAAAGCCGCTCATACTCAGCTAAGTTGTGGTATCCGATTACAGTAGGTACCGTGCTTGGCACCGATCCGTCTTGGAACTGCTCGGCTGCTAGATCGGCCATCCACTTCTCGAAGAAAGGATACACATTCATGAAATCGGACGACGTTCTGGCATAGACCTGCGCATCCCCCGTCCATCCCGCCCTCTCCCGTGTCGGGCAGTCGGTAGGAACCTCCATAAAGTTGCCCTTCTGGCTCCATATCGAGTTGGATACGAGCTGATTGATCGACGGATTCGAGCAGGTAAACCCGCCCGTCTCTTCCATATCGGAATAGACCGCAACCGCCGAAAAGTTATGCGGATCGATGGTACCCGGATAATTTTTCAGCAGAACGTAACGGAAGCCGAAGATGGCAAACTGCGGGTGGTAGCTTTCCACACCATTGCCCGCTAGAATGTAACGAACCTCTTGGAAATCGTCCAATTCTCCATGTCCCGCAAGATTTTGCAACGTGAAGTTTCCGTTCTTATCCAACGCTTCTCCATGGATGAGAACGACCTCCGTACCCGCGCCTCCCTGAACCTTCATATCGACCCAGCCGGCGATATTTTGCCCGAAGTCCAATACCGTTTCTCCGTTCGGCGTCTGCAGCACTTTAGGCGTGAAACGTTCTTTCGTTCTTACGGGCACACTGTTCGTTCCGATTAAATTGTCGTATCCGTCCTCCGTGACGGCGACTTGTTCCCATGCGGAATCGTCATACCCCCTCTTGTTCCATCCTTCGATATCGATCGTAGCGTCGTATATTTCTCCCGCCTTCATATCCGTCTTACGCAAAGGTCCGCGGGACGTCGTCTTGAAGGAATCGTCGCTGGCGATGATGTCGCTGCTGCCGTCCTCGTAGGTCAACACCAGTTGTCCCAAAAAAGCCACTTTATAGCCGAAGTTGTTTTTCAGGCTGGCCCCGCCAGTAGTCCCTCTCCACCAGCCGTCCCCGAGAATAACACCGAGCGCATTCGCACCTTCACTCAGAAGGCTAGTCACATCATAGGTTTGGACCTGGTGCCTCTTGTGGTAGGAGGTGAATCCCGGCGTAAACAAGTGGTCCGTACCCTGGGTCCCGTTCAAAAAGAAGCTGTACAATCCCCTCGCCGTCAAGTAGGCTCTTGCCGAGACGAGGCCTTTCTTTACGTCGAACTCTCTCCGTATATAAGGAGCAGGCTTATAAGCGTCGATGTCTACCTCTTTCTCCGGATCGATCCAACGTCCCTTCCAATCCGAAGAGTGTAACAATCCGGTTTCGAAATACGCAGGCTCGCTGAACGGCGATTCCTCTCCTTTGTTGTTCCATACTTTAACCCGCCAATAGATGCGCTGCATCGATTGCAATTCGGTACCGGCGTACAAGACATGCTGCGATTGGCTCGTATCCAGCTTCCCGCTGTCCCATGTTAAGTTAACGAAACCCAAGGTTTCGGATGCTTGCAATTGATATGCGCATTGTAGCACATTTCCCCCATCGCTTCGAAGCTTCCAACCCAGACGAGGCTTGTCCGAATCCAGCCCCAATGGATTTTCCAGATATTCCGTTCGCAAAGACACTGCTTCTAGCATATTTGTAACCTCCTGTACCATTTCCGTTGTATTTCTTTCCTTCTTCACGATACCATTCCGGATTATACGCGGACTAACACTTAGCCGACTTTTTGGATGTCGTTATGACGACCATATAGGTTTAATAAAAAGTCGTATAAATTCCATCCGTAAAGTCGTAAAAGCGTTAGAGAAACAAGCCGGATTGTTTTAAGGTGGAGGTGACAGGTAAACGTTCAACATAGGAGGAGAATAGATGACGGATTTTTCCAGTGTAAAAGGGAAGGTTGCTATTGTCACAGGCGCTGCGGACGGTCTTGGCAAGTCGATTGCGCAATGTTATGCGGAGAACGGCATGAAGGTCGTCGTATCCGATATCAATGCCGACAAGGGATCGAAGGTCGCCGAGGAGATTCGTGCAGCGGGCGGAGAGGCAGTCTTCTTCAAATCGGATGTAAGCAAAGAGGATGAAGTACAAGGACTCGTCGATTTCGCTGTCGCGACGTACGGCCGATTAGACGGTCTCGTGAATAATGCCGGAATAGCAGCCGAGAGCAGGCCCACGCATGAATTCTCGGTGGCTGAGTTCGATCGATTAATGGCCATCGACTTGCGCGGCGTCTTCCTTGGGATGAAGTTCGCCGTCGAAGCGATTCTGAAGTCCAAGTCGACCGGAGGATTCATCATTAACGTTGCTTCCCAAGCAGGGATATTGGGCAACAGCTCCATGGCGACTTATGCTTCCGCGAAGCATGGCGTGGTCGGTCTGACGAAGAGCGCCGCCCTCGATTACGCGCCTTACAACATCTCCATCAATGCGATTTGTCCGGGAACGTTCCGAACCTCCATCTGGGGACAAGCACCCGAGGAAGTCGTTTCCCAATACGCGAAAATCCTGTCGCCAAGCGGCAAGCTTGGCGACCCGAAAGAAATCGGTCATTTGGCTTTGTTCTTAGCCTCAGATTTGGCGCGTTACATCAGCGGTTCGGCTATCGTGATCGATGCAGGCTCGCATGCGGGCAAGGTGACTCCCGTCCAATGGGCACATCCGGAAATTTTGGAGTAACCGGAATGAACACAGCTAAGGGGTTCCCCGCTATTGCCGGGAACCCCTTCTCATTGGTACTGTCTATTTTTTTATTCGGTTTAAAGCCGTGTTAAGCTCGAGCATCTTCTCTTTCGGAATCCTGCCTGCAAAAACTCTTCTAACCGTTAATCGGTTGACCATCTCTTGCATTTTGGCATCCATCTGAGGCGCCGAAGAAGCCTGACTATTCTCTGACCCATTACCCGATTGAGCTCCTGCCATTAGGTTACGTATTTCCTGTAAGATTAACGCTGCCTGAGGATGACTCGCGACATCTCCTACCTTATCATGGATGGAGTAATATCCATCCGGTGCAGTAAGCTCAAACCAGTTGATGATATCCCCATCTTCCTTCAGTTGCTTCATGCGGTAATCTTCATTAAAATACATCAACTTTCCTGATCAAGCTTTCATCCTCGCATTGTCCTGCTTTTGCAACCAGCCTTGTTTCTCCAGAGATCGGTACGTCGAAATAGAAGAAATGCACATCGCTGCTTTGTTTTCCAACACTTTTCCCATCGGCGAACAATTCAACTTCCGGCTGGTTGGAATATATCGTAACCTTGGTAACCTCCTCAACCCTGTCAACATATCTCTTGCCGCAGATATGAACGAACGGTTCGTCGGTCAGCCAAGCTTTGTAGGCATAGAAGGCATCTTTTTTATATTTTCTGTCAAAGGAAACGAGTCCTTTATGGTTGATTCCGTCCTTGCCGCCTTCCGCTCTTGCATCCGAGCCAAAATCAAACATATTCCAAACATGGGTTGCCCATAGATAAGGCCTTACAAATAATTGCTTGATTAATTCCTCATGATAATGGGCTTGGTAATCTTCCGTATAATCTCCCTTTCCAGGCGTTGAAGTATGCCAGTTGCATGCCGCCTCGCAACCGTATTCACTTAATCCGATTGGTTTATTCGGGAACTTCTCATGGAACTCGTCCATAAACAGGCCATTCTCGTGCGTTTCCCCAACATACCAGCCCAAATATAGATTATAGGAAACAACATCCGTTATATGGACATACTCTTTATCGATTGGACAATCTTTAATAACCGCTAAGGTCGTAAGTCTTGTTGGGTCCATTTCATGAACCATATCGTTTAAGATGCGATGATTCTTCACCATATCCTCGTCGTCCGCTCCAAGAATGGTTATTTCATTCGACAATCCCCAAACCGCAATCGAAGGATGGTTGTAATTCTGAATGAACAGTTCCTTCATCTGCGAAACGGTATTTTCTTTTCCTCCGACCATGTGGCACGCAATATAAGGTATTTCCGCCCATACGATCATTCCCCTTTCATCACACAGATCCAAAAAATACTGGTCATGCTGATAATGGGCAAGCCTTATCGTCGTAGCACCCATTTCGCAAATGAGATCCATGTCTTCCTTATGATGTTCCGGTAATAATGCATTTCCTATTTCCGGGCGGTCTTGGTGACGATTTACGCCGCGCAACGGGTAGCTTTCTCCATTCAGGAAAAATCCTTTCTCTGGGTCTACCTTGAAGGAACGGCATCCGAATTTGACATTTCGTCTGTCCAGTTCCTCTCCATTTTCAACTAATCTAACTTCCAAAGAATAGAGGAAAGGGTCCTTCCGTCCATTCCAAAGACGCGCCTGACTTATCGTAAATGTTACTCTTGTCTGCCAGCAAGCCTGTAATATTCACTCTCCATGTTGAATATCCGCCATCGTGGCGCCCTGCATGGCGCCCGTTCACATAAACATCCGCTGACGAATTAGCAGCTTGAAATTCAAGGTATACAAGCTGGCCGGCAGACAGATCGGCCTTGCTAAGCTTTTTGGCATAATAACAAGTTCCCCGGTAATAATCGTTTCCGCCGTCTTGCCCGTCCTTTCCATTCCACGTATGGGGAAGGTCCACCGCTTCCCAGTCAACCGGAAGGTCCTGAGGAATATCCAAAGCCGTTTTTGAAAAATGCCATGCTTCATTCCATAGTTTAATCATTATACGATCTCAACTCCCTTGCATACTTCGCCCTCTGTGATCCCAACTTCATTGAAGCTATCCACTCTTACATAAACCGGTTCGCCTTTGATCAACGCTTTAATGGTAAGCTGGTTGACGCCGAATACCATATGACTGTGATACAGCTTATCCGGCGCATACCCCCAAAGCACGTTGTATCCGACGGCATCGTCAAGCTCATTCCACGTTACGGAAAGGTCCAATTCGCCTAACCGTACTGTTTGGACGGCAATTGCTTGTTTCGGCTGCTCCCCGTGTCCGATCCCGAACACTCGAAGACCGGAAATGCATGCGGCCTGGTTAAAAGGGAGCTCCTTGACGGTACATCTGATATACCGAACCTTTGCTCCGCCTTCTATTACAACAAGATCATGCGGTAAATCGGAGCCCGCTTCCGATTTGTCTTCCAATACGAAATAGTCGGTTCCGTCAACCGAGCCCTCCAGGAGCCATCTGGTGACATGCTTCCGCACGTCGAGGTATCTTCTTATTTCTCCGACTTGCTGTAAAGCTGCTCCCTCGGGAAGCGGAAGGTTCAACTGATCGTCCGCGAAATTAATTTGTACGGCATGCACGTCGCAAGCCTGCTTCAGATCAACCTCAAGCCATTCTCCAGGCTCATTGGTTGCTGCTTTCCACCAGCTTTGAACATTCTCATCTGTAGCCTTCGAAGCCTCTTTACCATTTTCACAGGAAGATGCCTTGGCCGGCTTGCCATAGGAGAGAAGCAGCCACTCCGGATTGCTCCATGGATTCATGGATGCTTGGTCGATCCGAATCGGCCAATCGCCATAGCGTTGATTGCAGAATAATTCCCCGTCTTGATCGAAACCCGCCGGCCATAGCCCAATCCGTCTTTCAAAAATATGGTTAACGCTCACTCTCATCGTCGAAGCGTGCCACCAATTTCCGTGCCGATCCTCCATGGTCGATCCATGTCCCGCTCCTGGCAGAAACCCTCCTGGCTTATACGAGTACGGATTATTTTTCGCTAGCGTAAATGGCCCGAGCGGGCTGTCCGAAATGTAGACCCCGTCCGCATACACGTTGTATTGCGTCCCGGGCGCGGAATACTGGAGATAGTATTTGCCGTTATGCTTGTCCATCCACGCTCCCTCGATATACGGATCTTCATTCCCGAGGGACTTTCGGATGATTTGCAAGAACTCCTCCGTAACGCCGGGATTCATTTTCGCGTAGTTCTTAACCATCTCCTCGACTTCTTCCGGAGGCTTAGGCAAGTGATTTTCGCCATTTCTTTCATAGCCGATATCCGCAGTATTGCCCTGCACGAGGGCGATCGGTTCCCCGATGGGCATCATATTCCCTGGATTTAGTTCAACGCCGTAAAGCGGCGTGACATTGGAGCATCCCCAGTAGAAATAAATGCTTCCGTCGTCATCCAAGAACAGATTCGGGTCCCAGAAGGGAAACGTCCCTTCGATTTCTTCAAACGCGCCGTTAATCGGATCTTTCGTTCTGTAGAATGAACAGTTCTTGGATTTACTAGATGCGGAGAAATAAACGTAGTCTCCGATGACCCGAACATCCGGGGCATAATCGTAAACCGGCACATCCTTCAGCTGGTTGAAGGTCCAATGGGTCAAATTGTCGCTGACAAGAAACCCCGCCGTCATCGAAGGAAACAAATAATATTGGCCCTTGTACAAAATCATGGAAGGATCGGCCGCTTCCCTATAAGTGACGTTAAGTCCTCTTGAATCGGTGAATTGATATTTGTATTCCATATTGATCGGGTTGCACATATACGTCATTGTTAATCGCTCCTCTTCATTTCACTTTTTTTGAACTAAATATTCTGTCATCGAAATAATCGATCGATTTCTGCAGCAGATTGGACAACATGCGGCTTTCTTCGGCACCCAGATGCTCCGCCAGCCCTTCGTAAAGCTCGCGGGAATATCGGAGAACATAGGCGGCTTTCTGTTTTCCCTTCTCGGTTAACGAAACTCTAACAATCCTACGGTCTGCCGAATCTTTAACGCGCACAATGAGATCCCTTTCGACCATATCGTTCAAGAGCTGGGATACGAATGGAGAAGTTACTCCCAAATACTCGCTGAGTTCCATTACGCTCATAGGGTCATGTTCTCTTTCCATGAGGATGGACATCATACGGGCTTCATTTATTTTTTGGTTAGCAGCGTCTATACGGGCTTCGATATTTTTGCGGTACAGATGCCCGAAAACTTTCATGAGCTCCAACGATTCGTGATCCATTTGACTCTCCTTTCGCGTGTATCTCTGAATAGATAAGTTACTTATTTATTTGATCTGATTTGATTGTAAAAGTTAACGCATTCCCTCACTAACACTTTAAAGACTTATTGGCTATCGCTATCACGACTTTTTGGACCGTAAGGACAAGCATAAACGTGAATCCAATAAAAAAAGACACCACTCGGGTGTCTTTTAAAACAACTCTTTGAAACGACCCTATTTACGCCACCAGCTTCAAGCCGATCGCCGAGCCCAACACCACGCCTATGCATAGTAACCTCAAGAAACTGCGAGGCTCCTTGTAAATAAGCATGCCGAGTATGGCGCCGCCTGAAGCGCCGATCCCGGTCCATACCGCATAAGCCGTACCCATAGGCAACGTCTTCATCGCTAGCGACAGCAATAGGAAGCTAAGGCCAAAGCTTACTATCAGTAAAAGCAATGGTTTCCAGTTACGGGCTTGATTGAATGTATTAATAAGGACGACGCCAAACATTTCGAATATGCCTGCCATAATCAAAAACAGCCAATTCATACGCCCTTCGCCTCCTTCTTCTTGTCTTTACTAAGGAGCTTCAAGCCTATAACGCCTAGAAGCAGCAGAGCGATCAATACCATTTTCATCGCTTGGACCTCAGCATCGAACAATAGTATCTCAGCTATGACCGTCCCGGCCGTTCCCAAACCAACGAATACGGCATATACGGTGCCTACCGGCAACGTACGAGTAGCCTTGATCATCAAATAAAAACTAACAAAAATAGCGATTGCCGTTCCTATCCATTCCAGCACGCTGTCCGCATGCTTTAAACCAATAACCCAACCTACCTCGAATACCGCTGCAATTACGACCGATAACCACGTTTTGTTCATCATTCATTCCTCCTTGATATTGCCGTTAGTATGGCGTATTAAATGAAAAAAAATAAAAGCCCGAGAAATAAACCGCATAACGCGGTTTATCTCCCAGGCTTTTATCCTTCCGTGTCGCAGCCAGCTGGCTGCGGGCTCTCTCTCGGACCGGACCGGCATTGCATCGCATGCCGCGGAACCCTAGAGAACCTCACTATATTCATTTCATCAAAATATACGTTGTATGCGAGCGGTTGTCAAGCCGATACGTCGCTTATTACACTGCAGCTTCATCATGCTCGAACTGGCTGTTGTACAAATCGGCATAGAAGCCGTTCGCTGCTAGCAGCTCTAGGTGGTTGCCGCTCTCGATAATATCGCCGTCCTTCATGACGAGAATGATGTCGGCGTTCTTGATCGTAGACAGTCGGTGCGCGATAACGAACGACGTGCGTCCCGCCATCAGCCGGTCCATCGCCTCCTGAATGAGCAGCTCCGTTCTCGTATCGACGGAGCTCGTCGCCTCGTCGAGGATGAGCAGCGGCGCATTCGCGATCAAAGCTCTTGCGATTGTAATGAGCTGCTTCTGTCCTGCGGAAAGGTTCACTTGCTCGTTCAATACGGTGTCGTAGCCATGCGTCAATGTCCGGATGAAATGGTCAATGCCAACCGCTTTGCAGACATCCTTCACCATGGCATCGGTAACGCCTTGCTTATTGAAGACGATATTTTCTTTGATCGTTCCTTCGAACAGCCACGTATCCTGCAGCACCATACAGAACTGCTCGTGCACGTTTTCTCGAGGAATCTCGTGGATCGGAACGCCGTCGATTGCAATTTCCCCGCCGTTCAGCTCGTAGAATCGCATCAGCAGATTGACGATCGTCGTCTTGCCTGCGCCTGTCGGCCCAACGATCGCGATCTTCTGGCCTGGCAAAGCTCGAGCCGAGAAATCATGGATAATCAACTTATCGGGATTATAACCGAACGTAACATGACGGAAATCGACTTGGCCCTTAACGTCTTTAAGCACCTTCGTTTTTCCGCTCTCGTCCTCGAGCTCTTTCTCCTCCAGGAATTCGAATACGCGCGCGGAAGCGGCAGCCGTCGATTGCAGCGTAGTTGCGGCCTGCGCGATTTGTCCGAGGGGCTGCGAGAACAACCTTACATAGAGCATGAAAGCGACGATGACACCAAACGAAATGTGATTGTTCATCGCTAATGCGCCGCCGACAATACAGACGGCTACATAACTGAAGTTGCCGACGAACATCATAAGCGGCATCGTCAAGCCGGATAGGAATTGCGACTTCCATGAGCTTTCATATAGTTTATCGTTAATTTCGTTAAACGTTTCCTTCGCCTTCCGCTCGCCATTATAGACCTTAACGACATCGTAACCCGAGAAGATTTCCTCGACGTGGCCGTTCATCGCGCCCAAGTTCGCTTGTTGGTGGACGAAATGCGTTTGCGATTTTTTGATCATCACGGTCATGAAAGCAAATCCTAGGAAGGTCGAAACGATAGCCGTGAGCGCCATCCATACATTCGTAATAAACATCATAATCAAGGAGCCGACCAGCATCGTAACGGATGTTACGAGCATCCCGATGCTCTGATTCATCGTTTGACCAATCGTGTCGATGTCATTGGTCACGCGGCTCAGCACGTCGCCATTGCTGTTGGAGTCGAAATATTTCAGCGGCAGCTTATTGATCTTCTGCGAGATGCGCGTTCGCAACCCTCGCGATACCTTCTGCGTGACTGTAGCCATGATGAAGCCCTGGAAGTACGAGAAGACGACGCTTAATCCGTACAGGACAGAGAGCAGAATGCCGATCCGGGCAATCGCGTCCATATCGAGCTGACCCATTAAGCCCGCGGTGATGTGATCGGTCATCGCCTCCAGCTGACTTGGTCCTATAATCGTAAATATCGTGCCTACAACGGACAGCAGCAAAGCTGCGACAATAAGAGGAAGGTAAGGTCTGCAATACGCGACCAGCTTGCCCATTGTGCCTTTGAAATCGATATTTGGTTTGGTAGCAGGTTGTTGTGGTTTAGCCAATTTCGAGCTCCTCCTTCGACAACTGAGAGTTAGCGATCTGACGATAGACCTCGCAGGTCTGCAGCAGCTCTTGGTGCGTGCCTCTTCCTACGATTCTGCCTTCGTCGAGAACGAGGATCAGATCGGCATCCTTAATCGTTCCGATTCGCTGTCCCACAATCAGATTGGTAGCCTCTGCTGTTTCTTGCATCAACATGGAGCGCAGCTGGCGGTCTGTCTTGTAATCAAGCGCCGAGAAGGAATCGTCGAAAATATAAATGTCTGGTCTGCGGAACACCGCTCTGGCGATAGATAGCCGCTGCTTCTGGCCGCCCGACAAGTTCGTTCCGCCTTGCGAGACGCTGCCCTCGTAGCCGCCTTCAAGCTTCTCGACGAACTCTGTGCCCTTAGCGATCGCTACGGCTTTCTTCACATCGTCCGCTGATCCTGCCGCTTTCCCGTTATCGCCATAATTGACGTTGGACGTCACGGTTCCGGTGAACAATACTGCTTTCTGAGGGACATAGCCCAGCTTGTTGTGCAAATCACGAAGCGAGTAATCCTTGACGTTCACGCCCCCTACGAGCACCTCTCCGTCCGTCACGTCATAAAATCTCGGGATCAGGTTCATGAGCGTACTCTTGCCGCTGCCCGTCGAGCCGATGAACGCAACCGTCTCGCCCTTGCGCGCAACGAAGCTGATGTCTTGAAGCACGTATTCATCCGAATCGGCATACTTGAAGCTGACATTTCGGAATTCAATTTCTCCGGTCTTAGCTTGGTTAGATGATTTCGAGCTGCCGTCCTTGATGCTTGGTTCCGTATTCAACACTTCCATTACGCGCTTGGCTGATACCGATGCCCGCGGCAGCATGAAAAATACCATCGACAGCATCATGAAGGCCATAACGATCTGCATGGCATAGGAAGAGAAGATGACCATGTCGCTGAACAAGCCGAGTCTATGCGCCGCATCCGCCCCATCGATCAGATAAGCGCCGATCCAGTAGATCGCGAGGCTTAATCCGCTCATGATTAGACTCATGACCGGCATCATTAACGCCATTAATCGGCTTGTGTACAGATTGGCGTCGGTCAAATCCTTGTTCGCGTGTTCGAACTTTACTTCTTGGCTCGGAGCCGCATTATAGGCGCGGATCACTCGCAGACCGGTCAAGCTTTCTCTCGTTACCCGGTTCAATTGATCGGTTAATCCTTGAATCGCTCTGAACTTCGGCATGGCGAACAAGATGACGATCGCGATCATGAGCAGAAGCAGCGCAACCGAAACGCCCGAAGAGAGCGTCCATTGCCAGCTCTTGTGGGAAATCTTCACAACCGCCCAGACGGCCAGAATTGGCGCTTTGATCATAACCTGCAGACCCATCGCCACGATCGTCTGCACTTGCGTAATATCGTTCGTCGATCTAGTAATAAGGCTCGCTGTCGAGAATTTGTTCATCTCGGCCATCGAGAACGATTCGACCTTATCGAAGAGCAGGCCTCTTAGTCGCTTAGCAAGCGATGCGGCGCTCTGCGCCACGAGATAGACGACGATGAAAGAAGCGATTAAGCTTCCGATCGCGCACATCATCATATAGGCGCCCGGCTCCCAGACCTGACTCAAGGAGTTGCCTTCGGTCTGCACCAGCTTCGTAATTTCGGCCAAATAATCGGGAAGCTTCAGGTCGAGCCATACCTGGAGCACAATAAAAGCGGTACTGATGATAATAAACCACACATTTTTCGGATTAAAATACTTTAAGATCTTAAGCATCTACCGAACGCGCCCTCTCTCTACTGTAATTGTTAGCTATGCAAGCGTAAATAAGCTTTATTACTATACTACTTTAATTTAAGCCTTTTCAACAACTATGGCGGCTGCTACTCGAGATTGCTTTTAATTTTATCGATCACGCCAAAAAACGTATCCAGCTCTTCCCGCGACAACCCCTTCTTCAATTCGCGCTCTAACTCGACATACTTGCCAAAGATAGCTTCGCAGTACTCGATAGCCATCGGCGTAAGAATGATTTGCTTTAACCTGCCGTCGTAGGCAACGGATTGTCTGACGATAAGATTATTCTTCTCCATTAGCTGTAAAATCTTGCTCGCGGTCGAGCGTCTAACTTGGAAGTGGTTCTCGAAGTCGCGCTGGAAAATCTCCTTGTGCCGGTTATCGACGAAAAACTTCAGCGCCCATCCGTGCATGCCGGTCAATTGATCGCCGTATTTATAGTGAATGAACCCGTCAACCTGCCGTTTCAACAAATTCCTCACCGTTCTAAGCTCCAGCGCAACCGATCTGTCATTTTCCATTCTGCACCCCCTTATCCTTTCATTCTTTCCTAAATTATACCTCAAAACTTGTTAGCCGACTAACATAATTACGACTTTTTGATTAGCGTTTTAACGACTTTGGCTATCGCCACAAAATCGTAACACTTTGCACATTGTGCATGTTTGCCCATTGGGCAATAATATAGATATAAAATGAGGTGAGCGCTTAGGCGAAGGTATGATGAGCAAACAAAGCTTGCGCGATATGAAAAGAGAAGCTACCGCCAATTCGCTAGCCGATGCTGCGTTCGCACTTGCTCTTGAGAAAGGGTTGGACGGATTCGTCGTTGAGGATATTGTGCAGCGGGCCGGTTATTCTAGAAGAACGTTCGCGAATTATTATTCCTGCAAAGAAGAAGCGGTTGCCTCTGCGGCAGTCATCTTCCATGGCGCAGATGAGGTCGAAGATTGGATCGGACGCTTAGACGAGGACATGACACCGCTGGATATCCTGTACAATTTGATGAAGCTGCAACTGACAACCGAGCATCTATCGAAATTGCAACAGCTTATTTCGCTTTCTAAGCATAATCCGACACTTGAGCCGTACATTCTCAGCGCGCTTCGCAGTCTGCAAGCAACGGCACAGGAAACGATAAGCGAGTTGTCCCGCGGACGTTATCCCGAAGGGTACACGCATCTTCTCGTCGGCGCCGTATACGGAGCCGTGTTGCCCCTGCTTGATGGGAGCATGAGCGTGCTGCTTCCTGGTGAATCAGCAGCGGAAGCTCCTGATGCGGTAACTTTCGATCACTATTTGGATACGATGTTCGATTACTTACGCAAAGGATTTTAATTCATTACATCCTATATTTCCGCAAACAAAGGAGAAAAGCTAACGCATGTCAACTTTCCTGTACCGAATGGGCAAAGCTGCCTATTCCAAACCATGGTATTTCATTGTCAGCTGGATCGCGATCCTCGGAATTGTGCTCGCTATACTTGGAGTGAACGGCATTCATGTCACTTCCGATATGAAAATCGAGGGCACGGAATCACAGAAGGTGTTAGACCAGTTGTCGGCTGAACTGCCGGAAGCTTCTGGCGGTCAAGCCAGCATCGTATTTACGGCGCCTAAGGGCGAACGTCTGGACACGGCTGAACGTTTGACCTCAATCAGCGAAGCCGTTAATAAAGTGTACACGCTCGACTATGTCATTAATCCGATCGAATTGGCTGCTCAAGCAGGTGCATCGATGACCGATGCCGCTGCTCAAGGCGGTCAGACTGAGCAAGCCGATGCAGCAGCTTCCCAGCAAGCCGCTGCCGGCGAATTGCCGCCATACGGACCTATGATGATCGACGGTGTCCCCGTACCCGGCGTCATGATCGCATCGGACGGCAGCGTTGCTTTATTCCAATTCCAATTCACTGTCCAACAAATGTCTTTGCCCGAAGAAGTACCTGATTTGGTCATCGATGCAGTATCGCCTGTCGAGCAAGCCGGCGTAACTGTACTCCCGAGTGACTCGCTCTCCACCAAGCCTGCAATCGGCTCGACGGAAGCAATCGGCATCGCCGTCGCGGCTGTCGTCCTCTTCATGACGCTCGGTTCGGTCGTTGCCGCGGGATTGCCGCTTCTGACCGCTCTTATGGGCGTAGGCATAAGCGTAGGCGGGGCTTTCGCCTTCTCGAACGTGTTCCACATGACCGATCTAACGCCTGTTCTTGCCTTGATGGTTGGACTCGCGGTCGGTATCGACTACTCGCTGTTCATCGTGAACCGTCAGCGCCGCATGATCCTCGAGCAAGGTCTTAGCGCTCGGGAAGCCGCTAGCCGAGCGGTCGGCACCGCAGGCAGCGCCGTGTTTTTCGCAGGCTTGACCGTTATTATCGCCTTGTGCGGCATGCTTGTGATCGGTATCGGATTCCTATCCGCAATGGCGCTTGTAGCCGCTGTAGCCGTTCTTGCCAATGTATTAGTTGCGCTGACCCTGCTGCCGGCATTGCTCGGTCTGGTTGGCGAGCGCATCTGCTCGGCCAAAGCACGCGCGAAAGTCAGCAGCCAAGCGAACACGAATCCTAATGGATTTGCGCACCGCTGGGTAACGGCAGTCGTAAAAGGCCGCTGGGCTATCGTCGTTGCCGTTATCGTCATCCTCGGCGCTGCTGCGATTCCGGTAGCGAAGATGGAGATGGGTATTCCTTCCGGCGCTACGGCGAACCTAGACACGACAGCAAGACAGAGCTACGACGCGATTTCGAACGGTTTCGGCGAGGGCTTCAACGGTCCGCTTCTTCTAGTCGCTGAGCCGCAAGGATCATCGACTGCGATAACGATGGAAACGCTGGGCGGACTCGTTCAAGAACTCCAGCAGCATGACAATGTCTCGGTCGTAACGCCGATGGGTGTCAACAAGACCGGCGATATGGCGATCATTAGCCTTATTCCGAAGACTGGGCCAACGGACAAAGAAACGAAAGATTTGGTCCAAGAGCTTCGCGACATCGATTCCAGCATGGCTCAGAACCATGACGTTAAGGTTGGCGTTACCGGCTTCACCGCAATCAACATCGATATGTCGTCAAAGCTGGCTGAGGTATTCCCGCTTTACGTCGGCATTATCGTCATTCTTTCGATTATTATTTTGCTGCTCGTCTTCCGTTCGATCATCGTACCGGTCAAAGCTACGGTTGGCTTCCTGCTCAGCGTACTCGCCACTTTCGGGATTACGACAGCCGTGTTCCAATGGGGCTGGGTGCATGACCTGTTCGGCTTCGATACGGGCGGACCTCTGCTCAGCTTCATGCCGATCATGGTTACCGGCATTCTGTACGGACTGGCGATGGATTATCAAGTGTTCCTCGTCAGCTCCATGCGCGAATCTTACGTTCATGGGCATCATGGCAAGGAGAGCGTCATTCACGGCTATGACCAAGCAGCCCGCGTCGTCGTAGCTGCAGCGGTCATCATGGTATCCGTCTTCGCCGGGTTTATCTTTGCCCATGATATTATGATCAAGCAGATCGGCTTCGCGCTCGCGATCGGCATCCTGATCGACGCTTTCTTCGTCCGTATGGCGCTTGTTCCGGCCGTCATGGCGATCTTCGGCGATGAAGCCTGGTGGCTGCCGAAGTGGCTCGATAAGTCGCTTCCGAACCTTGATGTCGAAGGCGATAAGCTGCTTGCACAGTTGAAGGAGCAGGAAAGCACGGCAGGCAAAAAGAAGACGAAGGCGATCCCTCGCCAGGCTCACTAATTACTAGAACAACAAAGGCCAACCAGATGATCTGGTTGGCCTTTGTTTCACATATGATCCCGAAATTGATTTCGATATTCCGTCGGTCCCATATCCATATATTTTTTGAACACCTTGGTGAAATGGGAGAAATTCGAATACCCGACGGAAGAGGAAATCGAACTGATAGGGATGTTCGATTGGGTTAACAATTCCTTCGCCAGCTTGATCCTTTCGAGCAGCACATAGTCAGTAATCGTATGCCCCGTTTCCTTCTTAAATAATCTGGTCAGATGATCGGGATGCAGATACACCTGTTCGGAGACCGTTTCCCGAGACAGATCTTGGTCAATATTAAGAGCGATATACCGCTTGACGGTCTCAATGACGGATTCCGTTTCATTAGCTGCCTCTGCTTGATTCATCGCCTTGTTGACGGCATGCTGGACCCATGCCAACATATCCTTTACGGTGCGTCCTGCTGCTTCAGAGATTTCTCTCGATTGTTCATCTCCGAATAATTGATGGGCATGAACGCCTTTGCCGTTCAAGTAGGAGTAGAGCACCTGTACAAAGTTTTGATTAAATTGATGGAGATAGTTAGCGTCCAGCCCTTGATGCTGAACGAGATCTCCGAGAAACGCTTCCACTTTATGAATGATAGCTTCCTGTGTGCCTGTCTTCAGCATGGAAGACAATATGCTCCAATCCGGCAATGAAAGAGGCTGATCGACCTTTTGGACATCCTGATAGAAGTGAACCTTATTAACGGAAGCTACATTGTTCCGGTCCTTCGTCCTTAAGTCGGCCACCATATTCGCCATCTCGTGGACTTGGACGGGCTGGCCGCAATAACAAGATAAGTCGCAATAGAAATAACGGTTGCTGGCATCAATATACTGATGGCAAGCTTCATGGATTCCTTCACTCTCGCCGTCAGCAGAAACGATGACGAGAAGCAATCCGCGGTCAAGATAAAAACAAATGCCGTTCGCATGATGACTGGCGATGATTTCTTCAGCCGTATTCTTAAGAGCGTACTCCATTATCTTCTCATCGCTTCGTCTTAGCTCTTTATTCCATCTTTGAACGCTAATTAAAATCGGGATAAACAGCGATTGCTCCGAAATCGGAATATGATGACGCTCGATCTGCTCGCGTACCGCAGCCGGGTGCAACGTTGCGGAGTGATTAATCAGATTCTGCCAAAAATGCTGGATGATTAGCGAATGATGTTTCATCCATAGCTGATGGGACACGCTATTTCTGCTCATTTCGGTATTCCGATCGATTACGCTCTGCGCTTTGCGAATCGCTTGTTCCAAATCGGCCGCACGCACAGGCTTCAACAGATAATCGAGACTCCCGAGCTGCAGCGCTTCCTTGGCATATTTAAAGTTCGAATGGCTTGTCAGAAAGATCGTCTCCGTATTCGGATGATGCTCCCGCACCCACGCTAACAGCTCGAGGCCGCTGCCTTTAGGCATTTCAATATCGCATATCATAATATCGATGTTTTCTCGCTCGAAGATTTCCATCGCTTTCCTCATACTATAGGCCGTAAACAATCCCGAAACTCCCAGCTTGTTCAGATCAAGATCAGACTTTACGCCTTCAATGGCATGAACTTCATCGTCAACAAGGAGCATTCGATAGGTCATGTCATTTCCTCCATCTTCGGATTAGTCGGAAGGATCATTTCCACTACCGCGCCTCCGGTTTCCTTATCGTTAAAGTATTGAACGGATACGGTTTCGTCATACAACAGCTTTAATCGGCGATGCGTGTTCCAAATCCCGGTATGCTCGCCCTGATCATTCTGGACGCTTCTGCCCGCCTGTAATTCTCCAAGCACCTGTTCGCTGAAACCGCAGCCTGAATCTTTGATTGTTATTTTCATTCTCGAACCGTTCTCTTCATCAAAAAATCGGATTCGCACGGCTATGTCGATCGGCTCGTCGTCCATCGTGAAAGCATGCTTGATGGAGTTTTCGACAAACGACTGTATGACAAGAGGCGGTACGGGCGTATCCATTAAATAATCCGGTGCATCAATGTCCCATGCCAACTGGCCAGGGAAACGCATGCTCTGGATATTGAGATAATTCCGGGTATGCTCAAGCTCGTCCCCAAGCTTCACGAAAGAAGTCATACTACGGAACAAGAATCGGAAATAATGAATCAAAGCCTCCGTCATTTCCATAATTAATGCAAACTTCTTCACCTTGGCTAGATTAAAAACAATATTCAAAGCATTAAGGAAGAAGTGGGGATTCACCTGCGACTGCAATCGCTGCAACTCTTCCCTTTGCTTACTTAATTGTTCCTCGAATACGTTGACGCGCAGCGTCTGGATCTCGGTCATCATGGCGTTGAATGAATCGCCGAGCACAATAAACTCATTGGACGACTTATGCATCTCGACCTGCGTACTCCAATCACCGGCTCGAACTTTCTTCATGGCGAGCAACATCCGGTTGATAGGAGTCAAGAATGTCCGTCTCATCAAATAAAGGCCTATCGGAATAAAAAACATCGATACGATTGTAATAATCCAAATAATTCGTTGCAGATACGGAAGATTGGCCAATATGTTTCTATCCGGGATAAGAGTGATCAGACTGAAGTTGCCCCTACTGGAGTGCTCGCCTACAACGAGAAACTGCTTGTCAGAACCGGACAAATAGTAGTCGACCAGGTTCTGACGCAGCTCAATGCCATAATCTTGCACGATAGTCGTATTCGTTATCGGTTCACCCTGATCATTAGCGAACAGGATCTCCCCCTCCTTCCCCATCTTCAGAGACCGGAGCGGTGCCAGTAACGTATCCGTGCTAATCCATGCGCCAAGATAAGCATCTCCCGCTTGGACGATATCGATCAAATAATGCTCTTGCCCGATCTGATGATACTGCCATCTCTTCGAAACGCTTCCTTTAACAATGGCCTGATGTTGAATCAGTTCGATGATATAATTTTGAACGCTCTCCTTCTCTTCATGCGAAAAATCGAACGTACTTGGTACATCCATATAATCTTGTCTTTCTTCCTCATAAACAAAAAACGAGTTCACGGAACGATACAAAGCAATGTCTTTGGAAAGGGATTTGAACATATAGATTTTCGCCGTATAATATTCGTCATCCGTCACCGATTGGCCAATCGACAACAAGTCGATGCCTAGGGCAATTGTATTCATATAAGAATCCACATCGTTCAAGCTAACATCGATTTGATTCATATAGAGGCTTAACGTATCTTTGTAGGAATCGGCAACTTGCCCGCGCACGACATGAATCGCATAGAAGTTGTTATAGATAAGCATGCCGACAAGCGGCAGCGTCATGATTAACACGCTTACTGCCAGTTTCATTCGCAATGAATTCGTAAATGGACGTCTTCTAAAGAGATTCATGTCATACCGCTCCTTGTCGCGCTCGCTCTTTCACCTCATCATACAAGCATGGAAGACCAAACGCCACAACCGGAGTGATTCCAGTCATGGCGTATAAGACATATGGTAGGTTAGGTCAGCCTTTCACAGCACCGATCATTATTCCCTTAATGAAATACTTCTGGAAGAACGGATAAGCAACTAGGATCGGGAGAACCCCGATCACCGCAATGGCCATTTTTACCGAGTCAGTAGGCATTTGCTGCAAGGCGTCGCTTCCATTTGCGCTCATATTCGTGCTGATGAACTGAACGTCCTGCATAATGCGGTTAAGCAAATTCTGGATACTGAAATATTCAGGCTTCGTTATATACACCATACCGTTCTGCCAATCATTCCAGTACATAATCGTTGTGAACAAGCCAATCGTTGCAATAACAGGCGTAGATAGCGGAAGAACGATCGACCAGAAGGTCCGGTACTCCCCCGCTCCGTCCAACTGCGCGGATTCGATCAACGCTGGCGGGATGGTGGTCTGGAAGAAGGTCCGCATAAGCATGACGTAAAATCCGTTCATAAGCAATCCTGGAACGATCAGTGCCCAGATCGTGTTCTTGATGTCGAAGAGCTGCGTATACACCAGATAGGTCGGTACAAGACCGCCATGGAACAGCATCGTGAAGAAGACGATAAACATAATCAGATTCCGATGCGGCGTCTCGCTTCTAGCAAGCGGATATGCCAGAAGCGCAATGATCGTCAGGCCGAGTACCGTTCCTACAACGGTTATAAATATGGTTACTCCGTAAGCGCGCGCAATATCCGACCCTCTCTCGAGCAGGTAGGTGTAGGCATCGGTGCTGAATTGTTTAGGGATGAAAGAGTAGCCGTTCGCGATAATGGCATCCTGATCCGTCAGGGATGCCGATATGAGCAGAATGAACGGGATGATGCAGATTGCGGCGAATAAGAACATTGCGATATGACTAAACCATGTTAAAGCTCTGCTTTCTGTTTTCAAGTATGCCACCTCCTTAGAACAATGCGTTGTCTTTGTTGTAGAGTCTTACTGAATAATTGGCAAGTACGACAAGTACGAATCCGACGATGGACTGATAAACACCGGCAGCCGTAGACATCCCGATATCGCCATTGCCCGTTAATCCCCTAAATACGTAGGTATCGATCGTAGCCGTCGTGTCGAACAGCGCGCCGGAATTCATTGGCACTTGATAGAATAAGCCGAAATCGGAGTAGAAAATTCGGCCGACGTTAAGCAGCGTTAGCATAATAATGATTGGAGTCAGCATCGGCAGCGTAATGCGGAGAATCTGCTGCCAGCGGCTCGCGCCATCGAGCCTTGCCGCCTCATAGTACTCCTCGTCGATCCCCAGCAATGCGGCGAAGAAGACGATGCTGGAGTAACCGACACCTTTCCAGATATTGACCAGCGTCAGAATGACGGGCCAATACTTCGACTCGCTGTACCACAAGATCCCATCTTCAATCCCGAACCAAGGAAGAACCGTTTTGTTCATGAACCCCGTATCCGCGCTCAACAAGGCATATACCAGATAGCTCACAATAACCATTGAAATCAAATGCGGCAACGTAATGAGGCTTTGGTAGGTCTTCAACAATACCTTGTTCTTGATTTCATTCAACAGGATCGCGCAGCCCAGCGACAGCGCTGTTCCTAGCGCAATGAACACGACATTATATAAAATGGTGTTCCGCGTAATGATAAAAGCGTCTGAAGTCTTGAAGAGGTACTCGAAATTAGCAAGTCCGATCCAATCGCTTTGTAGAATGCCTTTGGCGAAATTCACGTCCTTAAAGGCGATAACGATCCCCAGCATGGGGAGATAGTTATTGATTAACAGGTAAAGAAGACCTGGAATCATCATAATGAGCAGCGGTGAATATTTCCGGTAATTGATCTTCTTTTTCTTCTTCTTGGTGTCCTGCGGGACGGCAGCCGATGCGATTTGTTCCATATGCGAATCCCTTCCTTGTCCTTATCTTATGTTTCATACTCCCATCATAAGGGACAATCCGATGCGCAACTAACAGTATGTCGACTTTCTCAGTAGTGAATTATCGACATCTATTAAGCCGTAATAGAAGAAAGCGCCACATCGATTGTGGCGCTTTCGTTTCTTGCCTATTTTAAGCGCCAAACACTCGTACAGGCCCTAACAGACCGCTCGGTTCCAGTTGACCCAGACGCGAGAAGAAGTCCGGCGTTTCCTTAACCAGCGTGTTCGTGACTTCAATGGAAAGCGTATTGTTTCCCTCCCGAATCAGCTCGCTTAAGTCAAATCGATAGGGAGCAGCAATGCGAACACCTGCTGATGCGCCATTAAGGAAAACCTCGGCCGTTTCGAAGGCTTCGCCTAGATCAATGACGGCGCGGTCCCCGGATGCTGACGCCCACTTCATATTAGCTTCGTAACGGAAAGTTCCCGAGAACGCGGGCAACAGCCCAGGCTTGCTTAAATCAGTTGCCTTCTCTACCTCTCGCCATGGGGTAAATACCGGATACTGCTCGGAGGTTGACGTTGAGACCGACCAAGGGCCATGAATAGACGTGATTAGCTTCTCAGTCACCATCTGATCTGCTGCTTCCCCCTCGTCAATCGACGCTCCGGTAATCACAACGATCGTTTCGGAAGCCGCCAGATGGAGTTTCAATAACGTTCCGTCTCCTTCTATCGTATTTTCCGAGCGCAACAGCTTGTTGGCATAAGCATCGTATAATTGTACATTCCCCGATACCGGAAGATGAACTTGCGTGGCGATCTCGCGGTTCGGATGCTCGTTAAAGAATAGGAAGACGTCCATATCCGAATGCCTCATGTGATAGGAGCGCAAAAACGGTTCGCTGTCCTTAACCTGCACATCGTAATAGCCCGCTTTCTTCAGTCTCTCTGCGAGTCCCTCAAGCGGAACGACCTCTACATTCTCGATTGTTGCAAGACGGTCAAGTTGATCCCGATTCGGCCCCCCCTCGCTCGAACGGCGCGGAAGATCGTTAATGAAGAAGATGGACAGCCCTTGCTCCGCCAAACTAACCATGCGAGATAACACGTCGCCTGGGAGTGCTTCGCTATAAGGAACAATTAAACAATCAAAGGTTTCATTCTGCATAACGAGCTTACCGTCTCGCACGGTCACTCCGTGAACGATCGTATCGCACGGCAGAACATCGCAATCGATCTGTTTCCTCATCAGCTCTTTCACAGGCTTGTGGAAATACATATAGTCCCCGGACCATTCCGCTTCCGCATGGTATAGAATGGCTGCCGTCGCAACATGCGTACCGCCCGACAGCAGATGGCTCAATCGGTTCGTATAATCATTCAAATATTTATAATACCGGAATTGCGGGTTTTTCCCTCTTGCATACAGATGCGGCGGGCAGTCTCTATCCGGGTACTCTTTGGGCGAGAAGGCGTGCGGAACGAAGTAATTCACGCCGCGAACGAGCATGTGGTCGGTCAGCCACTTCATGAGTTTCAGCCCTTCCGCCCAGCCGTAAGCGCCGAACACCTCGGCCATCGTTCTTCCCTTCTTCTTCGGATCCAGGTGAGCAAGCGATACAGCCATCTTAGCCATACCGTAGTTGAAAAACTCCGAGTCCCCTTCCCCTACAAAACCTCGTGCCGGAATATCGTCAAATCCGGGTCTGAGCTGCCAGAGCACAACATCCAGCCCGGACATATCTTGTCCGCCAAGCGCCCGATAGAAGTGCCCCGCGCCGCTGCCAAGCCGAGCGTGAACATTGCTGTCTTCCAGCACATGACCGATATACTCGACTCCCCTCTCCCGGCACCAATCGCCAATCTGCTCGGTGAAATTTTTCGCATATAGCTTGCTTACCAGATTCATGTAGCTGTAACGCATCCGCGACATGCTCTCGCCGCCCTCGTGCCACAGAAGGGGCATATACTTTCTGTAATCAGAGCCGAACTCCTGCTCCATCAAGCTGAACATCTCCCTGCTCCATGGCAGCGAAACTCCCTTTTTGCCCGGTTTGGAATTGAAATCCCACGTATCTTTATCGTTGTAGAACCCCGGCTCATCAGAGAAAAAGCCAGCCAAAGTACCGCCGAAGTCGTCCTTGTAACGCGCGTAAAAGGACTCATGAACCGTATCGATCAGGATACGGACGGATTCGGCAACCAGCAGATTGACATAGTCTTTCTTCTGCGGGTCGCCGCCGTGTTCGCTTTCGATCAGCGAGAAGATTCTCCAGTATCCATCCGGAACGTTCCAATATAACATTCCGTTCTCCACCAAGTGAGTCAAATCAATTGACTCCTCCGTTAACACGCCGGTTTCCGGATCTCTCTTAACCGCTACCACTGCAAACAATGTGCCTCCGTTACTGTAGCCAGGCGCATAAGGTAATGCGGATACGATGAACGATGAGTCATTCCGAGGTCCAATAGCATCGACATGGCTTTCCGAAACAAAGAGACGGCGAAGCTCCGAGGGCGCCTCCTTCACTCGGCCTGCCGCATGACCGGTCGGGAAGTGGTCGTCATCGAGAATCCACACCTTCATGCCCCGCGTTCTTGCCTCATCCATGATGACGTCTATGTCTTTCCACCATTTCGGCCCAAGGAAATCCGGATGCGGTCTCGATTCTACGCAAACCGCCCGAATACCCGATTCATGGATCCGCGCCATTTCTTCACGGAGAACCTCTTCCTCTTCGCCATGCTGCCAAAAGAAAGGCAAAATATAATTATCTTCTTTGCCTGCCAGCACATCATGCAGTTTCGATTGCATACTCAACTCGCTCCTATTCGTGGCTGTAACCACAATGCTTTTTCTGTACCCTCAAATTCGGCCGTTGTATCGGATGGCATCCTCAATTATCTGCTCTGTCCATTTCTTTATCTTGTGATCGTTATCAAACAGCAACGCCTGATGTTCACGTCCAGGGCAGAATAAGTCATCCAGCCATGTCATATCATCCGCGACACCCCAGGTTAATACCGCGTCTACCGTATCTGAGTAACGACGGCAGATATCAAATATGCCTCGATATAATTCTGCCTGTTTATGATGCATTTCCTCGGTAATTGGAGAGGATGGCGGGAATATACGGTCACGAAGTGAATAGGGATTTACATCCATCTCCGTTATATGGATTCGTAGTCCTAAAGAAGCAAATGCTTCTACGGTTCGTTCATATTCATCCAGATTGCATTCTACGATATTGACATGGCCCTGTAATCCCATACCATCAAGCGGTACGCCCCTGTCTAACATCCCTTTTACCAGCTTTAGCATCCGCTCGCGCTTATAGGGAATGAATTCGTTATAATCATTGTAGAAAAGCTGTACATCCGGTGCGTACTTTCTTGCTATATGATAAGCAATATCCAAATAATCCGGGCCGATTAATTCCAACCACTTGGACTGTCTCATGTCTTCCCCAGGAAAATCGTTGATTGCCTCGTTTACAACATCCCAACTGGAAAACTGTCCTTTGAAATGTTCGCAGAACGCCTTAGTGTGGCTGTCAATACGCTCAATAAGATGTTCTCTGGAAGCAGGCTTGCCTCCATCCATAAATACATCATCCGGCACCATCATATGCCATATTGGCGCATGTGCACGAAGAGACATTTGATTATCCTTAGTAAATTTCACAATTTCATCGGCTTCTCCAAATGTAAAAATCCCTTTTTGCGGCTCAATAGGTTCCCATTTCATTGCGTTTTCTGCAACTGCACAGTTAAAGTGCTTTTTTATGATGGCATCATGTCTTTTTATGCTCTCGCTACTAAGACAAGCTCCAACCTGAAAAAACTTTTTATGTGCTTCGCTAAGTGAAATCATTTCCCTTACATCCACAAAAAAACCTCCCAGTATAACTTTCAACACTGGCCTGCCTGACCTGCGCTTCTTATTCGTAATCTTCAGTCCGCCATTCATCTTTCCAGTCTAGATAAGCCATGTTCCCGTCAAAGCGGAATGGCAACCATACATAATCGGCCTTATACGTATTCTCTTCCGCATTGTAGGGCTGTCTTTTCGTCTGCGTCACAGGGAATGGTTCCCCTGCCCGGTTAGGATTGTACATGAGGTCGAAGCCATTCTTAATGTCTTCGTAAGGAATAAAACCCGCTTCATCGATAATCCAGCGATCCCCCAATGCGATGTATAGATCTTTCTTCGTCGGATGTTTGAATACCGATGAAATCTGCGAGCGATAGGACGTATTTGTCGTATCGTTCACATGTGGGTTGCCCAAAATTTCAAAAGGACCGTGATAGGTTCTCGCGCATGCCACTTCCGAAGGATTCGGGTAATATCCTGTCGTTCCCGATGTCACCAAATATTGCAGCCCTTTTCGCTGGAAATGGGCTGGTGCTTCACGAACGAGAGGCGGATGGATATTCGGGAAATGAGTAGAGTAATAGCCCGTTACATCCGTGTAGTCAGACGTTAAGTCCGCGCATATGAGCTCGCAATGAACCCGTTCGAAATAATAATAGGCCTTTCCGTCCTCGGCAATGACTAAATCAAAGTCGCCGGCACTCATATTTAATGGACGGTATTTCGTCTTTACGATCGTATAAGGGCCTAACAATTGATCCGAGGTCAGAATCGTTAACGTCTGCGTATGATCCTGTTCCATAATTTTCAGCCAGCATACGTATTTGCCCGTTTCCTTGTTGAAAATGATGTGCGGACGGTCCATATGGCTTGTTGGATGTAGGGAGGATGTATCGTCGTCCTCCACAGGCGGGATGATGTTGCCCTCATCCTTCCAGTTGTATAGATCCTTCGAAGAATAACAACGGACACCCCAGTGCCAGATTCCGCTGCCGGGTATTGTTTTCTCTTTGTTCTCTCCGTACCAATAGAATGTGTCGTTCTCGTAGAAAATGGAGCCTCCATGAGCCTGAATCCTTTTGCCTTCCGTGTCCAGCCAAACCTGTCCTGGTATAATCGATGTTTGCATAATGATATCCTTCCTTTATCTAAGATACTGGCGCACTGCCTAGAGAAATGGCAGGACCATTTAGATCCTGCCACCTGCATTCACTGCACTGCTCTATTGATTGGCTGCAGCCCAAGCATCAAGCTGTTTCTGCTTCTCCGCGATATACTTCTCGATGCCTGCGGCTTTGAGTTTGTCGTTGAATTCCTTCAGCCTCTTCTCTGGATCCACCGTGCCGGTCTCCAAGCTTTGTGCGTATTGTTCAATGACATTTTTCAAGGCAACACCTTCATTCTTGACCGAAGCCTCGTCGAATAAGAAACCGATGGCTTTGGAAGGGATGCTCTGTGCCATAAACTCATTTTCGAACTCCCTCAATTTCGGGTTATCTGTCTTCGATAGATAAGAGAGTCTTTGATTGCCCATTACCCAAACGAAACTTTTCATGTTATACCCGACCGTATTGATATCCAAACCTTCCGGATAATCGGCTACTTCATCCGACACCTTAACATGGTGTTTACCTTCGATGCCCCACACAAGAAGATTAGCGATGTCCTTATCCGAATACATCAAATTCAGGAACATCATTGCACGCGCCGGATCTTCGGAGTGTTGTGCGATCGTCCACAATCCAGTCATTACATTGGCAGTCGTTGCATGAGGAGGAAGCAGTTCAGCCCTTACAAGCTCATAGCCCACTTCGAGCTCAATCCCCTCTTTTTGCCCAGGAGAGCTAGGATAAATGGCGCTGAAAGTACGGCCAGCCTTGATTTGAGCGTTCGGAAGGACGGTTGTCGTTGCTGCATCTTTATTGATATAACCTGCTTTAAACCATTTGTGTACCCGCTCCAGTTGGTCGGCATACTCCTCAGTCTCAAACAAGTTAACGATTTTTAGCCCATTGTCATAACCCGGTAGTACGCCGAGTCTATCACCTAACCCATCGTAACTAGCATAAGAAGTTACAGGACCGAGTCCCGGTGCTACTCCAAGCGGAATGATGTTTGGTTCTTTTTCCTTAATTGTCTTCAATACATTCTCAACATCGTCCAATGTTTTGATCGATGCAACATCTATCTGATACTTATCTACAAGGTCTTTGCGAAGATAGTAATCTGTACCTTTGGCGTAAGCGTCGACATACGGCACACCATATAATTTCCCGTTAATTTTGGGTACATTGACGTAATCTTCGCCAACGGCTTGAATAATGCCTTGTCCATGTTCCTTTAGAAGATCATCAATTTGATACAATTTCCCTGATCCTGCAGCCGCGTTGTACATCCCGCCAGAGCCGAATGTAAAGGCAAGGTCCAACTTCTCGCCACCGGAAAACATCAAGTTCATTTGCTGGGAATATGCACCGATGCTAATCGGAAGGATATCGACAGTCGCATTTATTTTCTCTTGCGTTATCTTGCTGATCGCTGCTTCTACCTCGGCCATATCCTTAGGTTCCGCCCCGAATATCGGCAAGGCCAACGTAATTTCGTAAGGCTTTAAAGCAGTCTCTTCGGCATTATCGGTTGCTTGTCCAGCGTTCGGTTCATTAGATGAATTGCTGTTATTGTTTTTGTTGTTGCTTGAGCATGCGGCAACCATTGTTGTAACGAGTGAAACGGCTAGCAACAACGAGATAACCTTCAACTTCTTTTTCATGTGATCCCCCCATAGGATTGTATGTGCTTACAACTTCATTATAGCTACCGTGTTTGTTGCCCACTAACAAAATCACGACATCGTGAATAGCGATATCTCGACATTATCGGTTAAGTAACCACGACCCGCACGCGGCAAAGATTCAGCACTTGCGTGTACTTATCGCCGCGATTGCCTTCTCTGTTGGACGAGGCTCGCAATACCGGGAAGTATGTGCCGGGTTTGGTGAATACATACGACGTCTCGATAACAACCTTTGAGCCATCATCATTAATGCGGTTAAAGCTTGCTTCGGTCGGATAAGTGGCATCCCCCTCGAAATCCCATTCTGCTGATACGATCTTACCCGTATTCAGTGGTAATTCAATTGTTGCCGTGAAAGAAACGATCTCTCCTACCGATACATCGGCTCCTTCTCCGCCATTAGCATGAAGGGTAATGACTGGCTGAATGCCATGGCGCTCGGCTGCTGCAATTGGAACGATGACTTGGCCATCTTCGACCTCATAGCTGGTGCTGGCCGGAGGGGCAATACCTTGCTCCACCCAGGCGCTCAAATCGCGAAGCGCCTGATTCAATGCGCCGAGATAACCTACGATATGCAGCTCGTCCAGTGCATGATTGGAGCTCGTTTCGGCGTGCAAGGCGCGATCGATGTAGTAAAGCCGGAAATGCTCATCCAACTTCTCGCCCAACGCTTCTTTCACTTTGGTTCGATACCAGTCAGCCTGCCACGGGAATGCGCTCTCGTCCATCAACGCCTCCACGACGATCATCTTTCCGTCAAATCGGCCGCTTTGGACGGATCCCGCTCCGCCGAAGGCGATAGCCGGCCCCAGCAGAAATGAACGCTGCGGATACAGCGGCTGACCGTCTTCATCCTGAAATTGGTCCCAGACATAATAATCGGAAGTCGGTACCTGATGACGGTGATACGTCTGAAGGGCGAGGTAATCCGAGTTGTCGAGCATGATCTCGTCACCCGGCTTGATACGATCCAAATACTGCGCCGACTCGTGGAATCCGAAAGCCGATCCGATCGTGACGACATCACCGTTGATCTCGCCGAGCGGCAGCTTCTGTCCTGCGGCCTCACCGCTAGTAAAGACGATATAGGCCCCCTCCATATATAGCTCCCCGCAAGGCGCGCCCTTCAGTCGGAATGACGGGGCGGATATTGTTCCATCTTGAAGAGATTTCCAAGCCTCGTCAACGCCCATCTTCATCGATCTATCCGTCCTTATGTCACCTTGCTCTTCGTCTGGCCGAATAACCTCTGTTACGACAGTCTTATATTGAACGCGAGCTCTAGCAGCCGAGCTGTCAGGGTCGGCGCCAAGATAACCGGGAACGGTCCAGAAATGCTCGAAATAGGAAGGATCGCTTTGGAACACGGCAGGAGAAAGAACCGACAGCGCGCCATCGCCAATCTCGTTATAAGCAAACCAGCTCCTCGGCGGGAACCCCATTCGGGTCACTTCTTCAAGCGCTTGTCTTTCTTCTTCATTCAGTCCAGCATACATTTCCCCGCTGCCGCCCGGCTCTAAAGCGTCAATAATAGCAGGAAACTTATTCTTCAAGATGCGCATCGCATGGACTCGTACCGAGAAGACGCTAGGCATAGCCATTGGCGTTCCAATTACGAATGGCACCGCGCCGTCCCACACGCCTGTTGTGCTTTCGATACAGCTAATCGTCTTGTATCCGCCGCCGCTCCCACCGAAAGCATAGCCGTACGGACGGTGCGGACCGTACAGCTCGGCTGCCTTGACCCTCGAATACTGCGCCACGGCAGCGCTCGCGCGATACACAAGCGTAAAGTCCGGCGACATTCCGCCCATATTGGATTCTACAAAATAGGCGCCGCTGGAAATGGCAAAACCAATTGCACCGTCGTTGTTTTCGTTTGCATTTTCACTGCCTTGGACCGGCGATATGAAATGAAAGAACCGTTTCTCATAGCCCTCTACCGGAGGGTAATAGAAAGAAAATTTGGTACCTGTACCTTCGAATCCGCCGTGGATATACCGATGGCGAACCGGCTGGTCCCGCCACTCATCGACGTCCACATAGGGCTGCTGGAACTGAGGATCTTGCGTCCCGTCGTAAAACGGGTCTGCTGTTTGCGAAGCTGGATGTTCCATCACTCGCCTACCTCCTCATATAATTACAAAACCGGAATCACAATCGTTTGCGGAGCGCAGCCTTCCGCTGACGCCATCACCGTAATCGTTCCCTCTTCCGATTTGGAGCGAACAACCGCAAGCACCTTGCCGTCAAATGTCGTTCTTTCCGTGTCATAGAAGTTTTCTTGGCTCTTCGGATCGGCGCTTCCGAAACCTTGCAGCGTTCCAGCCCCCTCTACTGTAATCGCAACTTTCCTATCTGCCGCCGTTTGAAGGATTCCGTGCTCATCCGTAAAGGAGATCGTAATATAAGCCAAGTCCGCTCCTGACGCTTGCAACTCATCTCGATCATTCTCAAGCTTCAACTGTAGTCCCTGAGCAGCCGTCTTCAGCAACATTCGTCCTGTTTCTTCACCATTCGTGTAAGCAACAGCTGTTAGCTCACCTGGTTCGTATACCGTTTCGAAGACAGCTTTATATCGGTTTGCTTCGCCGACTGATGCTCTGTCGATAGCCTTGCCGTTTAACAGCAGCTCTACCTCTTCGGCATCCGAGTATACTTCAATCTTAATGGCGTTCGTTTCAGAACCCGGCCATGTCCAGCTGGAGATGGAGTCACTCCAAGACCAAGCCGACTTCATAAACTTCTGATTGTAATGCTGCGGTCGTTGGACGGCAATATACGGTTCTTTCCTTAGCCCCCATACAATCTCACGGTAATAGGATGCTGGTCTGCGATTACCGGTAATATCAATATCTCCGCAATATGCGACATACCATGGATACGGACCGTAGATCGCCTTGCTGTCATCTAGCGTGTAATCGATCTTGCCAATGCCCGCCTCGCCGAGATAATCCCAGCCTGTCCATGTGAAATCACCGATGATATGGCTATTCGCCTTCGTCAATCTCCAGTTAATATCAATATCATTAGGCATTGTTTCCGTACCGCAAATGATCCGGTTCGGGTACAGTTCCTTATCCATTTCATAACGGCCATTCATGTAGTTATAGCCTGCAAAATCGACTGCCGCGAACGCTTCTTCCGTTACGGCTCCTACGATTTCATGACGCACAATCTGATTCATCTTGCTTAGGAGCGTCGACATAACGGTATTGATCTCATTGGAATCCGGCTGCTGGGCAGGGGCTGCTGCTCCATTGTTGCCTTCGCCCGCGAAGCTGGCCATGACCTCGCCAAGTCGATCCATAATACATAACCAACCGTTAACCGAAGTCGTAATAAACCTGGTGTTATCCAAAGAACGGAGCTTCTCCGTCATTTGTCGGTTCAAGCTCGCGCCGTTGCCGGTTGCGACTACCGGAATTTCATTGCCAATGCTGTACATAATGACGCTTGGATGATTGAAATCCTTCTCCACCATCGCTTGCAAGTCTCTTTCCCACCATTCCTCGAAAAACAATCCGTAGTCGTATTCTGTTTTGCACGAATTCCATACATCAAAGGATTCGTCCATCACCAGCATGCCGATACGGTCGCATGCATCCAGCATTGCTCTGGAAATCGGCTGGTGAGCGCTTCGAATGGCATTGAATCCCGCTTCTTTCAATATTTCTACGCGTCTTTCCTCTGCGCGCTCCAATGTGCTTGCACCGATAACCCCATTATCATGATGCACGCAAGCCCCCCGCAGCTTAACGACTTCGCCATTGATGCGCAGACCATGGCGCGTGTCCAACTGCAGACTTCGAATGCCGAAATGGTTTATCTCTTCGTCTACGATGTTACCGTCAACAAGGAGCTTGGTATAACAGAAATAAAGGTTCGGCTCTTCAACCGACCATAATTTAGGCTCTTGAACGTAAATTCTTTGTCTGATGGTCACCGAGTCTCTATAAAACACAGTGACAGGCGATTTGTCTGATGCAACGATGTTGCCGGTGCAATCCTTTACCTCCGTCAAAACATAAGCTTTTTGAGTCGGAATCCCAACGTACTGCACGACAGTGCTCAACTCTACAACAGCCTGGTCCTCCGTGATGTCCGGTGTTGTTATCTTGACGCCGTCTTCCTTAATGTGAAGCGGCTCGCCTATAAGAAGGTTCACGTTGCGGTAGATCCCGCTTCCCGTGTACCATCTGGAATTGGATTCAGCACCATTTTTTACGATGACTTTAATTTCATTGTCCGCATTCCATTTCAAGAAACGGTTCGCGTTCACATAGAAGTTGCTGTAGCCGTATGGACACTTTCCTGCAAAATCGCCATTAATATAGACCATCGCATTCATGTAAACACCTTCAAACTCGAGGACGATGTTTTTGTTCTCGAGTTCCTTTGGCGCATAATACTTTTTCTTATAGGTATAGTTCCCGCCTGGGAAGAAGCCTGTGTTGTTTTGGTTCTTGCAGTTTGGATCCCTTGGTTCCAGAATCATGGCATCATGAGGCAAAGTGACTTGCACTTCCTGCTCCGACCTCGACAGCGAGATGCCTCCCCCGCCTTTTGAGAAACTCCAGTTATCATTAAAAGATTGCTTCAACATCGAATTGCCCCTCTCATTTCGCATTTGCTCTCCAACCTAATCTTATTGCAATGCGTGAGGAGCTACTAACACTATCGCGACAAGTTAACTAGCGATATTTCGACATTTTGGGGGCGATCGTCAAAAAACGATGATTAACCCAACCACATCCATCAAAGCCGCCTTATATGAAATAACTGGAATTTCTCCAGTTATTTCGAAGAAAAAAAGGCCGCCCTCCGTCATCTTCGATGACTTTTGGACAACCTTTTTGCCTAATGCTTATTTATTAAGCCTCAACCACTGAATACGAACAGGCCCTTTATCCGCGCGTATCGTCAGACTATGAAGGCCGGGCTCTACCGCTGCCTCGCTGCTAACCGTCGCTGTCCTCCACTCCGAAGCTTGACCGCTAATACAGCCGATTTCCACTTGATCGAGAGCTACGTATAACTCAGCAGATTCATCCGTTAATTGCACCCTTAGCTCAGCATTCAAACCAGCAGCTTGCTCAGCTGTCGTGAACTCATAAGTCACCCAATCGCCAGCTGCCAGCTCGACGCACAGCCATTCGTCCGGCTGCCACTCCTGGCCTTGCCCATGCTGGAAATTAGCCTCGACTCGCTCGCTGTCGACGAAACGGAACGTCATACCGTCATTCGAGCGGAAGCCGGCAATGCCTTCAGTGCCCTCAGATCGCCCGCTGGAAGCACGTCCATAACTCACACCTTCGCCCTTATACCCGTAGAAAATCGCAGGAATACGCACCGGCGCCCGGCGGAACAGCGAATGAACGACATCGGCATGGTACGTGCAATTCTCGATTAAGAGGTTATTCAAATACTCATTCAGGATGGCCTGCGCCTCCGCAGCCTCCGGCTTGCTTCCGCCTTCGAGATAGGCCACCAGCTTGTTCCAGCCTTCCGGCAGGTTCACCGAGCAAGGCGAATTCGTCGTGTCCAGCTTCTTCCACGTCCAGAAGTTCCACGAAATGTCGTGATCCTCGAACAACCGGAACGCTCCCGTGTACCAGTCCTTATTGTTCTCTCCGCCTTCGCCCATGAACAACGGCGCGTTCAGCTCGTCCCGTTTGTCCAAGTAGGTCTGGATGCTCTCCGAATCGGGATTGTTCCAATACTTATGGAATTGCAGCAGCACGTTATGGTCCGGCAGCGTCGTGAAGATCGACCAGTCCGTCGCCCAATGCACGCCCTCCAATATAATGAGGTGCTTGCTGTCGACTTCTCTAATGGCATTAATGATATCTACATATAACGGCATCACTTGGTCGTTGTATTGCGCGAACCAGTTCGGAAGCGGCTCGTTGAGCAAATCGTAACCAGCAACGATCCACTCATCCTTATAGCGCTCTGCCAGCATACGCCATAACGCTACCGTTATTTGCTTGTTCCGTTCATCGGTGAACAGCTCCGGTAGATCGTTCTCCGAGTCGTCGATGTTCGTTCCCGTCTGCCCGCCCGGCGCACCGTGCAGATCAAGAATCGCATAGATCCGATACGTTCTGCACCAGTCAATGATTCGATCGAGCATACCCAGATGCTCGTCATGCCACACCGGCTCCGATACGCCTTCCCTCACAAGAAACCGCGCATTGATCGGGATTCGAAGCGAATTGAAGCCCTCCTCGGCCATGCGCCGAATATCCGCTTCCGCAACGTAGTTCTCATAGTACGTTTGCCAGAAACGCACTGCATCTTCTTCGCCAATCAGCTCCGCGATCATCGCTTCAATACGCCGAGGGCGATCACCCTTCTCCGGAAACTTCCACATATAGCCCTCGGGAAGCAGCCAGCTTCCGAGCCCGACGCCGCGAAGCAGCACTTCCGAGCCCGCGCCGTTTCTTAGTTTCTTTCCGTCCGCGTACAGAAATCCGTTAACTTCCCTTTGATCAAAATTCACCGCTAACTCACCTCTCCACATCGCTTTTAACCTTTAACCGCCCCATCACCTACGCCGTTAAGAATATATTTTTGCAGCAATAGATAGACGACGATGACTGGCAGCATCGTGAGTACGAGCGCCGGCAAGATAGCCGCCCAGTCGTTGTTCCCGTACTGTCCGAATAACATATTGATCGATAACAGCAGCGTATATTGATCCGAATCGGACAGCATAAGAAGCGGAAGCAGGAAGTCGTTCCACATCCATAGCAGATTCAGAATGGCCGCCGTCATCGTAATTGGCATTAATAATGGCAAGATGACGGTAACATACAATCGCAGTTCCCCACAGCCGTCAATAACCGCCGCTTCGTCGATATCCCGAGGGATTGATTTCACAAAACCATGATACAAGAAGATCGCCATCGATACGCCGAGCCCGACATAGATCATACTTAAGCCGACCAATGTGCCTTGCACCTGGAGCGCCATCGATACGCGGTTCAAGGAGATCATGATCGAATGGAACGGAATAAGCATCGACAGAACGAACAAATTGAACAAAAACGTACTCAGTTTGCCCGGCGTTCGCGACAGCTTATACCCGGCCATCGATGAGAATACGATAATGCCGACCAGACCGGCAACCGATACGAGCGCCGTATTGCCCAAGCTGCGCAAATAATTCGTTTTCTCGAACGCATCCTTATAATTGCCGAACTCGAATTGCGATGGGATGGACAGGATATTGTTCATCATGTCCCCTTCCGTCTTCAAGGAATTCAGAATGCCCATATAGATCGGAAACAACGTCACGCATGCCCCTAGCACAAGCACAACCCACATGATTATGGAGAACGCCAAACGTCTCGAACCGTTCCTCATGCCTCCACCTCTTTCCGCTTCATGATTCTTAGCTGTACCAGCGTAATGATGAGGACTACAAGGAACAGAATCATTGCTTTCGCGCTTGCGTAGCCGTACCGGCCGCTCATTTTGAACGCTTCCTCGAAAATATTAAGCGCAATGACCTGCGTCGATCGTCCAGGTCCGCCCCCGGTGAGCGCGAATACCGCGTCGAACGCCTTGAACGAATTGTTTAACGTGACAAATATACCGATCGTCACCGCCGGATAAATCATCGGCAGCGTAATATTGCGGAAGATTTGCCAGCCGTTCGCCCCGTCAATGGCAGCGGCCTCCTTCAGCGATTGGGCGACGCCCTGCAAGGATGCAATATAGATGACCATGAGGTAACCGACGCCTCCCCATAACGAGACGATAACGATCGCATAGAAGGAATAGGTCGGATCACCGATCCACGAACGATCGAGGAACAGCATTCCCGCATGCTCCGCGATATAAGGCAAAGCTTTGGTGAAAATAAACAACCACATGAACCCGCCGATTATCATGCTAATCATGTTCGGCATGAAGAAAATCGTCCGGAACCAGCCTTTGCTGCGCCCGCGCGATTCAATCAATACCGCAAGGAAGACAGCCAACACATTTTGCAGTACAACCATCGCTATGACATATTTCAAAGTAAACCAAACCGAATCAACAAAAAAGGAATCCTGCGTCAGCGCCTCGACATAATTGGAGAACCCCACCCAGTTATAGGTGGGATTCAGTCCGTTCCAATCCGTAAAGCTGTACCATGCCCCGCCGATCGCGGGAACGAGCATGAATACGGCGTAAAACAATAAAGCAGGAAGTACGAAGGCCAGCAGGATGAGTGTCTTCTTACGATGTTTGGTCCTATGCAATTTTCTCACTCTCCCAACCGTTCATCCGTTACTGGCCTGCTTTCAGCGCATTCGCCCAAGTCTTATCGAGCGACTTGATCATATCCTCTTTGCTCACCGACTTCGCGTAATAGCTTTGAAGCAGCTTCGCCGTTTCGTCGGTTACGCCGTTCGGCAGCGACAGGTCTAGATAAGCTTTGCCTTGCGATACATACGAGCTCGCTTCCGTCACCCACGGGTACGTGTCGTATTTATGCTGCTCGGCAACCGGGTTGAACTTCAGTTCCTCGAACAGAGCGGAGGAATCGTTGTCATCGAGAATATAATTGACGAGATCCAGCGCGACTTCCTTATTCTTGCTGGTCGGGGAGACGGCAAGCGAAGTCGAAGTCGCCAAGTTGATCATCGTGCCTTTCGGATCATTGCTTACAGGCAATGGGGCTACGCCGAATGCCATGTCCGGATTCGCTTTCAGAATCGATTCGGCTTGCCATGGACCTTGCACCCACATCGCTGCCTTGCCGCCCGCAAAGTCGGTTGAGCCAGCGGCGCTTCCTACTTCGAACGGCTTATCCGTTCCGTTCGCCATGATGAGGTCGATAATGTTGAACACATCCTGCACATCACCATACGAAGCTTCGCCTTTGTTCATTTTCTCGACCCAATCAGGATGCTCTGACGATACGATGCCTCCAAGGGACAAAGCCATCATCAGCTGCGGAATCCACGACTCTTGGAACGATAATTCGAACGGTTTAATGTTAGCCGCGTTAAGCTTCTCGATAGCGGCTTTCATCTCGTCGAGCGTCTGCGGAGGCGTAATGCCTAAGTCGCTGAATATCGTCTTATTGTAGAGATATCCCCACGATAAGCTCTCCATCGGCAAAGCGACTACTTTCCCGTCGTGCGTAACGGTCTGCTTAACGCTGTCGTACAGCTTAGATACAAAAGGCTGATCCGACATGTCGCTTAAGTAGCCCGCTTTGTAATACCTTGGCACATCGGCGATCGCATGGAGCGTGAATACGTCCGGTGCATCGTTGGATGCCATGCGCGTCTCCAAAATTTGCTTCGCTTGATCCGGATTCGGCATCTCGAGCTTGATTGTGACATCGATGTTTTTCTCCGCAAGCTCCTTCGCCTTGAATTGGTCGAAGTAGCTGTCGAACTGTTCCTTAAAGCGAGGGAAGTTCATGAATACTTTCAGTTCGACCTTCTTGGGCGAATCGCTCGTTCCTTCGCCGGAATTGCCTCCGGAGTTCGCCGAGTTAGAGCCGCAGGCCGATGCAAGCGTTGCGACAAGCATAAGTGAAAGTACGATATAAAGCGCTTTCTTCATTTCTATTACCCCTTTCGTTTGAGTGCACTCTCAGTGTAGAGGAAATAGGAATTCAAGTCTTTCCAGCGTATTAACATGGCGAATTGTACAATATTGATGTGCTACTTTTCTTCGCCCCGCAGCTCGCCAGGCGTTATTCCGAAATGATTTTTGAACACCCGGTAGAAATAGGCGAGGTCCTTGTAGCCGCACAGCTCCGCCGCGTCCTTGATCGTTGCCTGCTGATCTTTGATTAGCCCTTTGGCCTTCTCCATGCGCAGGCGTATCATTCTTTCCGTTATCGTTTCGCCGGCAGCCGCCTTGAACGCTCTGCTTAAATGTTCCTTCGTTACGAGAAAATGCGCGGCCAGCTTCTCCAGCGACAACGTCTCTAGGAAGTGGTTAGCCAAGTAAGCTTCTACCTCGCCGATATCGAGCTTAACCCGGTTTTTCTGATATTCCATGATCGCCCCAATGACCTGACCATATACGTCGCCGAGACCGTTAACAAGGTCCTCTCTTGTTGACCAGGCGGTTGCAGCAGGAAGCTCCAGACCGGCGATTTCGTTCGTGGTGTTCGTCGTCTCTTCGGCCATCAGCAATAAATCGCGAGATACCCGTTCTGCCATAACCCCGAACTGCTGCTCCGGAACTGCGCTCTCGAGCTCGCGTCCCATTTTGTCCAATTCCTCTAGCAGCGCCTTCTTGTTCAAGCTGACCAAGTGGTCGTAAATCCGCTGCCGGTACGCCATATAATGCGTGAGCAGCTTCTCGTCCATGAATAGAACCGGCGAGGCTGCCGCGCGCCTGCGCTGCCATTCCTCTACGCAAAGCGATAATGCGGCATTCAACTCCTCGGCGCGGATCGGCTTCAGCATATATTCAACAACCTTAGAGCGGATTGCTTGTTTCAGATAAACAAAATCGTCGTATCCGCTCATGACGATAATCGACGCTTCCGGGAAGCCGCTTCTCATTGCATCTAGCAGTTCAACCCCCTCGAGCCCCGGCATTCGCATATCGGTAATGACGACTTCCGGGTTGAACGATTGCATCATCTCCAGCGCTTCGATGCCGTCCTCCGCCTCCGCTATCACTTCCATATCGTAACGATCCCAAGCACCAAGCGACTTAATGACCGCTCTGGACCAAGGCTCATCATCCACGATCAACACTTTCAGCATTCCCACCAAGCTCCTCTCCCGTATTGACATAGGGCCAACTGATGACGATCATCGTTCCCTCGCCTGCTTTGCTGAACACGCGCATACGATGTTTATCGCCGAATTGAAGCACCATTCTCGCATTCACATTATGGAGGCCGACGCCTTTTCTTCTCCCTGTACCTGCAGACTGCTGTTGTCCTGCATTCAAAGTAATGCGGCCTTTGAGCCGATCTCTGATTTCCTCCAGCCGCTCCGGCACAATGCCGATCCCTTGATCCACGACGATGAAGACGCATCGATTCCGAATCCGCTTCATGCGAATAAAGAGATGCCAGCTTCCTCGCTTCGGCTGCAAGCCGTACTCGAAAGCATTCTCTACGATAGGCTGCAGCGTGAACCGCGGCAGCTGGCTGGCAAGCACCTGCTCGTCCACGTCCATCCCCACTTGGCAGCGGCCGTAGAACCTATTTTCCTGGATGAAAATATAGTTGCGCATATGTCGAAGCTCTTCGTCCAGCTTCACAAGCTCCCCGTCGGTGCTAATGGAATACCGCAGCAAATCGCCGACGACGAGCGTAATTTCGTGAATCTTAACCGCATTAACGGATAACGCCATGCCCCCGATCAATTGAAGTGTATTATGCAAAAAGTGAGGATTGATCTGAGCTTGCAATGCTAACAGCTGCGCCTTCTTCACCTCGATCTCCTGCTGATACTCCACCTCGATCAGCTCTTTGATTCTTCCCATCATCGCGTTATAACCCCGCTCCAACAGCCCGATTTCATCCTGGCTCTGAATGGAATGCTGCTCGAAGTTGCTGACATGCGCATGGCGCATCGACTTGGCCAGTCCGATGATCGGACGCGTGATTCGGAGCGAGAACAATACGGACAGTAGCAGAGACAATAGAACGAAGAATCCTCCGATCAGAGCGCCTGCGACAATCGTAGGCCTTGCGCTTTCCGATACCGTCGAGAACGGAATCGCTTTGACGATCGTGAGCTGACCGCCGGCAATTTTTTTGATAAAGAAGAAGTACCCGCCCTCTACGATATACGGCTCATCGTTGCCGCTCAGCATCTGGTCAGTCAGAAGCGCGCGAATGTCGTCCGTCTGCTCCGATACCGTTGAGCCGGAGAGCGTCTCTCCTTCGTCATTGAGCAGAAATACGGTGCTCTCCGCCTCCGACTGCAGGATATGGCTGACCTGCTGCCATACGTCGCGGTTAATCCGAACGCCGATGCCGCCTAGAAGCATTCGGTCCTCGAACCGGTTAATGCTATGATAAGCATAGATGCCTTCATTCGTTTGCTTGAAGTAGATGTTGATCGGCTCGCGCAGCAGCCGCTTCCAAGCCGTATCGTCGATGGTCAACGGATAGACGGTACCGTTATTGGCAAAATCGACGGTAATCGCTTTTTGGCTTTCATGCATGTAAAGCGTTAGTTCATCGATTTTGCGGGAATTGGTGTAGAACTGCGACGATAGCGCCTCGCGAATATGATTCAGCGACCGATACTGCACGCTGACATCGGGGTTGTCCGTGTCGTCCAAACCGGACACCAGCTCTTGATTGATCTGCAGCGAATAAAACAGAATATCGATCTGCTCAATGAGTTCGTTCAAATATTGCTCGGACCATTCGATCCGCGAAAGATTGGCGTCAATGATCTCTTCCTCGACCGAGTTTCGCGTGTTAACGGTTGCAATAAGCGTCACGATTAATACCGGAAGCGTAGCGAGAAGAATCATTAACAGCATTAAGCGCATCCGGATGCTTTTTCGTTTCATGCCATCCCCTCTTTCTTCGTGCATTTCTCCAAACCTTATCATTTGCATGAATGTTGTATGCTAAGGTTGTAAGCTAAATCCCCCGGCAGGAGTTGAACGCTAATGGATAAAATCATTCCTATTTTACCGTGTCCGTCCATAAAGGAACAGGTCGCCTTTTACGAAAACCTCGGATTCACCATCGTTCAGTTGTACACTCGCCCGAATCCTTATGCCGTCGTGCAATATGGATCCATTGAAATTCACTTTTATGGCAGCAAACGAACGTTGCCGGCCGAAAATCCAAGTATGTGCTATATGAGTGTGGATGATGTAAATGCGGTACACGAAGCGTTCTCTACCGGATTGAAACAAGCGCTTGGTAAAATCCCTCGTACGGGTGTCCCACGTATATCGAAATTGAAAGATTTGAAGGAAGACAGACGATTTATAGTGACGGATATGGGCGGCAATACGCTCTTTATCGGAACGCCGAATGCGGAAGTCAATGATCCCACCTTCTTAAGAACCATCGAGAGTGCGGATTATGCGGAACATTTTGCGATTATGTACGATTTGATGTACTCCAAGGAGGATACCGGGGCCGCGCACAATATGCTGGTGAAGTTTTTCCCGGCGGATCTGCTTTCCACGGGACTTGAAGGGCTCGAGCTCGCGAAGCTGCTGCTCGTTGCACTGGATATCGGGATTCATCGCAATGCCTCCGTTGATCCGGCGATCGATGGCAGGCTGTTGGAACTGCTCGATAGCAGCGACCGGCAGCATCCGGACTGGGCGAAAATTTCCGAGAAGTATAACGATATTGTAGAAGGTTAAGGGGAGCTATGTTGGATTCTCACACTAACTTTGTTCGATAAATGCAGTGCTACAAGGCTATACTGGAGTATAGCATCAACTTTGTTCATAAATGGATACTTTTAGGCTATTATTGAGAAAGTTACTGCAAAGCTCCAACATAGCCGCAACTGGGCTCGTAAGCCACCTATTTGCGGCCATTAGGAAGGATCAAATGAACCAAACTATTGAGGGGGATGAATGAACATGGGAAGCTTGAAGCCGTATATTATTTCGGAGGATGCGAGAAGCCAAGCGGCATTCTACGCGCAGTCGCTTGGAGGAGAGATCGTGTCCGTCGCCACGCACGGAGATCTAATGGGCGCAGAACATGAGCTGAAGGATAAAGTGATGCACCTATGCGTTATGGTGGCAGGCGGACATGCCATCTTCATGGCCGATGCTATTGAATCGATTACTCGGGGAACAGGTCTCTCGCTCGCGCTCGAGTTCGACTCCGAGCAAGAGGCGGGCGACGCTTTCGGCAAGCTTGCAGTCGGCGGCCACGTCAAACATCCAATCGAGCGTCAACCTTTCGGTATCTATTATGGAGAACTCACGGACAAATACGGCGTTTCGTGGATGATTACGGCTGCGTCGTAGTTGTGTGAAATCAGACAAAAAAGGGGAGCTGCTTCGGGAGCAGCTCCCCTTTTCATGTTGTTCAAATCCGAATTTATTTCACGACGACTCGAACTCGAGCTAGATTCAACACTTGCGTATACAAGTCACCGCTATTGCCTTCCCTATCTGACGCAGCGCGCAATACAGGGAAATAAGTTCCTGGTTTGTTGAAGGCGTAAGCTGCCTCTACCACCGCTTGTGATCCTTCTTCATTAACGCGGCTAATCTGCGCATGGATCGGAAAGGTTGCTTCCCCTTCAAAATCCCATTCCGCATAGACGACTTCACCTGTATTGGGCGGAACCTCGATCTCTGCCTTGAAGTAGACCGTTTCGCCAACCGAAACCTCCGCCCGATCGCCACCATTGGCCTTGAGAGAAATGACCGGTTGAATGCCTCTGCGCTCCGAGGCTGTGGGCGGAACGACAACCTGTCCTTCTTCAATATGGTAGCTCGTGCTGGCAGGAGGGGTAACTCCTCTTTCTACCCAAGCGCTCACATCGAGAAGCGCCTGATGCAGTGCAGGGATGTACGTGACAATATGGAGTCCGTCTAAAACATGGTTCGAGCTCGTATCGGCATGCAAAGCGTGGTCAATGAACCAAAGTCTAAAATGATCATCCCGCTTTTCCCCTAGCGCTTCTGTAACCTTCGTTCTGTACCAATCCGCTTGCCAAGGGAACGCACTCTCGTCCATTAACGTTTGCACGACAATCATTTTTCCTTCGAAGCGGCCGCTTTGAACTGAACCTGCGCCGCCAAAGGCAACAGCAGGCCCGACATGGAATGGACGCTGCGGATACAACGGCTCGCCGTTGTCGTCCCGATACTGATCCCACACCGAATAATCGCTGGTCGGAACTTGGTGACGGTGGTACGTCTGAAGAGCGATATAATCCGAGTTATCGAGCACGATCTCGTCGCCTGGCTTCACTAGCTCCAAGGTTTGAACGGATGTGAAAAATCCGAATGCCGCTCCCACCGTGACAACGTTTCCGTTGATCCCGCCAAGAGGAATTTTCAGACCGGCAGCCTCGCCGCTCTTAATCTGAATATAAGCCCCATCCAGATAGGCATCCCCCTCCGGCACATTTGCCAGCTTAAAGGAAGGTACGGACTCCTGACCTTCCGTAAGCATTTTCCACGCGTCGTCGACTCCCATTTTCACAGCTGCGTCGGAATCCGCAACCTCTGTCTGACGCGGACGAATGACCTCCGACACAACTGTCTTATGTTGAAGACGCGCTCTGGAAGCTGAACTTTCGGGATCATAGCCAAGGTATCCGGGAACGGTCCAGAAGTCCTCAAAATATGACGGGTCCATCCTCATAACGGCGGGAGACAGCACCGTGAGCGCTCCATCGCCAATTTCTTTGTAGGCAAACCACGCCTTAGGAGGGAAACCCATTCTCGTTACTTCTTCAAGCGCTTGTCTCTCTTCCTCATTTAATCCGGCATACATATCCCCGCTGCCGCCAGGCTCAAGCGCATCAATAATCGCTGGGAACTTATCCCCCAGAATTCGCATCGCGTGTACGCGTACCGTGAACACATTCGGAATCGCCATTGGTGTTCCGATGACGAACGGCACTGCGCCGTCCCAAACGCCTGTCGTATTTTCTATGAAACTCATCGTTTTGAACCCGCCGCCGCTGCCGCCGTAAATATAACCGTAAGGGCGGTGAGGGCCGAACAGCTCAGCCGCCTTGACCCGGGAATATAGCGCGACTGCGGCGCTTGCGCGATACACAAGGCTAAAGTCATCGGACGCTCCGCCCATATTGGTTTCTACCAAATAGGCACCGTGGGAAATGGCAAACCCAATTTTATTGTCCACGCCGTCAATATGGCTTTGGGCTGCGTTCTCACTGCCCTGAACCGGGTAGACGGGTTGAAAGAAACGTTGCTCATAACTTTCCGTAGGCGGGAAGTAGAACGAAAACCTTGTATCATTCCCCTCGAATCCGCCATGAATGTAACGATGGCGCACAGGCTCATCCCGCCATTCATCGATATCCACATAGGGATGTTGGAACTGCGGGTCTTGCAGACCGTCATATAACAAATTTTCGTTGATTGTTTTTTCGTTTTCATGTATGGACATTATTTTTTCCTTCTTTCCGCAAGTTCTTGAGATATTTGGGCTTGTTTCTTTTCCGTAAGATCAAACCAGTACATGCATATCGCAAATGCGCCGAAAACGGCGGGCAGAACTCCTACCAATACCTTGAAGCCAAAAAGAGTTGCCCCGCTTTGCTCCACGCCTGGAACATATCCGATAACCGTCAGCGCGCCGGCTGCGATCGCTCCGGATATAGCTGTTGCAAAGGTTTGGATAAATCCGTTAAATGAGCTCATAAATGCATTTAAATTCAGACCGCTCTTCCATTCGGTATAATCGATCGCAGCGGGCATCATAGCGCCTTGGGCAGGGCTGGCGAACCCGCCGATTAAAGCAGTGAGAACCGATACGGCGATAAATATCAGGAGTCCGGCATTATTGGCCGGGATGAATAAATAGATGGGACATGTAGCCAAACCGACGATTACGCCAGCCAGCACCGTGTTTCTGAGCCCAAACCGCCTGATGACCCTTTGGCTGAATGCGACTCCGACGAGAGTTGGAATCAAAACAACTATTCCAACAATCGCCATTAATCCTTCGTTGTTGAAAAAATATTTATAAAAATGAATTTGAACGCCGGACCGAATACCGGAAGAGATAGAACCAGCGAACAAATAAACATATAAAATGATGGCATATTTGTTCGTGAACGTCGCAACAATCATTTTTTTAAACGAAGGCGTTTTCTGATCTTTATTTACGGCTAGAACATACCTTTCCTTCACTCGTACCGATTGAAAGACGGATATCACAATCGTCATGACTGCCGCCGCAGCCATTAAGATCGAGAAGCCCATGGCATCGTCTCCACCGCCTAAAGCTTTATATAGCGGCACGGTGCCTACTTGAACAATCAAAGCTCCGATCAGAATGAACAAGAAGCCTAGCTGAGCAATTGAGATTCGTTCCTCGATTCTTTTGGTCACGGCAGGTACGACTGCATTGCTTGGAATCGTGATAATTGAGGCGAAAAGACTATAAATCGTATACGTCACTACGACATAGACAAGCTTTCCGGTCTCGCTCATATCGGGAACCGTAAAGGTTAGCCATCCGGAAATCCCGAACGGAACGCCCAAAATTAAAAACCAAGGCGTGTATTTCCCCCACGGCGTGCTGATTTTATCCAGCCATGCGCCGAATAAAGGCGCGATTAGCGCATCGACAAAGCGAATCACGAGAAATAATGCGGCTACAAAAGCCGGGTCGATTTTCATAAAGTCCGTGTAGAAAAACAGCAAATACATTTGAATGATTTGATAATGGAACGTATTCGGCGCGCTCCCGACAACAAGCGCAATCTTTTCGCTTATCTTAAGCTTCGGATGTTCGCCATCATTGGCGACCGTTTTCTCAGTCATCTCAATAGATGCCATAAAATTCCTCCTTAAAAATGCTTGATTGAAAGCACTTACATTAGAATTATGGCATACATCTGACTCTATGTATGGTAAATTAGATATATAAATTGTACAAAACCGAGGTGTCATCCATGTCTTTGGCAGATCAATTAGACGATTTGGATTATATATGTAAATTGATACACGAAAGTTTTGGCCTCCCTGTTTACTGCAAATTAAATTCAGAGCTGCAAAAGGAATCTTTTTGGGCCGCCGGCTTGCCTGATCACCCTTTGTTTTCCGATTCTGCCGACCTATTCCGTTCGGCCGCAACCAAAGGAACCGAGCTCAGCAGCCCGGTCGTACATGAAACCAACTACACAGAGCAGTTTGCCGTCGTTCCGGTCATTCGAAACCTGCAATGTCAAGCCGTCATCGTCATCGGCCCAGCTCTCCGGCATAATCATTCGGAACCGTCCGCCGAATTCTGGCAAGAACATGGAATACCGCATGAGAAACGAACCAAATGGACGGAATACTATCGCAGTCTCCCGTTCGTGGATCGCTTGCGATTACTCTATATTTGCGTCTCGGCTAATTGGATGATCAATCAACAAGCACTAGACATTACGGATGTAATCGAATCCACCTTGCAGTACGGTCTATCTGATCAACAGCAGGAAAAAGAACGGGAGCTCACCGATCGCCGGGAGTACTCTATTTTCCACGATGGTAATGCAGGACAAGGCCATTTGCTGGAATTAATTAAACGCGGAGAAAAAAACGAATTAATCAAGCAGTTGGCCAAAATGACCAACATTGATTATATTAGCGAGGTCAATTCGAAACGAAGCCATCTTCGGAACGTAAAAAATCTCGCCATTGGCGGAGTCACCTTAAGCAGCCATATGGCTACCCAAGGCGGAGTGTACGAGGAGTTATCCAGTACGTTATGCGGCTTGCATGTTAAGCATATTGAAGAACTGACCGATTTGGCTGCGGTGGAAGCTGTTGTATTCGCTGCAATCGTGGATTTCGCCGAGCGTGTCAGCCAATGCCGAAATAACAACGTATCCAAGCCAGTCTATAGATGCAAGGAATACATCTACCTGCATCTCTTCGAAGAAATGACGATGCAGCAGATGTCGAATGTATCCGGACTTAACCCCGAATATTTATCACAGCTGTTCAAGAAAGAAACCGGTCTGACTCTCATGAACTACATCCAGAGGGAAAGAATTGAGGAGGCCAAGAAACTGCTCGACCATTCAGGCGATACGATTACAAGTATTAGTGAGCGGCTCACTTTTTATGATCAATCTCATTTTGTGAAGGTATTTAAGAAACACGCTGGCGTAACGCCTAAGCAATATCAAAACCGGAATCGTTCGAAGTAATTGAACAACAAATGATAAAGAGGGAGCCTCAACAGCCATCGGCTCTTGGCCCCCCCATGATGTCGTTCTTATTTCATTTGCATTTCTCTCGTTGGTCCGAGCACACCCGGTACCGAGAGGCCCGCTTGACGAAGCAACACGGTCATTTGGCCGCGGTGATGCGTTTCATGGTCAAGGAGCTTGCGCAGGAACTTGCCGCGCGGCGTCATTCGTCCGAAGCCGTTGATTTCTTCCGTCATTTGCTCGTCGGACAGAGCCTTCGCTTCACGATTATACGCTTCAATAACCGCTTCGTATTTCTCTACAATCTCCGCCATATGCGCCGGCACTGGTGTACCGCGCTCTACGCCCGGAATTTGCAAGCCGGCGAAGTGTCCGAACGCTCCCGCCGAGCCAACGAGATGCCAAGCAAGCCAGCCGAGCGAGTTGTGGCCTTCCACGATCGCCGTATTCATCTTCTCATCCGTAATCGCCTTCATGACGGCCAATGTGCCTGCGGACGCCGCCGCCCAATCTTCTAGAAAATCTTCCGCATTACGATACATGTGATGTTAGCCTCCAAAGTCAGTGTCCGTACTATTCTAATATGGACCGAGGGCAATTACAAATTGGGTCGGCCTACCCTTCTTCAGGTATCCGAGCAGACGCACTCGTTTTGCAGCTTCTCTTCCAGATATTGACGACAAACTTCCAAACTTCGCCTTGGTGTATGACGAGATTGGTCAACCTCAACGGTTACCCAACCCTCGTAATGAATGTCATTCAGCGCCTTGAACACGCTATAGAAATCAACAGAGCCTAAACCAAGCTCACAGAAGAAGGGCTGCTGATTACTCTCTGCATCTGTTCCTTCTGTATTCTGAGTTTGAATCGTCAAATCCTTTAGATGCAGATAAGCTACTCTATCTTGATAACGGCGAATGACCGCTGCAGGATCCATTCCCGCTCCAAGCAGCTGCGCGGTATCAGGGGCAAGAAACACTTCAGGCACGAATAGCTCCATTAACGCATCTATATCTTTCTCATACTGAATTTCGGTCCATAAATGTGGATGAAGAGCGGATTTGATACCCAGCTGATACGTTGCCTTAGCCGTTTCGTTAATCGTATCGGCCATGATCTTAAGCTCCTCTGTAGTAGAAGGAAGCTCCCCCGTTCCCCCCGGCCCCAGTACTAATATGTCCGCATTGCATTTGGCAATGAGCTTTGCCAACCGAACATTATCGTCAATAAGCTCTTGTCGAACACTTACATTGCCAAAGCGTTTGTCCGTGCCATAAGAAGCCCCTCCATACAAACCTGTTAACACAAGATTATGCTGATCTAAAAGCTCGTGATAAGCTTCTATATTATCCTCATAGCGATATACAAACGACGCCCACGGTTCAATCGCCCGATAGCCAAGCTCTGAAATATCTTTCATCGCTTGAAGATGATTTTCTCCCCATGTAATGGCATGCACGGCTATCTTTCCTTTAAAAGCAGACATATACCAATCTCCTTGTCCTAAATTACGCCTACCTCACCAAACACCTTATCAAATCCCGTCTGAGACCTGGCTAGCAAAACATCCGCGCTTTGATCTGCGGATGGAGACAGGACCTCCTGCGCAACGACTCCCCGATAACCGATGCTTTGCAGGCTTGAGATGAACCCTCTCAGATCTATTACTCCTTCTCCCGGATATAAACGATCGTTGTCGATTACCAGTTCGATAGGCAAGTCCTTCGCATCATTAATATGGACATGGACAATTTGTTGCGGCTTTAGTTTCAATAGATCCCCGGTCGTTAGGCCATTCGTATGCCAGTGATAGGAATCGAGCAGCAACCCCACATTTTGAGAGCCGATCGCCGCAATCCAGCTAAGCGTATCCTTCATGCTCCATATCGTCGGATTCGTCCATTGCGTGCGCAAGTGATGACTGCCTACAAACTCTAATCCTAATGAAATTCCGTAAGCTCCGAGAATTTCGGCCACGATTCGCAGTCTCCTTGTTGCCGCGATCATAAAGGATGCCGCCGGCTCATTCGTTGCAGGCAAAATGTAGGTGCAGCAGGTAAAACAGCGCAATGAAGCTGCTGCTGCCGCCGCTTCGGCTAATGAAGGCAGTCCTTCTACAAATTGCTCCTCCGATGAACGCCAATCCACGTTAAGATCGAAGGATCCGATAACTACTCCATTGCTCTCCAGCAACTGAATAGCCCCTTCCTGTCCATACGCTCTAATCAAATCTACAGGGTTAAGATCTACAGACTGAAAGCCATACTTTGCAGCCATACGAATGTAGTCTTCGTCCGATCCAATCGATCCGACACCCGCGCGGGTTAAACCTCTGAGCATATCTGCCTCTCCCTCCTTATGACCAGTCAAATAATACGCCATTGTACTGATCTTTATTATTTCTTAATCCCTCATAAGCAGCTGGTGCTTGATCCGGCTTAATAACATGACTAATTAGCGGTTCGATTTTCAATCGATTCTGCTTCATAAGATCAAAGACAATATGCGAATTTCTGACTAGGGAATGCTTAACGAACGGATTCGGACCCGTCGGGTAACGCCACTCATGAGCACCCTTGAACGTAATGCAGCCAAGGTTGTACAAGTGGCAATGGTTCAGCACGTGCGTGACATCTGCGTTGTACTCTCCTCGCGGGCTGCCTAAGAATACGATTTCCCCTAAGGATCCGATATAACTCAAGCTATCTACGGCAACCTTTGGTACGCCGGTTGCCTCAATATGCGTGGACACGCCTTTGCCGCCGGTAATCTCCATAATTCGATCTCTGGCATTTTCTTCTGACCCGTTTAGCGGATAATCTAATCCACATGCACGAGCTGTGTTCAATCGTTCCTTAGCAAGATCAACGCCGATAACCGTCGCCCCTTGCAAGCGAGTCAGCTGTGCTGCCAGATTACCGACAAGGCCCAATCCGGATACGCTTATATAATCGCCCAGCTCAATATTGGAAACCCGCACGGAGGTCATAGCTACCGTTGCCATCCGGGTGAAAGGAACCCATCTTAGATCGAGACCCTCAGGCACTTTTATAAACACATCTTTCGTGCCTACATATTGGTATTCCTGATGGCTTCCATAATGGAACACGGTATCTCCCTTGCGGAAATCGGTTACATCCTCCCCTACCTCCACGATACGGCTAACGCTGGCGTAACCGGGACATACAGGATGCGGTGCCCAGCCTTCCTTGCCAGACAACATCGCAAGCTCTGTGCCGGGGCTGATTAACGAATAAATTAATTGAACAAGAGCTTCGCCATTTCCTGGTTTTCTTGCTTCGAATGGTTCCTCTACCGTTTCTACTTGCCAAGGACTTACGAACATAATTTTTCTATTATTCATTCACGTTCACTCCTCATCGTTATTTCCCTATTAATGTAAACCCTTGCAAGCAGAATGTCTTTGCCTGCAAAAATGATTTTTTGTCTGTGACTACGAATCCGAGATTCGCTTCCAAATACAAAAAAGGTGCCTGTACTCCCCTTAAACGAAGGAAGATACAGAAACCTTTTGTTGCAATGAAAGCTTAATGCGTGGTCTTCATGTTTGTTGACTGTGATGCGGCATACTTGCTTGGCGTAATTCCAACATGCTCCTTGAAGGAGCGGCTAAATAAGTGAACGCTAGAGAAGCCAACCTCTTCCGCAATCTCCGTAATCGACTTATTACCCGATAAAATGTGGAGCTTTGCCTGTTCGAGCCTGACGTGCTTCAAATAATTATATACGGTTATGCCAAGCTGGTTTTTAAACAAATACGACAAGTGGTTAGGCGTTACGCCTGCATAGTTGCTCACATCCTCATTATTTAGCTGAGGATCATGATAACGTTGATTCATACACACGATGGCTTTCTCAATCGCCGGCCAGCCTTTGGTCATTTTCCCTTTACTTTGATTATGTTCAGACTGGTTTTTGAAAAATAAATGCAACAGCTCCAGACAAAGCGATTTAACGAGCAGTATATTTTCTTGGACGGGGCTGGTTATTTCCTGTTGCAATTGTAAAAATCGCTTCTTGCATTCCATTCGATCCGCTAGCTTCAAATGAGCTACAGGATGGATATCAGCCAAGCTCATTTCCTTAGCTAAAATATCATCCCTTCGAAAATGAGCTGCGCTTGTGCTCTTCAATTGACTCCTGTTTTCGTCATAAAACAAATCAAAATGAAAAATATATTGAATAAGGGGAAGGTCGGATGTAGATCGGATAAGATGAGACATCATCGGATGCATGACGATCACATCTCCTTCACCTACTTCATATTTAACGCCACTAAGAATGAATTCCGCTTCTCCTTGCTCGATATAAGTATAGACATGATCATGATCCATCCACTCTCCCGTTAAAGAGTGCGACTTCATCATTCTTCCTGTTCGAACAAAGGGGGAAATGTTATTCAACCATAAATGATGATTCAATTGTAATCCTCCTGGCAAAATGCAGTATACGTTGAGCTTCTGTAATAAGCATAGCACCATGCGGGGATTAAAAGTAAAGGAATAAATAAAGAGAGGCCCGTTATAGGAGGCCCCTGAAAAAGTCCTAAATATGAAAGAGGCACAATCTCCTCACGCTTTTACGGCAAACAGTTACAAACGTTGATTACACGAAATATGACTTTAGCCGTTGCGCCAGCTCGTCGTCGGACAATGGATTGCGATGCGTATTTTCCAAGTAAATGTATTTCTCCGTTTCCGGCATCAAATATTCCTTGTACCAGAGGAAGAAATCCGGGCTGTCGCCGTGCATGCGGATGAAGCGCCGCAGCGTATCTACATTTTGCACCGTGCTCTGTATATTCGTCAGCCAGTCCGCCTCATAGAAGCTTCCCCACTTCCCATGCTCGGAATCTCGCAATACTTCGAGCCCCTCCGCATAACGCCACATCGATTCCGAGGCATAGACGAACGCTTGCGGATAGTGTTGCTCGCTGAAAGCTCTGTAGGAACGGCATAACCAATAAAAACCTTCGCAGCCGGACAAATGTAGCGCTCCATGAAACCGAAGCTGGTCACGCGCTCTGCGCTGATCGGCTGGATCCAGCTTCGCCAGAACCTCATCTGTGTGCTTGAGCCACTCTCCCCACGTCTTCATTCCGAGCTCCAGCTTTTCTTCAAATCGCTTCACCTGCTCCGCAAAAGGAACGTCGCCAACGGCCCAGAACTGCCTTGTATCCGATTGATCCTCTTTCCCTTGCAGCCAGTGGCCAATAATTTGCCTGGCTGGATGATGATAATATTCGTCCCCAGCCAGATCGTCCCCGTGCGGACCATATGGAATAGCCGCTTCCGCATAGCGCAGGTACAGCTCCGCCAGTTCTTCGTGATGTCCGGCATAGTAGCGGCTCACGAATTGGTTCAAATGCCGCTGGGAATCGATCGTTCCTGTATTCCACAGCTCTCTTATCACATCCAGCGAGTAGACATGAGGCCGGATGTTGCCGCAGTTGAGCAGCAAATATTCGTCCGCTCCTGCTGCGAACGCCGTCTCGATCTCCCCCTTGAGGAAGCTAGCCGAGCCCGGATACATCGTCAAATGATTGGACGCTTGCAGATCGTGGAACGTCACGTGATAATACAGACCGTGCTTGCCCCCGTCATCTTTCGCAGGGAGAGAGTAGACGCGATGATTCTGATTGTTATGCCTGCGGGATACCATCTTGCCGTAACCGTTGTCGGCCCATATTTTGATGACATCATCCGGAAGCTGTACGTACCCGCCCTTGTACAGCTCGGCTATCTCCCCGTACAAGGCAACGCAGTAAACCGGATTTTGGATCGTTTCTCTAATCATGTCATACTGCTTACGAATTACTTTGCTGATCATGGCGCCGCGTTTTTCCGAAGTATCGAAGGAGGGATCGTTCATCCAGAAAGGTGCGTCGCCTTGGCCCCGGAACGACAACACCCATAAAACCTTCATATCCTTTTGCTCATCGATGGCTTCCTGCCATAAGCGTTCGAACAGCTCCGGCGCCTGCTGGTAACTTGCCGTTCTTCCAGGGAATGCGCGCAGAAACATCTCGGCGCCCAGCGGCTCGGCATGATGATGCGTGACCCATAGCCCCATCTCGGCAGCAAGCTTGTAATGGATGCCGTCCCGCGGCAAGTCCGTACCCGGAATGACCATATTGCCTCCGCAGCGGAGCAGCGCTTCGAAGACGGGCTCCCATACTTCGCTCGAAGGCGGATACGCGTCTTTCCAACCGATCAAACACACTTCGTCGTTCACGAACCAGCCGCGGTAACGAACCTTTGGCTCAGGAGCGACATAGTCGCTGCACGGAATAGTGATTTCATCCTTCTGATTGATAGGTTGATCGACCCAATACCAGAATGGCTCAATGCCGAGATAGACTCGGCTAAACTCCAAAATGCCGTATACGATTCCAAGCTCGTCATAGCCAATAATGCTAATACTTGTTGTGCCGTTATCTTCGTGACCTCGGAAACAGAATGCTTCGGCACGCTGCGCGCAGCGGTCCCGTTCCTCTGCATATCTAATCGTGAGGGACGCTGTATCGTTGCTATTGTCTGCCTCTACAATCTCAGGTTTCTCCCCCAATACCGCTTCGAAGTCTCTTGCCAGCATCCGGAGCGCATGCCGGACCGGTGCAGTCAGCAAGGAAGGAGCCTGAATGCGTACTTTCCCCTTTAACGTTATCTGACCAACTGCATGTTGATTCACTTTTTCAACTCCCTTTCGTCCATCGCCCTAGTGTAGTTCCGTGCCCTTCATTTGCGAATCGCGATATTGTCCCGGCGACAATCCGACTACTTTCTTGAACACTCTTATGAATGACGTTGGATTGGCATACCCCAACATATCCGAGATGTCCTGCACCGTAACGTCCGAGTCCCTTAATAGCCGCTTCGCATAATCGATCCGAAGTCCGATGAGAAAATCGCTAAAGTTCTGGCCGATGCTTTCTTTGAACAGCTGGCTCAAATATTTGGAATTGATCTGGAACCGTTCGCTTAGCAGCGTAAGCGAGAGGTTCGGGTCCATGAAATGCTCCGCGACGTAATCGCGAATTTCTCTCATGAGCACATTGTGGCGCCTGCTCTGCGAAAGCTCCTCAATATGCTGAGAGAGCCCGGTTAGCGTTGTAACAAAACCGTCCTCTAGCTGCTTAAGCGTATCGCACTGCGCCATGTCGGCGAGCATTGCCGGCTTCGTTTCTTGTACCCATTGCTTGGCCACTTCGGGAAGCGCGCCTTCCAGTTCGTATTCCAGATGAAAAACAAGATAGTCCAGCAGACGATCGACGTCATCCTTGCGAAGGCGATGAACGGCCATTTCGCCGAACAGTCTCTTCAGCTCGTTATGCCATTCTTCCTCCGACATGCGAAGCTGTCGAACGATCGTTCGGATCATTTCCAAATAGGCAAACCACTCGCCGTCCGACTTGCCCTTCACCTCGACCGAGTCAATAATTTGGTTCACGCCGAAGGACACTTTGCGGCTCACAGCCGCCGTTGCGTCGTCGAACGAGCCGCCTATGCCTGATTCGTCCTCCACAGGCGATCCGACTCCGATCGTGACCGTGAAGTCAAGATGGCTCTCCACCCACGTACGGATCTGCTCGGATAGCTGCAGCATTTTGTGTTCCAACGCTCCGCTTTCGTTCGATATTAGCAGAACGACAAGCTGGTTCTTCGCGATCCACTCCGCCACGATGCGAAGGCCGCTCTGCTCGGCGAGCTCGACCGCAACGCTGCTTACGATAAACTTGAACAACGATTGATCGTTCGGACTGTATCTCATGGCGAATTGTACGTAATGATCGAGCTCCACGAGCGATACGATGAATTTGCCCGCAGCGAGTCCGTAGAACTCCCGCTCTTGTTCCCATTCCTCGCGTTCGCCTTCATATTCCCCTTTGAGCAGAACCTGCAGAAACTGCTGTCTTCGAATGACCAGGTGCTCTTGCTGTTGTTCTTGAAACACCATATTGTTCGTAATTAAACGCTCGATCGCCTGATCGATAAAGGAAAATTCATTTTCTCTCTCTTTGAGATCGCCTGCCTTAACGGATGACGAGAAGCGCTCGATTCGATGCATGATCGATTCGATCGGCTTATAATTCCTTCGCGTCACATAGAGGGTCGACCCAATCGCGAACACGATGGCGCTAAGACCAAGAAGGATCCATACCGTACTGCCGTGAAACAGAAAATCGAATAGCTGTCCGCCTTTAATGCCGATACGGTACGTCCAGCCCGTATAATCAGAGACGATGTCCACGCTAAGCCTGTTGCGTGACGATGCCTGCCGTTCGCCTTCGAAGAAAGACTGCCCGTCGGCGTCGAACAACTCCGCTTCCGTAATAGCCGGGTCGATCATCTGTCCAATGAACGATTCCAACGAAGTAATTTTGACATTAATGATCACATAGCCGAGGCTACCGGAATCGCGCGGAATTTTGAAGCCCAAGGAGCTGACGCGAACCCCGCTTTGCCCTTCGCTCCCCTTCACCCTAGGCGAGGACCAAACCCCTGTATAAGGCTGCTCGAGCACGCTGCTGAAATAGGCCTGGTCGGGAAATTGCGCAAGCGGGCGAATCGTGCTCTGATCGAGTACCTTGCCATCCTTCGCGCGGTACAGATAGACAGAATCAATCAACCCATAGCGAACCATAAGATTGCTCAGCAAGTTGGATGCGTCGAAGTCCGCCGCCCGGTCCGAAGGGCCGTCGAGAAAACGCTGCATATCCCCTCCGTCCTCGATCATCTTCTGCGCATCGAAGGAAATGCCCTTGAGCGAGCTGTCTACCATATTGGCGACGTAGTCGGCCGTTAGATCATTCGCCTGAATCGCATTTCGGACATGCAGCTGGTTGATAACGGAGAAAAAAACAAAGATGAGCATGCTGATCGTAACGAGCAGAATGGGGAGGTATGAGAGCAGCATCCGTTTAATGTAGTTGTTGTTGACTTTCATAAGGCCCCATCCTTCTCCCGTTGCAAATATGGACAAACCCCATGATATGGATGGGGTTTGTCCGGCTTTCGCGTTTAATTGTTCATTTCCTTGTAAGCCGTTCTGCGTTCATCGATAACCGCCTGACCGCCCAGCTTCAGAAACTCCTCGACGTTGGACTCGAACACCTTGTCGAATTGATCCGGTTTAGCCAAAATGCTCTTCACCAGCGTCTCTTCTCCCTTGTCCTTCAGCGTCTTGGCGTATTTGATCTCGGCTTCGATAGGGCGATCGAAGCGCGGCAGCGTATAGCCGTCTTTGAGCGCGTTGATGATCGTTTGCTTAGCCAACTCGGTATAATCCGGGAAGGATAGCGACACGACTTCGATATTTTTTTCCTGTGAGCCGAAATCTTTACCGTTAATGACGATCGCCAAATCGCTGTTATTGTAGAACGTTTGCTTCGCTTCGTCCGTCGTAATGGCTTTCGGAATATCGTTCTCTAGCGTATAATGCTGTCCTTCGAGCCCGTTCGTGAGCGCGAACAATACGTCCGGCTGCGACATCCAGTCCAAATATTTGATCGCTTCCGCCGCATGCTTGCTCGTCTTCGGAATCATGATATGAATACCCGTCGGGTCGTAGATCGCTTTCGGCGACTTGCCCGCTTCATTCGTGAACGGATCGATTGCGATATATTCCGCACCTGGTACGTTCTTCTTAAGCGTATCGAATACGTTGCCGCTCTGCATTAAGGTCGGATGGGCGGCCAGCGCGGTGAAGGCGCCGACATAGCCGTTCGACACGTCGCTTTCGAATTGCTTGCCGTCCTTGTCGAGCGCGAAGTCCGGATTGATAAGGCCCTCTGTATACATTTTATTCATGAACTGCACGCCCTCTTTGTAGCCGGGCTTCGTCAGTTCGGGGATGTAGTTCGCCGATGACAACGCGTAGAAGTCTTCTTCCGTCAGATCCTTTACGAACGAGCTGATCAGGACGCCTGGGCTCGTTATGGTCGTACCGTTCATCGCGCTGAAGGAATAAGGAATGGTTTTGCCGCCTGTTTGGCCCGGATCCTTTTCCTTAAACGCTTTCATGGTTTCGTAGAATTGCTCGGTCGTCGTTGGAACCGGCAGTCCCAGCTTGTCGAGCCAGTCTTTGCGAATGTAGGATGACTGCGTGAACTGCAGCGTTCGCTTAGCTGGAATCGTATATTGCTTGCCTTCGAATATGCCGTAGCTTAATACCTCGTCGCCGAGAAACTTCTTCAGGTTCGGGGCGTTGTCTGCGAGGAGCCCGTCAAGCTCGGTTAACCCGCCGTCTTTCACATAATTGTAAATCGTATTCATGTCGTAAGTAAACACAAGATCGGGAGCGTCGCCGGTCGACATGAGCACGTTCAGCTTATCTACCTCTTGGTTTCGCGGCACCGGCACGAACTCCAGCTTAATATTGTTCGGATCGCCGAAGTTTTTCTGAATCCATTGCGTCCAGAAGTTATCGGTGACGGGTCCCGCTCCAGCCGGAGCATTGCCGCGATCGAACACTTCCACCTTCAAGGTAACGGGCTCTTTGCTTCCTCCGCTTCCTTGGTTGCCTGTCTGTTCGGAATTGCTTTCATTAGCAGGCTTCGAGCAGGCGGACAACATACTTGCAAGCAGCATTACGACGGTCAATAAGAGTAACCATTTCCTTTGCTTCGCCTTCATGTTCTAGCTCCCCTTTACGTATCGTTTCGATATTGCTCTATGTTATTCAGCTCTGCCCTGGCAGAGGGATAACCGATCTTAATGGAATCGTCTAGCCTTTAACCGCACCGATCATGACGCCGGATACAAAATACCGTTGCAGCCACGGATAGACGATTAGAATCGGCGTCGTAGCGAACATGATGCTGGCCGCCTTGATCCCCTCCGGAACAACATCGAGCTGAGCCGCCCCCTCCTGAGCCGTCAAGTCCGTTACCATGCTGTTCATGACGATCTGGTACAGCTTCAGTTGGATCGGATACAATTCCGAGTCCGTAATGTAGAAGAGCGCATCCATATATCCGTTCCACCGGGAAACCGCATAGAACAAGCTGAGCGTCGCAATAACCGGCAGCGACAGCGGCAGGATGATGCGAATTAACGTTCCAATATGAGAGCAGCCGTCAAGCTGCGCCGACTCCTCCAGACTGGCCGGAATCGATAAGAAGAACGTCCGCAGAATGATTAGGTTAAAAGCGCTGATCATGCCCGGAACGATGAGCGAGAGCAGGCTGTCCAATAACCCTAGCTCCTTTACGAGCAAATAATCGGGAATCAAGCCCCCACTGAAAAACATCGTGAACACGATGAGCAGCATGAAGAACGCTTTTCCCTTCAGTCGATCCTTCGTCAGCGGATACGCCGCGCTTATGCTCATCAACATACTGATGATTGTATACGTTACCGTCAGGACGATCGTAAGCCCCATCGACCATAACATTCTCGTATCGGTGAACACAATCTCATAGGCATGGAAGTCCCAGCCTCGAGGGAAAATCGTCACTTGACCCGATAACACGAAAGGTTTGGAGCTTAGCGATATCGCGATAATATGCAGGAACGGCAAGAGGCACACGATCAAGGCCGCGCTGACCACCAACATAATGACGACATCCGAGAGCCTCAACTTGGATACTTTCTGTTTTTGTTGAATGACACTTTTCATACCGCACCTCCTACCATAGACCTTGTTCTCCGGACCGCTTCGCAATCGTATTCGCCCCGACGACGAACACCAGTCCGACTAATGCCTGGAACAAGCCCATTGCCGTAGCTAGCGAAAACTGCGCCGATTGCAAACCTACCTTGTACACGAACGTACTTATTACTTCCGCATAGTCCATCACGAGCGGATTGCTCATGACGAACGGACGCTCGAAACCTATTGTCATAATATGGCCAAGCTGCATAATGAGCATAACGACGATCGTTGAGCGGATACCCGGCAGCGTAATATGCCATATTTTTTTCAATCTGCCTGCCCCGTCTACCTCTGCCGCTTCATACAAGTCCTTGTTAATGCCTGTTAACGCAGCTAAATAAATAATCGTTCCCCAGCCGGCGCTTTGCCAGATGCCCGTTCCGAGGTATACGAGCAGCCAATTGTTTTTATCGGTCAAAAAAGGAATCGGATCAAACCCAATCGCGGCAAGAAGATTGTTGACAAGGCCGCCGTTTGTCGCGAACATTTGGTACACGAGACCGCCGATAATGATCCACGAAATAAAATGAGGCAGATACAGGATCGTTTGAGCCGCTTTTTTGAACCAGACGACCCTTAGCTCATGCAGTAGAATAGCGAGCAGGATCGGTGCCGGAAATGAAAACAATAAATCAAGCAAGTTCAACAGCAGCGTATTTCGGACAACCTGATAGAACTGGCTCATTCCGAACAGCTGCTGGAAATTCTCGAATCCGACCCAAGCGCTTCCCGTTACGCCTTTAAAAATGCTGTAATCCTGAAAAGCGATCGCTGCCCCGTACATCGGAACGTACTTAAATAAAACAAAATACGCGATGGGGAGAATGAGTAATAAATATAGCTGGTAATCCTTCCACGCCCCTGTTACTATTCGACGACGTTTGCCTGCATGTAATAATGGAGTGTTGCTTTGCGTTGAATCTCTATTCATGTGCATCCCTTCTCCCTGTGACTAGCATCGGTTGTTACATCCGCCCTTCGCAAGCTTGCCCTGCTCGGATCGACTAACCACACTATACGGTGACGGCATCGGAAGGCACAATAGACACATTTCCGACTGTTATCCAAATTCCGAAACCGTTGCTGCTGCTGGGTTTATCCGAATTCGGTGCATCGGCGGAATAGAGTTGATTACATGGCAAAAAAGGGGGCGCCAATAAGGCAACCCCCTCAAATGAGAAATTTCTCACCGGGTATTTCGTTTCAACTTTCGACTGGGCGTTTAACAACTCAATAAGCAATACCACTACCACCAGCCGAGAGGGGATTAATAACGATGTCAAACGAAAGCAAATTAAACAAACTATCCAAATTCATGCTCGTGTCTGCCCTAAGCGTCATGCTCGTATTTTCAGCAGCGGCATGCAACAATAATGCCAATGGAACGAACGATGACGATTCTAACGGAGTGATTACCGATTCGCCCGCCGGCGATGAACCCATCATGACCGATGATCCAATGGACGCGGAAGACGATTCAACGACGACGCCTTAGCAGACTTCGAAAAAGATCCCTCCAAGGAACCTTGGAGGGATCTTTTTTTACCCATTACTGAAACGTCAAATTGAAACCGTTCTGAATAAAATGCAGATTCGGATGCGCGATATTGCTCGTCGTCAAGTTGTTAAACGTGGCTGAACCGTTGCCCGTGTACGTATAGATGGCAGCGCCAGGGTGCGGCGACGAGAAGCGCGACGTCGTAACGCCGTCCCGTCCCGTTCCGTTAATGTTAATGTTGTTGAATACGATGTTCTGAAAACCTCCTCCATACCCGAACTGGATTGCGCTGCGCTGGGTGTTCAGAATGTCGATGTTCGTGAAAGTGACGTTCTTGATCGAGCTGTTGGATGCTTCCAGGTCAATTGCCCCGCGTTCGCCATTATACAGGTCTTGGCTGGTGCCGCTGTTAATGATCGTCGTGTCCGAGAATAGGATGCCCGTATTATTTTGGAAGTCGTAGCCTGGGAATACGGTATTCATCCGGATGCCGGAACCGCCGACGGTATCGATGATCATGTTGTGGGTCGCCTTGTGGCCGCTGCCGCCGAAGAACGCGATGGCCGCCGCGCGCCAGTTGTTCTCGATCGTGTTGTAGGAGAAGGTGTTATTAACGCCTGCAGGAGCGCCGTTAACGTTACTGGTCCATACGGCCAGAGCATCGTCTCCGTTATTGCGCAGGCTGCTGTTGCGAACGGTCGAATTGCTTGTTCCTTGGGCGAAATTAACGCCGTCGGCGAGGTTATTTCGTATCCTGCTGTTCTCGATGAGCAGCCCGCTTGCGATTATGGCCGGCGTATGCGCGTAATCCCCTACCCAGAATCCGCATTCAAAGTGCTCGACCCAAACATTGTGCACTTTGGAGTTTGTTCCAAAATTATCCATAAACGCTTTATATACCGCTTGCTGTCCATACCGCGAGCGAAGCTTCGAATTCATGTAGATGTTGCTGAAATCCAGCTTGCCCTGCACGCGGAACGAAATGCCGCCCGACGAGGAATTTGGATTCGTAAATTGGATGTTCGTATGCCAGATGCCTGCGCCCACTATCGTAATGTCGTTAATCATATTACTGGCCGAACCGATTTCCCACATGTTGCCCAGATGGAACGTGCCTTCCGGAATGTACAGCGTTTTGCCGGAAGTGACGGCATCCGTAACCGCGGCTTTGAATGCTGTCAGATCGTCCTGTCCGTCGTTCGCCACGGCACCGTGATCCGTTACGGAGACCGCGCCGGCAGGACGGGCGATGGCAGTCGGCACGGGTTCGATCTCCAGGAAGTCGACGCCGTATTCAAGACTGTCGGCATCGCTCTTCTGAATGCGGATCTTGTCGCCCGGCACGAGCGGCGTATCCAGCTTCCAATGTACTTCGTCGAAGCGGAAGAGCGGACGTCCACCGCCCGGCGCGTCGGCCGGGTGATCGCTGGAGAAATATTGCCAGTTGTAATAGGAAGTGAGCGGAACGGTTTTCGCTTTGACTCCGTTCACGTACACGTCGAGCGAGCCGTTCAGCCCCATGCCGTCTGCCGAGTCCGGCATCGTGAACCGCATGGTGACGCCTGCTCCTCCTTCGCCTTGTCTAACCGTCCACTCCGCATACGAGCCGTTAGAAGGAAGGGAAACGTATTTTTGTCCCGAAGCTTCCGACGCCGTCAGAGCTTGGTCGAACGTCGGTGCGGACTGCAGCGCTGCGCCGCCGCCGCGGGAAGCATCGTCGGTGTCATAGCGCGTATACGGCATGCTGGCTCCCCGCGCGGAATAAACCGACAAGTTAGACGAGCTGCTGTTATTGGCTTGCTTCACCGACAATTCGTTGCCGTCGGCCGCAATCGCCAATGCAGCCGAATAGGCGCCGCTCGTTGCCGTCCATGAACCCGGCAGGCTCACGTTAACGGATGCGCCCGCTGCCAGAGAACCGTTGTACGAGCCGTTGAACGTTTGCAGCGTCGAGCCCGCAGCGTTTTTCAAAGAAAGCGTTATGGCATGCGCGCCGCCTGCGGAAGCGATGTTGCCTTGGTTTTTCAAATTGACCGAGAACGCGACCGAGTTGCCTACGACCGGCGTGTTAGGCGTCCAAGATACCGTTCCTACGAGGTCGGAGCTCGCTACCGGCGCGACGACGAGCGCGGTCGGATTGCTATAGCCATTATTCGATTCGTTCTGTTCGATGACCGCGTTGTTCTCGTCCACCTTGGCGCTGACGGGGTACGTTGCGGCTGTTTTGACGCCTGCGTTAAAGGATACCGTCGCCGACGATCCCGCCGTCAGCGCGCCTACCGGAGCCGTACCCGCCAGCTCGTTGCCGAGGTAGAAGTTAACCGTCGTCGCGGCAGAGCCGGTGTTGCCGTTGTTCTTGACCGTGGCGCTCAGCGTGATGGCATTCGTCTCGATCGGCGAAGATGGCGTCCAAGACATATTCGTCACGATCAGATCCGGATTTGGACCAGGCGCTCCGAATACTTGGAACTCCGCGATTTGGCCGGCCGACGCGCCGGTGTTGCCCGTAATCGAAAGCTGGACTCGCTTCACGGTTGCGGTTACCGGGATTGTGACCGTATTGCCGGTTGCCGGATTAAACGTATACGCCTGGGACGACACGAGATTGCTGAAAGTGGTCGTGCCCTGGTCGTGGCCTAATACTTGAATGGTCTGCGTGCGCGTTGCCCATGCCGAAGCCGGGTTCAGCTTCAGCACGATCGATGTCAGATTGTGGTTCGTGCCGAGATCGAGCGTCAACGTGCTTGGATTGCCGCTGCCCTCCCAATAGGTATCGGTGCTGTTATCGTTGGCGTTGGTCGCCACATAAGTAAATACGCTTGATGAGGCCGTGATTGGCTTGCCTACGGCGATATTGCTGCCAGGAGGCGTCGGAGTTGGCGAAGAGGTTGGCGTAACTGTAGGCGTTGGTGTTGGTGTTGGTGTTGGTGTTGGTGTTGGTGTTGGTGTTGGTGTTGGTGTTGGTGTTGGTGTTGGTGTTGGTGTTGGTGTTGGTGTTGGTGTTGGTGTTGGTGTTGGCGTTGGTGTTGGTGTTGACGTTGGCGTTGGCGTCGTGGTTGTCGCCGCCACTGTAATTTGGTCCAGATTGACGTTGCCGGTATCGCCCGCGTCGTATATGTACGCGATCGTGTTGTTCCCAGCGTTCAGCGAAAGCGTTTCTTCTTTGTTGCCCCAAGTATCCCAGTTCGCTAGGTTCGGCAACGAGGTTTGGCGAACTTTCGTCCCGTTGACGTAGATGCTGAGCGTCTTCGAGCTGCCGGAAGCGTTAGCATACTTCAGCGTTACGTTGTGATTGACCGCGGAGCCGGCCGTTACCGCAAAGGTCGTCGAAGCTCCTTGCGTCCAGTAACCGTCAACAAAACCGGATCCAGAGTATCCGGCATGGTCCGTATTCACTTTGGCACCGGCCGTCAAGGAGGCCGACTCTGCTTGATAAGTGCCGCTTATCGGCGTCGGCGTTGGCGACACGGTCGGAGTAGGCGACGGCGTAATGCCCGAGCCGTAAATTTCGAATTCCGATAGCTGTGCGGCCGGCCAGCCCGTATTCGCCGTTACGACGATCCTGACGTAACGGGTGTTCGCCGCGGAGAAGCCAACCGTTACTGAATTGCTTGCGACGGAAGGGTTGAACGTATAGCTCGCCAACCCCACGATGTTCGAGAACGATGATCCGTCTGTGCTTCCTTGGACGGACAGCGTCTGCATACGCGTCTCCCATGTCGCGGGAAGCTTCAGCACGATTTGGTCTATGCTTGTACTCGCCCCCAAATCGACTTGAATCCATTGCGGGAACGCTTGGTTTGAGCTTTCCCAATACGTGCCTTGATTGCCGTCCTTCACATGGTCCGGTGCATACGTTTGCGATTGGCCGCTTGCCGTCACGCTTTTGCCCAGCGTCAAGTTCGGTCCACCCGCCGCCGTCACCGGAGCAAGCGGCCCGAGCGTGAGGGAAAAGCTGGACAAGAACAGGGCGACGACCAGTGCCCATACGACATACTTGTTGCGCATCAACATCCTCCTTTAAATTCGGTTATGGAAACCCTAAAGCTTCCATACCCCCTCATTATAGGGATAGCGCTTTCAAGCCAATAGATGTATTTCTACGCTAACTGTATGCGATTCCATGAATCACTAAAAAGAGCACCCGCCTTACCGAAATTCCGGTAAGACAGCTGCTCTAGAACCTATTAACCAAAATATTTGGCATAAATCGCATCGTACTCCGACTTCGTTATCGGAATGACCGTTCCGTGACGAGGGCTGCTTGGCAGATCGTAATCGGTAGAGACCGTCCATTCACCGGAATCGAGATCCGTCGTTTCTAGCGGCACGTATCCTCGGGAGCCAAACTCGTCGACGAACAAATACCATTTGTCCTCCGTATTCGATTTGAACACGGTCGGACCTTCGACGCCTTTCAAGCTGCCGACGCCTTCTTTGATTGTTCGTGGCTTGCTATCGAATACAGAGCCTTCCAGCACATCCTGAAACACCATTTTACCGAAAAGAGATAACGGCCCGCTGTCTCTTTCGTCCTTCGTAAACCGATAAATCTTGCCATTATGGGCGATCATCGTCGTGTCGATAATGGAATAACCGAAATCCATGTACACCTTCGGTTCCGAAAACTCGCGGAAATCGCGGGTCGTGCTATACATCATCTTCTGATACCCGTCGCCGGTATGGGTTTCATCCGCGAATAGTTTGGAAGCCCAGAAGACGACATACTCTCCACTCGCTTCATCATAGAACGCTTCGGGAGCCCATGTGTTGCCCGCCTCTGGCGGCGACACCTCGGCCATTCTCGGTTCGGACCACGTCACAAGATCGTCCGATTCCCATACGATGAGAGATCGGCTGCCCGCTCTTTGCGCCCGATCCCAGTTCCAATCGCCATTGATCTTCAGATCGGTGGCAATCATGTAGAACTTGTCGCCTTTGGGCGAACGGATCAGAAAGGGATCTCGAACCCCTTTCTCCCCCATCGTTGACGTAAGCACAGGCTTCCCGCCATTCAGTTCTTTCCAGTGCAGCGGATCATTCCCAACGCTTAGCGCCAAGTACACTTGCTCGCCATCCGGTGCCCCTTCTCCCGTAAAGTAAGAGAAGAGGTAGCCTGCATAATCTTCCTTGTTAGAACCGCCAGATGCATTCATTTCCGTTGTCACTTCACTTTCCTTATCATCGTCTGCACCAACCGAACCGTCTGTCGCTGCTTCCCCCGTTAAAGTGACGATGGATTTCGCAGGAATGATCGCTTCGAAGGTTTGATCGTCACGTACCGCGACATCCTCGCCTCTTGCAAGATCGCTGCCGGCCGATGTGATATACGACTCCAGCGCCTTAAGGGAAGAGAACTTATCCAATCCTTTGAGTGAAAGCTGGACGCGCTTATCTTCATTGCTGTTGTTGACGAATACAGCCGTTACCGTCTGTTCGCCTTCATGGACGTAAGCCGAGCCGAGCAGCTCGCTCTCCGCCCCCTCGTCCAGCCCTGTAAGCGCAATACGCTCCGCGCCGGGGCGGATGAACTTGCTGTAGTTGCCGAGCGCCCACAGCAGCTTCGAGGTCAGAATGTTCTGCTCGTCACCTTCACTGTTGAAGTCAGTATAGATCAAGCCGTCCTTGTAATCGACCTTGGATACCGCCGTCCACCACTGCCATGCGGCCGCATTCGCTTTCGTCAAGTCGAAATGAATGACTCTCGCTACATACAAGGCAGGATCGATGCCGAGATCGCGGCCGGGACCGTAATCGCCTAGAATGCAATACTCCGTCATCCAGTATTTAGCCAACGGATCGTATTTCTTCAAGTTCTCGTCGAGCAACTCTCTGAGCCGGCTAAGCCGGTCGTCTCCCGGCTTGTAGTAATCCGACCAATAGGAATGCGAGGCGATCTTGTTGCCTACCGCTTCCTTCAATTCCGGATCGCCGAGCAATTCCTTGATATACTCCTTGTATTCGCCGGTTCCGAGGTTATTGGCCCCGCTCGAATATTGCCCGCCGCCGGCGAACATTTGGTAATACTCGTCGTCCAATAGCGATGTCACTTCCACGCCATCCGGAGCGCTAATCTGCGAATCAAGGCCGCTTTCCTTCAGTTGCTTGTGCAATTCAAGAATGACGCGCTTCAGATCCTCGTTGTTATAACGGTTCCCTTCCTGCTGTGCGCGGTTCCAATCCCAGGTCGGCTCGTTAATCGGACTAATATATTGGAACTCTAGCCCTTCTTGCTTGAAATGCTCCAATACATCAACGAGGTACGTCGCGAATTTATCCTCGTAGCCTTCTCTCAGATTGGTCGAGCCGACATCCGGATCCGGCTGCGCGTGACCGTTCTTCGTCATCCAAACCGGCGGACTGTTCGCGAATGCGATCAACGTATTGACGCCGCGATCCTTGGCCGCCTGCAGAAACCATTGCTGGCCCGCTTGCTTGGTCCAATCGTAATCGCCGGTCTCCGATGACTTGAACGCTTCCGAACGCCGCCATGGATCGGGAATAATCGATTGATCCGTTTCACTCGAGCCTGCCCCGATGTTGAACCGCCATGCCGACAGCCCGATCCCTTTCTCGCGCGAAAACAACAGGTCTGCCACTTGGTTTTTATTCTCTTCGGTCCAGTGCTTGCCTAGAGGCTCCATCGACCACGCATCGGATGCGCCGAAGTTATCGATCGTTTGGTAACGGACCGAGCCGTCGATGACTGCGCTAACGTCTGGAGTAGGCGCCGGCTGCACGACGACAGGCGCCTCTGTCTCTTTTACATCGCTAGAGTTATTGGTGCTGTCAGAATTGCCCGCCCCTCCTGATGTTAGTCCGAAATATAAGCCGAGAACCGAGGTAAAGGCAACCAGTGTGATGACTATCAATTTTCTCTTCATCCGCCTCTCCTAACCTACTAAACCTGAGCGTTCGACGCTCTCTACAAAGTGCCTCTGCACGAACACATATAAGATAATAAGCGGTAGAATGGCCATCAAGACGCTCGTGTTCATCATCATCGACATGAAGAACGGATCCTGTACGTAAGATGCCGTTGCCGCCTGCTCGCCTCCGCTTAGGAAAGTGGCAATGGCATAACCGGAGGACGACATCATCGAAGACATGACCTTCGGTTCATTCAAATACATGTTCGTGAAGAAGGAGTCATTCCATTGCCATACGAAGGAGAACAGCATAACCGTTATCATCGAAGGGATGGCATTAGGCAGAATAACTCTGCTGAAGGTCGAGAAGTAGCCAGCGCCGTCCACATAAGCGGCTTCTTCAATTTCTCGCGGAATGCCTCTGAAAAACTGGCGGAAAATATAAACGTACAAGCCTGTCTTCACGCCCATGCCGAGTACGGCAGAAATAATAAACGGCCAGTAAGTATTAATGAGATTGGCTGGCTTGCCCTTTATCAGCTCGATCAATCCGAATAGATCAAAGTTTTTGAAGTTCAAGTAGAGCGGAATCATAATCGTATGCGATGGCACTAGTATCGTAAAAATAACGGCCCCAAACAATAAACCGCTCCCTCTGAACTTGATTCGCGCGAAGCCATATCCGGCCAGTACGCAGGTTATCGTCTGCAGAATCATAACTCCGGCAGAGAGCATGAACGTATTGGTCAAAACCTTCGGATAGTTCATCGCCGTGAACACCAGCTTGAAGTTATCGAGCGTAAACGCTTTGGGCACCCAAATGACGGTAGAATCGTATAGATCGTCCATGCTCTTGAATGCAATCGACAGCTTGAGCAGAATCGGATAAACGATGACGAACGCTATGCCGAAAATGAGCACGAAACGAATGATAACCCATAACCATTTCTTGGCGAATTCCACCCAATAGGCAGCGGTCGCCATCCGTTGCAGCCGCTCTTCTCTCGCCTGCCGCCCATGTACTGCGGTTTCCGTCTTCATGGAATGCCTCCTTAAGTGTTTGCGAAGCAAACACAGCTTCGTAAGCAGTAGCTAAACAACTAATCTTGGTAAAAGACCTTGCGCGATACAATCGACGTCGTAATCCACAGCACAAGCGCAATAACGGCAAAATACATCCAAGCCATCGCGGCGCTGAGGCCGAAATCGAAGCTTTTGAATGCCGTATCTACGACTAAACGGCTCGTTTCATCGCTAATGAAGCTGTCGATGATCGTATAGACCAGATTGGTTAATATTAGCGGGCTGATCATTGGAAAAGTAATTTTCCAGAACGCCTCGTAGCCGGTCGAGCCTTCGATCTTGGCAGCCTCATACAAGGAGGGAGATATCGACTGGAGCCCGGCCAGGAATATTAATATTTGCACGCCGGATTGACTAACAATCTCATAGATTCGGCTTACAGCGCCGGTCAGGTATTCGACAAACCTGATATCGATCCCGGATTGGACGAGCATGACCGTGAGCTGCAGATTATCCATTACAGATAAATCGCCGCCTGTCGTATCATTCGCGCTTTTAACGACGGACTGCATCAAATCCCCGTTCTCGATGCTGGCGATTATACCCGATGCCAGAATAACCGGTAGGAAGAAGATCGCCCGCGCTAACACACGCCCTCTAAACTTCTGATTAAGAAGTACCGCAAAAAACAAACTAAAAATAATAATAAGCGGCGTATTAACGCCAATATTGATGACGGATTCCGTCAATATCCGGACATACGATTCATGCGACAGCAATGCTTCGCGGTAGTTATCGAAGCCGATAAAATCCAGGCTGAAGCCCTCATCCGTAACCTGCAGATTGCTTAAGCTGTATCGGAGCGAGGACAGCAGCGGAATCATGAACAGGAACAAGAAGCCTACAAACCAAGGAAGGATGAAGTACAATCCGTAATATCTGTTTTTCTGTTCCAGCGACAGCTTCTTAAGCTTCATTGTCCCGTTTCACCTCCAACTAGGTAATCCTTTGCCCCCACTGTAATTCCGTCCACATTCGATTCCGTATCGTTATAGTTGACGATAACCGTTTTGCCTTTCTCGAACGTCGTTTGATAGACGCCTTTCGCCAGCATCCGATGATCAATAATCGTTTGGGACTGCACATCTTGGAGAACCTCGTTCAGTTCGCGGTATTTTTGTGCCGCATCTTCGATCCATAGCCGGTAATCCGCGGAGTACAAATCAGCGAATTCCGTCATCTTAATCGCCGATGAATCGGCATTAAACCACGTATAGTTTAAAGAGGAGCCCGTTTCGAGCGCCTTCAGGAAGTTGTGCGTCGAATCCTGCTCGTCTGCCATGTTCCAGGCTTCTCCGGCGTAATTAACGTAACCGTGGAATACCAGCTGGAAGAAAGGAACCGTTTCATCGGTAATAATAAATTGGCTGCTTGTCATCGGCGCACCCACGATATGCCGCGCATAGATAGCCGCATAGGCATTACCGCCTTCCACCAATAGTTCCTCGACGGAGCCGCTTATTTGCTTCAACTGTTCATTCACAATTCCTTTCGCTTCTTCGCGATCGATGACATTGGAACGATTGTAATCGGAATTCAACTTGTTCCCCATATCGCGCAGCGACAATCCGGTGAGCTTAAGCTTCTCGTAATCGTCCATGAATCCGTCTACCATATTCGGCAGCGCCTTCGGACTGATTACATAGCCAGGGTCCAGATAGTCGTTCTCGCCGAAGTTGGCCGGATAATACGGATAAACCTTCGCCAGCTTACCCGTAATAAAGCGGGAAGCTTGTTTCGACTTCTTGAAATCGTCCGCGTTCCGAGTCGCTTCAAGGAAGGTTACGTCCGGGAACAGCGAGATGTGATTCTCATCGGTATAAGCCTTCAGTTCCTTCAAGCCTTTGCCGCCGCCAAGCTTCTTGTCGACGCTAATGGATTTCGGGAGGTCATGGTTGATACCGCCGTTGAACCAGCCAGTATAACGCAGCTTAATATTGCCGATTCCCTTATCCAGCATCTCAGCCAATACGGATTCAGCCTGATTGAAGGTCGTCAACGGTTCATAGGCGCTATAAGGAATGCCCAGGAAAAACTTCTTTTTCGGTATGCCGCCGATAAACTCGGCATAGAACGGAACGCCTTCTTCATCGCTCAGCTTGGTTATACCCGCCTGCTTGATTAAGTAATCGCGGTAATGCTTAGCCATGCCGGAGTAGCTGGCGTCTTCGGCGCCGAGAAATCCGTAGCGAACGGTAATGTCGCCCTCGAAAGGCTCCGCTTGGAACTTCTTCACCGTACTGGAGCGCCACCCGTTCGTCAGCGTAACCTCCGCAATATTGCGGAGCGTAAAGCTCGGGGATACCGTGTTGTAGACGTTCAGCCTGCCGCTTACGTCGGCCTCGACGGCGCCGACCGCATCGCCCTCTTCAATGATGCCGACAAAAGCCCGGTCCTCGTATTTCATCCCGAATACAGGCAATCGCGCAGCTTCATCATTTTGGATTTTGATCGGCTGATAAATCGTCGCATCTGTCCCGTATAGATCTACACGGTATGGAGCTGCATACGTTTTTTCATTATTGAAGTAGATGAGCGAACCCGAACCGTCCGGAACGAGCGTATAACCTACATCATTGACCCCGCTCGCGCCAAAGAACGGCAGCAGCGACAGTCTTTCAATCTTCATCGATTCCGGATACTCGACACCCTCCGCATCGACCGTCACCTTCAGTTGATCTCCGTCAAGCCGATATTGGAGAGGGAGCTTCACATTAAGGTCGCCTGCAGCCGCTTCGCCGGAAGCAGCGTTATCGATCGCGATCTGCTCCGCGTCATATCCGATTTTGGCGAATACATCCGTTACTTTCTTAAGTCCGACTCCCTTAAGGGAGGAGTCCCTTCTTTCGTAACGTTTCTCGTCTTCGTTATGCTTGAACCGCTTCTCAACTTCCCGTTTGTCTCCGTCATCCTCGATCTTATCCAGGATAAGCGTTTGAAATCTTTCTTCGCTAATATACTTAGGAATCGCGTCGATATCGCTTTTCACTTCCCCTAGCGTGTAAGAGATGTTCAAGCCGCCCTCTACCTTCTCGATGACATATTGGCCATTCTGTACGCTATGCGTGTAATTGTCATACTTCAACGAATTTCCCGCATTGTCCAAATAAGAGATCTCGACCTGTACGTTCAGCTTCTCTTTGTTATAGCCGGTAGCTATGGAATCTTCTGCGCGATCTTGCGGATTGGAATACCAGATCGTCCCGCTGCGCTTATCCTGTACCGCTATTTCCGTCGTTGCGTTATTGACGTATAAGATCAAAAATTCGTTTTCAGCAACCTGCTCCATACCTTCGGCTATACTCGCCGCCTTGCTCGGATCGACGCTCGCAGCCGTAACCTCGGTCTCAGGCTTGTTGCCAGACGCGGACTCGGATACGGCAGATGCCCCCGCCTCTGAATCCGACAACTCTTCGGATGCAGGTTCTGCGAAGTTGGTGCCTTGGGATATAAGCAAGCAGCCGATTATGACTGCCGACATGATGCTCGCAAGCCTCCGTTTCACCGCCAGACCCCCTTTCTCCTTATGCTCGCAATGAAAGTTCCTGATAGATCGTGTACACAAAACCAACAATTTGTTGGATGAGACTGAAGAACAGCAGTCCCAAGAAGATGATGACGCCCATGACAACGATCGTTAACAGCATGGTCATAATCGTCTTCATAACCGTATACTGATGAACCGTCATCGTTCCGATAAACATCAGCCAAACAAACCATAGCGTAGCCACGGATTCCAATAAATAATAGAAGGAAGCCTCGCGCAGCGTAATGACATTGCTGAGCAATAGATTGGGCAGATAGAGCAGAATCAAAGGGAGCATCGCATAACCTGTGGCAATGACGATTTCTTTGAACTTCCCTTCCCCGTCCATTAGCGTCGTTAACGACCAGTTCGCGATGCACCAAAGCAGAAACGGGAACACAATGTATTTCAACTCGTTAATACTGTTCAGATCGAGCGGATAATTAAAGTTGACGACGTAGCCGGAATACTGGCGTTTCAATATCATCATCACCGTCACGCCGAGCAAGATGGCAAGCGCGACTCTAAGCTTCCCTCTGTTCTCGTACTTCAGATCCCAGAAACCGTCAAAGGGATGAAAAGCAACATGCAGCGAATATTTAATGTCCTTGAGAAACTGCATTCTGTTTCATGCCCCCTCTTCTTGACCTCAGTCCTCGGCGAATGGCCACTACGACTACTATGAACGCGATTAGAATCGTCATGTAAGTTCCGAAGTTCTCGCGCATATATTCTCTGCGGTACTTCGTTAACGCTTTGGAATAATATTCTCTGTCGTTGCCTAACTTCAGATAAGTCATCGCTTGCTTGTATTCGCCCCGGCGCAGCATCGACTTGCCGATTCCGACATAAGCCATTTCGTAATTCGCATCCAGCCTAAGCACTTGTTCCCATATCTTAGCGGCATCGTCGTGCTTGCCTGCACTGTATAATCCGTTCGCTTCATTGACCAGGCTTCCGAATTTGGTCGCCGTAAATTCGGTAATCATGCCTAGATCGCGATCTAAAGCAAAGATCCGATTGCCAAAGCTTTCAATCGCGATCGGGGTTTTGAAAGTGCCGCGCTGATTGCCGACCTGACCGACTACATACAAGAGACTTCCGTCTTCGTTATACGTGAAGATTCGTCCACGAGTCGAATCAAGCGTCCGATACACCCCATTGCCGCTGACATCGATATCGATGAAAGCCGATGGATTTCTCGTCAAGTCGCCGACCGGTCCCCAATCTCCGTTAATACGCAGCACATCGATGCCGGACGGATTCAGCCTTTTGACAGGAACCGCGGTTTGCTTGTCAGCCGTCGTTGTAAATATAAATCCGTCCCCATCCACGTCCACATTGTTGAATTCAATCGGAACGAACCGGATCATTTTTTCCCGCTGCTCTTTGGTCGATACCGTCTTCCAGAATAAATCGACCGGATCGAATTGCACGGGGTTCGTGCCTATAAATCCGGTAAAGTCGCCTTCGCTGTCGAATTCGATAATGCCGTCGAAGACGCCTCTAGCGACAACGTAGATACGGCCGGCTTTATCGACGATGACCTTGCGCGGAATGTATTCGAACTTGTCGCTAAGCACCTCGGACTTCGGAGCCCCGATTTCTCTGATGAGCGCTCCGCTTTCGTCGAGCACAACAACGCGCCTGTTCTCGGTATCTGCTACGTAAATCTGACCTGCCTCGGTAACGAAGATGCCCTCCGGTTTATTGAAGGTGTCCTGCTTGCCCTTATTGTCGAAGCCTTGATATTGGCGGATCGCCTTCCACTCGCTGTTAAGCACCACAACTCGCCCGTTGCCGGAATCCAATATATACAGATTGCCGTCAGCAGCCGCGAACATATCGGTCGGTGTCGCGAGCGGTCCAATGCCCATTTCCTGTCCCGTTATCGTCCTGGAAGGAAGATAAGCGATTGGCGATTTAACGGCGTCTCCCCAGTACGAATATACATATCCCTCATACGGCGATGCGTGAGCCGACTTCGGACTTAGCAAGGCAACGATCATCACAGCCGCCAGGATCAGAATCGATCGCTTTATTATCAAACCTATACGCCTCCATCGCTTTAGTCCTTCATGCCGGACGTTGCCATCGTTTGAATTACATTGCTCTGAGACAATACAAACGTTACGATTGGCACCGTCATCATAATAACTGCTACTGCGGCACCTACCCCTGCGCGGGCAATACCGCCCTGAACGATCTGCCCCATGGCGTAATGCATCGTCTTAAGCTGCTCGCTGTAAATAAAGCTGCCTCCATCCGTTCCCCACAGCATCTGCATCATGAGGATAAGCAGCGTCAGCCAGGCTGGCTTGACGAGCGGCATGACGACTTGCCAGAAAATACGGTATTCGCTGGCGCCGTCGATCTTCGCGGCTTCCAGCAGCGCGTCCGGTATTTGCTCCATGAATTGCTTCATTAAATACAGGCCGAGCGGATAAGCGAATGCCGGAATGATGATGGCCTGATACGAATCGATCCATCCGAGGACGGACATGATCATATAGTTCGGAATGGCCGTTACATGCGGTGAGAACATGAGCGAAAGAACAATGACGGTGAACAATATTTTGTGGCCGCGAAATTTGTGCTTGGCCAGCGGGTATGCCGCCGCCGAAGCGAGCAAAATATGGCCCGCGGTGCCTGCCGCCGTAATAAAGAACGTATTAAAGATATATCTAGAGAACGGAACCCAAGAGCTCTTCATAACTTGGAACAAATCCGTAAAGTTATCGAACGTCGCATTCCTCACGAACAGCGTTGGCGGGAATACGAACAGCTCATCGAGCGGCTTGAGCGCATTGTTAATGACGTAAATCAACGGAACCGCCATAAAGGCGCCGAACGCGGCAAGCAGCAGGAACAGCAGGACATCCACCTGCCAGGAGCGGTTCACTTTTTTCTTGAGACCTATAGCTAGCTTCATCTTGCCTATTCCCCCACCCTCTTCAGCAACTTTTGAACGGCCAGATTGGAGCCCAGCATGAGAACGAACAGAACGGTCGCAATGGCTGATGCATAACCCATCTCGAACCGAATCGTGCCGTAATCCACCAAGTGAGTAACGACCGTATGAGCGCCGTACTGCACGCTCGGGAAGCCCGCCAGTGCCATTGCGACATCCGCAACTGCAAGGGAGGATGTAATTTGGATGACGGCACCGAACATGAGCTGAGGCCGCATCGAAGGAAGGGTAATAAACCAAAGCTCCTGCCAACGGTTTCTCACGCCGTCCACCGCTCCCGCCTCATACAGCGTACGGTCAACCGTCTGCAAGCCGGCGATGAACGCCAGGAAGCTGGTGCCCAGACTGAGCCATAATTGGACGACGATAATGATCGCGAGCATGTATTTCGGATTTTGCAGCCAAAGGATCGGCTCGTAGATGATGCCGATCTTCATCAGCAATCCGTTCATTATGCCGTATGAATCGCCGGAAAAAATAATTTGCCAGATAAAGAAAACGTTGCCCGATATCGATGGCGCAAAGAACACGAGCGTCATGATGGCTCTCACCTTTGAATTAAGCTCATTAATGAGCCAAGCAAAGACGAAGCAGGCAATATAGCTGACCGGGCCGGTAATGACGGCGAAGATCATTGTATTTTTGAGACCGATCAGGAACACATCATCGTTCCATAGCAGCTTGGAATAGTTCTCCCAGCCGACCCATTGCGGAGCCTCCAGCATATTGAAATTCGTAAAGCTGAAGAAAATCGAAATAGCGACCGGGAGCACGGTAAACATCAGGAACAGCACCACATATGGAGCCAGCAGGACGTACAAGTGCTTATCCCGCTTCACGTCCTTCGTGAACAGCTCCCATTTTCCTTGCAAGCCGGCAGAGCTTCCCTTCGGCTGCATGATCGTCTCGGTTGCGATTTTTGTTTTTTGCAAAAAGAGTCCCTCCTAGTCCTTCCCGTCCAACTTGAACTCGGCTCGTTTCTCCGCGATCTCATAGTCGATTTCCTGCACATAGTCGTATAACGCATCGGCCGTATTCGTACCGTTATTGATAACTTCACGAAGCGCGTTGTCGAGATGTCTTCCCGTGAAATATCCGCCCGGCACCTCCGGCACGCCTTGCACCCATTGCCATTGCTCTTCGAGATTGCGATAATCCCGCGCCGGCCATGGCAGCTCCTTGAGCGCTTCCATATTGGCTGTCGGATAACGCGCCGCAGCGCCCATCAGCCCTTCCATCTCTCTTCCGAACCGTACTTGCGAGTCCTTGCTTACCCACCACTTCATGAACTCCCATGCCGCATCCTTATCCTTGGCCTGCTTCAGCATGATGGCGGCTGTTCCGCCGCTGGCGACGTCCCGGCGAATCGTGCCGTCCGTCTGCTTCATGCCCGGAACCGGAATGAATTCCCATAAGCCTTTGATTTCCGGTGCGGATACGGTCAAGTAGTTGTAGAACGTATAGTCTTGAATGCCGACCGGCATCTCGCCTGTTCGGAACCGCATTGGAAAATCGAAGATGAGCGGAAGCTTGTAGCTCGTATAGAAGTCGGTCCACTTCTTGAATGCGCTAAGCCCTACGTCTGTGGCCAGACCGCTCTTCGATCCGTCGTTCAAGTAGAACGATCCGTCCATTTGGTACAACAGCATCGCGAACGCACGGTTCGCTTCCAAGACGGGAACGCCCGTCGATTGGGCAATCGGAAGCGCGAAATCCATATGGTTCTTCTGCAGAACTGGGATCATCGCATATACCTCTTCCCACGTCTGCGGCGGCTCTATATTCAACTCCTCCAATATATCCTTCCGGTAGAAGAGCATATTGAAAATTTGCTGTTCAGGCAGAGCGAATACTTGGCTTCCGGACTTGTACGGAACGAGCGCGCTGTCTCTGAACTGCTTCACGACCGTCTCATAGTCAGGATATTTCGACAAATCCTCGGCCGCATTCCGCATACCGAAGTTCATCGGCACGTCATTACCGACCTGCATCGCCACATCGGGACCTTCCCCGGCGAGCGAAGCGCGGAGCAACACATCCTGATTGACCAGCTTCAGATTAACGCCGATGCCGGTCTGCGGAGTGAACGTATCGTCGATCATCGCTTTCAGCACTTGCGCCTGATCGCGCCCTGTCCCGATCCATACGGTGATGGACTCCCCGTCTTCCGTCGTGTTGCCGATCGTATCGTAATTTTCGAAGAACGAATGGAAGAAGGACGATACCTCGTGAACCATCTTCCTGCCGAAGGAAGCACCTGCTTTAGGCAGCTTCTTATCAGGCGAAGCAAGAAGCAGGTAATCAATCTCAAGCGGCTGCTCTCTAACCTGCAGGATCCAGGCGCCGACGCTGCCGACATTGATCTTGAATTGACCTAACCGCTTCTGAACCGATTCCGGTTTCTTGGCCAAGTCGGCCAGCTGATAAGCGGTTTTGTTCAAGACAGCGGTTTTGTCGCTTTTCTCGCCCGTCAAGCGAACCAGTTCTTCCGAAACGGAATACAAGATGTCGCTTTGCTTTTTGAACACGTCTACCATGTCGGGAATTTGTTTATCTAATTGATAATCCCGATAAGGATCTGGAACGTTACCGGTAATCATCAAGATTTTTCGATACATAGCATTAATATCGAGCACGCTTGCTTCTACTTGGCGAATCAGCGGCGCGATTGACCCGAGGCTGACCTCAAGCTTCAGCTCGTGTTTGCCTTTCGTCATATAGAAGAGATAGGGCTCTTCCTCGTTGCCAAGTACATTCATCTGCCAATCCGAGTCGTAATAAAACGGAATTTGCGCCATTTCCTTAAACGGAATTTCCCCGTCAATCCAGAGCGAGCGTGTAGAATAAATGCCCCGCAGCAATTCTTGTCTGTTCTTGATCGCAATCCGGTATAATCCGTCCTCCGGCGCCTCGACTTCCCAAGCGATCCATTGGCCCGGTATCCGCCAGTTGTTGCCGCCGACCGTATTCATTCTGACCTTCGATACGTCATACGGCTCCGTTGATGGACTGGAGCGGTCGGTAATCGGATACAATGTCGGCGATGATTTGTAAGATGCGTTTTCGCCCTGAACCTTGATTAACTGTCCGCTTGCCTCTTTATAACCCATTGACTCATAACCGGCCTTCACCTCTTCGTATGCGGAAGGCGCATCGTAGTGAAACAGCTTTATATAGTCGATGGCCATAGGCTCTCGCGAAGATACTAGCGTCAACGTATGCTTACCAGCTGTAAAATAAAAAACGTACGGGTCTTCGAAATACCCATCTGTATCTCTGAACAGCGACTGCTGCCACATTGGCGATTCGACCTGGCGCGGCCTCAGCTCGTTGCCCCTGTTATCTTGCGTGATTTCTTCGCTCTCGTTTTTCCATACACGATGGAAAGTCAAGTTTCTAGCGCTTGCGAACGGCAGCTTGCCGTCAATCAGCAGCTCTCTTTCAATGGTGGAGCTTTTGCCTTCGATCGGAAAATAGTTCATAGCGATATGATATAAGCCGGATGTCGGCACCTCGAGCTCCCACTCGATCGAGCCGCTCTCTCCTGTCTTCACGAAGTCGCCTGTTTCTCCGCCCAGCTCGCCTACGATTTCGGGGGTCATATCTTGAGCGGCTGTATAATCCGCCCCACGAATCACGATCTCCTCATCGGGCTGCTCTTCATCCTTGTATTGCTGCAAATAAACGTCGTAGCTGTTCTCAGATGCGTTCGTCAAGGAGTTCTGATCGCTCTTTGCATCGGCTTCTGTATTTGTCGCAGCCCCCGCACCGGCCGCATCGGACTGAGATATAGGGGGGATAACCAATATCGAGAGCAGCATAGCGATGATAATCAGCCAAGCGACGGTCATTCTGGAAAAGGCGAATTTCACCTCATTCCCTCCTTTTCGCAAACTAGCGGAATCTTGTTTTTGTGAGCACCGCCCGGCCTTCCAAGAGTCGGAAGACCGGGCAGTCTGCTTGTTGACCTATAAGTGTTGCTTTATTTACTCTTTCTTCTCTTCCACTTCGCCGCTCAATACTTTGTCTGCAGCCGCTTGCGCTGCCGCGATGACTTGAGCAACACCTGTAGACGGCGTAACCTCGCCTTTGACGAACTTGCCTGTCACGGAGTCGAGCTGTTCTTTCACGCCGAGACCGCCGAAGCGTCCGCCGAATACACGTTGTACCTTGCCAGCTTCGTTCATAGCGTTAGCGATGGACGTATCATCCGGAAGCACGTTCTCAAGCCACAGCTTGCGGTTGCCTTCCCAGTTGTCGAAGTCTTGCAATTCTTCCCAAATCTTCACAATAGCTTCTGCGTCCTTAACGCCTTTTGGAATCACATAAGCAGCCGTTTGTCCAAGCGGATCGGAATAGCTTGTCGCGTTAGGTGCTTTAGGGAAGTATACGTAGCCCCACTCATCCTTCATCTTGTCTGTCAGACGTCCTTCGATTTCCCACAATCCGCCTGGATACATGGCAATGTTGCCTTCTGCAAAGTATTTAGCTGGATCTTCCCAGTCGTTGCCTTCGTTCTCTTTCACGACTTTGTGCGTGTTGTACAGCTCGTATTCAAAGTTAAGCGCTTCCATTGCCGCCGGAGAATCGAACGCTACTTTCTTAGTAGCTTCCTCATAGATCAAACCGCCGTTGCTTGCGATCAGTTGCTCCGAGAAAATATAGTGTGCGCCGGCAAGACCGTATTGGTCCACTTTGCCGTCACCGTTATTGTCAACAGTCAGCTTCTTAGCGGCATCAAGCATCGTGTTCCAGTTCCAGTTGTCCGCGTCCATCAATTGCTGCGGATCCTGCAAGCCCGCTTCTTTGAAAATCCGTTTATTGTAATACATACCGGAGTCGTTCGCGTTGTACCAGCCTTCAAGACCGAATACTTGCTCGCCGCCGAATTTCATCGCTTCGATAACGTCCGGCGCGATGCGGGAGTTGTTGAGGTAATCATTCAATGGCGTTAGGAACCCGCCATTCGTAAGTCCCCAGATGAATCCGTCCGGCAAGCGGACGATTTCTGCGAAAGGATCGCCTGCCAATACAGAGGAGGATAGCTTCTCTGAAGTGGACCAGTATTCCGTATTCAGGTACTTGATTTTGACGTTGTATTTCTCTTCAACCTTTTTGATTCTTTCGCGAGCCAATTCGTCCGCTTCGGAGTCCCCTACAGGCGTAGCGTCCCACCAATGGGAAATGCGAATCTCTCTGCCTCCGAGGTCCGGAGCCGGCTCTTCAGGTACTTCAGTCGGAGCGACCGTTGCAACCGGTGCTTCCGTTGCAGGCGCATCGGTAGCCGCCGGTGTATTCCCTCCGTTATTGCCGCTGCATCCGGACATAATCATCATTGCTGCGGTTACAGTCATCAACATTGGTTTCATCTTTTTGATTTGTTTCATTGTTTAACACATCCCCTTCATGAATGATTAATCAAATAAAAGCAAGATAGACAGATTAATTAATCAGAGAAATGATTCTACCCTCCTCAAATCAAAAATTATATATAGTGGCGGCTGCCATTATATAAGCGTTTCGAGCATTTTATTGCAGAAAACAAAACAATCTTGATGACTCGATTTTTTATGTAAGGGTTTTCATGAAACCCATTTCATTATAGCTCGCTTCCTTTTCTTGGTCAATACGAAAGTTTATATTTTCCATAGTTCCTGTTAAGGCGCCTTATTTGGCAAGAATGAACATTACGCTGATACATTGCCAAATAAGGTGAAATGGCTAACCCCCTCCTTTGGCTGAAACTGCTGACGTTTCACCGCGATTAACTGGAAATACTCCCGTTATTGCAGCGCTCCCCTTCATCGTCGTTTTCACCCACCGAAAGCCGCGTTTCCCATCCTATTCGGTCTACAACCCAACCCGCTACCCTCATCATCGTCACTCTGAACACCCATAAGCCGCGTTTCCCATCCTATTGCCCTTAAGTAACCCAAGTTTGTGCGAATAGGATGAGCTTCCCATCCTATTCGGTCTACAACCCAACCCGCTTCCCTCATCATCGTCGCTTTCACCAACCATAAGCCGCGTTTCCCATCCTATTGCCCTTAAGTAACCCAAGTTTGTGCGAACAGGATGAGCTTCCCATCCTATTCTGTCTTCAACCCATCCCGCTACCCTCATCATCGTCACTCTGAACACCCATAAGCCGCGTTTCCCATCCTATTGCTCTCAAGTAACCCAGGTTTGTGCGAATAGGATGAGCTTCCCATCCTATTCTGTCTTCAATCTAGCCCGCTACCCAGACCATTGCAAAAAAAAGAGCGCAGCCCGATTGCTCGGGCTGCGCTCTTGAAGGAATAATTGCGTTAGGGCATTAGGGCTCGCGTGCTTTGCCGCACGATAAGCTTTGGCTCTAGCGACGTATGCTTCTTCACTTTCTCTTTGTTCATCATCGCTTTCAGCACTTTGACAGACGTCATCCCAAGCTCGTGCGCCTGCTGGGAAACGGTGGTCAGCTCGGGAATGAAGTGATGCGCCAGCGGAATATCGTCGAATCCGACGATGGACATATCGTCCGGAATCGTCAGTCCAGCCTCTGCTGCCGCCTTGATCGCCCCGATCGCCGTATAGTCGTTCACGCAGAACACGGCAGTCGGACGCTCCTTCATGGCCAGCAGATTATGCATCTGGCGTTTGCCGGAATCGATAGAAAAGCTGTCCGGCAGAAGCCATTCTTCCCGAATGTCCAGATTCGCTTCTTTCATCGTCTTGCGGAATGCCCGCAGCTTATTAGAGGTCGTCGTCATATGACTTTCCCCGCCGATGAAGCCGATCTGCGTATGTCCTAGCTCGATAAGGTGTTGAACGGCAAGAACAGTTCCCGCAGCCTCATCCGTAGCAACCCGAGTCAAGTCGGTCCCCCGCAGACCGCCATTGACGAGTACGGTCGGAATAATGCTAGCGCATTGCACCAGCTCTTGAACTAGATGCTCTTCACAGTGCTTCAAGTTAATTCTTCCGCCCATAAATATAATGCCGTCCACGCGTTTCTCCCGCATAATGCTCAGATATTCCGATTCTTTCACATAATCGCCGATCGTATTACTAAGCAGGAAGGTAAGGCCTGACTGCATCGCCTCCTCCTCCGCTCCGGCGAATACTTCCGGAAAGAAGGGATTAGTCAGATCGGGCACAATGACGCCGATAATGCCGGTTTCATTTTTGAGAAGCCCTCTAGCCATAGCGTTAGGCTGGAAGTTATATTTTTGAATAAGCTCTTCAATTTTGGCGCGTGTTGATCCTCTTACCGGAGCGGTATCGTTCAACACACGGGATACGGTCGAAATCGATACTTTTGCCTCCTTGGCAATATCATAGATGGTGACCTGTCTCAAGCTTAACGCTTCCTTCCTACCTTCATGTCTAGGAATATTATAGCAAAATCAAACATGTAATGATATGCGTTACACCTATTGCAACGAAAATAGAGCAGGCTCGTCTCGTCAACGAACATTCCTGCTCTAGCTATATGGTCCTAATTGCGATGCCTACAGATTGCCCCAGCGTCTATACGATTGCTCGTCATAGAAGAGCCTTACCGCAACCGGAGTTCTGCCCTCTTCGTCGAACAAGATCAGCTCATTGTCCTTCTCCTTAAGCCACGCCATCGGAATCTTGTAATCCTCCTGCGGCCCAATCTGCCAGTAGCGTCCTAGATTACGGCCGTTCAACTGCAAATACCCTTTGCTTAAGCCCGTCAATCTCAGCTTCAGCTTAGGATTAACGTCTTCCGGAATGGCTGGAAGGTCGAAATTGCTGCTATGCCATGAAGGCCCGCTATGAATAGAGGTGGCTGAGCCCTCCGCAAGCTTCGCTGCGTCTTCTAACGATACTGCCGACCAGCCTCTCAGCTCCCGTGAACGGTCATAGGTCAGCAGCTCCAGCCGATTCAACGGCGCACGGCCTACCGGCATTTCAATGGTGTTGCTGCCTTTGACGATATAGGAGGAAATGTCGACTGCATAATAAGCGAACCAATCCTTATAGTCGTCCATAGGCACTTCTCGGCCGTTAATCCGGAGTCCGCCGCTTAACGCTCCGACTAGAATGGCCCCGTCATGATCATTAACTTCGAAAATTCGAGTAAGCCCAGAGGCGAACGGTTGCCCTTGCACCTCGTCTAGGTGGACAGACTCCATACCGCTATGCCAATCTCTTCGCAGGTCGATGACCGAACCGTCCATATAGACAGGGCCGAATATGCCTTTCTCCTCGCCCAAATTCGGCGAGAAATTAAGACTGCCCATATGCTGCACAAGCAGCTGCAGCTTATTGCGTCCTTGGCTCAGGCGTACGACTGCCGACGCCGCGCCTACTTGGCGGATCATCGCTTGCTCTTGTCCATTGACGAACAGACGCGCAGAATCCTGGATGGCCGACAACACCATTGTGCTTTCTTGATCCCGATCGCACTCCGCTTCACTCGTGTAAATAAGATACCCAAAGTCCTTACCTAGCTCTGCGAATCCGCGCGGAGTATCGGCAAGCTCGCCCGCTCCGAGCGCAAGCAGGTTCAAGTCTTTGCGAGTCCAATCCGATAAGCTCGGCAGAAGCCACGGCTCACTATCATGGGCGGTGTTGCTTAATTGCACCCAGTCTCCAATAAGGAAGGGCTCGCTCTCAGGGCCGCCCCTTACTCCGCTCACGTTGCCATCCGCGTCTATGTCCATGTCCTCCCAGCCGAATGCCCAGCATACTTCTCCACCTTGTTGCCGAAGCTTCCATGCTCGGTCCGACATATAACCGTTTAATGCAATCACTTCGATACGCTGCCCGTCAACCGTCAATGCAATACGCTGCGGCGTATGGAAATGGAAGACGTCTAAGTGCAACGTCCGGTCGTCCGGGCTCATTTCATGTCGGATATGGGCTTCATTATCATACTGAATCGCGTGATCGGCTTCGAATACGATATGCGTACGCTGGCCGTCTTCTCCCGCCACAATGATCGTTTGGACCTCGCCAATCCGGTCGTTCCCTATGACGAACCCTCCGCAAGTAAGCTTCAAACCAGGACTCACTTCATACCGGTCAAGAATCGGGACGATCTGACCCGGTTTAATCGAAACCTGAAGCGTCCGGCCGCTTTCGAGCGTAATCGGGTACATTTCCTTCTCCTGCTTGGCGCTTTCGGCGAACCAAAGCTTTTGCCCGTTCCACTGTCTGCCTTGGAGTTTTATTCCGTCTGGGCAAGTGGCCTCGCATGATTCCATCGGCTCCGCTTCCAGCAAAAACGCGCTGAGCGCTTCCGTGAACAGGGAAACCTTTTTGGCCATTCTATATTTGGCTGTCACTCTCCCATATTCGGACAGTGGAGCATCGTAATCGTAAGAGGTAACCATGTAAATATCGCTGCTTCCTACCGTACGCCCGCCGTAACCTCCAAAGTTAGTACCGCCAAAAAACATATAGTGGCTAATGCCGTCAAACCCGGCGCGAATCGCCTCCATCATCCTCTTCTCGTACAATTCTGGCGTCTTCTGCGTGGCAGAGGGCGCTCCCCAATGCTCGAACCACCCTGTCCAAAACTCGGTTACGAGCTTCGGAACGTCGGGCTGCTTGCGCATCAGCTTCTCATAATGTCCGTCTGCGCCCGACCAGAAGTTCGCCCCTTCGATCGTTCCTTCTAAGCCGCCCTCGCAAGTTATTAACGGCATATCAATGCCACGCTCGAGCAAGCCGTCGCGCAGCTCCCTCATGTAAGCCGCACCTGCCGTGTCATCGGCCAAATAACCGTATTCGTTCTCGACCTGGACCATAATAACGGTACCGCCTTGCGACATTTGGCGAGAGCGGATAACCGGAACAATCTGGTCAAAATAAAGATTAACGTAATGAAGGTAAACCTCATTATTCGTTCGGAACTGTATATTAGATTTATGTTTCAACCAATACGGAAAACCGCCAAAATCCCATTCGGCGCATATGAACGGACCCGGCCGCGCGATGACCCATAGTCCCAGCTCCGCGCATAGGTCAAGGAACGCCCCGCAATCGTTGTCGCCGCTGAAGTCCCAGTTGCCCTCCTCCGGCTCGTGCACGTTCCATGCAAAGTAAGTATCGATACAATTCATGCCTGCTAGCTTCGCCTTGACAAGCACTTCCCGCCATTCCTGCCTAGGCATTCGAAAATAATGAATCGATGCGATGTTCAGAAACACTCTCTTCTCCCCGATGATAAAGCTCTTCGCATCATAGCGAAGCTGCGTTCCCTTTAATCCAGTGTTGTCTAAGCTCTCCGTGATCATAAATTCACTTTCCTTCCTTTTTGAACGCCATGTCGCACTCTTAAAATCTTAATGAAAAGCGGTAAAAATCGTCTTTCATAGCGGCTGCTATCATTTATGAAATGGGTTTCATTAAAGGCATATAAATTATAAAACTACTCTGTAAGCGTTGTCAACAATTGGATTGTAACTATTTTCCTCAACTCATAAACAAAAAACAGTCCAAGGCTGATGCCCCGGACTGTTACTTTGATATAACCCTATACGGACTCTACGACCGACTGCGCAGGGCTGATTTCGCTCCATTTGAACGATTGCTCCGATGGTTTGTAATTGGCGATACGCTCGAGCAGAACATCGGGGTCGCTCTCGACAATGAACAGATCAAGGTTCGACTCTCTCATGAATCCTTCCTTAACCGCATGCTTCAGAAGGTCAATCAACGGATTGTAGAATCCTCTTACATTCAGGAGGCCGATCGGTTTCTTGTGGATGCCAATCTGCGCCCAACACGCCATCTCGAACAGCTCTTCGAATGTTCCAAGTCCGCCCGGCATGCTGATGTACGCATCTCCCAGCTCGGACATCTTCGCCTTGCGTTCATGCATATTGGCAACCTCGTAAAACTCCGTAAGCTCGGTATGCATCACTTCACCGCTAAATAGCCCCCGCGGCATAACGCCGATCACCTTGCCTCCGGCTTCCAATACCGAGCCCGCAATACGCCCCATCAAGCCTAGCTTGCCGCCGCCGTAGACTAGCTCAATATTTTGGGCCGCCAACGCTTTGCCTAAAGCGACAGCGGAATTTTCATAATCGACATGGTTTCCCGGATTAGAACCGGAATAGACACTAATACGTTTCATTGATATTCTGCTCCTTCTGCATATGCACGTTAGATTTTGTGGCCTCTTCTTATCAGAAAGAAGTAAGCCAGCATCGCCACGACACTCGTCAATAAAATGATGACGCCGAGCGGTACGGCCGTGTCTTCACCTGCTATGCCGACTAGCGGAGTAACGACCGCTCCGAGCAGGAATGGAATGACGCCAAGCAGAGCCGCAGCGCTGCCGGCCTTCTCGCCTTGGCTTTCCATTGCAAGCGGGAACGCCGCCGTTGATGTAATGCCGATTGCAGCTACGAATACAAACAACGGAACTACCAAGGCAAAAAGCGGTCCGTGCACGAAGGCTACCACTAAGACAACGACGCTAGCCAAACCGGCCAGCATGAGTCCGAACAACAGGAAGGTGTGTTCAGATACGCGATGCGACATTCGTCCGACCAGCTGGGAACCGAGGATCAGACTAATACCGTTCGTTCCGAATAATAAAGCAAAGACAGTCGGCGAAACCCCGTAAATATTTTGATAAATAAAAGGCGTTCCCGACACATACGCGAAAACCCCCGCGATCATAATCCCCTGTGCCAGCATGTAGCCGACAAATTGGCGATCCCGCAAGAGCGATCCGTAGTTTTGCAATTGCTGCATGAAATTGCTCGGCGTCCGGCGATCAGACGGCAAAGTCTCCCGCAGTCTCCATTTGGTCATCGTTAACAGGTAGATTCCGAGCAGCGTCAGCGCTATAAATACGCCTTTCCAATCCGCGAAAGAAAGAATCCCGCTTCCGGCAACCGGTGCCACAAGCGGTCCCAAGTTTCCGACAAGCAAGAGCAACGAGAAAAACTTCGTAAGCTCGTGACCATTGAACAGGTCGCGTGCGATCGCGCGGGAAATGACAATACCGGCCGATGCGGCAAAACCTTGTACGAAGCGGAATGCGATCAACAGTCCGATATTGGGCGAGAATGCGCAAGCTAACGAGGCGATTAAATAAACAGCCATGGAGATAAGCAGCGGATTGCGTCTACCGTGGACGTCGCTCAGCGAGCCCATGACGAGCTGCCCGATCCCAAGCCCGAGCAAACAAGCCGTCAAGCTGAGCTGCACCAGGGAAGCCGTCGTTTCGAATTGCTCCACAATTTCCGGGAAAGCAGGTAAATACATATCGATCGTAAAAGGGCCGAGTGTCGAAAATAATCCTAGCAGCAAAGCTAGTCTGAACACGTTCTGTTTGTTGTTGCTGGTCATCATGATGTGAGTCTCCTATTTTGTAAGCGGCAAAACCTAGTCCTTGTGAGCTTTGCTTAACTTTACCTGATTAATCATTAATATAAATGTAATTAAGCATTTCTGTCTACCCGCGGTAGCCGTCCAAGTTGAGGGATTGGTTCTTCTTGGGTGCGGGAGTTCGAGACGGACTAATTCATTTTCAAAGCAGCTTAATTAGCTCTTCTAGCTCATCAACTAATCCTTTTGCAAGTTCAAAATCAGTATCTTTTAAAGCCAATTCTATTTTCATTTCAACTGCTTTTTTATTTTGTTCCGCTTCTAAATAATCTTTATCAAAATGACTAGCATAAATCATCTGCCTAAATTTTCGCATACTCATTTTTCTGATCGTCTTATCTTCAATGATTAATACATAATCCATGCCGTTTACAACAGAATAGAAATCATGAGATATCATGAGAATCGCACCTTTATAGTCTCCAATGGCTTTTTCCAGCGCGATTTGTGTATAGGTGTCCAAATGGCTTGTCGGTTCATCAAGAAGCAATACGTTTGCTTTACTGCCGGAAACTTTAGCCAACTGAAGGATATTTCTTTCTCCACCAGATAGAGATGCTATCTTTTGATTAAGGATTTCTCCTTCAAAGCCATAGTTTGCAATATACGATCTGATCTCATCATAAGTGTTAAATCCAGCATCAATGAATTCTTCAAGAATGGTATTAGAATCCTTTAGCACTTCACCTTGAAGCTGAGATAAATAAGCCACTTTAGCATCCGCATTTATTTCAATGGAATCATGATTATTGTTAAAAATTTCTCGGAGCAGCGTCGTTTTCCCCGTACCGTTCGCACCGATAAGCGCTACTTTATCCGTAGATTTTATTTCAAAGTTAACATTCTCTAACAGCAACTCATCAAAGGCTACACTATAATTATTTACATTTACAACAATACTGTCTTCAATCTCATGATCCATACCGAAACTGATTATCGGTTGCTTAATATCAACAAATGGGGCTTTAAGTCTGCGCGCTTCCAATCTCTCTTGAAACCTAACTCTGGCTTTTAACGCTCTTCCTCTAGATGCTTCAGAATTATAGGTTGCAATCGCTCTAAGATTATCGATAATGTTCTCGTTTCTTTCAATTTCTTCTTTTTCAGCTACTGTGAGTTCCTGTAACTCGATCTTAGTCTGAAGTAATGAGAAGTTATACTCAATATATCGCCCATCAAACTCTTGGATCTCCATGTTTTCAAGATGTATGATTTTGTTGAAACAATGATTCAATAGATAACGGTTGTGGGTCACAACTAGCAGTATTCCTTTGTGGGCATTAATAAGATTTTTAAGCGCATTTAGGTTTTCAAAATCTAAAAACACATCGGGTTCATCCATAATCATGAGGTCGGGACTATTAAGCATTTCCTTCATCACATGAATAAGTTTGAATTCCCCACCACTCAGGTCCGATACTCTAACATCTTTAAGCTTCATGAGGTTGGCTACATTTAGTTTCTTATTAATGTTGCTTTCAAAGTTATCTCCGCCGATTGAATCAAATGCGTCTAAAGCAAATTGATACTTTTCGAGCAACGGCTCAATATCCGATGACGTTTCCATTTCGGTACAAATAGATTGTATTTCATTTTGCAACTTAATCAATGGTTCTCCGATATATTCAAAAACGGTTGTTTCTTTCGTTTGGTCGAGATGTGAGAATTGACTTACATACCCGATTGTACAAGATGGTTCTAACTCTAACTTGCCCTCGAACAAATATTTTTCTGGATCCATCAGTATATCGATCAATGTACTTTTCCCACTGCCGCTTGTTCCTATAAAAGCGCAATGCTGTGCCTCTTCTAACGTAAATGTAATGTTTTTATATAGTTCTTTTTGTGGAAATGAGAAGGATAAGTTTTCGACTTTTATCATAGTATGACCTTTCTTATAACTAAAATGGTGACTACTGTTGGATGTGTTGAAGAGCATGGATTATAAGTTTACCGTTGTTAGAGTAACACTGTTTACAACCAATCTCAATTCATTTATATCCCATCCCTTGGGGGGCATCCAATATCCGGTTCGTACGCGAATTTGAATGCCGCATATCTTCCGACTGCAACAGTTTTTTTGACAAAGGGATATACTGAAAGGAAGCGCCATACTGCCTTTTTATAACCATTGTCCCAAACTTTTTTTGGGCAGCGTGAAAAATAACGGCCTCCTCAATTGTATTACTAGTGAAAGGGGGACATCAGGTGCACGATTCATATGAGCTCAATGAATCCGTTCGCAAAGCCGTGGTCAACTATTCAGACAATCTGGTTAAGATAGCGTTCGCCTATCTCAAAAACGTTGCCGATGCGGAGGAAGTCGCGCAGGAAGTATTCCTCGCCTATCTCCAAAAAACCCCCGTTTTTGACAGTGACGAGCATGAGAAAGCATGGTTAATTCGAACGACGATAAATAAATGCAAAAACCTGCTCAAGACGGGCTGGTTTAGAAGTCGAAACCCGATACCGGACAACTTATCTTACCTTCCTAGGGATGAATACATGGTTTTGCAGGCTGTTTTGTCATTGGATAAGAAATACCGCGTTCCGATCCATCTGCATTATTACGAGGGATACACATTGGAAGAAATAGCTGACCTTCTAAACGCCAAACCTGCAACGGTAGGAACTTGGCTTGCCCGCGGGCGCAATCAGCTTAAAGAAGTAATAGGCGGTGATTTGTAAAAATGAAGAAATTGGATTATAAATCGGCCATGTCCAAATTGAAAACAAGCGAAGACTTTGAGCATCGCACGCTTGAACGGTTAAGCAATGAAAGCCGCAACATAATCGATATTGATAAGCCAAAAGGAGATAATCACATGAAAACAGCTAATCCGGCAGTAAAGAAAAACAAGGTATTCATCTGGGCAACGAGCGTTGCTGCATGCGCAGTCTTAACGTTGAGCATCTATGCGGTTAACCAAAATGGAGGCAGTACTGCCCCTGATCCTGTTACGAACAACCCAAACAATGGCGCCGTCGTTGAAAATAACGGTCCAGGGGCAGGCTCGTCGGCAAAACAAAGGGTCAACATTGACGGCGTCATTGAAGAGGTAAGCGCCGACGGTCAAAGCTTCCGAATCGGTGAGCTTTGGGTGACAGTAACCGAAGACACGACTTACGGCATATCGGACACGACGGCACCGGATGCTTCCGAGCAGCTGGTGAGCAAGGAATTTAAAGTCGGCAACACGGTATCCGGCTTCACTTCGGAAGACGTCGCGAGCGGCAAAGTAACGGCTAATGTGATTTACAACAATTTTTAAGCTTTAACTTCATATCGAAAAAGGCTCTCCTGCTCAGCTTGAATCAGCTGAGCGGGAGAGCCTTTTTCATTTATCCGTATGCGCGACTTATGACGCTTCTCCGTGCAGGTAACGGAAGAACGGCTTATCTACCCAGAATTCGAACGGCGTGATGACCGCGGTAGGATCAATCGCTTTAAGTCCTGCCACAACCTTCGCGGAATCCTCATTCAGCGAGAACGGGTTAACCGTGTACGTGCTGTCCGGATCGGAAATCAGATTGTTCGTAATGACTTCGTAATTGGCAAGCTTCGTGTTCGAGTAGTACAATGGCTGCCACCACGAACCGTAGATCAATCCTTGCTGATCGGCAACGTTTTTCTTCGCGAACTTCTCGATAATGCCGTCGAATGCCGCTTTGTCGGCCGCCGTCGCGAATTCGAACGCAAGATCATATTCCTTCGCGAATGCGATATAGTTGCCGTTAGCGATTTGCACGACGTTCGGACCCGGGTCGCCCCAGTCGGCCAAGAACAGAAACGCGGATGTTTTCGGCTCGAATTGCACCTTCGCGTCGATGCCTTCGCTGCGCAGCAAGCCGATCAGCTGCTGGGCATGCTTGAAGTCGGAATGACCGTAAATAAGCGACAAGGAGTCGATGAAGTTGGCGTCGTAACGGGTGTCCTTGATGTTGTAGCCCGTGAACAGCTCCTTCTCAAGCCCCGCGTTCACCAGCTTCTGCAGCTTCGGAGCGTCGATCAAATCCGATGTCTCGTAAGCCGTGGAAAGCTTCGCGTAAATATCGGAATCGCTCGTGTAGCCGATGTACTTCTTGTATAGACCTTTCGTGATCAGAACCTGGCCGAGCAGCGTTTGGATCAGCTCGTCGCTCGCAGGGGCGTTCGGTTTAAAGCCTTGGCCAAGCGAAGCCGGCAGCAAGCCCGTGTCGATTGCGGCAGCAACCTCCTGGGAAGCCTTAACGCCAAGCGTGCCCTTCTTGACTTGAATCTTGGCGAGCACGTTATCCGCCTTCGCAGCCGGGTAAGTCGAGGCAAGCTCCTTCAAGTCCGCCGCGCGCAGTGCGATCGCGACCGCCACGTAGTTCGTAAGCTGCTGATCGGCCTGAATGGACGGACCAGCCAAAATGCCTTGCTCATAAAGAGCGGCAGCGGCTTTGAACACCGGCGCGTCCGCAGTCAAATCGGTAAAGGTTACTTCCTTGCCGGAAGGTTTATAATCGAAAATGTCGGCGACAGCTTCGACGAGCTGTCCCTTCGTTACTTTACCGGAAAGCTGTACGTCGTATTTCTCCTGCAAAAACTGCTTGTATTGTGCTGCTCCGTCCTTTGCAGAGACTGAAGAAGGAGCTGTCGATACGGCTTGCACCGCTACCGGCGTTGCGGCAAATGCAGTAGCTTGCGTAAATAATAGAGATGATGAGAGCAAAAAGGCAGCAAGCATCTTGGTGCTGAATAGTGCTGTTCGTTTCATGGGCTTGACCTCCATTATTATAATAATTCCGATAAAAATAATCGGGTATGTAATTTCACCTAGTATAGCAACGCTTGGTTAATGATGTCAACGAAAAATATAGCAAAGCGCATGCCAATGCAGGCATGCGCTCTTTAGGCTGCGAATATTCTGCTATTCTTCTTTCGCCGATTCGGCGTATTTCTTGAAATTATCCAAAATCGCTTGCCAGCCGGCTTGCTGCATCTCGACGGCGTTAGTCTCTTCGGCCTCGAACGATTCGACGATTTTGGTGTCGTCGCCTTGGGCAATAAAAGCGATGATTACCTTCCTGCCGTCGCCCAATGTATAAGCGATGCTCTCGTTAAGGCTCACCTCGTCGTATACGCCGCCGAAATCAAATCCGAAGCTTCCGTCCTTGGCTTCCATTCTCGAGACGAATGCACCGCCGACCCTAAGATCGTTCTCCGCAACTGGCGTGTGCCAGTCATCGGAAGCATTGTTCCATTGCTTGATATGCTTCGGTTCCGTCCAAAACTTCCATACGCTTGCTATGGGAGAATGAACGATCGCTTCCACCGTTATCGTTACCGGACTGCTTGTTCCCATTACTTAACCTCCTCATAGGCTATGAATCTATTTTTCTCAAATAATACCATAATCATTCATCGCTAGTCGATATGTCTGAAGCGCTATGTACCCGCCATAATGTAATTTGTCCAAACATATACGATTTATCATACAAAAGTGTGTAAACCAGCCACGCCCCCGATGATTTTGTACGATTTTTCGATCATTTTCCCTGATTTGTCCGATTCGTAAGATTGGTTTGTACGATTTATCGCACAGATTTGCACACTACATAAAAGGACCTCGAATCCGAGGTCCTTCTTCTTGAATGTATTCGCTTCTAAGCTGGGCTGGGCTCAACCCATTAGAACCAACGGCTTAGATCCGGATATCCGCTGGTAGCCCAAGCCCCGTCAACGAGCAGGTTGGCGCCTGATACGTATCCCGCGTCTTCGCTGGCCAAAAATAGCGCCGGACCTGCGATTTCTTCCGGCTTAGCCGCGCGTTTCATCGGAATCCGCTCCATGTAAGCGGCATGGATATCGCTGTTCGCAAGCAAGCTTGCCGTAAGCGGCGTATCGATAAGCCCCGGCAGGATCGCATTGACGCGTATTCCGTCGCGCGCCATTTCGAGCGCCCCGTTCTTGGTCAGCATTTCGACTCCGGCCTTCGCCGAAGCATAAGCTGCGCCCGCATACATCGGAACCTGAGCGTTTAACGATGCGATATTGATAATGGCGCCGCCGCCTTGCTTCGCCATCTGCAGTGCTTCATGCTTCATGCTGAGAAAAACGCCTTTCATGCAAAGGTCGACCGTGAAATTCCAATCGGCTTCGGACAGCTGCGTAATCGTTCCCGGCTTCGAAGCGCCGGCTACATTGAATGCCATATTTAGTCCGCCGAATCGTTGAACCGTCGCGTTCACTAACTCGGCGATTTGATCTTCTTGCGTCACGTTCGCATGAAAGCCGTAAAAGCGCTCTCCTAAATCCGCCTGCATCCCGTCCAGACGTTCCTGGTTCAAATCCGCCCCGACAACCGAAGCGCCCTCCAGAATCAACCGTTTCGTGATCTCGTAACCGATACCGGATGCCGCTCCGGTAACAAGCGCAACCTTATCTTTAAATCGATCATTCATCATAAGTCTCAGTCTCCTTATCGTTTGGATAGGGCTTACGACTACTAGTTTACTACTGAACTATTTTAAAGTATATTAACGATAATTAAGTTTGTTTTTAATAAAATTAAACAAAGTGGTGACGACGATATGAATTTCGAACAGCTCGAATATGCCGTTGAAGTGGCCAAAACAAGGTCGATCACGCTCGCGTCCGCGAAGCTGATGGTTACGCCGTCGACGATCAGCCAAGCATTGACCCGTTTGGAAGAAGAATTGAACGTCAAGCTCTTCCATCGTACGCGCAAAGGGGTTCATCCGCTCGAGGACGCCGCCCATTTATTCGATAAATTCAGAACCGTGCTCGAGACGCTCCAGTCCATCAAGGAAAGCACCGAAACGTTCGGCAAAGGTGCGCTGATCCTTTCCGTCATTCCGGGCGGCGTCCCTTCCATCATTCAAACCATATCCAAAATGAAACAAAACCATTCCGAAATTAAATTCGAGCTCTCGGAAAAAACGACGGCCAAAATCATAAAAGAAGTGCAAGAACAGAGCGCCGATCTCGGACTTATCGCCATTTACGAGGAGGATGTCCGCACGCAGCTTAAAGGGCTGATCTTTCACCCGATCAGCTCCGGAAAATTGTATGCCGCCGTCAGCAAAAGCAACCCTTTGGCAAAGAAGAAATCCGTAACGCTCGGGGATTTCAAAAACGAAATGTTCGTCCTGTTCAACGATGAATTCGTCGATCCGTTTATCAAAGAAGTCGAGAAAACCTGCGGACCTGTCAATGTTCTGTTCCGAACGAACAACTCGGAAGTAATCGGATCGGCGCTGCTGCAATTAAACGCGGTAACCGTCGGGCATGAATACTCCTTTGACAATTCTCCCGATCATCGGCATAACGACTATTTTAAAATCGGAATCGATATGCCCCAGCGCGATATTTTGATCGGGTGGATCGTAGACAAAAGAAACGCAGGGAACCCCATCGTTAACCGGTTCATGGAACGGCATCGGTTCGATTCCAACTTGAACAGGCAGTCTAGAAGGTAACGTTTAACCTGAATGAATAAAACGAAAGAGGAACATCCCATGATATTCCTCTTTGGTTTGCCGCCTTCCTTGCTTTATGTTGCGGACGATTGGTGCTACAATATTTTTGTGAGTGGCTATCACGGATTGCCGTCACGACTCATAATGGATAAGGAGTTATTATTGTGGAAAACCAATATCGAATATTATTATATTATAAATACGTAGCCGTGCCTGACTATGAGCTGGTCGCGCAAGAACACCTTGACTATTGCAAGGAGCTAGGCGTGAAAGGCCGGATTCTAATCGCTTCCCAAGGGATTAACGGCACGCTGTCCGGCACAATTGAGCAAACCGATGCTTATATGGCCTATATGAACGCTCACCCGCTTTTCAACAATATGGTTTTCAAAATAGATGAAACGGATCGACATGCTTTCAAAAAGCTGTTCGTTCGCCCTAAGAAAGAGCTTGTTACGCTGCGGTACGAAACGCCGCTTGATCCTAATGTGAGCAGCGGGAAGCGTTTGTCTCCGCAACAATTTCACGAGCAGCTTCAGCGCGAGGACGTCGTCATTATTGATGGAAGAAATGATTACGAATACGATCTCGGTCATTTCCGGAATGCGATTCGTCCCGATGTGAAGTCTTTCCGCGATTTTCCCGAGTGGATTCGGGAGAACTTGCAGGATGCCAAGGACAAAACCATTCTAACTTATTGTACGGGCGGCATTCGCTGCGAGACGCTAACCGGCGTTCTTCTGAACGAAGGGTTCACAGACGTGGCGCAATTAGATGGCGGTATCGTTACTTACGGGAAGGACCCTGAGGTTAAAGGACGTTTGTTCGATGGCAAAATGTACGTTTTCGACGAGCGCCTCTCTGTTCGCGTTAATCAGACGGACGAGCATATCACGGTCGGCAAATGCCATCATTGCGGCAATTTGACGGACACGATGATCAACTGCAAGGATGACACCTGCCACGACCAGCATCTTGTTTGCGACGACTGCCTGGAGAGCCATGAACAATATTGCTCCGAGGAATGCAAAGTTAATGATAGGGCCGACCATTCGGCGCATGTTCAATAGCTTACCCATTATCAAGCATTTACAGTTATATAGCATGCTTATGAAACACGGAAGAGGGTGTCCCGACGGGACACCCTCTTCCGTGTTTCCATCTTCAAACAAGCAGAGCGTCAGTGCCCCCGCAGATCAAGATCGCTTAACGGATAGTCGCTGCTGCCCCAGGTATAAACGATGTAGTAGTCGGTTAGTATTGGATCCGCCTTTAATGCCTTGAAGGTCAAGTCGCCATGGTCAATAACATCAATTTGCTTGCTCGTTTGCTTTTCGACGATGTAAAACCCATCCCTTTCGCGATACTTTGAAAAATAATGATCCAACTCTTCCAAAGCAAGTTCCGACTTAATTAAAATAGCTCCAAAAAACTGCATGCCATTTCCGTTACCCACTAATTTTCCGGCTGACGATATAGAATCCACGAGTTCGGTTTTGTCGGGCAAGGATACTCTTGTTAGCTCTTTCTTTACGGAATACGCAACATAATTATTCATAAATGGATTGGAGACAACCCCTAAAAAAAGAGCAACCGCTATGATCGTAAACATAATTTTGGTCAACTTCTTCAAGTTTGCACCTCTTTCAAAATCTGTGCCTAACCATACAGATAAGCTGTCATTATAAACGTTAGATCTTTATAAATGTTTCAATTTATTGGTGTTTCATCCATTATCCGCGCCGCGGGTACAAACGATTTTTGTAAGCGATTTCTTAAATCTAACGTTTGTTGACTATAGTATCAAGTTTGTTGTCTAGAAGCTTCGAATCCTCCCAGTATACAATGAACGCAACAAGTGAAAAACAAGCAACAATTCACCGGAAGGAGCGACAGACATGTACCGGACAGCCGAACAACAAAATAAAAGAAAGCGCTTACGAATTCGTTGGCGCAAGCAGGATACAGAACTCACCCTGTTGGCTTTGCCCACGACCATTTGGTACATCTTGTTTTGTTTCCTGCCTATGTTCGGGATCATTATCGCCTTCAAAAACTTCAGAATTAGCGGCGGTTTCTTGAGCAACGTGTTCAACAGTCCTTGGGTAGGCTTCAAAAACTTTGAGTTCTTATTCAAGTCGAATGACGCCTGGATCATTATTCGAAACACCATTGGATACAACATTATTTTTATCGTTCTAGGCATTGTGCTGCCCGTTCTATTCGCGATTATGATCGGACTGCTTCACAGCCGCAAAGCAAGTAAAGTTTATCAAACGATGATGTTCCTCCCCTACTTCCTATCTTGGGTTGTCGTGACTGCTGTAGGCTGGGCGTTCCTAAGCTTCGATAAAGGAATTCTTAATCAGATGCTCGTCAATGCCGGAGGCGATCCCGTTAACTGGTATATGGAACCGTCCTACTGGCCTTACTTCCTAATTCTTCTGAATATCTGGAAGGGCTTGGGCTACGGCATGGTCATCTATCTGGCAACCATCACCAGCCTGGACAGCACCTATTATGAAGCAGCGGTTATCGATGGGGCATCCATTTGGCAGCAGACGAAATATATTACATTGCCCATGCTCAAGCTCGTTATCGTCATGCTGTTCATTTTGGCGGTTGGACGTATTTTCTACACCGATTTCGGCCTGTTCTATCAGGTCACGCGGGATTCCAATTCTTTGTTCAACGTATCTACCACAATCGATGTCATGGTATATAAACAACTGAAATCCGCTACACTCGGGATGGCAGCCGCAGCCGCGTTCGTGCAGTCCGTTCTCGGTTGTGCAACGATTCTGGCCGCTAACTGGATTGTCCGCAAAATCGATCCTGATAGCGCGATGATGTAAGCCTATGCTTACGAAGTGTGTTTGCTGCGCAAACATGAAGGAGGTATGACCTTGTCAACGAGAACCACTTACGAAACAGGACTTGAGAAATTCAACCGTACGAGCAAACCCGTCGACATCCTATTCAACCTGATCTTTATCATCTTGGCGCTGCTTTGCGTCATACCCGTCATTGTTGTTCTTTCCATTTCCTTCTCCAGCGAGAACTCCATACGCGAGACAGGATATCACTTGCTGCCGGTTGCATTGTCCGGAGAGGCTTACGCCTATGTCATCAAGCAAGGAACGATGATTTTGCGGGCGCTTGGCGTATCCGCTCTAGTAACTGTTGCAGGTACTGCGATCGGCGTATTGCTTACGACCTCCATGGGCTATGTGCTTTCCCGCCCAACCTACAAGTTGAATGGCTTTCTGACCTGGGTCGTATTTATCCCGATGATATTCAATGGCGGTCTCGTATCCAGCTACTTCATTAATACGAATCTATTAGGGCTTAAAGACAGCGTCTGGGCGCTTATTCTGCCGCTGGCCGTCTCATCGTTTAATGTGATCATTTGCAAAACCTTCTTCAAAAGCACGATTCCCGATGGGCTGATCGAATCTGCCGAAATCGACGGCGCGAGCCAGCAGCGAATCTTTTTCTCCATCATCCTGCCGATTTCCTTGCCGGTCATTGCAACCATTGGACTGTTCCTCTGCTTCGCCTATTGGAATGATTGGTTCCAATCGATGCTTTATATCAACAACCAAAACCTCTATTCTTTGCAGGCTCTGCTAAATAGCTTGATGAGCAATGTGGATGCACTCGCCAAAAACGCCGCAAGCATGGGTGTCAGCTATGCCGTGCTTGTCGCAACGATGCCGAAGGAATCCGCCCGCATGGCCGTAGCTATTATCATTGTTCTGCCCGTAGCCTTCGCCTACCCGTTCTTCCAGAAATATTTCATTTCCGGATTAACGATCGGCGCTGTCAAAGGCTGACCGACGAATCGAAATAAGCCAAGCTAGCTTGGTTTATATAGATCACTGTACAAAGCTTACGGTGATCCAACTTCTATAAGGGGGAAATGAAATGAAGAAATCTTGGAAGCTCCTCTCTACGCTTTGTATTCTTACCTTGCTGGTCGCCGGCTTGGCAGCCTGCTCCGGATCGAACTCGCCGAATGCAACCAACAAGCCGAGTACGGCTACGGATGCACCGAAGAGTACCGATGCACCAAAGGATAGCGAAGAGCCAAGCAAGGATATTCCGACGTTGGTCTGGTGGCTGATCGGCGGCCAAGTACCTAATAACTTCAGCAAAGCTATTGATGCCATGAACGCGTACACGGCCGAGAAAATCGGCGTAAAAATCGACATCAAGGTAGCCAGCTGGGGCGAATGGGACACCAAAATCAACACGATTGTGAATACGGGCGAACCGTTCGACATCATGTTCACCAACAGCGGCAAATACAGCAAACAGGTGGCTATGGGAGCTTTTGCCGATATCACCGATCTGGTTCAAAGCGAAACGCCTGACCTATACAAGCTGATTCCCGAGAAGGTCTGGGACGGCACGAAAATCGGCGGTAAATATTACTCCGTTCCAACTTATAAGGATTCATCGCTAACGCAATATTGGGTGTACGATGATAAATACGTTCAAAAGTACAATATCGATATCAACAATATCAAAACGCTGCAGGACCTGGACCAACCTCTGCGCGCGATAAAATCTGGCGAAGGCAAAAGCTTCTACCCATTGCCGATGACGCAAGGCGAAGGCTTGAACGGCTTCTTCAACAATTATGACGACTTAACGCTGGGCTTCTCCCCGATCGGCGTAAGAACCGACGATGCTTCGCGCACGGTTGTCTCCGTTCTCGAGCAGCCCGACATTATGGCCGATCTGAAGCTCCTGCATGAGTGGTATCAGGACGGCATTATCAACCCTGATGCTCCAACGAAAACAGAGAACGACAAAGGCCGACCATTCTTTGCCGCTCAGGCATTCCCGGGCGCTGAAATAAGCTGGCAAATCAATGATGCTATTGAAAAGTATGATATGGTTCAGCACTTCGGACCTATTTATACAACGAGCACGATCCAAGGCTCTCTGAACGCGATTTCCGCGAATTCGAAATATAAGAAAGAAGCGCTCAAGTACCTCGAATTGGTCAACACGGATCCAAAGCTGCGTAATATGCTGGCATTCGGGGAGCTTGACGTAGACTACAAAAATGTCGATGGCGAAAAGGTAATCGAGCGCACTTCCGATACTTGGCCGCTGGCTGCTTACTCCCAAGGCACATTCTTTAATCTTGCGGTTACCAAAGGCGCTCCCGTTGATCAATGGGACCAAGTTAAAAAGCTGAACGATGCAGCGACATCTTCCAACGTGCTAGGGTTCGCGCTGGACATCGGCAATCTTCAGACCGAAGTGGCGAATGTCCAAGCGGTATGGGATAAATACAAATATGAACTCATTACAGGCGCATCCGATCCGGAGAAAATGATTCCGAAGATTACCGCGGAACTAAAGTCCGCCGGTATGGACACGATTATGAAAACCGCTCAAGAACAAATTAACAGCTACTTCAAGTAAGCAAATAACAAGAAAGCCGAGCTCTTTCTGTCGAATTCATGTGCAATTGAATGACAGAGAGAGCTTGGAGTCTTTCAGCGAAAATCTGTACATGCAGCGAGACCTACGACTCTTCTCACCAGCTCCTCGCTTGGATAAGCACATCCAGTCCGAGTACACCTTCATAGCTGACCCCCAGCCGAAATACTTCGCCTTTACAGAATCTATGGAAAGACGGGGAAAAGATTGATATACTGTTTTTGCATGCGTAAGTAGATAGATGGGGGCATGAATATGTTTGCGAAGCGACTGAAGCAGATGCGGAAGAAGAGGAAATTGACCATGCAGGAAGTGGCCGATTTTGTTGGCGTTGCCAAAAGCACCTATGCCGGCTATGAGTCGGGTTACCGCCAGCCGACGATAGAGTCCATACAAACCATATCCCGAAAATTGCGTACGTCGGCTGATTATTTATTAGGTCTTACCGATTACTCCGAACTGCCGGCGGAGGTTAACCATAATGCAAAAGAATATTTAAACGTTGAGCAGCTTCATTGGGACGGCGTCCCTCTGGAGAAAGACGATCTCGATCTTATTCGCAATCTGCTCGACCGCGTGCTTCGTGACCGGGCTTTAACCAAAGAAGAATAACCCCTCCGCGTGATGCTAACGCAGCAAGATATAATAACAGGTCAGTTAATGGTCAATCACACCATTAACTGACCTGTTTTTGTATGCTGGACAGCTAATCCCGCCGCTATGCCCCAATATCCGCGATTCATTGTGGTAACAAATTGCCGCGATGTGCATATAATTGTCGCGATGCATCGAATTAGCAACTTTTGTATCCGCTTTCATATCTTCTGCATGGGGATTCACCTTTGCTTCAGCTAGTTCCGGAGATGTCATTCTATTGGATGGTCATGTGCAAATAAGGAGGAATAATGGCATGAACAAATGGTTGAAACTCGTCACCTTGGCCGTTATGCTGCTTACGTACGATTCTTTTTACAACTTTTGGCCGGCTCGTGCCGAGGCGGGATTCTCAGACTATATTACGCGCAGCGGAGATACGTTGATGGAGGGGACATTCGCGTTTCGTTTTATCGGAACCAACCAGCCTTTGCTGAATAGAGCATGGACGGATCCGTCTGAAATCGAGGATACGATTCGCGCGGCAAGCAGTTCAGGGATTAATGTTATCCGCTTATATCCGTTTGAAGTGTCAATGGGCAGCGATCCCGCAGGAACTTACCGTCATGTGATGGGGCCTAACGAATTTAATGAAAGCGCATTCAAGTTATTAGATAAAATGGTACAACTGGCAAACCATTACAACGTTCGGCTAATCGTACCTTTCGTCGATAAGTATAACTACATCGGAGGGATTGCCGATTGGTCGGCTTTCCGCGGGAAAACGGCGAATGATTTTTGGAGCGATCCGACCATAAAGCAGGACTTCAAAAACTTCATTACATTTGTGGTTCAGCGGATCAATACGTATACGGGTGTTCCGTACAAAAACGATAAAGCCATTCTGGCCTGGCAGCTTGGGAACGAACTTCCTTCCACGGATAGCTGGGTAAGCGAGATGGCCGCGTATGTAAAGAGCCTCGATTCCAACCATCTTGTAGCCGATGGAGGGTATATACGTGCACAGGGAATAAGGACCAATGCATTGAATGACAGCCATATCGATATTATTGTTCCGCACATTTACAGCTATCACAATGTCGACATGGTTACAAAGCTCAATGAGTGGAGAAATAGCACCAAAGGGAAAAAGGCGCTGGTCATTGGCGAATTCGGTGACTATTCCCCGGCGGATACGGAACAGCTGCTCGACATCGTTCAGAACAATGGAACATCAGGCGCCATGGTCTGGGGCAGCATGCATCATCACAAGATGGGCGGATGGCATTGGCCTCCGGTCGGAGAATGGTCCTATTTGCGTTATCCCGGTTTCGCAACCGGCGGTTGGGCGAACGAAACGGCCATCATCGACCTGCTGCGCAAGTATGCCTACTCGATGAAAGGCTTGGCCGTTCCTCATTGGCCGGCACCCGATGCGCCCGTGATGTTCCCTGTCGATTCCGTGCATACCCTCTCCTGGATGGGTGTTTCCGGGGCAAGCGCCTATGACGTTGAACGTTCGACAAGTCCCTCCGGCCCATGGATAGCTGTAGGCAGCGATGTGACGGATGATATTACCACACCGCGTCATCATACGTTTACCGTACCGATCTTCGGCGATGCATCTGCCCAAGAAGGCACAAGCTATTACTATAGGGTGAAAGCGAAAAATGTGCACGGTACCTACTCCCCGTACTCCAACATCATCGGTCCAATTAAGGCGAAAAGCGGGGTCATCGTCGACGCAGAAAGCAGCGGCTATACCGAGACGGGAACCTGGGGGACTAGCACGCTAGGCGGCAGTTACGGCGGCAGCTCGCGTTACAGCAGTACCATTGGAAGTACGGCTACGTGGAGACCGAACCTCACGACGCCGGGATACTACAATGTGTATGTCCGATATCCTTACCATCAGGGTTCAACGAAGTATGCTCAATATTCAATCTATCACAATGGCGTGACGAATACCGTAACCATCAATCAGACGACTATAGCGGGCGGTCAGTGGCGCCTGATTGATACGGTATATTTCGCTGGCGGACCGGAAGAATATGTGAAGCTCGCGACCGTTCAAGGCGGATCCAACAGAGCCGATGCGGTCATGTTTGAACCGCAGAGCTTTGGCGACAGCTTTCAAAACAATAGTTCCGGCAGTTGGACCCCTCTGAGCGGCAGCTGGTCTTTAACCAATGATGTGAGTCATGATAGCAATCCTCTAGACAATAAAGTGTTGAAACAATCGGGCACGGGCATTGCCGAAACCGTTATCGATTCGACTTACTCCAACGCCACCATAACCGTAGCCCTAAAAGCGTATGACAATCATATGGCCAACGCTTCTGCCGGCTTAGTTGCCCGGGCAAATTCAGATTTCTCCTACATGTACACCCTGCGCATCAACTATGATCAGAATAAAGTCCAACTGTACAAGAAACTGGGCAATAGCTGGACCAACATCGGGGAAGCGAATATGATAGCCACTCCAGGCACTTGGTATCTGCTTAAGCTGGAGATGAAAGGAAGCTCATTGAAAGCCTATGTGGACGGCGTGAAAAAAATCAGCGTTAGCGATTACAGCTTGACCAGCGGGAGCATCGGTTTGCGGACGTACGATCAGACGGCTGTCTTCGACAGCATCGTTGTTTCGACGAACTGACCCGAATTTTATACTTTCTTATATGGCCAGCAAAATAAGCTGCCGTCGCCGGCAGCTTTATTTTCATAACCTTATTTCTATAAAAGTTCTTTAATTCGCATGGATCGTTTCCAGCCCTGCATTAACGGTCTTCATGATATTGACCATATCTGTGTAGGGCTGGTCCTGCTGATTGACCAAGCCTATATTGAAATTCTCGCTGTCTTTACGTCCGGTAACCGCTTGATCATAGTACGCAAACCAGCCCGATCCGACAAATAGCGGATGTGCCGTTTGGCTTTCGATGAACGTTTTGAAGGCCGTGCCTCTGTCCGCTATACTGGCTGTTCTTGTAGCCGCATTGATGGGCGATAACCCGCGCTCGCTAGTGCTAAATGTATATTCCAGATTCAACAGCGGTTTTCCGAAAGCTTCATACCTGGAAAGCCAGCCCGCATCATTCGTATAATTATCTACGGAAAAAGCATCCACAAACTCCATGGCTGCCGAATCCCAATCCAGACTGGTCCGCCAGGTGGGGACGATAGATGAACCTAAGAACAAATGGTTCGGATCATATTTTTCGATAATATTCCGGATCGTCCGGAAGTACGTTTTGGATGCCAGCTTGATATAATCAGATACATCCGCAGCCGGAACGCTCGCGATCGCGATCGACGTATGCTTTAATGCGTCAAATGATTCGGCGCTCGTACCAAGAATCTGGTTGACGGCGGCAATGTCATTGTTATATCTTGGCGCAAGAAAATCCACAAAGGCGCCCTTCGCCGCAGACGTTGAACCATACGTCAAAATCTCTTTTACAATATCGGCCGACCATCCGGCCTCGTTATCGTAAGTGTAGCCGATCAGCCACCGGTCATTCCTCGCCTCTTGAAGCTGTGCGCTCAAGGCGCTGTCAATAATGGATTCCGCCTGCGGATCGAACACATCGTACGTCCATTGAATCCTTTTCAAATTTGACGGATCTTGCAGAACCTCTATATGGGGAAAAGTGACATTATCAGGTCTGGTCCACTTGCTAAAGGCATTAAAGCCCCAATTGATCAACCGCTTCTTGGTGATTTCCTCCCACTTCGATTCATAGTTTCTGCCGTATTTTTTCATGACGTTGGCGACGACGAAGCTGACTCTTTCGCCATTGGAGTCATTGGCGTAAGCGGGAGCATAGACGCTCGGATCGGGAAGCTCCTCGAACACCTTTCGGGGAGTACCGTCCGTCTTCCTATTCGGCGTTCCGTATCCCCACTCCCATATGCTTGTCGCATCCACACCCTTTAAAATGAATTTATAGCCGTCCGGCGTAATAAACCACCATTTATTATCGATTTGTTCCAGTCGGAAAAATCCGGTGCTTTTGTACATTCCCCCGCTTTTAATCCCGCCGTACTGATCATATTTCCTTCGGTCCAGCGAAACTTTCACCAGCGCTTTCGCCTCATTCGCATATTCCTGCCGTAATTGTGCGTCAGTTGCAACCTTTCCCGTCCACGTTTCATAAATCCACTGTCCGTATTTATCCACCATCATAGCGTCTTTCTTGAGTTCAGCCTGCATCTGCTCTACGGTAAAAGCAGCAGCCGGATTCTGCCCTTCATCGCCTGTGCCTTTATAAATTTGCACTTCCGTAAGCGGGATATGCTGATAGGCGTGCGACCGCTTGATATCGATGACAATAAATCTGGCCATCTTGTTTTCCATTGGGATGTTGACCGAATAGTTCAAGGCGGTTCCTGATTTTACATGCTTGCCGGCAATATAGTAAAAATCCGGTGTAGCCTCGGAGCGGTATTTAACCGTAAATTCCTTAAACCCCCAATAGATGTTAGGCGAATTCAGTACGATGTTTATTCTATCCAGCGGGTAGTCCTTCTGCAGGTCGAACACCGTCTGCACCGTCCCTTTGGCTGTGGCGCTTCCCATCCATCCGGCATAGGTCGTCATTAACGCGTCAAGAAGTACGCCGCCCTCTGATGATACCAAGCCGGTTGCGCCATTGTCAGGAGAATTGCCAGCATTCGGGGCAGGGCTGTAATAATAGTTTCCGGTCTTGAGCAGCGTACCTTCCGCGAGCGCTCCTCCGGAAGGGATGAACGACGACACCAGCAGGATGACTAGAAATAGTCTAAACGCATCGCCTCGATACCAGCTATACCATTTGCTCATCATGAACCTCCACCCCTTATCCCTTAATGGCTCCGATCGTCATCCCCTTGACAAAATAACGCTGCAGAAACGGATACAAGAAAATGATCGGCCCAATCGTAATAACAACCGTCGATAGCTGAACGCCTGTTGCCGAGACGGGAATATTGATATTCGCGTTCAAATAATCCAGATTCTCCGAATTGGAAACGATTCTTCGCAGCATCATCTGCAGCGGATGATTTTGCGGATCGTCGATAAACATTAACGCGTTAAACCAATCGTTCCAATAAGAAAGCGCATAGAACAGGGCAATCGTCGCGATAACCGGCATGGAAATCGGCCAGATGATCCGGAAGAAGATATACAGCTCATGCGCACCGTCCACGGTTGCCGCCTCATTCAATTCAAAGGGAAGCGTGCGGAAATACGATGTCATCAAGAAGGCGTTGAAGGCGGAGAACAAGAGCGGCAGCAGCAGCGCGAGCAGTGAATCGCGCAGGTTCAGCCAGTTGGAAATGAGCAAATAATAGCCGACCAGACCGGGTGGAAACAGCATCGTGAAATAAATGTAGAAGGAAAGGACATACCGGTATTTTACCTTCGGATGGGCCGCAACATAGGAGAACATGGAGGTCATAAGCACGGCTGAGACAGTGCCGGCAACCGTAATAAAAATGGAAACGAAACTGCTGTAGTACACTTGGCTTCCCTGGAATAAGAAGCGGTAGGAATCAAACGTAAATTCCGTCGGGAACATTCGAAACCCCTTGACAATCTGACTCTCCGCCGTGAATGACCCGATGTACATAAGCCAGAAGGGAATAAAACAAATCAGGGCGAAAGTGCCAATGCACAGATAAGCCGCTGCGGACACGGCGAGCTGCGAAGTATCCCGCTGTGCCATTCTCATACAATCACGCCCTTTCTAGAACAGCTTCGAATCGTTATCGACCCGGCGGACAACCCAATTGAAGAACAGAATGGTGATCAGCCCCATAACCGACTGGAATAAGGCGACTGCCGCGGCATTGCTGTAGCTGTTCATATTCGTGGACCTCAAGGACCGGTACGTATACGTATCGATCACATCCGTAGAATCGAAGAGCAGCGAATTGTCTCCGATGATGCCATAAATTAAGCCGAAATCGCCGTAAAAGATGCGTCCCAGCGAGAGAAGCGTCAGCACGATAATGGTCGGCCTCAGGAGCGGCAGCGTAATATACCAAATCTGCTGCCACCGCTTAGCGCCGTCGATTTTAGCGCTTTCATAATATTCCTCGGAGAAACCCGTCAAGGTTGCAAGATAAATAATCGATCCCCACCCTGCTCCCTTCCATACGAATATGATCGTGAGCAGCCAAGGCCAAACTTCCGGCGTTTGAAACCAGGAGATCATCTGCCAACCGAATTCCTTCAGCATGCGATTAATCATGCCGTCCTGCCCGTTAAAGAAATTCATGACCATCAGATTTACGACGATAATGGAAATGAAATGCGGCAGAATGACGAGCGATTGCGTCACCTTTTTGATAAAGGAATGATGAATTTCATTCAGCAGCAGCGCAATGCATAAGGAGCATACCGTACCCGAAACAATGAACAGAAGATTCAAGTAAATCGTATTCAACGTTACGCCCAGCCAATCCGGACCGGTGAAAAAAAACGTCAGATTGTCGAGACCCACCCATTCGCTCCCCCAGAGCCCCTTTGCCGGCATAAACTGCTTGAAGGCCAATAGATGAGCGGACATCGGCAAATAAGAAAAAATAAAAACATACACAACAACGGGAATCGACATCGCATATAGCCATTTGTTCTTCCTCAGCTCCTGCAGAATCCCCATCCCATGCTCTCCTCTCCTTTCCTTTCTTCTGTACTTGCATATTACGCATTCGTGATTCCGTACGTATAGTCTTGAATTTATCAATAGGTATGAACGGCAACACCCTGTGAAGGTTCGATTTCTATCACACGCGAAAAGTACGGAATTTACTGCTGGGCACCCAATTGAAAAAAACCGGCCGGCCTTGTTTTTCAAGGCCGCCGGCTTCTTGGATTGCTTACTTGTTCTTGCTAGCCAGATATTCATCCAACTGCTTCTGATACTCCGCTTGGACTTTCTTTATATTGTCGTAAGCCTTTTCCTTAAACTTGGCCAAACCCTCGTTCGGTTCCACCAGCCCCATCACAATCGGATTATAAAACTCCACGCCCGCATTGCTGAGTTGTGCCACTTCATTGGCTACCGGGCTAGGATTGAAGGTGAAGCCCGTCAGAATATCCGTTGCGAAGTTACTGGGTTCCCTCTGCCACTTATTCAGCGCAATGACATCTTCAGGCAGGCTGGCATCGATTCGATCCAGCTTCGGATTCCAGCCCCATGCGAAAGGAACGCCCGCATAAGGGTTATCTTTGATCGGTTTATAAAGACCTTCGCCCGCATCTTCCCAGTTCTTTCCCTTTATACCGTAGGCAAGCAGATCATAATTATCCTTCTGGTTCAGCCAATTAAGGAATTGAATCGCGCGTTCTTTGTTCTTACTGACCACCGGAACGGCAATAAAGTTGCCCGCTTTGTAGGTCGAGCTCAGCTTCATGCCGGAGTCGTATAAGGAGAAGGTTTCGGCAGAAGCTCCCGGAACCGATTGTTCAAGCGCCGTGCGGGTATTCAGATTGACGCCGAAATCGAAAAACGTGGAAACAGCCGCCTTTCCTTTGGCAAATTCCGCATTTTTGAGCGTAAGGGCATCTTTGGCCAAAATTCCGTCCTGATACAGCTTGCGATATTGCTCGAAATTTTTCATAATCATCGGGTCCATGTTATCAATAATATTATAGACCTTCCCGTCGTTCCCTTTGGTGTACAGTCCGGGATAGTTCAATACGGCTGCAAGGTTGGCTGCCGGATCAAGCATGTTTGCAAGCCTCAAGCCGATATGTTCCGTGCCGTTAGGTATGAACGGAGTGATTTCCGGAACCTTCTCTTTCACCAAATACATAAATTCGATCAGCTCGTCATAGCTTTTGATCGGTTCGACGCCCAACTGCTCCCGAATGTCCTTGCGAATGACGAACGTCCATGGGCGTATGAAATTCACTTCAAGCGGAACCGCATACAATTGGCCGTTTACCTTATTGGCTTCCATCAGCTCCGCAGAGCGATTGGCCTTAATATCGGGCCCGTATTTCTCGATCAATTCGTCCACCGGTTCATAGAGGCCGGCGGCCATATTTTGCACCGGATTATTGTCCCAGATCAGATCGTAGTCTTCCGCGGAGGATAATGCAACTTGACGTTTCTGAAGAACGTCCGTCCATGGGATATACACTACGTTCAGCTTCACATTAAGCGTACCCGCAAGCCGGTTCTCCATCTCCGCCTTGACTTCATCCCAGTCCGCCGGCGGATCGCCGGGGAACATGATCTTCAAGGTAACCGGATTTAATTTGCCGTCCTCGGAAACCTGCGGCGATTCGCCTGTTTCCGAAGGGGCCGGCCCATTCGAACGGCAGCCGGCCAATATTCCTGTCAGGATTAGCGATACGACCATTAACAAGAACCCGCTTCTTCTTAACTTCATGGCTTAACCCCTCCTGCTTGATGATCATCCGGGCGGCGGCTGCGACGATTTCCGTCTACCCGCGCATCCCGCTTCTGTCTGATCATACTCGGGTCGTTCTGTTTAGGTACAGTCCGTTATCTGACAATTGGTACGAAAGTCGATAAATGGGAAGTATCTATTTTCCAACTATGAGTACGGATTTCTACGCCTTGCCTTGCGTATTTTCAGTACGGTATTGGTTCGGCGTCATTCCGGTTGCCCGTTTGAACAGGGAATAGAAGGTGCTCTTGGTCTGAAAACCGGACTGTTCCGTTATGTCGGCTACCGTCCAATCGGTCGTTGTAAGCAGCTTGATCGCGTACTCGATCCGCTCATTTGTAATATAGTCGGATAAGGAGCACTCCAAACGCTCTTTGAAGATTTGCCGGGCATAGTTTACGGATATGGAAACATGAGTGGCAATGTCGTCCACGGAAAGCATCGGATTGTGAAGATGGTTGCGCACATATTCGATAATTTCGGCGGCGACCTCGTCCTTTCGGCTCGAAGCATTCTTCTTGCGATGCTGATCCATAATCTGCAGCAGCTCCCCGTACAGCCACGAGTTCACCTCTCCAATGGTTGCGAATTGCTCCAGGAACGTATGGATGCTCTTCATTCCTTGAAACGTCTTATAGTTTTTGAAGCTTTTCATAATCGAATAAATAATATGAGTCAGCTGCAGCTTGCATTCCTCATAGCTTAACGCCTGCATATGCAAGGTTAGTTCGTCCAAGTAACTCTTTAGAGCCTTATCGTTCTTAAGGTGAACGGAATAAATCACCTGCTTCAGCAAGTCTTCATCCAGATTGCTGTCTTCGCCCAGCTGATACCGTTCCCGATCTTCGGAAGTGAATACCCGATCCTCGTTATAAATGAATCCGATCAAAGTCAGTTCGTACATCCGGGTATACACGGTGTGAACACTGTCTTCCATATGAAGCACGGAGCTGACAGCCGCATGTAATTCCAGCTTCAGCCATCGTCTGATCTGAGCTCTTACCTCCTCTATCGCTGCGATGACCAGCGCCGTATCTTCTCCTGAAGCGGACGAAGAAATAAGCGCCACGAGGTGATCCGAGCTGAAATCGGCCGTTTCCGCGGCAAACCCGTGATTCGCAAGGACTTCGACCATAATATTGCCCAGTGCATAGCGGAGCAATTTTCGCGAAGCGAAATCGTAACATTCCTTGAACCGCCCATATGACTCCAGCCGTACGACCGCCATGCGGAAAGAGCCCGTCTGGAGGATTTTTGTTTCACTTCTAATAAACGCTTCGACAGGTCCGGAAGCTTTCGAATTGAGAATCCATTGACGCAAGAAATCCTCCTTCACCAATGCTTTGCTGCTCTTGATCGACAAGTCCAAGTGCTCAATCTGCTCGACCAGCAGATGGAAGCCGGAATGAATCCACTCAATCTCATTATTGGCATTCGCTGTCTGCGCCATCGGATGTTTCTTGCCGAGCTTGCTTTGCAATTGAAAGGCCAAATCGCTAATGGGCTTCAAGCTGCGGTAGGATTGCCAGAACAAGAACAACAGCAAAGCGATCAGCAGAAAGATCGAGGATCCGATAATTTCCGTCCGGATCTTGGTTATTTTCGCTTGCCACAGAGAGATCGGTGACAAATGATAAACCTTCCATCCTTCTATAGGAAGCTGGGCCGTCTGAATGGACCAGGTTTCATTGCCGGACTCCCATTTCCAGCCCTGTTCTGCCACCTCCGGCGTATCCGTCCCCATGAGATCTTCCGTCAACGCAGCATCCGTATTACCCAGAATGAACTCCTTATTTTTGCCTTCAATCAAAACTTTGTTCTGATCTTCCTCCGATATTTGCAGCATGTGCTCATTCAGCAGCGGCTTGCTGAACAGAATCGCCACGAATCCATAATAGTTCTGATGAGGCCCGGCTGCCGGCACGACAAGCGCTAGATGCGATTCGCCCTTCACCTCATGGTTGACAAACTGCAGATACGGCGTCTTCTGACTCTTAATGTAATTCAGCATAGCCTGATCATAAAAATCCTGTATCGTATAAATACTTGAGTCTGAAGTATAGATCTGCCCGAGATTGAGGTTGATTAAATAAATATCGTCTATGAAAGGCTCGCTGCTCCTAAACTCCCTTACGCTTTCGGCCGCTTTATTTAACGCCAGGGGGGAATAATCATTTTCACCCATGTTGATCCACAGTGCGATATTTTCATCCGAATAAATTCGGAGTGTAAACTGACGCAATTTCTGCAAAGTAAATTCCGAGGTTTTCACGACCTGGTTCATTTTCTCTTGGTTGGACTTATTGATTTCATCCATTGCGCTTTGAGCGAACTGCCGGCTCAGGAACATAGTGAACCCCAGGGTGAGCAAGCTTACGGCTATGCAAGAATATAGAAAAATGCTGAAATAAGTTTTCTTCGGCTTTATCCGGTTCCACATCGGCATCCCCCCTGCTATTCGCGCAAGCGTAGAACTAGTCCAGTATGAATATTATAGAAGTCCGGATTTTATTACATGTAACCTAATGGGTGACCAATCAACGAACAAACTCTAGCGGACCCAGAAGACCTTTATTGGATAAAAATAGCCTCTTTTCATTTCTAACGGACGGAGATGACGCTAAGATTGCTAATTTATGCATATAAAGCCTCTCCTTTTAGAATAAGGGTCACTTTTGTCCGTAAAATGACCTAACAAGCAATTTGGGGACAGTTAGTGACTTTTAGGTCCGTTACACTTGCATGCGTCATCGCTGTTTGTTAATTGGTCAGCCGTAGAAACTCAGAAAGCGCCATAGAGGATCACAACGTACGCTGTGATCCTCTATGGCGCTTTTTAGTATTAGTAGGCGATACCCACACGTGATTTTATAAAATCGCTGCTTTTTATCAGGCTATATGCAAATTCTGCTGTATCCGACACGGATATTTCAACACCGCCTTCCGGCAAAAAATGACGGTCTACACGATATTTACCTACACTTTCTCCATCCGGCAAATACGTAGGACAGACAATAGTCCATTCGAGCGTTGATCGTTTTAGCATATCGTAAACTTTATGATGTTCTTCTGCTGCACGGACTGACTTACGCTTTGATTCACTTGACTGATAACGCAGTGCATCTGGGTTGGTTCTACTTTGCAGGATACCAGCAGTTCCTATCGTTATAATTCGTTGTATACCTTCGTTTTGCATGGCTTCGATAATTAGAGGCATACTTTCTGATAGAGTAGTTGTCCCATCCGTACTTAGGGCGCTAATAACTACATCAATCCCATGTGTTGCACGCATGACATCATCTATATTTAAAACATTACCTTGAATAGTCTTTAAATTTCCATTATTTATTTGAATCTTCTCTGGAGTACGAACTAATACCGTAACATGATGTCTGTCATGAAGGGCATAAGTAACGATTTGGCCTCCAACTCGTCCAGTTGCACCTAAAATTAAAATATTCATAAGAACCAACCTCCTCTTGTCAATACAAATATTACTCTATACTTTAAAAGTTATTATCTTCTTTTTCAACTAACTGATAGGTTAGTTGAAAAGTAATAATAAAAAAATGCTTGTAAAAAGAAAAAAACTTTAACTCGTTACAATTATTAAAGCAGCCGCACACAATGTGAGCGGCTGCTTTTTCATCTAGCTGGCGGTTAATCTATTTTAAACTTGTCTTTATATTTTTCTGCAAATTCTCTAAACGAAGTTAATTTGATATTGTAATTCTTTAATAAATCAATATCTACATTATAACCCACTACGTTATTCCATTGGTCACCTCGTACAGATAATGGATGAATTCCTTGCTCCAATGCTTCTTCAATACTAAGTGTTGTGATTTTAAGCTCTTTTCCTGTGACCTCCGAGATGATCTCGGCAATTTTTTTATATGAAATCGATTCGGCAGCTAACTCAATATTATGTTTATTGAATTTTTCAGGATTTGCAAAGGCTGCACAAACAAAAGAAGCAAGATCATCAACTGCAATGTGATCTATAGGTGTATCCGCAAACGTAACCGTTTTTATTTCCCCTTGTTGTAAATCAGGATACATGAACCCAGATTTTTCAGCAGTGAAATTTTCCATAATAGCTGCTGGTTTCACGATAGTCCATGTAGGAAAGCCTGCTGAACGAACAGCCTCCTCTATATCCCACTTATCTGTCCAATACTTCTCAAACCAATAACCTGTTCCCCATTCTGGGAATTCCGTATATCTGCTTGTGGCTGCAACGGAAGTGTGCACAAATTGTTCTACGCCAACTTTTTTTGCACTTTGAATTAATGCAAAAGCCTGTTTTCTCTCTCTATCCGTTTCATTGGTATCCACTCCAGAAATCGGTACAGAGAAAACAGCATCGACATTTTTCATAGCATTCTCCAAAGAGGATGGGTCATCGAAGTTACCTACTACAGCTTCTGCCCCTTTTTGAATAAGTGCCTGGGCTTTAGTAGAATTTTTATCTCTAACTAAAATACGAACTTTAAATCCCTGTTTCAATGCTTCATTTGCAACTGCACCGCCTTGTAATCCAGTAGCGCCCGTAACTAAAATCAATTTTTGATTATTCATTTTGATATCACCTTTCTTGGGTATATTTTTAGTTTGGGTTTAGATTATAGAGCTCAGCAAGTTTCTCATACAGTTTTAATCGCGTATCAAAGCCTTCTTGGGCAGTTGACACGATGAGTTCTTGGACACCTAGGGTATCCGCCAAGAAGTCTAATTTCGGCTTTAATTCGCTCCACGTACCTATTACTAGCGTAGATAAAAACGATTGTGAAGCTTGATGATGAGCTTCAGAAAACCGTAACTCATGTGCCTTCAGTGGATCAAAACCGTTGAAGTGCCCTAAGCTTTGTAAAAATTTTAAACTTAGGATTTTTTGTTGATATTCTACTTCTTTATCCGTATCGCCGCCGATTACTGAAACGCCTAAAATAACATCTGGTGCTGACACTCCATGATTTGCTTGATAAAGCTTGCGATACAATGAGATGGCTTCTTTTGCCCCTGCAGGATTAAAATGATATGCAAAAGAGTAGTTGGCTGCATCAATTGCCGCAAGTTGGGCACTATAAGGGCTGGACCCTAGAATCCAGATTGGCGGAAGTGGTGCGTCTTGTGGCATCGCAATGATCTGGGCAAATGAATCATCAGACAACGACTCTGAAGGATGGTCAAATCCTCTTAATTCACGAAGCAATCCATGTAAATCATCTGCATTTATTGAATTCATAGAGCGACGTAAGGCAAGCGCAGTTTTACCGTCAGTTCCAGGTGCACGGCCCACACCCAAGTCAATGCGACCTGGGTAAAACGTCTCGAGTAGTTTGAAGTTCTCGGCTACTTTTAACGGAGAATGATTGGGAAGCATGACGCCACCTGAACCAACCCGTATGCGCTGCGTACTCGCAGCTATTTGACCGATTAAAAGTTCGGGCGAAGCGCTGGCTAATAAGGGAATATTATGATGCTCCGTAACCCAAAAGCGTTCGTAACCTAGTTCATCCGCTTTGCTCGCAAGTTTAATCGAATTTATCAAAGCTTGTTTGGCGGATGTTTCATGATCGACTGGAGCCATATCCAATATAGATAAACGTTGAACCATGTTCTGCCTACCTCCTTTCTATTGATTGTTTCCACGTCCATATTGACAAGGTCCCCCAATGCTCAATTTCCATTCCAACAGCAAACGTGGTACTATTACCTTATCTCTTATAGGCGATAACAACAAGTACTGTCATTTTTAATAGGTACTATGTTTTTTGATAGTAATGAGATTTCAATTGGCTTTTTTGGGAGGAGGAGAAATGTGACTAAAAATACTAAGTTCCGTACACCTGACTGTGGTTTATCAAAAGTTCAACAAATGTTAGGAGGGAAATGGAAACTCTTACTACTATGGTATCTTTCAGAGGAGCCTAGACGTTTTGGAGAGATCCGTCGATGTTTTCCGGAGATTACCGAGGCCATGTTGACAAAACAGTTGAGGGAATTGGAGCAGGATAAATTAATCTATCGTGAAGTATTCAAGGTAGTTCCGCCAAGAGTAGAGTATTCATTAACAGATTTAGGATCAAAATTTTCTCCAATAATAGAGGCAATGCATGAATGGGGGGAAGAAAATTTGAAGGATTACACCCATTCGATAATTACTTGATATACTTGTTTTTTGATAGTCGCTAAACACGATTAGCGTTACTATTAGGGGATTCGTTTCTCATATTATGTTATTCATTATTTATTAATCTAACGGAGGACGATAGCCCACGACATGACGGCAGCCGGCCACGCGATCGGTTGCCTTTGTTCGTTGAAGTAACGGGCAGTTTAGCGTGACGGATTGAGAATGCTTCCATTTTGTTTTCAAGCTTAACTCTCAGTGTTCACAGAGATCGGAATTTTGATAGAACCTACTCCTATTGACCTCACACCATTTTTCGGATTCGTATCGGAACCTACGGTAACTAAAATGTTGAAGGTTTCCGATGGTAATATTGCTTTTCGATCAGAAACTAAATCGATCATTATCGTTCCAGTTCCTCCTCCGGCAGGTTCTTGCAAATAAGTTACACCAACTTCAACTCTATTTCTCCATTCATCACCTAGGTTCATATCAGTTTCAGAAGCATATGGTTCTAGCGATGTTTTTTGATTATAAGGATAACTACTTAAAATATTAGAGATATACCATTTCTTCGGGATGTAAACCGTCATTCCGCCGAAATCTTCGGGATCAATCTCAAACGACGCAACTATTCGTATACGCTCAGCCATTCCTTTGTTGCCCCATACTATGATCGTTCCTTTTACCGATGAGTTTTGATTTGCAGTGTCGGACTTAACGCTAAATTCCTTGGTGATCACAACACCATCATTGACTGCAATGTTATCAGAATGCTTCTCTTGGATAGGATAACGTTGCACAGACAACACAACTAAAACAGTAGTGAGAGCAACCAAGAAGTATTTAGCAAACGACTTCAGATCAATCCCTCCATTACAATTTCTGACAAATTTATTATATCATGAATTATACTTATATTTGGAGGTATTTGAATAATCCATTCAACTATGCGCTAACGGAGAACGAAAGTTGAACCAAACCAGTGATCAGATTCCCGCGGCAACTGCTCACTGTATTCATTAAGGTCAGTTTAGCTTAATGCTGACAAGGTTCATGGGACTGTATGTTATGCTAATGAAAAACGTCCGACAAAGGAGGGTTATCATTGTTCTTAAGCTATAAGAAGAAAATTAGAGGATGGAAAAGACATGTTAGGAACATTGAAAAGTGGAAACGACGAGTTATTGATTTAGATATTCAACATTTTCATCAATTCCAAAGGGATTATGCTAAACTTTGGATTCATCCATTTTACGCTATCCCACGAAGAAATCCTCCTGTCTGGTACAATCGCCGTCTCCTCTAAGCGATGTTAGATGTGTATCTAAGTTGGAACGAAAAGCTAATAAAATTAGATGAAGAATTTTATATTAAGTTATGGTTATACGACCCACATTTCATCAACTCACAGGTGGTAGCTGCTTATAAAGATTGTCTTCACTTTTACGACAAAACGTTTGATGTTGAGAATTTAGAAAAACAGTTCCCTTTTCATAAGTACACTTACCTGAGAGATAGGTTAGAAATGTTCGATTGGCATCCACATATTGATTGCGAAGTATACACTGAGAGTGATCTAATTGACAATATTCAAAGAGGTTGGATGAGTGAAAACGAATTTAAGGCTATTAAAGGGAAGGCTTATAAAGTCGATACAATTCACCTTTCAGATGGAGATAAGGATAAAACGTATAGCGTTCGAGTTGGAGATGTTTGGGTCGGCTCAATAAAGAAAAGCGAAGATGGTAATTTTAGCGATCCAAAATACGTTAAAAGTTTAAGCTAACTGGAGACGATAGTACCACGATTATGACGGCAACCGGCACACGACCGGATTGCCGTTGCTCGTTATATAACAGGCAGGATTGTAAAGCAGATTAGAGAATAATTTTGCTATATAGTTTGCAAATACGGTGTGATAAGGCGTGGAAATACGTAAAGAGCTTTTAACTGAAGTGATTAACAACTGGGATCCTGTCGGTCTGTTAGCTGGGGGTGCTCCACAGAACGAGTATGATATTGAGATCAATGTGATTACACAAAAGTGTATAGCATGTACAAATGAAATAGAATTAGCAAAGCTAATTTACGAAGTATTCAATGATATGATTGGTGTGAAGTTAGACCATCTAAGTTGTTTAAAACACGCATTTAAAATTACTGATCACATTAACAAAAATTCAACTAACGGGGAACTATAGTGTCTCAGATAAGATTTAAAATAGGGGTGAGTGAAATAAGCATTCATCATTTTGAAGTACTAGTTGATCGTTTTATGAACAAGGAGTTTGGAATAGAAGAACTACAGAGCAGACTATATACCGCTTTGATACCAGACAAGTTTTATAAAGAATTTTTAAATGAAATTAGTGAATTAATTAATGAATTAGAACTTATCTTATATACTCAGATAGAGCCTGATCATTTTCATTTAGCAAGCGAGTTACTTGAAACTTTTAATGACTTTTTAAAGAAATATGATTGAACTAGCGGAGAACGATAGCTGAATAGTGACACTAAGAAAACCGAACACGGCGATCGGTTGCCTCTATTTATGGTAAAGGAGTTTAGTAATATCTTGTTATATTTATGGGGTTGTAAAATAATGCTGGGGGTTTGATTATGCATATACTAAAGAAAAAAATAATAGTTATAGCTGGACTTATTGCTTTACCTATAGCTGTAGCCGGGTGCGGTGGTTCAGTCAACGAGGACAAAGGGTATGGGAATAATGAGGATGCCGAATCAAGTGAGTTGGTTGAGACTGCTGTAGCGAAAGAAACTAATCCAAATACAGATAATGTATATACCCCAGAGCCAACGAAAGAACAAGCCTCGGCAATTGAACCTTTAATCACCAAAGCAGGAGGTCTTGGTGATACCAAGGAGGCTATCGAGCAGGTTCGTGGAACAAATGAGAACGAAAAAGATGATTTGTTCAGTTCATATCAGAATAATACAGTTCTCATAATGTATGCTGAAGATGATGAGTCGAAGAAAAACACAGCTAACAACGTAACCTTGTCGTTTGAAAATACAGCTTCCCCTCGGCGCACTGCAGAGGAAGCATTACATGAGGTTTCCTCAATTATTCCGAGTGATGCGGTCATAGTCAAGGAATATACTGCTGATGAGAGCCGTGATGTTGTTCAGTATGAGAGTAAAGATCTCGCTTTACAGATGAAGGGATACTACGATTTTGCTACGACTCTCGATCCGGAAGCAAAACCTGGTACTTTTATCGTTATATTAAAGCACGATGATGAAGGAATCTTCTCGGTTGTGGTTGGGATAGGTAGTAATCCATAAGATTGAGTTAATTGAAAACAACTCAACGATACCTGCATTCCGATAACATTGGTCACCTGTTTAAATTAACGGGAGACGATAGTGTTATAAAGCAAAGAAAGCAGCTAATCAACTCGATCGGCTGCTTTTTTTTTCCTCCAAATTATTCGTTTTACAGGAATTCTAACGGAAAACGATAGCACCACGACATAAAGGCAGCCGGCCCGAACGAACGGCTGCCTTTTCCACGCTAACGGGCAGGAGAACGTAGTACCATAACTCAGTCAGGTACTAGAAAAAGATGGTACTATTCCGAAATAATTGCTGTGCTACCCTTAGTATAGAGTTGGCAAACTGCAGGTTATGATTCAAAAGACAAAGGGTGGTGGATATGATAAAAAAAACGATATTAGTATTTGTTCTAATTTTAATTGCTATTGTAATTATTGAAGGTATGAGAATAGTGTTCAACCCTTTAATGCGATCCGATGAAGAGATAAGAAAACAGATGTTATCTCAATTTCCATTGGGAACCCATATGGATGAAGTCGTTCATTTTTCAAGAAATAAAAAAGGTTGGTCAGATCTAAAAATAGATGATTTAAATGGTTTTTACAAAGACGTAGTTCTAGGGGAGATAGTAGGCGAAAAGCATATATCGGTTTATATTGGAGAATACCGCAAGATTACGGAATATTACTTTATCACAGACGTCCAAGTCTTTTTTGGTTTTAACGAGAACTCTGAATTAATTGATATAAGAGTTAGGAAAATGACGGATTCGCTTTAGTTCAAACTCAATTATTCTGTAATCACGTAAACGTGGGTTGTCGACATTAATCGAATAGGAACCCCTCTTTTTCATACCCATACTCCCCTTTTATCACCTATAAAATCAATGTGCGCAAATTCCTTGGTACATTTATGATATCTGTCATTTTTCTTTGGTGTCATTAAACTAACGGGCAGAATACTTCCAATATGTGCTAATATGGATAGGCGGCATTAAGAGCTGATACTGGGGGATTTAAGCCATGACTAACATAAACTTTCTAGAGACAAGATTAGCCAGCAGGTATGAAGAAGAGGTTTCAAATGAAAGTAACAACACTGTTTTTGTTGACTTAATAATTGATTCGATATCCTTGTATCAAAGGCTGAAAGAGTACGACTTCGTGCCTGCCTTTGGTTGGGGAAATGATGAGCAACAACAGCTTACAATTGACTACTTTTTATTTAAGTTTCCTTTTGAATTCAAGTATCATAGGTATCCAATATTGATTTGTCCGCAGTGCGGTGATTTAGAATGCGGATATATCTCTGTAGCCATAGATAAAGAATCAGATATTGTAGAGTGGAGTAATTTTTACTTAGAACATAATAATCAACCGCTCGATATTGGACCTTTCTACTTTAAGTGGGATAACTACAAAGCAGCAATTGAGAAAGCTTACGAAATCGGTCGATTGAGCTAACGGGTGACGATAGTTAAACATAAAGGGTTCTACATATTATGCATGGTCTAATATGTAGAACCCTTTATGTTATTTGATTTTCTTTAGTTTAGGTCTTGATAATCATCAGTCTGACACTTTATTTTCACCGAACATTGGTTGCTCAACACAAAAAGCGCCGTAAAGGCACAGCTAAAGCTGCGGTCCTCTACGGCGTTTTCTAGTACTGCAATGGAATACGATGAATCCTAGGAATCATAAACGTCAATATCAACAAGCTTGCCGTCAACATAAGTAAAATCCATTTTCGATACACCGAAACCTGCCATCGTTTCCGATACTTGCATCACTTCCAGGGATAGTGCCGTCCATTGTTTTTTCTCCATTACACTCCACCTCCTTTCATGTCCGATTTCTGCCGTTTGAGAAACCGATAAGCTATCTAGCTGCACAAGTATATTTGAGTGAGGCTTCAGTCTGCTCCGGCCTTTAATGCCGAAGAATACTAAGAATCATAAACATCGAGGTCTACGAGCTTGCCGTCAACATAAGTATAGTCGATTTTCGATACGCCAAATCCTGCCATTGTTTCGGATACTCCCATCACTTCCAGCGAAAGAGCTGTCCATTGTTTTTTCTCCATACCATCACCTCCTTTCAAGGTACTATTCAAATTCCTATATTAATCTTTTGAGAAAACGATAGGCAATCAAACTGCGCATAAGTAACTTTAAGTGAGGATCATCAGCCTGCTCGGGCTTAATTCCCGAACTTACCTTGCTCATCGATTCCTTCACCTGCATCACATCCAAGTAGCGGGAAGCCTGCTCATCCTTGCACAGTGTACGAAGCTCTTCTTCTATCGACGGCCACCGGGGAATAATCCGATGCACCCAATCCATGCCTTGAACGCCGCGAGTCCGCTGATTCAATCGCACCTTGTCCGGCAGAATATGATTCGTTGCTCTTCGGATAAGAGAACGTCCAAAGCCATCCTTCACATATTGCTCCACGGGGATCGACAGGCAAAATTTGATCAGACGTAAATCGCTGGTTGCATCCCGTTCCCATATTCCCAGCCGATAGGATGATTTGGCCGAAATGGTGCCCTGCATGCTTAAAACGGCCTGATTGCTGAAATAATTCTCGCGTTCTCTCAGCATTTGATACGTTGACTCCCGCAAACCGACATCATACTGCGACAGCTTTTCATATACCCCGGAGCTCTTTGCAAAATCTGCCTGAATGATGGAAGGCACTCCCGGTTGAAACGGAGACCCTTTCTCCGGAAAAACCTGCTGTCTAATCGCGCGAACGATCCGTTTCCGGCCGATGCCCAATTGCTCGCCGTACATCGTAATCTCTCGGTATAATTGGAGCCATTGGAGCTTCTTCACCAGCAAGCTGTAATAACCGACAGCTGAACCCCAGGATATCGAGTAATTCCCTCTGGCGCCCGTGAGCAAGACACCTATTCCTTGACTCGCCGCTTCTTCATGGATACCTTTGACCCAGAATGCATTTTCGAAATTTTTGTATGGTCCTTCCAAACCGTCCATCCATTCATCAATCTCCGTATAAGGACTTATCCCCGGCAAATCCAATAAATTCGCCTTGATATTTCCCACATAATCGACGATGGACTGAATATAAGGACTTTCATCCGCAAACATGCTTCTGGGCGTCCAATCTTTGAAATCCCGCTCCGGAATATAGCTGAAGGCATGCAAGCTCTTGCCTTCCTTGGCAAGCATCCTCGCAGCGAACCCTGACACCGAGCCGGAATCAAGCCCCCCGCTAAGGGTGACTCCCACCTGCTTGAAGGTACGAAGTCTGGAGCGAACCGATTCTAGAAAAATGTCCTGAAAGGCCTCCACGTATTCGTCATCAGAGCCCAAGGTAAGGCTCTTATCCGGCATTAATGAGCCATACTTTGCAACCGTTAGCTTCCCCTCATACAAAGTAAACGTGTGTGCCGGAGGCAGCTGCAAAACATCTGCATAATAGGTCGTATGGACATCGACCGCATCCAAGAGCGTCGGTATCGCCAAAAATTCGGCAAACCTCTCTTCGCATAGTCTCTTATCTATTTCCGCTAGGGAGAATAGCGGATGGATTACACTGCAGAACGAGAATTGATTCGAACTGCGGTGATAATACAGGGTCCTGCTGGCAAGCTGATCTCTCGCCCCAAACAGCAGCTTTCTGCTTGCGTCCCATATAACGAAAGCGAAGTCTCCAATTAGATAACGCGGCGTCTCCGGACCCCATTTGCGATAAGCCAGCAGAATGAGTTCGCTGTCCGTTAGCCCGCTTCTACTGTCTCGCCCAATCTCAAGCTGCTCGAACAATTGCCCGCGATTGTCAATGATTGCATCAGCGGTTATTACCAGTCCGGATTGCGCATCCCGATAAGGAAGCCGTTCATTAACCGATTCAGGTGTTATCCATTGGGACCGGCAGCCGAGAAGAGCCGACGTTTCCTCCCAAACTTCAAATCCATCTCCTGGAAAACGTTGCACGGCTGCCATGAAATCTGCGGTTCCATCTTCTGGTTGCAGCGGCCTATCGAATTGTATAACACCGGCAATAACGCTCATGCAATCACCCCCTAGCGACTTCTGATTCATTACACCTATTTCTTCCTTACCCTCTTAACGATAAAGAAAGCCTCCTCTTCTTTATCTTTAAGAAGGGCCCTTATACGTTATAAAAGTGTAAGGGCCACGAAAATATCTGGACTAGCAGCAAGTCATCCTATGAATCCTCTGCATGGGGGTGACCGTTATTGTTACCCTTACCATTTCTGTCAGGATACACTCCGTTTTTTCCACCCATGGTTGCACTGACATCAAGGAGTTCCAACGTCAGCGGCTGCCATTCTTTCTTCGTTTCCTTTGTCATTTGTATCACCTCCTTTCATGTGGGGCGTTATGAAAATTGCCCAAGCGTAAACGGCTGTCGCCGTCCTTGGCGGCGTAAGCTTTCGTTTCGCGGTGAAATATAGGCGTTAGGATATGAGTGAAACTTATACTATCCTATATTTTTAAAAAACGGTAAACAATTAAGCTCTGCATTAATAATCTTACATTCGGATCAAAGGCTAATTCAGGTTTGGGCGAGTTTCCGATACTCGAAAGCGATTCTTTAATTTGTTTCACATTTAAAAAATACGAAGCCCTAGTATCACCACAAAGCTGATGAAGTTCTTCCGTAAAAGCACTCCACGATGGAATCATGCGATGGATCCAGTCCGCCCCCTGCACACCCCGAACGCGAAGATTAAACCGGACTTTATCGGGCAAATAATTTTCGGTCGATCTTCGAATCAAAGACCGGTCCATACCATTTTGGACATACTGTTCTACAGGCACGGATAAACAAAATCGAACCACTCTGGGATCACTGGTCGGATCCCTCTCCCTGACGGCATAGCGTAACGATAATTTCGTTGATGACGTCCCCTGATGGTTTAAGAACGCCAAATTTTCGAACTGATAGATTCTTGCCGCAAATTCGTCCATTGAAGAGTCGGTTAATCCGACATTATGGTTTTTAAGTTTATCCATGATTTTGGTTCGTTCCGCTAAATCCGGATTAATTACAAGCGGGATATCCGGCGAGGGCTTCGAGAAGAAAGCCGGAACCGGAAATGCCAGTTTGCCGATTATGGGCAGCAACCTTGATCTCCCGATTCTCATATTTCTGCCATAGAGCTTCAGCTCATGGTAAAAACGCAGCAAACGCAGCTTTCTTAAAAGCTGAGCGTAGTAATCCAGCGCCGGGCCCCACGAGATGGAGTAATTCCCGCTCCCTCCATTCAACAATACTCCGACTCCGTCCTTCTCCGCTTGCTCGAGAATCCCTTTGATCCAGAATGAATTTTCAAAAAACTTGTAAGGCGCCTCCATCAGCTCGAGCAGGTCATTCATTTCCTCAAAGGAGTTGCGACCCGAGAAGTCCAAATCGTTGTGCGCGATATTGCCTACATGCTGAACCGTGGCCCCGATATAAGGTCTCTCGTCGGCAAGCAAGCTTTTCGGTGTCCAATCCACAAAATCGGAGGGAGGGACATAACTGTAGGTTTGTAAAGTTTTCCCTTCCTGCCGCAACGGGTTTGCGGCAAAGCTTACGACAGCCCCCGAATCCAATCCTCCGCTTAAGCTTGCGCCAACACTCCGGTATGTCCGGAGCTTCGATGTAACGGCTTCCTGAAAGACTTCACGAAATGCCTCTTCGTATTCGCCGTTTGTTTTTAGTTTAAGATTCCCGACAGGCGTTAGGAATGTCCCGTATTGCTCCAACGCAAGGTTTCCGTCCGACACCGTAATCGAATGGCCGGGAGGAATTTGATCGATATGATGATAAACCGTGGAGTGAACATCGATCGTATCCAAAATGATAGGGATCATGAGAAACTCGGTTAACCATGACTCATTCAGTTCCTTCTTGACACCGGAAATAGTAAACAGCGGATCCATCACCGTGCAAAAGGCAAACTGCCCGGAATGATGATAATAATACAGCGTTCGATTTCCCGACAGATCACGCGCGCCGAAAAGATGGCGTTTTTGCTCATCCCATATGATGAACGCAAAGTCTCCTATCAGGTATCGCGGGGCTTCCCTCCCCCATTTCAGGTACGCCGCCAAAATAAGCTCGCTGTCCGTCATCTGTTTCCGCCGGACATGCTCCACCTGCAACCGGTTAAATAATTCCTCCCGGTTGTCAATGATCGCGTCTGCGGTAATGGCGAGCTTATGTTGCTCGTCGTAATAGGGCAGCCGTTCTTTAGTCGATTCGGGTGTGATCCATTGCGCGTGACAACCTAAAAATACGAAACGGTCATGCCAAACCCGCACTTCATGGGCAGGGTATTTTTGCAAGGCTTGCATCATATTTTCGATCGTTTCGACAGTTACAGGTTCTTCATTACAATTAAACACACCGGCTATCGCACTCATCATTACTCCAATCTTTTCTAGTTATATTTAATAGCACCTGGGGCGACTGAACTAACTGTTAACGCCGGTTTGATAGTTGAGCAGTTGTCTGAACTTTCCTTTGGCCTCTTGAGACAGCTGTTTATAGCCGCCTTGCTGAATAACCTCGCCCTGCTCTATGACAATGACCTGATCCGCATTGCGGATGGTCGACAATCGGTGGGCAATGACGATAATGGTCATGCTTCCCTTAAGGCGGTCAAGCGCCTCCTGAATTAGCCGTTCGTTCTCGCTATCCAGCGCGCTGGTCGCTTCATCCAGCACAAGGATGGAAGGACGCTTCAAGATGGCTCTAGCGAGTACAATTCGCTGCCGTTCTCCCCCGGACAACCGGATACCCCGGTCGCCGATGACCGTATCCAAACCTTGCGGCAGCATGCGCACAAATTCATCGGATATTGAGAATTTCAAAGCGTTCCACAGCTCGGCATCCTCGGCATGAGGGTCAACCAGCTTCAAGTTATCCCGAATGCTTGCATTGAAGAGAAAGGGATCCTGTGCCACATAGCCGATTGCGCTCCGCAGCGAGAGAAGCTGCTTCTCGTCTCTCAGCGTAACGCCGTCAATCAGCACTTGCCCTCTCTCCGGTTGAATAAGCCCCATGAGCATATCGATCAGCGTGCTTTTCCCCGCACCGGACATACCAACGATAGCCGTCATGCGATTCGCAGGAATATGGACGTTAATATCACGCAGAGCAAACACCGGCTCTTTAGGGTCGTACCGGTAATTGACTTGTCTGCATTCGATTCCTTCCTGCAATTGAAATGGCTTTCCCCCGTCCGAAGAGCCTGACAAGATGAGCTCCTTCTCCTGCTCATATTCCTGCTGCAGCTTACGCATGGCCTTGAAAGCAGGCAGATTGGTCGCCAACTGTTCGATATTCGACTGGATCCCGATAAACCTCGGCCACAGCCGCGAGAAGATGAGAACAACCAGAATCAATTGCTCAGCCGGCGTGTGGAACACCTCTAAAGCTAAATAGACGAAGCCGGCAATAAGCGTTATGGAAGAGATCCGGTAGATGAACTGGGACAAAGAATTGACTCGTACTAATTGGATAACGTTGCTCTCCAGCTCCTTGCTCATGTTGTTGAACCAATGGATATGGGAGCGTTCCAGCCTGTTGCTCTTAATATCCTTGATGCCGTTGAAATGATCGCTTATTCCTGCAAAATAGCTCTGAGACAGCTCCGATGTCTTATCGCCGATATGTCCCGCCTTCTTAATAAACTTGCGCGAGAATAGAGCGAGTATTCCGCCGCTTACAAGCACGACGGCCGTTAACAACGGAGACAGCCAGAAGGCCAGCCCGATTTGAATAACCGTAAAAATAATGCCCGTGACCATCTGCAGGAAGAGGGAAGTGCCGTAGCTGACCCGTCCGAGCTCGTTCACCATGACATGATGAAAGTCCGACTTCCGCTTGCGGAGGAAAAACTCCCATTTCGCCCCAAGCAGCCCCTGATACGTTTCCGTCCGGAGCGAACGGACGAAGCCTTGCAGAATCCGTGAGTTCAACACCATCTGGCTTCGCTGAAGCAATGCTTGTCCCCCTACGATCATCACGTATATCGCTAGTACGACCGGCAAGTTTAACTCAATCGACGATGACTCGATGAATGAGAATAAGGAAGAGACAAGCGGCACTTCATCCATATTCATTTGAAATACGCCTATAATGCTAAGCATAGGAACGATCATATAGATTCCGATGCCGTCCAGACAGCTGATAACGAATGTAGTGAACATGTTGAGGTACAGACGGAATCCTGAGACTTGGCGCATTTTTCGTATAAAATAGAATAAATCCTTCATTAGAAAAACCCCTAATGCGGATTATCGCTTAATTGGCGACAGAACCGCGGCTTCTGTGTGATTCCCGAACACGGCAACGACAGCATACCGTTCCAGTCTTTCATTGCCGGTTACATAATACGAACCGCTGCGCAGCCAAGCGTGAGCAATCATTTTCCCCGTCTCATCCCTACCGCTGCCCAGATAGAGCGTACTCGCGATTCCTCTACGCCGCAGCATCTTCATCGCCGCGACAGCCTTGACCATGCATTGACTTTCCCACCATGTGACGCGGCTCATCGCATGAACGGCCTTGGATACCTTGCGCTGGATGAGATCCTGCTCCATCGTGCTCGTATACGGTGTCTCCCTCATATGCTCGCCAAGAGAAGGAGCTACTTTTGCGAATGGCAGCAGCTTAAGCACCCTCGCCAAAGCTAAGTAAAAATAAGCCTCCGCGTACATCCGCTTCAAGTCTGCGGGATAAGCTATAAATCTCTTAACTTTTCTTAGCGCTTTCCTATACAAGTTCATTTTTCCTTTCTAACTTGTATGAGTCCTTCGGATTTAAGCTGCTGCAAGAAAGTACGAACTTGCTGTTCGCAATCTCCGGGCTCTATCTCATATTCGGTTACTAGTTGCTTAACCATGTCTTTTATGGATACAGGGGATGCCATCAGCTCCCACACTCGGCCCCCGAGCTGGCCTAAGTTGTAGTACTTGCCGTTCTCGATGCTCAGCATGATCTTCTCCCCGTTCATTTCGCTTACCAGGTAACCGTCCGACTGTACAGCAAGTTCGTTAGCGGTAATGATATCGACGCTCATGAAATAACTACCTCCCTTTTATTGGTCATATTTATAATTTGATCAACTAAGCCAAAGGCGGAGAAACCGTCTGCCGGGCGGCGGAGCTGGTACACCGGGAGCCCGGAAGCAAGCCGGGCAATCGATTGAAATTGCCATTGCTGCAGGTTCAACAGATGGAGAAGAGAATTTCGATAGGTATGCACATTTAGGGCATGAAGCCCTTCTAATGTGTTATAGGCTTTAAGAGATGGTTCTGGATCGGAAGCTTTGATAAGCTCGACTACCCCGGCGAGAGGGAGCGGCTCTCTGCAAAAATGGGACCGTATAGGCACCGCGTATTTGTTAACCCTTTGGTAAATCGATGAATAGTTGTGAGAAAGCATTCCTAATTGTTCTATGCTTTCCTCCCACAGCTTCTGCTGCGGATAGGACGGGTAGACAGTAGGTGCTTCCGAATCATTGGACAAGGAGACCGCGATAACGTCATCCGTCATTAATGGATATCCTGCGCTTACAAACGCTGCGGCAAGAGTCGATTTACCGGCACCCGATTCCCCGACAATGGCGTAAACCTTTCCGTCAATGACGACTGCACTCCCGTGCAGGGGTAGAATCCCTCTTTGCATGAGCAGTACGCCCATACAGGTTCCGAGCAGGAAAAGCCGAATCTTCGCCTCGTCCGCTCCCGGATACGGGGTTACCGCGATATGGGTACCGGATGTAATGCTGTAAATGGCTGTTTCGGGTACATGAAAGAGAAATCGACCGTTATCGAAGCGGTAGTTGGCCGTTGTCAATGGATCCTGGCAATCTTCCAGTGGTGGATTCAATTTAATTTCTACATCAAATTCCGAAATAATTCCATGTATTTCATATGCTTCAGGCAGAACAATTTCACTACTAATGTTCAAACCAAATATTCGATAATCATTCAGAGTAAACACCCCGTTTAGCAAGTCGTATAAATCTTGTATTTATTTATACTATTCGCACTTAATATTCATTTTGTGTCGCTTTTTTCTAAATAAAAATTAATTATTTATGATATTTCTCCAAAACCATAGAAACGGCCGGAGCGGAACATATAGAAAATGAAATGGTTTATATAGCGGCAATAGAGACTTATCTTCTACGTTAGGTTCCAGGTGATTCAGAAGATACTTCGCTTTCTGCCTGCCTGTCAGTAGGGATAGAGTGTACCTGAAATAATGCCAAACGACGCTTTTCTCCGGAACCGGATTTAATTTAACGATCTTTTTGATAAAAAACAAAGATGTTTTCGCTAGCCGAAGAGCCTTCTTATTATTCGTCACTTGATACATAGATTGTGGAATCTTTGAATCAAGCAGATTAGAGGCTAATAGGAAAGCCTGCCCTATGAAGGTTTGCCCACCGTACTGTCTAAAGTAATCATGCATTTTCCCGCTATCTATGTTAGGCATTAGACGATCGATATCCATTAACCAGCGCAATCGAAACCAGGCATGTCTGGCGCCGTGATCAGCAAGATAATAGAGCAGGTCTTCATTTCCTAAGCAATGAAATTCCTGTTTTAATAAAAGAACTTTACTTCTGCGTCCCCACAGTCGATTGAATGAATGAGAATCACTGGAGTTAGGATTTAATCGCCAATGCATTTCAACTTGTACAGAATGTTCTTTATGACGGAAGGAAAGATGATGCATCTTCTCTTTCCAATTGTGATTTAATGAACGCTTATCCTCTAATTCGTATCCAAGCCGCGTCAAAACTTCCTCTGCTCTTTCCACATCTTCGGCATCGAGCAGAATATCCAGATCCTTGGAAGTCCTATGCGACATATCACCGTAAAGCTGAATGGCCAAAGTAGGGCCTTTCAACAAAATGGTGCGAATGCCGTTCTCTGATAGTTCTCCGCAAATCTTATTCATCTCTTTAGTCAACTGCATCATCTTAAGGATATTGGAATTGTAATGATAGCGGAGCGTCTCCATAATATCGGCAGGAATAAGAGATGAACGGATTTGATTTAGCTTTAAGTAAACGATAGGATAAACACGATGATGCAAGGTTAATTGTATGAATGAATCCCACTTCATAGTTGAAGCGTATTCTCGAATCCTCTTCTCATCCAACTCTTGAACATCGCGCAGAATGAATAACAGAAATGACAATTCATTCGAAATATCGCTTAAATCAATACTCGCTGCTTTTTTCATGAAAGAACCCCACTATCATTAGAATTACAATTGCATGACAGGAATTTGCTGTTTAACGCCTTTATTCAGGCTCGGGCGTCCGACGGAATAATAAACGAATGCAGTTCCAAGCAAATCTTCCTCATTAAACACATTGCGTCCGTCGATCAGAATGGCCTGATTCATGACGGATTGCAGCAGATTCAAATCCACTTCCGCGAATTCATCCCATTCCGTTAGCAAACAAAGAGCATCGGCGTCCTGAGCGGTATCAAGTGCCTGATCGCACCATTTGACGCCTTCCTTGCCGTATAAGGACTTAAAGTTATCCATAGCAATAGGATCGTAAGCTTTCACCTTCACGCCATTCTCTACCAGATATTGAATGATTTCAAGGGCCGGTGAATCGCGGACATCATCGGTATTCGGTTTAAAGGCCAATCCCCATATCGCGACCGTCTTACCTCGCAGCTGGCCATTAAAAATCGTCTCCAGCTTGCGGATCACATTGAAACGTTGATCTTGGTTCACTTCCACAACCGACCGCAGCAGCTTGAACTCGTAATCGACGTTACCGGCAATTTGGATGAGAGCTCTGGTATCCTTCGGAAAACAGGAGCCTCCATAGCCGATTCCGGCTTTTAGGAACGACTGGCCGATCCGCTTATCGTAGCCCATCCCTTCCGCAACCTTCGTTACGTCTGCGCCTACCTTCTCGCAAATGTTCGCAATCTCGTTGATGAACGAAATTTTCGTGGCAAGAAAAGCATTGGACGCATATTTAATCATTTCAGCGCTGCGGATATCCGTCACGATGATTTGTTCCGTCAGCGGCCGATGCAACTGGACCATTGTATCGGCGGCACTTTGGTTATCTGCACCGATGACGATGCGGTCCGGATTCAGCGTATCCATGACGGCAGAACCTTCGCGCAGAAATTCCGGCAGTGAAATGCTGTCGAACGGCTCGGAGGTTTGGGTGCCGATCAGCTCCCGGATCCGCTCGTTCGTTCCAACCGGCACCGTGCTTTTTACGGCGATAATTTTGTAGCCGTTCATCGCTTCGGCGATATCAAGGGCGGCTTGATTGATATAGGCCATATTCGCCTCGCCGCTTGGCATCGGAGGCGTTCCGACAGCCAGAATGATAATGTCCGATTGACGCACGGCTTCGTTCAGATCGGTTGTGAAAGCGAGCTTTCCGGCAGAGCTGTTCTTGCCCGCCAATTCCTTCAGCCCCGGCTCATAGATGGGAATCTCGCCAGCCTGCAGCATTTCGATCTTCCCAAGATCCTTGTCGACACAGATGACCTTATTCCCCAGTTCCGCATAACAGACACCCGATACGAGCCCGACATAGCCGGTGCCAATGACCGTAATGTTCATTCTCATCACTCCCTTTTTTTCAATATGTCACCTACACCGTGCATAATTGCATAATTTCATTCCAATCGAAGGCGAGCCGTACGATATCTTCTTCAATAAGCTCCGAACCGGATTGCACCTCAATGATGTCCATTTCCGTCTCCGCCCGTAAACTATGCTTGCTCTGTTTCGATATAACGAGCACATCTCCGGCCTTTACCGGGAACCGCTTATCGTTCAGTATCATCTCCCCGTTGCCGGAAACGACGGTCCATACCTCGTTTCTTAGCAGATGGTACTGGTAGCTTAAATTTTGGCCTGGGCTTATGCATATCCGCTTGGTCAGCACTTCATTCCCGTCGGGATATTTCAAGTAATCCAGCACTCTGTAACGGCCCCAACGCCTCTCTTCGTACATTGGACGCTGTTCCGAGTGTTTCATGACCTCTTTGATCATCGGGCTTGATGCCTTGTCCGAGACGAGAATGCCGTCCGGACTCGCAGCAACGACGACGTTGGGTAAATTAAGCAACGTAATCGGAATATCCAGTTCGTTGATAATATGCGTATTGAATGAACCTTCGGTAATGATTCCTTTGCCGATCAGCGGGGTCGCAATTTCCTCCGTCAGCGTGTTCCATGTCCCAAGATCCTTCCAATCCCCATCGTAGGGCAGCGCGACGATAAGATTGGCTCTCTCCACAACCTCATAGTCGAAGCTGTTCTTCGGAAGCTTGTCGTACTGCTTCACCATCTCGTCGTATTGGATCGGAAGCCCGTGCGCAAGCAGGATATTAATGATAAAATCCAGCTTGAATGCGAACACGCCGCAGTTCCAGAGTGCTGCTTGCTCAATCATGGCCGCCGCTTCTTCTTCGCGGGGTTTCTCCCGGAAGCTCTGTACATTCATATATGGCGCGTCATGCGCAGTCCCGCTTTGCGGGACGATATACCCGTACTTCTCGGAAGGATAGGTTGGTTTTACCCCCATAAGGGCCAGATCCGCGCCCGACTCGTTCAACACCTGTTGCAGTTCTTTGGCCTTGTGGAAGAATGACTCCTCGACGTAAGGATCGACCGGCATAACCACGACCGTTTCATTCAGGCTGACGCCTTCAACCGAATACAAATAGGTAGCCGCCAGCGCGATCGCAGGATACGTATCCCTTCTTTCCGGTTCGACGATCACGTCAATCTCGCTTCCCAGCTGGTTGTAGATCATTTCCACCTGTGGCTTGCTCGTTGCGATCAAAGCATGTTCGCGAAGTCCGGCACTGGCAATCTGCCCCCAAACCCGCTGTACCATCGACTCAAACTGCCCTTCCGAATTTCTGAGCACCTTCAAAAACTGCTTGGACCTGGAATCGTTCGACAGCGGCCACAGGCGTTTGCCAGAGCCCCCCGAGAGTAGAACAATTTTCATGGTAACTCCTCCTATTTATAGTAGTTAACTGATTAGCGAAGCGTTCGAATTTGTTGTTTGCCCCTCATTCTTCACAATCAATTGGGCGGAACCTATGCCGCTTGTCCATGTATGATAATAGTTGGAGTTCTTGCCGTAAGAATTGTCCAGCAGCGTATTCGGCTTGTCCATCAGACAAGACAAGATGTGGCCGTGGAGCCTTGACGTCTGCACCGTCCGATAACCGCTGAAGCGCTTGACTGCTTTATCCACCAGATAATCGGTATACCTGCCCCAAATCGCCTGCATCGGAAGCGGAGTGCTGCCTTTCTTTATCATTCTGACAATGAGATTAATCGATTTCTGCTCCACCCTGTTGTACAGGGAGGCCCAATCCAATAGATCGCCGCGGCCCGCGGATTCGAGTTGCTCCTGCTCCGTCGTTTTCTCGATATCCGTGCGGAAGAAGCAGAGCAAATCTTTGTCAGGGCTGTCTTTATGCCGGATCGGCCATAATTGATGGGCCATGTCAGGCGATAAATAAACGTTGCATCTATGGAATTTCTCGGTTGCAGCGCTGTAGGACAACGTGTCGCGGACATAGAGATGAATATCTTTATGTCCATTGAATATTTGCGCCGTCCGGTCGAATTCAGACTCTTTCTTATAAAATATCGTCTGCGGAAGCATCACGATCCGGTGGTGCGGATAGCTGGTAATAATTTTCTCGCGCAGCTTCTGATGCGCCGGATACAGGTCGCCGAAGTTCCCTCCCCCATGCAGCACGATAATGTGATCTTTCGGAATCTTGAGCGAATCGGGAAAATCAAGCACGCTGTAGCGTGCATGGACGCGAATATTATAGTCCTTGAAAAATGCCTCCGTGCCTTTCATAATGAGCAAGTCTCCGCCGTTGCTGTGAACAGGGATATCGATATAGTAAATGTTGGAGCCCGGCGGAATAACATCCGAAATTTGGCCCAGCTTTTTTTTCAGTACATCCATAGGGTGATTATTCTTGCTCTGCATGATAGCCCTCTCCTTTACCTTTTTTTCAACTCATTTACTGCTGAGATCGTAATAAAATTGGGACCGTTCCCCTAACATCACCTTGTAGATGTCGTAGTTGGTCGCCATGACCTCTTTCAAATATTCCTTATAAGGACGGTCGGCGACATTCACGAGGCCCGAGTTATAGCGTTCTCCCCAAACGCCTTCCCAGTACCTGCCCAAAGCAGCTTGGTCCACATAATTGAACACATGAGCACCCACAACGTTGTCTAGACCGGCCGCCGCCTCTACATAATTCCGGTAACGCGTTCCCCTCTGGGACTGATTCACGGCCGAATTTTTCAGGAGCGGATCCAATCCTTGTTCCGTCGTACCGAAACCGAATTCGCTGATCAGAATCGGCTTGCCGCCTGATTTCGTGTACACTTCTTTCAAAAGACCGGGATCGAGGTTATAGCTGTAATAGTTGATACTGATGACATCCACGTATTTCCCTTCCACCTCTGCCATAACGCTCCGAAGCTTCTCGTTCTGGAAAGGTGTCGTTAACCAGCGGTCTCCGAGAAGAAGATGATTCGGATCATATTTGCGGTAGAGCCGCGATACCGTTCCGTAGAACGTGTCCAGGTAATACCTGAAAAATTCGTCCGTATCGCGCCAGGCCGCCGATGTCCCCAGCGGTAGCTCCGCTTCCTTCAAATCTTCAAAGGATTTAAAGCTTGTCTGCCACTCGCTGTTGAATTTGCTTATGTCTTGATATTTATCCTTCAGCCTTTTAACCCAGTGTCCTTTGATCGCCGCTTTGCTTGCCTTCAGCTTCGGCACCCCAGAATAAAACTTGTGGAAATCGTATTCGTTGTCGATGAAATACCCGATTAGCATCGGATCGTCCTTGGTCGGCTTGACTGCGCTGGCAAACGCCTTATCGATCTTGGATTCCGCATCCGGCGCAAAGATATCGAATATCGAAATCCCGTCTACCTTAGCCCAGCTCATGCTGCCGAGCGGAAGCATCCGCACGTAAGGCAAGTTGTTCTCACTGCCGTATTTGTCGGGTGAAAAGCCTCCTACGCTGTTAAATCCCCATTTTTTGATGCGCAAGACCGCCTCCGAATAGATCGCATGCTCGGTTGGAACTACCCCTGTTTTCCGGTATTTGTTCGCCAAGTAGAACGAAAAATTGTCGGTCCCGTTATAAGCCGTTTTATATTCCTCTTGAATAGATGGAATCGATTCGAACAGCTCCTCCCGCCCCTTAACCATCGTAAAGGTCTCATTGGCTGTAAGTGCGTTCACGCCTAAACTGAAGAAGAGATTGCCTTCCGGCGTTGTCATCACTTTGCGGCTTCCCATCTGCTGAATGGAAAAAAAGCCCTTGTTCTGCAAGCCGTATTTTGCCGCACTGCCTGCCAGACCACCGAAACGGTCCCTGCCCGAAGGAGGCGTTAAACCGGCGTAATAGGAGGCGTCGGCCTCGGCATCCGCTTCCAGTTGCTGATCGGTTATCACCTTCTCGGGAAAGGTAGCCGATATCATTTGACCGAATCGGTCGACTTGAATATGATTGCTAGCGTTGAACGTATACTTACGGATTGGACTTGGATCCATGCCATCCTTGACCGCATAGGTTTCCAGCACGTTATAACCGGTAAGCTCGAGCGGTTTGGAATAGAGCTGGAAAGTGAGCCCTTTATTCAAACGATAATAAATCTTTGCCCCGCTCGAAGCCGTGGTCAGTACGGTATGCAGCGATTCGGTGCTTCTGGTTGACTGGACCTTCACGGAAGCGGTGCTTCGATTGAAAGTAACATTCGAAACTTGGGGCGACCAAGCCTTCGATCCGTACAGCTCGATCTTCAAATACCTCGTGCCCGCCGGCAGCGACGAAGCCTCGTAAGCGTACTTCTGCCAATTGGATACGGGATAGCCTACCACATAGGCCTCAGCAGAAATTTCCGTATAATCCTTTCCATTCGCCGAGCTAAAGATCCGAAGTTTCTCCATGGCATGTCCAGTGAAAAAGTAGCTGTCAACCATAAAGGAAGAAATATCGAAATCCGTATGATAAGTGATGCTCCCTGGCTTCACCGTGGTACGTGCTATCCGATGCAAATCATTGCCGAAGTAATAAGGCGTATCTTTCGCAATATAAATACTCGATTTGCTGTATACCTGCTTGAAATTGTCGAGCGGATCAAGCAATCCGACTGCCGTATCCAACGAACTTTCAGGAATATAGTGGTAATCAGATACCCTGCTTGCCGCTTTTTTGCCCGAAGCCGATTTTTTCACGGCGGTAATCTTTAATTGGAGTTCGTTCACTACTATGATCGGTGAAGCATAAAGCTTGCGCGTAAGAGACGTTCTAGGGTCGCTGCCGTCCGTAGTGTAATAGACGGTGTCGCCGGCAGCTGCCCTTTCCAACATGACCATAGTGCCGTAAGGAACGGACCCCGAAGGCAGGTTGGCCGTTACGCCTAATGGACCATTCAGCACCGCTTTCCCGATTACCGGCGATTTCGCGATATCGCTGCCAGTGAATTCGATTTTCAAATATTTGGCGTCCTTGCGAAGGTTTCGCAATTCATACACGACCAAATTCACGTTATCCCCGTCATTGTAAATTTGCGGAGTCACTTCTTCATAATCAATACCATCGTGGGAGACATAAAAATTCGGCCGATTGTACGGCCCGTTGTCATCGCGATAGTACGTATATAAAGAAAAAGAATCTAGAGGACCGTTTGACCGGTAGGTCATGTATTCCTTAGACCTGAAACTTCGGATCACCCGGGTAGGATCATCGGCCCCGTCATATTGTTGCAGAGAAAGAGTCTCCGAGCGTTTGTAAACGTGACTCCAATCCGCAAGATCATCAACTACGATTTCAGGAGAAGTAGCAAAACCATGCATGGGTATAAGGGTTATAAGTAAAGTGAAAACCAATAACAATTTAAGCAGAGTACGGTTACTTTTCTTGATGTTTGCTCCCCACTTCACCACTTCTCTCCTTTCTCGCTTTGTTAGTTATAAGTTCGCAATACACCGCTGATTAAGCCGTTATTGTAAATAATTTTGCTAATATTGCGAAAAATCCGATGCTTATCGAAGAAAAAAATAACCGTCAACAGCATAAATACCGGTACCTTCAGGACGGATTTGACGAAAATGCCCGTTTTCCGCTCCGAGCTGACCGCACGGCTTACTCCTTGCCAATAAATCCTCCGCAGCAGCCATTTCCGGCTAACTCTGCTGCGCGGAATTTTGTGGCGCACCCACGCATGAGGCGTATAATAGACGGTATATTTGCTCCGGATTCGATCAATGAGCTCGGCCTCCTCGCTTGAAAGCAGGTTGCTTCCCACTCTGCCCAGATCCTCGCGAAAGGGTTTAAGCGAATGGAACACGGATTTGCGGAAAGCTACATTGGCTCCGAATGGGATGGCCGGCTTTTGCATTTCTACAATTTCATGGGAATAATCCAAAATCGTATAGAGCGTCCGGTTCTCCGGCAAAAGCCAAGTCGGCTCCGCCACTTCCCATGCCGGTTCGATCCTGCCTCCAACGCAGCCGATCCGGGGATCGGTCTCAAATAAGGAGACGATGCCGCTGATCCATTCCTTGGAAGCCATAGCATCATCGTCTAAGAACAGGACATACTCGCCCTTCGATTCGCGAATCGCGCGATTCCGGGCAACGGAGAGCCCCAGCCGTTCTTCATAAACATAAATAATCGGAATGTTTGTCATCTGATTGACTTCTTGAACAACCTGTTTGGTGTTGTCGGTGGATCGGTTGTCGACCACAATCACCTCAAACGCATCCGTAAAATTTTGCCGCAAGAGACTTAGAAGCGCTTCTCTCACATCCTCAGCCCTGTTATGGGTGCATATCGCTACTGTCGCTTTCATGCTTTCACCTCGACCCGTTTCGTTCCGGTATAAACTTTTATCATTTTTCCGGCGATCCCCTGCCAGTCCAGTTCTGCCAGTTTTTTCGAGATGTGCTTCCGGGTCTCGTTCATATTCATGTGGACGGCCATCGCCAGCGCCTTGCGCAGCCCATCCGGGTCAGCAGGATCGTATAAAATTCCGCATCCTTCGGAAACATATTCGCTGAGCGAACCGAGCTTAGGCGCAACGACCGGCTTATAATGAGAGAGAGCGAGAATCGCGCTGCCGGAAGTCGTAATCTGGTTATAAGGCAGCACCATCACATCGCCCGCCCGTAAGTAGTCGACAAGCTCATGGTCATCCACGAAATGAGGATAAACCTTGATTCTGCCGTTATTAATCGGATCGATGTAATCCAATTTGTAACCGGCATCCACTTTTCCCGCTATGAGCAGTCCGGCCGACTCCAGATTCAGCGATACAAAAGCTTCGACCAGCTTTTCAACTCCTTTATAAGAGTTGATTCTGCCGATAAATAAGAACAGGAACTGTTCCGGCGGAATGCCGAATCGCTCTCGGATATCCGTCCCATTGCCGACATAGGCATCCACGTAATGGCCATGCGGCGTGACGATCAATTTCTCCGCTCTTACCCCGAAAGTTTCAATAACTTCTTGTTTTACCGTCTCACTCATGACGAATCCTTTGTTGCAGACGGATAAAATAAACTTCCGCATCATATAATCCCATTTACTTTTCCCCGTCGAATGCGGCCAAATATTGTGAACGGTCCAAAATAACCGTACACCCCGTACTTTCAGAAACAAAAGAAGTCCGGCAAACAACATCGACTTCACGACCGTAAGCGGGAAAGTGGACGACTGATACGAGTAACTGGGCCAATGCATATGGACAATGTCTCCCTTTGCAGGTTTAAGGGTGTTCTTCGTATCGTAATGCTCCACCCGCAGTCCCTTATCCACGATGGACTTCGTCAGCAATTCGGAGTATTTGTTATATTCACTAACTTTGGGCCACATATAAACGGTTGGGTTACTCATCCATTCCACCTGCTCTTCCAGCTCTTTTGATTATCTTTTTCTCTCTCAGACGATCGATCAGAAAGCGGAAATCGTCCTTGTCAAAAAGCATACCGGCAAACCGCACCTTGAACGCGACCCGCATCGCGGCTATCGTGACCAGCATTCTTACCATCGCTCCGATTAATAAAGCTAAAGCTATTCCGTTCAGACCGTATAAAGGGGTAAATACGAAGAATAGTCCGACCGTAATCGCAAGCGCTATAACTTGCCGGATTAGCACAAGACCGGGACGACCCAATGCGTTGAACGAAGCAGCCAGAATCCATGAGCCGCCGCCGAGAATGCATTCGAACGATAAAATATAGAAAGCGGTGCTGGCCTCCAGAAATTCCTTGCCGAATAAAATACCCATCAGGAATCTGCCGATGAATATACTCGGTACGACAACAATCGTCATCAGGATAAGCGACAACCGGAAAGCCCGGCCGACCGTTGAAATAATCTTGTCCTTATCCAGCCCTGTCAACTTCGGAAAGATGACATTCGAGATGGCCGTCTGAACCGTATTGAAGACTCGGGATAGCGCATAAACGACGCCATATAGACCGAAATCCCGCGGCGTGAGCAGCGATAATATAATGATTTTGTCAAACTGCGAATACAAGGTTCCCAGCAGCTCGACGCCAAACACTCTGCTTCCGTAACCGAACAACGACTTGGCCGCAACCCGGTCAACCATACGTTTGAACCAATCGATCTTCAGCTCGCCCCTCAATTGGAGCAAGGACCAAATGACGACGAGCAACGTGGTGACCAGGTAGACGAACGAGGCAGCGTGGATATTCAGCACTCCGACCATAAAGAGGACGATGATACCCGCCAAATTAAATAGCGGAACAAACAGCCGCACTCCGTTATAGACTTTGAAGTTGTCCGTGCTCTGCGCAAGTGCCGCAATCAGATTGACCGCAAGGAGCAGCGGCAGCGTCAGCACGGTGTACCATCTGGCGGTCTGAATGACGTCAGCCGAATAGTTGCCCAGCCATACCGGCAGATAGATCCATGCGACCACGCCCACAATGATGCTGACAGGGATCTGGAAAAGAAATCCTGCCCTGATGTATTCCGCCCCTTTGCCGGTATGCCGCTTCATGTTGTAAATAAGGGACGTGGGAAGTCCGAATCCGACAACGCCTACCAGGAAGGTCGACCAGAACAGAATCGCCGACAACTCCCCTTTGCCTGCGACGCCGAACATTCTCGCTGTCACGATGGAGGTCAGCGTGGTGATGACCATCACCATAAAATTAGTTGCGCTGGTACGCAAAATCGTTTGAACCAAACCATTTCCATTTAATAGTTTACGGATTGCCAATTGTGCCATAGACTACCTTCCCGGGTACTTGATGCATGACAGATTGATATAATTCCGTATGCCGTTCAAGCAGTGATTGTTTGGTAAACCTGCGGCTATGATCCAGACATTGTCTTTGAATCGTTCTTTTTTGTTCAGCCGAGAGTGAATAATATTCCAATAACTTGTCTTGAATCGCTCCTGAACTGCCTGGCGCAAACAGATATTGCTTACGATTCAGGACAACGTCAGGAATTCCGCCTACAGCTGAGGCGTATACGGGTGTGCCGACTTGATAGGATTCGATGATGACCCGCCCGAACGGCTCTTCCCAAATCGAAGGAACAACGGTAGCATCTACTTGGGCCATAAGTTCCCGCGCCTCATTCGGCTTCACTTTACCGGTGAACACGATGCGTCCGTCATTCCTGCACGCTTCCGAAAGCTCATCCTTCAGCTTTCCTTCTCCGCATACATAGAGCCGTTCAATCACCTCTTCCGGTAAAGAGCGAACGGCATCGATGACTTCACGGACGCCCTTCTCCGGTTCGATTCTGCCGAAATAGCCGATGCACAGCGGTTTTCGCTCAAAATCCTTCTCTCCCGCAATGATGTCGCCATCCACAACGTTCGGAATGACCAGGTGTTCAGCATTCGGAAACAAACCCGCTTCCGTATGACGGTTCAAAATATGTGATGATATGCCGACGACCGCGGAAACCCGTTTACTGAATCCAAGCGAAGTCAGCTTGTATAACCGTGACAACAGAGGATTGGATATCGGCGAGCTGACCGGTGAGATGAGCGAGTAATCTCTTAACGTATGAACGATCGGCACACCCGCTTTGAAGAAAGCGGTCCATATCCCGGCCCCGAAACCGGATAAATTCTGCGTATGGACCAAATCAGGATTTATTTCCTTCAATAGGTTCGCCACAGTCCCGATCTGCATGGGATTGTAAATATCGATAAGTCTGCGAGCCACCTTATTCAGCTTGCCGTGGTGCCCCGTATCGCCAATCCAATACAGATTGTTGTAAGGCAGACGATGAACCGTAACCCCATTGATCAGCTCTGACGTTATACCGGCGTTTCTCTTTTGCCCGCCAGTCGTAATCACATGCACGTCAGCAACGGATTCAAGCGTTTCGGCTAAGATTTGCGTCGATATTTCCGCACCGCCAATAATATGCGGACTGTACAAACTATTTACAATAACGATTTTCATGCCTTTCGTCTCCATTCGCTATAGATAGGTCTAACGGGCAGTATGTTACCTTTAACCCGAACGGGCACTTGTACTGGCATACCGGTACGTATCGTTTCCGTTTCGAACCCTCCCCCGCGGATGAACCCGAACAACAACCAGAAATCCAGAAAAGCATAAGAATCAAAATTCATGACGAGTGAGATACATAACGCAAAAGCGAATTTCGAATACGAATTTGCCCCGCAGCTGCGAAAAATCGAAACCAGAAATCCTCCAAAAAGGATAACCCCGATGAGGCCTTCCTCAGCGAACACCTTCGACACCATATTTCTCGACGTAGCGTCATAGGGATTAATAAATACCAGATCGTGTACCTCGCTGAATTTCAATCCGCTACTGAAATACTGCTGTAGGAGGGAGGCAAATTCCGTATAATAAAAGCCGCCGCCTACTCCAAAAATCGGATATCTGGCAAATTCTAAAAAGCCGATGGCCGGAAACACCAGCCTGACAAAAAATGAATTATCATTATTTATCAATTGATTGAAATTGAACTGAAACCGATCCGTAAAATAGCCGCTTATCTTGAACGTTTCGATCAGAAAAGGCACGCCTACAACAACAATTAAGGCGCAGACCGCCAGAACGACCAGCATCCGGCCTCTGTTCTTGTTCGTGACCAGTACATAAATGACCAGCGCGGTAAGCAGCACGGTGTAAGCGTAAGCCGAGAAAGAAAGCACCATAAGCAGCATAGTTGCGAAAAGCAGAAGCAGTTGCTTACGAAACCCCTGCTTATACAGGTAGAACATGATTAACCCGCCGCTCAGCATATGAATGGCCGCCCAAGAAGGCTCGCCCGACAGCATTTGAATTCTCCGAAGATACACTTTCTCCGCGAACAGTCCCGTAAAGGCTCCGGAAAATCCGCTGCGGACGAAAAAGGAGTCGAATAGCTGAACAAAACCGGCAAACAGCGGAGGAATAAAGGCGATCGCAATACTTTTTGCGATGCTCTTAATAATCTCCGGATCTTCTTTGGCTTGCTCCGTGACATAGACCGATACCCGAAACATGGATAAACCGAACAGAAGTGTAATAATATGCGACGCGCTGCTGCCGATATCTTCGTTGATTAGCGCAACGATTAAGGAATGCCCGATGCTGTACATCACGAAGAGGAGAAAGAAAACATCTCCCTTCTTGAACCTGAAGTCGGTAAACAGGAGCAAGACGGATGCAAGAAACATCGGAAACATAGATATCGGCCGATAGACCGAGAATGGGATATACGGCAAGCTGTCGTACGTCAATAGCATCAGGGATAACATAAATAGCGCAATTACAAGATTTCGAATAACCAACACCTGCTCTTTGCGCAATTGCCCTACGATAGAATCAACTCCAGATTTTTACGGGTCACGGAGCTGCTGAAATGATGGGTCACGTAACGGATCGAATTGCGCGATACTTTTTCGTTTATCTCATTGTTGTCCAATAACAGGAGTACATTTTGTACCATCGCCTCCTCCGTTTCGCAGACGAACAGGTCCTCATGATTGATTGCATTGATCCCTTCACTGCCGATCAGATTGGTTACGACTGGTACTCCCCAAGACATAGCCTCGACGATCTTCGTTTTAATTCCAGTGCCAAAAAGCAGCGGAGCGATCATTAAAGCGGCATCGCTTACGACCCGCTTAACGTTATCCACTTCGCCGGTTACGATAATATCAGGATAGGTCTCCTGCAGCTTAAGCACCTCAGCAGTCGGGCTTTTACCGATGATATAGAACTTTGCATTCGGTGCCTTCCGCTTGATGCCGGGCCATATCTTCTCGCAGAAATAAACGACCGCGGAGCTATTGTGAGGAATGTCCATCTTCCCTACAAAGACGATTTTGTTCCGGTCATACGATCTTGGATTTCCCGTCGTTTTCTTATCCGGGTCGAATCTCATCGGGATGCCGAAACAAGAGTCATGGCTCACCATTTGCCGGAAGCTCTCCGCTTCTTTGGGTGAAGTAAAGATAAGGTGTTCGAAATTTTTGGCTGCGCTTTTCTCGTACTTGTGCAGCAGCTTGCTTTCGAAAGCGACAAGCCATTTTTGAATGAACTTCAAATTTGCAAACTTCTTGATGCCGGATGGGAGCTTGTCCGAAAAACCGCCGAATACGGACGGAATGTACTGAAACCATTGCAACTGCCGTTCATAGCGCAATGACAGTAGGTCATCGTAGCTAAGCACCTTTTGCGAGGTTCCGTCCGAACGGTATTCCGCTACGCGCACCATATCGTAAAAGATGAATTCCGGCTGCTCTTCCTCGATCTTTTCTTTAATCTGCCTATGCGTTCTCCGGGAGTAATAAACGGATACTTGCAGCGGCCACCTTTGCATGAGCAAGGAATAGACCAGCACATTGAACAGCTTCTCGGCCATACCAGGCAATTCTAGACTCACCAGGCGAGAAATCGCATCTGGCCGATCCTTCAGGTACTTCTTGTCATCAATAAACGACAAGTTCACGATCTGACATTCAGGATAAATATCTTTGATTTGCTCAATGTATTGCTGAAGCAGGTTTTTTCTGCCGTCCGTATTTGGAAAAGGCAGCCTGTTCGTAATAAACATCATCTTTTTCATTCATTTTCCGCCTTAAAAAGCATCTTTTGCCCCAAGAAGCACTTTGAATGTCTTGAATATGATTTTCAAGTCAAACCCAACGCTTCGTTCTTGGATGTACTTCAAGTCCAGCTCAACCATTTCTTTAAAACTTAATTCATTACGGCCGCTTACCTGCCAAAGTCCTGTACAACCAGGCTTAACGGTTAAACGCCGCTTGTCGTAATCCGTATACTCCTTGACTTCCCTTACAAGAGGAGGTCTTGGACCGACCAATGACATTTCTCCCCGGAGCACATTGATCAGCTGCGGGAGCTCATCAATGCTGGTTTTCCGTATGAACTTCCCGATCTTCGTAATTCGCGGATCGTTCTTCATCTTGAACATAGCGCCTTCAATTTCATTTTGAGCGAGCAGCTCTTTCAGCTTCTCTTCTGCATTGCTGACCATGGAGCGGAATTTATACATCCGGAACGGCTTCTCGTTCTTCCCGATCCTTGTTTGATAGAACAATACGGAACCTTTCGAATCTTCTAATTTAATCAGAATGCCAACGACAACAAACAGCGGACTTAAGAAAATTAATCCCGCCAGCGAGCCGACAATGTCAATGGCGCGTTTGAGCACCGAGTTCATGGTATTCCTAAATTCATTAGGAGTGTTTAATACCAATTCATCGCGATACTGCGGGGGCATCATTATTCACCCCCTATTCCTATTAATTGTTTTCCAACTTCACGCTCCAACAATTCCCCAAGCTCGCTTAAGAGCTGCTGCCGAAGCTCGTTATTCCGGAGCGCAAAATCGACCGATGTCATAATAAAACCGAGTCTTTCACCCACATCATAGCGCTTGCCTTGGAAGTCGTATGCGTAAACGCCTTTATCCATATTCAGCTTTTGAATGGCATCGGTGAGCTGAATTTCTCCGCCTGCGCCAATCTCCTGCAGTCCTAAATAATCGAATATATCCGGAGTCAGAACATAACGGCCCATAATAGCCAAGTTCGATGGGGCTTGTCCTTTCGGCGGCTTCTCTACAAAACGGTTCACTTGATAAAGTCGGCCCATCGTCTCGCCTGGATCGACAATCCCGTATCGGTCTGTCTGATCCGCATGAACCGTTTGAACGCCGATGACCGAACGTCCGGTTTGCTCATACTGCTCGATCAGTTGCCTGGTGCAAGGAACGTCGGCCTCTACGATATCATCGCCAAGTAGAACGGCGAACGGTTCGTCTCCGATAAAATTGCGGGCGCACCAAACGGCGTGGCCAAGCCCTCTCGCTTCTTTTTGCCTTATATAGTGAAGATTCACATTGGAGGATTTTCTGACTTTTTCTAAAATGTCAAGTTTCCCTTTGCTCTCCAACGTATATTCCAGCTCAAACGCGATATCAAAATGGTCTTCGATCGCACGTTTACCTTTACCGGTCACGACGATAATGTCTTCTACTCCTGATTCAATGGCCTCTTCTACGATGTACTGAATGGTGGGTTTATCAACGATTGGAAGCATTTCTTTCGGCATTGCTTTCGTCGCAGGCAAAAACCGGGTACCAAGCCCCGCAGCAGGAATAATGGCTTTTCTCACTTTTTTCAATTGACTTCACCCTATCCTATTTATATTTTTTGTTCGCATTGCAGCGAGATGCTAAAAATGCGAGCTATGCTTTCGTTATCGCTGAGAGCATAGCTCGAATTTTTAGATAGGGCATTTAACCCTTCCTCACGTCACGCCCTTGACGATAAACGTCTAAGGTCATTTGACCCACAGCATGACCGAGTGCCTCCGGTAATAGAGGTGCAGGAGACATTACCTTCCCATTTGGACCCATCAACTTGGTGTAATAACGCTAAGCGTCGCTGCTAGCTTCGTATGTAGTAGGAATAGGATTCCGATTGTTTTCGGTTAATGTTATTGAGAACAACGCCGATAAGATTGGCTTGCACATGCTCGAGAGAGGCCTTCGCTTTGAGCGCGACTTCTTTTTTCACTTTTCCCGAATCGATGACAAGAACAACGCCATCGCTTTGGGTCGCAACGATTTGAGTGTCCGTTACGGACATGATCGACGGTGTATCGATGATGATTACGTCATACGTTTGCCTCAATTTCCCAAGCAGTACCCTCATAGACTCCGACGACAGTACCTCTGATGGATTAGGAGGAGCCGGGCCTGCGGCAATGACCGACAGATTGTCCGTACTCGTATGCTGGATAACATCCTTCGGCTCTAACCGTTGCAATAAGGCGGACGTCAAGCCTTTATGGTTGGATATTGCAAAAATGTGATGCTGCGTCGGCTTCCGCAAATCCGTATCGATCACCAGCACCCGTTTGTTTGCTTGAGCGAAAGAAACCGCCATATTGGCGCATGTTATGCTTTTCCCTTCGCCCGGCCTTGATGAGGTGACCATAATAATCTGAAGTTTATGGTCGATCGTCGAAAACTCGATGTTTGTCCGCAGCATCCGATAACTTTCGGAGATCGGCGAATTTGGATTTCTATCCGCGATAAGGTTCCATTTACGTATCAATCGAGACATTGCTTCCCCTCCCTGCTCTTGGTGTTAGATTGGCTTTGCTGCCCCGATCAATCGCATCGCTCTCTTTAAACTTTGGAATCGATGTCAGTACCGGAACCCCAAGCAGCATCTCAACGTCTTCTTCGTTCTTGATCGTTTCGTCCAAGTAATCCAGAAGGAATGAAATGCCTACGCCCGCCATCAAAGCCAGAATGAACGCGACGGCAATATTCATAATCGGATTCGGGGCCACGGGGCCGCGCATCTCATTCGGATCCGCCTGATCCAAGACGAATACGTTATCAACCTTCATCAGCTCAGGAACCGATTTTTGAAAAACGGTCGCAACGGCATTCGCCGTATTCGCCGCCTTCTCATAGGAGTCATCCCGGACGGTTATGGTCATGATCTGCGTTTCAATAGCGGAGCTGACACTTACCTTGCTTCTAAGCTCAGAGTATGTTCGAGCAAGATCCGGGTGCTCTTCGATGACTTTTTTCATCATGCGAGGCGAAGTAACGATTTGTTTATAAGTTTTGATGAGTCCGATCGTGGAGCTAATGGAGCCTACGTCTATGCTTGGAAGCAGCGTACTGCTGTCCTTGTAGTCGTTGACGATTAGTGTAGCGGAAGCTTCATACTGCGGTTCGATGAAGTTGAAGGAGTAAAAGCCGATGGTTATACAACTTACTGAAATAATTAGAGCAATCAATAGCAGTCTTCTTTTGATGATGTTCCAATATCGTTTTAATTCCAAATCTTTTCCTCCGTTACTTGTTCAGTCTATGGGCCTGCAATTAATGATTCATAACGAGAATATAATAGATACATTATTCAAAACGAGAACTTTTCGCCATGAGGAATTGTTGATGCATCCCGCGTCATCAATTCTCGGTTCTTATATGGCCTTTTATCTTCCCATCTTCATAAAATCATCCACTGTACCGCCGTTTATGACATGCTGCATCATATCCTCTGAGCCTGCTTCAATTTCGTTTTTCTTTAACAGAAGCGATACGAGCTCCGCCATGTCGATCAGCTCGTCCTTCGGATTATAGCCGGTTAATACAAGCAGTTCGGCCAATGATCCCCCATATCTCGTCATATTCTGATTGGCTATCGAAGGATCATCGGATAATCTTTTCAAAAACTGCTTTAGCCGTAACCGTTTTTGCTCCTGATTCAAATCGTCCATTTCAATGAAATCCTCCATTTCCAAGCTTACTCGTTCTTATTCGTAAGTTCAGATTGCTACAGATCGACATATTACACAACAATAATTAGGAGGTTCTAATATTAGTAATATCTAATTTTTGGTTTGTTTCGTAAAGTCTTTGAAACTAGTATGGCACAGATTATACAAATTCTTGAGGGAATAAAGACATGTTGTGCTTTAGACATTCCTTCTCATTTTGATATTAATTCTCATAAGGACTTACTCCTATTTTATCCAGTTTTCCGATCTTATACCTTTGCATTTCATTGAAAAAAAATAGAAAAATATCGAATGAAAGCGCTTTATGGTTTTCATGGTCATTCCGATTAAAGACTCATTTCAGTATAGTTTTAAACTGACCGAATCCCTTGTGGAATAAAGATTGTAATCTACTTCCATTTGTATTCAAGCGCCCTTTTTCCATAAAAAAAGGCCATGGTTTCAACGCTGACCCAGGACTAATGTCCAGTGTCCTATAAAAACCTGACATGGAAATGCATTCGACAATATTTGCAAACGATTTATTTAGCACGTTATAAAAAATGAAAGCGGTTTTTTTGTCTAAAAAAAAGAATAATACGAGCTGTTTCACTCCTAATGAGTATGCTCGATCTCTTAAAACATCGATATATGATAAAAGATGACATTTATTAAATCACATTTTCGATTGACTCTAGTATTTCTTTACCAGCCCGGAAATATGAAAGCAGTCGTCGTAATGCCCCTTGTGATGAGGAAAGCGTCGAACCGTCTCATCCTTTTTAAGGGATGCTTATTTCTTGCTACCTATGAAGCTTTGCCTAATCATGATAAAGTAGTGTGGTAAATACCTACTTATGATGAGCTGCTGCAATCGAGGTGTCCGATGAGCTCTTTTCTGCAAATTAAAATTTATCGTTATAAGTTTATTGCCTACGTCGTCTTCGTCGTGACCATCGGTCTCGCGCTTGGCACGCTGACCTGTGCCATGCTCCTGAACCAATGGATTGGCGATGCCCGTCTAGAGGCTGCTAATGCTTTCGCGGGCGTAGAGAACGAGCTTCAGTATGATGCCGACCGGATTGAGGCCTATATGCAGCGCATCTACTCCAATCATAGTTTGATGGACGATGCTCGCAGCTTTCTAAGCAGCAGTGCCGAAGGATACTTAACCGATAGTTTGCAAAACAGCCAATTCTCTAAGCCGCTCGTATCTTTTCCGGAGGATATTAAAACCTACCTGTACAGCTGGGCGCAAGGCGGAATAACGCAGGTTAGTCTGCATACCGGCCAATACGGCAATGTCGTACGCTTTAACGATAACGGAATTGCAAGCTTCCTATTCGGTCTTCCTAATACCGACGAAGCATTCCACGATACGATTCTCAAGGGATTCGTATATCGCAAGAAACTATCGGATCTGGCACTGGGCTCGGGCTCTAAGGAATTAGGGGAGCTCCGCTTCTTGGTCAGCAGTGATCAAATCTTTGAATCTATCCAAAATTATCGCTTGGGCAAGGCCGCTGCAATCAGCGCTTCCGGGGAGATCTATCTGATCGGTAACGAACAGGATCAAGTCTTGAAGGAATTAGCCCTTCAAGCGGCGGCGAACGGACGCAGTCACGGTTATATTTCGAATGGATTTTTTGAGCATAGCTTCTATATTACGTTCCCGTCCACGAAGTTCAATTTCAAATTCGTAAGCATCGTTGATTTATCCATGCTCATTCGACAGCATGCCAACATGCTGATCACCATCTTTCTGATCGTTATAACGACTATGATTAGCGTTCTGCTGCTCATCGTGTACAACCTGCGGGATGATTCCCGGTTCCTGCACCGTATCATTCAATCAATTGGACGCGTGAAAACAGCCAACTTCACCCCTAATCGCCCTGCCCGTTATCGCCGTAATGAATACGGCATGATCGCTAGGGAATTAGACGATATGATTCAACAGCTGGATAAGCATATCCGCAATGAATATTTGCTAAAACTCAAACAACAAGAGACTGAAATGAAAGCGCTTCAAAATCAAATCAACCCTCATTTTCTCTATAATACGTTAGAGGTTATCCGCTCCACTGCCCTTGTTAATCAGGACCGGGACACCGCTGATGCCATTGCTACGCTGGGGGCGCTCTATCGCGAAATCGTCAAAAAAGAAAATATTATTACGATCGCAAGCGAGCTGGAATTGCTGCAGAAGTACTTGGAGATTATGGAGTTCAAGTATCCGGAACGTTTCTTTTACCAACTTAATGTAGACCCGGCCATACTCTCGATCCCCACCGTGAAATTTTGGATGCAGCCTTTGGCGGAGAACTTTTTCATCCATGGCTTTAACCCCAGCAGCGAGTTTAACTTGTATGTCGTGAATGGCTGGGAAGCCGAACAGCATTATGTAATGGAATTCGTGGATAATGGGCGCGGTATCCATGCCGACCGTTTGCAAGCGGTAAGAAGCACGCTGTCGAGCCATGACGATCCTTCATCCGGAAGTATCGGTTTGCGCAACGTATACACAAGGCTTCACTTCTTTTACGGAAAAAGCTTTTCTATAGAAATTGAGAATAACGAGGAAGCTGGCGTTAAGATTTCTGTACGAATTTCAAAAGAGGTGATTGAACATGTACAAACTGTTGATTATCGATGACGAGCCTCAAATTTTGGAGGGAATGAAGCGAATTCTGGACTGGAAGCAATACGGTTTCAGTCGGATCGAGACGTGCGAATCTACGGACGCGGCCATGTCCCTGGTTGTAGATCTGCAGCCGGATGTAGCCATATTTGACGTGTGTATTGGCAAAAATCTCGGCTATGAAGCGATCTATAGACTCAATGAGCTCCACATCCCTACCAAATACGTGATCATGAGCGGTTACAGTGAATTCAAATATGCCCAAGAAGCCATTCGTTGCGGCGTCAAAGACTATTTGCTCAAGCCTGTTGACCGTACAAAGCTGCAGCAAGTGATCGAGAAAATTATCGTTGAAGATCTGGGTGGTACGATCGGCAATACAAGCTGCGAGAGTATGAACAAGGATCCTGTACTTGGCGTAAGCTACGACCGGTTATCCAAGCTGGTCAACCGCATTCTGCTCATGATTAAGACGGAGTATGCACAGAATATTACCTTGAAATCAGTCGCGGAGCGCTTCCAGATGAACAGCACTTATCTTGGACAACTATTTCTCAAGGAATCCGGAATGAAATTTTCGGAATACCTCATGGCTTACCGCATGTTCCTGGCGCAAGAACGAATTCAAACGTCGGACGAAAAGATTTCTTCGATCGCGCTTTCCGTCGGCTATAACAATCTTAATTATTTCTATACCCACTTCCATACCTATTTCGGAAAATCCCCCTCCGATCTGAGGGGAAAAGGGTAGCAACGAGCTTCGCGGAAAGGAGGATATCGATGCTAAAGTACCCTAGACTCAGATATATCTTCATGGCAATCAGTATGATACTGCTGCTCACAGCGTATACGACCGGTTGCTCCCGGCAGCCTAGCAGAAATAACGACGATGTGTACGAAGGCGATACTGTCAATTTGATTTATTATACGATCGGAGAACCAGACAAGGATCTGAAGCTCGTCAACGATAAAATCAATGAAATACTGGCTCGCAAAATCGGCGTGACGATCACCTATATCAAGATTGGCTGGCAGGAGTACGAGGACCGGCTGAACACGCTTATATCCGCCGGCACTCCCTTCGACATTGCTTTCGTCCCCAACTATGCTGCCACCACTACGCGCGGCGCTTGGCTGAGACTTGATGACTATCTGACTAGTCTCGGCAAGGATATGTACGACGCCATTGATCCAACCTTCTGGCAGGGGGTGCAAATGAATGACGGAGCCATCTATGGCGTGCCGACCAATAAAGAACTGGCCGTGCGCGATCATTGGATGTACCCTGCTTCCATTGTGAGCAAGTACAATATCGACATTTCCAATTATAATACGCTGGAATCGCTAGAACCTTTGCTTCGGATGATACAGCAAAATGAGCCTGCCTATATCCCCATGGAGCTAGATCGAGATTCGCACAATTTCTTCGCACTCTATGGCTACGAATATATCGTGAACCATAAGGTTCCCTTAATGGTGAAATCGCTGGACCCTGAAGCCAAGGTCGTGAATATTTTCGAAACCAAGGAAGCACGGCAAGTATTAGACACTCTGCGGCGTTATTATAAGGAAGGCTTCATTAACAAAGACGCGGCGCTTCGTGAGCCAGGCGGACTTAAGCGCGGAGATAAAGTGTTCTGGAAGTCCTCCGGCGGCGGACCGCTCTCGGAGACGACTTGGAGCAAGGATCGCGGCTACAAGGTTGTATCGAATCCGGTAACCCCAAGTGTCGTGACTACGGAATCAGTCCGCGGAGGAATCATGGCTGTCAATGCCAACACCAAGCATCCCATTGAAAGCATGAAGTTTCTGAATCTGCTCAATACCGACCCGGAAATTCGAAACCTATTCAATTACGGTATCGAAGGGGTGCATTATACGCTGAATGACCAAGGACAAACGACCCCCATTCCAGGCAAAGACAGCCACGGCAACCCGATTCCGGACGGGCCGGCGAGCTATGCAGGCGTCCAATACACTCAGGGCAATTGGTTTATCCTGAGAACCATGGGCGGCGATACCCCCGAACCCCTCGATAAATGGGAGCTGTTCCGCCAATATAATGCGGAGTCGATCAAGTCCGCCGTTCTCGGCTTTACTCCCGATTTATCCAAGCTGACCGCTCAAATCGATAACATTGAGATGGTTTGGAGGAAATATTATGCAAGCCTCATGACCGGTACCGTCGATGTTGACTCGATCCTCCCCAAGTTTAACGAGGAGCTGGGGCAAGCAGGCATTGCGGAGGTCGTTAAGGAAGTTCAGAAGCAGCTGGACGCGTGGCGGGATGAGGCGGGTGGTAAGCATCAATCCATTGCGTTGCCGATTCCGTAGTCCTCTAATTCAATATCCGTCTCATGTCCCAAAGCCAACTTGGCAAGCTGGCTGCCTAAGAACGGACCAACCGTGAGACCGGATGCACCGAGTCCATTGGCCGCGAGCAGTCCGGTCCATCCAGGTATCTCCCCAATGACCGGAAGGAAACCGGGAGTAAACGGCCGAAAACCGACGCGCACTTCCACAAAGGCGCTGTCAGCCAAGCCCGGAGCCAGCTCCAAGCCCTTGTTCACAACCTCCTGCATGCCTGCCGCAGTAACTCGTGTATCATAGCCTTCAACATTGTTCTCGTGCGTCGCCCCAATGACAATTCTCCCCTGCTCGAATGCGAGCAGATATTGGTCATTAGGCGGTATAACGACCGGCCACAAGCCGGTATCTTGCTCGTTTTCTAGCTGAAGGTGCATAATTTGCGCTTTCTGATAGCTAACGTTGAAGAGAACACCGAGCGGCAGCAGCAGCTCTCTTGCCCAAGCACCCGCGCACACGATTACAGCATCCGCAGCGTAGCGGCTACCGCCGACGACGGCTCCCGTCACTCGGCCTCTATCAAATGTAAGCTCAGCGTCTCCATGAACGAGAGCTGCACCATGCCGGACGGCCGAGCGAATAAGCGCATCACGAAGCGCGCGTCCATCAACGCGGGCTGCACCGCTAATCTTGACCGCGTGATAGCCTTCCGCCAGCAAGGGAAACAACGCGCGAGTCTCCTGCTCATTAAGCCTCGTTATATCACTAATCTCCGGAGCGTCAACCTTGCGCAGCGTGGCCCGCTCCTCCATCTTGCCGATTGCGGCCGTATTGGTATGAACGGCTAACGCGCCTATCCGGGCATAGCCGGTATCCGTCTCACCCTCGAGCCGCAATTGTTCGATCAACCCCTGATAATAGGCCGCACCCGCCTTGGCCAGCCTGTACCAAGCACGGTTGCGCCGTTGCGACACCCAAGGGCATATAATTCCAGCGGCTGCATCTGTCGCCTGCCCCCGGTCGTTGCGATCGATCAGGGTCACCGCTGCACCCATCCGTGCCAGGTGATACGCAGTCGATGCTCCGAGTATTCCCGCTCCAATAACGATATAGTTGTTCATACCGGCTTCCTTTCATCAACCCATGCATAAATTGTATGTGAACTTTGCTGGCGAGATTTTTTTATTTGTACACCTCGGCGGTTTACAACAGATACTGAGTTTTTTTTACTTTTTGGCTTGCTTGCGTGACATGACTTTTATAATCGGTAGGCGATACTCCGAACTGTTTTTTGAACATTCTACTAAAATAAAATTGGTCGCTAATTCCTACTAACGCAGATATCTCCTTGATGTAAGTGTGGCCTTTCATAATCAATTCTGCTGCTTTGTTCATCCGTACATGGTTTATATATTGAATGAGGCTCAATCCCATTTGATCCCTAAATACGCGGCATAAATAGTTTTCGCTGAAATTAACGTGATCAGCAATCATTTCCAACGTGATCTTGTCCCGATAATGTAATCCAATATAGCTTATGACATCGGCTATTTCTTTCCTGGTCACAGCCGAATCAAGAGAACTTGGAACATCCGTCCAGAAACTCAAATCTTCTAAAGCTTCCATAGCAATAGCTAATAAAGCATCCGAACTTTTACAATCCCAAACCTTGTTTTTATTCCCCTCATATTGCTCGGCATTCGTCACTGTTATTTTATTGTCGCATAACGGTATATAATCCAAGCATTTATTGATAAAGGTTTGGAGTGCCAAAGGGTGAATCCTATTCTGATGGGCTTGTTCTGTAAAGGTTTGTAGCATCAACAAAATTGAAGCGCTATCATCCTTATATAAATAGTGCAAAATGGATTTGGAGAAATCCACATAGTTAACAAAATCCATGTCATGTTTGAGGTTTATATCATGATAAAAAATAACGGAATGTGCCTCGTAGAAATTAATATGGATAGCATCTTTGCAAGCTTGATACATTTGTCTAGCCTCTAGGTAACCTGCTATTTCCGACGAATATACAATAACAGGCTCCAGCGTCATGTACATTTGTATGAGTGATTGTATGCGGTGCACAAAGGTCAACGGCTCAAATTGACATTGAAACAGCCGTTCCTTAGCAATCAGAACAATAATTGCATTAGCCTCTACTTGAAAGACCTCTACATCCTGTTCGGATTCCATTAAATCAAGAATCATGTTCTCGATGAATGACATCGAAATATTCAATTTCTGCCCTTCTTTGGCTGTAAACGTATCTAAATGAATATAAAATTGGTAGCAAGTTTTGCTTGATAAATGCAATTGAACCGTGTTGTTTTGTAAAAGGGGATCCATGTCATGATAACTATTTGTAAAATACTCTTTTAACATCGTGTTTTTTACGCTCTTCAAATTGCTGCGCAACTCTTGCTCTCTCGTTACTTGCTCTTGCAAAGTAAGCTGTTGTTCTTGAAGGAGCTTTGCCGTCTTCTGAAGCTGCTCAATCAGCGCTTCCGTCTTGATGCTGATTTTCAACATATAATCGACGGCGCCAAGAAGCAAGGCTTCGCGCACAAGCTCATATTCGCCGAAATTACTGGCTACAATGATTTTCCCCTTATAGCCGAGCTCATTCAGTTCTCTTATAAGCTGAAGCCCATTCAAATTCGGCATTTTCAAATCCGTAATAATGATATCCGGATTTAGTTCTTTCACTAAAACCAATGCTTCATTTCCGTCTGAGGCTGTACCGCAGATGGGAAAACCAAGGCCATCCCAATCAATCATCGTACGCAGAGCAATTTTTACAATAGGCTCATCATCTACAAGCAATACATTGAACATATAAAAATTAACCCCCTTCAGACATTTGAATAGGAATAATCATTCTGCAACAAGTACCCTCGCCTACCACGCTTGAAATGTATAAACCGTATTGATCTCCGTAATGGAGTTTAATTCGTTCATTCACATTGTTTACTCCAATGCCTGACAGCTTATCCGTATGATCCGAAGCACGGTTTAGATTCGTATCAAACCCTTTACCGTTATCCGTAATATCTATGTGAAGCTGATTATCGACCTGCTGAACTTTAATGCTAATATCGATGGATTTGCCATTTTCGGAAATTCCGTGAATAATGGCATTTTCAGCGACGGGCTGCAAGATTAATTTCGGAATGAGCAATGGGAGCAGCTCGTCATCGATCTCATAGTTAACCTGGAACCTATCCGCATAACGAATTTTTTGAATTTCAAAATAATGCGCTAAGTTTTGAAGCTCCTGTTCAATGGTGACCTCTTCGTTATTATCTAAAATCGTACTGCGCAATAACTCGGATAGCGAGCTTATTCCATTATTGAGTACGGGCACCTGATTAATAACCGCAAGCCAGCGAAGCGTATTTAAGGTGTTAAACAAAAAATGCGGATTAATTTGCGACTGAAGCATTTGGAGCTCCAGCTCCCGCTTTCGTTTGTCATCCAGCTTTTGATTATCCATCAATCGCTCAATCTCGCTGACCATACTATTTATTTTACGGGAAAGCGCGCTCATCTCATCGTCATTCTCGTCGTGAATACGATTGGATAAATCACCGTTCGAGATTTGATTACTGAATGCAATAATGCCTTTTATAGGTTTAACAATACTATTGTACATAAAATAAATAATGATAATGCAGGTGATTACAATCATGAATACAATAACAAACATACTAAGCGTAATCTGACTTATTTCTGAGTTTATATAGGAATAGGGCATCAAAGATATTAGGTACCAGCCGATTTGCTCATTATATATATACGATATTTGCTGATCTGAATTATTTACGAGTCCAGAAAAGGAAGAACGATTGTTACTTTGTTGCTCCTTAATCCTATGAAACAGCGTAGAGTCGGAGTATTGCTCCCCTAGCTTCGTCTCTTTATCGCTTGATGAGAATACCGTCCCGTCACGCCCCATAATAATGAGCTTCGATCCTGTCCCTAAGTCAACGCTTGACAGTATATTTTTCGAGAATAAGTCTGTGCTGACGTACACGAAAGCATACCCGATCTGCTCTGAGCTATCATGCTCTGCATGGATCTTTCTCCCTACTGCGATCGTGTCGTATGATCGGGTCGTTCTTACATAAGTAAGGCCGTCATACGGCGCATTTTTATTGACATCGGATATTGCCTTTTCCAAATATTCATTGCTGATTGTTTCGTATCCAAGCTCGTAGAAGGGCTCGTGGTTCGTATCATAGATGCTAACGGTTACAACATGTGACGGGAATATCGTCCGAAATATAGCATCCATAGCCGATTCTTTAGATGTTTCCGTAACCGCTTGTTGTGAACGATCGTTAGATAAGTGGGCTTGCACGAATTCATTCGTAGAAATCGATCCGTTAAGAAATTGATAATTTTGAAGCTCTGTAAGCATATTTTTATTAACCAAAGTTATCGCTTGAAAGGTAGATGCACTAAGCTTATCGCTGATCGAATCCGAATATAGCTTATAGGCATAGTATCCGAGAAAAAGGATAGGAATAACCGATACGATTAAAAAGGTTCCGATTAATCGATGCTGAATCTTAAATTTCCGCAGCATAGCATTACCCCTTGATGATGATCTGTTTATAGTAACATAATGTGCACCTTAAAACATTTAAAAGAAGATGATCCTCATCTATCGGAGACATCATCTTCTTTGGATTTCATTTGAATTTTCTGTTGTACAGCCATAAGAAACTGATAAGCATAGCAAGTCCAAGCAGCATCGTTAAAAGTCCTGATGGACCAATCGATTGATGACCGAATACGGTAAGCAACATGCCTATAATGAACAGGATTAAGTAGAGTAGTTTGTCCATACTAGTATATCATCCTTTCAAACCGCCCATAGTCATACCCTGGGTTAATTTCTTCTGTACCAAAATATATATAAGCAATGTTGGCAGCATAACTATAACGAGACCCGCATATAGTTGTCCATACTCAACAGCGGATTTTTGCGCAGCCAGCAAATTCATCAACCCAACCGGAAGCGTCTTATATTCCGGCTTCGTTAGCAAGGTCATCGAAATAATGTATTCGTTCCAGAACGATAGGAAGTTGAACAAAATAATCGTAATGATCGCAGGTCTAGCCATTGGCATAATAACTTGAACCATTGTTCTAAAGTATCCTGCTCCATCGACCGAAGCAGCCTCTTCATATTCTTTCGATAGCGATTTGAAATAACCTGACAGCAAATATACGGTAAATGGCAGCGCCATAGCCGTATACACTAGCGCCAATACAAAAATGTTATTCAATAAGAATGGTTGACCAAATAGGCTTCGCGCAACTTTGTCACCATTGTTCAACATGAGAAAAATAGGAACGATGATATAGTTTACATTAATGAATAACCCAGCCATAAACATCGTGTTCCATAACACGCTTCCTCTGAAACGATAACGGGCAAGCACGTAAGCTGCCGGAAGCGCAATAACAAGCAATAATGCGATGGACAATGCCGTTACAAGCACGGAGTTGAACATATAATCGCCCATATTTGCCTTCAGCCAAGCATCTGCAAAGTTCTGAAGATAAACGCCTTGAGGTAACGCCCACGGACTGCCGTAAAATTCAGCATCTTCTTTTATAGAAGCGGTAAACGCCCACAATACTGGAATAATGATAATGACTGTTAATAAAATCAACAGAAAATAGGACAGGGTCTTGAATACGATTGCTTTGCTTGTCATCCTTTCTTCCCTCCTTAATACTCTAGATGATCACGCTTGGTAACAGCATTAAGAATGCCAGCTAAAGCAAACGAGAACAAGAACACAACGACACCAATCGCCATGCCGTAACCATAAGAAGAATTCGTATAGGCTTCTTTGTACATGTAGCTTAAGAACACTTCGGTCGCCCCATCAGGACCGCCGCTTGTCATAGCTGTAACGAAGAGGAAGCTCATATTGATCGTGCTAATAATAAAGAAGGTAAGCGTCGTACGAATATTCGTCCAGATAAGCGGTATCGTGATCGTAAAAAACTGATGGATAGGCGAAGCGCCTTCCAGATTGGCAGATTCGTATAAGCTTTCCGGAATGTTAGCCATGCTTGCCATATACATAACCATGTAATAACCAACGGCTTGCCAAATCATTGCACCAGCAAGACTGTAAATAACGATTTTCTGATCTCCAAGCCATAGGATCGGTTCGTCTGCGACACGGAACAAATGAAGCACCGAGTTTAGAAGTCCATTGTTCGGATCATAAATGGCAGAAAATATCGCGCTAATGACGACTACGGACAAAATATTAGGAATGTAAAAAACAGTACGATATAAATTACGCCCTTTCAGGTTACCCCGTGTAAGGACTCCCGCGAATATTAGCGCTATTGCGAATGTAACGATCGTTACGACAATAATTAACAAAATACTGTTTTGAAAGACTTGATAGAATTTATCGCTTTGGAATAGCTTGCCGAAATTATCGAATCCGACAAACGTCTTCGTATCGGTATATCCTCCCCATTTGTATAGGGACATACGAAACACGTCAATGCTCGGAATTAACAAGAAGACAATAAATAGGATGACGGCCGGAGCCAGACAAAAGAATATGAAACGGGATTTCCCCCTGTTAGACGGCATTACTCGAGCTCCTTCCTATTTTTAAAAGTAACTGTGGCCAGTTTTCACTGGCCACAGCACCTTTTACTATGTTGAAACCTATCTATTTCTGAGCCGCACGAAGAGCATCGCTTGCTTTCGTAATCGCATCTACCCACTCTTGTTGCGATTTCGCACCGGTAACCAAGGAATCGACCGTTCCGAATACGGTATCCGAAATATTTACTCCTTCAACCGGAGCCGTTGAAGTGAATGCGCCCATCGCTGCTTTTGCGCCAGTATCATAAATACTGTAGAACAACTTGTTATCGCCATCCAGTTTATCCGACATGCCTTTAATCGGTTGCACGGCGCCTGCCTTAGCAAAAATCGCTGCAGCTTCATCCGAATATAGATAAGCGATGAACTGCTTCGCTAGATCCGGGTTTTCGGCTTTAGCTGGAACCCAAATTTGCTCGAAGAATGTATAGGAATAACGGTCCCCGCCATCGGCTACAGCTGGAAGAGCGGTAAAGCCCCATCCGAATCCTTCTGCACGAGGCGCACTCGCCATTTCATTGACAACCCATGTACCATTAGGCATAAATAATGCTTTGTTGTCCAAAATGAGCTGTTGGTTTTTTGTGAAGTTATCTTTATTGCCGTTAGCCGGAACCGTTTTCTCTGTGTAAGAAGCTAACTTCGTCATAATATCAAATGCTTGTTTTGCCTCCGCCGATTGCCAGATTCCTTCCGAATAGCTAATCGCTTTCGTGAAGAATTCAGGTCCGCCAACTTCATTGAGCAAAGCGTAGAAGAATGAATCGAAGTAACCGGTTGTCGGATAAGCAAATAGCGCAATGCCCTCTGCTTTCGCTTTCTCTCCCAATGCCCACATTTCATCCCAAGTTGTTGGTACTTCCCACCCTTTTTGCTCGAACAAACCCGCATTATAGAACAAGCCGGTAGGGCTGTAGAACATTGGCATCAAATACGATTTACCATCGTTATATGGATTGGTAATCGTCGTATCTGTAAAACCAGGTATCATTTTCTCGCTAACAGCTACATCTTCGCCAGGTACCTTCATCGAAAGAACATCCGTAAGGTCGGTCATGTTGTTATCTTTGACGAATGTTTCTGTAAGCCCTTTCGGTTGACCGACAGCTAAATGGATAACGTCCGGGAATTCACCGGATTTCATGGTCGGTCCAATAACATCCTCGATGTTTTTCTCAATCGTCATTTCGACTTTCACGCCAGGTACCGTCTGCTCGAATGCAGCTGCAACGGTTTGCCACACCGTTTTTCCATAAGCGGTTTCCAGTGCAGCGAATTTCAGCGTGCGAACTTCGCCAGATGAAGCATTAGAGTTCGTTGAACCGTTTTCCTCCGTCTTGTTGTTGGAAGAACCACAAGCGGCTAGCGTAAATACTAATATAACCGCGAGTGCCAAGGTTGCCATTTTTCTCATCTTCTTACCCCTCCTCGATTTCTTTGAATAACGAACATCATTCGTTATTCTAAATAATAAGAATGTTTCCACTCATTCAGATTAACCACTAAAAATCAAAGTGTTCAATAGCATTTGCCGAAGTAGATAAGATCGCTCATCGGTTTGCAAAATTATCTATCCGCTGAAGTTTCAATTGATTTTCCGCTTATAATCAAAAGCTCTTAATGATCATTTCACAACTCGTTTTAGTTAAAATTGTTCATACATTGCGCAGGAATATTCATGTACTTCTGCGTGGATAATGTTCATAATCAATCTGTTAAGGGTCTATTTATGATAAAAATGTTGGAGTGATTAGCATGAAAAGATATTCAAGCATCATCTTAGTAGCGGTAGCATTACTAGGAATCATAGCTATTTCAACAATAACGGTTATGAAAGATCAAACGTCTCCCTCTGACAAACCTGCAGTTAATAACAAAGAGTTGCATATCGCCGTATTTCAAGGCGGATACGGTCTGGAATACTGGAAAGAAATAACGGAGAAATTCGAAGCTGCTTATCCGGGAGTGCAAGTGCATCTGACAATCAGTCCTCGGATCGGTGATGTAATCAGACCTCAAATCGTCGCAGGAAATCCACCCGATTTTCTAGCGATTTCGGATACCGACCAAAGCGGGATTATGACCTCATTAGTGAAGGAAAAAGGATTAATGGATATAACCGACGTGTTTGAAGACGTAGCATTAGATAATGTGCAGCAATTAAAGGACATGATTCTCCCTGGCATCCTTGAAAGCAAAAGATTTACTCCTTATGAAGACGGGAAAATTTATATGGCACCGTCTAATGCTGCACCAATGGGGTTAATCTACAACAAAAAATTGTTTAAGGACAAAGGTTGGAAGCAGCCTGAAACATGGGGTGAATTTTTCGCGTTAGACGAGGAATTAAAGAAAAAAGAAAATTATGTAGCCGATGAGAATGGAAATAAAATAAAGCGCGCGTTATTTACTTATCAGGGAATCTATCCGGAATATTTGGAAGAAATTTTGTACCCTTCACTTGCGAATGCTGCTGGAATTGCACAATTGAAAAAAATATTTTCATATGAACCAGGTTCTTTTAAGACGGAGCCTGTAAAACAGGTATTAGATACATTAGCTAAGCTTGGAAGCGGCGGGTATTTGATGGAGGGGACAGTCGGACTTAATCACACCCAGTCACAAACCGATATGATGCTTGGCAAAGCGATATTTATCGTGAATGGTTCGTGGATGGAGAATGAAATGAAAGATTCTCCTAGAGAGGACGGTTTCGAATTCGGCATGATTCCCGTTCCCGTGTTTAATAAAGGCGATGAACGTTATATTCTTTCTAGCTATGAACAATTTTCTATTCCGCTCAAGGCCAAAAACCCTGAACTTGCAAAAGAGTTTTTGAAGTTTCTGTATACCGAGGAATCCGTCCTCTTATTCGCAAAGAAAGCGAACGGTACTTTTGCACTCAAAGGAGCCCAAGAGCTTTCGAGAAACTATTTAACCCCGGGTGTATATGAAATGTTCAGCGCTTATGAAGGAGCAACGGCCATTACGCAAGAATGGAATATTATCCCGAAGCAATCCAAAGAAGATATAAGAAATCAATTGTTCAAAAAAGCCATCACTCCGATTATGACAGGAAAAATGACCACCGAGGAATGGATGAATCAAGTAGAAAACGCGTTTGCAGATATTCAAGCCAATATGAACGCACAACCATACTAGCCTTCTTCATTTCTTTGAGAGCGAACAAATTTCGGTCGAAATGCACTCGGCGCCATGCCTGTCCACCTACGGAATTGTCTAGAGAAATGGCTTGCGGACTGAAATCCAAGCTGTTCGGCTAATTCCTCCATCGAATAGGTCGAATGCACAAGCAAATGCTTCGCCTGGTTAAGAACCATTTTACTCCTATATTGTCGCGGCGATTGCCCGTAAACCTTCGTAAATATATGCGTGCAACGACCGCGGCTGATCCCTAATGAGGCTGCGATTCCAGCTATTGCTCCATGATTTTCATTGCGTAGTTTTTCTTCAATCGCATGGGCCAGCTCCGTTTCAAATACGGAGGCGTTCTGCATACTCTCGTCGCTCATCGGAATCGGACTGCGTGCTCTTTCGCTGTACTTTATAAACTCACTAATGATTCCCAGGGTGTGAGATTGGATAATAAGGCGATCTAATGCTTTGTCGTCATCAACGGTATCGACGCAAATATTGTGCAAAAACGCCTCTTCAATAGCGCTAAAATGTGTCGGTAACGATAGCCCCGCAGCCTCTTCTGCCTTAATGATCACGTAATCGGCCCTGCATAACCTCTCACGTATGATGGGATCATCGAGATCGAAATGCAAATTAAAGAAACGATAAACGGAAGTTGGGCCATTCTCAGTAGCATGTGAAATGCCGGACTTTATTAACAGCCAATCCCCGCTGCTGATCGTAAATACATGATCGCCTATCGTTTGCCTTATTTCCCCTTGTTTACAATGCAATAGTTCAAAAAGGTAATGATGATGCCGAGGAAAAGACCAATTAGGATGAAAATCCCCCAAATGACAGCCGATAATCTGCAGCGTACTCGTTAGGTTAGGGAGTGAATAATGAATATCCATGTTACATGGACCTCCTATTGTTCAATAGTCTAGACATCTATTCTAGCGTAACGCGATTCCATACAAAAGGTCAAATTTACTCTTCTTTTGTCCATTTGTTTGCCTATTCATTCCGCTTAATATAATAAGTATCATGATTAACGCATAACCACATTGCATTGGAGGTCACTTTGGATGACTGGATTATCTGTACAAAACGATCATTTTTATTTCGATAACTTGCCTATTCGCTTGCTTTCCGGAGCGATCCATTACTTTAGAGTCGTGCCTGAATATTGGCAGGATCGTTTATTAAAGCTGAAAGCATGCGGATTTAATACGGTAGAAACTTACATTCCATGGAATTTCCATGAGCCTGCTCCCGGTAAATTTAACTTTGAGGGTATGGCAGACATTGAACGGTTTGTTCAATTAGCAGGCGAACTAGGCTTGCATGTCATCGTGCGCCCGAGTCCGTACATTTGTGCAGAATGGGAATTCGGAGGTTTGCCTGCATGGCTGCTTGCAGATCGAGAGATACAGCTTCGCTGCATGAACCGCCCCTATCTGGATAAAGTAGATGCCTATTACGATGAGCTATTGCCTCGACTGAAGCCTCTGCTTTCCACAAACGGCGGCCCTATTATTGCCATGCAAATCGAGAATGAATATGGAAGCTATGGCAACGATACAGCCTATCTTCAATATTTGGAGCAAGCCATGATAAGTCGTGGCATTGACGTGCTATTATTCACCTCTGATGGACCAGAGAATCATATGCTTCAAGGAGGCATGGTTCCAAACGTATTAGAAACAGCAAACTTCGGTTCAAGAGCGGAGGAAGCTTTCGAGGTGCTTCGTCGTTATCAACCGCAAGGTCCGCTGATGTGCATGGAATATTGGAATGGCTGGTTCGATCACTGGGGGGAAGAACATCACGTTCGTAACGGTGATGAAGTTGCTCAAGTGTTTGAGGATATGCTTTCTCTAGGCGCCTCTGTCAACTTCTATATGTTCCATGGCGGCACCAATTTCGGTTTCACCAGCGGCGCGAATGGCTTAGAACGAGATCACTACGAGCCTACCGTTACAAGCTATGACTATAACGCACCATTGAATGAAGCAGGCGATCCTACTGAAAAATATTTTGCGATACGCGATATTATAGCTAAATATACAGATCTTCCCGAGATGGAGGTTCCTAGAGCTTTGCCCAAACAGGCATATGGAACGGTGCTTGCAACTAGCCATGCCGTGTTGTTAGATCAATTGCACCAATTGTCCGAGCCCATACATGCTGTCACTCCAGAGCCGATGGAGCGTTACGGGCAGAACAACGGATTTATCGTGTATGAAACCTTTATTTCCGGACCGCGTGAGGAAAAGGAATTCATTATTCAAGATTGCCATGACCGAGCACTGGTTTACTTAAACGGTGAGTTTAAAGGGATCATCGAAAGATGGGATTCCAGCAAAAAGGTTCATTTTGAAGTGCCAGATGGCGGAGCTCGTCTAACCATTCTCGTTGAAAATATGGGACGCATCAACTACGGACCATACCTAGCCGATCGTAAAGGGATTACCGAAGGCGTTCGCCACGGCAATCAATTCCTATACGGATGGACCATTTGGACATTGCCTCTTGATAACTTGCACCCTTTGACCTTTGCAGCGATAGAGAAAGAAACAACAAATGGTCCAGCATTCTATCGTGCGGAATTGAACATTGATACTGCACCGGCAGACACGTTCTTGAAGCTGGAAGGATGGTCTAAAGGAGTCGTTTACGTCAACGGATTCAATTTGGGGAGATATTGGAGAGTTGGTCCACAGCAGACCCTTTACATTCCTGCACCGCTTCTACGTCAAGGCAGCAATGAAATCATCGTCTTCGATATTGACGGAACAGAAAGCTTAGAATTACAGTTTGTAGACCAACCTCAATTAGGATAATAGCTTTAAGATTCGCTTCAGCTTTGGGGCTTTTATCTTTGTTTTCACTGCCCCCGTTACACGGAAGTGCTGGCGTCTGTTTTATACAGACGCCAGCATTTTTACATAAAACCAAGCTCGCCAAGCAGTCGGCTCAGCATAATCGCCATTTCGGCACGGGTTGCGGTTTGATGCGGCTTGAAATTGCCAGCTTGATCGCCTTTAATGATGCCGTAAGCGATCATTTCCTGCACAGCTTGGATAGCCCACTTCGATACCTCGCTGGAATCATTCAGCTGCTCCGATCCGTAATCCGTAGCATTGGAAACGGGCCCTCTGACGTATTGGATCGCTCTAGAAAGGATGACCGCCAGCTCTTCCCTTGTAACAAAATCATTCGGGTGGAAGCTTCCATCTTGGTATCCGGTCACCAATCCAGCTGCTGCCGCGGATGAAATCGCCGTTTCGTACCATCGACCTGCAATATCGGTTAAAGTCCCTGGCTGATCCGCCGCCGGGATGCCTAGCGCTCTGACCAGCAGCGCCGCTGTCTCCGCTCGCGTTAAGCCGGCCTTCGGATCGAAGCTGTTTTCTCCTTTCCCTTCAAAGATGAGCATCGATGCAAGCTTCTCCGCTTCACTTCTAGCCCAATGATCTTGCATATCGGCAAAAGCTTTCCGATTAACAATATTCACGTACAAGCCATCGCTGCTAACTGGCAGCAGTGCATACGTATGTCCTCCGATATTCTCATATCGTACCGGAACATATTGCAGCTGTTGAAGCCGTTCGTTCCATACCGCTATAATCGTATCTTCGTTCCTATTGGAAACCGCAATACGTCTTTCTACTCTGCTGCCTAGATGATCTAAAGTCACATCAGACCCATCACCAATGCTCATTACAATCTTGAACTGAATAGGACCGGATAATAATGCTCCACCACGGGCTTGCAGTTCCGCCAATAAAGGAGCAGCAGCCTCGCTCTTGGCGGCATAAATCGCAAAACTCAGTTTATCTCCATCTTTGCCTGCATACTGCGTATCCGCTGCAGCAATCAGTTCAGAGAAAGGCAAACTCATACTGCCGCCGGACATTGTTACTTGAATCGTAAACAAAGGATTTAACTTGAGCAACTGGCGTACCGTTACTCCGCTTAGTTCGAAATGTCCATTTGCCGTACCCCTATCAACCTTAATTAGTCCGGATTGCACTTCGGATGGCGATAATTTAATGGTTTCCTTCTGATTATTGCCAGCGATGAAATCGATATAATAGTCGGATTGAGGCTGTTCGGGTTCGTTCGTTTCTCCAACCGTTTGATTATTCCTTAACACGATCACTTGAATCGTTCTGCTGTCCGATTTCAGTCCTTTGGTTACCGTAGCCGTAAGCGTAACCGGTTGGTCTCCTTTCTCATATGACGGCCGTGAAACTGAACCGTTGACAGGATTAATCAGCTCCGTTCGGCTAGAGGTCCAAGAAATGACGGAGCCGTTAGCTCCTGTAACCGGAAGCGTCAATCCATTACGCACATGCTTTTCGTCATCTCCGGCCGCGTAACCGATCGTGAGCAGCATCAAGTCTTGGGCTACCGTCTCTTCATCCGTCATGTCGGCTTTGGTAATTGTTATACGATAAAGGACGGTATAAGTTGTCTGATTCGCATCAACCGCTGCTTCCAATGTGACGGCTGAGTCCCCCTCCGAGTAAGACGGAAGATGCACAGCACCAGTTGTTTCATCAAGCAGGCTGTTGTCCGAAGACGTCCAGCGAATCGTACGGCCAGCAGCATCCTTGCTTGGCAGCCCAACATTCGATTTCACTGCAGCAGCGGTCTCTCCAGTGGCAAACACCGGCTCAGGAGCAGCATAGACGGTTAACTGGCCAATGTTCGGTATCACCTCATAATTCGACAGACGGTTCAACGGATCGAGAAGCTGTGCAGTAATATCATAAGCGCCTTCTTCGCTATCTTCCGTCGCTTCCGTTGTATACGCTGCCGTAATGGAGTCGCCGGAGACAACGCCTGTAAGATTGCCGCTTAACTGCGGATTCGTTTTACTTATCCATCGCGATAGCGGATCCGTTATAACGAGAAGTTCGGCTTTCGTAACCGTCAACTCGCCTTCCTCAAGGAGCACATGATAGTTACTCAGCGTATCTTCCGGATCAGTGATGGCGGGTACGATTGGATACGATCCTACTCGGCTTGATAAAGTTGCTGCTGTCGAATAAGATGCCTGGATCGTATCACCATTCATAAGACCGGTGATCGAACCCGTCAGAGACGGATTGCTTTGCCCATAGGCTCGGGAGTGATTCGAAGCAGCAACCGTTAAGGGGGCTTGTGTCACAGTTAAAGTCCCCGGCACATAAACAATTGCATACTTCGTGGATGTCAATCCACTGGCTGTAATGGAATACTCTCCAATTGGGCTGGATGCGTCAGCGGATGTCGAGAATAACGGCTGCCCAAGCGAGTTAGCCGCGTCCCATGTCATCAGTCCGTCCAAGCTCATTGTCATACTGCCATTAGACGTTCCATATGGTCTGCTCGCATCATTAGGCGTAACCGTAAGCGGGGCTTTGTTAACCGTAAGCGTCGTCGTTTGCTCCGCCGCGGGATAAGGGAACGAAGCTGCAGTCGATAATTTCAGTTCATAACTCCCCGCAGCTAGTCTAAGTGAATAGCCGCCACTAGCATGACCGACTGAATTCGTCGTTACGTACCCTATAGAGCTTCCATTAACGAAGACATTAATTGTCCGATTGGCTAGCGGCCCATCCGGAGTTGTCAGTGTTCCCGAAATGATTACTGTTTGTCCGTATGTACCCGTTACCGGAGATGTGCTGAGCGTAGTCGTAAAATCCCTAGGAGCCTCTCCAACGTAAGTGGCAAATCCAAAATCATATTCGTCAGACCAATAGGGATAGGTAGGGGTAAAAGCTTTTCCTCCTGCATAAACGTTGGTAGTATGAATCATCCACGCCGTTTGCGGCGTCTCGCCGATCGAAGCGGTTAAGCTCATCGTATACTGTTGTCCAGCCTGTATCTGTGCCGGTTGTTCAAACAATACGGATACCGGGCCAGGCGTACTAGTTGGAACGTTCCTGCTCCCAAAAGTCGATGAAGCAAGCACCGTTCCTGACACGCTTTGTCCTGCATAAATACGGAGTGTAAACACAATTCCCGAACTCCCGTAATCGATCATATGCAAATCAATTTGATTCAGGTAGCCGGACTCCCCCGCCGTAAAGCTTTGAGCACGTCCGCCCGCTCGGAACGTGCCATCCGGTACATCTCCGGTTGATTGGTCAATCGAATCGGCTGCGACTGCCACCGACCCGTGAATCGCCGCCAATATCGGTATAATTGTAAGGATCAAGGCCATCAAAAGGCGGACCATCCAAGATGTCGTCCATGCGTTAATAGATCTGTTCTTATCCAAACTAATAGACCATCCTTTCATCCCAATCTAAGTTATTTAACAATGCAGGACTTGCCTAAATATACCTAACTGTATCATCCTATTTAATTTATTGCTATTAACGAAAGTTAACTTCTCGCCGAGAAACAGCATAGTTCGACAGCTAATGACGACTTTCTCAGAAGTTGAGAAGCCTTTGTCAATGGTCCGAAAATATCCCAAACTTGAGTTGAAAAATCGTCAGTTCCGGTTGACGACGACATTGGCCGAGAAGGACGGTCGTACGCGCGTGACGTTCGCGTAAACAGCATCGGCCTAAGAACGTTGTTTCAAAGGAGATTGAAGTGATGTACGGAGTAGAGTCCAGCGAGGTTGAAAAGTTCATTGCTTCAGAGCTTAGCGAAGGTTCATATGAGATCAAGCACTTATTGGGCGAATTATACGTTGCAGCATCACATTTTGAAGTACCAAGTTATTCGTAAACTTCAACAACCTAAAAAAAGCCGAGAAAAAATCAGGAGCGGATCCCTGATTTTCTCTCGGCTTTTTGTAATTGAAAAGAACCTTGCTAGATACAAGGTCCTCTAGTCAGCATATTTTTCTAAAGCAGAGTGCCGCTTAAAAACAGTTCTATTATTTTTTTTGCTGGTTCGTTGCGGGTAGTATATTTTTGCATTAAATCGGCTCTGTTACTAATCAGAAGCAGCGATGAAAAGGCGTGTGCAAGAAACAGCGGATCCTCTTTTCTCAGCTTCCCCTTGTCCATCCATACTTTAAAGTAATCCGACAACGCTTGATAGATTCGTTGTTCCGTTATTCTTATTTCATGAATTTGCTCATCGCTTAATGAGCTCTCCGCCTCTTTTAGAATCGTCTCCACTTCTGAATGAGGATTTGCGATTCTTGCCTCTGCAACGCGCAGCAACCCTGCTTCAAGATTGTCAGATTCCTTAAGTAAACGCGACACGTTGTTGTGCACATTATTCAACATCGTAGTGATGGCGACCTTGAATAGTTCAGACTTGCTGGTGAAATGGTAGTAAATAGATGGTTTTGAGACGTTACATTCATTAGCGATTTGCTGAAGCGTCACAGGCTCGTAGCCGTTTTCCATAAATAATTTGGACGCGGTATGAATGATCGTTTCTTGTATGGATAAATCATCTTGTACGTGCTTAGGTCTACCAGGCAACCGTTGATTTTGGTTATTAATAATTATCACCTTCTTGAACATTGTATGACAACTACCTTCATTTATCAATGTGGCCTTGTAATTATATTTACCGGTAAATATAATTAAATAATTGTAAGGCTATCACAAAAGACAAAAAGAGAAGGTGATTAGAATTTGGAGCGAATTGCGTTATTAAAGCGTGTTAGTTATTTAACAACCATTTTTATGTTCTTGGCCACTTTTGGCGGAGGAATCGTTACTCGCACCGAGTCTGGGCTGGGATGCGGGAGTGAATGGCCGTTATGTCATGGGAAATTCGTTCCCGCTCATACCATAGCCTCTGTTATTGAATACACGCACCGCCTGGTTAGCACGACAGCAGGAATTTTGGCGGTCGTTACGCTCATCCTTTTTTATTTGTATTGCAAAAAACGCAAAGACTTACAATTCTTTTCTGCTTTAACGTTCGTATTTGTAAGTATTCAAGGGGTGATGGGAGCATTAGCAGTCGTATTTTCCCAGTCTCCTCCTGTTATGGCGCTTCACTTAGGATTCGCTTTTATATCCCTTGCTAGCTCTCTAATGACGAGCTTCGGGGCTAGGCAGGAGCAAAATTTAGGCGGGCTCTCTGTTTTTAATCGAATGCCGAGAACGAGCGCTTCATTTCGTAATTTCGTATGGTTTTTAACGATTTATTCTTACGCGGTTGTCTACACCGGAGCCTTTGTTAGCCATACTGGCTCAGCGGGGGCATGCTCCGGGTTTCCTCTTTGCAATGGGGCGATCGTGCCAGACTTATCAGGCGGTGTTGGTATCGCGTTTATACATCGCATAGCTGGTTTTCTTCTTGTTGCTTTGATTATTGTACTCTTTGTGTGGATAAACCTAAGTTATAAGAACGCTCGCGAGCTTAGCATTTCAGGCGTGATTTCTGTGATTCTGATTCTGTTCCAAGTCTTTAGCGGTGCTGGTCTCATGCTGACGATGGATCATCCAGAAGTGTATATGTTTGTAGTGCTTGCTCATATGACCAGTATTGCCGTTCTTTTCGGTCTGCTTTCATACATGAGTTATATCGTCTGGAGATTGGCGAAGCCAGCTTCATCATCTTAGAAACAATAAAAAAACAGAAGGTGGTTTTTACTTTTGGACAAATCAGTGAAAAAAAAGAAATGGACCAAAATAGCAGTTATCGGGTGCATACTGGCAGCGATCCTAGCCGTTTCATTATTTTTCTATATACAATCCATAACCTATACTCCCTCAGATCGTGCCCAGTCGGCTGTTAAAAGCGATAGCCAAGTTAAAGTAACCGAGATCAAAGAAGGCTATAAATTTGAACCAACTGGCGGCAACGTCATTCAGCCAAATATCATTTTTTATCCAGGCGGCTTGGTAGAACCCAAAAGCTACTCGCCGTTAGCTAGGGAGCTAGCTGAGTTGGGGCATCGGGTTTATATTGCGGATATGCCGCTAAACTTAGCCATTTTCGGCCAAAATAAAGCCGATTCTTTTGTCAGTGAACACCCAGATGAATCATTTATTATTGGGGGGCACTCCCTGGGAGGTTCATTTGCCGCAAGATACGCATCTCAACATAGCAATGCGCTTAAGGGGATATTCTTCTTAGCCTCTTATGCGGATGAGAAAGGCGCTATAAAAGATACGGAGCTATCCGTTTTGCAAATTACGGGAACGGATGACGGAGTGATGAACGAAGAAGATTGGGAGAACAGTAAAACGAATCTACCGGATGATACCATTTATGTGGGGATAGAAGGCGGTAATCACGGCCAATTCGGCTCCTACGGGAAGCAAAAGGGAGACAATGACGCCGCCATTGAAGAAGAGAAGCAGTTGGAGATTGTCGTTAATTCATTGCAGGATTGGTTCGCGGAGATGAATCTGACTCCATAACGTCGAGGAACACCTCCCCTCTGCTGCCGGTCAAAAAGTAGAGTTTGCCGGAGGAGGCAACTTCTGACTAAAAAGTCCCGAAATTTATTATTCGGGACTTTTTCTAGTTGCATAAAACGTTATGTGATTTTAAATCGTTATTATTTCTTGATCAACCATCCGTTTTTTATTATTTGTCGGATGATATCCTTATTAGTTAGTAGGAGGGCAACATGAACAAGCAACCCCAAATAACGGAGAAAACAAAAGTTTCAAAGGGAGTTACGCCCTATTTAACGAATGAGTCTGCTTGCGTTTCGACAAGAAGAAAAAATACCCTTAAATAAAAACAGGCTGCCCGAAGGTAGCCCATTTGGAGTCATGATATTATACTGGATTTCTCACAGCAATCGCTCAAACTCGTTTCCTATATTCCTTGGCTCGCATGATTGCCTCAGCCCGGTTATTTACCCTTAACTTGCGATAAATGTTCTTCAAATGGAACTTCACCGTATCTTGAGTGACATTCAATTGATCGGCAATCTCCTTATAGATGAATCCCTCCGCAAGCAATTGAAACACCTTCTCTTCCTTCTCGGTCAGAGCCTCGTTAGACAAAGATTTAGGAGACGGATTGCTGCTCACAGCGTCGAGAAGTAGACGGATATAGTTCGAGGGCAACAATGTTAATGCTGTCTTTTGCTGCTGATTCAGAAGCTCGGCCAGCATCTCGACCATCTGAGGGCCTTCATCAAGGTAGCTGCGGATGTAGCCCAACGGTTCCGAGAGCCTCAAGGCAATAACCAACGGCGCAAGGGCTGCTTGGGGGGCCTCGGATTGCCGAAGCACCATGCTATGCAAGATCTTCAGCCTGATCCGTTCTCTCAGACGATTTTCCTCGTCCGCAAGGCGCTCCAGCTTCTCGAACAATTGCAGCGCATCCTCGATCCGTCCATTCCCCGCAATCACCCTGACCATTACTAGATACTCTTCGAAATACCGGGCCGAAACCTCGTCCGAATGGGACAATCCACTCTGTTCGAGCCAATCGCATGCCTTCTGGCGTTGCCCTTGAAGCAGATACAGCCTGGCTTGTTCCGCCTTGATTCTTTTCCAAATAATAGGCTGATCCGGCGATTCGACGCTCGAACCGAGATGGGTAAGCCATTCGATTGCTTCCTCCTCTCTTCCGAGAGCATGCTTGAGCCTTGATGACACCAGGCCCAGATGAATCCAAGTCCATACGTTGGCACGAAGATCCTTCCGGCTGAGCGCTTGTCCAATGTACGACTCCGCCTCGTCCAACCGATTCCACTCGTGCATAAGCGAACTATAGGATAGATACGCATAGCCGACAAAGGGATAGTTCGGCTTCTTCCCCCACATCGTGATCAGCTTAAGCTGGAATTGTTCCATCTCGTGCAGATCGACGGTCAGCGAGAGCGGATCCCCGAATCCCTCGTGACCTAGATACCGTTTGGTCGAGGCTTTCTGGAGGCTGCTCCCTTCTGGCAAATAATGCTCCAACAGCTCAAAATAATGGAGGGCTCGCGGCATATTCTGCTGCATTCGGAAGAAGAGTGCATTTAAGTAATAGAGATTGCCCATCACTTGCTTCCATTCCGGCTCAGAGATGGACGCCTTCATGGCTTCGAACCGTCTCTCCGCTTGCTCGGCCTTACGCAGTCCTTGCTCCCAATCCCGATCCAGCAGGAACTGCGAGATGCGGTACAGCTGGAACATCGGCTTGTGTTCAAAGCTGCTCTCCGGCAAGGCATTAATCCATCTTCGAACCACGTGGCTCCTCGATTGCAAGAGCTCCGGCATGATACGGTCGATAATCTGAACGGCATCCTCTGCCTGTTCCGTCCTAATATAATGCTCCACCGCTTCTTCATAGAGCCCCTCGTTCTCATGCCAGGCTGCAGCCCGATGGTGGGAAAGTCTCCACAGTTCCGGGTAGTCCCTAGCGCACAGCTGCTGCAAGAACTCGGACAACAGATGATGATAGCGGAACCATTCGCGCTGCTCATCCAGCGGAATGATGAACAAATTTAGCTGCTCCAACCGCTCCAGCTGGACCTGGCTGTCGGCTTGTCCTGTCACCGCCGCGCACAGCTCCCCGTTCATGCGGCTCAGAACGGAGGTAGCCAGCAGGAATTCCTGCAAGGAATCCGACAGCTGCCCGAACACTTCTTCCAATAGATAATCGGAGATTTGGCGCTGCCGGCCGCTGAACTGGCGAATCGTATCGGCGATATTGCCGCTTCGTTTGAGCGTGATAGCCGCAAGCTGAAGCCCGCTTACCCAACCTTCCGTCTGCTCAAACAACGTAGAGATTTGCTTTATCGATAGCGATAAGTTCGTCATCTCCCGGAAGAAGACTACTCCCTCCTCCAACTCGAATCGCATGTCTTCTATTCGAATAACGTTGATCTCGCCCTTGGCAAGAAGTCTGGTCGTGGGAAAAGACAGCTCGGTGCGGCTTGCGATATAGAGATGGAAGTGCGGAGGCAGATGCTCAAACATATATCGGATCGACTCGTTAACGAACGCATTCTCGATGACGTGGTAGTCGTCCAGAATGAGTACAAAATCGCCGCTAATCGAGCTTAGCTCGTTCAGAAACGCCGATACGGCGAAATCGATAGAAGCCGCAGACTCTTGCTCAAGCAGGAATTCGATCGATTCCCCGAACATCGGCAGTCTTTCTCGTATGGAAGCTAAGACGCAGCTCCAGAATGCGCCCCAATCGTTATCGTATTTATCCAGGGAGACCCAGGCAACCGAAGCCCGGCATTGCCTCGCCCATTCGCTTAAAGCTGTCGTTTTACCGTAGCCCGCTTGGGCCGATAGCAAAGTCAGCTTGGTCTCCATGCCTTCCTCAAGCTTGCGCGTCAGTTGCGGCCTAGTCACCAAAGATCTGCGCGCTGGGGGAATGAGATATTTGGTACTGCGAATCATATTCTAAGCCTCCGAACGCTTAAATTAAAAATTCCATATAATCGATTATATTCGATTTAATTGGACAATTCCCTTTGTCAATTTTGTGACAATTGCAAAACCCCTGTGCTATAGGGCACAGGGGTCTCTCGTCAATCGGCTTTATTCTTTTGTTTTCTGCTTCTCTAGCATTCGCAGGAGAACCGTCACCGCTTCCGCTCGGCTTGTTTTGGCTTCGGAATCGAACCGATTGTCTCCCCTTCCTTGCATCAGACCGGTCTCCTTGAGAGCGGCAACCGCCCCCTTCGCCCACGCCGGAATCTCGCTGTTATCCGCGAAGCCGGTCGCGGCATTCGCTTCGACTGTCAGATCTAGCACCTTAACGATCATCGCCGCCATCTCGGCTCGCGTAATCTCAGCGTTCGGACGGAAGGTACCATCGTCATAACCGGTGATGATGCCAGCTTGTTTAGCCTCCGCCACGGCATTCTTAGCCCATGCAGGAATTTGCGATGCATCCTCGAAGGCCAATTCCTCCGTTGCTCCTGCAGGCTTAATCACAGTCATTAGCATCACGGCGAATTGAGCTCGCGTAACCGTGTGATTCGGCTTGAACGTTCCGTCCGGATAACCAGTCGTGATCCCTTGGCTAGCTCCTTGGCGAATCGCTTTCTCCGCCCAGTGACCGGCGATGTCGACGAATTCGATTACCGGCTTCGCCGTATCTCCCACAGCTAACACGGCGAATTTCGTGAAGTGATTGACCTCTGCGGTAATGAAGCCGCCGCTTACGACGCCGCCAACCTCCACCCATTCTTTCTTCTCTTCATCAAAATAGAAGATGGAAGCACGCTCGCCGTCGCCTAGCTTCGTGGGATCGAAGGCCAGCTTCAACGTAATGTTTTTCTTGAAGGTACCAGGGACATTCTTCAACACTTCGAAGACTTCGCTTACCAGCACTTCGTTATTCTTCAACAATTCATCCGTGTCCAACAAGGTCTCGACTGTCACTCGCAAACTCGCGTCCGTCGCGTCGGCTGGGATCTCGATGGTGATCTCGTCATCGCTCAAGCTAACCGTTCCCGGTCGACCAACAGGAAGCGTTAACTCTCCATTGTCGGAGATGACTGGGCTGTTATCCGGAACGCTTACGCCCCCACCACTGACGCCGCCGCTTGAAACTTTCGTCCACTTCGCATACAAAGTCGTATTCGCGCTTACCGTATCCGTCATGAAGTTCCAGACCGAAGAGTAGCCCTCATTCTTATACCAGCCCGAGAACGTGTAACCCGCTCTCGTCGGATCGGCTGGCTTCGCGATCGTCGCGCCGGAGAGGATACCGGTCACGCTCGCTACCCCGCTGCCTTCCTTCGAATCGAACGTTACCGTGTACGTCGACACCGGAATCGCCGTCCACTTCGCATACAAAGTCGTGTTCACGCTTACCGTATCCGTCGTGAAGTTCCACTCTGTTGCGTAGTTATCTTCGCGATACCAGCCCGAGAACGTGTAACCTGCTCTCGTCGGGTCGGTTGGCTTCGTCACAGTCGCTCCGGAGAGGATACCTGTCTCGTTCGCTACCGCGCTGCCTTCCTTCGAGTCGAACGTCACCGTGTACGTCTCGACCGGAATCGCCGCCCACTTCGCATACAATGTCGTATTCGCGTTTATCGTATCCGTCGTGAAGTTCCAGGCCGAGGCGTAACCCTCATCCTTATACCAGCCCGAGAACGTGTAGCCCGCTCTCGTCGGGTCGGTTGGCTTCGTGACCGTCGCTCCAGCACTTAAGCCTATCGCACTCGCTACCGCGCTGCCTTCCTTCGAGTCAAACGTCACCGTGTACGTCGCGATCGGAATCGCCGTCCACATCGCATACAAAGTCGTATTCGCACTTACCGTATCCGTGGAGAAGTTCCAGGCCAAAGCGTAGCCCTCATCCTTATACCAGCCCGAGAATGTGTAGCCCGCTCTCGTCGGGTCGGTTGGCTTCGTGACCGTCGCTCCAGCACTTAAGCCTATCGCACTCGCTACCGCGCTGCCTTCCTTCGAATCGAACGTCACCGTGTACGTCGACACCGGAACTGCCGTCCACTTCGCATACAACGTCGTATTCGCGCTTACCGTATCCGTCGTGAAGTTCCAGGCCGAGGCGTAACCCTCATCCTTATACCAGCCCGAGAACGTGTAGCCTGCTCTCGTCGGGTCCGTCGGCTTCGTGACGGTCGCGCCGGAGAGGATACCGGCAGCACTCGCTACCGCGCTGCCTTCCTTCGAATCGAACGTCACCGTGTACGTCGCCACCGGAACTGCCGTCCACTTCGCATACAGAGTCCTATACACGCTCCACATATCCAAGATTACCGTATCCGTCGCGAAGTTCCATGCCGACGAGAAATTTTCATCCGCATACCAACCCGAGAATGCGTAGCCGGCTTTCGTCGGATCGGATGGCTTCGGGACGGTCGCTCCGGAGAGAAGGCCGGGCGCGCTCTCAACCGAACTTCCCCCTTGCGAGTCGAACAACATCGTATACGTCGGCGTCCACTTCCCGTACAGCGTCGTATTCGCATTTACCGTATCCGTATCAAAATCCCATAAGGTAATAAAATTCCATTCCTTATACCAACCCTCGAAGAGATAACCATCCGCGGTTGGCTCCGGCCTGGCAATCTTCGATCCCGGAGTAACTTCATTCAGGTCCTCGACCGGACCGCCATAATTCTCGACGAAGTTTACCTTGTAGCCCGCCGGCGCGGCTGCCCGCGTTACCGTCAGGGTGTAGTTGGCCGTAGCCATTCCATCCTCCGACGTCACCACGACCGCAATCGTATTGCTCCCGACCTCCAAGGGAATCGCCTCGGATAACCCGCCGTTCACCACGCTTTTTCCGTTTACGGTAATCGTTGCATAATCCATTTTAGCCACAGCATATACTCTAGTGCTCTGCGCGCCGTAGGCAAAGTCGATGGAGTATTTCTTGTTATCGCCCGGATCGACAACGGGTATGCCGTTGTTCAGCGCCAGTTCGATAAGCGAAGTGTCCGCGCCCGGGAGGCGATTAATATGCAACGTATAGGTCCGGGTTGTCGTCCCGTCTCTAGCCGTCACGACGACCGTTATCGTGTTATCTCCCATTAATAAGCCAACGGGTACTTTGACGCCTCTTGTCGCTTCGATTCCGTTTACCGTGACGGTCGCCCCGCTATCCTCGGGTTGGGGATCGATCAGAACCTTGTTCTGGCCGATGAAATCTATAAAATCATAGAATGGCAAGCTCTTATTGAACCCGAAGCCGACGGGTAAATCCCCCGGTATTTCGCTTTCCAGAAATAGGCCTAGAAAATTCAATATGGTGTTGCTACCCGGCCCACCCGCTCGAGTTACCGTTAAAGTGGTAATTTTCTTATACGATTGTAGAGGGGGGGCCGGTGTCACCAGAATCTCTATCGTGTTAACTCCAACATTCAGGGCAATAGCTCCCGACGGACTGCCGCTAGCTACTTCTACGCCGTTTACCTCAATCTTGGAATCAGCGTCTGCCGCCGTCGGCGTAACCGTTATCTCGCTCACGTCGTTCGCAACGTCCGCATAAAATTTCCAAGTGTCCATGAGGTCCTCCACAGCCTTGCCGCTAGACAAAGTTAAAGTGGTGAGACTCGTGACCCCGCTTCCTGCAGAAGAGTAAGAGGGAAATAACCCCATTACTATTATCAAAACCGTAAACAATGAAATACCACGCCTAATCATTAGTTTCTACTCTCCTCTTATCGTTGTGTAGATAGAGTCCATTTTTCACTCTCGAGCTGTACAAGCCATACTCTTTACTATAAAAGATAGCAGGGCTGAATTGACCTACCCGAGAGGGTAGTTCTAAGGGCTAAATCGGGTAGTTAAATTCATGTTTACAGATTCGGCAGCCCCTTGGTTTTAAAAAAGAAATGAGACCCCTGAGTCTAGAGGTCTCCTCGTTCAAGTCAATAAAAAACGCCAAGCCGGATGAGATCCAGGGCTTAGCGTCCTCTTGGTGTTTCGGTCATCCTTTATGAGCGCCGAAGGCCACGCCTTCATTTAACAGGCGAGCTGTTGATGATAAGAGGCCATTGCAATTCGTTCCAGTTCCATAGAAGTTGGACGAGCTCCGCAGCACTGCACTTGGTTGAAAGAAACTAAGTATTGTTCAGCTATTACCGATCTCTAAAAAAAATTAATCACACATTACATTAGATAAGTTTGGCTTGCTGTAAAAGCTTCCATACAATCATAGCTACTTCCGCCCGGGTGATATACGCTTTCGGCGATAGCGTGTTTCCTCCGCGGCCCGGTACCAGACCAGCCTCCACTACCATCGCCGCACCGCTTCTCGCCCATTCCGATAGGCTATCCGAATCTACAAAACGGTGTAGCGGAGCAGAGGGATTAACCGTCTGCTGGCTTTTATCCGTATGAATCAGCATCATGGCTTTGGCAAGCATGATAAACGCCTGTTCGCGCGTTATGTTATCGTTCGGTCGGAACGTGTCGTCGCCGAATCCTGAAATTAAGCCATACGCATAGGCCGTTTGCACGGCGCCGCTATACCACTCCTCCTCCTTCACGTCCACAAAACGCATAGGCCCCTTCACCCTGCTCAGTCCAAGGCTCCGCACGAGGATTCCCGCAAACTCGGCTCGGGTTATGTCGCGATTGGGATGGAAGAATCCGTTTACCGGAGCACTCAGAATCAGACGCGACCCCAGGTCGTTTACGGCTGGTTTGGACCAATGCTTCTCCACGTCGGTGAAGCGTTGCGAATGATGAATAACGGCATAGGTGCCATTCGACAGGTCGCTGATTTTCACATAGCGTTTGCCGTCGACCTTCACGATTCTGCTCGGAACATGACGAATCGTTCCATTCGGTTCAAGAGCGACTGCTGTCGTGATCCGATTCACATCCACCTCCGGTGCAATCGCAAGCAGCCTATCTGGATACTTCGAATACCGGACCTCGTCCTCCGTCTTATCGCCATACTCCACCTTGATGGCAAACGTGATAGCTGGCGAGACGATCTCAGCATCTAACCGCTCTGCTGCATCCTGCAAGCGCTTGGATGTTTCACTCGTAGCATGGCCGACGGAGAGCCATACCTTTACGTCTTGCAGCAGGATTTGGCTACCCAAACGATCCGCGACGATCGCGTCGCTATAGATTGATTGGGCAGGCAGCGTGAAAACCATCTTCTCCGTCTGAATGACCAAGGTCGTCGCTTTCTGCTCCAGGTTGTGAAGCAGTTGGCCGTTTAGCTTGATGTTTACCGTGTCGGAGCCATTAGCCGCGACAATGGACAGGACAGCACCCGGCTTTTCTTGCCCTAACCTGGCCGTTAGCTTAGCGGAATCCAGCTCGGCCGTGATGACCTTTCGCCCCGCTAGGGTCGTTACGATGACAGGACCAAGCTGTTCTACCTGCTGCCCGTTCACCAAAAACTTCACCCATTCCATCGTTGGGGGCGAAGTCTGCGGCGGTGACGTTGTGACGCTCGCCCTCGGTCTAACGGAATGAGATGCATCAGATACAGCACCAGGTCCGACGCTGTTGATTGCCCGAACCGTAAACGTGTAGTCCGTCCCGTTGGTCAGCCCTGTGACTTTCATTTGCGTTGTCGTTCCGACTACCGTAATTCCTCCCGGGCTAGCCACCACCTCATACCGAAGAATGGCGCTCCCCCCATGGTCAGCCGGAGCATCGCAACGAACGGTGGCTATCGTGTCGCCCGCGCTCGCTCGCACGTTCGTCGGAGCTAATGGCACCGTTGCAGGCATCGCACTGGTTTCTTCCGAGAAGGGGCTTGAGCCTCCCGAATTGCTAGCCTTGACCGCAAAATAATAGGAAACTCCATTGGTTAACCCTGTCACTTCGTAGTTCGTATCCCTCACCGTAGCGACGGAATCGCTGAAATCGCCCGAAGCCGTCGCTACATAGATCTCATATGCATCGGCATGCTCTACCGCCTCCCATTGCAAGGCAACGCTTCGATCTCCGGCTATAGCTTGTAGCGAAGTCGGGCTTGCAGGCACGCCAGGCAGGGTAATGTTCTGCGTAACGGTAAAGGTACGATCGCTCATAAGGGCAGCGGATACGGTAACCGTTGTGGTATAACTCCCGGCTGTGAGACCATCCTTGACTTTGACTGTAAAGCTGGTAGACGGCGCACCGCTATTTAAGGTGGAGGCCGGCTGCGAGATTTCAAAAGCTTCGGCGTCTGCTCCCCCCTTCGCTACGGATAAGCCTGTTAAATGTCCCGTACCGGTATTCGTAACGGAGATCACCAACGTTTGCTGAGTACCGGGTCCATACCCTTGCGTCAAAGCAGATGCAGTCTGATGATCTATCGCTTCTATTTCGTAGGTAAGAACCTCGGTTGCGGTGACGGAAACGACATTGCTTGTTACGCTCGCCGTATTCGTTCCGTTCACGCTCGCATTCGTGTTCGTCACTACGACGTAATAATACCTCGTGCCAGCTGTTGCCGCCGGTGCGTTGTAGCTAGCGCTTGTCGCACCGTTCACCAACGTGCCTCCGCTCGTGCTGTTGCTACCGTTGCTGTACCACTGATAGCTCAGCACACCTCCATCGCTCACGCTCGCCGCTACGCTAAGCGTTGCTGTTCCTCCAACGTTCACCGTCGCATCCGTCGGCTGCGTCCCAATGCTTGGCGCCTCTGCGTTAACGAGCGTATTCACCGTCACTTGAGCTACTCCGCTTATCACGCTAGCCGTCTTCGTTCCGCTCACGCTCGCATTCGTGTTCGTCACTACGACGAAATAATACTTCGTGCCGGCCGTTGCCGTCGGTACATTATAGCTAGCGCTTCTCGCTCCATTCACGAACGTGCCTCCGCTCGTGCTGTTGCTATCGTTGCTATACCACTGGTAGCTCAATACGCCTCCATCGCTCACGCTCGCCGATACGCTAAGCGTAGCCGTTCCTCCAACTTCCACCGTCGCATCCGCTGGCTGCGTCTCAATGCTTGGCGCAGCCGCGTTCACGAGCGCGTTCGCTGTCACCGAAACAACATTGCTCGTAACGCTCGCCGATTTTGTTCCCACAGCTCGCGAATTTGTATTCGTCACCTCAACGTAATAGTACAAAATCCCTTCAGTGGCAGTCGGCGCGTTATAGCTTGCGCTGATCGCTCCAGTCACAGGCGTACCACCGGAGGTGCTGTTGCTAGTATTGCTGTACCACTGGTAGGTTAACGTTCCGCCGTCGATGGTGTATGCCGTCACTCTAAGCGTCGCCGTTCCTCCCACATTTACCGCCTGATTCGCCGGCTGTGTACTGATGGTCGGAAAATCAGCGTTAATCAACATCCTGGCTGCCCTAACCTGACCGGAATAACCATTGGCTTCAGCCCAGAAAGCATATAAACCACCATTGAATTGTTGCATGGAAGGTTCCCAAGCTGTATCGACGGTACCGGCATTAATACCATTTGAACCTCCATCATCTACAGATGACCAACTTGTTGTATCATACTTTTTTACCCGAATTTGAGCTCTGGTAGTGCCATTATCTTCAAGCCAAGTAACGTATAAATCATTATTGAACACCATCGGTTTAGGAAAAGATGCTTCCCTGTTAGTATTTACATTCAAGCCAGTTGAACCCCCGCCATCGACACTCGTCCAGCTTGCTCCATCATACTTCTTGACTCTAATCTGACTACTCTCATACCATGTTGCATACAGGGCATCATCAAATTCGATTAATTCGGGCGCTAATGCGTTGTAAGAAGGATTTACGTTTATACCGTCGCTTCCTCCACCATCGACACTAATCCAACTGGAGCCATCATATTTCTTTACTCTCACATGTGCAGCCCAAGGACCATATTCATACCAAGAAACGTATAAAGCGTTGTTGAATACGGCCATCGTCGGATAGTTTGCAGAATTCAAAGGATCTGCGTTCAAACCTGTAGAGCCTCCGCCATCGACACTGGTCCAATTGGTACCGTCAAAGCTCATTACTCGAATCTGATTAACTCCGTCGTCTACCTTCTCATGCCAAGCTACGTAAAGGATGTTGTTCATGACGGCCATGCGTGGAGCAGACGATGTTGCCGATGCGCTTCCATTCAAGCCGCCTTCATCCACGCTGATCCAACTGGTTCCATCGTATTTTTTCACTCGAATCTTACCAGTTTCCTCCCAAAGCAAGTATAAAATATCCTCATATACAATTAAGGAAGGGTTAAGCGCTCGATCTGCTGGATTTATATTCAGACCGGTCGCACCGCCTCCGTCTACGCTTCTCCATGTTGTTCCATTAAAGCTTTTTACTCGAACCTGATTAACTGCCGATGCCCTTTCAATCCAGGCTGCATAAAGAGTATTATGGTGTACGGCCGTACGCATAGCTTGCGATGCATGACTCGAAGTGTTCACATTCAGGCCAGTAGCCCCGCCGCCATCCACCATAATCCAATTAGAGGCTGCTGCCTCAGCCGTTCCAGGGCCAGCTATCAACGTCAGCATCATACTTACTATTAACAGATAAATCAGCGATCTGCGTTTCAAATGCTTCATAAATATCTTGTTCCTCCTTGTAATCCCATTTCTATTCTGAAAAAAATAATAACCATACTCGACTACCCTACCTCTAAACTCTCTCCGACATTTTGTGCCTAAACGTATGTATTGACTCAGAGGCTTCTTGATTAGCAGCAATTAGATGTTTGAAAAAGCCAAATTTAAAAAGATCTAAATACTCGCTCTCCGTAAGGCAAAGCTAAATTAAGTATAATGGTTGAAATACAAAAAATGACCTACCCAGACGGGTAGGTCAACAAGGAAAAGGGGTAGGTAACGTAGGCGTTCTATAATTACATTTCAAACTAACTTGTCTCCCACAAGCCCCAAAGGACCCGCTACAATCACATTTCTAACTAATTTTGCTCTAGAGGAACTCTAAAGGTCAGGCCACATTCTGCTCGGTCATTATATTTTCTTTTAACACAAGAATAACTTATCCCTGTCGATTAATAGAGAAATCAACTTGAGTCATCTGGTTTAGTTTACGGATCCTTTTTACACGCTAACCTATAGTGCCCGACATTTAGTAGCTCCTTCATAAAAATACCCGATGATCTAGTAAAGCATCATCGGGTATTTTCTAGTTGTTCAATAATTCTTGTTGGAGATCAAAACAATACTTTATTGTAACTCTCCCATCAAGAACATAACTTTATTGTTCAGAGCAATACTTTATTGTAATGAATCAAAGGTGATGTCAGGTGATAAAAATGTCTGGTACCAATTTTGTTGATTTTATTGGGTTTGCCACGGTACATGATAAACCCGAAAAGCAAAATGTCTGGTACCACTAAAAATTACCATAATAAGAATCTTGGAAACCATTCATTAATAATTTCATGAGTTATGTGTGTACTGACTCCCCAATAGTCAACTTTTATTTTGCATTGGACTCCTCCAAGTGCATCGCTTCCTCTTCCATAGGATTGCTCCCTGAAGTTTTATTGGCTGATTTTTGACCCTTATCATAGCCTATTTGATAAGCACAGTAAATTATAGCTACTACAAAAACAAGAAGAGCAAAAAATTTTATAAAAGTTTTCATAAGCCTCCCCCTCTTCCGATGTAACGTCTGTGCAACATACGAAGGGTATTATGGCTTTCCATGCTTAATGAAAGTCTATCCATCCTTTGATTTTGGGATTGATTTATTAATTCTTGCAGATATGACTCAATATCAATCGCACATGGTCCATAGCTATCCATCAGTTCAACAAAACGAACTCTCTCTGTCAGCCCATGTTTGTTAACCAACATATACTCGGAAATATTTCTAACTAATAATTCGTGTATCTGTAAAACTCGACAGTGAATAAAGATAAGATCTAATAAAGCCATTGTGATCCGATGACTTGGTTTTCTATTCGAAATAATATCTACAACCACTCTATATACCAAATCCTCTGTCCAACTTGGATTGGAAACCACAATGAGTTTTTCCAAAGCCTTTAATTGTAATACTTGAAAACTCACATTATTTCTTTGGTTTATATTTCCTGACAACTTCTCTACAATATGCTCTACTAATCCAGGACTCGGATCGAAATGTGTAATCAGTTCGATAAAGCGAAGTTCACTATGCGTCCCCCACCTTCGACCATTTCCGGAATAACCGTATAGAAATTCATCAAATAATTTTGAAGCAAGTCTATCCGATGAATGTTTTAACTTCAACTGAAGCGCATACTCAAACAACCTCAGTACACTATTTGTACTAAACTTATTTTCAAAAATAGTCTTATCTATTACTGACTCTAAATAATGAGTCGGAGTCTCTCTTCGATATCGAGAGGCTAAATTTAAATAATTAAGAACTTCTTGTATTGATGCCGTATTCAATAAATCTACCTTTTGAAGAACTGAATCTACAAATTTTATAAAAAAGTTCTTTTGTGTAACAAAATGATCGCTTAAAAGTACAGCAATTGACAATAACTCTGAGTAATGGCTATAACGATTTTGATAATACATTTCTACTAGTTGTTCGTAAAAATGCACATGTAGTTTCGGGTAGTTTTCAAGTAGATTTTTCAATACTGTTGCATCCAGATAGAATGTTAAAGAGTATGCAACTTGACGCAAATTAAGTATTTCTTCAATACGGTGATGCCACTCAATACTACCGATCATTTTAGCAAACAAACTGCTTTGAATTAGCTGATGGATGTTTTCGTCAAACGTCTTAAATATCACTTCTATTAACTCCATGCTACCTAGTTGACGTCTCAATTCCTGAAACCTATGATTTACTACCTCTAAGGCCCATTGACACAAGTATGGTTCCTTTTGAACAATAAGTTCCAATTCATTAAAATTAATTTCTTCATATTGATGCAGACTCAATATCAGATTAAAATTATTTCCTGCCAGTCGAGAATAATCCCTGAAGAAGTGTTTGACTTCACTTCTTTTCTTAACAATATATACCTCGTTGTCATTATAGTCTATGTCGATCCATTCAAGGAGCTTTGCCACCGAAATATTATTACCTGACATGTTCCACAGTTCAACCATTGTTCTCCATATTCGTGCATTCTCACTTACAGGAAAATCCCCTTGTGATATTTGGCTAGCTCCCATTTCTTGCAGATATAATTTGGAGTTAATACCAGTGCTCGATTCTCCGAGATCAAAATTGATCCGATCCCCATTACTGATAGCAACAAGAAAAAGTATTAAATTTTGAGAGTATATGGATAAATGTTCTAATACAGGCATAGGATCTAAGCCGACATTAATTTCATTTACTGGAAACGTCATTTGATTCTTGCTGTTTATTGTTAAGTCCAGTTCTGAATATATCATTGAAATAATAGCCTTACTATTCTCTCCAATGACATTACTGCAATGTTCAAATAAAAATGAAACAATTTTAGGATGTTTATGTAGCCAATTATATCCTAAACAGAATCTAAATGTCCCTTCCCTACTTAGTTTCCGAAACCTTCTTTCAATTCTGTTATTAGCTATATGCAGCAAGAAATCTGCAGCTAAAAACTCTCCGAATGTCTTATGCAAAAATTCAAAATTGAATAATTGCTCGCCACTTTCTTTGGTGGCCTTGTTCTCGTGTATAAAAAAGAATCCACTAAAAATTTTCTGCCCATCAATATTATCATCGTTCAATTCAAATTGATCAATTTCATTAGTTAAATTCATATCATTGTGACTAGTGCTATCCCTTAAAAACATCATTAATGAAACAAGCCCTAATCTTAATCGGTACTGCAAAACTGCTTTTTCTTTTTCTTTTTCGCCGAGATTAATAAAGTTGCTATCCTTTCCTAACTGTCTCAATGTGAATTTTCGAAACAGTTTATCATATAATTTTGATTGATCAAAATCATATCTTTCAGCATCAATCTGAAGATCTGCATGTTCAAAATCATAAATAGCAAGTAGCAATAATAGCAAAGGCTCTTTAGATAACTCTTTAATTTGTATATTTTCAGGTAATCGAAATGATTGAAACCCAACCTTTGTCTGAAGCCTATTCCATCCCTTGATCCACTGCTCTCTTCTCCTATCATCAAAATTTTCTAGTTTAATAATTGTTGTATCTCTTGGAATAGTAATATCTTTCATAATAGACAACCGACTTGTGATTACTACCCTGAGTGAAATATCGTGTACATATGCTTCTCGTTGGAGATCACGAATCGAACTTAAATATCCATTCAGCATCGTAGGAGAGGCTTGTAACAGTTCATCAAAACCATCTAGTATAATTACAGGTATCCTATTTTTGCATTCCTGCACCCATGAAAACCAATCAACTTCAGCTCTTCCCAATAACGATAAGCTCAGTCCTTGGTTAATATGATCCTTTACGTGACTATTGCTGCTAGCCACGTCTCTTAATTTCACGAAAAATGGAACAAAGTCATGACTATCACATAATCTTGCAGCAAAGATCTGACTAAACATTGACTTTCCCGCTCCCGGATTGCCTAAAACAAGAATAGGCTTACTTGCATTATTAGGATCTACTAAGGATTTTAATAATTGTCCTCCAACATCTTCTCCACTTATAACCCCATTATCTGATCTATTCCAGAATTCAGGTACTAGAAAATCATTCCCGATTCTTTCTGACGAGTAACTTATCAGTTTATAACTCTGCGGAATATACATATTCTCATTAGTCGAGAAATTAATCTCTTCTACTTCTTCACTGTCAAGTATAGGCTTATTCAAATAATCACGCAGCCCTCTGTGATGCATACTGATATCTTTTAATCTATCCGTATTTGCTGCACTAACAAGAATAGTTTCATGCCGACTCATAGATATCTCGTTCTTAATAAACTTCTTAAGACCTACATCGCTCATATAAATGTCGTTTTGCAAATCTGCTATTTGATTGATTAGCGGCTGAAACTGCTTTTCTACTTCACCAACAGCTTCATCTACTATTTTAGCTAGATACTTCATTAACTGCTCTTGTCTTTTTATATCAATCCATAGTGAGAATTCTGGAAATTCCGCTATAAGGTTAATGATATAAGCATTATATATTACATTAGTCTTATCAATACAACTTTGAATTTTGATGCCTAATTGTTCTTTATCACATTCATTTATAAATTCTGAAACGGTATCCTGAATAGACAAAAATAAATTACTCACATACGTGTGCATTTCAGCCAAGTCTCTGAAATTTGGAATACTTAGAGACGATTCTGGAGATTCGCGGTACTGCCCTTTTAACTCTTCTAACTTTTCCTTATGATCCGTCTCAGGCTCAAATTCTGTAAGTAGCTTTTCTAGATAGGGAAAAAACTCCTCCACACAAGCATCCCTAGCAGCAAGATTAATTACAAGAACGTTAACTAGCCCCAATTTCTCATCTCTCTGCCTGGCTGTCAGTTCCCTTCCCTTACGCGAATAATTAAACTTATCATGTAGTAACTTAAAAAAGTTTCCCGGTTTAAAAGCAGTTAGTGTAGCACCGGTTGCTAAATGAGCAATCATAGTTAATGGTGTAGGTGCAATCAGTATAGCGGCTATGGTCCCCGCGGTTACGAAGAATCCTGCATACTTATTTATAGTCTCACTAATATCCTCATGACCACTATCCTTCAACATCTCTACTACGTCTGAAAGAGATTTTTGTATTTTCATGATATACCTCCAATATTCATGTATTTTTTATTACTATTTGGTATAGCGGCTACATCACTAAGAAGGCCATCTCGTTTATCAATAAATTCAATTGAGTGAATAATATTTTGAAATTTGAGGACCTTTATCTCACCACTACCAATATTCATGCTTGATTCATTAAAATACTTGTTTGATACCAACTGCGCAACCACAATAACTAAACTATATTTTGCTCGAGTGATACCAACATAATATTTATCAGGTGCTTTAAATCCTATACTTGGATTTAGTAGAAATTCTTTAAGTGGTTTATTGGGAAATATCAAAACACGTTCCAAAGTCATCCCTTTGCTCACCCCGAAGTTTAAAGATGAATATCCTAGTGTTGGTGTTTTAACATCGTACTTCAGGATACTTGGATTAAAGTGCTCAATATAAGTAGGAACATCAGATTGAAGGATCTGAAAAACCCCTATTGCAGGTTCAACAGCTTCCAATACTCCTACAACCGGATCTTTTGGGTAAACCAAATTTGCAAAATGCGCTATGTCAGGAACAAATCTTCTTGAGGTATTATTTTTTATGATATTTATACGATGTGATTCTCTGCAAGCCTCAAGATAACTAAATACGTTCATACCACCTTTATTCCTATCTGATCTCGGATTATGAGTCTTTAAAGTCGCTTGTTTATAGTCACCAACACAATAAACCTTTATAGATGAAAGGAATAATAATTCGAGGAGTTCTATATCTTTTCCGACTAAATCCTGTAGCTCATCAATATAGATACCTGCATAAGTGTCCTCAAGCCTCTTTAATACAGCTCCATCAGATAATTTGTTTAATAATAATGCAAACTCAGAGGCACGATTGGCTTTAACATCACTATTCCTATTCAGAAAATAAGATGTTGTATTCTTTTTTGAATAATCAACACCATACATATTGGAGAAATCCATTGATTGTATCAGACTTATTTTTTTAGTATAGCTACTCTGATACGGTTTGATTAGCTCTTTTAGAATGAATTGAAACCAAGTACTTACGACAACATTGCTATCGAGAACACCATAATTCTGCTTCGCGTATTCTTTCTTTATTGAATAAATACCTTTATGTGTGTAAGACAACATCAAAACTTTTTTAGTAGTCTCTTCAGCTAAAGACTTGGAATCGCTGCACATTCCATATGTTTTACCTGAGCCAGCACAAGCAAGAACTAGTGTATTATCGTATTGCATGTTTTATATACGAGGGGTACTCGATACTTTCTTCCGAGTCAAATACCCTCAATCCCCATTCTGCTTTATTGTTAATCATGAAAGATTCAACTTCTCCCTCTGTTTTACCTACCATCGAATTGCCCTTAGAAATAACTTTCCTAAACTTATTAAAGATATCTAACTGAACTGAATTAACGGCCAAAATACTAGGCTCTAGTGTATGTAGCGCTTCGTTAGTTTCATAATAGATCTCTATTAGATCACCATACTTTTCGATATAATCATTATATTTATCAGTGATGTTCTGCTTAACATTACCATCATTGTCCGTAATAATTCGTAATGGCTTCCTTACCAAAATAGCCAGATCACAATACCTTTTAAATGCTAGGGAGTCGACTGTAATAACATCCACACCATCTTCAATCGGTAACTTTCCATGTATATCCTTATAAGCACGTTGAACAACTAATTCGTCAGTCGGGCCTTCAACTAAAATCACCTTATCCGCTAGTAAAAACCGAATTGTCCCATAGCCCGGCAATTTTTTAAAGAAATTCATGGTGTTGGGGCCTATATCTTTCAATTGACTTATGTTCCCTTTATAGAGAAGAATAATATTATTTAATCCTAGTTTGTTTGCTACAAAACTACTATGGGTTGATATAAAGACCTGCTTATTGTTATCCTGACTTATTTTCGAAATTAATCGTGACATATTCCCAAAAGCCAAATTGTTTTCTGGCTCTTCAAACAGTACAATGTTAGATTTTTCGCTATCTTGTTTGAAGACCAATTCCATTTTAATTAAGTTCTGCGTACCGAACCCCATGTCCTCAAAAGGAATATCCTCAACATCAATTGCGACTTCATTCATCCATGATTCAATCGCTCCTTCGCGCATCCCAAACTTGATTGTTCTTTCATCAAGCTTTTCTTCCTCCGCCAACCTTTCATTTAGGGCTAATACATTCGGATTGTTATTGAATTCGTGTTTCATTTTCCTGTATGCTCTGGCTAATTGTATTTTTTCATCATCAAATAAATTGTTTGTAATACGTGAATTTATAAATCTATTCACTGCTGAATCGTAATCTTTTTGTGTAGTATCAATTAGCGAAACCTTTAGCGGAAGCGTTCTAAAAATGATCGGATTATCACCAAAATCTCTCCAACTTAATTTATAAAATTCAACAGGAATATCATAAATTTCCTCGTTCTGTACCATTGCCCGAAAGGCTGGCGCATATTCCGAGTTAAACTCTACAGTCATGCGAATACCCGGACAATCTTCACCCAATTCGTTATTTGTCCCCTTGTATTGTGTGTTATTTCCGTTATTTTGAAAATAGGCTTCAACAATTATAGAAGGTAATTCTTCAATCGCTTTTGATGGATTTGAGATAGCTGCTCTAAATTCAGAACGAGTTTCAAAATTAAAGAATGAAACCTTAAGTTGACGTTCAAAAGACAAATTATTAATTTTACCGGTAAGTAGAACTTGAATATTTTCAAGTAATGTGCTTTTACCCGAATCATTATCTCCAACAAAAATATTGCATTCGTCATTCAGCGTTATTATCGCATTTTTAAACATTCTATAATTTCGGATATTAAGTTTATTAATTTTCACAGTCATTCTCCTTAAGGATGTTTGTATAATTACTAAAAAAATGAAAGATAGTGAACTCTTTAAAATTGTTCTATGATCTTCGATGCGTCCGAAACTTATGCTTAATCCCCTTCTCCTCTTTCACCTTCCAGAGAAAGTCACCGTTAACAAAAACACTCGCTTGGCTTATTTTCACGGAATACTTGTTATCCCGCGTATCCATAAACAGTAACTCGAAATCGTACATGTCATCAGATATACCGTGCTCATCAATATTCAGCCTAAAAGGATCTGAGGATTCAAAACCAACCAGTAAGTGCCCAACTACTTCTGATTTTGGTAGCAAGGTTAACTTAAAGTCTGCGCCTACATATGTATCTAATCCATACACACGATGTCTGGACAATTCTACTTCTTGTATATTTCTTATAATTAGAGTCCCCCAGATGATTGTAATTGGCAACTCTGTTGTATTTGATATTGCAACCTCAATTGACGCACAGCCCTTAGAATCATGCACAGCATGCAATATTTGCTCCAGGAATCTGACTTCAAATTGTCCTTTATTTAGATACATATAATCAAAGTCACTTCGCCTTGCTGGGGCGTTCATACTTCCTTTACGAATTAAGCAATAACCTTCATTTAATCGTTCATATTTCTTTCTAAGCATGAAAGGTTTGTTTTCTGAATTATATATCCTGAATACCCCAAGTACTTTTCCCTTGTAGTCATACTTAAAATAATCAAACAGTACCTCAGGCTCAACGTTACTTAGTATTATTTGTTTGTAGTTTGCCGAATCTATAAATTCTTCCGGGCATATTCCACTGATTTCCTTTCCCTCTGGCCGGTCCTTTACGCCAATGATAATAAATTTATCTCCATCGTGACGGGAATTGGCCATGGCCATAATATCCCCGATCAGATCCATGCTCTTATCTTTATTGTATTGTTTATCTTTGAAATCCAAATAATCGCACTCGTAGCCATGTTCGATCAATTCATAAATTCTATCCATGCAAAGTACACCTCATCTAGCGAACTTTAGTCATTGAACTCATTCGACATTTTCCAATAAAATCCTACTTTAACAACAAAAATTATCTGATATTATACGAGCAAAGAACATCATAAGACAGCTAAATTTCGCTTTCTTATCTTTTAAAGCAAATGAAGAATCAGGATGACCACTATGGCTTGAATGGGCCATCGCTGTACCCCGACAATGAACCGAGCTCGACCGCCTTTCGAATTCTTCTCCTCCCAATTACCAGCGAGGTCTTACCATCCACGATCGTAACGCTTTTCTCTCCGCTTCGAGCCCGCCAGCTCGAGGGAAGAATCCTCTAACTTCGCTCCATCAGCATAACCACCACATCTCGCCGCGAATTCGCTTGAAGGTCCAAGAAGGATCACAACTCAACGGATCTGTTTCCAAGCCTTGCCCTTCCGCTGGCGCCGTGGGCGACAGAAAACAGACAACTGGCGTGAGCCGGTTGTCTACCTTTTCCCTTTTGTCACTTGGCAAAGGAAGCGAAGCTTCTCGCCGTTCTCTTTTGTAAATAGATCTTGAGCTATTGATTATGGCCATAATAAAAAGCCTACCAGGTTGTCACTTGGCAGGCTTTTATTAATCCATGAGGTTTTGCTTCATTGCAAAGGAGGAAAAGACATCCGATGGAACTAGCCAGCTCTTAGCGGACTGCCGTTTGTCCGCTTTAGAGCCGGTAGTTCGCTTGGCCATTCCGACTGAACGAGCTGGGGAAACATATTAAAACTATTTACAACTGGGACTTAAAAAAAAGAATGATTTTACTATATATTCATGGAGGATATTTATGTGATCTTCAGTATGAAACTATTGCATAACGAGGTTATTTCTCGAAGTGAAAAAATAGATGCATAATTGAATTTATAGTTCATACAATGTAATAAGAATAAAAAAGTATAGACAATCAAGGTTATGCATGTTTGTCGATTGTGAGCATATTATATTAATAAATAAGAAGTTTGATAGATGAATGCGAGAAATGTTTCATTTGAAGGGAGTGATGCTTAATGTTTGTTTAAACGAATTACATAACGATTTACTCGAATAATTAATACTACAAAAGGAATGATCTTATTGGATATATTAAGTGAATTAACGAAGTGGTTAGTAGAGCAAGCATATGCATTTAAAACAATTACGATATATACGAATTTTGCACTATCAATGCGAAGAGTAAAATCGGAGCATATTGCTCAACGGAAAATCAAGAAAATAGAAAAGACCCGAGATACAGAAGCATCAAAGGTCTTTTCCGAAGATAAAAATGCTTAGTGACGGACCGCCATCCGTGATTCACTAAGGGTCAAAGCCCTCCCCTAACAAGGTTGGGCTTCTTACATTATATCCAGTCAGTGCCGGTTAGGACATACTCGATATAAGCCACGTTACATGTTATGCGAATTATTGAGATTCAATGTTAGAACTACGGTTTTATTTGCGACTCAATGTAACGGAAAGTAATGTAAATCACGCCTTTAAGGATTTAGTTTTTAATCCCGATTGGTGTATATAGTGAGAATTAAGTATTGCTATGGTCCGCGACGTTAGCTTCTCTTTTTCAATTTCATTAATCACTTCTTGGAGAGAAGGAATAAGTGAGTCGTACATCTTCTTTCGCCTTTGATTTGTAAGCTTAGAGTTATTCGCGTTTGCACCCTTCATTTGTTCGGTCATTTTAAGGAAATCTTTGAGATCTAGAATAATGAATGTCTTCAAGTCCGAATCAATGGGCTCCTTGATTGGTAAAAAGGACTGAATAAACCGACGACGAGGCAACTCTCTTATATATGAGATGGATTCCAAGACAAGAGGAGTTAATCCTCTTATCAATATTGTCCCCGTGATGATTAAAAACAATATCTGATAATACCAAGCGAGGGACATACCCTTCATTAAAACTGTACAGCCAGCTAAGACGGCGAACAATACAATTAGTGGTAGGGCTAAGTCAATTAAACCAGCTTTGTACTTGTGCCTAGTGTTACATCCCTTATGCCAAAAAATCCTCTCAGAAGAATTAAGTACTCACGAAGCTCGTTCCATTCTTAAGTCGAGTAGCGCGGTGTTAACGTTGTAAGCAATATCGAAGCTGCACGATTAACGGCGGCTACACGACCATGATAAATCGAGAAAAAGCGTAACTTTGACGCTACGCTTTTTCATGATTTACTTTACAAAAGAATATCAGTTATTGGATTGATAGTAACCGAGCACGGTATCAAAGAGTCCTTTAGATCCTTTAAAACTGATTAACTTATCCGTTTTCCCAGAATTTAGTAGCTTCTTAATTTGAGCTGCAGGATTGACTACACCTAAAAACTCCTTGTTTAAACTTCTAGTGCTTTCGCTATGTTCTCAACCATGTCCGGCTTCTCAGCCAAGATAACGCGATTATATATACAGTAACCCCTCAATTCATAGGAAGAAATTGTGGCAATTGCTTAATCGGATCTTTATCTTGGCTATATCTCTCAGCACGAATGTAATTGGATCTGATTGCATAAGTAATTCTCACAAAATCTAGCGCAATAGCCTTCATATGAATTTCTGATGGAATCAAATAACCTTGAATTTCAGAAGCAATATTTAGATGGTATCGTGATGCTACCCTATGGCTTCCGTCAGCTACTTCTTTATCAACGTTTTCATGTTCGAATTCAATTACGTAAATTGGTCGGGTATTTTGCCGCGCTTGATTAAAATGTTTTTTATTTAAGTTCGAATCTGATATTGAACTCCTTAATTCAGAAGTGCGGAATGTGGTCTGAGGAATATCATACTCTTTTACAAGTTGTTCTAATTGATCGACAGACCAAAAATACCTAATTTCTCCTATGTTTGTGTATATCTCCTTATGGAATTTTTGTTCGGTTTCTTTATAAAAACTTTTTAAATTCGCAGGATATTGAATTATACGGCTCGCTGCTTCATCCAATTGATCAATGAATTTATCACGATCGGGATAACCTACAAGTGTATCATTTTGTTTCCGGATAAAACGAATCATATCTTTTAAATGGTTTACATATCTATCCCTCTGATAATTCCGCTGTTCTAAATTCATTTTCTCAAAGAAAGTTTCACTTTCTAAGAACATATGACAACTTTTATACTTCTTACCGCTATTGCAGTGACACGGATCATTTCTATTGATCTTGCTCATACCTTCACACTCCTATTGAAAGAAACTCTTGACAATGCCTGTATAGAGGCTTTTTACAGTATTTTGAAACGCGAGTTTATCTACAGCAAACCAAAATTTAAAACCAAGGATGAAGCACAACAGAAGCTGTATCGCTACCTGGAGTTCTTCTACAACCGGCAATCTTAACTTAAGAGCGTCCACTCTATTGACAGAAGAGCACTTACCTCTTCCTTCGAATTGTTACACCGTCAGATTACATTAAATAATAATTATAGACTAATCTAGAAAATGAAACAGCGACAGTCAAGGACAGATTAAGTCCTAAACCGTCGCTTGTTTATTGAAAATTCTAAAGACTGGCTACTGGAAACACTACAGTCTTCTTTAACTCAATAATCCTATTTAGTTATCAGCATTGAATGAATCAATTGTATCCAGTATCGCTTTCTGTTTCTGAGATGTCATCATCCTGAAGTTGTTGATTAACCTTTTCTCTACCGCATTAAGATTACTTTCTGCCCCGGTAAATACTTCATTTCTTTCGTTCCCGAATAAGAGCCATGATGCATTAACATTAAAGACCTTAATGATTGCCTGTATAGTCTCTAATGATGGATTGTATTTGTTCTGTTCAAGCTCGCTGAGGGTTCCTTGAGAAACACCAATACGCTGGGAAAACTCAATTTGGTTCAGATGATTAAGCTTTCTAATCTCCCTAATTCGCTCTCCTAACATTGAGACATCTCCTTCTTTATAAAAAATCCCGATGACCTAACAAAGCATCATCGGGACTGTTCTATCGGTTCCACACTTTTGTCACTGGTTCCACACTTTTGACATTGGTTCCAGACTTTTTTTACTGGTTCCACACATTTTTATAACTGGACAGGTGAGTATTTCGTTTTAAATTTCTACTCCACCGTCACACTCTTCGCCAAATTCCGCGGCTTATCAACGTCATGACCCAAAGCTAGCGAAGCGTAGTAGGAAATCAATTGAAGCGGCACGACCGACAGAGCTGGCGTCAGAACCGGCAGCGTCTTTGGAATGGTGAACAGCTCGTCGACGGATTTTGCAGCTTCGGCTTCGAAGCCGGCGTTGCCTATACCGAGGACATGCGCTCCGCGCGCTTTCACTTCTTTGATATTGCTCAGCGTTTTCTCATACAGCGCTTCTTGCGTAACGAGCGCGATAACCGGGATGCCGTCCTCGATCAGCGCGAGCGTGCCGTGCTTCAGCTCGCCTGCCGCGTAAGCTTCGGAGTGAATGTACGAAATTTCTTTCAGCTTCAGCGAGCCTTCTTGCGCGACAGCGTAGTCTACGCCGCGGCCGATGAAGAACAGGCTCTTGTGGTGCGAGATCGACTCTGCCACTTGCTTCAGCACATTGGATTGCTCAAGGATGCTCTCCACTTGCTCAGGAAGCTTATGCAAGCCTGCAATCAGTTCTTCAACAGCGGATTGCTCTTGCGTTCCTAGTACGCCTGCAAGATGCAAGCCGAATAGGTAGAACGCGATCAATTGCGAAGTGTAAGCTTTCGTCGAAGCGACCGCGATTTCCGGTCCAGCCCAAGTTACGAGCACGTCGTCCGCTTCACGGGCAACCGAGCTGCCGACTACGTTCGTAATCGCCAGGACACGAGCGCCGTTGCGCTTCGCTTCGCGCAATGCTGCGAGCGTATCCGCTGTTTCGCCGGATTGGCTTACGACGACAACAAGCGTGTCAGGGGTAATAATTGGCGAACGGTAGCGATACTCGGATGCGACATCGTTCTCTACCGGAATGCGGGCTAGCGACTCGATGACCGTTTTGCCGACAAGACCTGCGTGGTACGCCGTACCGCAAGCTACGATATGCACTTTGCGAATCGATTTGATATATTCTTCTGTCATTGTTAGTTCTTTCAAGTACACCGATTTGTTGTCATCGGCAATACGACCAAGCATGGTGTCGCGGTATGCCTTCGGCTGCTCGTAAATTTCCTTGAGCATGAAGTGATCGAAACCGGCTTTCTCCGCCGTTACTAGATCCCAATCGACATGAAATATTTCCTTGGAAATAGTTTCGCCTTCTGTCGTCATCAGTTCGACACCATTACGTGTCAACACGGCCATTTCGCCGTCGTCCAAAATGTAGACGTTGCGAGTATGCTCGAGGATCGCCGGAATGTCGGAACCGATGAAGTTCTCGCCTTCGCCGATGCCGATAACAAGCGGGCTTGCAAAGCGTACAGCGACCAAGCGCTCAGGCTCATACTCTGTCAAAACGCCCAGTGCGTAAGCTCCGCGCATACGTTTCACGGCGCGTTGCACCGCTTCGACAATGTTGCCGTCGTATTCTTCAGCGATCAAGTGCGAGATGATTTCCGTATCCGTCTCCGACACGAATACATGACCTTTCGCAGCCAGCTCATCCTTCAAATCCAGATAATTTTCGATAATGCCGTTATGCACGACGGAGAACTTCGCCGAGTTGTCCGTATGCGGATGCGAGTTCACGTCAGATGGTTTGCCATGCGTTGCCCAACGTGTATGGCCGATACCTACCGAACCTTCCAGTGGATCTCCTTTTAGCTTATCTTCAAGATTAGCCAAACGTCCGATGGATTTCGTAATTTCCAAGCCGTTTTTCGTGAAGACAGCGATACCTGCGGAATCATAACCGCGGTACTCCAGCTTCTTCAATCCTTCGAGCAAAATGTCCTGCGAATCCCGTTTACCAATATATCCAACAATTCCACACATAATTTAATAAGCCTCCGTTAGGTGTATTTCCCGCCTTTACCCGGATGCAGCCTTGCCAATGTGCGGCACAGACAATATGAAGTTGTCACAGATTAATCCCATATGTTGCATTAAAATGTAACCCTTCTGCCCGTGCTCGCCCCGCAGGCAGCATCTTGGACATACGGGATCAATATCAGCCTGCCGCAATTTTGTAAGACGGGTCGCCCAGTCTCTTTGATTTGCGGCTTTCGGTTGGCTTGTCGTACCGGAAGGTCCCCGCCGAATGTTTCGAACACCTTCACCTCGTCAGCTTTCCGCATGGATAACGACTCTATTCAGCCGCTGTCCCATCGCGCAAGCTCTGGCGCTTATCTTGCTTATTTAACCTCTATCCTCGCTTTCCTTCTTGAATCATACTACCTATCATATTCAATCTAGATACAATCTGCAACCTGTTTTCTGAAAATGGACAACTTACCAGCCACCAAGTATGACATTTACATGTCCATAATGGGCATTCGCCTGCAAAAACTCGGACCAACCGGGTTACCCACCCAGCTGGTCCGTCCTCTAAAAAGCTTCGATCCAATTATAAAACTCTATGGAAAAGACACCCGATCAGGCCGTTCGTTCCATAGAATAACAGCCTTTACCATTAACCTAGCTCATTTTTAACGACGTCCACGATCTGAGCCACATAAGCTTCAACTTGATCCTTGTCCGGACCTTCCGCCATAACGCGAATGAGCGACTCCGTACCGGATGGACGAACAAGTACGCGGCCGTTATCGCCAAGCTCGCTCTCAACTTGCTTCACAGCTTCCTCAATGGCAGCGTTGCCTTGGTACAAGCTCTTGTCTTCAACGCGAACGTTGACGAGCACTTGCGGGAACTTGCGCATAAGTCCTTTGAGTTCGCTTAGCTTCTTGCCCGATGCAGCAAGCGTGTCGACCAGCTGCAGAGCAGTCAGGATGCCGTCTCCCGTCGTAATATAATCGAGGAAGATGACATGGCCGGATTGCTCGCCGCCGAGGTTGTAGCCGCCGCGACGCATTTCTTCCATGACATAACGGTCGCCGACCGAAGTCTGAGCCGTTTTCAAACCGATATTCTCTGTACCTTTGAAAAAGCCGATATTCGCCATTACCGTTGTTACGACGGTATCATGGTTCAGCTTGCCCGCACGCTTCATCGCATCGCCGATGATGCACAGAATGAAGTCGCCGTCGACTTCCTCGCCCTTCTCGTCGATCGCGATCAAGCGATCAGCGTCGCCGTCGAAGGAAAGGCCGAGATGCGCGCCGTGCTTCAGCACTTCCTCGCGCAGATATTCCGGATGCGTCGAACCGACGCCCGCATTAATGTTAAGGCCGTCTGGCTCCGCGCCTACGGTAATTATGTCCGCGCCAAGCTCGCGGAACACAGTCGGAGCAAGCTCGTATGCTGCGCCGTTCGCACAATCAAGAACGATCTTCAGGCCGATGAAATCACCTTTGATCGTTGTTTTCAAATAATCCAAGTACTGCTGCTTCGCTCCGTCATAGATCGATACGGCGCCAATCTCGCCACCCTCTGGACGCGGCAATTCATCGACTTCCGCATCGATAAGCGCTTCGATCTCAAGCTCCGTGTCATCCGACAGCTTGAAGCCGTCGCCGCCGAAGAACTTGATGCCGTTATCCTCGACCGGATTATGCGAAGCGGAGATCATAACGCCCGCATCTGCGTTAAGCTCGCGCGTAATATAAGCGACTGCTGGCGTGGATACAACGCCAAGACGCACGACGTTCGCGCCAATCGACAGCAGGCCGGCAATAAGCGCGGATTCCAGCATAGGGCCGGAAATTCGCGTATCAAGACCGATCACAACGACCGGGCTCTCCGCTTTTCTTGTCAATACATAGCCGCCGCAACGGCCGATCTTATAGGCTAGCTCAGGCGTCAACTCTCTATTTGCAACGCCGCGTACTCCGTCAGTTCCGAAATATTTCCCCATTCTCATTTTGCCCCTTTGTTCAACATGTTATCGATTACTTGTAGCCTCATTAATCCCACCAGCTACTCGCTGCTATTCGCAGCATTCCCGCCGGCATTGCCGTTCCCGCTTCCCGGGTCAGGCGTTGCGGACGGCGTAACGCTAGGTGTCGTACCCGTCTCATCCGGCGGCGTCTCAACCCCCGTACCTGCTCCAACCGATCCATCATCCACAATTTCAATGGTCACGGATAGCGGCTGTCCGTCCGCAGCTACCGTCTGCACATAAGCAGGCAGAACTACATCTAGCGGAATCGTATGCACGCCAGGCCCAAGCCCCGCGAGACTCGCCGTAATCGTAATCTGATTCGCTTCCACCTTGGAGAGGATCGATTCCGCTCCGCTAACCGTTAAGTCGTATTTGCCCGACACAGGCGCTCGCACGACGGCCGTCAGCCCTTCTGCAAGCCCCTCCATATTAATCGCCATGCCCGTAAAGGTCCGCTTTACCGTCGGATCGACAAATACGCTGATCGAAATCTCGCTCGGATCGACGGACTTAATGCCGTCAATAAGCTGCGTCTTCACCTTGAACGTTCCCGATGCCTTCACCTTCGACAAGTCGAAGACGACTCCGTCGAACACCGTCAGCGCATCGATCGTTTTCTGATCGCCATAGACGGTAACCTCTTCGATCTCCGGCTTAATCGATTCAATGCTGACGCCCTCCGGAAGCGTGCCTGTATATCGAACCTGCAGCGGCACTTTCTTGAATGGCGGCGTCACCTTAACCTCGACCATGACCGTGCTTGGATCGACAATGGCATTCGTCATCTCCAAGCCGTCCGTATCGTAAACGACGACCTTCGCTTTTTTATCCGTAACCGTCTTATCCGCGCCTTCAATATTGACTGACGCGACGACGCTTCCTACGCGCTGCATATCGTCCTTCGGCAGCGTTACCTCAATACCTGGTCCGGCAGCTTCCGTCGAGAGCGTTACCGCGGCTGGCTCGCCAGCGACAAAGCCTTCCGCAGGCTTACCTTCCGCAACGACCTGCAGATCAAACGTTTTCGTTACGATTTCCTCTAATTGCACCGTTACCGTACGCGGCGACATCGCCACGAGCTGAATACCTTTAGGTAATTTTACAACGAGGGGCAATTCCTGTATGCCTGGTTTTACGTCTTTCACATCCACTATTACTTTATAATCATCAATGGAGGAAGCTGACAGCAAATCGGTGAGCTTACCCTGCACATCGATTCGCACAACGGTCGGCTCCATTGCCGTCAGGGCGAACTTATCCTCATCGAGTCCCTCAATGTTAATCTTCGCCGCTTCAATCGTCTTCGTGTCGATCGACGACGTAACGGTCTGCGGCGACGAATCGGTATCGATATGTACGACCGCCCATAACAATAAAGCAAGCACTACCGATAAAATCTTCATTGCAGTCGGATGACTTAGCCACTTATCCACGGCCTCCTCCTTTCCGCTTGAAGAGCGACGAGATCGACAGAGTCGACCCCTCCTTGCTCTTCGGGCTTGTCTTCGGCGTCAGCTCCTCGAACAGCTTCGAGATGAGCGACTCCTCATTAATGTCACGCACGATCATACCGTTCAACGACAACGATACTTGTCCCGTTTCCTCGGAGACGACGACTGATATCGCATCGCTCACTTCGCTTACCCCGATGGCAGCGCGATGGCGCGTTCCAAGCTCCTTGCTAATAAACGGATTTTCGGAGAGCGGCAAATAACAGCCTGCGGCCATAATCTGATTGCCGCGAATAATGACCGCTCCGTCATGCAGCGGCGCATTCGGTGTGAAAATATTAATGAGCAGCTCCGAAGTAATCCGCGATTCCATCTGAATACCGGATTCAATCAGTTCGCTCACGCCCGTGCTCCGCTCGAATACGATCAAAGCGCCGATCTTGCGGCTGGCCATATGCTGAACCGCTTTGATGACGCCGTCCACCTGCTCGCTTACGGCATCCCGCTCCAAAGAATACGTCCGCGAGAACAGCTTGCCCCGTCCGAGCTGCTCAAGCACCCGGCGCAATTCCGGCTGGAATATAATAAGCACCGAAACGACCCCGAACGTGAACATCTGATTCATCAGCCACTTGAGGGTGTACAAATTGAACCAGGTGCTAATCGCCCAAGTACCGACCAGGACGAAGATCCCCTTAAGCAATTGCACAGCCCTTGTGCCGCGAACGAGCAAAATCATTTTATAAATAATATAGCTGACTATGCCAACATCGATGATGTCCTTCAACCAATCATGCCAAGTTAAATCCGAGAAATAGCTCATATGCCAACCCCCAACAGCCGATAACCTTGTTTTTCACAACCTGATCCGATACTATGCCTTACGCTTCGGCTTCCTATCGATTATGATCGGAATTCAACTTTATTATTTTCTATAATTGGGATTGGAAATCCTTTATTTTGATAAAAGTTTACTTTGCACGGATACGGTACACAAAAATACCTCCCTGCACGAGGGAGGTATGACGCTTTAATCGGCGATTCCGCCAAACGTCTGCGTTACCTTGAACCAGAACCAATCAAGCGCCTGATCGATTGTGCGGCTCTGCCCTGCAATATGCCCCGTCGATGCGAGGTTCAGCGTCCCGTCGATGACCGTCACGTTTCCGTCGATCTCGCCAAGCACCTCAGCCCGCCCGTTCTCCACGGTCAGATTGCCAGTTAGATGTGCGCCTTCCGGGACGATTACGGTATTTCCTTCTATTATAACAGATTGAAGGTCCTCACCCGCAACGACCAGCTTCGTATCTTCCTCCCACAATGTGAAGAAGCTGCCAAGCATGACGAGCAGAAATACGGCTGCAGCCGTAACACCAGGATATCGGTAAATAAACCGAACGAAACCGTTCCGTGTCTTCGCTTTCTTTAACGGGAGCTGCTGCATAATTTTGTTCGTTAATTGCTCAGAGGCTTGCTTGTCGTAACCGGTTTGCGGCGCTGCCAAAGGCAGAGAGTGGAATGCTGCTGATTCCGTGTTCTCCAATTGCTCAAAGCGGCTACGGCAAGCAGGACATGAAAGCAAATGCTTCTTCAGCTCTGTAATATCTTCACGCGGCAGCTCGCCGTCCAAATAGTCATGCATCCATACGATGGCGACGTTGCAATTCATAGCAGCCAGTCCTTTCTTTCCATTGCTTCCGCAGTAGTTCGTAATTGATGAGTGAAAAAAACGTCAAGTGTAAACAGCTAACGTCGTTATTATGTCATGAAAAAACAGCCACGATCATCTATCATCGGCATGGCTCGTTTAAGCTTGCTATAGGATACGTTGCGAATCACAGGATGTTTCACTTTTTTATGCTGCTTTTTTTTCCATAGGCAAATGCCCGTGACGAAGCCTACAGCTTGTGCTCCAGCTTCTTGCGCAGAAATTCCCGGCCGCGGTGAACGCGCGTCTTAATCGTAGTAACCGGCATATCCATAATATCGCCAATTTCCTGCAAGGACAAATCCTGCATGTACCGGAGCGTCATAACCGTCTTGTACTTCGGTGGTAGCGTCTCGATCGCTTGATGGATGATGCGCTGCGTGTCCGATAGCAACATCTCCGTCTCCGGTGTCCGGTCATCGCTTGGAATCATCGAGTAGCCGTCGAGTCCCTCGTGCTCCGAAGATTCCGCATCGAGCGAATAAACCGGCTTCCGCTTCCTTAACCGATCGATGCATAAATTAGTAGCTATTCTATATATCCACGTAGAAAATTTCAAAGTCTCGTCGTACCTGTCCAAGTTTTTGTATACGCGAAGAAACGTATCCTGAACAACGTCCTCCGACTCCTGACGATTGTTCAGCATTCGGTATGCCATATGAAACAGCTTATCCTGATACAGGCTCACAAGCTCGGCGAACGCTCCCTGGTCGCCTTTCAGCGACAGGCGCGCCAAGCGTGCCTCCATTACATTCACCTTTACTCCTCCAGACGTTCCGTGCGTACAACCGCTCGCCTTGCTGATTGCTCGGCGATGGCGATCCCAATCAATATAAGGATGATGCCAATTATTTGGCCTGTGCTTAATTTCTCATTAATAATGAGCCATGCGCTCACTACGGCGACCGGCAACTCCATTGCTCCGAGCAGCGAGGCTAGCCCGCTTCCGATCTTCGGAATGCCTGCATTAAAGCAGATCGCCGGCATCACACTGCCAAGCAGCGCGAGCGCCGTTCCCCATCCGAGCATTTCCCATTCCGCATCGCCGGCCCATGCCCCTGCTCCGTAGAGCAGAGCGATGACTATGAAGCCAAAAGACATCATCATTGCGGACTTCATGACCGGATCATGATCGGTCTCGATCAGTCCCGTCAGGAACAGAAACAAACTATACGTAACAGCGGAGGCTAAGCCGTAGCCTACTCCGATGATATCGATCCGTGCAAGACCCGCTTCCTCGAACAAGCCTGCCGCGAGCAAAGTGCCCGCCATTGCGACAGCAATCGCCGCCAGCTCCAGCTTCCTCGGAAACCTTCGAACGCGTATACATTCTAGCAAAATCGTAATCCACATGAACTGAAAAAGCAAGACAATTGAGAAAGATGCTTCCAGCCGCTGTAGAGCCATATTATAAAACACCGTAGTGAGGCATAAGCCGAATATGCCGACGATAGCCAGCATCAGCCACTTTCCTCTGCGAAAAGGGTTCCGCCACCGTTTCGGACGAAGCAGCACGAGCAGCCATAGCAGGACAACGCTTATGCCGATTTGGTGCACCGTTATTTGTTCGAAGCTGAAGCCCGCTTCATAAGCAAGCTTGACGATTGGCGATAATATGCCGTAGCAAGCAGCGCCGATTAATACGATAATAACGGAAAACCAATATGATGATGACTGCTTCACCCTTCGTTCCTCCTGCACCTGCTTGCCAATCATTCTGATTATTATAAACGTTATAGAATAGCTCGGCAATCGACCTAGGTCGGGGATTGGAGAATTATGCTTGACCTACAACCTACAAATAAAACAAGCAGCAGCCAGGATCATTACGTTCCTGACAGCTGCTCTCTATAGAATTGCCCGCTGTGCTTATAGCGTATTCGTCTTCAATTGATCCAGTACGTTCAATATGGTAGTCGTCGGAATTGCGAAGCCAATGCCTTGCGCCTCAGCGTTAACCGCCGTATTAATGCCGATTACTTCGCCTTTCTCGTTAAGCAGCGGTCCGCCGGAGTTGCCCGGATTGATCGATGCGTCCGTCTGCAGCAGATGCTCGTACTCGTGATCGCCCTGCTCATCCGCAATCGTAATCGGACGCTCCTTCGCGCTAAGCACGCCCATCGTCATCGTCTGATCGAAGCCGTACGGGTTGCCGATGGCGATAACCCAGTCGCCGATCCGCGTCTCGTCGGAGTTGCCAAGCTCAAGCGACGGGAATGCCTTGCCGTCCGGGCTTGTCACTTTCAGCACGGCAAGATCCAGCTCATAGCTTGTACCCATTACTTGCGCCGTAAGCGGTTCGTCATAACCTTGAACGGTAACCTTCACTTCCTTCGCTCCGGACACGACATGCTCATTGGTCAGAATATAACCGTCCGATTCGAAAAAGAATCCTGTACCCGAGCCGCTAAGCTCGAGCTCGCTGCTGCTCTGCTCATCGGACGGCTGCTGCTCTTGCTCTTGCTGCTGCTCCTGCTGACTTTGACCGCCTCTTCCCCCTCCGCCGAAAAACTGGCGGAACAGAGGGTCGTCCATCATCGTGCTTTGCCTGCTTGGCTCGGTATAGGTTTCGATCTTCACGACAGCAGGGCTGGTCGCCTCGTAGATTTGCGCTACGGTAGCGTTCGTCCCTAGCGATGCCGTCGTAAGCCCCGCATCCTGCTGAGCTGCGCCGCTTGCGATAGAAGTTGTTCCCGTGCCGGCCCCCGTGCTGCCGCCGCTGAACAAGTTGTTTCGATCGGCTGCATATGCGAATCCGCCAACGACCATGGCGCCGATAAGGAATGATGCCAGCATCGTTCGGGTCGAATTCCGGCTGCTGCGCTTCGAGCGATTACTGCCGCCCATGTTCATAAGGTCCATATGGATTCCAAGCTCCTTCTCATAGGAAGCCTGCAGCTCCGACGGCTTCCGCTGTCCTTGTGCCTGCGAATCGTAAGTATAGGTCGTGCTAGGCTTCGTACCTGCTTCGTTCTGTGAATGCATATTCGAATTCGTTGTTCCATTATGGGAAGTATATTTGTCCTGTTCGTTCATGTTTATCATCCTCCTGCGTTTGTTCTCTTTGCTATGTTTCTATCATGCAGGACGCACCTTAAATCAAACTTAAGCAGATTATAATTGAACATAAGAAAATGATTTTCAAAGACAACATGCAACATTCCAATCATTCCCTCGTCTATGAGTAGGTAACATACTCGCTTACTAACAGGAGGAACGACAGATGAACAAAATGTACAAAGTATTAGCAACCGCATCCATTATGGCACTTGCTGCCGTACCGTTGACTGCTAGCGCGCAGGATATCCCGCCGGCATCCATTCATACGGGACAAGGGCAGATCGTGAATCAAGCCAATGTCGTACCGGCCGTTTGGGGCCAAATCACGGACTTCGTCAACGACGCTTCAGGTAAATTCATCACGGTCAAAGGTCGCGGTCTCGCGATTAACGACCAGAGTGAAATGATCCTTAACATTACGAAAGATACGAAAATTTATAATGCTAAAGGCAAGACCGTGGCTCTAAAAACGATCATCGATAATAAAATGGTCGTTAAGGCGTTCTACGGCCCTAATATTACGAAGAGCCTTCCCGCTCGCGGAACGGCATTGACGCTTGTCGTTCAAGACAGCAGCTTCACCGGTATCGAAGGAACGGTTGGCGAAGTGAGAGATAACGGCATTGTCGTAACGGGAACCAATATGTACTCGGCATCCGAAGAAACGGTTGTGCTTCATTTTGCAGACAATGTCCAAATCTTCGATCAGAACGGACAGGCGATTAAGGCAGACGTGATCCAGCCCGGCATGTCGGTCAAATCCATCTATGGCCCAGCAATGACGAAGAGCATTCCACCGCAATCAACGACCAAATACGTCGTAGTGAACACCGTGATCGAGGAGCAGACACCTCCCGGTACGGATGGCATCATTACGAATATTACAGGCAAGCAAGTGACGGTGATGGGTAATCCGCTGGAGCAAGGCGGCGTCAATTATGTCATTCTGACAGTCGACGAACAGACGGAGATCGTGAACGAGAAGGGCGAGAAGCTGACGGCTGACGCGCTCAAGCAGGATGTGCGCGTAGAGGCGTATTACGGCGAAGTGATGACGATGATCTACCCTGCTCAGACTCATGCCGACAAGCTTGTCGTGAAGGCAGCTCAAACGCATAAAGTAGAGGGAACAATCGCGGCATCCGATCGTGTAGGCAAAGATCAAGTATACGTGAATGTAGGTTCCGATGATTCTACAGCTAACGATATTATCCTGAATATTAGCGAAGCTACGAGAGTGATCTACCCTGTCGGCATCGACACAGGCCTTATTGCAGGCAGCAAAATCGTCGCTTACCATGCGGCAGAGATGACGGCCTCCCTTCCAGGCATGACGAATGCGGAGCTTGTCATTGTGACGAGCGACATCGCTGTAGATGAAGCAGAATAATAATGAATCGTTAGATATTATCTGGATACACAACAAAAGAGGCGGTACAGGATGTAATGTCCTGTGCCGCCTCTTCTTATATGGAGCATTAGCCCGTATTGCGAAGGCCTGCTGCAATTCCGTTGATTGTAAGGAGCACCTCGCGGAGCAGCTCCGGATCGTCTTGATCGTCAGCGCGCAATGCGCGAAGCTCCGTCAGCAATTGCACTTGCATGTAGCTGAGCGGATCGACGTACGGGTTACGCAGACGGATCGACTCTTGGATGACAGGTACGTTATCCAAAATTTCCGTTTGTCCCGTAATGGCGAGAATCAGCTCGGAAGTCAGCTTGTATTCTTGCTCGATTTGGGCGAAGATACGGTCGCGAATCGTTTGGTCGGAGATCATATCCGCGTATTCCTTCGCGATGACAAGATCTGCTTTGGCAAGCGCCATCTGCAAATTGTCGATCAGCGTACGGAAGAACGGGAACTTCTCGTACATCGTGCCGAGTGTCTTCAGCTTTTCTTTGTCGTCGCCTGTGTATTGCTTCAGCGCAGTACCCGCTGCATACCATGCCGGCAGCAAGTAGCGGCTTTGCGTCCATGCGAATACCCATGGAATCGCACGCAAGTCCTCAAAGCGATCGCTGTTCTTCCGTTTCGACGGACGGGAACCGATGTTCAGTTCGCCAACCTCAGGCAGCGGCGTTGATTCCTTGAAGTAAGTTAAGAAGTCCGGATCGCGGAAGATCAGATCTTGATACTTCGTAAGTGCCGTCTCGGAGATCGAGCGGGCGATGTCATCCCACTCCGGTTCCGTTTGCAGCCCCTGCTCTGGATATTTCGCAAGACGCGCCGCTGTAATAAGCGCCCACGTTGCTTGCTCCAAGCTGCGGTAAGCAATGCCTTGCATCGAGTAACGCGAGGACAGAACCTCGCCTTGCTCGGTGATCTTAATGCCGCCGCCAACCGTATGCGGAGGCTGTGCAAGAATACTGCGGTTCAGCGGCATGCCGCCGCGACCGAGTGCGCCGCCGCGTCCATGGAAGAACTTCAGCTTCACATCGTATTCTTTGCCGGCAGCCGTAATATCGTTCAGCGCAACGCGAAGCTCCCAGTTCGCTGTAACAACACCGCCGTCTTTGTTACTGTCAGAGTAACCAAGCATGATTTCATGCAGGTTGCCGCGCGCTTCAACCGCTTGGCGATAGATCGGCATCTCGAACAGCTGCTTCATAATGCCAGGAGCTGCGTGAAGGTCGTCAATCGTCTCGAACAACGGAACGGATTGCAGCGTGCAACGAACCGTACCGTCCGATTCTTGGCGGAACAAGCCAACTTCCTTCGCGAATACCATAACTTCAAGCATGTCGCTTGCCGCTTCTGTCATACTGATCAGGTAGCTGGAAATACAGTTCACGCCAAATTCCTGTTGTGCGCGGTAGATCGTATGGTACACGTCCAAGCATTCGCGCGTCGAAGCCGAGTAGTCCAGATGGCTCGACGTCAGCGGACGCGGATCGTTCAGCAAACGATGCAGCAATTCCGACTTCTCTTCCTCAGGGAGCGAAGCGTAATCGGAAACAACGTTCATTTTCGCCAAAATCTCGCTCATTGCGTTCTCATGCTCTTGGCTGTGCTGACGCACGTCAAGCGCCATCAGATGGAAGCCGAACAGCTCCACTTGGCGAATAAGCGTAGCCACATTCGTATCAGCCACATAATCGGCGAAATGTTGACGAAGGCTGCGGTCAATGACAAGTAAGTCCTCGAGCAGCTCATTCGGATGATTATAGCGCATCGCCGAGCCCTTCAGCGACTCGTCGCGCGTATTCGCAAGCTTCTCCAGCATAAAGCCAAGCTTAATGCGGTAAGGCTCCTTCGTATTTCTCCACAGATCTACGCATTTCAGCTCAACATGCTCGCGGTCCAGTCTGATCGATTCAACCAGCTCATCGGACACTTGAACAAGATTCGTGCTGAAGCTTAGAATATCCATCAAGCCGTTCAACTTCTCTTCGTACTTGCGGATAGCAAGCTGGCGATGAAGCGTTAACGTCTCCCATGTTACCTTGGCGGTTACGGACGGATTGCCGTCACGGTCGCCGCCGATCCAGGAACCGAAGCGCAGGTAGTCAGGCACATGCCACTTCTCGTCCGGATAATATTTGCCGAGGCAGCGCTCAAGCTCTTCGTAGACGCTTGGCAATACCTCGAATAAAGTTTCGTCAAAATAGTACAGACCGTTGCGCACTTCATCGATAACCGTAGGTTTGCGATCGCGCAGCTCGTCCGTTTGCCACAAAATAAGCACTTCGTTCGTTAGCTTCTCATGCAGCTTTCCGCGTTCGCGGTACGTAAGCGTAGGGTTGTCCAGCTCCATAACGTCATTGGCGATACGTTTGTGGATATCCAGCACCGCACGGCGTGTTGCTTCCGTCGGATGCGCCGTCATTACGAGCTCCAGCGAAATGCCGCCCAAAATTTCTTGCACGTCTTCGATCGCGATACCGCGTTCCTTCAACTCTGAAACCGCGCTTTCGATCGAACCGCGTTGAACCGTCTCGCCCGCCGATACCTCGTAGTCGCGTTTCCGTCTAATACGATGATTTTGCTCGGCAATGTTGACAAGCTGGAAGTAAATCGCGAACGCACGAATAACCTGATGCCGAATTTCCGGACTCAAGGACGAGATCGTTCCTTTGAATTGTTCGAATAGCTCCGGTACGAATTCCGCGCGGAGCGCTTTGCTCGTCTCGCGGATTTGCTCCACGATCTCAAGCAGCTCTCGTCCGCCTTGGTGCACAAGTACTTCGCCAAGTATATTGCCTAGAAAACGGACATCTCGGCGCAGCAGATTGTTCGATTGCGGCCGATTGCCCGTCAATGTAGATGCTGATTGATCCGACATACTGTGTTCCTCCTCAAACTTTTGCGAATGCAAAAGTCTCTTCGTAAGCGTTAGCTTGCTTTTGCGAATACAAAACTTTCTTCGTAAGCGTAAACTTGTTTTGCGAATGCAAAACCAACCTCATATGCATAATGTTCGTTTTGCGCACACAAAAGGATTACCCTTTTTGACTCGAATATAAACTTCTCCTATCATACTACAAAACGGAACAGGGTTGAAGCCCCTATCCGAATCGGTTCTTGCCTGTATGCTGGTAATGTTCGGTGTTTAACGCCATGGCAGCGATACCATGACCAGAGTTCTGGATAACTGTCCCAATCTATCCATCAAAATAAACAGAAGCCCTGCTCAGCAAGGCTTCCCGGTATTGTATTCGCTCTTATTAACCTGCGACGAGAATACCTTTCCGTTCCAACGTTTCAATCAACGACTTCGCCATGATGTCGTAGCCTAGCAAATGCGGGTGAAGTCCGTCATCCGCAAGCTCTTCGCGCAGCGTGGTTCCATCTTCTTGCGTCATATGCGAGTGGTAGTCAACGTAGACAGCTGCTTCCTCGTCGGCTACTATTTGCAGCCTATCATTCACTTTGATGATGCTCGCATTCCTTATATCGTTATTTCCCGATTGCGGCAAATTCGTTGGAAGCAAGGAGCATACGATCGGCGTAATGCCGTTCGCATTCGCCTTTCGAACCATTTCGCGAATATCGTCCACTAACCCCGGTATAATTTGCTCCTCCGTTTTCCGATCGTGGATCGTCCAGCCGTCCAATCCCCAGAAGTTGTTCACGCCGATCTTAATGACGACGTGCTTCGGCTTCAGTTGAATGACGTCCGCATCGAATCTCCTTAATACGTGGCTGCTGATGTCGCCGCCGATTCCGCGATTGACGACAAAGTGACCGCCCCTACCGAAGTAGGCATTCAGCTCCCACATATGGGTAATCGAATCGCCGATAAACACAAAGTCGACGGGCACGTTATGAGCGATTAATATTTCGTTGCCAATATCGAATTCTCCTCTGCGGCTGTCCGCTGCAGCTGCTGCGGCGAAGAAGCCGGGTTTCACGATATCGATTCGTTTCGTATTAGTCATTTATAAGTTCCTCTCCATCTGAATTATATTTTGAATATTACAACTTCTTGAGCTTCAGCAAGGCTTCAACATAATAATAATCCCCGTAAATAAGCGGCGCATCCACATACACATCCGCCGCATAATAACCTGTAGCATGCAGCAGCAAAGCTTCCTCATCCGCTTCCCAAGCGCCGTAATGGTTGTAGAGAGAATAAAGGATCGCTTCCGCCTGTTGCCGATACTTCTTACTTTCCTCACCCTGTACCGCCGCTGCTAAATCCAGTAACCCTGAAGCGGCTATCGCTGCAGCCGATGAATCCCGAGGCGTGTCCTTGCCGAAGCCCGGCAGTCGGAAATCCCAATAAGGCACTTTGTCTTCAGGCAGATGATCGAGAAAAAATCGCGCGACTCTCTCGGCAGCCTTCAAGTACTTCTCCTTCCCCGTGTATGAGTAACTAAGCGTAAATCCATACAATGCCCACGCTGCCCCTCTAGCCCAAGCCGAATCCGCGGCATGGCCTTGTCCGGCTAATGCACCGATCCGCTTGCCGGTTTCCGGGTCGAAGCTGACGATATGGTGTACGGAACCGTCATCCAGCACAAATTCTCGCAGCACGGTATCCGCATGAAGCTCGGCGATATGTCGATATCTTGGATCGTCGATTTCTTGGGAGGCCCAGTAGAGAAGCGGCAAGTTCATCAGACAATCGATAATTGCCCAGCCGCTGTGATCCTCCCCGCCCCAATTCGGCCACGCGCGTATGAACCCCCCTGCCGGATTAAATCTTCCGGCGAGCAAGCTTGCAGCCATTAGAGCGTGCCGCTTCGCTTCCTCATCTTGCAGGTGCTTATATTGATTCACGCTGCTTAAGCCGAACATAAATCCGACATCGTGATGCAATGGATCGAATCCCCAAAGTGTCCGGCTGATTTGCCGCTCGCATTCAACGGCCAGCTCCTTCAGACGATCATTACTCGTTTCCTCATAGGTTAACCACAGTAATCCCGGCCAGAATCCGGAGACCCAGTCATAAGCGGGACTCTTCTCGTAACGGCCCTGCGCGGAGCCGTTCGGAAATGATGCTCCAATGGACAAGCTCGTCTGCTCTATTTTATTAATCGCTTTCCGGCAAGCTTCATCTACCCAATTCACCCTTGCAATCATGTGGACCCTCCTAATCTTTCTCGCAACGAATCATCTTTTCCGATAAATGTCAGGCGTCACCCCGTAGTACTTCTTAAAGGTTCTAATAAAGTGCTGTGGACTCTGATAACCGACCATTTCCGTGATTTCATAAATCTTAGAGCCCGACTTCTCCAATAAAGCCTTCGCTTTCTCCATGCGTGCGCGCAATATATATTCGCTTAAGTTCTCTCCCGTGATTTCCTTGTAAATTTGCGATAAGTAAATGCCGTTCAAATAAACGGAATCTCCGATGGATTGCAGCGTTACGTTTTTCCCAAGATTCTGCTCGATATAGGAATGAATTTTGTGTACGAGCTGCTGATGATTCTCGCCGATATGCATAGGCTGCAAGATCTCGTTCTCTAGTAGAGCATCCAAGATAATATGGCTCCAGGTTTTTAAGAGCTTAGCAGAGTGAATAACGTTATGTTCGGCGCGGCTGGAGATTGTTCCGACGATATCCTCCAGCACTTTGCCCCTCTTATGCGCAAGATACGTGAAGCTGCTTAACAAATGCAAATACGCCTCTCGCAAATGCGCCTGTGAATCCTTATGCGAATGCTCCAGCTCGCCAAAAATGTCGGATAGCTTAGCGTTCAGCTTGTCTCCATTCCCGATATCCATAAGTTGAGTCAGCATGGGAGACTGATAGAGAGACTGCAATGGCTTCATTTCCCGGTCTGTGCTTTCCTGAGTAGTCGACAGGATCATTCCCTGCTGATTCGACCTCATCAATATAGAAGCGATAGAAGAATAAGCAGAATAAACTTCCTCTGGAAATTGCGTTAGATTCGAAATACAAATGGCGATATTTCCCCGCAAATAATGATCGACATTTTCAGTGAGCCTATTGGCCAAAGAAACCAGCAGGCTTTCCTGCGCGGAATTCCAATCCCGGGCGAGATTCTTTTCCTCGGATTTGGGCAGAAGCAGCAAAGTCAGATTGCCTTGCGGAGCCTTGCAGGACCAAATATGAAATTGCGCCGAGAATAGCTCCTCCGCCATATTCAGGACGGCAAACTCGAAAAGCTTCATATCTTCCAATCCATAAGCTTCGTAGAAATAAGGCTCGAATTTAATCGCCGCCATTTTGACCTGATCGCCTGAGGCAAATGGAATTCGGTACATGCTGAGCTTATCCGCTAATTGACTTTTGGAAAAGTTTCTCTCTTGCAACAGTTCAAGCAACAGATTTTCTCGCAATAACGGTAAATTCCGATGCACGACGGAAGTCGAATATTCGAGAATTTGATACCGCTGACGCTCATTGTTGCGTTTATCTACGATTTTACCAACCGCCGCCAGAAGCACGTCATCCCGGACCGGCTTAATGAAGTAATCGATGGCATTTAATTCGATCGCTTTTTTGGCATATTCGAATTCTGCATATCCCGTGAGCAGAATGCAGTCTATTTTCATATCATGATCGTTAACGTATTGAATAAGCTCTAGACCTGACATTCCCGGCATGCGAATATCCGTAATGAGAATATCGATAGGATGGTCTCGAATGATCTCTAGTGCGCTTTGGCCGTTGTACGCTTTATGAATCGCAGAGATATCGAACTGATCCCACGGCATGGTCGTAGCGAGAGAATCCACTTGATGTTTATGATCGTCAACGATTAATAATGAAAACATCTGCCGCTCACTCCTTATCGACTATTTCCCAATACAGCTCAATTCGCAATCCGCCAAGTGTCGAGTGATCGATATGGACGCCGGAATGATCGCCGAAATAATATTTCAGACGATGGTTCACGTTCCACAAGCCTGTTCGTTTCGAGATATTGACTTCTTGTCCGGTCGTCTTCCTCAGCATATGCAAGGCATCCGAGGACAAGCCCGATCCGTTATCCTCAATGACAAGCTTGCAGTTATTCGCTTCTACGATTCCCGTGATCGTAATAAGTCCCTCTTCCTCCCTCTCCTCCAAGCCGTGTACGATCGCATTCTCAATCATCGGTTGAATGAGAAGTCTCGGGATCTTGAGTTCCAGCATGTCTTCCGGAATCGCAATGGTGTAATGCAGCTTCTCCAACTGGGAATTCATTATATCCATGTAGCTGACCGCTAAATCCATTTCCATTCGAAGCGTAGACACGAGCGATTCGTTTCGCGTTGTGTATTTGTAATAATCTCCTAAATTATGAGCCATCGCGATGACCAATCGATTTTTGTTCATTTTCGCCATGTTCACGATATAAGCAAGACAATTGTAAAGAAAATGCGGGTTGATCTGCGATTGCAGCTGCTTCATAATCGCCTCTCTGGAGCGAACTTCCTCCGTGTATACCCGCTTCAGCAATTGATCGATTTCTACCGCCATGCCGTTAAACGAATCAAACAACGATTGGAACTCGTTTTTACGGCGGCTTCTGATTTGATAAGCGAAATTTTTATTTTTCATTTGCTCGACGCCGCGTATCAAGATCCGAATTGGCACTTGAATGTGCGAGTACAGCAAGAAGGCTGCCACGATACCGAACAGGAATAACAGCACTAACATCACATAAAACAAATTTCGGCTATGAACGACCGGTTGAAGAATTTCGTCCAACGGCTCGATATCCACCATGCTCCAATCCATCTTGCTTGACGCGAGCGTATACAGAAGATATTTTTTGCCGTCGATCTTGACGATGGTGCGATATTTGGAATTGGCCGTGAATTGATCCAGCGGATAATCCTTCATCACTTGCCGGATCAGCCCTATGTTCGCTTTGCTGCTGTACACGACCTGATCCGAGCCATGGTAAAAGAAGGCATCGCTATTTCCGTTTAACGTAAATCCATCCAGTAGATTCGATATATTTTTGGTCAGAAAATCGACGCGAATAATCATCTCGGAGCTCATAAGATCCGTAGAATCAACTTGAGAGGGAGTAACGAAGTACCTAGAAAAGGCATCCATCTGCACCCCGTTGACATCCACTTTATTCAACTTCCACGTAGGCGTATAGTGTTCAACAAACTCCTTTTGATCGGATAGGGCAGAAGACACGGTCGATATTGAAAGATCGCTTCTCGGAAAATAGATCGATATTATATTCATCACTTGATTCGTAATGCTGAATAAAGCCAGCTTGCCTTGAATCGATTGAATGACGTTTTGACGGTCATAACCGGACTCGGGCATATTGCCGAAGCCTACGTTACGAATCTCGGGATCTTTGGTCGCGAGCGCGGCGTACATCATATTCTGATCCAACGTACTTTCCAGCTGATTCAGAAAATACGAAAGTTTTTCTTCGTTTCTGGTGTTGATCTGCTCCTCGATGACATCGACGCTCTGCTTGTTCGTATATGCGTACAATCCGATAATGGGCGTTAGAATTAAGACAATCAGAAGAATCACCTTCGTGATCACGTTCAAGGCCTTCTCCTCCTTATACCATTTCCTACTATTCTAGCATAAGGATCGCTTATTCTTTGACCGAACCGAGCGTCATTCCCTTAACAAAATATTTTTGCAAAAAAGGATAGACGACCAGGATCGGCAACGTACCGACGAAGATCAGTGCCGCTTTCAACGAGCGCTCGGACAGATTCTCCAGATCGGCCGGGTTGAGACCAATCTGCGTATAATCGAATCCGGTAATTAAAGCCTGAAGGAATGTCGCCAGCGGAATCTTGTTCGCTTCGTTCATATAAATCATCCCGTCGAACCAGGAGTTCCAATGGTACACCATGGTGAATAAAGACAGTGTCGCAATGGAGGGCAAGGAAATCGGGAAAAATATCGTGAATAAGGTACGGAAATGTCCTGCGCCGTCAATCGCGGCCGCCTCTTCCAGCTCCTTAGGAATTCCCCTGAAGAAGTTCATCATGAGGACCACATTGAATACATTGACGGCCACGGGCAGGATCAATGCCAGGAGCGAATTGGTCAACCCTGTCTTCTGTACGACCAAGTAAGTCGGAATTAGTCCTCCGTGAAAGAGCATCGTGAATACGAAGAACCAAGCGTATAACGTTCTTCCTTGGAACTTATGATTATCCTTGGACATGGAGTAGGCAGCCAGCATCGTCAGCAGCATCGAAACGCCCGTTCCGAGTACCGTTCTCAGAATGCTTACCCGGAAAGCAACCAGGAAATTGTTGCTGTTCAACGCCTTCTCATACGCGTCCAGATTAAAACCAATGGGCCAGAGTTTGACCAGGAATGAAGTCGTCGCATAGTTGTCGCTCAACGATACAGCCAGAACATGGACCATCGGAAGGATGCACAGCAAGGCAACCGCCGATAGAAAGAGATGATTCGAATATCGAAACAGCCGGTTAGAGAATGTAAGTTTGTGCATCGCATTATATCCTCTCAGAATATCCTGTAATTCGCGTATTTAGAAGCTAATCGATACGTAGTGGCGATTAATATAAACCCGATGACCGACTTGAAAAATCCAACCGCCGTAGCCAAACTGAACGAGCCTTGCAGCAGCCCTACGCGATAGACGTAAGTATCGATAATATCGCCTTTCCCATAGACTAGCGGATTGTACATATTATAGACTTGGTCGAATCCGGCATTCAGTACATTGCCTAAGGACAAAGTCGTAATGACGATCGCGATCGGGATCACCGACGGAATCGTAACATGGATGGCCTTCTTGAAATTGTTGGCGCCATCGATATCGGCGGCTTCGTATAAGCTTGGATTGATTCCCGTCATGGCGGCCAAATAAATGATCGTTCCAAAGCCGAATTCCTTCCACACGTCGCTTGTGACCAATGTAAAACGAAACCAATCGCCGCTCCCTAGGAAGAAAATGCGGTTAAGGTTTAGTGCCTCCAACATCTGATTAATCAAGCCGTTGGTCGCTAATAAATCCGTCAATATCCCGCCGAGAATAACCCAATTCAGAAAGTGCGGCAAATAGATAAGCGATTGAATCGTTCTCTTGAATAACATGACCCGTACTTCGTTCAAGAGCAAAGAAAATACAAAGGGCACGACTGACCCGACCACAATCTTAAATACGGCAATGAATAACGTATTCCAAATGACCTGAATCGCTTGGGGATCGTTAAACATAAACTCGAAGTGTTTCAGTCCGACGAATGGCGAACCCCAGATGCCGAGCCAAGGCTTAAAATCCTGGAAACCGATCAGGAATCCCGCCATCGGAATATAGTTATAGACGATCAATAACAGGACGGACGGTAACAAAAACAAATGCAACGGCCATGTTTTATATAGATACTGTTTCAGTGTCATGCCAGTATGCTCCTATCGATGCGAGATATCGAAGCAGCAAATGCGGAGCGAGATGGACAGCACTGCACTCCGCATTTCCTTCTTCATTAATGAGGCTTACTTCATGCTCGCAGCAGATTCATTCACTTCTTTGGTGATTTGCGCCCCGCCCTGGTCATTCCATTGCTTAACGAATGTATCAAAATATTCGGGTGGTTGTTTGCCGTAAATGATTTGCAGGAATGTTTGTTCCTCCAAGGTGGATAGTTGATCCCACTTCTCTTTCATGGTCTTCGTATTCGCGCCGCTGAATCCATTCGGCACGTCGCTCGGCAGCTGTTCGTTAGCGACCGCAAAACCTTCAATCGTCAGTTTCCCGTTGCTCGCGGCTAATTTCTGCTCAAAGACATTATTCGTTTGACCTGCTGCGACGCGCTGATAAATGCTCGGGCCTTCCATTACGTTCATTGGAGCCGTTCCCGATGAAGGAGACAGCAGCAGATAAGCGTTCAGACTGACAACGCCGTCCGGAACATTCGTCCAATCCGGCTTGCCATCCTTCATCACGTAGTCGTATCCTTCGCCGTATCCTTTGTCGAACGGACATTCGGAATCTTCGATCGCGCAGCCGTACAGCGTATCCCAATATTTGAATATGGCCTCCATATTGTCGAAGCCTTCGCGGAACACGTAAATGCCATAGGATAACAAGGATGCTTGACGCCCGACTTCGCCGTTCACGCCAGCAGGAAGCGGATACGGTTTAATATTAACCGTTTGATTTTTGCCTTCCGCCTCCGCAACCGCGGTCCCGATCGGCCAACCGCCGGACCATCCGGGAGCAAAAGCGATTCCCGCTTTTCCCGAAGTGAACTCCGCCATCGCTTTAGCTGCATCCTGCGTTCCGAAATCCGGACTTAGATATTGTTTCTTATACCAATCCTGCAATTTCGCGAGCCCGTCTTTAACGCCTGGAAGAGTAGAACCGTATTGCATGCTGCCGTCTTCGCCCTTAATCCATAAGTAAGGCTGATCCTGTCCGAAGATAAATGAAGTATCCGCCATATAGTTGCTTGTCGGATGGTAATATCCCGTGTTTCCTCCTATTGCCAACCCGTACGTATCGTTTTTGTTATTCCCGTCCGGATCTTGATTCGTGAACGCATCCAGCACGGCTTCGAATTCTTCTATTGTAGTCGGAGCTTTCAAGTTCAACTTATCCAACCAATCCTGCCTGATCCACATGACCGTCGCGCCGACGATTCCGTTGGAAATACCCGACAAGCCGTAAATCTTGCCGTCTCGTTTGACCAGGTTCCATATTTCAGGATTTTTGACGTAGGAATCTTTAACTCTTGCGGTAGCGTACTTTTCGAACGCCTCATCGATAGATTGAATTTTTCCGGAATCGACCAAATCCTCGAACAAGGTTCCCGAAGTATAGAGAACGTCGGGCAATTCCTCTCCGCTTGTCATCGCGAGCCGCACTTTGGTTTCTAGCGAATCCGTTACGACCCATTTGTATTTCGTGACGATTCCCAGGTTATCCTTAAACCAACGAGAGACCGGATTATCCTCGGGAGTATCGCCATTCCGCAGCTTATCTGAAGGCTTTAAGGCAAGAGCTGCCGTAATCGTAACCGGCGGATCGAATTTCGTACGATCATTCGGCTGAGGTTCCGGCTGAGCGGAAGGACTTTCTTCGTTAGAGCCCGGGCTTGCGCTCTCGGACGGCTGAGTGCTGCTTTCGTCCGAAGACTGGGATGGCTTGTTGCTGCTGTTCGAACACGCGGTGAACATGCTTATACACAGGATGATACTCATAATGAATGCAAATGATTTCCGATAGCCTTTCATTTGTAATCCCCCTCGTTTATGGTCCTTGCATACTCAATTATTCCATGAACGCTTAATCATTGAAATGATCATATATCAAGATCATGAACTTTCATTAGTACGTTCGCAGAAACTTATGAACGTATGCAAAGAGCCGTCAGAATCTCTGACGGCTCTTCGTTCGCTGCTCGTAAATAGACCTTTTAAGCCATCCGCTGAATAGACATAGAGAATGGCAAATCTTGTTCTTCAACATTAGTATGATTAGGAGTATCGGTTAGCTCGAAGCGGATAAGCGCACCGTTCATAAGTTGATCATGCGTGAAATACAGCTGCCGGTGCGGTTCATTGTTTAATTGAACGCTCTGGACGTAAGGTTTGCCTTCCGTCTGCGAACCCGCTTCTATGACAATTCGATTGCCATTCTCTAATTGAATGGACATTCGCTCAAACAGCGGGCTGCCGATGACATATTCGGGAACGCCGGGACATAACGGATACATCCCCATGCTTGCGAAAATATACCAAGCGCACAGGCTGCCGTTATCCTCGTCGCCCGGCAAGCCTTCAGGCGATGAGCTGAACAGCTCCTCCGCCGTCTTTCTAACCCAATACTGAGTATGAGAGGGAACACCGACCGCCGCGAAGAGATAGGGGATATGGAAGCTAGGTTGATTGCTGATCGCGAATTGTCCGAAGGGAATGGAAGCCATCTCCGACATTTCATGAATCTCGAAACCGTAGCCGCCAACCTTAAACTCCGGCGCTACAGTCATAAGTTCGATCATCTTGGCTAAGAACGCTTCCCGGCCTCCTAAGCCATTAGCCAATCCCAGCACATCGTGTTGAACGGCCCAACTGCACTGCCAAGCGCTTCCTTCGCAATACGCGCCGCCCCACTCGATCGGATCGAAGCCTTCCACCCAACTGCCATCTGCTTGTTTACCTCTCATAAACCCTACGGAAAAGTCTAGCAAATGTTTGTAATTGCCAGCTCGATTCATTAACAAGCGGTAATCATCCAGCCTCCCGATCCCTTTCGCAATCTGCGCAACGCAGAAGTCTCCATAAACATAGTCTAATGTATTGCTGACGCTCTCATGAAACTGGTCTGCCGGCAAATACCCGTATCGATTGTAGGCATCCGAGCCTTTCCTGCCGAAACGCGAGTCCGCCGCAGATTCAAGCACATGTTTGAGTAAGCCTTCGTACGCTGTGTTCACCTCGTAGCCTTCAATGCCTTTGACAAAAGCGTCAGCAAACACCGCATCGATTAAAGTTCCCGGCATGGCGCTGCGCTCTCCGGGGGAAGACCACTTGGGCATCCATCCCCCTTCCTTGTAGGCATTAACGTAACCTTCCAAAATTTCGCCCAAACGGGCAGGAAACAAAATACTAAATAAAGGGTAAGAGGTGCGGTACGTATCCCAGAATCCATTATCGCAATACATGGGGCCGTCAATGACCTGGCCATTGTAAGGGCTATAATGAATTTGGCGACCGTCCTCCGTATATTCATGCCACATCCTAGGAAACAAACAAGTCCGGTACAAGCAAGTATAGAAGGTTCTCAACTTCTCCTCGTCGCGATCCTCAACCTGTATTCGACCTAATGTTTCTTCCCAGCTTGCAGCGGCTTCCGTTCTTATTTGTTCGAATGACCTTGAACCTACCTCTTGATTAAGATTCGTTTGTGCTTGCTCGATACTGATAAAGGAAGTACCCATTCTTAACACGGCCACGCCTGATTCAGGCAACGTCAACCCGATGAACGCCCCCGTACGTTCACCTTCCTCATGCAATCGGAACGATTCCTGAAATTCCTTATCGAATACGCCGCATGCAGGCACATCGAAATCGCAATCGATTTCGATCACGAAGTACATCGCGTAATTATCGGGAACGCCTCCTGAATTCGCGCGGGTATACCCCGTTAGCCTTCTGCGATCAGGGTCGATCGTCATGGATGATTCTCCGGCAAACGGAGACACGATCACTCTCGCCTCTTCCCGCTCATCGAAAGTCAAACGCATGACTGCGCATCGCTCGGTCGGACTAAGTTCCATCGCGGCTCGGTAACGCTGCAGGCGGATCTTGAAGTAGTCCGGCTTAACCTCCATCTCTTCGCTTCGGAATGAGGACGAACGCTTCGAGGAGGATAAAGCAAGACCGCCTGTTTGCGGCATTAGGGTCAGGTGTCCGTAATCTTCTATCCACGGGCTCGGTTGATGAGTCAAACGCAGCCCTTCAAAGCGACGGTGCGAAGGGTGAAAGAACCAGCCTTTCCCCGCTTCGTCGGTTTGCGCGCTCCATGCTGCCATCCCGAACGGAAGCGCAACTAACGGAAGCGTATTACCATTGGAAAACGTAAAAGTAGAAGCCGTTCCTTGCAAGGGATTAACATATTGTAATATACTCTTCATCAATTGCAGCAACCTTTCCAACTCGATCTTTTGCTCTTCATTGTAGTTGGAATGCCGCCTTGCTTCTTATCAAAATTATAAACTTTCTCTCAATTTTTAAGAATTTCGGCTATCATAGCGAGATAACCCACATTTAAAGCGAGTGATTCGATGATTCCCTTCAATCTGCCTGGCGATCAGGAGCTTCACGGAAGCTTTCCCTTTACATTCAAAATCCACAAGCTGACTGCCGATGTCCCACCGCATACGCACAATTTCATAGAGTATACGTATGTCTTTTACGGTAAGGGTATCGAGATCGTCAATGGAACCGAGCGTCCTATTCAAGCAGGCACCTTCACGCTTTTGTTGCCGCATCAGGTTCATCAAATAAAAATTACTCCCGGTGAAGAGCTTCATCTCTATATCGGCGCCATCGGCCTGCAAGCCTTGTTCGGCTCCGATGAATCCGCCGCATCTTTGAACGCGTTACTTCTTCGCGAAGGCATGCAAGGGGATCCTTCCTATCCGCTAGAAGACAAGCTCTCGGTCGCGCTGCTTCCCATCTTCGCCGCCATGCACGAAGAGATGCGAAGCGCTCACTCCTGGAACCAATTGATGTTCAAAACGAAATTAATCGAAGCCCTGATCTTGTTGGATCGCCATTGCTTCCGCATTAAAGAGCCTGAGACTCCACGAACGCCTAGCCACAAAAAGGGGAAAATAGCGGATATCATACTCTACGTTTATCAAAACTATCGCGAGGATATTAAGCTCGTCACTTTGGCGGAGCGCTTCTATTTAAGCGTGCCTCACATAAGCGCTTCTTTTAAGCAGTATAGCGGAGATCACTTTCATAATTTCCTGGAGAAGATCAGAATCTCGCATGCCTGCAGCCTGTTGGCCTCCAGCAATGAATCAGTAACTTCAATCTGCTTCGAGGTCGGATTCACATCCTATTCCACCTTCTCCCGCGTATTTCAGGAGCGGCTACATATGTCACCTACGGCTTATCGGAAGCTTTATTAGATGGCGGGCATTGTGTTTAGGATGGGAAATCTCGCTTATAGCAAGCATTCAAAGAAATGAGGGGAGTTAGGATGGAGAATGCATCTTATACCAGCTAGGGAAGCCAGAGAGGTGTTCAGTTTGCTGCATAACTGACGTGTTAGGATGAAAAATCTCGCTTAAGGCGAGCTAAAAGATTAATTTGAGGAATTTAGGATGGGGAACTGAGCTTATTTCAGAAATGGGGAGCGGGTGATGGGAATACTCAACATTTCGTACGGGTCGCGATTCCTTCGGCATCCACTTCAACCGCGTCAATTTACTCATGTATTTGCTTAATCAAACAACAATCATGTAGATCATGCTATAATCCAAAAAAGGGGGGATATCGATGGGTTTTTTAATCGTTGTTATAATTTTTGCAGTGGTGTTTGGTGTATTCAAAAAAAAAAAGAAGTAGCTCATTGAACTTTTCGTGATCCGCTCGCCGTTGTAGTAGACTGTAACTTAGCCGTATACGCTTCGGTGCGCGGTGGTACTCTTGGAACTCTATACATCACCCCAAGTTCTTCAACATTCATTGAGATACTACTTCGCATTCATGTGTTTCTCTCCAAGGACCGACATGATCCGTTCCCCATATTTTTAATGTTCCCATTGTAACTTTTCAGCCATACCGTTGCGGACGTGTTTATTGTAGGCCATCTTTTCAGCTAATATTCGGGGATAGTTGTCTATATCGTATTAAGCCGATTCATAATGTTGTCTTCTTCGCCGGTCTCAAACGTAAAGATCGAAAGCCTATGGCGATCAATTGATGACAACTCTGGCTCCATATCAAAAAAGAACCTTCTCAGGTTCTTAAAGTTTGTTTTGGAGCGGGTGATGGGAATAGAAAAGAGCCTGCTAATGAGCCGCCTCTAGTTCTGCTATTCGTTAATTACTGAACCGAGATGTGTATCCATCACAGCCCTTTATATATTCACTACAAAAACTATCCCCAGTTCCCGGCGTTATAATCATAAAAAAAAATACACCTATTACGCAGATAATAAAAAGCGCAAACAGGATAGTCCCGCATCCGCAACCACCATTTACTTTGTTTTCTACGGACTCCTGATCTTGAGGTTCTTGAGGTTCTTGAGGTTCTTGAGGTTCTTGAGGTTCTTGAGGTTCTTGAGTTTCTTGAGGTTCTTCTTGACTCATTCAGCAGACCCCATTTCAGCAATTTGATTGTTGATTTCGTCTAGGCCGGATAGGTCTTCCTTGTTCCTTTCCAAAACCGATAAATCTATCCCCTGTGTTTCTATCTTAACCACACCCTTCTCATAGGAAACACTAGCTCCGAATGCCTCCGTGATGTCCCTTACTCGAGCGCAACTCTTAGCATCAACAATGTTGGCGTTGCTAAGAGCTTGTCCGTCCAGTGTTACTCTAGCTTCCTTTTGAATAATCTCCTCTACCTTTGAAACTCCGGCCGCCATTGCCTATCCAGTGACCATCACAAAGACTCTCATTATGATGCAGATAAATATTTTCTCATGTGCAAACTTTATACCCAATTTTTGTATATAGTATAGCATACTAGGATTGGGTATGGGTATGACTTGAAGCTACCGATCGGCTACGGCCAGTAGGCCCCTGCAAGGATAGCGTGGTTGTGTCCTCCAACTGAACATGTAGATGCTCCTGAATTCGCTTTTTCATTAAGGTCTGTCTGCAGATCGCTTCCCATATCCATATTTCGTATGTCGCTCCAGTCAACAAATCGACCACAAGCCGCGTAAAGGCGAACTGGAGCTGGTAACAGCTGTGTTTGAAGAGTAAGTGAAAGGCGGAGAGTACGGTCGGTCGAACCCACGCTGCGGGAATTCTCTCCCATCCAAAGCTCCATAACACAAAAAAGAACCTCTTCAGGTTTTTGTCGTTTCGTTATGGAGCGGGTGATGGGAATACTCAACTTTTCGTACACATCGCGATTGCTTCGCTCTCTGTCCGTGCAAAAGTTGACGCTCGACCTTAACGGCTTGCTTCGTTTAGCCTTAACGGTCGGTCGAACCCACGCTTATAGCGTGTGGGAATTCTCTCCTATCCAAAAGCTCCATAACACAAAAAAAGAACCTATTCAGGTTCTTGTCGTTTCGTTATGGAGCGGGTGATGGGAATACTCAACTTTTCCTAAGGATCGCGATTGCTTCGCTCCCTGCCCGTGCAAAAGTTGACGCGCGACCTTGTCAGCTTGCTACGCTTAGCCTTAACGGTCGGTCGAACCCACGCTCTTAGCGTGCGGGGAATTCTCTCCCATCCAAAAACTCCATAACACAAAAAAAGAACCTTTTCAGGTTCTTGTCGTTTCGTTATGGAGCGGGTGATGGGAATCGAACCCACGCTATTAGCTTGGAAGGCTAAAGTTCTACCATTGAACTACACCCGCAAACAAGATGGTCGGGATGACACGATTTGAACATGCGACCCCCTGGTCCCAAACCAGGTGCTCTACCAAGCTGAGCTACATCCCGAATTAAGTATATCTTGCAATTAGTAAAGATGGCGCGGCCTAAGAGATTCGAACTCCTGACCTTTTGATTCGTAGTCAAACGCTCTATCCAGCTGAGCTAAGGCCGCAATCTTATGGAGCGGAAGACGGGAATCGAACCCGCGACCCTCGCCTTGGCAAGGCGATGCTCTACCGCTGAGCCACTTCCGCACGGTGTTTTCGTCAGCCGTTTCAATCAGTTAATGTCGCGGCGACAAGTAATAATATATCACCTAGAGAAACAGATTGCAAGTGTTTTTTGCGAAAAACTTATCTTTTTTAAAAATCCGCTGAAATCCGTTGATTTTACTGGCTTTTCCCCGCCTAGAAACAGTGACGGATAACCCATAACGAACACAGCTGGCAATTAAAAAAAGCCATGACTCCAATTAAAGAAGCATGGCTTTCCATTAGACTAAATAAGTGTTATGCTCCAGCGGCAGCCATAACGATTTCCGGCTGAGAGCGGCCCATCATTACTTTATCAGCGGTTGGCTGATCAGCAAGCGCGAACGGCAGGCATAGAGGTACGCCCGAACGCGGATCCGGTACGATATCGGCTTCGATATTGAAAACTTCGCGCATAATCTCAGGCGTAATAACTTCAATCGGTGAGCCCTCGCCTGCAACTTTGCCAGACTTAATAGCAATCATATGATGCGCGTAGCGCGATGCATGATTCAAGTCATGAACAACCATAACAACCGTACGATTGTTAAACTCATTAAGCTTCTGCAACAGATGAAGCACTTCAAGCTGATGCGCCATATCCAGGAACGTCGTCGGCTCGTCAAGGAACAAGATATCGGTTTCTTGTGCCAAAGACATTGCAATCCAAGCGCGCTGACGCTGACCCCCGGACAGATGATCGACCGGACGATCGGCGAACTCAGTCATGCCTGTTGCTTCAACCGCCCATTGCACGATTTCGCGGTCTTGCTTCGTCATCGAACCGAAACCCTTTTGATAAGGGAAACGACCGTACGAGACAAGCTCAGATACGGTTAAGCCGTCCGGAGCTGTAGGATTTTGCGGAAGAATGGCAAGCTGCTTCGCTACTTCCTTCGTCGATTGCTTATGAATCGATTTGCCGTCTAGAAGTACATTGCCTTTAGATGGAATCATGATGCGGGCCATCGTCTTCAGGATCGTCGATTTGCCGGAGCCGTTCGCTCCTACAAGCGCCGTAATTTTCCCCTGAGGAATTGCAATGTTTAAATCTTGAACGATAAGACGATCATCATAAGCAATGTCGAGATTCGAAGTCGTAAGACGAATCATTAGACATGCACGCTCCTTCCGTTGCCTGGTCAGGCTATATCTCAGTAAATTAGATTAATTAGGTAAAAAGTGATAACGATTATCACTACTTCAATAATGATAATGGTTATCACTGACAATGTCAATGTCTTCTTTCATCAAACCTTCACTCTGTCTTCATAAAAAACAAAAGATGTGACCGTTCTATGACGACCACATCTTCATCCTGCTTAAATCTCACCACTTCAGCTTATTGCCGAACACGAGGGCATTGCTGATCAATCGGCCTGGTACGGTAATCATCTTCCCTTGTCCGAACATACCCGAAGAAGCTCCGCCGTCCATATTCATCGCTTGCTGAGCGCCAAGGGATACCATTATTTGACCCCATTGCTTCATCGTAGCCGCCCCGACGGTAGCGAGAAGTAATGAACCGTCCTTCTTTACTACAATTGCGCTTCTGGCCGCTTTGTCGGTTAATATTTTGGAGCTGCTGAACCCTTCAGGGGCAGGATTAACCGCAAGCTTACCATTCGTTACAAGTCGCGGACCTGCGGCAACCGCGGTGTGAACCCGTCCCCAGCTGATCGCTTGTCCAGCCATATTCGTCATCGATACTTTATAATCAACAACCGTACCGACTTTGAAGCGCTCAGCGAGCTTCTCCTCTGCGCCAGTAAAGACAAGTACATAGCCGTCGGAAGGAATGTCGGCATTCGTGTTTTTCGCTATTTTTGTAACGACGCCTTTGCGCACGGTGATAGCTGTTCCATATGCGAAGCCGATCTTAGCTCCACGCTTAGGCGTGAACATAATAGCAGAGGTCGTACCGGCAACCGGCGTCCGATTGACGAAGTAGACGTACCAGTTGTTCGGCGACTGGTAAGAGCCGTTCGTTCCGCCGAGTATTTTGACGCGAAGCGTATCCATCACGACCGTACCGTCCCAGGTAAAACCGATCGCCGTCCCCGTATTGCCGATATGCTCGACTTTACCGTCGGTAATGACCGTGCCGTAAGGCTCTGGAATGCCTCCGTAAGCTTCGAAGTACGTTGCATTAATCGCCGCCTCCGCGTTGTAGGATTTGGTTATGTCGCTCAACTGTTGGACGACGCCGACTTTGCGGCTGGCTAGCCCCACGGTTACAGGCATACCCTTCGGAATAGCAACGGTATTAACGGAATAGGTTTGATTGTCTACTTTCACTTTTTTGAGCTCGTATTTGGTTTTGTAGGCTAAGGCAGCAGCCGTAACTTTGATCGGCAGCTTCAATTCGCCTTTGTAGCCCTTTGTCGTGACGACGACAGAGATGTTCGTCGAGCCTACGGAGACAGGCGTGACCATGCCTTTGTCATCGACGCGGGCAACGGACGGATTGCCCGATGCGTAGCTGACGGCGACTGGAACGGACAGCTTCAGCTTGTCCGTGAGCAGGAGCCTTGCATAGAGCGGCAGCGAGATCGACGCTGCCGCATAGGTGACCGCGACGGGCCGGTATGGCCCCGCCGCGATGAGCTTATCGGCGGACGCGTACGCGATCCGGCCGCCCCCAAGGACTGCAATGCCGCCGACAGGCTGGGCGGCATCGCCCTTGTAGGTGTATGCGATTCGGCCGGCAGCGCCGTCGATCGCATACACCGCACCAGAGCGGGCGCCGGCGCGGGTGACGCCGGCGCGAGCCGCAGCCGCTGGCGCAGCCGCAGGCGCCAGCGTCAGCGCGGCGGGCGCGAAGCCGCCCGCCCCGGTGGCGCTCACGCGCCATGCCTCCGCGCCGGTATCCGCGCGGAAGGCCACGACGGCATTGCCGTCAAGCTCAGCGGCAACTGCCGTCTCTACGCTGTCCGAGCCGACCGCAAGAATCGGCTCGGTCCAGCCCCCTGCCGCCGCTGCGGCGAACTCGCGGCTGAAGCGGACTTTCCCGTCCGCTTCATAAGCCGCTGCCGCCTTCGGCGCAACAAGCACCACGCCGCCCTTGCTGTCGGCGGCGAGCTTCGCACCCTTAAGCGGCTTCTGAAGCGCCGCCTCCCACTTAATGGCCTCCCCCTGTACCGCGTACAGAACGCCATTGCTTCCAATGACATAGACCCCCGTCGCTGCTTCCTCAATCTCTGTGACCGACACATCCTTCGGCAGCAGCGCTACCGACTTCTCCCCGTCTTTATCAAGCGACAAGATTGCGTTCTGATAAACGAAATACGGCAATCCTTCCCCATCAGTCACCGTCTTCGAAGGCTGCAGATTTTCCGTCTTACCCGTGAAATAATAAATAGCTGCCTGACCGCCTGCGCCAGAACTGTCATAGCGATACAGTCGTGCACTCTTGCCCGCTATGAACAGCTGTCCCTGCTTATTAACGGCAGGTGCCGAGAGATCTGTATATGCATTCAATCGCTTAAGCGATTTGCCATTACTGTCAAAGTAGTTAATCCAGCCATTTGCAGCGACTGTTACGACCTTACCTGTTCCTATCATTAAAGGTTTATGCAGTGTACCATCGCCTGCCGCACGCCAATATTCAATCTCAGGCTTCGCTTCGACCACTGCTGACGTAGTCGTTGCTGCTGCAGCAAACGCTGCATTTGGCTTCCCTGCAACAGAAAGCAGTGGAACACTTCCCCCGCCGAACGTGCAACCTATCGCTACCGACAGCGCAATCGCTACTCCCCTTAATGATTTTTTCTCTCTGCTTAGTGCCATTTCCTCATACTCCCTTAATTTCGATATAATGACTAGTCTCTTAGAACTATATCGTCAGGCGTATTTAGAAAATGAACAATAGGGAGCACTATTACTTTTGCAGCAATTCCAAAATGTAGCTCTTCATATCCACGATACGAAGTTTATCCGGTTTATCATTCGTACCCGCAACTATTAGCGGAACTAACGATACATTCGCATGTAAGGCACCATGTCCACCGCCTCCTGTATGTTCCGGAGAGCTCCCTCCCGTCAGCTCATATCCTGCCTTCGTCGTCACGACAATAAATTCACCCTTATGCGAGTTCAACGCTCCCCACAAGCGCTGCAAACCATCTGGATATTGACCATACATCAATTGGTTTTCTTTACGATCAACCTCCAAACCCATCACAGCCGCATCTCCTTTCCAGGTCCAATGCGCGCCATAACTATCCTTCCATTGGCCTCCGGGTCGATAGGAGAATAAACGTTCGGAATCACCTTGTCGCACATGAATCCAATCTCCTTCCTTCCAAGCAATGAGATCGATTCTGTTATCTCCGACTAAATGACCCGCAATTCCTGCTAACGACTGATCGGTGTGCAACTTATAGACGTAAGCCATCGTTTCATTAACCGCCAACACAATTTCCGTATCTCCGGCAATCTCCGAGCCTGGCTTTTGAATCCGATATTCGTCCAGCAGCTTCGCAAGATCAACAATTGGATTCTCATCTTTCGGCAAAATAACACTCATCCCGCTGTCTCCCAGCAGCATAATAACAGCCTGCTCCAGCGCTTTATCTGTCGATCCGAATGCGGTTATAAGCCCCTCCAATTGCTTATCCAGCTTAAGTAGCCCTTCCATGTCTTCCGGTCCATGATGGTGGAGCTTCTGATCCAAATCCGGCAAATATACATACAGAAAATCTGGCAATAACTGATGACGAATCAAATACTCCGTCGTCTGAAGCGCATATTCGTTCGTGAATCCTATACGATTCGTTAAATCAACGGGAAGCTTGACTTTGCCCTCGAGGGGATTGGAAAAAACGCCAAAAGACAAAAAATCAGGTCCTCCTACCTTAATCCGGTCGGGCAGTGATGTCGGTGCCTTCACCCACTCCGGTATACGCAGCCAATGAGCAGTCGGCCCCCTATATATAATGCCATTAATAGAACCCGTAGTTAACTTGCCTGCCACTTCATCATCTTCGAAAATCGTTTGTACCGCTTGATTAATATGCTTTCCATTCAAGTTCATAAGGCTATCGGCGGCAATCTCATTAATCCCTTGCTTCATGACTTCCATAGGCCCTGTTCCATAATTGATGACACGATTCTCATCGGCCGAATACCAGATCAGACCGGGCAAACCATGCTTATCCGGATATGTCCCGGTTAAGAGCGATGTATCAATGGTGACCGACATCGTCGGGAACGAGCTGACTACATTTTTATAATATTGACCATGCTGTATTAAGCTCTTCAGCGTTGGAAGCTGATTCTGCGTAAGGCCCCGATCAATGGATTGGTACATGAGCGAATCCACGACAATCAAAATCACCTTTTTGCGAGCCTTATTGGTGGAATTCACTTGTGGTTTCGCTTTTGAAGCGATGTGAAGCAGATCAGGCTCTTTCGGCTTCGGTTGTGAACAACTACAGACGAGCACTAAGAGAAGAGAAATGGCGATCATTCTAATACTAAAGTTCCATTTCATGCGCAACCGTACATCCCCCCATGTTTTAGTTATAAAATGCCCCGCATAACTAAAAATAAACAGCAAAAAACCCTTGATCTCTCAAGGGTTTCTTCATGGTATGGTGCGCGTAGAGGGACTTGAACCCCCACGGTCGCCCGCTAGATCCTAAGTCTAGTGCGTCTGCCAATTCCGCCATACGCGCGTGGGTGATGCGGGTAAAACTAATGGTGAGCCATGAAGGACTCGAACCTTCGACACCCTGATTAAAAGTCAGGTGCTCTACCAACTGAGCTAATGGCTCGTGCTAAAATGGCTGGGGATTCAGGGATCGAACCTGAGAATGACGGAGTCAAAGTCCGTTGCCTTACCGCTTGGCTAATCCCCAGCAGCGATATGGTGGAGGATGACGGGATCGAACCGCCGACCCTCTGCTTGTAAGGCAGATGCTCTCCCAGCTGAGCTAATCCTCCAAATGGTGACCCGTAGGGGATTCGAACCCCTGTTACCTCCGTGAAAGGGAGGTGTCTTAACCCCTTGACCAACGGGCCTTATTACGTGCTGCGATTGAAGCTTGTCTTCACTTATGTAAAGTGATCTGGAGCTCTCAACCGGGATCGAACCGGTGACCTCATCCTTACCATGGATGCACTCTACCTACTGAGCTATGAGAGCATAATGGCTCCCCGAACAGGACTCGAACCTGTGACAACTCGATTAACAGTCGAGTGCTCTACCAACTGAGCTATCAGGGAACGTTACAAAAGAGGTACGGTTAAATCTCAAGGCATTGCGCCCTGAAAACTGGATACGAAAGAATGTTTCTGCTGAACTTTAGCTGTTGCCTATAGGTTGTATGGACCATATAAGCTCTTTAGGATAAGCCCTCGACCGATTAGTATTCGTCAGCTACACACATTGCTGTGCTTCCACCCCGAACCTATCAACCTCGTCGTCTTCAAGGGGTCTTACATACTGGGAAAT
>NZ_JBWDNL010000006.1:0-520045 GCF_056269195.1 Paenibacillus sp. J22P218
AACTCCGCTCGACTTGCATGTATTAGGCACGCCGCCAGCGTTCGTCCTGAGCCAGGATCAAACTCTCCATAAAGGTAGTTCGACTTGCTCATTACTTTGTATTGCTTTAGTCAGAAGCCGAAGCTTCAATAACTGGCAGTTTCGCTCGTTGTTCAGTTTTCAAAGAACAATCTTTTCTTTCGTGTCCGGCGTGTGTTTCTCTCGGCCGGAATTAGAATATACCATGGCCTATATAACTTGGTCAAGCTTTTTTATAAACTTTTTTAAAAAGATTATGATATTCGTTAAAACAGCCTTCTAAATGCAATGTTCACAGCCTATTTTAACTTTTTGCCACAAACGGAATTTTATACGATTTGATCCATGCCAGTCAATACTGGTTTTAACAACTATATAGTAGGAAAACATTAAACGGCTGTCGAATAGGTTCGCATATACTAATTCGTATCGTTAATAAGGAGGACACGGGCAATGACATCAGAGGAATTCGATCAGCTTAGCATCAAGCTGCCCCAATGGGTAGAGGAAAGTCGCCGGCATGGCACGGAAGGCATGGTGGCCTCCTATATCCCTGAGCTATCCAAGGCTCCTATAGAAGCACTTGGCATTCATATCCTTGATGGACAAGGCCGATCTATATCGGCTGGCGATTGCGGTCTATCATTTACCATGCAGAGCATCTCCAAAGTATTCACGCTCATCTTGGCGCTTCTCGATAACGGCGAAGAGGCGGTATTCAGCAAAGTAGGCATGGAGCCTACAGGAGACAACTTCAACTCAATGCTTAAGCTCGAGCTCGTACAGCCCGGAATCCCATTCAACCCGCTTATCAACGCAGGAGCAATCGCTATATCGTCATTAATTGCAGGAGAACATTCACTAGACAAGTCTGCCCGCGTGCTTCATTTCTTCCGAATGCTAGCCGGCAACGAAACGCTCGATTACGACTATGACGTATACCGCTCCGAATCGGAGACGGCTAACTTGAATCGATCCATGGCGTATCTGCTGAAGGATAACGGTGTGCTTAATGGCGAAGTAGAGGATGTGCTTGACGTTTACTTCCGGCATTGTTCAATCAGCGTAACCTGTGCCGACTTGGCGAGCATGGCACTCGTGTTAGCAAGCGACGGCGTAAATCCGCGAACAGGAAAACAGTTGATTCCGCGGCGTTACGTTCAAATCGCCAAAACGTTCATGACGACATGCGGCATGTACAATGCATCCGGCGAATTCGCGATTCAAGTCGGGCTGCCTGCGAAGAGCGGCGTGTCAGGCGGCATTCTGACCATCGTGCCCGGGAAATACGGCATCGGGCTCGTCGGCCCGTCGCTTAATCGCAAAGGAAACAGCATCGCTGGCGTGGACTTGCTTCAGAAGATGTCGCAGCATTTTGACTGGAGCTTGTTCTAACCCATCATGGAATAGAAGAAGGCTGCCGACAAGGACTAAATTACGTCCAGCTTGTCGGCAGCCTTCTATTTATTTAGCGGTACGGTCGATTAGCTTAACATTTTTGCTAAGGACAAAAAACTGCTCCGCCTTCTCCCGATGCTCGTCGGTTATCTGACCGCTGATCGCCTTATAGGCAATCAATACTGCGGTAGCATCGTCTACGAAACCCGCAACAGGAATGAAGTCGGGAATAAGATCGATAGGCATGATCCAATAGGCAAGCGCGCCTATCGCCGTCACCTTAGCCGATAACGGCGTCTTCGGATCGACCGAGCAATAATACAGTGTGACGACCTCCTTGGCAAAAGGCACTTTAGCCGCATGTCGCTTCACCTTCGCCCAGAAGCCTTCCTCTACGTATTTGACCTGCTTATCGTGATCGCCGATTTTGCCGACCCACTTATTCACGTCAACCTCACTAGGCGAAACCGTCCCCGTCGCCTCTCCTTGAAGCGTCTCTTCGAGCTCGGTCGTCGATACCTCATAAGGTACCGCTTCTTCAACCAGTTTGCTGCCGCAATACGCGCAGCCTTCAGTCAGCACCTTGTCCGTATCTACCTCATTGCTTCTTCCGCATTCCAAACATTCTATTGTTGTCATGACGTCGCCTCCTTATGAAACCCTCTCTCCAATCACTTCTTTCTTCTTACACTGTTATACTTGGAAATCATCGTGAAGTTTCATTCTTAATCGACAATACTTAAACGAAAAAAAGGCAAGAGCCGTCCTTTCATGCAAAAAACCGCCATATAGGCGGTTAAGTCAAGTATATCGGAATCGGGTATATGAACAAATGCTAGCTCTCGTTCAAACACTCGTATTTTCGAATAAGTAATACATAATAGTTCCCGCAGCCTGCTTGACCGACAATAAGTCAGAGCTGAGACGGATATCGGGATTGCTAGGGGGCTCATAGGGTGAGGAAATACCCGTAAAATGAGCAATCTCATTCGCTCTCGCTTTTCTATATAGTCCCTTCGGGTCGCGTTGCTCGCATACAGCAAGCGGGCAATCCGCGTACACCTCGACGAACTCGCCTTCCTCGAACATCGATTTTGCCATATCACGATCCGCTCTTATCGGGGATACGAGCGCAACAATGACGAGTGCGCCAGCCTGGACGAGCAGCTTCGCTACTTCGGCCGTACGGCGCACATTTTCGCTTCGATCCTTGGCGCTGAAGCCTAAATCGTTGTTGAGCCCTGTCCTCAAATTGTCGCCGTCCAGCACGATGCTATAAATATGGCGCTCATAAAGCATCGTATTCAGTTCGTTCGCGATTGAAGACTTGCCAGAGCCTGATAGCCCGGTTATCCATATGACGCCGCTCATATGTCCAAATCTGCGATTGTACAGCTCCTTCGTAACATTGTAACTATGCCACTTGATATGGTCGTCTCGTTCGGCCACTCTCTCCTATTCCTCCCTACTCTAGCTCACGTCCTGCAATATTCAGCTGCTACGCCATAGTATGGCAAGCGCATCTCTATCGATTGTACGTATGCTGATTTGGAGTTTAATAGGCGAGAACAGAAGGCCAAGTTAAAGCTAGGAATGAGCGCCGCTTAATACGGTGCTGTCCAGTTGTCCGCTTACGAGCTTGCTATAGAACCCTTTATTGGCTAGCAGTTCGTCATGGGATCCGATCTCAGTCAAAGCGCCATCCTGCAGCACGACGATTTTGTCGGCTTGCTGGATCGTATTCAGACGATGGGCAATCACGAAGCTGGTGCGTCCTTGCATAAGGCGCTGCAGCGCTTCTTGAATTTTGATTTCCGTAACGGTATCGATGCTGCTTGTCGCTTCATCAAGCACGAGTATAGACGGATCGGCCAGTATAGCTCTAGCAATGGCGAGTAACTGCTTTTGACCTTGGCTTATCCCGCTGCCATCGAGCTTAAGCAGTGCATCGTAGCCGCCGCGAAGTCTTGTAATGAAAGAATGCGCGTTAGCAAGCTTCGCTGCCTGTTCAATCTCCTCGTCGGTTGCGTCCAGCCTTCCGTAACGAATATTGTCGCGCACCGTTCCCTCGAATAAAAACGGATCCTGCAGCACGAACGCCATATGCGAGCGCAGGCTCTCGCGCGTACAGCTGCCTGCATCGCGGCCGTCGATCATAATTCGGCCACCGCTCGGTTCATAGAATCGGCACAGCAGCTGAATTAACGTTGTTTTGCCGGCTCCGGTCGGACCAACTAACGCAATCGTCTCTCCTGGCGAAGCTTTGAAGCTCACCTCTCTAAGTGTCTGAGCTCCCTCTCCATAGGAGAACGATACACGTTCGAAAGAGATGTCGCCCTTCACAATGTCGAGGACGGCTGCTTCGCCTTCGTCCTCGCACTCTTCTTCCTCGTCGAGTACGTCGAACACCCGCTCCGCGCCCGCAATGGCCGACAGCAGCGTGTTCCATTGGTTAGCCAAATCGTTAAGCGGTCTTGTGAACTGCCTCGCATATTCGGCGAAAATAATAATGACGCCCACCGAAATCGAGCCTTGCAGGGCGAGAATCGCTCCAACGCCGGCAACGATAGCAAAACTTAGATTGTTGAGCGCGTTCATCAGCTTCGGAATGAAGCCTGAAATCGTCTGAGCCCAGAAGCCAGACACCCGTATCCGTTCATTGCGGATGCGGAAGGAGGATATGACGTTCTGCTCCTGTGAGAACGCCTTGACGATACGCTGACCGGAGAGCGTTTCTTCTATATAACCATTGAGATCGCCAAGATTGCGCTGCTGCGACTTGAACAGCTTGCTCGTCTGATTCGTGATCCACTTCATTCCGTACACCATTAGCGGAACGATAAGGAAAGTCAGCAGCGTAAGCAGCGGGCTAAGTGACAGCATGACGGATACCGTTCCAATGAGCAGCAATACGCTGGACAGCAATTGAATAACCGAACTGTTGAGCGAAGAGCTGACATTCTCGATGTCATTCGTCACGCGGCTCATCAGTTCGCCTTGTTGACGCTTCGCGAAATAAGGAATCGGCAAACGATGCAGTTGATTGAACAACAGAACACGCATCTGGTAGACGGTCTTCTGCGAAATCGTAATCATCCATATGCTTTGCAGCCACATCGTTAAGGAATGCATGCCGTATACCACTGCCATAAGTGCGAGGAATGTGATAAACCCGCTGTCGCGATCGATAAGGAATCGGTCAACGGCCTTCCCCGCCAAATACGGGCCAAGCAGCGATAAAGCCGAGCTTAGCACGACCATTGCCACAACAGCCGATAATCGGCCTTTATATTGCATCAGATAGCCGCCCATTCGCTTCAGCGTGAGTGAGGCGTTACGGGCACGCGGCTTCTTCTTCGGCGCTTCCGCCTTGTCTACGGTTCCGGTCCTATCCTCAGCTACTCGTTCGGATCGTTCGTATTGGAATGGCCGCTTCAATTGGTTAAGCATTGGACACGCCCTCCTTCCCGAACTGCGACTCAAAGATTCGCCGGTACAGATTAGAACCATTCAATAACTGCTCATGCGTGCCTTGAGCGAGAAGCCTGCCGTCATCAAGCAGCAATACCGTGTCGGCGCCTATCGTTGTGCTTATTTTTTGCGTGATAAGGAACGTTGTGCAATGCATCTGCTTAAGAGCAGCGAGAAGCCTCGCTTCCGTCTGCACATCGAGCGCACTCGTACTATCGTCAAGAAGCAGAATGACCGGCTGCCGCACAAGCGCGCGGGCAATCGTAAGCCGCTGCTTCTGCCCACCGGACAAGTTAACGCCCTTCTGGCCCACGATAGTCTCATATTGCAAAGGCAGCTTCATGATGGTGTCGTGAATTTGTGCCAGCTTAGCCGCCTGTTCAATTTCTTCCTGGGTGGCATCTTCCTTGCCCCAGCGAATATTGTCGGCAACCGTACCGGTAAACAGCATAATATCTTGCGGCACATATCCGATCTGACCGCGAAGCTGGGCTAGCTTCAGCTGCCGATTATCGATGCCATCTAGACGAATAATGCCTTCATCCAAATCGTACAGCCTCGGAATGAGCTGCATGAGCGACGTTTTGCCGGAACCGGTCGCACCCATAATCGCTACTGTATCGCCTGCCTTCGCTTCGAACGTAATCGCTTCCAATACATGCTCGCCCGTATCCGGGTAGCGGAAGGAAACCCCTTCGAACGACACGTCTCCCGCTCTAAGCCTTGCCTCCCTATCGCTTTCTTCCGTATCGAGCAGATCGATGTCGGTCATCAGCACCTCTTCCACGCGCTGAGCCGATGCCCTGGCGCGAGAGAAGTTCACAATAATCATCGAGAGAATCGACAACGCGCCCGTCGTCCGCATCGCATAGTTGACGATTGCGACAACCTCGCCGACGCTCGCTCCGCTTCGGTCCAGCTCGAAACGTCCGAACCACAGTACAGTCAACACGCATGTATTCATAACGAGCAATATAATCGGCATCGTCGTCTCGGTTAGCCTCATCGCAGCGACTGTCTTCTCCATTAGCCGCTCGCTCGAGGAGGCGAATCTGGTCGCTTCATGCTTCATGCGAACGAACACGCGTATGAGCCGCATGCCGCTTAAATTTTGCTGCATCACGCCGTTTACCCCGTCAAGCTGCTGCTGCACGGAGCGAAACAGCTTCTCACCCCTTTGCAACACCCATACGAGAAATACACCAAGAAACGGTATGCCTGCCGCGAGGAACAACGCCAGTTTCGGATGAACGATGAATGCCATCACTACACTGCCGATAACGAGCAGAGGTGCGCGAAGCATGATCCGCAGTCCCATGAACACCGTATTTTGAAGCTGCATCACATCATTCGTTAACCGCGTAATAAGCGAGGACTCCGGAAAACGATTGAAATTCGCAAAAGAAAACGATTGCACTTTCTCGTATAACCGCTCTCTCACGTCAAAGCCGAAGCTTTGGCTGACATGGGACGCATAAAACGAGCTAACAATACCGACGCCGAAAGCAATGACCGAGCATCCAACCAGTACCCCGCCCCACTGAAGAACGACTGTCATATTATCGTTGCCAATGCCTTTATCTATAATTTTGGATATAATGAACGGCTGGATTAACTCGACCATAAGCTCCGTCAACATAAGCAAGAGCGCCACAGCTGTCGCTGCCTTATACTTTTGCAAAAAAGAGAACATTGTACGCATTCCTGCACCTCCCGCTTTCATGCTGCTCTTCCTATTATATCGATTTATGCGCGAATTGGCATTTATAAAAATCACGCAACGAGGAAAACTCCTACCCGTCAACGCGAATAGGAGCTTCTATTATCCGTCACAATGCCGCCTTAGTTGCTGCGGGCGTCCTCATAGAATACACGGAACAAAATATCTTGATTGTAATTGCCGAAGCCTTTGCCGTACAAGGTTAGACCGCCGACATGAGCAGCTTCATCCTTCACTCCTATGCTGAACGTCCAAAAGTTACGGTCAAGGCCAATTTCTCCAATCGACATATCGGACATATGCTGGCCGTCTATTAACGTGCCGTCCTCCTGAATGCGAATCACCTTGAGCAGCCCGTATTGATTCACGCTGTCCAGCCACCACGATGGCGTATATCGCCCTCTAACGTCACCGTAATCGCCGGGGCTTGTCCAAGTGCCCATGTCTTTGCCGTTCAATTCAAAGTAGATGTCGGAAGGATAGTTCTCATTAATGCCAGGAGCTTCCGACCCGATCTCAAGCACAATCTCAAGCGCCAACGGCTTCTGACCCGGCAGCAAATAATTCGGCACCTTATACTCGACAAAGCCTTTGCCGAACCAAAGAATGCCTGCGTTCATGCGCTCCGGCTCGAGGAAGAAGCGCGGATCGTCATATTGACCGATCGTCTTGTCAACTGTAGCGATACCGCAGGTCGGATGTACCTCGAACTGCGTATAATGTCCGACGGGCACGCTAATCTCATGCATTTTCTTCACATCGGGGATCGGATGAGGCAGCTCGATCGCAATCGTTCTTTCGGCAAGCGAACAAATTTTGTGCGTGCCGCCATCCTTTCGGACCATTTTCGTATGGACTAGCCCCGCCTTCTCCAGCTTCTTCACGTGCATCGTTACGATGGCGCTGCTTAGTCCGAGCGATTCGGCAAGCTCTTTCACGTTCATCGGCTTGCCGGACAACAGATTAATGATAGATAAGCGCACTTGGCTCGCTAACGCTTCATATAATGGAAGCCATTCCGAATCGGTATTTGCATGAATCATTTGTTTGGATCGCCTCCTTCTTCCATTATACAAGCGTAAACGGCTGTCGCTACGCACGAACCTTTAGCTGCGTCTTTGCGCAGCTCCCGGTTCTGACAACAGAGGGGCATCCCATAAGCCGCAATTGCAGCTTGGGACACCCCATATGCAACTTTTGAAGCCAATCGTGCTTGCGATTACAACTTAATGCGGATCACGTTCCACGAAGCTTTGGCAAGCTGCGCTTCGATCTTGCCGTTGTCCGTAATCGTAGCGTTACCCGCCGTATGCGGCTTCACGTTGTCCGGATTCGCAGCCGTATTGGATGCTTTCAGGTCATCATTTTCGAGCACGATATGCTCGATGAGCTGGAAAGCGCCGAAGCTGCGCAGATCGATCTCGAAGGAGAGCGACTCGGACAGATGACGGTTAACCGCGAATATGGTTACTTCGTTCTTCTCTTCATTATGCACGGCAACGGATTCCAAGTAAGGAACATCCGTATACTGCTTCGTATCATGCTTCGGCGACTTCACGAGCGGCACAAGTACCGTTCCGCGGCCGAAGATGCTGGCATGCATATATGGATAATAGATCGTTTGCTTCCATGCCGCGCCGCCGTTCTCCGTCATGATCGGAGCGATAACGTTAACTAATTGGGCAAGGCACGCCATCTTCACGCGGTCAGCACGCTTCAGCATGCTGATCAGCATACAGCCGACAAGCAGCGCATCCTCGTGGTTGTATATGTCTTCAAGCTGCGGAGGGGCAATCGACCATGGATCGATCTTGCTGTCCTGCTCGTTGGAATGATACCATACATTCCACTCGTCGAACGAAAGATTAATTTTTTTCTTGCTGCGTTTCTTCGATTTGATGTAATCACAAGTAGCAATTACCGTATCGATATATTCATCCATGCCCAGTGAGAGCGCAAGGAAGTTTTGCGAATCTTTATCCCTGTTGCCATAATATTGGTGAATCGAAATATAGTCAACCGTATCATACGAAAGATCCAGTACAGTTGCTTCCCATTCAGGGTAAGTCGGCATTCCGTTATAGGAGCTGCCGCAAGCAACGAGCTCAATCGTCGGGTCAACCCAGCGCATGGCTTTGCCGGTCTCATTCGCCAGCCGTCCATATTCATAAGCCGTCTTATGGCCGATCTGCCAAGGGCCGTCCATTTCATTGCCGAGGCACCAAGTCTTCACGTTATGCGGATCCTTGTAGCCGTGCGAGATGCGAAGATCGCTCCAATACGAGCCGGATTTGTGGTTCGAATATTCGATTAGGTTGCGCGCTTCGTCAATGCCGCGCGTACCGAGGTTGACGGCCATCATTGCATCCGTACCGACCTTTTTGCACCAATCCATAAATTCGTTAAAGCCGATCCAGTTCGGTTCAATCGTTCTCCATGCCAGCTCAAGTCTTCTTGGACGTTGATCGAGCGGGCCAACGCCATCTTCCCAGTTGTATCCGGATACAAAGTTGCCGCCAGGATAACGAACGATCGGTACATCAAGGCCTCTCACGAGTTCAATAACGTCCGAACGGAAGCCTTGCTCATCCGCCGTCGGATGATCCGCTTCATAAATGCCGCCATATACAGCGCGTCCCAAATGTTCAATGAATGAACCATAAATACGCTTATCTACTTCCCCGACAATAAAATCCTTGTCTACGATCATCGTTGCCTTGTTGCTTGCCATCCGTTTACACCTCATTTTAGTTAATGTTAATAAAAGAATTAATTAGATTACGCGATGATAACCCTTTCATAAATTCATTTAACAATAAGATGAGAATTAATTCAAGTATTAATTTTAATGGTATTTGAATTAATGTTTTCATTTATCCAACAAGTATTGTGCATTGTTTTTCCAACCTCATCAATACGCTTACTATTTATACCAAAAAACATAGTGCAAAATCCCCAATGAAATGTGAATTCAGCCTTGAGTATATATGTCTTTTCGACTACTATGGAATAAGAAGGGAATTCCCTTGTTTCAACACTACGGCAGGAGTTGAGAACATGAGCAGTTACGACCGCTCACTAGAAGATGCAGCCGAACATATCTTAGACACATTAAAGCATTTCCTTCAAGTGAACATGATCCTAATCGCAACATCCGATATAGCTACCAATCGCATCCTGAAAGCGTTCAATCGCAGCGATGATTCGGATCCGATACCGCAATCTTTACTGACACCGCTCTGCAAGCTCATCATTGATCATAGCCATAACGCCCCCCATCTTACGATTAACGATATGTCTGATGATTCCAGACTGGCTGGACTCCCCGCAGCGGCGCAGCTTGCCCAGCGCTCTATGGTTGGCGTTGCCGTCAAGACAAGCAGCAATGACGCGGTTGGTGCGATCTGCTTGCTAGGGAGCGAGCCGATCGAGCTGAATGAGCAGCAGCTCTCCCTCGTGAAGTCTTTGGCCGCTATCCTTGGCTATGTCATTGAGTTAGAGAATGCTAGCGTTACCGACAGTCTGACAGGACTGTATAACCGGCGCTACCTAAGCCATCTCTATCAGAACGGAGCGGACAAGCAGTTCAGCGTAATGTTCATCGACATTGATGACTTCAAGGACGTGAACGATACCTACGGTCATGACGTCGGCGACCTGCTGCTGCTCGAGATTGCTGCCCGACTAAAGCAGGGTGTGCGCAAGAGCGATGTTCTCGTCCGTTACGGAGGCGACGAATTCCTCATCTGCTTCCAGCATCTTGTGGACAACAATGACATCGAATTCGTAGCCGGCAAGATCAGAGACTCGATCAAGGAGCCGTTCCTTATTCGGGACCATACCATTCAAGTATCCGCGAGCATTGGCATCAGCGCGAACTACGGTCTTGGTTCCAGCTTAAAGGAGCTTATCAGCGACGCTGACCAAGCGATGTACGGCATCAAACAAAACGAAAAGAACCTGTAAGATGGAAGCGACGGCTGCGATGATCGCAGCGGAAGGACATTCCTCTTGCAGGTTCTTTATTTTGATTCTAACTTTTTTTAACGGCTCTTCACTAGCATCTCGCTTTGTCTGCCGCGTTGCGTACTGCCGACAGCTGAGTGACGACATCCTTGCGGTTCTTTTCTTCTTCCATCAATCTTAGCACGCCTCAAACTTGTCCTTCTAGACGGCGAAGCCGCTTCTTCATCTCGCAGACATTGCAGAAGTGCCTAGTTAAGAGATCCGCATATTAAAAATCCAAATGACATACATATGGTATGAATCGTATTTTCGAATGCGGAGGGATGACGGATGAACCAGGATGAGATACGCGCATTGGAGCGTTCCATCGATGAGATAACCGAGATCGCGCAAGGCTTTGGACTCGATTTTTACCCGATGCGTTACGAAATATGTCCGGCGGACATTATTTATACGTTCGGCGCTTACGGCATGCCGACAAGGTTCTCGCATTGGAGCTTCGGCAAAACGTTCAATAAGATGAAAATGCAATACGACTTCGGCCTCAGCAAAATATACGAACTCGTCATTAACTCCAATCCTTGTTATGCCTTCCTTCTCGAGGGCAACTCGCTCATTCAGAATAAGCTGATCGTCGCCCACGTTCTTGCTCATTGCGATTTTTTCAAAAACAACGCCCGCTTCGGCGTGTCCAACCGCAACATGGTCGAGAGCATGTCCGCTACGGCCGAGCGCATTAGCCAATACGAGATGGATTACGGCACGGAAGCGGTCGAAAAATTCATCGATGCGATTCTCGCTATTCAGGAGCATGTCGATCCGACGCTTATTAAGCCCTATCAGCTTGATAAGAAGCGGTATATCGAGATGAATCAGAAAGAAAAAGAGCGTACGAGCGGTAACGAATACGTATCGTCCTATGACGATCTATGGAATCTAGATCCCGAACTTATCGCCGAACGCGAAGCGGCGGCGAAAGCCTCCGATGTCAAGCGTTTCCCTCCGGAGCCGGAGAAGGATATCGTCTGGTTCATTGAAGAATACTCGCCGATTCTGGAGGACTGGCAGCGCGATATCATGACAATGCTGCGTGACGAGATGCTGTACTTCTGGCCGCAGATCGAGACTAAGATTATGAACGAAGGCTGGGCTTCGTATTGGCATCAGCGCATTATCCGCGAGCTCGATCTGACGAGCGACGAGACGATCGAATTTGCCAAGCTTAATTCGTCCGTCGTCGTTCCTTCTCGTCATAGCCTCAATCCTTATTACTTAGGATTGAAAATTTTCGAGGATATCGAGCGCCGCTGGGATAAGCCGACGAAGGAAGAAATGGCGCGCTTCGGCCGCGTGCCGGGCAAAGGACGGGACAAAATTTTCGAGGTGCGAGAGTTCGATTCCGACATCTCCTTCTTGCGCAATTACTTGACCAAGGAGCTAGTCGACGACCTCGACCTGTACATTTTCGAGAAAAAAGGACCGGAGTGGAAAATTACCGATAAATCGTGGGAGAACATTCGCGAGCAGCTCGTATATTCGAAAGTAAACGGCGGCTTTCCGAGCCTCTACGTCAAGGACGGCGACTTCAATCGCGTCGGCGAGCTGTATCTGAGCCACAACTATGAAGGCACGGAGCTGGACCTTAAGTATGTGGAGCGTACGCTTCCCTATGTTGTGCAGCTGTGGGGCAAAAACGTGCATTTGGAAACGTTCGTGGAGGATAAGAAGATCGTGTTCAGCTGCGATGGGAAGAAGACGAGCCGAAAGTTTCTATAAATCATAAAAGGTGCCTAATCGCTATTAAAGCGATTAGGCACCTTCCTATTCAATGGTCACGCCTAATTTAATCAGTTGTCCGAGAACATCCTCGATGTTCCGCTCCGGGTTAAGTCTCGCTATGTTTGCCGCAGAGGTCCTTCCATCCTCGATAAGTTGCCTCACCGCCGGCAAGTCCACCTCAACCTCAAAATAACTATTCGCCCACTCGGCATAGCTATCCGCTGTATCGTTCAAGTAGCCAAGCAAAAAATCCGAGCCGTCGTCCAATCCCTCGGGTCGCTCATATTCGCCGCTATACCAGTGCTCGTCGCCTTGAATGCGCCAATAGCAAAACGTTACGTCCTCCGTGCTTAGCGCTTCATCCTGTACGTATGGAAGCAAAGCTTCAGGAACCTGCTCATACATGCCTGGCCATACTCCATACTCATCCTGCGCATGTGGACTATAGGGAGATTCATGATCAAAGCCCTTCACAATGACACCTCCTTGCGCAAAAACAACAAACAAATCGTCGCCGGCCCCATTGTCGATTTTTCCAACCTCTACGCCATCTGCCCAATCAGGCATGTATTGATGAACGCACAACCAATCTTCCTCGCATAATATCAGATCAAGCGCTGCTAGCCTGCGCATACGTTCCTTCAATATATTCGGCTCCGGCAAATCCATATCGCATTTCCTCATATTTTTATCCTCCTGATTTGAGTAATTCTAGTCTATGTATCTCTGACGATAGAATAATAGGTTCAGGAAGCAATTACAAGTTCACTCGAAATAAAACCGACTCCCACAGGAATCGGTTTTATGAACATAGGCGAACTATGATTGATTCAATTGATCAAGCAGGTCGGAAAGCATCGCATCCGTAAACGCGCCTTGACTGAACGACACCAAATTACGAAGGGGCAAATCGTTCATCATCGCCTTCATCATCTCGGCACCATGCTCTTCGGCATCTTCGCCTAGCGGCATCATGCTCTGCATCTGCTGAAGCATCGGTCCGACCATCGGCGCTGTTCTCGGGTTGTTCAGCAAGTCGCCAAGCAGCGAGTTCCGGTGGTACGTCGCTTGTAATTCGACGGTCGATGTGACAATCAGCGTATCGCTGAGCACGATATCTTCCGACGAACGGCCAATCAATACCGCGAACTGTCCGCTTTCCACATGCCAATTCTTCAACTCCACGTTGTAATACGCGAATGAGCGTTTATCGAGCTCGAACGCAACCGTCTTCTGTTCCCCTGGCTGAAGCTCTAGCTTGGCGAAGCCCTTCAGCTCCTTATCAGGGCGATCTATCGTGCTCGCTACATCCCTGACATAGAGCTGTACGATTTCTTTTCCTGCGCGAAGTCCCGTATTCGTAACCGTAACTTGAACGTTTACCGTTTCCGTATCGCTGATTTCCTTGCGGTCAATCGTCAGATTCGAATAATCGAATGTCGTGTAGCTCAGTCCATGTCCGAACGGGAACAAAGGCTTCATCTGCTTCGCATCATAGTACCGATAACCAACATACAGACCCTCCCGATACTCCACACGATCACCCGATCCCGGGAAAAATAAATACGACGGATTGTCGCTTACCTTCATCGGGAATGTTTCTGCCAGCTTGCCGCTTGGATTGGCGATGCCATACAGAATATCTGCAATAGCTCCTCCCACCGCTTGCCCGCCCAAATACGCTTCAAGAATACTAGTAACATCGTTTTCCCATGGCATCTCGACGGGGGATCCGTTCATCAGAACAACGACGACGCGGCTTTGCACGCTCGCAACCGCTTCGATGATACGATTCTGATTGTCGGGCAGCCGCATATGGCTTCTGTCATAACCTTCGGACTCGTACCGATCCGGAAGCCCGGCGAAGATAATGGCGACATCCGCTTCGCTTGCAGCCCACTTCGCTTCTTCCGTCAGCACATCATCCTCTAGATCGCCTTCAATACTGAACCCTTTCGCGTACAGGATCGATGAGGAGTCGCCGGCGAGCTGCTTGATCTCCTCCAGCGGCACATCCATCCTTGTAGGTACGATGTGCGAGCTTCCTCCGCCTTGATATCTCGCTTTCTCGGCAAACGGGCCAATGACAGCGACCTTCATCCCTTTTCTTAACGGAAGCAGCAATCTCTCATTCTTAAGCAGCACCATACTTTCACGCGCCACTTGACGAGCCAGCTGGTGATGCTCGTCTTGGTCATAGGAGGCATTCTCTTTCTTATGGTCAACGCTCATGAAAATAATCCGAAGCAGCCTTTCGACCGCATGATCAAGCGTCTCCACCGAAAGCTTCCCGCTGTTTACCGCTTCGACGACTTCCTTATCGCTATAGCCATTGTTTGCCGGCATCTCCAGCTCAAGGCCTGCAGCAAGCGCATTCACGCGTTTGTCGACGGCGCCCCAATCGGATACGACGAACCCTTCATGACCCCATTCGTCCTTTAATATATGAGTAAGCAAACGTTCATTCTCCGATGCATACGTTCCGTTCACTTTGTTGTAAGAGCTCATTACGGTCCATGGCTGACCTTTCTTGACGGCACCCTCGAAGCTTGCCAAATAAATTTCTCGCAGCGTACGCTCATCGACGACCGCATCTACCGACATCCGGCGATGCTCCTGGTTGTTGACGGCAAAATGCTTCAGAGAGGTGCCGACGCCTTGGCTTTGCACGCCACCGATATGAGCGGTCGCCATTTCAGAGGAGAGATACGGGTCCTCCGAAAAATATTCGAAGTTGCGTCCGTTAAGCGGAGAACGTTTTATATTCGCACCAGGTCCGAGCAGAACGGCAACATCCTCCGCCTGGCATTCTTCGCCTAGAGCAACGCCAACTTGCTTGATCAGCTCCCGATCCCACGAGCCGGCAAGTCCTGCCGCGGAAGGAAAACAAGTGGCGGGAACGCTATTAAATACACCCAAGTGATCGGAGTCGCCTTTTTGCTTACGCAACCCATGCGGACCGTCTGTCACCATAATAGAAGGAATACCGAGCCGTTCAACACCCTTCAGATGCCAAAAATCGAGTCCGGAGCACATCCCCGCCTTTTCCTCCAACGTCATTTGAGCTATTAGTTTTTGAATATCGCGTTTCATTTTGTATTTCCTCCTTCTTCCTATGATTTCGCTTATCTTGCAAGAAGATTATAAATGAAGACGCTTTCCTTTTATGGTATATTTATTAGAAAAATAGGATGATTGTAAGGTGGTGATTTCGAATGCTTGCTACAGACACCCTTAAGGATCTTTCTTACTTGTGCAAGCTTATCCATGAAAGCATCCAACTGCCGGTTTATTGCAAAAGCGGCGATTTCGAATACGTCGACGCCTCCAGCTGCAATGACCAGACCCGTCCGCTTTACCGTGAGCAGCTTGCGCTTATTTACTCACTCCAACCGAACGCTCAAGATTTCACTCTCCCCATTGTGCATACGACTCCGTATTGGGATCAGTACATATTGCTCCCCATTCATCGGAGCCAGGAGTGCATCGGTACGATCATAATCGGTCCCGTCACCACTCAGGCATTGTCTGAAATGGTTATCAGCAATATCCTTAACGACAATGATGTTCCCTATAAGCAGCAAGCGATGTGGCTTCAATATTTGCGTAGTCTGCCTGTCGTGAACCGTTCGCGATTGTTCCATATTAGCATGTTGTCTTATTTACTTGTGAACGGCGAGGCATTAGACATCACCGATGTGCTGGAGTACAACTTCAGTCAGGAGCAGCGATTTCTATATGAAGACAGCGCCGAGCTAACGCTCTCCAATCGCCGGGAGCTGTCCTTATTCCATTCGGATCGGGATCATGAGACAAGGATGCTAAGAACGATCAGCAACGGAGACAAAGCTGCTCTTCTTAACATGATGATTACCCTTCCCTTTGAAGGAGCAGGCGTGCTCTCCAAGCGAAGCCAGTTGCGGAATATCAAAAACTTGGCCATAAGCGGCATTACCCTTGCGACTCGCGCGGCGATGGATGGAGGATTGCAAGCCGAACTCGCTTATACGTTAAGCGATCTGCATATCCAGCATATCGAGGAGCTAAGGGATGCGCGAGCGGTTGACATAGCTTTAATGGATGCATTTCTCGACTTTACCGAGCGAGTAAGCATCAGTAAGATGAACAGCTCTTCTCGGCCAATTGCGGCCTGCAAGGCATATATTTTCAACCACATGTACGAGGATATCCCGCTTCAAAAGCTTTCGGAGCTAACTCAATTGAACAGAAATTATTTGTCGCATTTGTTCCGCAAAGAAACAAATATGACCATTAGCCAATACATTCAGAGGGAAAGAGTGGAGGAGGCGAAGCGGCTGCTGGAGCTGACCGACGAGCCATTATCGACGATTGCTTCGAAGCTCAATTATTACGATCAAACCCATTTCAGTAAACTGTTTAGAAAACACGCTAATATGACCCCCAAGCAATATCGCGATCGAAGATCGGCAGATAAGCGAGAGAACAAATAACATCATATCTTAAAACAAAGCCATGCGCTTGAATGGTAATATAGTTAGAATGCGATAAATGGAAGGAGTCGTAACGGTTGTTAAGGGCGCTGCTAGAAATTCTGATGGTCTCTACTAAGCTTGGATTAACGGCTTTCGGTGGTCCGATTGCTCATTTGGGCTATTTCCATGAAGAGTACGTAAAACGCAGAAACTGGCTGGACGAGCGGAGCTTTGCGGACTTAGTTGCTTTAAGCCAATTTCTGCCGGGACCGGCAAGCAGCCAGGTCGGAATCGGTATTGGCATCCTAAGAGCAGGCATCATTGGCGGGATTGTCGCTTTCATTGGATTCACTTTGCCCTCTGCGATTGCATTAACTTTGTTTGCCATGCTGATTCACCATGCCGATATTGGAGCTGCTGGTTGGGTTCACGGATTGAAGATCGTGGCGGTCGCAATCGTTGCCCAAGCGATTCTAGGAATGGGCCAGAAGCTTACACAAGGCAAGACTAGAATTACGATTGCTGTGCTGGCTTCGACAGTCAGCCTGGTGTGGCAAACCGCTTTCAGTCAAATAAGCCTGATCATCATAGCGGGCATAATCGGCGTATTCCTGTTCAAGACTGACCGATTGCCTGAGCTGCCTAAAACGATCGTGCCTGTCAGCCGAAAACGCGGAGCTTTTCTATTAATCGCATTTGCAGCGCTATTAGTAGGGTTGCCTATCCTAAGAATACTAGTACCGATGAATGAGATAGCCCTCTTTGACAGCTTCTATCGCGCGGGCTCTCTTGTGTTTGGCGGCGGTCATGTCGTATTGCCGCTGCTGGAGACAGAACTTGTAGGCGACCTCGGGATAGGAAAAGAACAGTTCCTTACCGGATACGGCGCAGCGCAAGCTGTTCCGGGACCTTTGTTCACGTTCGCTTCCTATCTAGGCGCTATGCTGAACGGCTGGCTCGGCGCAATAATCGCGACGATTGCCATTTTTCTTCCTGCTTTCCTGCTTATAGCAGGCACTCTTCCCTTCTGGGACTCGCTTAGGAGAATAGCGAAGGTGCAGAGCGCCCTAATGGGAATAAATGCATGTGTTGTCGGCCTGATACTGGGAGCGTTCTATCATCCGATATGGACAAGCTCGATCATGGAGCCTGTCGACTTTGCTTTGGCGGCAGTTTTATTCGTGTTATTGGTTTATTGGAAACTGCCGCCTTGGCTCGTAGTCCTTCTGGGCGCTATCGCCGGTATCTGCATGAATGCGATTAAGCTTTGATTTTACGAATGCGATCGTATTCTTCCGACGTGATGGATAGAACAGTACCGTGTTTGAAGCGGTACGGGAAATTGAAACTTGCATCGGAACGAATGAATACTCCGCCATCGATGTTATCGGCAATGAATGGAATATATCCTTGACCTTCACCCTGTACGCCGTAGAAGTCAAGCAATAAACACCATCTGCCATCGGCAAGCTTGAAAGCCGTCGGCGCTTCATACGCTGTGCTCTCAAGCTTCGCCATCTCCGCGTCGAACGCTTCAATTCGCGTATATTCGCCAGTGAGCGTTTTTCCTTTTTGCAAAATAATGCTGGCAGGATCCGCTTCGCTCTTAAGAAAACGATAGAATAAGCCGTTCTCCTCGTAAATGGCGGAATCAATAATGCCGCTGCCGTCCTTACGGCATAGCAACTTCGGCTCCGTGAAACTCTCAAAATCTTTCGTTCGGGTATAATAGATCGCTTTATGCCCGTAGTTGTTGGAGGCGTGGGCAGAGGACCAATGAATGACATAATCCTCATTCCGATGATCATAGATAACATCCGGCGCCCACAAACAACCGAAGTCTTCATCGCCTAAAGGAATCATCCGCTGCTCAGACCAGTTCACGAGATCGTCCGATTCCCACATCGCAAGACATTTGCTCCCCTCTCTCCCTATGTTCCCCCAGCTGCCTCTGTATTTGGTATCGAAGCCATTAGCAAGACCAAGATCCGTTGCTAAAATATAAAACTTGCCTGACCTAGTCCGTACAATCGTATGGTCCCTGACTCCTTCGTCTCCCAGCTTGCTCCATAGGACCGGCAACCCGTCATTCACCTGCTCCCAGTTGAATCCGTCCTTGCTCAGCGCAAAATAAACCTGCTCGCCGTCCGGCGTCTTCTTCTCCTTAAAATGTACGAATAAATAGGCATCCATCGTTTCGCTCTCCTGACGTGTATCGTATTGTTCGGGAATAGTTAAAGCTATCCTCTAAAATATACAAAATCGAAGAGCGAACTAAAATGATATATGATAGGATCGTACTGATCTATTATCCAATCGGAAGTTAGTTTTGTACAAGAGAATGTTAATGTTCTACCTAGGGCGCAGCTCGCCTTAATACTACAATGAAAAGGAATGAAATTGTTGTTAAGGAGGAGCATGACAAATGGGTGTAAACAACACTTCATTCATTGGGGGCTATATTCCATTCAAGCGCATTACAGCGAATGGTATTCAAGAAATATGTATATTCAAGGCTCCGACGAGTATAAGCATCATCTCGCCGCTTACGGCGAGCATAAGGATTTCGGCTACAAAGACTTCATTCCTATGTTCACTGCAGCTAATTTCAATGCCGAAGAGTGGGCGCAGCTGTTCAAGCAATCGGGAGCAAGGTACGTCATGCCGGTTGCGGAGCATCATGACGGCTTCCAGATGTACCGCAGCGCCGTCTCTACATATAACGCATACGACATGGGTCCGAAGCGGGATCTGCTAGGTGAGATGAAAACGTCCTTCGAGCGTAACGAACTCGTATTCTGCGCCTCTTCCCATCGTGCGGAGCATTGGTTCTTCATGTCGCACGGCAAGACATTCGATTCCGATATTAAGGAGCCGCTTGCTATCGGTGACTTCTACTGGCCGGCCATGCCCGAGCCCGACCATCATGATCTATTAGGTTCGCCGCCGAGCGAGCAGTACTTGGAGGATTGGCTCATTCGCTGCTGCGAGCTTGTCGACAATTACAAGCCCCGCGTCTTTTATTACGACTGGTGGATCCAAACCGCAGCCTTCAAGCCTTATTTAAAGAAGTTCGCCGCGTATTACTACAACAGAGCGGCAGAGCTCGGCTATCCGGCAGCTATTAATTACAAGCACGACGCCTTCATGCTTGGCACGGCAGTTCCTGACGTTGAGCGCGGACAGTTCGCTGAGCTGAAGCCGTACTTTTGGCAGACGGATACAGCCATCGCAAGAAACTCTTGGTCACATTCCGTTAATAATGAATATAAGCCGGCTGTCGAAATCATTCGCGACTTGGTCGATATCGTAAGCAAAAACGGCAATCTGCTGCTTAACGTCGGACCGAAAGCCGACGGATCAATCTCGGAAGAAGACCGCCAAGTGCTGCTTGATATCGGCGGTTGGCTTCATGTGAATGGTGAGGCAATCTACGACTCCACCTATTGGCGGGTCTTCGGCGAAGGCCCGACCGAAGTAGAGGAAGGCCAATTCACCGACGGTAAAGGGAAAGCATTCACTAGCGAGGATATCCGCTTCACCGTCAAGGGGAGCAGTCTCTATGCGACCATTCTGGTCTATCCGGAGAACGGAGTCGTGAACATTCGGTCGCTCAAGAACCATTCGCATCATTTCCAGGCGCTGATTAAAGATATTACGGTACTCGGCTTCGAGGAAAAGCCAGTCTGGGAACGGACAGATGAAGCGCTCACGATCAAGACAACAACAGTCCGGAGCACTCATCCGGTCGTATTCCGCATCGTAGTCGATTAATTCGCAGCGGAGTAGTCCAAAGAAAGCTATAAGAAAGCTATAATGGGTATAGATCCAAGGTAATTAAAGCAAATTATAGTATCAATACTCGGAGGTTCTTACATCATGTCATTACTGCTTAGAAATAGAGCCACCATCCTTTTGCTCATGCTTAACATCTTCTTGGTATTCACCGGTATTGGACTTATCATTCCAATCATGCCGACGTACATGAACGAACTGCATATTAGCGGCAGCATCGTTGGTTTGCTTGTTGCCGCCTTTTCTTTAACGCAACTGTTGTTCTCGCCGCTGGCAGGAAGACTGTCGGATTCACTCGGTCGCAAAAAACTAATTATTGCCGGCATGATCGTATTTGCTATTTCCGAGTGGCTGTTCGGCATCTCGAACGGGCCGCTGTTTCTGTTCGTATCCAGAATGCTCGGAGGCGTTGGTGCAGCGCTTATTATGCCTGCCGTTATGGCTTATACGGCGGATGTTACATCCAATGAGGAAAGAGCAGCCGGCATGGGCTATATTAATGCAGCCATTACAACCGGGTTCATTATCGGTCCGGGTATTGGCGGCTATCTGGCCGAATTCGGGCTGCGAGTCCCGTTCTATGCCGCTGCCGTTGCCGGGCTTGTCGCCGCCCTCATTACAGCGCTTGTCTTGCCGGAGTCTGCTCATTCGAAGCAGAACCGTACAGAAGCTGCTCAGCAGGCCAATCCCGCCAAACAACGGCTGCTGAGTCAGCTTTTCCGCTCGTACAAAGAGCCCTACTTTATGAGCTTGATCCTCGTATTCGTCACCTCGTTCGGACTCGCTAATTATGAAACGGTATTCAGCTTGTTCGTCGACCATAAGTTCCAGTTCACTGCCAAGGACATTGCCTTTATTATTACATTTGGCTCAATTGCCGGCGCAGTCGTGCAATTAACGATTTTTGGATGGATATTGGACCATTTTGGCGAGAAAAAAGTGATCTCGATTTGTTTGATCATCGCGGCTGTATTCGTATTGCTGACCCTCTTCGTACATAAATATTGGCTCGTTGTCGTTGTGACCTTCATCGTATTTTTGGCCACGGATATCCTTCGCCCGGCAATTAGCACGCAGATGTCCAAGATGGCACTCGGTCAGCAAGGTTATGTAGCAGGCTTAAACTCCGCTTTTACGAGCTTAGGCAACATTTCCGGTCCGATCGTCGCAGGCGTGTTATTCGATCTAAACATCAATTTCCCCTATTTCGCAGCCTCCGTCATTTTAGCGTTATGTTTCGTGTTATCGCTTCGAACCAAATCTTATTGATTGGTGAACGTGCAAAAAACCAAAGAACTCCCTCATCAGAGTGGAGTTCTTTGGCTATGACGACTATAAATTTACTTTAAGCGTGATCGCGTTCGCGACCGCGGTTTCTCATTCCGGCAAGACCTATCAAACCGAGAAGACCAAGCCAGCCCCAATCAAATCCATCGTCGGTATCAACGGCATTCGTTCTGTAGTTATTCGTGCGCACCGTATTACCGTTATCGATACGATTGATGTCCGTGCCAAGCGCGCGGTTTGTTGCGTTAATTCCTTGGTTGACGCCATGACGAACATCGTCAGCCGGCGTATCATACATCCGCGTCGCGTTGTTGGCAAAGGCTGGAACCGCGGAGAAAATCATCAAGCATGCTGCTAGGCTAAAGACTGTTAACCACTTCTTCATCTTCTTACCCCTCTTCAAGTTAGAGTACAAGCTCGATTATTTTCCGTCAGGAACGCGCCGAATATTCATAAACTACGCAGATGTTAAATATTCGTTTTATTAATACTTCTCGCACATAAATAGTCGGATTAAAGCCAATGATTAAGATCGTAATCCTTTAGAAATGATAAGTCGGTATTTGCTGGCCATCCCTACTCAGAAAGCGATTGGTGACTCATATGCCGGACGGCAAAAAAAGGGACTTAGCTGCACTAGCATCGATTCCATTAATAATGACGCTTGCCAATTCCATGTTGATTCCTGTTCTCCCCTTGATGCAGAAGAAACTTCAAATCTCATCCGTTCAATCCAGTTTAATCATTACGCTCTATGCCGTCGTGTCGATACCATGTATTCCCATAGCCGGCTATCTCTCCGATCGTTTCGGCCGTAAACGGATCATTCTTATTGGATTATCCGTCGCTTGTATCGGGGGGTTAGTTTCAGGCTTAGCCGCTTGGTTAATGGGGGAGCATGCATATGGAATGATTCTGATTGGGCGAACTATACAAGGAATCGGAGCCGCCGGAGCCTTCCCCATTGTGCTTCCGCTAGTAGGTGACATGTTTAAGAACGAAGAGGAAGTCAGCAAGGGATTAGGCATGATTGAAACCTCTAATACCTTCGGTAAAGTGCTCAGCCCTATTCTAGGGTCAGCGCTAGCTTTGCTCGTCTGGTATTTGCCACTTGCCATTATCCCGATTATTTCGTTGATATCCGTCATATTAATCCTAATCTTTGTTAAGACTCCGAAGTCCAGTAAGTCCAATTCATTAACACTTAAGAAACTATTTCAAACCATTAAGCCGATTATCGCCCGAGAAGGGCGCTGGCTGTATGCCGTATTTACGATCGGCGGCATGGCTATGTTCGTGATGTTCGGTTTCCTTTATTTCCTGTCAACCCACCTTGAAGAACGCTATCATCTGAATGGAATATGGAAAGGCTTGCTGCTATCCATTCCATTAATAGCTATTTGCTTAGCTTCATATTTGACAGGGAAGTGGGTAAGCGATAATAAATCAACAATGAGATGGTGTACCGTAGCAGGAACAACGATACTATCAGCAGCAATGACCGTCTGCGGCTTCGCTCCTTTAGCAGGGAAGATACTCCTTCTAACCCTCTTGTTTATCGGAGGAATTGGAATCGGGATCACGCTGCCAAGCTTGGATGCCTTGATAACGGAAGGGATCGAAAAGGAACAAAGAGGGACATTAAGCTCCTTATATAGCAGCGCAAGATTTATCGGCGTAGCTTCCGGTCCTCTTGTCGCCTCGTTGTTGTTAAAGCATCAGTCCTCCATGTTCTATATGTATGGCGGTGTGGGGTTAGCTTGCGCATTACTGGCATTATGGGCGATTAAGCCTGATTACAGCGACAAACAGGGAAAGATCAACAACTAGTGGACAGTAGGCAATTCAAAAAAACGACTTTGTATAGGATTTATTTCGGGATGTGCACCATTCCAATCTTATATACAAGTCGTTTTTTTCTGCGTTATTAAGTGATTATATTTCAATGACGATAGGCAATATCATCGGTCTTCTCTTCGTTTGGGAATAAACGAATTTGCCGACGGCTTCCTTGACCTTCTGCTTCATCATTGTCCATTTGACCGGTTTGCCATCCTCTTGCAAATTCTCGACAGCTGATAGAGCCAGCTTGCTCGCTGCTTCAATTAAGCCTTCAGACTCCCGCATATAAACGAAGCCTCGTGAAATAATGTCCGGCCCTGATAAAATCGAACCGTCTGACTTGCTGAGTGTAAGGACGATGACGATAATCCCGTCCTCGGCCAGATGCTTACGGTCGCGCAGCACGATATGGCCAACATCGCCAATGCCGAACCCGTCAACCAACATGTTACCTACCGGCACTTTGCGGGTTTGTACAGCAACCTGCTGCTCGATATCAACGACGTCACCGTTACCGACAATGAAGATGTTATCGGATAATACGCCAACGGCTTCTGCTAGCTTCTTGTGTTGAAGAAGCATTCTATATTCGCCATGAATCGGGATGAAATAGGTCGGCTTCATTAACGTTAACATCAGCTTGAGCTCCTCTTGACTAGCATGACCCGACACATGAAGACCCGTTGAAGCGCCTGATCCGTAAATGACATGTGCTCCTAACTGAAACAAATTGTCTACAACCGATGCCACTGCCCGTTCATTGCCTGGTATCGGTGATGACGCTAGGATAACCGTGTCGCCAGGCAATATTTCAGCCCCACGGTAGCTCGCGCTCGCCAGCCTAGCCAATGCTGCCATGGACTCTCCTTGGCTCCCCGTACAAAGCACAACAATCCTTCCCCTATCCACTTGAGAGATAGCAGCAGCATCAATGAGCATGCCTTCTGGAATGGTCAAATGACCAAGCTCCGTTGCAACCGCTACGACATTGACCATGCTGCGACCAAGCAGTGCGATCTTGCGATTCGTTAATTGAGCGGCATCAATAATCTGCTGAAGACGATGGACGTTCGATGCGAAGGTCGAGATGAACACACGATTTGTCGCCGAGATGATCGCTTCCTCAATATGCTTGCCGACGACTCGCTCCGATGGCGTGAAGCCGGGCCGTTCGGCATTCGTGCTTTCTGATAGCAGCGCAAGCACGCCCTTCTGGCCCAAAGCGGCCATTTTATGAATATCCGGATATTGACCTCCAACTGGAGTCAGATCGAACTTGAAGTCTCCGGTATGAACAACTGTTCCTTCAGGTGTATCGAAAGCGATGCCGAGACAATCGGGGATGCTGTGGTTCGTCCGAAAAAAAGTAGCGCTCATCGAACCTAACTCGATTCTCGAATTGCCGTCTATTGAAATGAGCTCGCTTTGATCCAGTAAACCGTTTTCTTTGAGCTTCCCTTTAATTAAACCAAGCGTAAGTGCTGTGCCGTAGATACGCATATTCAATTGCTTCAACAAATAAGGAATGCCGCCGATATGATCCTCGTGTCCGTGCGTGACGATCATCCCAACCACTTTTTCTTTGTTTTGCAACAAATACGTAATATCCGGAATAATGAGATCGATGCCCAGCAAGCTCTCGTCGGGAAACTTGGAACCGCCGTCTATGACGACGATATCGTCCCCATATTGAACTACATACATATTTTTACCAATTTCATTAACGCCACCGAGGGCGAATATCGACAATTTCGCTTCATTGATGATTTCATTGCGATCGTCCATCGTTGTACGCATATGCACATTTTCTCCTTAATTTGGTTGAAGACCGCATTATTATTTCCTCAGGGCGGTTAGATAATTCTCCATCCTATCGGATAAATCCATCCTTTGATGCAGACATTAAAATATCTTGGACTAGAAGGAGATTAACCAATATGTACTACTACAAAGAAGAACTAATCAACATCATCGAACCTGATCAGCCTGATCCGGCTGCGGCTAAAGTGCTGCAAGAAACGCTAGGCGGGCAATTTGGCGAGATGCGCACAATGATGCAATATTTCTTCCAATCGTCGAATTTTCGAGGCAAGGAAAAGCAGTTCAGGGATTTGCTTAGAGGGGTGTTTCTTGAGGAAATCGCACATGTGGAATTGGTACAAAATACGATCAATCAACTGCTAAACGGCGCCGGTCTTTCGACACCAGGAAACGCAGGAACCGATGATGCCCCGATCGACGAAGCGGTCAAGCATGCCAATCCGCATCATTTTATAATGGGCGCCAAAAGCTCACTGCCAGTCGATGCGGGCGGCAATCCTTGGAACGGCTCTTGGGTGTACAGCCATGGCAATTTAATTAGCGATATGTTGAACAATGTTGTCCTCGAATCAACAGGCGTATTGCAAAAAACAAGAATATATGAAATGAGCTCAAACAAAACGTTCCGTGAGACGCTCGGCTTCCTTATTGTCAGAGACAATGCGCATCAGAACGCTTTTGCCAAAGCGCTTGAAACGCTCGGTGTTAACTGGGGCTCTCTGTTCCCTGTCCCGAATTACGATATTAACAAATACCCGGAGTGTCGCAAATATGTTGATATGGGCTATCACAACATGCAATTTAATTTCCGGTTGGATCCGACGCGCATTGGCGAAATCTTCCAAGGCGAGAGTCCAAGTCGTAATAACGGACTATTATCTGTCGTTGATCCGCCACCAGGGTTTCCGGTTCCACAGATGCCCGATATGCCAAGTGAGCATAGCCCTGGACTAAGCGATATGACGAGATAACGGTCGTACACCGATAGCAAAAATCGCCTCTGTACCGGTAAGGCACAGGGGCGATTTGAATCGAATCTTAGATCCAAGGAAATACTTCCTTAAAACGAACAAATAAGGGGTAGCCATGTGGATTAATATTGTTGTCGGATTTGTAATTCCCTGGATATTCGGAATAATGTTACATAGAAAAGCGCCCATCGTCATTTATTTGATAGTTCCAGTTGCCGCAACCGTATCCGCTTTAATCAACGACGTCGGTTATCATCTCGGCTTTTGGGATTTCACCCCGAAGATTGATAACGATGAGACACTTTCCGCGCTTCCATTGGACCTTGGACTTTATCCGGTCATGGCATCCTTCATGATCAATTGGATCGTCAGAAGTAAACGCCGGCCTTGGCTCAAGATTGCTTGCATCAGTCTGTTCAATACGGTGCTCGAATTCATCGCTTTAACGCTTGGCAAAGCGGAGTACGGCAACGGCTGGAATATAGGCTGGACATTCGTCTCCTATGCGGTGGCTCTAATACTCGTGTACCTCTATTACAAGCTGCTCGAAAAATACGGGTTCTTCGATAAGGTGAAGCCGCGTTGACTTACCATGTCCTAAGTCAGCTGGTCGTTACAACCTTGCTCCTTGCTTCGCCGCAATCTCGATCTGAGCCGTATGATGGCGGTTATGCCATACGAATCTTTGCAGCGCAATATCGAGAGCAATGCTCCCTAACACTTGTGTCCTAAGCTTCCTTCGGCTCGATTACGATTTCCCCTTCGCCGGAAGGGGTCTCGAAGCCGTTCAAGAACGAAGTTAAGATTTGCTCGGTAATGGTGAAAGCCGCGTTGGCATCGAACCGCTCGCTTCTGATACGCAGCCGATTACGCAATTCATCAGGTGAAACCTTCAAATAGACAAGCTCCCACTCGCCGCCGGCAGCCTCAATCGATCGCTTATACTCGTTCCTCCGCTGTCTCTGCCAGAAGCTGAAGTCCACGACGACACATTGCTTTCCTTCTATTAAAGAGACCATAAGATTGCGTAGCTTTTGTTCCGATTCCGCCTTAAGCTGCTCATAGCTGTCAATCGGATAATCGATTCCGTACCGTCCCTTCGTAGCCCAAATATCTTCGTCGATCGATAGACGAACGAACCCTTCGGACTCAAGCTTCTGAGCAAAGGTCGTTTTGCCCGAACCCGCTACCCCGCACATCATGACGACAATAGGCGTTCCCGATCTTTTGCGCGTCATCAACTCATGCAGCACCGCGCTTTCTTCCATTCCTGTTTCCTCCTCTCCGAAATGGAATACCAGTACGCTCGTAAAAATCACAGCATCGTTAACAATTCTTTCGGCGTATGCAGCTTCTCATACTCGCTCTTAATATAAGTGTTGAACCAATAAGCATGAAGCGGCTTCATGCCCGCCTTGCTCGCGCCTTCCAGTTCGCTCGACCCGCCATCGCCGACGAAAATCGTATGTTCCGGCTTTACTTCAAGCCGCTCGCAGCTTAACTGATAGATTCTTTCATCCGGCTTCGCTAATCCAACCTCGTAGGAGAAAATAACGTCGTCGAAGTAAGCGGCCAATTCGCTCGAACGCCAGTAGCGGATCTCCTCTTCCGTACAGTTGCTGATCAGTCCAAGCTTGATGCCGTTAGCCCCCAGCTGCTCCAATACCTCCACAATATCAGGACGAATATATTCAAATGGGATCTTCTTCTCCTTGACCCGTTCCTCATACAAATCATCAACGACTTTTTTGTCGTATTCCAGCTCGTATGGCTTCATCATATCTTCTATTACCGAATGGTAATGAGGGAGCTCGCCCGTCATTCTTTTAAGCTGCCTGCCGCCCCACTCTTTCTTAAACTGCTCGTTAGAGATCCCTAGAAGCTCCGTATAATTATAACTGCGTTTCGATGTCCGCTTGCCGTTATCAAACTCGGTAATCAACGTTTCGAATAAATCAAACACAACCGCTTGAGTGCGCAAGCGCTTCATCTCCTGTTCGGCTTAAGACTTCAGCTTTAAAGCTTAATGACCTCATAATCAGATACTTGTTGATCCAAAAAGGTTACTTCGATGTCATCCGGCAATTGCTCAAGCGCAAGCTTCACGAATAAGCCTTCTTTACTCGTATGTTCGTCGGGATTGCTGTGAGAAGTAATAGAAACGATGAGCTTCTCGCCCGATAGCTTAATATCGGCGAGCGGATACGTATACATGCCGGACTTGCTTAAGTTGGAGAACAATATAATAGAAGAATCTTTTTCAATGAAATAGACATTTGGTTCTGCTAGCTGCTTGATCGCGCTTTGAAATTGCGGGTCCAGTTGCTCGATGGCTACTTGCTCATGCGCTAACGATTCCTGTTCTGGTGTCGTTATGAATTGAATACCGAATAAAAAGGCAACGACCAAGAAGATTACTGCTGTAACTATAGCGACTCTTGTTTTCACAAGTTCCGTTACGCCCCCTTCTTCAAATAAAAGTGGATAACCTTAATCTGCTTCCTATTATATCATTTTCCTTTTTATTGAAACAGAAAGAAGAGCCTTCGGAGTCGTTGTCGACTCTGTCGGCTCTTCTTTCATGAAGCTGCGTTCTTATGCAGTTACATTTGATACACCTTATCCGACATTGCCGCCCGCCAGCCGCCTGCCGCCGTGACGTTCACTGCCCCTGCCGCTTGTGCTGCATATGCTTCGCATAGGAAACCCGATACGACTGAGCCGTCGCTCAGTTCAACTTTGCCGATGCCAAGCGGGGATGGGATCGCGGCAGTGAATAGGCCGAACGAAGCCGGTGACATCGACCATAGCTCAACCGCTATCGACGCGCCGCCGCTGCCTTCCTCCACGCGTACGAGTCCCGGTTTAACCGGTATAGTCGGCAGCTTGTAGAGCTCATACTTCGCGGCTGTTGCCGCCTCCTTCATGAATATGGCGCCGAGCCCGGTCATTTGCGGTTCAAGCGCGAAACCGCGCATATGAAGTCCGCATACGGCTACCGTGATCCGTTCTTGCTGATGCATGAATCGCGCTGCCGCCGCCGTCAGGTTAGCTTCTTCCTCCGGCAAGCTGAACAAGGTGATGCCAAAAGGCAGCTGCTGCGCAGCATCGCCTGCCGGTATGGCAATAGCGCTTAGATCAAGCAGATTGCAATGATTGGTGTACAAGCCCATTTGGCTATTCGTGGCGATTGGATCGGCGTTCACCTGTTCACGCGTCCATGTGCCTCCGCAAGTCGGCAGAACAAGCACGGCCTCCCGAAGCTGCTGACGCGTAAGCGCCTTGATTTCTTGCAAGCGGTGCTGAGCGCGGAATAAGGAAGCTGCATCGAAGCCTTGCTTCGCGCCGGAACGAAGGATCTTCTCGGTCACCGGCAACGTCTCGCCCGGATGACCTTCTACGAATTCGCTCAGATCGGACCATCGCTCTGCAACGAGAGGCCCTTCATAGAGCAGCGCGGCCGCCTCTTGCAGCAGCGATACGTCGACTTGCTGCACGGCGACGCCCGATTGCATGATCGCTTGCTTGGCACGCTGCCACGCCTGCTCGTACTCAGCAGCGTATGGCCCGTAGAAAGCAAGCGGCTCTTGCGGCAGCAGCCATGTCTTCGGCTGCGCCGAGCGCGTAAGCGGGCGATCCGCGGAATACGGATCGCTCGCAAGCTTGCCGCGGACGGCGGCGTCTACCGCCTCCGCGTCAGCGAGATTGCGTGTGAACACGGTCACGCAATCGATGCTTCGGCATGCCGGCACGACACCGTGTGTCGGCCATGCCCCTACTGCAGGCTTGTAGCCGACAAGCCTGTTAAGCGCTGCCGGCACGCGTCCCGAGCCGGCCGTGTCCGTGCCGAGCGCGAAGGCGGCCTGCCCGCGCGCTACCGATACGGCCGAGCCGGAGCTCGAGCCGCCGCTGATCAGCTCCGGCCGCAGCGCATTATGCGTGTCGCCGTATGGACTTCGCGTCCCGACGAGCCCGGTCGCGAACTGGTCGAGGTTCGCTTTCCCTACCGGGATCGCTCCCGCGGCGATCAGCCGCTCCACCACAGCTGCATGCTCAACCGGCGTATTGGCATACGCCTTGCAAGCTGCCGTAGTCGGCCAGCCTGCTGCGTCGATGTTGTCCTTCACCGCGAACGGCACTCCCCATAGCGGACTTGTCGACGGATCGAGCTGCCCCAGCTTCTCGATATATGGCGCAATAAGCTCCATCGATGGCGGCGTAATCCAAATATTCATCGCTTTGTCTCTTTCGCAGCGCCGGATAATCGCTCCGATAACTTCCTCCGGCGTAAAGTAGTTCCGTATATAGCCTTGCTGCAGCGCGTCTATCGTTAGTTCAAATGGAACCGCTTCTATCGTCATACGAGAACAGCCTCCTCTTGCGGATAGATTGCGGCAATGCAATCGCCTGCGCGTACTTGGTCACCCGATTTCACGAAAATCGATGCGATGACGCCGTCCGAAGGCGCACATTGCGGGAACTCCATTTTCATACTTTCTTCTATTAATATAACGTCGCCTTTGCGTACCGTCTGACCCGGCTCCACAATCACTTTCCATACGCTGCCGGACATTAAGCAATTAATGCCCTTGCTGCCCTCAGGCAAAGCTTCTCGCTCGCTCGAAGCGGCAGTATCCGGCTCGGATACATGCTCGGCGATTCCGAGTTCCTTCCAATAAGCACGCTCCTGTTGGAAAGCGGATTGTTGCTTATGACGGAACTCCGTCGAGCCTTCTTGAATCGTATCCAGCCAAGCGAGATAATCGCCAAGCTTGAACGTCGATTCCTCCACTTGGACGACGAACTCCCCGCGCGGGAAATCTTCCCTCATCTGCAGCAGCTCCTCCTTCGATACCGGATAGAACTGAATTTGATCGAAGAAACGGAGCAGCCACGGCTTACCTTGCTCGAAGTTGGCCGTCGAGCGATGTTTATTCCACATTTGCACTGTACGTCCGACGAACTGATAGCCGCCAGGACCTTCCATCCCGTAGACGCATAAGTATGCGCCTCCGATGCCGACCGCATTTTCAGGCGTCCATGTGCGGGCAGGATTATACTTCGTTGTTACGAGACGATGACGCGGATCAAGCGGAACGGCAACCGGCGCGCCTAAGTAAACATCGCCGAGACCCATGACAAGATACGAGGCGTTGAATACAACCTCAGCCACTTCCTCAAGCGAGCCAAGACCGTTCATCCGGCGGATGAATTCGAGGTTGCTCGGACACCAAGGCGCGTCGGGACGGACATTTTGCTGATATCGCTCAATCGCAAGCTGCGTCGCCGGATCGTCCCAAGATAACGGCAGCTTCACGATGCGTGAAGGGACTTCGATCGAATCCAGTGCCGGCAGGCTAAGATCAAGCTGCAATACGATGGCTGCCGCTTCCTTCACCGTCATGCGGGATGGATCGAGGTGAATTTGCAACGAACGAATACCTGGCGTCAGCTCAACGAACGGAATTGCTCCGCTGTCCTTTATGGCTTGCATCAGAACATACACTTGGAAGCGATACAACAGATCCAATTCACGGTCGCCATATTCGATAAGCAAATTCTCGTCGCCGGAGCAGCGAACAGCTACCGGGAAACGGCGTCCTTCCTCTTCATAGGCGATAAGCGGCATATAGTCGCCGCTTGACTGCGCCGGTACAGCCGGCAATGCGGGGCTGCTGGCAAGCTCATTCAAATATTGTTCTTGCTCGAAGCGAAGCTGCTCGGCTTCCTCGACCGTAATAAGCACGAATCGAACCGTATCGCCTGGGTGCAGCTGGCCGATCTTCCACAGCTCTGCGGATGCAGTCGTTACCGGACAGACGAAGCCGCCAAGACTTGGACCGTCTGGTCCTAGCAATATCGGCATATCGCCAGTTAAGTCGAGTGCTCCTACCGCGTAGGCATTATCATGAATGTTCGACGGATGAAGTCCGGCGTCGCCGCCGTCTTCGCGAGCCCACAGCGGCGCGGGTCCGATTAAGCGGACGCCCGTTCTTGAGCTGTTGAAGTGGACCTCCCATGCCGTCTCCGTTAATTGCTCCAAGTAAGCAGGAAGCAAATATTCTTCGGTGCAATGCGGACCCGGTATAACGCCGATCGTCCATTCCTTGCCAAGCGTTGGGCGCGAGCTTGCAGCGAGTGCCGGAAGCGGCTTAGCTGCTGCCCCTTGGCGCACTCTAAGTACGGCACCCGGACGAACCGCATTGCCGGAATGGCCGCCAAAGCCGCCAAGCGTGAACGTTGCCGCGCTGCCAAGCGTCATCGCCATATCGAAGCCGCCTGCAACGAGCAAGTACGATCGCATGCCCGCCGCCGCTTCGCCTAACGTAAGGATCGATCCCGCTTCCGCCTTCACCGGCGTATACAACGGAACAGCAGCATCGTTCAGAGTTGCTCCCATATCCGCGCCTGTCAGACAGAATGTCATCGCGTTGCGGAACTGATAGGAGCCGCCGCGAAGAGTCATTTCAAGACCTGCCGCCTGCTCTTCGTTGCCTAGCAGACGATTGCCGATGCGGAATGAGAGCCGATCCATCGGACCGGACGGCGGAACGCCGATGTCCCAGTAGCCGACGCGGCCTGGATAATCCTGCACCGTCGTCTGCACGCCGCCGTCGAGCACCTCGATCGCATGCTCGCTTGGGCTGAATGCTCGCAGCATATTCGTATATACATGCCCATCCCGGAATGGAGCTGTATCCAGGAAAGCTTCGATATACGACTGGTTCGTCGTTAGTCCGTATACGCGCAATTCCTTTAGCGCTGCCAGCATGCTGTTGATTGCGCCCTCACGCGTTTCGGCGTGAACGATAATTTTCGCAAGCATCGGATCGTACAGCGTCGTTACGTTAACACCTTTCTGAACCCACGTCTCTATACGCGCACCTTGCGGCCAAATCACTTGATCGATCATCCCGTCGCTCGGACGGAAGTCACGCATACAATCCTCTGCGTAGAGCCGAACCTGCAAGCTATGTCCTTTGGGCTGATCGATAAACCCCGATAGATTCGTAAGATTGCCTGCCGCTTCCTTCACCATCCACTCCACAAGATCGACGCCGAACACTTCCTCGGTTACGCCATGCTCAACCTGCAAGCGGGTATTCACTTCGAGGAAGTAATACCGCTCCTCCTCCGGATCATACAAATATTCGACGGTGCCGGCACTGCGATACCCGGCAGCCAGCGCAAGCTGCTGCGCGCTTGCTTGCATATCGCTGCGAATCGCAGCCGGAAGCAGCGGCGCAGGCGTCTCTTCTATTATCTTCTGGTTGCGGCGTTGTACCGAGCAATCCCGTTCGCCAAGCGCAACCGCCTCGCCAAACCCATTCCCGAAGATTTGCACCTCGACGTGACGAGCGCGGGCTATATATTTCTCTAGAAACACGCCGCCGTCATTAAAGTTAGCAAGCGCTAGGCGCGTAACCGAGTCGAATGCTTCACGCAGCGACGTCTCATCGCCGCATATCCGCATGCCGATACCGCCGCCGCCCGCCGTACTTTTCAGCATGACTGGGTAGCCGATAACCGCCGCACTCTCTACTGCCTCCTCAAGGGTAGAAATGAGCTCCGTGCCTGGCAGCATCGGTACGCCGGCTTTCTGAGCAATGGAACGGGCCGTATGCTTAAGTCCGAACAGCTCAATATGCTCAGGCGCAGGGCCGATGAATGTAATGCCTCGTTCCGCGCAAGCTCTGGCGAACGACGCGTTTTCGCTCAAAAAACCATAACCGGGATGAATCGCGTCCGCTCCGGTCGCCAGCGCCGTCTTCAAGATAAGCTCGGCATTCACGTAGCTTTCCTTCGCAGGTCCTTCACCGATCAATACCGCCTCATCCGCTTGCTCGACATGCAAGCTGTCGCGATCAGCTGTCGTGTACACGGCTACGGATTCGATACCAAGACTCCGCAGCGTGCGGATAATCCGAACGGCGATAGCTCCGCGATTGGCAATGAGTACTTTCTTAAACATGGCCTTCGCCTCCTTCTGCATCCCATATGATGACTTGTGCCGGTGTTGGATTGTAGGCGTTGCATGGGTTATTGAGCTGCGGGCAGTTGCTGATCAATACAGTTACCGGTGCGAGCGCTGTAAGCTCGACATATCTTCCTGGACCGGACACGCCGTCAGCGAAAGTCAGCTTGCCTTCCGGCGTTACGGGCACGTTCATGAAGAAGTTCACGTTCGGCGCAAGATCCTGTTTCGTATATTCACTTCGTCCCGACAGCATGAGCATGAACGTATCGCGGCAGTTGTGCATGGGAAGTGTCTCGTGCGAGTAACGAACGGTGTTGCTTTGCGCCGAGCAAGCCCCCCCGATCGTGTCATGCCGCCCGCATGTATCAGCCGTTATCTTAAGCAGCTCGCGACCCGATTCAGCAACGAGCACCGAGCCTGTGGTCAGGTACAGATTTTGCTGCTTCGTCACGGTACGGATCGCGCTATAGCGGTCAGCCGGATCTTCCGTCGAATAAAACAGCGTATCGACTGCTTGGTTGCCTTCCACATCGACGATACGGAGCACTTGACCTTCAAGGAGATCGTACATCCAGCCTTCGCCTGCAGGAATTGTCGTCTCATATATGGCATGAACCGGGTTCAGCCCGCTGCCAATTAAGTGATTGCTCGCGCTTATGCTTGTGCTCATATTAGTTAACCCCTCTCATCAACGCGTAAGCGTTCCAAGTATTTTCGAAAGCGCGTCTGTTCTCTCCGCAGTGATTCAAGCAAAGATCATTTTCGCCAATCGGCTCCGCATCCGTGATGACTAGCTCCACCGCTGTATCCGGATACTGGCTGCCAGGGTCCATCGGATTCGGCGTATTGGACAACACGACGAGCAGATCCATCTCTGTTCTTAGCGTCACTGATCGCCCGGCTGTCGCTTGCTCTTCGTATCTCATCGTGCCGTCCAGCTCGCAAACGATCTTCGAGAAGAAATTAATCGGCGTTGTGAAATCTCTAGCCGTCAGGTTATGCCGGAACAGCTCCACCTTCAAGTTTTGCTCGGCGTTCCGCAGCCAATCGTTTCTCTCGCTTTGGTAACTCGTCACACCGTACTTTGCATCTATGCTCTCTCGTGTCGTATAGCCGGACAAAGTATCATGCCAGCCGACCGTGTCTTCCGTTATCGAAGCAAGCACCTTCCCTTGGTCGCTCATGAGCACATGGCCTGCAGTCAATAGCGCCGTGTGTTGCGCCTTTAGTGTATCTGGCATGTTATATCGTTCGGATGGATGCTGCGCATGGAACAGTAGACAAGCTAGATTCGCCCTATCACCCGCTGCCGTTATTGAAATGGACTTGCCCTTGCTTACATAAGCGGACCATTTGCCGCCCGCCTCAATATTTGCCGTAAAGATTGCTGTCATGTTATTTCCCCCTATCGTTGGATGAAAAAAAGGAAAAAAGCCCAGGAGAATATCAAAAGAAACTCTTTTGATTCATTCTCCCGGGCTTTTTTCCCGCCGTGTACATCGATACTGAAGATCGATGCGTCTTCTCTCGGACCAGGCAATCGCAGAAGCGATTCGGAACCCTAGAAAACTTTCCATATGCAATTTCAAATCTTATGTTATGTATTCTAACATGTGTTTTTCGGCGTGGCAATCGCTTTTTGAAAAAAAATATTTTTACTCCTCTCAAAATGGTGCTCAAACCGTTGATACATATGGATTTTAACGTACTTTTCGGAATATCTGCATCGGAATGTTCGGAAATTAGCCTCTTGTTTTTTTGAAAATTACCTGCAACAATGTGAGGAAACATGACGCAAACAAAAAAGCATGGATTGGCTTGTAGTTAAAGGAGGATGAAACCGATGCAACAACCCGCAGAGTTAAAACGGAACTTATCTTTATCCCACGTGGTCACAATGGGACTAGCCTGGATGTCGCCGATGATTTTCTTCACCAGCTTCGGTGTCCTGCATGAAGGCTCGGGAGGCATGCTGCTAGGCGCATACGTGCTTGCGTTCATCGCTATCCTGTTCACCGCTGCCAGTTACGGCCAAATGGCGAAGGCATTCCCCGTATCCGGTTCGGCGTACACGTACGTAGCGAAGTCGATGAGTCCTTTCTTGGGATTTGTCGTCGGGTGGGCCATCTTGCTCGATTATTTATTCTCCTGTATTATCGCGGCACTCATGTTCGGCATTAATCTAAACGCACAATTCCCTTCCGTACCCACCTTCATTTGGATCATTCTACTGACCTTCGTCGTGATGGTTATCAACATCATCGGCATTAAGACGTCGGCCAATGTCAATAAAGTGTTCGTAGCTCTTCAAGCGGTGTTCATCGCCGGCTTCTGCGCGTTGCTCGTCTATCAAGCGATGAAGAACGGCATTTCCGCTGGCTTCAATCCGCTTCCGGCAAACAATGGCGTTTCCCTCTCCACCTTGCTTGCCGGCGCCTCTCTCGTATGCTTCTCCTTCCTCGGATTCGATTCCATTACGACGATGGCCGAGGAGACGAAGGACCCTAAGAAAACGATACCGCGCGCTATAATGATCATCGTCATAGCCGCCGGCATCATGTATTTCGCAACCGCCTACCTGATTCAACAAATGTACCCGAACTTCTCGTTCAGCAATGTAGACGCGGCTGGCTTCGAGCTTATGGGGGCAATAGGCGGCAGCGCGCTCGCAGCTATCTTTACTTTCGTCATCATCTTCTCCATTCTCTCTCAAGGCATGTCTTCGATGACGACCGTATCCCGCTTACTCTTCGTTATGGGCAGAACGTCTTTGCTTCCGAAAGGCAGCTTCGGCTCCGTTCATCCGAAATACCGCACACCTGTATTCAACATCATACTTGTCAGCATCATTACGCTCGGCTCTTTAGTCATTAGCCTGGAAATTGCGATCAAATTCGTCAGCTTCGGCGCTTTAACCGCATTCCTGTTCGTTAACTTGTCCGTCATCTTCCATTACATCGTCAGAGGCAAGCAAAGGGGAGCAAGAGACATCGTTCTTCGGCTGCTGTTTCCGCTAATCGGCGCGGCATTTGTCTTCTATCTCATCACACTGCTAGATTCCGCTTCACTGCTGCTTGGGTCAAGCTGGCTCGCTCTTGGACTCGTCTATTACGCAGCTAAACGGTTTAAGAAACCGGATAATACTGTCGCCATTGCCGACCTAGAGAACGTTATATAAGCAGAAACAACCGACGAGCTCCATCACTCGTCGGTTGTTTCTGTTTTATCGCTATTTATATCGGATTGTTTCGAATGAATCGTTCGATCTCCTGCTTCACCGTCTCAACTTGCTCTTCCATAAGCAGGAGAAGCTCGTCCCACTGCATATCCGACTTATTCTGCAAAACATATTGCAGCTCTGCGCTCGTTTCACTCAAAGCAACCGCACCGATGTTAGAGGCTACCCCCTTCAAGGTGTGGACGCAGAAGATTGCTTTTTGGACGTCGCCAACCCGCAGAGCCTCACGGATCTCGACCATCGCATTAGCATGATCTGTGACGAACATGTTCAATATTTGCTTATAAAGCTGCTTATTGTTGGCAAGACGCTTCACGGCAGCTTCCACGTTCAAGCCGTTCTCAGCTCCCGACTCGTTCACGCTGGAAGCGGCAGCAGCCTGTAAGTGCCCTTCGCGTACTTCTCCGTTATGACTCTGAAGCGTTCTCTGCAGAACGCTGAACAATTGTACGGGCTCGAACGGCTTGGAAATATAGGCATTCATTCCAGCTGCAAGCACCTGCTCCTTGACACCCTGCATCGCATCAGCCGTAATCGCAATAATCGGCGTATGCTGATCGCGCGCTCTGAACTTGCTCGCCGTTTCGAAGCCATCCATTATCGGCATCTGCAAGTCCATTAATATTGCATCATATCGCTTTACGCTCGTTCGTTGCAACGCTTCGTAGCCATTCTCTGCAACATCGACTAGAACGCCAAGCTCCTGCAGCATCGCCTGCGCCACCTGTTGATTAATCTCATTGTCCTCGACAAGCAGCACTCGCGCATTTCGCAGATTCGTAAACTTTTCTGTCTCGTTGAATCTGGAATCGACGGCATGTTTCCCAATCATCTGCCTTTGGAACAGCTCGACGATTTCGTTATACAGCTGGGACTGGCTGATCGGGTAATACAGCACCTTCTTCACCGATGACGAATTCGAATCTACCTGCAGCTGAGATTCATGGTACGCGCTAATAAGGACAATAACCTGGATTGGCGTTCCATATTCAAGCTTAATTTTCTCTGCAAAATGCGCCGCAGCTTCATCCTTCAGCTTCCAGTCGACGATAACCAAGTCATATCGGCCGCTGCTGCGAATGATCGCTTCGGCGTCCGCGGCAGATTCTGCTGCGCTGACGATGAATTGGAATTGCTCAAGCTGGCTCGTCAAAATAAGTCTCATCTCGAGATCATCGCATACGAGCAGCACGCGCAGAAACTTCAGGTGCGGCGCCACAGGCTCGTTACCACTCAGCGAATCGAAGGAGCCTTTGCCGAATTGTGCCGTGAACGAGAAGCAGCTTCCTTTGCCGAACTCACTTTCAACCCCAATTTCACCATTCATCAATTCTACCAAGCTTTTGCTAATAACAAGACCAAGCCCCGTGCCACCGTATTTGCGAGTCGTAGACATATCAGCCTGCGTGAATTCGCGGAACAGCAGTTGCTGCTGTTCTTCCGTCATGCCGATTCCCGTATCGCTGACCGTGAATCGAAGCACAACTCCGTTCTCGTCGGTCGATACGACCTCTATCCCGAACACGATCTCCCCTTGCTCGGTGAACTTAAGCGCGTTGTTCACTAGATTGAGCAGCACCTGATTGAGTCGGAACGGATCTCCGGTGAGCATTTGCGGCACTTCATGATGGATCGTGAAATGAAGCTTTAACCCCTTTTCATATACCGATAAGCCGATCGTATTGGAAATATTGCTCATAATTTCGTACAGGTCGAAGTCGATTCGCTCTAGCACGATTTTTTTCGCTTCGATTTTCGAGAAATCCAATATATCGCTAATGATGGTAAGCAAATTTTTCGCGGATAGCACCGTCTTATCCACATAATCTTTCTGTTGCTCTGTTAGGCTTGTCTTCTGCATCAAATAGTTGAATCCGATAATCGCGTTCATTGGCGTTCGAATCTCATGACTCATATTCGCCAGAAACTCGCTCTTCGCCCGATTTGCCGATTCAGCTATTCGCGTCGCTTCCTCCAGCATCGTATTCTTGTTCTCTAGCTCCCGCGTGCGATCCTCAACGAGATGCTCCAAGCTTTGCTTATAGTCGAGCAGCGCCTGCTCCGCATTTTTCCGCTCGGTAATATCGTTGCCCGCCAATATAACGCTGCTTACGAGGCCATCTTCGTTACGAACAACATTAAACGTCCAACCGATAAGCCGCTCAGAGCCGCTCTTTGTCACTATAAGCGCCTCGTAGTATTCCTTGCGCGGTCTATCCTCCACGATTTCTCGTAAAATTTCCGTGCGCTCTTCGAAGAATCTTTCGGGAACGCAGGTATCAATCCACTTCCGACCGATAACCTCAAGATCCTCATAGCCGGTCAGTTGACTGCCCTTCCGGTTTAACAACTCGATTCGCCCTTCACGATCGAGTACAACGATCATAATATCGACCAAATCCAGATAAGTTCGCGCCTTCGCCTTCTCCAGACTAAGCTTCTGCTCACCCTTACGGCGTACCGCGCTCGTTTGCTTCGCCAAAGCAATGCCGATTAGGATAGCCATCGCACCGAATATCAAACCCATCCTCTGAGCCCATTTTTGCTGAACGGCCGAACGGTCTACATCTCTCTGCGTTCCTTCAAGATTGAATTTGATCCACTTTTCCCACACCACTTCGCCGCGTTGGCCGATAGGCGTCATTGTTTCCAACATATCAATACCCGTTGAATGATCTCCCATCAGCACGGTATCTATCAGAAACTGACCGTTCAGGAAATATTCAATCGAAATCTTTTTCATTTCCAAATACATGTTTCGTTCCTCGTCAGATATGAGGAAGGCCTCATAATCGTCGAAGCTGTTCTCAAAACTCGTTTTCGTATCGTTATAGACATCAATATATTTTTGAATTTCCGCCTCATTGTCCGCAAGGAGAATTTTCACAAGAACCACCCTGACATGCATGAACGAACTATTCAAATGCGATATTTGTTCAATACTCGGCATCCAGTTCGACTTTACCACATGAATCGTTCGTTTCATCTCCATCATTTGGTAATAGGTTACCCCTATCGTGCAAGTAAGCAATAGGATGATTACTAATAAAATCTTCGTTGATTGGCTTTTTAATGATACTTTCACACTATTCCCCCTTCTTACGTAAACCGATTATAGCATCCAATAAAAGTCACGACTAGATGAGGCAATCAACGATTTAATCCAACCAGAAATACCCATTAATATAAATGAAATGATATAATAACAGCGTATTCATAAAAATGATTTCCCATATCCCACTCGTCCGAAAGAGGTATTGTGATGTCCAAAATATTCATCACCGGCGGTACCGGCTATGTCGGTACCGCACTGGTCCAAGAAATTATCGACACAAAGCTTCAAGCTGTCGTATTGACCCGCTCCTCGCAGAAGGCAGATGCGCTAAGAGCTCGAGGCCTCGAAGCCGTCGTAGGCGATTTGATGGAAGACGGTCCATGGCAGCAGAAGCTCGCCGAATGCGAGTATGTCATTCATCTAGCCTCGCCTCCAACCTGGGGGAAGAAGGTAACCACCAAAATCGCAGAACAATTCGCCAAAGGCCACTACGACATGACGCTTCGCCTCCTTGACCACATCGATGTACATACAATCAAAAATATCGTATACATAGCAGGAACAAGCTATTACGGAGATACCGGCGCCGAGCGTCCAAGAGATGCCGACTTTACTAGCGAGCCGAAAGGCTGGGGCCCTTACATCGCGAATTCCGTTAACGTATTGGATCGCTATATTCAGAAAGGGATGCCTATAACGACCGCTTTTCCCGCCCAAATCTACGGACCCGATTCCTGGATGCCCCAGCTGTTCATCGAACCGATTTACAATAAGAAACCCGTATATTCCTTGAAGGGCTACGAACCGTATTTCTCGCCTATCCATGTCGAAGATACCGCCCGCGCTTGCTTGTTCTTGTGCGAGCACGGCAAGATAGGCGATCGATACATCCTCTGCGACAACGAGCCCATGACCTCGAATGCGTTCATGAAGCTGATCGAGAAGGAACTGCAGCTCTCAGGCAAAGTTCGCTCCATTCCACGATGGTTATGCAAGATCATATTAGGGCCGGTTCTGACTGAATATGCAACAGCTCACACCTACTTTACGAATCGCAAGCTGAAGGAGCTTGGCTTCACCTACCGTTACCCAACGGCGCTAGACGGTGTGCCAAACGTCGTTCAAAACTGGGTTTCCAAGCAAGGCTAGACAAATGAAAAAAACCATGAATGCAGCTTCGAGAGCCGTTCTCATGGTTTTTTTCATTTTATTTTCGACTGTGAAAGCTCTTGTCAATCTCTTTAATCAATGCCGACATATCGCTCGACATCGACTTCATCCCGCTATCGTTAGACGCCGCTCCAGTCTTTTGCACCTTTATTCGGTCACTCAAGCTTTGATCGGATGTGACGTGCAGACGATAAGCAGGATATTGAATTCTTAGCGCCGAATACACCTGCTTCTCAATAATGCCGCGCTTGCCCGCGTTCTCGACCTCGATGCCTACCAATGCATCATCGCCGTACAGCTGAACATTCGCCGACTTCACGCCATTCACAAGCTGTGCGCGTTCCGCCAGCTGGGAAGCTTTTGCAGACGCATCGTTCATATTCATCTTCTTGCCGGGCAAGTTGCGATGATCATCGTTCGTCATCTGCACCTCCAAGCGATGCGCGCCTTCCTGCGCCTGCTGCTTAACCTTGTTAGCAGTGGCGCAGCTAACAAGCGAAAGACCAAGCGACAGCACGAACACAGACATCAAGATCACTTTCCAACGTTTCATCCTATTGTTCACCTCCTATTTTCCTGTTTATAACATTTGCCGCAGGCGGCTATTTATTCATAGGAAAAACAAAAAAACAGCTACTCAGCCTCCATTCGGCCTCGCAACTGTTCTTCCAATCCGCTATTTAGATAAGTTCGTCAATCTTCCATCTTGCGCACGTCAACCGTCACCTGCAGCAGCTGCTCCCCGGTCCCCCGGTAGACGCCTTTCACAGGCACAATATCCTTGTAGTCGCGGCCATGGCCAAGCTTCACATACCGCTCGCCGACAGGGTCCGTATTCGTCGGATCGAAGCTGCACCAGCCAAGGCCCGGCACGAACGCCTCGACCCATGCATGCGACGCTTGCTCGAAGTCCGCGCTTCCGCCCTGCAGATCACCTACGAAGTGATAGCCGCTGACATAACGCGCCGGAACGCCTAGCGCTCTGCTGCAAGCTATCATCAGATGCGCGAAGTCTTGGCATACGCCGCGCTTGTGCTCGAACATATCGCTTGTTTTCGTCTTAACGTTTGTCGCTTCGGGATCATAGATGAACTCTGTCCGAATCTGCGAAGATAACGCCGTAAGCCAGTCCAGTACGCTAATGACTTGGCCGTCTTCGGATGGGATAAGCGCAGATGCGAACCGCTCCACTTCTTCCGTGTTCGACGTGTATTCCGTATGCAGCAGAAACTCGGTGAAGCGATTAGCCGCTTCCTCGGTTCGCAGCCATTCCCATGCTTGCCCAGGCGGTCGCTTGCTGAGGTATAAAGCCCGCTCCTCTGCAGTCGGCGCTTGCTTCGTCACGACCGTCATCAAGGTCCTTATCGTCAGTCGTCTATGCGGTCCGTTAACGGAGAAGGCGTGAACGCGATTGCCGAAATAATCCTCGAATGTGAACAACGAGGCGTTCGGCTCGATCGAAATTTGCTGCTGATAGCAGGATTGTCGTTCATTCGTACTCGGCGTCAGCCTAATTTCATTGACACTGTCCGTAACCGGATCGGCATATTCGTATTGCGTAACATGAGAGATATTCAGCTTCATGCGCTTGCTTCCCCCATTCGAAAAAAGGTTTTGGCAAACAAGCCGCCCAATTGCTGGCAGGAGTCAAGCAAATGCGTCACGATCATTCCTCCGCGGTCAATCGCCATATCGTCATGCTCAAGGCAAGCGAGATCGGCTTTCACCTTGCCAACCTGACGGATGACCCGCTCATGAGCGCTGCGCAGCTGCTTATCCTGCAGCTCGATTCGGCGCATATGATCGTCGAGCGTATGGAAAGCAAAATGAACAGAGCGCGGGAATACTTGGTTCAATATGACGAATTCAACAATCGATTCTACTGTGATTCCGTCCGCATAATAGCGGCGGAAAGCCTGGTAGCCGCTCACCGAACGGAGCACCGCCTGCAAATAAGGGTAAGCAGTTGACACATTCCACCCATCTCCGCTTGCCGCATTGCCGACTGCCTTAATAATGCGAAGCGTATTCTCCGCACGCTCAAGATAACGGCCGCATTCAATGAAATGCCATTCGTTCTCGCGCGGCATGACCGACTGTCCTACGCCTTGGAATAGAGCCGTCCATTCCTTTATCTTGCCGAAGAACAGATGCGGGGATTCGCGCAGCAAATCATCTGGCTGCTTCTCTCTCAGCCATAGATAGAATCCGTTCGTTGCATCCCACATCTCACTAGGCACTTTCTCGCGAAGCGTCCGCAGATTGCCGCGGGCATGACTGACACAGGACACGAGCGAGTTCGCATTATCGCGATCGAGAGTCGTATAGTAGAGGACATCTCGTTCACTATAGGAGCCATACTGCTGCTCGTAAGCTTCGCGGCTTCCTAACGCATCAACGATTCTTGCCCACTTCGACACAGGCTCGGCAGCTCCGCCGCCCGACTCCTCTGCGTCAACAGCATACTCATCCTCAACTTGCAAATGATAATGCACATCGATTAATCTTGCATGGTTTTCCGCCCGCTCCATATATCTCCCGATCCAAAACAAAGCCTCCGCATTCCGATTCAGCATGGCTTTCCCTCCGTTCTATTATCGATTAAGCACCCATGTATCTTTCACGCCGCCACCCTGCGAGGAGTTGACGACGAGAGAGCCTTCCTTCATTGCTACGCGGGTAAGCCCTCCTGGAATGACATGCGTCTCATCGCCCATCAGCGCGAAGGCGCGCAGGTCAATATGACGCGGGGTCATCTGTCCATCAAGCATGACGGGAGCACGCGACAGCTTCATCGTCGTCTGCGCGATATAGCGATCCGGCTCTCGCTTGATCGCCTCGGCGAACTGCTGGATTTCCTTCTGCGTCGCGGTTGGACCGATCAGCATGCCGTATCCGCCCGAAAGCGAAGTTTCCTTGACAACGAGCTGATCCAAATGATCCAGCACATACTCTCTCTCTTCTTTGCGGGACAAAATATAAGTCGGCACGTTATGAAGGAGCGGCTCCTCGCCCAAGTAATAACGAATCATATCAGGCACATAGGCGTATACCGCCTTATCGTCCGCTACGCCTGTTCCCGGAGCATTGGCAATGGCAACATTTCCTGCCCGATACGCATTCATAAGTCCAGGCACGCCTAGCAAGGAGTCAGGCTGGAAGGCAAGCGGATCCAGGAAGTCGTCATCGATGCGGCGGTAGATCACGTCAACCTGGCGAAGTCCTCGCAGATCGCGCAAATAAATTTTGTGATCTTTATAGACGAGGTCTCTTCCTTCGACGAGGTGAATACCCATTTGCTGCGCAAGGAAAGTGTGTTCATAATAAGCGGAGTTATAAGCGCCAGGCGTGAGCAATACGATTAGAGGATCGCGTTTGCCATTTGGGGAAAGCGCGCGAAGCGAGCTTAAGAAACAATTCAAGCTTCGGTCGATGCTTTGCACCGAACAGGACAAATACAGATCATGGAATAATTCACTCATTAACGTCCTGCCCTTGAATAAGTAAGAGAAACCCGAAGGCGAGCGCAAATTGTCCTCGAGGACAAAGTAGCGGCCCTTCTCATCTCGAATCAAATCAATGCCCGATGCTGTAATATATACACCTCCGGGAACATGTAGACCAGCCATTTCCGGACGGAAATACGTGTTGGATACGATCATGCGCCGAGGAATGATGCCGTCTGCAACGATCCGTTGCCCATGATATACGTCGTGGCAAAATGCGTTGAGCGCACGTATACGCTGCTTAACTCCGCGGTCGACTGCCTCCCATTCATGCTTCGGTATAACGCGAGGGATATAATCGAACGGAATCGTACGTTCAAGCGGCTCGCTCTGCCCACCGCTATAGAGCGTGAAAGTAATACCTTCCTCCAGCATCCGCTGGTTGATTGCATTCTGACGGACCGTAAGCTCCGCCTGCTTCATTCTGCCGAATAAGCGATGAACATTGTCATAGTGAGGCCGTACCGAAAAGTCCTTGTCGAACATTTCATCATAAAATGCTTGCGAATCGTAATAATGCGAATGCGACTGTTTGGCCGTCGACATGACAACCGCCTCCTCCATGATGAGCGCAGCACCTAATTGGTGCTTGCAGCATGAACATTTCGTCCATACGAGCTAGATATATGTCAAAAAACTTAACATTTATCTCACTGCCATGTATAAATGTTAGGATAATCATACTAAATTCCGAAAATTGTGTCAACTTACTTAACATAAAAGCAGGAACCCTCCATGTGAGAGAATTCCTGCTTTTTCTAGGCTGCGGATATAAGTAATAGTTCGAGTTATTTATTCGTGACTATGAATTCAATTGCTGCAAGTCTTTCGTAACTTTATCAACCATATGAACGAAGGATGCAAGCTCCTGCGAACGGGCTGCTTGATTGCGCGCCTCCACCGACGTTAGCTCCGACTCGGAACGAACGGCGGAGAGTTTCTTATCGATTTCTTCCAGCTTCGCTTGAATGCCTTCTAACGCATTGCGGGACGATGCAGCCAGCTTCCTGACCTCGTTCGCGACAACTTCGAACCCTCTTCCTTGTTCGCCGGCTCTAGCAGCTTCGATAGCGGCATTCAGCCCGAGCAGATGCGTCTGATCCGACAAGCCGCGGATGAGCGTGCCCATCTCGCCGATGCCATCGAGCTCTTCGCGCAGCTCTCCTAACAGTGTATGCGTCTTATCCTGAGATTGCGAAGTCGAAACGGCCGTTGCCGCAATTGATTGCGCACCCTCGTCCAATTCGACCATAAGCGAAGCCAGCTCCTGCACAGCTCCCGTAACGGTGCTCAGCATCGTAGCACGCGAATCGGCAAGCTCCTGTACTTTCTGCTGCTCGAAGCCATGATACGCTTCAAGTACGAATTGCGAATCCAGATTGAACATCTTCGTAAGCGAATAGACGACATGCTGCCATTGCTCGGGAAGAACGCGCTTAAATACGAGCGTCGCAATGTCCAGATACGTCATATACGTCCCCAAATACCAATCCGTCGTAAGTCCGATCCGGGAATGAACCGCTCCTATCCGTATTCTATTATCAATAAACGGCTGGTCTATGACGCCATCGGCGAGAGACATCCAATAAACCCGCTGCGTTTCCTTCAACCGTTCAATATTGCTAACTCTGGAAATAAGCTCGACAAGGTCCGGCTGGCTGCCGACGCTGTCGTAGAAACGATCGACCACCTCGTCCACAACTTGGGCAAAGACGGGCCGATATCCCGCTAATAGCTGCAAATCTTGTTCCGATATACCGGTATAGTCCAGTTGCTGCTTACGCTCTGCTGATACTTTAATCACTTGGCAAGACCCCTTCGGCGTATAGTCTTTCACTATCTCCTATTATATCGGAAAAGATACGCTATATTATAAAATTTTAGCTTTTTTATTGAAGGATACGCCTACCCCGACAAAGAAGCTGACGGGCCGTGCATCCGTCAGCTTCTCCACGCAAAGTACCCAAGCTCCATTCCTCTTAATTGCCGGCACTAGCGGTTAAGCAGGCTCCCTACGTACCGCAGCAGCTCATTCGAGCATACCGGGCAATAGCCGTGTTCATCCATAAGCCGCTTAGTCACTTCATTAATACGCTTCAATTGCAGTTCGTCCGGCGTCTTCGTTGACGTCGTAATCTTAACGATGTCCTTCAGATCGGTGAATAGCTTCTTCTCGACCGCTTCGCGCAGCCGTTCATGGCTAGTGAAGTCGAATTTTTTCCCTTTGCGCGAATAAGACGAGATACGAATCAGAATTTCTTCGCGGAACGCTTTTTTCGCATTTTCCGATACGCCGATCTGTTCCTCGATCGAACGCATGAGCCTTTCATCCGGATCCATCTCCTCGCCGGTAAGCGGATCCTTGATTTTCGCCCAATTGCAATACGATTCGATATTATCCAAGTAGTTCTCGAATAAAGTGCGCGCCGACTCCTCGAACGAGTAGACGAACGCCTTCTGGATCTCCTTCTTAGCCAGCAGATCATATTCCTTGCGCGCCACGGATATGAAATTGAGGTAGCGCTCGCGCTCATCCTTCGTAATCGAAGGATGCTGGTCGAGTCCGTCCTTGAGCGCCCGCAGCACATCAAGCGCATTAATGCACTGCATATCCTGCTTAATGAGCGCGCTGGAGATACGGTTGATGACATAACGAGGATCAATGCCCGTCATGCCCTCTTCGACATACTCGCTTTGCATTTCCTTCAAATCCGCTTCCTTGAAGCCTTCGACCTCCTCGCCGTCGTACATGCGCATTTTCTTGACGAGGTCCATACCCTGCTTCTTCGTTTCCTTCAATCTTGTAAGTATGGAGAAAATCGCCGCCGCACGCAGCGCATGTGGAGCAATATGAATATGCCTCATATCGCTTTGCGCGATCAGCTTCGTATATATTTTCTCTTCATCCGACACCTTGAGGTTATAAGGGATTGGCATGACGATCATCCGTGACTGCAGCGCCTCGTTCTTCTTATTGCTGATAAACGACTTATACTCGGATTCATTCGTATGGGCAATAATGAGCTCGTCGGCGCTTATTAGCGCGAACCTGCCAGCCTTGAAATTACCCTCCTGCGTCAGTGAGAGAAGGTTCCATAGAAACTTCTCGTCGCATTTGAGCATTTCCTGGAACTCCATCAGCCCGCGGTTCGCCTTATTGAGCTCACCGTCGAACCGATAGGCGCGCGGATCCGATTCGGAGCCGAATTCGGTTATCGTCGAGAAGTCGATACTGCCGGTCAGGTCGGCAATATCCTGAGACTTGGGATCGGAGGGACTGAAAGTGCCGATACCGACGCGATTATCCTCGGAGATGAATACACGCTCGACAAGCACGCTTTCGATATTGCCCCCATACTCAGTCTGCAGTCTCATCTGGCAAGAAGGGCATAGATTCCCTTCAATGCGAACGCCAAGCTCTTTCTCGATCTCCGGCCTTAGCTCATGCGGAATGAGATGCAGCGGATCCTCGTGCATCGGGCAGCCCTTGATCGCGTAGACCGCTCCCTTGTCGGTGCGGGAGAACTTCTCGAGCCCCTTCTTCAGCATGGTCACGATCGTCGACTTGCCGCCGCTGACCGGTCCCATGAGCAGTAATATCCGTTTACGAACGTCCAGCCTGCGGGCGGACGAGTGAAAATATTCTTCAACCAGCTTCTCCACGGAGCGGTCTAATCCAAATATCTCCTGTTCGAAAAACTTATACTTCTTGCGCCCATTCACCTCTTCGACCCCGTAAGATTCGATCATTTCATAAACGCGTGAATGTGCGGTCATGGCCGGGGACTTATCGTTCTTAAGCAGCTCAATGTAGTCCTTGAATTGTCCCATCCATGCCAGCTTCTCACTCTCAGCCTGATATTCCGCAATTCGTTTGAAAATGTCCATTCCGTGCCTCCTCCCATCGCTTCCGCATTCCACTATTCCTTCTCCGCCAGGGATTAGTTGCTAGACGCTCTTTCCTCGTGGATAACTTGTAAATTGAAGTATTACATTTCTATGCTTATCTGTGTAGGAAATTGACCACTATTTTCGTCCTCCATCCAGCAAAAAACGACAAGCTCGCGTAATCCTTTGTTATAATGGGGCTAGAGTGGAAGATTAGTGCGGAATTATGGAAGGGGAACAAGCATCGTGGCCGTTAAGCGGGAGGAAGAACTGTACAAGCCTATTAAACAATACTACGAACGGCTCGGGTATGAGGTGAAGAGCGAGGTGCTTCATTGCGATCTCGTAGCTATCCACCCCGAGCATGAGGAGCCTATTATTGTAGAAATGAAAAAAACGTTCAATCTTGCATTGCTGCTGCAAGGCGTTGAACGTCTGCGTTTAAACGGACAGGTTGTCCTGGCCATTGAACGCAACCGAAAGAAGAGCGGCGCGCATAACCAGCGTTACGGCGACTTAACGGAGCTATGCCGAATGCTTGGCCTCGGGCTTATGACGGTCACCTTCTATAAGACGAAGCCTGCCGTCATCGAGCTGTTATGCGAGCCGGGCGAGCCTCCGCAGCGAGGCATGCGCCGCCGGAAGCAGGCGAAGCTGCTGCAAGAATTCCGCGAGCGCAGCGGCGACTACAACGTTGGCGGCAGCACCGGCCGCAAGCTCGTCACGGCCTACCGCGAGAAGGCGCTTCGCTGCGCATGGGCGCTGCGCGAGGCGGGAGAGCTGGCGCCGCGCGAGGTTGCGGCGATCACGGGCAATAGCCGCAGCGGCGACACGCTGCGGCATAACTATTATGGCTGGTTCGAGCGAATCGGACGCGGCAAATATAAGCTTCGCCCAGTGGGCGTGGCCGCATTGGAGCAATACCGCGAAGTGATCGCTGAATGGTCCAAGGCAGCCGCTGGAGCTGCTTCGCCAGATGGCCGCAAGTTCTAGCTAGCTGCGCGCCGTGAACTCTCCGATCGCTTCCACTAAACGCGCCACGCCTTGCTCGGTACGCGCCCCTTTGTTATGCGTGAAATTAAGCCGGGCTGTATTGCGCTGCGGATTGTCCGCATAGAACGAGCTGCCCGGCACGAACGCTACCCCTTTGCGGACAGCTGCTTTGAGCAACGTTTCCGCATCGAGTCCTTCGGGCAGCTTCATCCACAAGAACATGCCGCCTTTTGGCTTGACCCATGTCACATCAGGAATCGCCGCGCGCTCCAGCAGCCGATTCATCTCCAGCATCCGCTCTCCGTAGGAATCGGAAATAAGCTTAATATGCTCATCAAGGTCGAAGAAGCCGAGAAGTTGGCTCAAGATTTGCTGATCCAAAGAGCTTGACTGAATGTCCGCCGCTTGCTTCGCAACCGCCATCATCCGAATAACCTTGCTGTCCCCTATCGCCCATCCCGTACGTAATGCCGGAGCGACCGTCTTCGAGAACGTACTCGTATAAATGACATTTCCATTCTGGGCTTTGCCATCTAAGGCGAACAGCGTCGGAATCGGCTCTTTGCTGTCGAATGCGATATCGCCATAAGGATCGTCTTCAATGATTGGAATGTTGTTCGATTGACAGAGAGCGAGCAGCTTCTTCCTGCGCTCCACACTCCATACATTGCCTGTCGGATTGCCGAAAGTCGGCACGGCATACAGCAGCTTCGGACGATGCAACTTGATAAGCCGCTCTGCCGATTCCGGAATCATGCCCTGCTCATCGCTATCCACGGACACAACCTTTAGCCCATGCAACGAAAATACTTGCAGACATGCAAGATAGGTAGGTTTCTCTACCAATACGGTATCGCCAGGTTCCGTCAACACTTCGACCAGCAGGTCAATCGCTTGCTGCGAGCCCGTCGTGACTAACATTTGATCAGGATTCACGAACATCTTTTTATCGGCCATTCTGCGGCATAACTGCTCGCGAAGCGGCAGATATCCTTCCGTCAAGCCGTACTGGAGCGCGCCTGCGCCTGAACGAAATACACGCTGAGCCGCTTCACTGACAGCTTCTACCGGAAACAGTTCTTCAGCCGGAAGCCCCCCGGCAAATGAAATCATGTCCGTCCCTTGCGTAAGCTTCAAAATATCCCGCACCGCTGAAGATTTAAGCTGTGATACCTGTGACGAGAAACGATATTCCATTTCAATTGCCCCTCTCCCTGTCGATATAGCTTTTTTCGCACGATCTATTCTTATGTTAACAATGTGTTCACAACTTTTAAAGTTTTCTTTTTGCCGTTCGTTGGTTATAATATAAGAAGCCAATTGGAGGTGCAATGCACATGAACTTTCTTATTGTTATGACCGTGTTTGCGTTGTTCATTACGGCGATGCTGACAAGCTCCTACAATGACGACAAAACCAAAGGCCTGTAAGCTAATGCCGTCCTATGGCGGCCAAAGCAAAAAAGCTTCTCGATGAGCAATGCTCACGCGAGAAGCTTTTTTTGTTATTGTCTTCATCGGACAGCTGTTAATTAACGACGAAGCTGTGCCATTTCCTCTACGCATACTCCGCATAAATAACGATCCTTGAAATCTCTAACCTCATTCATGGAGCCGCAAAATACGCATTTTGGCCTATAACGTTCCAATATGATATGGTCTCCTTGTACGAAAATCTCTACAGGATCGCCCTCGTTCATCAGATAACGTTTACGTAACGATTTTGGAAGCACAATACGGCCAAGCTGATCCACTTTCCTTACCACTCCTGCTGGTTTCATCATTTCACCTCTTCTGTGTCTTTATTCGCAAGTCCTAACCTGAGAAACCTATGCATTATAGTGTTTCGATGGTGATTCAGCATTTCCTTCCTATATTCATTATTTCTTAATATTCTGCAACAAATATAGCAGGAAGCCGCTTCAATGTGCGTTTTTCTTTCATTAGCAGCTTAATTTAGTCCCTCGAAGCCTGTCTGCCTAAGCGCTTCGTATACGACAATAGCGGCAGAATTGGACAAATTAAGCGAACGAACCTTATCCGTCATCGGCATTCGTATGCAGGTGTCGAGATTCGCATCGATAAGCTGCTGCGGCAGCCCTTTCGTTTCTTTGCCGAACACGAAGAAATCTCCATCGCGATATTCGAAATCCGAATAAGGCTTCGATGCTCGCGTGCTGGCATAGAAGAACCGTCCCTCTGGATAAAGGGCCAGCACTTCATCGAACGAATCGTGATATTCGATATGGACGGAATGCCAATAGTCGAGCCCTGCCCGCTTTAGCGTGCGGTCATCCGTATCGAAGCCAAGCGGCCTTACAAGATGCAAATGCGTACCTGTGGCCGCGCAAGTGCGCGAAATATTGCCTGTGTTTGCCGGAATCTCCGGCTCTACCAATACGATATGAAACGGCATTTCTGTAAATCCCACCTCTCTAAACGCTAATTATACACCAAATTTCTTTCCATTTTTACATCCATTTTACGTTCAGGTAATCTTCCGCGAAATTTCCGCCTTTATAATAAACTTATTATTAGGAGGCAAAGGAGAAATGTAACGATGCGAAAAAAAATATTGGTCGTCGATGACGAACCTTCTATCGCCATGTTAATCGAATTTAATCTAAAGCTCTCGGGCTACGATGTCCGTTGCGTAAGCGATGGCGAAGCCGTATTCGACATGCTCCGGCCATTCCGTCCCGACCTGATTGTCCTTGATTTGATGCTGCCTAAGATGGACGGCATTCAAGTGTGCAGAGAGCTTCGCAAGCAGAACAACGCTGTGCCTGTCATTATGTTGACCGCGCTGCAAGATGTTACGGATAAAATAGCGGGTCTCGATAACGGTGCAGATGATTATATGACGAAGCCGTTCAGTCCGCAAGAGCTCGTCTCCCGAATCCAAGCCGTATTTCGCCGGATCCAATCGAATCCTGGCACCTCTGATAATACGAGCTATGATATAGGCAGGTTGAACGTTCGCGCCGAGCAGCGCGAGGTTTACTTTGAAGGCAAACTAATTGAACTGACGCCGAAGGAATTCGAGCTTTTGCTCTTCCTTTGCAAGCACAAAGGAAAAGTGCTTAGCCGTCAGCAGCTGCTGCATGGAGTCTGGGATTATCACTTCCTCGGCGATACGCGTATCGTTGATGTTCACATTAGCCATCTGCGCGATAAGATCGAGAAGAATGCCCGGACGCCGGAATATATTATGACTGTTCGCAACGTCGGCTACAAGCTGCTGGAGCCCGCTGTGCCCGAATCGTCGTTCGCTTAAGCCTTCAACATAGCAAAGAAGAAGCGCCATCTCCTCCTGTTCGGGAAGGGATGGCGCTTTCGTTATTTACTGCTTGGCTAACTAGTGCTTAACCGTTGCGCTTTTGGAAATCAGCCATGAACTGAGCAAGCGCTTGGCAGCTCTCAAGCGGAACGGCGTTGTACGTCGATGCGCGTAGACCGCCAACGTCGCGATGTCCCTTAAGACCAACAAAGCCTTCCTTCTCCGATTCCTTGATGAATTGCTTCTCCAGCTCTTCGCTATGAATACGGAACGTAATATTCATAAGCGAACGGCTTTGCGGCTGCGCACAGCCGATGTAGAAGCCGCCGCTTTGATCGATCTTGTCGTAGATCAGCTTTGTTTTGTCGCGGTTGAACTGATCCATCTGCGCGATGCCGCCTTTGCCTTTGATCCAGTTAAGCACAAGGCTTACCATGTATACGGCGAAGGATGGCGGCGTATTGTATAGCGAGTTGTTCGATGCATGCGTGCTGTATCGGAACATCGTCGGGATTGTTGCAGGACTTTCCGCAATCAAATCATCGCGCGCGATAACGACTGTTACGCCTGAAGGACCAAGGTTTTTTTGTGCACCGGCATAAATAAGTCCGAACTTGCTGACGTCCACCGGACGGCTTAGAATATCACTGGACATATCGGCGATAAGAGGCACATTGCCTGTCGACGGGAAATCGAAGAACTGCGTTCCGCCGATTGTTTCATTCGACGTTACATGAAGATACGCCGCATTGTCCGGAACAATAATTTCATCTGCCGTCGGCATACGCATATATTTATCAGCTTCTGTCGATGCGGCGATAACCGTCTCACCGACAAGCTTCGCTTCCTTGATCGCTTTGTCAGCCCATGCGCCAGTCTTCACGTATGCGCCAGGACGTCCAGGACGAACGAGATTAAGCGGGATCATAGCGAACTGCGTGCTTGCTCCGCCTTGCACGAATAAAATACGGTAGTTGTCAGGAACGCCGTACAGCTCGCGAAGAAGGGATTGCGCCTCGTTGTTCACTTGCTCATAAAGCGCGCTTCGGTGCGACATCTCCATAATGGACATACCCGCTCCTTGATAATCGACGAACTGCTCTTGTGCTTGTTGAAGCACTTCAAGAGGTATAGCGGCTGGTCCTGCGTTAAAATTAAATGCTCTTGTCATTTCCGATAGCCCACCTTTGATTCTTTATCATGATAAGGACATGATAGCAATTTTGAACGTTCGCATCAAGTGCTTTCCGCGTATTTGCACTACAAAAGTCGAACGTATTGACATTAAATTGTCGAAAACATTCGGATTTTGCGATTTATGCTCAATACGAATTATTGACGAGCCCTTGTTTATATTGCCACAGTTGGACAATATAAAAACGAGTCCCTTGCGGGACTCGTTCGTATGGTGATGCTAAGGAATTAGCAATCGTAGTAAAGGCTGAATTCGTGCGGGTGAATACGGATTGCAACAGCTTTCGCTTCAGCGCGCTTGATTGCAACGTAGTTATCGATGAATTCTTGCGTGAATACGCCGCCTTCAGTCAAGAATGCGGAATCTGCTTCAAGTGCGTTAAGCGCTTCGTCAAGTGTTCCAGGAACACTGCGGATTTCTTTCTTCTCTTCTTCTGGCAATTCATAGATGTTTTTGTCGAATGGACCGTAGCCAAGAGCAACAGGATCAAGCTTACGCTTGATGCCGTCCAGACCAGCAAGCAGCATAGCAGCGAATGCAAGGTAAGGGTTAGCTGTGTTGTCCGGTGTACGGAACTCGATGCGACAACCTTTAGGCGTTACAGCTGCGATAGGAATACGGATCGCTGCGGAACGGTTGCCTTTCGAGAATACAAGGTTAACCGGCGCTTCGTAACCAGGCACAAGACGTTTGAACGAGTTCGTGCTTGGGTTCGTGATTGCGATAAGAGCCGGAGCGTGGTAAAGTACGCCGCCGATGTAGTGCATAGCAAGTTCACTCAGGTTAGCGTAAGCGCCTTTGTCGTAGAACAACGGGGAATCACCGTTGAAGATCGACGTATGAACGTGCATACCGCTACCGTTGTCGCCGAACAATGGCTTCGGCATGAAAGTAACCGTTTTGCCGTATTGGCGAGCTGTGTTGTGAATGATGTATTTGAATTTCATCAGGTTGTCAGCTGTTTTTGTAAGGGTGTCGAAACGGAAGTTGATTTCCGCTTGACCAGCTGTAGCAACTTCATGGTGATGACGCTCTACGCGAAGGCCGGATTCTTGCAACAAGCGAACCATTTCGCTACGGATGTCTTGTTGGGAGTCAACTGGAGCTACTGGAACATAGCCGCCTTTTACTGGAATTTTCGAGCCAAGGTTGCCGCCGTCTTCTTTGCGGTTCGTATTCCAGCCAGCTTCCTCGGATTCAACCATATACGAAGACGAATTCATTGTGCTTTCATAGCGAACTTCGTCAAAAATGAAAAATTCAGGTTCTGGTGCGAAGAATGCAGTCGTACCAATGCCAGTCGTTTGAAGATATTCTTCAGCCTTTTGAGCGATGCTGCGCGGATCGCGGTCATAGCGCTCGCCCTCTGGCGTATAGATGTTACACATAACGTTTAATGTAGGGTGATCTGTGAAAGGATCGATAAATACGGATTCCGTATCTGGCATCATTACCATATCGGAATTTTCAATACCGCGGAAACCGTGGATCGAAGAACCGTCAAATGCTACACCGTTAACGAAAGTATCAGCGTCTACCTCAGTTGCAGGAAGAGTGATGTGGTGAGCGCGACCCAGAAGATCTGCGAAGCGGAAATCGACAAACTGAATGCTGTTTTCTTTAATATTGTCCAAAACATTTTGAACTGACATGAATAATTTCCTCCATTTCCGAACATTAGCGTTGTGTTGAACAAGTATTGTTCAATAATTGCTCCAAACCATGACGTTATTATAAAACTACGGTTTCACCTCCGTCAATAGCTATGTAAGGTATTTTTTATCGCGATGTTAGGTATACTTACAAGTTTGAACGGATGTTCACAATTCCTCCTTAACCCACCACAGCAAAAACCGCGCCACCCTTACTGCAGCAAGGGTGGCGCGGTGATTTAGACTATGTTAAATTTTCCATTCCTTGAATTCTTCAGCAGGCGCTTTCGGCGTATCGAACTGTTTGCCTACTAGAGGAGCGAGCTGTTCCAATTGCTTCAGCAAGTTGGCGAATTGATCCGGGAATAAGGATTGTACGCCGTCGCCAGTCATAGAATTATCAGGATCGGTATGCATCTCTACGATAAGTCCATTGGCCCCAGCTGCTACCGAAGCCTTCGACATCGGCTCTACCAATTCGCGACGGCCCGTTCCGTGACTTGGATCTGATATAACAGGCAAGTGGCTGAGAGATTGCAGCACCGGAATGGCAGATAGGTCAAGCGTGTTCCGCGTGTAAGTTTCGAACGTTCGGATTCCTCGTTCGCACAGCATAACATTCGGATTGCCGCCGGCTAGAATGTATTCCGCTGCATTCAGGAACTCGTCATAAGTAGAACTGAAGCCTCTCTTCAGCAGCACCGGAGTCTGGATCGTACCAAGCTTGCGAAGCAGATCGAAGTTCTGCATATTCCTTGTGCCGACTTGGAGAATGTCAGCGTACTCCGCGCATACATCGACGTACTCAGGCGTCATTACCTCTGTAATCGTCAGCAAGCCGTGTTTCTTGCCTGCCTCGGCCATCATAACTAAACCTTCCACTCCTACGCCCTGGAAGCTGTAAGGACCGGTACGGGGCTTGAATGCGCCTCCGCGAAGCACCTGACCGCCTGCCGCTTTAACAAGGCGAGCAATCTCGTCGATCTGTTCTGGAGATTCCACAGCACACGGTCCGCCCATAATAACGAGGTTGCTGCCGCCGATCTTTACGCCTTTAATGTCGATGACTGTATCGTCCGGATGGAAGTCGCGGCTAGCCAGCTTATACGACTTTGAAATTTTGATAACATTCTCTACACCTTTCATTTGGCGCAGGTGCTCAGCAAGCGTTGGCTCTGCCTTGCCGATAATGCCAATTACTGTGCGGTCCGTCCCAATCGATACATGCGCTTGTACGCCGGCTTTCTCAATATGAGCTACGATTTCGTTAATGCGTTCTTCTGAAATTTGCGGATTAGTAATGACGATCATCTTGAATCACTCCTATTATTTTATATGATTTTTCCTTGGTCACATCTTCATCATTCGCACTGCAACGCTTATACGCTTTTAAGCTTATACGCTGTGAAGCTTCTACGCTTTTAATCACTAAAGTAAATATACAAGAAACAGCGTTCCCCGTCAACCTAAATATTTTGCCTACTATTTCCGCTTACATTCCCTGCATGCTTCCGATTGCTTCAACCGGAGTGCTCTTACAGGGCGAGGCTGGATCTGTGAGCGCACCTGTAAGTGCGTATATGCTCTTACGGAGCAGATGTAGGGGTTCGGGTCATCCTCTTCCTCCCTGTAAGACCTTATGAGCTCTTACAAGGCGAGGCAGCATCTGTGAACGCCTCTGTACGTGCATATATGCTCTTACGAAGCGCCGCGATAATGAAATGCGTTTCATCCGCCCCCCTATTTAGTTCCCGTGCAAGCTCCGACAAAAAGAGGCCGAGGCCGCTTCGCTCCATATGTGAAGCTTGCGGCATCGACCTATAATTCCTAGCTTCGGTTCTCCGTTACTCGGCAGCGCTAGCGCTCTTAATCTTAATGTTCGGAAGCAGCTTATTCATGTTAACCGTACGCTTAATCTCCCATGTGTCGGGATTGTTATCGTCGTACTGCTCCAAGTAAGCAATAACCTCTTTCGTTAGCGGCGTCGGCGTAGAAGCGCCGGAAGTGACGGCTACTCGTTCAATACCGATCAGCCACTCCCGCTCAATCTCTGATACATCCGCTACCCGGTACGCCTTCACTCCCGCAATTTCCTCAGACACCTGCGCTAAGCGGTTCGAGTTGTTGCTGCGAGGGTCGCCAACGACGATGCAGAGCTGAGCGGTGCCCGCTTGACCTGCAACGGCTTCTTGCCGCACTTGGGTAGCCAGGCAAATCTCGTTATGAACCTCAGCAGCGGGAAACTTCTCCGACAGCTTCTTAATAATATGACGAATATCCCACTGGGACATCGTTGTTTGGTTCGTAATGATGAGACGCCCTTCAGGCACTTGAAGAGACTCGATCTCTTCTTCCTTCTCGATCAGATGCACCATATCCGGCGCAACGCCGATGGCGCCTTCCGGCTCGGGATGATTTTTCTTCCCGATATAAATAATATGATACCCTTCAGCCGTCTTCTCGCGGATCAGGTCATGCGTCTTCGTTACGTCGGGACAGGTCGCGTCAACGACGGACAACCCCTTATCACGGGCACGCTTGCGCACCTCAGGAGATACGCCATGAGCCGTGAAAATAACGGTTCCCTCTTCGATCTGATCCAATATTTCCAAACGATTCGCCCCGTCAAGCGTAATAACGCCCTCCTGTTCGAACGCTTCCGTTACATGAGCGTTGTGAACAATCATGCCAAGAATATAGATTGGCCGCGGCAATTCAAGGTTCTTCGCCGTTTGCAAGGCAAGCACCATCGCATCGACAACACCGTAGCAGTAACCTCGCGGCGATATTTTGACAATTTCCATCTATTGCACCTGCTTTCTTACCGGATACGCCCTATTATGACTACTCGATTAAATGATCCGTTCCTTCTATTATAGTCGAAGGAGCGTTCCCGGAAAAGACTACTGGCAGCCATATCGTAAACTTCGTCCCTTCGCCCTCGCGCGTCGTCACTTCCACCGACCCCTGATGCTCGTCGATAATCCACTTGGCGATCGATAAGCCAAGCCCTGTTCCCACCGTAACGCCGCGTGATTCGTCGGCGCGATAGAAGCGATCGAAAATATGCGGGATCTCGTCGGGATTCATGCCAATGCCTGTATCCTCGACCGTAATGCCGATTTGTCCATTGCCTCGCAATGCGCCAAGCTCGATATGACCGCGCTCCGTATACTTAAAGGCATTCTCGATAAATATGAACAACAGCTGCTGTAAATAATCGTGATTGCCCTTGACATATACGCCGTTCAGAGCGGATAGATCGCCAATTATCCACTCCGCTTTCCGCGGAAGCAGCTGAGCTCTCCGAGCGACCTCTTCCGCGATAGGAAGCAGCGCCAGATGTTCCTTTTCCATGACATAACCGGCATCCGCTCTCGCAAGCGCAAGCAAATCGTTGACCAACGTGCTCATTCGCTTCGCTTCCGCCGATATATCGCTCATCGCTTCCCGCGACATATCCCAATGCTCCATATCGAACGGCAGCCAATCTCCGTTTCCCTTCTCAGGGTTCGTTTCCTTAATGCGAGTCCACATCCGCTCCAGCAGATCGATATTGCCGCGAATGGTCGTGAGCGGCGTACGAAGCTCATGCGACGCATCCGATACGAACCTGCGCTGCGCCTTATATGACTCGTCGAGCTCATTGTAGGCAAGCTCCATTCTGGATAACATCATATTGAGCGTATGAACGAGCCTTCCAATCTCATCATTGGATTCGGCTGCCGGTATCCGCATATTCAGCTCCGAGCCTTTCTCGATTTGCTCCGTCGCCCGAATAACGCGTTCAATTGGGCGCAGCGCCTGGCGCGCGATGAACAAGCCGCCTGTGAAGGCTATAAGGATGACGAAAAGAGAGGAGAAAATAAGGATCGTCCGAAGTCCCCTCAAAAAATCCTCTTCATTATTGGAAAATACAGCGAGCTGCAAAATGCCGATCAATGTGCCATCCTCAAGCTCAATCGGGCGTTGGTAGGTAAGCATATCGAATTTGTCGTTATTTATTGTGACTTTAACTTTGCGAAAACCTTCCTTTGGATCCTTGTCTGCCTCTGGATAAGGAATAATCGTACCATATTGTCTTAGCTGATCCTCTTGTCTTACAACACCGTCTTTATAACTCACTATCTGCATATAAATTCTTTTTTGTTCTGGTCCTCTGCCAATACGGGCGATTTGGAAGTTCCATTCATTTTCATCCAGAAAGTTTACCGTTGGCTGTACGAATATCGTACTGTTTTGCGCCTTAAGCTGTTCCTTGGCCTCTGCGTACGTATTCCAGTTGACGAATAAATAAACGACTAGCCCTACGGCGATGAGCGTCCCGGCAAGCAATCCGGAATACCAGAGCGTAAGGCGAAGACGGATTGACATAACGCTTAACCTGCCTCTCCCCGCAACACATAGCCAGTACCGCGTACCGTTTGTATAAGCCTGCTTCCTCCGCCCTCTTCAACCTTTTGGCGGAGCATTGCAATATATACTTCAAGCACATTCGATTCGCCGCTGAAGTCATAGCCCCATATTTTTTCCATGATGGAGTCACGGGTCAGCACTCTTCGCGGATTCTGCATGAAGAACAGCAATAGATCGTATTCCTTGCTCGTCAGCTCGATGCGGCGGCTAGCGCGAATGGCCTCTCTAGCGTCCATATCAAGCGCAAGATCCTCATAGATAAGCTGGCTGGTCTGTTCCTCTAGCTTGTCCGACTTGCGGCGCAGCAGCGCGCGGACGCGGGCGAGCAGCTCCTCCAGCGCGAACGGCTTAACCAAATAATCGTCTGCGCCAAGATCGAGCCCTCTTACGCGATCATTAATATCGTCCTTCGCCGTGAGCATGAGAATCGGCACGGTGCTGCCGCCCTCGCGAACCCTCCTGCACACTTCCCAACCGTCGATTTGCGGCATCATGACATCCAATATAAGCAGATCGGGGTCTGCTCCAAGCAGAGCCTTCAACCCTTCCGCCCCATTGGATGCTGTAGTGACCTCGTATCCCTCGAACGCTAAGCTCCTCCGCAATAACGAAATGATCTTGTCATCATCATCTACGACTACAATATGTTGTCTCATACGTATTCTCCTTTTTCTCCTTGCAGCAAAAAGCGCAGAGTGTGTATGGCTCTGCGCTCTTATTTGCGATGCTCGCTTACTCTGTAACGAATTTATTTTTGTCGCCGATGACGACCTCGACATTTTGCTCTTTGCCTTGGCGGATAATATTCAGTTCCACTTTGTCGTCAACTTTGTGCTTCTTAATCGCCTCGATTAACGATTGCGTATTGCTGTATTTCTTGCCATCGATTCCCACGATAACGTCATACTGTTGAATGCCGCCCAAATGTGCAGGCGATTTGTAGTACACGTTGCGTACGATTGATCCTTCAGCCTTGCTCAGTCCAAGTTGCTTCGCGATCTCTTCTGTCACATCGGATAGCTCCGCTCCGATGAACGGAATAGCTTCCTTCGGAATTTCTACATTGCTCTTGAGACTGTCAAGCACCTCTTGGATCGTACTTGTCGGAATGGCGAAGCCGATACCTTGTGCTTGCGAACTAACAGCTGTATTGATACCTACGACTTCGCCGTTCAGATTGAGCAGCGGGCCTCCAGAGTTACCTGGGTTAATCGAAGCGTCAGTCTGCAGCAAATGCTCATAGTTGCGCTCGCCTTGCGTATCTTGAATATCGATCGGACGTTCCTTCGCGCTTAGCACGCCGACGGTTACGGTATGATCGAAGCCGTACGGATTGCCGATCGCAACGACGGTGTCGCCAATATTAATGTTATCTGAGCTGCCTAGCGGCAAGGTCGGGAATTCCTTTTCTCCTGTCACTTTAAGCACAGCAAGGTCTAATTCGTAACTTGATCCTAGCAGCTCAGCCGTGAACGGCTTATCGTAGCCTTGCACGATGACCTCGATTTTGTCAGATTCACCGACAACATGCTGGTTCGTAAGAATATAACCGGACTTGTCGAAGAAGAAGCCTGTTCCGATGCCCGTCTGCTGCATTTGATCATCATTGCCTTGCTCTGGCTGCTGCTGCTGCGAGTCAGGGAAGTCATTGCCGAAGAACTGGCGGAAGAAGGAATCATCCAGCATGCTGCCGCCGTTGCCGGTCGATACGTTCGTGAACGTCTCGATCTTCACGACAGCCGGACTTGCCGTTTCGAACAGACCGGCAACATCATCCGTCCGCGCAGCTGCCGTTGAGGCTGAACCGCCTGTCGTGCTGCCTACTCCGGCTTGCGTGCCGCTGCCCGTCGATTCTTTCACAGTCGCTTGCACTTGATCCGCTGTGAACCAGTTGCGCGTGTCTGCCGTCCACATCAGTCCGCCTACGAGAACGACACCAGCAAGGAACGAGGCGAACATCGCTTTGAAAGAGGTGCGCTTCGGCTCTCTGACCGTCCAAGGACCTTTGCCCCCTGGGCTAACCGGTGTGAATGGACGAATTTGCTGCTGAACGGGCTGAGGTACATTAACGTTATCGTCTGCATCGGAAGTTACGTAAGTCGTATCATTAGCATCAGCATTAGTAGTCTGCGCCGAATTTGCCTGTAGCTGTTCCGGCTGCGGCTGCGAACCCGCCGATTGATAACGATTCGGCTGCGAGGAATCGGATTGAGCGCCGGCTTTGAATGGTCCATATGAATAATAATAGGAAGGCTTAGCTGTCTGTTCAGGAAGGTCCGAAGCTATCGGCTCCGCTTCATACTGCTCCTGCTCATTTGTTCCGCTTGCGTCTTGCTGCTCATCATTATGATCGCGAAAAAACTCATCATAGCCTTTTTTGTTGTTTTGATCGTCCATCGTGTTAAGCCTCCTTGAAGGATATTGTTCATGCCTCTACTCTCGTATTCCATAAGAGGCGAGCTCGTTTTATTAGTTCTATCATGCACATTCTACCTTAAAACAAACTTAAAAGGAATTTAAACAGAAATAAAAAAAACTCCCATCGGAGTTATTTCGAGACTAAGATCTCTTCAAAACAAATAAATTATCTCTGTTCGAAATAACTGGAATTTCTCTTATCAGGAGAAGTTCCAGTTATTTCATTCATCTCAATTCAACAATTAAAATAACCCCTCAACCTCGGATATTGCCTGCTTCGCGCGCGTAATCCACCGGTCTTCGACCGGCGCATCGGGATTAGAAGGCGATTGGAACTGATCGAACATTGCGCCGAAGGTTCTTATTGAAGCTTCGGGATCATTGCCCTCTTGATAAATATGCTTAAGCACATATGGCTTGCCAAGTCTAATCGTTGCATCGTTCTCCGTTGTCTCGCTATCGATATAGCCGGTTACGACATCGAACGGAATACGAAGCCATACTTTATGGGATTCATCCAGTGCTCGGTCGAAGGAGCCGTTGCTATACTCCCAATTGCCTCCCAAAGTAAATTGATGCTGCTCAAGCACCGCTCTGGCTTCATTGAAGTTCTGTTCGATGGACTCTAGCGATGATGAAATAAATTTCATGACAGTCTACTCCTTTTCGCTTGCGCTTACGCCCGTATTCGCATTCGCTGCTTACGAACGCACGTTAAAAGGTAGTATAACCGCCTCATCCCATATTATGTGCGCTTCGCCCAGCCTTTGCGATGCGCAAGCACCGCAAGCTGCGTACGATCCTCTAGCTCGCATTTCATCAATAGATTGCTGACATGCGTCTTGACCGTTTTGATACTAATATGAAGCTCCTCGGCAATCTCCTTATTGGATTGACCGTCGGCAATGAGCAGCAGCACTTCCTTCTCACGCTCCGTAAGGCCTTCGTCGCCGGATTGCGCCGTCCGTTGACGCAAACCTCTCGTCAGCGCCTGCGAGACGTCCGCGGTCATGACCGGCATTCCTTTGAATGCGGCGCCGAGCGCATAGATCAGCTCTTCGGACGATACCGTCTTCAGTACATAGCTGGTCGCTCCCGCCTCGATGGCCCCATATACTTTGTCATCCTCCAGGAAACTCGTGAGCATCACGATCTTTATATTCGGATACTTAGCCAATACAGCTCTCGTCGTCTCGATACCGTCCATTCCCGGCATCATTAAATCCATTAGGATCATGTCAGGCAACGTCTCCTGCGTTCTGTTGCCAAGCACATTCAGCGCTTCTTGCCCGCTTCCTGCTTCGGCAATGACTTCAAACTTCGGCTCAAGCATCAGATAAGTCCGCAGCCCTGTCCTAACCATATCGTGATCGTCAACGATCATCATCTTAATCGTATCCGTTACGCTCATTTCCTGTTCTCTCCCCGCCATATCGTTGGTATTGTCACTTTCACTCTCGTGCCGCTGCCAGGTTTACTCAGTATTTCCGTCTTGCCGCCAAGCTTCTGCGCCCGCTCCTGCATCGTCGTCAGGCCGTAGGAACCGCGCTTTACGTCGCTAACCTTGAAGCCTTCCCCGTCATCCTGCAAGCTCATGACGACTTGCCGTTCCGTATCCGCAAGCGTTAGCGTACATTGACTTGCTCTCGCATGCTTCACTACATTCGCAATCGCTTCCTGAATAATAAGGAATAGCTGATGCTCCTTTGCTTCGGACAGCTCGCCCATCAACCGCCATTCCAGCACGCCTTGCAAACTGTTTTGCCGGCAATAATCGGGAAACCATTTGTTAAGCGCCTCATGCAGCGTTTGGCCTTCCAGCTCCATCGGCCTTAGCTGGGCAATGAAGTTGCGCATCTGCTTTTGTGCCGTGTTCGACATTTGGACAAGCTGCTCCATAACCGAATCCGCACGCTCACGGTCAACCTGCTGCAGCTTAGGCAGCGACGAGGCGCACATATGAATAGCGAACAGCTGTTGGCTAACCGTATCATGCAAGTCTCTCGCAAGCCGCTTCCGTTCCTCGAGAACCGCGGCCTCATTCGAAAGCGCCCCCTCCATGACCTGCTCCTCGCCTACCATTTGAATCCACTTCATCTTCTCTTCCATCTGTTCTGCCAGCGCATTGAATTCGCGATACAGCTCATTGAACGAGACGTGGCCGAACTCCGTAATTCGAACACTGTAATTGCCGTTAACCGCCTGCTTGAACGACAGATGAAGCGTATCGATCCGCCTCTGAATGCGCTGTGCCGCCCAGTAGCCGAAGACGACGCTGACAAGCAGGAAGACGGAGGCCGCCCCGAGGCGAACTTCCGTCATTGGTGTCTCATTCTTCAATCCGCTCCATGTAACAGCGGCGAGTACGAACGAAACGACCGAAGCTGCCACGAACATCGCGATCAGCTCCCACTTGCCGCTTCGAAGGAAACGTACCATCATCCCCGTTACCCCACCTTCGTAACACGCACATCGCCGATAAAGGTGCTGACGATCAGCTTGATTTTTTTATCCGAATCGCTGTATGAAGGGGATTGAATGTTGATATGCTTGAACATGCCGCCCTCTTTCCGATCCAATATCTTTACATCGCCGATGAACGAGCTCGTCAGAACCTGTACGCCAATCTCGTAATCGTTCGGCACGAAAACCTTCACATCGCCGATAAACGAGGAAATATGGATTCTCGTTTCTCCGACCGCCACTTGCGCCTTCGTCAGATCGAGAATGGTATCTCCGATGAAGTGCGACACGTTAAGCGGCTTAAGCTCCCAATAGTCTTGCCCGATATGAATATCGCCGATAAAACCGGACCTGCTCTGCACGCCCTTATCGCCATGATTCCACCATTCCACATGCTCCATATGGTGGCCATGCTTCATGTGATGCTTCCATTCTTTGTAGGCACGATGCTGCTGATGGTGAGTCCAGTGCTTACTATGCTTTTTTACTGGCGGATCCTCTACCCCGTAATCTGCGCCCGGCGAGAACGTCCAGCTACCTGAACGATCGTCATGCTTCACTTGCTCCGGATTAGCTTCCTTCTTTAGGTTCGGTCCTTTTAATGGATCCGGATGAAGCGGCGGCGCCGGAGGCACGTCTTCATCACTTGAGAAAGGATACTGCTCCCAATCGTCAGAAGGCGGATCATAATTGCGTCTCGGCCTCCAAAGCATCTTAAAGCCTACTACGATAATAATAATCGGCCATAAATAAGGAATAATATCTCCAAGCGACCAGTCGAACCATTCGAGGTTGCGTCCCAAGAAGACGAATCCGACGATGAGCACAATGCCGTTCCACCAGCCAGACCCTCTGATTAATCCGTGTAAGCCGGTATAAATAATGATAACCGGCCAATACGTTGAGAACACTTCGCCGAAATCAAAGCTTACATGTCCCATTTGTCGCAACAAAAACATGATGCCTATCGCTATGATGACGACCCCGGTTAACAATCGCCCGAAAAAATTTCCGTTCATCCCTATCCAACTCCTTCAAGACTGCGCCTTTGAATGTGATAGCTCTAGTATAACGGACGACATGGCATTATAAAAAGGGACGGCCGATTGAAATGTGAATCGGTCTAGAGACTGAGATTACTTACGACTTGTCGAGCAAAAATGGCTTTTTTCTACTTATCACGCCAAAAATAGCTAACATGCGTTACAAAACATAACGCAAGGACGTTGACATAGCTAACTCCTACTATTTATAATGATGAACGGATTAGGAGAAAGAGATAAGTGTTATCGGTTAATGCCATCCTGGGCGGCAATAGCTGCATATCGCGAACCATACATGACATGACGATCGGGGATGACAACAATGGACATTATAGAACTGTCAAAGGGACTGGATACGATATGGGTCGTTTTGACGGCGGCGATGATTTTACTTATGGAGGGCGGCTTCGCTTTGCTGGAAGCAGGCTTCGTAAGGCAGAAGAACGCTGTCAGTATTATTATGAAAGTATTCGTGGATATTGCATTCGGCGCACTCGTCTTTTACTTTATCGGCTTTGCATTTATGTACGGCAAGGACGCCGGCGGCCTTATCGGTACGACCGGCTTTCTAATGAATGGCGATCTATCGCATATCCAGTTGAACATTTCCAATGAAACGTATTGGCTGTTCCAGTGCGCCTTTGTTATCGCAGTTATTTCTATCGTATCCGGCGCAGTCGCAGAGAGAATCAACTTTAGAGCTTATATTTTGCTGACAATCGCGATGACCGGACTTATCTACCCGCTTGCGGGACATTGGGTCTGGTCAGGCAACGGATTTATCGGCAAACTAGGCATGATCGACTTCGCAGGCTCAGCCGTCATTCACGCGCTCGGAGGCTTCTCGGCGCTTGCCGCTGCGATCTTCATCGGCCCGCGTATCGGCAAATTCATGGCTGACGGCAAAGTCAATATCGTGCCGCCTTCCAATCTGCCGCTCGCCTCGGTTGGAGCGTTCATTCTTTGGTTTGGCTGGTTCGGCTTCAATGCAGGCAGTACGCTTAGCGCAACCAACACCGCAATCGGCCATATCGCCGTCACGACGATGCTGTCGGCTGCCGCCGGCGGGGCTACTTGTATCCTGTTCACGATGTTCCGCTACAAGAAGGCTGACCCGCCGATGGTCATTAACGGCTCGCTTGCAGGGCTTGTCGGCATTACAGCCGGCTGCGCATTCGTATCCGATGGCGCGGCAATCGGCATCGGCGCAGTCTGCGGCATCGCAATGGTGCTCGTAACGGAATGGCTGGAGAAGAAACAAATCGACGATCCCGTCGGCGCGTTCGCGGTTCATGGCATTAGCGGTAGTCTTGGCACAATCGCCGTCGGCTTGTTCGCAATGCCGGAGCTGACCGTGGGAATCGGCAAAGGCTATTACGGCCTGTTCTACGGCGGAGGCTGGAGCCTGCTAGGCGTACAAGCGCTTGGACTCGTTATTGTGTCGGTGTGGGGCTTCGTTATCACATGGGGCGTGTTATGGCTTATTCGCAAAATCATTCCCGTTCGCGTATCGAAGGACGAAGAATTGGTCGGTCTCGATGTCGGCATTCACGGCGTTCCAGCTTACAGCCAGGAGCATGACTTCCTTGATGTCGATAAACTGAAAAGCAATTGAAAAAAAGAACCGTCGGATCGCATATACGATCTGACGGTTCTTCTTCTATATATGATGTTAATTAATCGATCATCTCAACTGCAAGCTCATCCGATACCGATACGATGTCGTTCGCGGAAGCACGGCTTTGAATCGATCTTGCATTCTCAATCTCCAGCCTTAGGGCACGTACCTTCTCCATCGGCTTCTTCACGAAATGAATGTATTCGACTGCCAAGTGATGATCCGGTTTCTTGCCGGAAAGCAGCCTCTTTAGCGTAGACATGGATTGGTAGGCGCGATCCTCCATTAAGCGGCGCTTCTCGTAACGCTCGACCATTTGTTCGATTTCCGTAATTTCCTGTTCCTTCTTCGCTACGAAAGCGTCAATAAACGGAAATACTTCGCCCGCTTTATAATGATGTGACGTGCGGCTATAGGCCGTATGAATAATCGGATCTACCATGATAGTTCACCTGTCTTGTCATGTGATTATTACTTACATTGATAATCATACAACAAGTAAAGGCGGTTTGAAAACTGTTTTTTTGTCTGAATGTTGTCCATGTCAGCTATTTTTTTGTGCAAGTTGAATATTGCTATAATGAAATATCGGCTCCTATGACACCTATGATCTTAGCTCCATCCTTCACGATCGGAACGGATATGGTCAAGCATGGCTGCTTTGTAATCGCCGATACGTATATCTCCGATTGAAACGTCTGACCTGTAATCGCCCGCTTCCACCAATCACGTCCCTTTGCATTCAGCAAGCCTGCCTCCGGAAGGGAGAATAGGAAAGATCCGTCATCCCGATTGGACCATATCGCTTCTATCTCCGGCTTCGAGCGAAGCAGCTCGGTCAGTCTTGCTTCGTGCTTCGATTCGTCAAGCGATGCAAGCTCTTGATCGGCCGCCACGGCTCTTAGCCATTCCAGCAGCGACTGGACGTTGACTTTCACTGTCTTGTCCAATCGTTTAATGCCCACTTGATCGATCGCTTTCGTCAGATCGGCAGAAGAGCGCTGCAGGTTACGGCCGATACGGTTCAGCTTGCCAATCTGTTCACGCTGCTTCTTCGTCATCCTAAGCGTGCCGTCCACGCTTTGGAGCGTCTCATCGACAGAACCAACAACATCCTTCAGCATCAATGTCGTACCTGTCATATGTGCTGTCTGTTGACTGCTTGCCGCACTCGTCTGCTGCACAAGCTCATCCACTTCAATGATGCGCGAGAAAATAACGTCCATCCGTTCCTTGTTGACCGACATTTGGGCAACGCCTCGCTCAACGGACGCTTTCTCCAGTTCAACCGCGTCGACAACGCGCTTAACACCGCTCTCGATCTGTTCGACAAGCTCGGATGAGCGCTTAACAGCTTCTCCGCTTTGCTCGGCAAGTTTCTTGATCTGCTGGGCAACAACGGCGAACCCGCGTCCGTATTCGCCGGCATGGGCTGCTTCAATCGAAGCGTTCAGCGCCAGAAGCGAGGTCTGGGACACAATTTCTTGAATAAATTGGTTAATTTCATTTATGTATGAGGTCTGGTCGATCAACTGACGGATGTGCTGCTCCATATTCTGATTATGTGCGTTCAGATCGCTCATAACCTGATCGGTGCTTGTGAGGGAGCGGCATACTTCGATGACGACTTCCTTCGTTTCTTTACTTTTCTTGTTCAGATGTTCTGACGCTTCATTTATTTCCTCTGCCGCAGACGATACCTCTTGCAAGGCGGCGAATGTCTCCTCGATTCTGCTCATCGCGAGAGAACTCTTGGCGCGAAGCGACTGCTCTTGCACGGCGGACTGATCCGCAATATCAGTGAGATGGCCGATCGTTTGATCTACCTCGTCTACCGCTGCATTCAATTGGTCGGAAATGACGACCGATTCGTTCAACAGCTTCGTCATCCGTTCATGCTGTTCCCCGGCAGAAGCACCTTCTGCAGACGAGTTATTACGTGAAAACCAACGTGTGACAGCGCTCATGACAAATTTCTGCCCCTCTCAGCATCATAATACAAAAATTTCCTACATTATATACTAGCATTCGACAGGTGTAAAGCGCTTTCAGATGCACCTTCATACGAAGAAGCCGCCATAGGAAAACCTATGGCGGCATTATCGCTTTGTATCGGTTGTTTCAGTTACGCGCTTATGTCGCTAACGTTACTTCTGCGCTTTTTGCTGCACAGCGTTCGATTGTTTGCCAGCCGCATTCGAATTGTTCTGATTGAACTCTTCAGCGAATTCGGCATTGTACTGGTTGTTCTGTGCTTTGTTGTTTTTGTTCTTTGCCATTGTATTCACCTCCCCGTCCATCAATAGTATGGCAAGTTTGCACCTTATTATTCGATCATTTTGTCACGATTCAAGGTATGTTTGAGGGATCGGCTTGCCGGCTTCAACCGCTTGATTGATTTGGTTTAACCAGGACTGAGACAGCTTTCCCGTCCCCCGTCTAAGCACCTGAACGTCGACCGTTCGCTTGCCCCATTGCTCGTATACTTCTTTGATCGTCTCGAAATATAGATCGATCTTGTTACCCTTGATCGCCTTGCCCGTATCGGCTACAACGCCATAGCCGTACCCCGGAATATAAAGAAGCGTGCCAATCGGCAGAAACTTCGGGTCAGCCGCAATCGTAGAAACTTGATCTCGCCTCACCTTGACGCCGGAATACGTAATACCGTATTGCGGATGACCCGGACGCTTGCCTGTCGATTCTACTCCGGCCGTGTAACCTGTCGCTACGACCTTGACCGTATCCGGCTGCTCCTTCTGCTTCGTATATGCTTGGACTCTCGCCATTTGTTCTGCGCTCATATGCCGCGATGCGGCATCCCCTTCCGCTGAGACGCTAGCTGCAGCCGTCATATTCATAGCTACAGCAATGATCGCCATGTAGAGCAGTAACGGGATTGCTTTGATCCAATAAAAAAAGCTTGTTACCATCTGGGCTACTTCCTCCTCACAGAGAATAATGCCCAGACGGCACAAGCTTTATGCGTGATCGCTATTGATTTGGCTTATTGCTGCTTCTCGGCGATCTGCTTCTGAAGCAGACCGATCAATTCTGCGACTGGCATAGCGCCGATGTCGCCTTCGCCGCGTTTGCGGACCGAAACAGCGCCCGCTTGCATCTCGTTCTCGCCGACAACGAGCATGTACGGCGCTTTCTCAAGCTGCGCTTCGCGAATCTTGTAACCAAGCTTCTCGTTGCGGAGATCGCTCTCTACGCGAATGCCGCTTGCTTGCAATTGTTCGGCAACGCTGCGCGCATATTCCTCATACGCAGTCGATACGGGAATGACCTTCGCTTGTACCGGCGATAGCCATAGCGGCAATGCGCCGGCGAAGTTCTCAAGCAAGAACGCTGTCATACGCTCCATCGTACTAATAATGCCGCGGTGAATAACGACCGGGCGGTGCTTCTTGCCGTCGTCGCCGACATATTCGAGCTCGAAGCGCTCAGGCAGCAGGAAATCGAGTTGTGCAGTGGAGAGCGTCTCTTCCTTGCCAAGCGCCGTCTTGATCTGTACGTCGAGCTTAGGGCCGTAGAACGCGGCCTCGCCTTCCGCCTCGAAGAACGGAAGATCGAGCTCCTCAACAACCTCGCGCAGCATCCGCTGCGACATTTCCCACATCTCGTCGTTTTGGAAATACTTCTCCGTATCCTGCGGATCGCGGTACGACAAGCGGAAGCGGTATTCCTTAATACCGAAATCCTCATACACTTTGCGAATTAAGTTAACGACACGAGCGAATTCTTCCTTGATTTGATCCGGTCGACAGAAGATGTGCGCGTCATTCAGCGTCATGGCGCGAACACGGTGAAGACCTGTAAGCGCACCGGACATTTCGTAACGGTGCATCGTGCCGAGCTCCGCAATACGGACAGGCAGATCACGGTAGCTGCGCATATCGCTTTTGAATACCATCATGTGATGCGGACAGTTCATCGGACGAAGAACAAGTTCTTCGTTGTCCATAATCATTTTCGGGAACATATCCTCGCTGTAGTGCTCCCAGTGGCCGGACGTTTTGTATAGCTCCACGTTAGCCAGTACTGGCGTGTACACATGCTCATAGCCTAGACGCTCTTCCAGGTCAACGATATAACGCTCCATCGTTCTGCGAACCTTCGAGCCGTTCGGCAGCCATAGCGGCAGACCTTGACCGACTTCACGGGAGAATGTGAACATCTTCAGCTCGCGGCCGAGCTTGCGGTGGTCGCGCTTCTTCGCTTCCTCTAGGAAGTGAAGGTGCTCGTCAAGCTGCGCTTTCTTAGGGAATGCCGTTCCGTAAATACGCTGCAGCATCTTGTTCTTCGAATCCCCGCGCCAGTAAGCTCCTGCGACGCTAAGCAGCTTGAACGCTTTGATACGGCCAGTAGACGGCAGATGAGGTCCGCGGCACAAGTCAAAGAACTCGCCTTGATCGTACATGGTTATAACCGACTCTTCTGGCAGATCGCGAATGAGCTCGAGCTTCAGGTTGTCGTCAAGCTTCGTGAAGATATCCAGCGCTTCCGCTCTGCTTACAACGCGGCGGCGAATATCGAGATTTTGCTGGACGATCTTCTCCATTTCCTTCTCGATCTTAACGAGATCCTCGGGTGTAAGCGACTGCTCCATGTCAATATCATAATAGAAGCCGTCTTCGATGACGGGACCGATACCAAGCTTTACGGCTGTGTCGCCATAGATTCGCTTGATCGCTTGCGCCATTAGATGCGCCGTACTGTGGCGATATACTTCAAGGCCGTCAGCCGATTCTACGGTTACGATCTCAATCGCGCTGTCCGCTTCGATCGGCGTGTAGACGTCTACTACCTTGCCGTTAATTTTACCTGCAATCGCATTTTTCTTAAGTCCGGAGCTAATCGAGCCCGCTACTTCTTCAACGGTAGTTCCGGCTTCGTACTCGCGTACCGCGCCATCCGGGAAAGTCACTTGAATTGCCATTATCCTTCATCCTCCTGTGTGCTAATCGACTATTGCTGCAGCGAGAGCGTCATTCATAGCGTTATTTGAACGCAAAAAAAGCACGCATCCCGCGAAGGGACGAGTGCTTGCATACCCGTGGTTCCACCCTACTTCGACTGCTTGCTATTGCTTCACCGCAGTCCTTGTAAATATCCGATAACGGGGATTACCGGTACAGCTTACTGCTTTGTGCTATTCGGACAAATCCGATAACGCTTCAGGTTCAACTGTACAGCTTCAAAGGGGTATATTGTCTTATGTTCGGAAGGAAATTGCAGCCGTCGTTTCCTCTCTCTGAGCCGAGCACCGTTAGCCAATACATGTCTTTGTCGTTGCTGTTCACATCGTATATGTGAACAATTATAGCGTTGTTGGCGCTATCGGTCAAGAAAATTAAGGCTGAACGAGCTCATCGAAGCTGCTGCTGCAGGAAGCGCATTTCACACATACCGTTACTCTGGAGTCGAAGATCGTCTCAATCGTTCGTATCACCTGCATATCCGGCTGTCTCGTATGGATCGTAATATGTTTCGGCGATACGGAGATTAGCGAGCTTATAACCATGTCTTCAATATTCATCTCCGTCTCCAGCATCTCAGCTACGATTCGATCGGATGGCGGCTTTGGTTCAAGCGGTTGAAAAAACTCATTGTAGATCGAGAACTCATGTCCGCCTTTGTGAAGCAAATGCACATGCGGCACTTTCGTTTCTTGAAGAAACACGAAATACTTGAGCAGCGAGATGAACTCTTGATACTGCTTATCAAGCACGTATTCGTCGAGTGCATACTCGACCACCTCGGCAAGCTCCTTGCGATACAGCTCTAAGCGAAACGTTGCAAAGCCAGCCAAATTTAGATGCGTATGTGTCTGCAAATACGATTCAATTTCTTCGGCTACTTTGTTTTTGCGCCGTTGCCGATCCGCATCCAGAAACTTCGTCCCAAGGCCATCCCACTCTTTGCCGTGCAGCATTTCATGGCAATATTTCTCAATAACCGCTGGTTCGGCGTTCGGATTGTTCCGATATTTCTTGCGAATGATGGAGGCTAGTATGCCAGACTCCAGCTCATTCACCACATATTCGGCCAAAACGCTCGAGGTCGCCCTATAAACGCCCGGCCCATGCGACTGCAATTGAAAAGCCGGCAGTACGGCGTCGCAACGAATATCATGCCCGCTAGTCATCAGAAACTCAACTGCTGCGGCTGTTTGCGCGTTTGAGTCGATATGTAAAGCAACGACCGCTTGTTCTGTCATTGATTTGGCTAATTCGCCCGCCCTAGGCGGTGCGCTTGCAGACAACGATACAGTAAACAGCTCCATGAGCTCACCCCTTTCGTTCCTTATCAGTATATGGTCTCCCCGTGGGGGATATACGATGAAGAGATTGGAATAAGCTTGGGCATTCATGGTATCAAGACAATAAACATAAAGCGCCTGTCTGAGTTAATCCTATGAATAGGAAAAATCAGACAAGCGCTATCGTTAATGCTCATTTATCGCGTGCTAGTTCTGCATGACAAAGTCCGTTGCAGCATGCTCGGATTCTTCATACATCTTAATAATATTGTATTTCGTATCCCGTTGAGCGGGAATCTTGCCCGCTTCACGGATCAACTTAAGAATAAGTTCAATATTGACCTTGTGCGTCGTGCCTGCGGCCGATACAACGTTCTCCTCAATCATCGTGCTGCCGAAGTCATTGCAACCGTAAGACAGCGAAAGCTTGCCCATCTCCGGCCCCATCGTAACCCACGACGATTGGAAGTTGTCGATGTTATCGAGCATAATCCGGCTAGCCGCAACGATACGGAGATATTCCTCCGGCTTCGCCTTCTCCAGCTTCAGATTCGTATTGTCCGGCTGGAACGGCCATGAGATGAACGCCAGGAAGCCCTTCGAATCGTATTTGTTCGCGATGCATTCATCCTGTGCGTCGCGAATGCGAAGCATGTGAAGAGCGCGCTCCTCAACGGTCTCGCCCAATCCGTATACCATAGTAGCCGTTGTGTTCATGCCATGACGGTGGGCTGACTTCATAACGTCCATCCAATCCGTCCATGACCCTTTCAGACGGCTAATCTTGCGACGTGTTCGATCATCGAGAATTTCCGCACCGCCGCCTGGCAGCGAATCCAATCCCGCTTCATGGATCTGCTTAATAACTTCATCAAGCGACAAGCCGTCCGATACAACCTTCATCTTCTGAATCTCCGCCGGGGAGAACGAATGCATCGTTATGTTCGGGAAGTGCTGCTTAATCTTGCGCAGCAGGTCCGTATAGTAAGTGAACGGCAAGTTCGGGTTTGTTCCGCCCTGCATCAATATTTCAGTGCCGCCAACGTCGACTGTTTCTTGAATTTTGCTCAAAATCAGCTCATCGTCCAGCACATAACCTTCCTTGGAACCCGGCGCGCGATAGAACGCGCAGAAGCGGCAATATACGTCGCACACATTCGTGTAATTGACGTTGCGGCCTACGACGAATGTCGTTATCGGCTCAGGATGCTTCCTCAACATAATTTGATTGGCTACATGCCCCATCTTCTCGATCTGATCCGATGCAAGCAGTTCCATTCCCTCTTCCAGCGTAATGCGTTCGCCGCGAAGCGATTTATCCAATATACGGTCCAACGTACTCATTCCGTAGACCTCCTTCATTCCGATCTAATTAGTCTTTCAATGAATAATCCTATCATAAACGCGTCGCTAAAGTAACCCATCACGAACATATCAAAATGTCAATATTGAGAAGAATGGTGCACAAGCACCTCAATCTGACTTATCTCGGTTCGTTACGAACACAGTAGACATAACAACAAAACACGGAAGATCCCCCTTCAGAAGGAAATTCCGTGTCCATTGTAAGAAACCAAACCACAATTAAGCGCGAAGTGCCGCGTCGAGGTCTGCAATCAGATCATCGATATCTTCGAGGCCTACCGAATAGCGCACGAGGCCGTCCGTAATGCCGCGCTCCAGTCGCACTTCGCGAGGCATCGCCGCATGGGACATCATCGCCGGATAGGAGAGGATGCTTTCCACGGCGCCGAGACTTACCGCAACGAGCGGAATCTGCACGGCGTTAAGCACTTTCTTCGCTTTGTCGCCGCTGCCTACGTCGAATGACACGACCGCTCCGTAGCCAAGCGATTGGCTTTCGTGAATTTCACGACCCGGATGGTCAGCTAGGCCTGGATAATACACGGATTCGACAAGCGGATGATTCGAAAGCCATTCAGCCAGCTTACGCGTGCTGCGTTCGCTATGTTCCATACGTGCTTGCAGCGTCTTCATACCGCGCATAAGCAGCCAAGACTCCTGTGCGCTAAGTACGGTTCCCATACCGTTCTGCAACGTCTTCAAGCGGCGGCCGAGGCCTTCGTCGGCTGTAACCGCAAGGCCTGCCAACACGTCGCTATGCCCGCTCAAGAACTTCGTCGCGCTATGCAGCACGATGTCGACGCCCTGTTCGATTGGACGCTGGTGATACGGCGTCATGAACGTATTGTCGAGCATCGTCAGCAAGCCATGCTCCTTCGCCCAAGCCGTCGTCTCGGCGATATTCGTAATCTTAAGTGTTGGATTGGACGGCGTCTCCATGAATACCGCTTTCGTATTCGGCTTCAATGCCGACTTCACCGCTTCGAAGTCCGTCATGTCGACGAAGGTCGACTCGATTCCGAGACGGCTTAGTATCGTCGTCAACAGTCGGTAAGTGCCGCCGTATACATCCTCGGTTACGATGACATGCTCGCCTGCAGACAATAGCAGAAATGTCGTCGAAATCGCCGCCATGCCCGATGCGAATGCGAAACCATGCGTGCCGCCCTCAAGCAATGCTATATAATCCTCTAGCGCTTGACGGGTTGGATTACCCGATCTGCTGTAATCATATTGCGGCGGATTGAATATATCATGATGATGGAAAGTTGATGCTTGGAAGATCGGAACGCTTGATGCGCCCGTCTGTTCATCGATCTCAGCGCCGAAGTGTAGCAGCTTCGTCGCAAACTTGCGATTTTTGTTATTCTGTTCGCTCATGCTGTTACTGCCCCTCCTCGATCTCGATTTTTGCTGCAGCAAAGGCTTGCTCAAGATCAGCAATTAAGTCGTCCGAATGCTCAATGCCTACCGAGAAACGAAGGAGGCGGTCGTCAACGCCAATCGCTTGGCGAATCTCAAGCGGAATATCGGCATGTGTCTGAACAGCCGGGTACGTCATTAGCGATTCGACACCGCCGAGGCTCTCAGCGAATGCAATCAGCTTAATATGGCGCAGAATCGGCTCAATATAACGTGCATCCTTCACGCGGAAGGAGAAGATACCCGTGTTGCCAGACGATTGGCGGCTTTGAACATCGTGGCCGGGATGATGCTTAAGCGCCGGGTAGTACACATCAGATACCGCTTCATGCTCTAGCAGGTAATTCGCTATTACAGTTGCGTTATGCTGATGGCGATCCATACGAAGCGCTAGCGTCTTCATGCCGCGCATAAGCAGCCATGAATCCTGCGGCCCAAGAACCGCCCCGATCGAATTGTGCAGGAACGCGATTTGTTCGGAAAGCTCCTTGCCTTTCGTCACGATCAGACCGGCAAGCACGTCATTGTGACCGCCCAAATATTTGGTCGCGCTATGAATGACGATATCCGCGCCTAATTCAATCGGACGCTGGAAGTACGGCGTTAATAACGTATTGTCGACAATCGTAATCAAGCCTTTGGACTTCGCCCACGAGCATACGCGTTCAAGATCCGTAATCATCATCAGCGGATTCGTCGGCGTCTCGATAATAACCGCCTTCGTATTCGGTTGCCACAACGCCGACATACCGTCGATATCATTTGTGTCAACATAAGAAGCTGTAACGCCGAACCGGCTCATGATCCGTTCAAGCAACCGGTATGTACCGCCATATAGATCAAGGGAGACGATTAGGTGATCGCCTTGGCTGAACAAAGCGAATATCGTCTGCAAAGCAGCCATGCCCGAGCTACAGGCAAAGCCAGCATCTCCGGATTCGAGCTGCGCTGCTGCTTCTTCCAATACCGCCCTTGTCGGGTTCTTCGTACGGGTGTAGTCAAATCCCGTGCTTTGTCCGAGCTTCGGATGGCGGAACGCTGTTGATTGATAGACAGGGAAGCTTACTGCTCCCGTTACAGGCTCTTTGATTGAGCCGATTTGTGCCAAATGACTTTCGATTTTCATGCTTGATACGCACTCCCCTATTATTATTAAATACCGGCACCCAAATCGTACGGTGTTTGTTGATAAACGTAATAATTGAGCCAATTGGAGAATAACAGGTTCGCATGCGCTCTCCATGTCGACAAGGGTACATTGCTTGGATTATCTCCCGGGAAATAATTGACCGGAACGTCAATTTCTAGTCCTCTGGACTTATCCCTGTCGTACTCGTACTTCAGTGAAGCCGGATCGTATTCCGAGTGGCCAGTTACGAAAATCTGTTTGCCATCGCGGGAGGCGACGAGATAGACACCGGAATCAGCCGATTCCGATAAAATATCAAGCCGCTCGATCGCATCTATGTCTTCGCGGCGAACTTCCGTATGGCGCGATTGCGGTACGTAGAACAGCTCGTCGAAGCCGCGGAGAAGATTAACGTTGCGCTTATCGGTCTCAATCGAATGCGGGAAGACCCCGAACATTTTATTATCCAGATTGTATTTCGGCACGCCGTAATGATGGTAGAGTCCTGCTTGAGCAGCCCAACAGATATGGAAGGTCGAAGTGACGCGCTTCGTGCTCCAGTCCATGATTTCCTTAAGCTCTTCCCAATAATTGACGTCCTCGAACGGCATATGCTCAACCGGAGCTCCCGTTATGATAAGCCCATCGTAATACTCATGCGCGATTTCGTGGAACGTCTTATAAAACGATTCCAGATGCTCGGAGGATGTATTCTTAGACGTATGCGTCTTCGGATGCAGCAGCACCACTTCCACCTGAAGCGGCGTGTTGCCGATGAGGCGAAGCAATTGCGTCTCCGTCGTTTCCTTCGTAGGCATGAGGTTCAATATGGCAATGCGAAGCGGACGGATGTCTTGATGATAAGCGATGCTCTCGTCCATCACGAAAATATTCTCGTTGCTTAGTACTTCTTTTGCCGGCAAATGATCTGGAACTTTGATTGGCATGTCGCTCAACTCCTCTGTAGGTTGCTTACTTCAACCGGAAAATGCAAAAAGACCCTTTCTGCTGTGAGAAAAGGCCTTATGGCTCGGTAAAGAAGCCGTCCGCCTCTCTCATCTCTCAGAAACATTACTGTTTCCGCAAGAATTAGCACCGTGCTTACGCCGGTTGCCGGGCTTCATCGGGCTAGTCCCTCCGCCTGCTCTTGATAAGAAAGTTGTCTATTCGATTGTCGCGATTTACTAATTATTTTCACTTTAATGCATTACGCGGACGGCGTCAAGATTTACGTTCTCGTATAAACACATTATAGGCGCAGAACGTTGTAATTATGCTTGTATGTAAAGCGAAAGCAGGAGTATACTAGACAAGAATTATGTCCTGTAATTCCACTAAAAGAAGGAGTGAATACGAACATGGACGGCGACCCGAAGCCCGAAATCGACCGAATACGGTTGCTGCCGGTTCTCTGCGACCCGCAGGCCTGTTGATAGCGATGACGCTTGCTCATTCGCGATGATATCTAATCATCGCACGGCTCGCGGACATCGGGTTTAACCCTGCGCATCCGCCTATTGAGCCGGCAGTTCCTCTACCTTTATTGAAGGAGTGACTGCATATGAAAATACGTCTCGTGAACAATGGTGTATTTGCACCTATTGAAGACATTAATCAAACACTTTTACCGCCCAAAGAGGGTTTTTATTGGATTGACGCCGATGTTGAGGATTTGGCTGTCCTGCAGCCTTTATTCAACATGCATGATCTGGCTGTAGAGGATTGCCTCAGCGAAGAAGAGCAGCGTCCGAAGATCGAAATTTATGAAAGCCATTATTTTATCGTTATTAACAGCATCCGTTTCGACGATGAAGAAATTTTTCTGCGCGCGCTGAACATTTTTCTCGGCCGCCACTTTATTATTACCGTTACGAAGCAAAAAATTAACGAACTGCGTTCGCTGAAGCCCGTCCTATGGGAACAGGAAGTCAGCAGCCCGGACTATTTCCTCTATCATCTCGTCGATATTGTCGTCGACAACTATTTCCTCGTCGGCGATCGGATCGACGATCGGATCGAGTTGCTTGAAGAGAACATTCTGATGCATACGAAGAAATCGCATCTGAATGAAATTATCGGTCTGCGCGGCGAGATTCTCTGGCTTCGCAAAGTACTCGGTCCTCAGCGCGATGTCATTGCGACGCTTAACAAGAAAGACCTGAAGCTGATCGACGACCAGCTCCAAAAGTACTTTAGCGATATTTATGAGAATGCGCTGAAGATCGCGGAGTCTTTCGACACGTACCGCGATTTGATGGGCAACTTACGAGAAGCTTACCAGTCCAGCGTAGCCAACCGGGCCAATGAAATTATGCGCGTGTTTACGGCGATTACAACCATATTCATGCCATTGACCTTCATCACCGGCATTTACGGGATGAACTTCGACTTCATTCCTGGTCTGCATTTGCGCTTCGGTTCCTATGTGCTGCTAGGTGTCATGCTTTTGCTCGGCATTTGCATGTTCTACATTTTCCGCAAAAAAGAATGGCTCTGAACTAAGCCGTACGGCTTACTGCTCAGACCGCGCTACTCAGGCTCCCCAACCTGTAGAAGACGCGGTCTTTTTTTGCCGTTGAACGATATTTCATTTATAATAGAAAGGTCGTTATTGAACAGCCTGTAACGACTAAGGAGGATTATCGTGAACATTAGCCAGCTTGAAACGCTCCTCACCATCTCCAAGACGATGAGCTTCCGCAAAGCGGGCGAGCTACTCAACCTCACGCAGCCTGCCGTATCCGCACAGATCAAGACCCTTGAGGATGAATTCAAAACCGTTCTAATCGATCGTAACCAGCCCGTTACCTTGACTGACCACGGTCAAGTTTTTTTGGAGCATGCCGAGCAAATTTTGTCGATTGTAGAGGAATTGAAACAGAAGCTTTCCGATCTGCATGCAACCCCGCAAGGTCATATCGTGCTCGGAACAACATCATCTATCGCGATTCAAATATTGCCGCGGGTATTATCTTATTTCCAAAACCAGTTCCCATTAATTAAGACTACTATTCATACGATGTCCTCAACGCAAGTCATGGCCAGTGTCGAGAACGGCTCGGTCGATATCGGCATTTCCTACTTATTCGAGAAAAATCCGAACATCCATTCCTCCGTTCTTTATTACGATACGTTCGAGCTTGTTGTGCCGCCCTCGCATCCCATGAGCAGTCTCACGCATACAACTGTCGATAAATTAAAGGACATACCGATGATTATGCTCGCGCCGGATACGCTTGGACGCCGATTCGTGGATCAAATTTTCCGCAAATACAACATTCAGCCGAATATCGTCATGGAAGTATCGAGCAGCGAGGAAATCAAAAGAATGGTCGAGATCAATCTTGGGGCGGCCGTCGTGTCAAAGCTTTCCATCGCCAATGAGCTACGACTGGGCACACTAAAGATGATAAAGGTTACTGAGCTCGAAACGAGCCACCCCGTAGGCGTCGTCTACAAATCAGGCCGTTACTTGAATACGGCGATGCGCCAGTTCATTAGCGACTTAAAAGGGATGCCGGAGCACCATTTCATCAGCTCCGAATAACATTCGAACGATTTGCACTCGTATGTATAGTTTTATTTATCTCGCCAGTTAGGAGCGATACTAGATGAAATTTGACCTTCACACGCATCATGTTAGATGCGGCCATGCGAATGGCACGATCGAAGACTACATTATTGCCGGCATGGAAGCCGGGCTTCAGGCGATCGGAATTTCCGATCACTCTCCTTACTTTTATCACGAGCAGGATCAACCATCGCCGGGAATCGCAATGGCTCGAAGCGATTTTGCCAACTACATAGAAGAAGTGCTTCGCTTGAAGCGCAAATATGAAGGTAAAATCGAGGTGCTGCTCGGGATGGAATCCGATTTCTATCCCGAACATGCGGACGTCTATCGGCAAGCATTCGCTAATGTACCGTTCGATTATTTGATCGGGTCGGTGCATCAGGTCGGAGGTGTCAGCATTTTCAACCGCAATCGGTGGAAGGGGCTGGACGAACGGCAGCATGTGGAGTCAAAGGAAGCCTATTACGATCTTATTAAGCAATCTGCGCTTAGCGGCATGTTCGATATATTGGGCCATATCGATGCGATGAAGGGTTATTACCCGTCCTTCTCGGATATTCCGGCGGCGGCTGCGATCGATGATACGCTCCGAACGATCGGAGAATGCGGCGTATCCATTGAAATCAATACGTCCGGCAGCACCAAAGATGTTGGCGGCTGGTATCCTTCGGATGCGATATTAGAGAGGGCGCTCCACTTCGGCGTTAATGTCACATTCGGATCGGATGCCCACATCCCCAGCCGGGTAGGAGACGAACTTGAGCTCGTGCGTGCCAGGCTGAAGGAAATCGGCTTCAAGCATTGGGTGTTCTATCGGAAGCGCGAGCAGGTTATCGTACCTCTATAGGATTTTGGGCAAAAAAAAGTGGACCTGCACGTCGCAGGTCCCAAGAGATATATTAAAAAAGGGGGTCTTGTTTATTATAATAGCCCCTTAATGTAATACGTTCATAACAGAAGCATTTCAATTGTGTAACAAATTTAGGGGAGTTGGAACATCATGTGGCTCATCACGGCCATCAGCAGCGCCATATTGTTTGGACTAGCCGGCTGGTGGATGAAAGTATCCCAAATGCGCGGCGGTTCAACTGGCATGCTGTTGCTCGGCTTGTATGCAGCAGGCTCCCTCGGCTTCGGCATCCATTCAGCGATCGAAGGCAATATCGCGATGCTTGGCAGCCCTAAAGTATGGATCGCCGGTATCATAATCGGCATCGGATCAGCACTTGGCAACTCTCTATTTATGAAAGCGCTCGAGTTCGGACCTGCCAGCCTTACATCGCCATTAACGAATATGAACATTATTTTGGTCGTTGCGCTTGGAACTTGGTGGTACAGCGAACCTCTATCATCAACCGAAGCCATCGGTATAACGCTGCTGCTGCTCGCAGTCTTCTTCATCGCCCATAAGCGCAAAGAACCGTTAACGATATCGGAAAAGCGTTGGTTTTGGCTCGTTGGCATCGCAATCGTCATGTTCGCTTTGCGCAACGGCGGTCTGAAGGTGACCGAGGAGCTCGGATTGCCAAGCGCTCCCATTCTGTTCATTGCTTATATCTTGTCGATGCTATGGTTCATTCGACCGGTTGGCAAGAGCATTTCACGCGAATCTGTTCGCACGGGTTTATGGTTCGGTTTAATCGCAGGCCTCTTCTCTTATGGCGGCCTTCAGCTTTATGCAGTCGCATTATCGACGGGGCAAGCTAATCTGGCAGCTCCCATCTTTGCAACCAATAGCCTTGTTGTTGCAGCAGGCGCTATTCTCGTATACAAAGAAAGGCTATCCATTATGCAATGGACAGCCTTCGTATTAACGTTGCTCGGTTTAATCGTTATTCGTTTATAACATAAGGTTAAGGCAGATCAATCAACATGATTCTGCTGTTCTCGGATGCAGTCAGGACAAGCTCCTGCTCATCCGTGATCCTCGCTGAATCTCTTCTTCCGAGCACGATATCCCCATTCAGTTGTATGGAACCTTCTAATACGAACAGCAATCCTTTTCTCCCTTGTTCAAGCGAATAGGTATGACTGCTACCTTCCCGCGGCTCAGCGAGGTAGATGGACATGTCCTGATGAATCCGGGCAATACTGCCTAACTGCTGCTTCGACTCATCCCCGCTCACGACTAGAGTCAGTCTCTCCTTCAGCACCTCCGTATCGAACGACGTTGTTTCATAAGTAGGCTTCAGACCGGATATTTTCGGCAAAAACCACATTTGCAACAATTCAAGCGATTCATCCTCCGAACGATTATATTCCGAATGAAACAAGCCTGTACCCGCTGACATGCGCTGTATGCCGCCCCATGTCGTCTGTGCCGTGTTGCCGATGCTGTCTTTATGCTCCAAATGTCCTTTCAACACAATCGTTACGATCTCCATCTCTTGATGGGGATGCATCCCGAACCCTTTGGAAGGAGCGATCCAGTCGTCATTTAAAACACGCATCGGGCCGAACTGCATATTGTTCGGATCATAATAATCTGCGAATGAGAAGCTAAAGCTGGTACGCAGCCACCCGTGATCCGACTGATGTCTATCTTCCGCACGATGAATGTGCAACATATCAATCCCTTCCTTCCTTGCTATCTTATTATTGTATCAAAGCGTCGATCGAGTAGTCCCCAGCCCCTGTTAGCGCAACGCCGAGCAACACCGCGATCAGAACCAAGTTGTACTCGTATCCGTTGCTGGTCGACCACAGTCCGTTAGCAGCATGTACTTTAATGATAGCAACCAGCATCGTTCCGATAAGGAGCACCGCTCCCAGCCACGTAACAAGTCCTGTTGCAAACAACAACCCGCCAATTAATTCCGCCGCCCCTGCGCCTACTGCCATCAATACGCCTGGTTTCATGCCAATCGATTCAAGCCAACCTGCCGTCCCTTTAATTCCATAACCTCCGAACATCCCAAACAGCTTCTGTGCGCCATGGCCTACCATCAACAAACCAATAATAACCCTAATAATTAATAACCCCGTATCCAACATTTCAATCTCACCTTTCATCCTGTTTTGTTTGTTTCGCATGTGTTATGCTATGACACTTATAATATTATTGTTACTTACTTTTGTCAAGCATATAACCTATGTAAAGTTTTTTTGTGTGTAACCTTGAATTGCACTTACTTTTTGTTCGTACATATGCTACAATAGAAATACAAAAAGCGGGGTGATACGGTTGGATTATTCGACAATGTGCCCAAAGTATGAAGCCGCGGCCGACATATTAGGTAAAAAATGGACTGGCAGAATTATTCGGGTTTTGCTTGGCGGGCCTAAACGGTTCAAAGAAATAAAAGAGCAAATTCCCGAGATGAGCGACAAGATGCTAACGGACCGAATGAAGGAGCTTGAGACACAGAACATCATTAACCGGAACGTGTATCCGGAGATGCCCGTTCGTATCGAGTATGATTTGACGAATAAAGGTCGTGAACTTCAACCTGTTATTGAATCGATTCAAAAATGGGGAGAAGAATGGATGTAACAAAAAAACCGCGAAGGCGGTTTTTTTGTTGCTGGACTATGCTTCATTCGGCATATCCTCTATAATCATAAGCAAGAGACGAAGAACGTCCCGTAATAAGCCGAAGTGCGGCTGATGCGGGGCGTTTTTTTATGGAAAGGATGATGTTCAATGAGTATTAGTTATGAAGCAGCGCACAGTAATTATATTCAACAACATCTAGATAAACGGAAAGGCGAACGGAAAGGCCGTCTCGAGCGAGGTCATCAACATGCCGAAATGATGTTCCTTCGCAACGTCTGGTGGCCGCTCCAAGGCAGCTTCGATCAACTGCATCCCGAATATGAAGTGCCTGATTGGCGCGGCCGTTCCTACTTTGCCGACTTTGCCTGGCTTCCCGGTCATGTAAAACTTCTAGTCGAAATTAAGGGGTATGCGACACATGTGAGAGACATGGATAGGCACAAATACTGCAACGAGCTCAATCGTGAGATGTTCCTGTTTGCTATGGGTTATCATGTGCTCTCCTTCGCCTATGACGACGTTGAGCAGCGGCCTGAACTATGTATATCCATGCTTAGAATGTGCTTGAGCAGATTCCAAACGCGAAGTAGCAACGCAAGCCGAGTCATGCTTTCGGAGAAAGAGCTCGTACTTCTCGCCTTACAGAACGCACGCTCTATCAGACCCAAAGACGTTGAAAAACATTTCGAGATTGATCATAAAACCGCTATTCTAATGTTACAAAGGTTAACTGAAAAAGGTTGGTTGCAACCTACCTATGGTGCCAAGCAAGAAAGAATCGTTCGTTATTCACTGACGAAAGACGCCGTTAGCGACTTACTATAATTTAACTGGAGTTTCTCCTGTTATTTATTTAACTTTCGAGTATCCCAAACAAATAACTGGAACTTCTCCTGTAAATTTGGCCGCGAACTGACAAGCACTCTAAAAAGGTTAATATTAACAGGAGATGTTCCCGTTAATCGCGATAAATAGCTAATATATCCTGAAATAACGGGAGAAAACGGAGCTATTAACCGTGAGTAGTTTTGAAAAGCTCTGAGAGACGGGGGGTTGCAAGTAGTTTTGGTGTGCGGTGTGCGGTGTGCGGTGTGCGGTGTGCGGGCGGAGTACAGTTAAATTAGTTCAGATGTGGTGCGTGTTTGAGTCATTTAGATTTATGAGGTTAGCCTGCTCACCTCCGTTGCTAGGAGGCAATTGACAAAACGGGCCTTTATCCTTTATCATTGATAATAATTATCAATATCATACATCTGCAAGTGAAGGAACAGATTGCGAGTGCACTGCTAATGAGAAAAACTCCTATCGGAGTACTTCGATGATGAGCGACCTACAAGTTTGCACAGCAAACTCGCTTCGGAAGCAAGGAAGTTTTTATCGCCAATCTGAATGATCTCCTTTACGCTTTATCGCTGTAAAGTACTTAAACATTCTGATGTGGTAAACAAACCCCCGGCATCGCCGAGGGCTTGTGAATAAAGATAATGGCAGACCGGGTGATTACATCCCCAGCCATTTTTTGAACAGGTGCTTCGTTGTATCCTTGTTGATCGCAGCGATCGACGTCGTGAGCGGAATGCCCTTCGGACACGAGCGTACGCAGTTCTGCGAGTTGCCGCAGCCTTCGATACCGCCATCCGTCATAAGCGCGTCGAGACGCTCTTCCTTGTTCATCTCCCCTGTCGGGTGAGCGTTGAACAAGCGAACCTGCGAGATTGCGGCAGGACCGATGAAGCTGTTGCGATCGTTAACGTTCGGGCAAGACTCGAGGCAGACGCCGCAAGTCATACATTTGGACAGCTCGTACGCCCATTGACGCTTCGTCTCAGCCATACGCGGTCCAGGACCAAGATCGTACGTACCGTCGATTGGAATCCAAGCTTTCACGCGCTTGAGCGCATTGAACATACGCTCGCGGTTGATAACAAGGTCGCGAACGACTGGGAACGTGCGCATCGGCTCAAGGCGAACCGGCTGCTCGAGCTTATCGATCAGGGCGCTGCACGCTTGACGCGGCTTGCCGTTGATAACCATCGAACATGCGCCGCATACTTCTTCCAGACAGTTCGATTCCCAGCATACCGGAGCTGTTTTGGCGCCGTCCGCTTTGGTCGGATTACGTTGAATTTCCATCAGACCGCTAATGACGTTCATGTTAGCGCGGTATGGAATTTCGAACTCTTCCGTGTAAGGCGTCGAGTCGGGAGTATCCTGCCTAGTGATGATAAACTTAACCGTTTTTGTTGCAACAGTTGTTTGAGCCATCGTTAGTTATTCTCCTTTCTTCTTATCGCTGGAGTAGTCGCGTTTACGAGGTTTGATCAAGCTTACGTCAATGTCCTCATAAGAGATTTGCGGGCCTTCCTTCGTCCACTTCGCAATCGTCGACTTCATGAACGTATCGTCATCGCGTTCAGGGAAATCAGGCTTATAGTGAGCGCCGCGGCTTTCGTTACGCATTAATGCGCCAAGCGTCATCGCTTCGGACAGCTCAAGCATATTCCACAGTTGACGAGTGAAAGCAACGCCCGCGTTGTTCCAAGAAGCTGTATCGTTGATGTTAATGTTCGAATAGCGTTGTTTCAGTTCTTTGATCTTGCCGATCGTAGCTTCCAGCTTGTCGTTGAAACGAACGACCGTCATGTTGTTTGTCATCCACTCGCCAAGCTCTTTGTGAATAACGTACGCATTTTCGTTGCCGTTCATTTTTAGAATGCTGTCGTACTTATCGGTTTGGCGTTTCGCCTCGCGATCGAATACGGACGAAGAGATATCTTCAGCCGATTTCTTAAGGCCTTTGATGTACTCCACCGCTTTCGGACCAGCCAGCATACCGCCGTAAATAGCGGAGAGCAGCGAGTTAGCGCCGAGACGGTTCGCACCGTGGTATTGATAGTCGCATTCGCCAGCAGCGAACAGACCTGGAATGTTAGTCATTTGGTTGTAGTCTACCCACATACCGCCCATCGAGTAGTGAACCGCAGGGAAGATCTTCATTGGGATTTTCCGAGGATCGTCACCCATGAACTTCTCATAGATCTCGATGATGCCGCCGAGCTTAACGTCAAGCTCCTTCGGATCTTTGTGGGACAAGTCAAGATAAACCATGTTTTCTTGGTTGATGCCGAGCTTTTGGTCTACGCAGACGCTGAAAATCTCGCGTGTCGCGATATCGCGGGGAACGAGGTTTCCGTATGCCGGGTATTTCTCCTCAAGGAAGTACCAAGGCTTGCCGTCTTTGTAAGTCCAGATGCGTCCGCCCTCGCCGCGCGCCGATTCCGACATCAAGCGAAGCTTGTCGTCGCCCGGAATTGCCGTTGGGTGGATCTGGATGAACTCGCCGTTCGCGTAGTTAACGCCTTGTTGATACACGGCGCTTGCTGCCGTACCTGTATTAATAACCGAGTTCGTCGTTTTGCCGAAAATAATGCCAGGACCGCCAGATGCCAGAATAACCGCATCCGCACGCACCGAGCGAATTTCCATGGAGCGAAGGTCTTGAGCAGACACGCCGCGGCATACGCCGTCGTCGTCAATAACAGCGCCAAGGAATTCATAATGCTCGTATTTTGTAACGAGGCCGGCTGCTTCCCAGCGGCGTACTTGCTCATCGAGTGCATACAGCAATTGTTGGCCAGTCGTTGCACCTGCGAATGCTGTACGTGAATGCTTCGTACCGCCGAAACGACGGAAGTCGAGCAAGCCCTCGGACGTACGGCTGAACATAACGCCCATCCGGTCCATCAAGTGGATAATACCCGGCGCTGCGTCGCACATCGCTTTAACTGGCGGTTGATTCGCTAGAAAGTCGCCGCCGTATACTGTATCGTCAAAGTGCTCCCACGGGGAATCGCCTTCCCCTTTCGTATTCACCGCTCCGTTAATGCCGCCTTGCGCACATACGGAATGGGAACGTTTGACCGGTACAAGAGAGAACAGATCAACGTGTACGCCTGCTTCTGCTGCTTTGATGGTAGCCATCAAGCCAGCAAGACCGCCGCCGACGATGATTATTTTATTTTTTGCCACAACGTTTCACTCCTTGTCCTTAAGACTTACCTATTAATCAGACTAACCGATATTCGTAAGCGCCAATGCGGCACTTGCAGCTTCTTGGAATTCATCGCCTCTGAACGCAACAAGCGAAAGAATGAACAGAGCAGCGACAATTACGAAAACACCCATACAAATGTAGGACGAGATGCGTTGCGCTTTCGGGCCGATCGTAATGCCCCAGCTAATCAGAAACGCCCACAGGCCGTTACTGAAGTGGAATACCGCTGCCAGTACGCCGATCACGTAGAAGACGAAGTAAGCAGGATTGTTCGCAATCAAGTTCATGGTCGAGCCGAGTTCTTCATGCGTAATGTTGCCGAGGTACACTTGAATTCGCGTCTGGTACACATGCCAGAAGACGAAAATAAATGTAATTACCCCCGTTACGCGCTGCGCTGTGAACGCCCAGTTCCTTCCGTATTGGAAGCGCCCCGTATTCGAATTCGATTGGTAAGCCACATATAGGCCGTAGATACCGTGGAACAATAGCGGGAGGTAAATGCCGAAAATCTCAAGCAGCGTTACCACAGGCATGCTATTGATAAAGTGCACGGCCTTGCCGAAGCCCTCTGGCCCGCGCTCGAACGCTTGATAGTTCGCCAAACCGTGGACGACGATAAAGCCGCCTAGCGGAATGATGCCTAGAAGCGAATGAAGCTTGCGCGAGAAATACGAGTTTCCTTTCATGTTCTTCCTTCTCCTTTCAAGACTGTAGTTGCATACTTTTCCATCTGTAAATTCTAAGCCTCTAAGTTACGCCACTTATATGTACTTAGAATTTAGTGCAAAACGTACTTTCACCGCTAGTGGACGGTTGAAGCCGTTTCCGCTCATACAAACCATTCACCATTGTAACCCCAGCATGTACCTCCGTCAACAAAACTCGACACAATCTAGCCACACTTTCCATCCTACTCCTTTTCAGCTTATAATGGAATTGCTTATTTTTTATAATTTCTTATAACAAAATGACATAAGGGGATTTTGTCGTGTATGATGAGCTCCATGTATTCTCTGTAATCGTCGAGCAGTCGAGTATGAACAAAGCATCTGCCCTGCTCAATCTGTCGCAGCCTGCCCTATCCCGCAAGATCGCCAAGCTGGAGCAAGACATCGGGTCGCCGCTGTTCCGCCGTATTGGCAAACGGCTGGAGCTGACAAGAATAGGCCAGCTTACGTACGAGTATGCGATTGAGCTTAGACAGCTTCATCGCAACTATTTGCAAACGGTATCCGAATTCACCGCGACCGGCCGTTCTTCGCTAACGATCGGCGCAAGCCTCACGACGCTGCAGACGACACTGCCGGATCTGATCCAAATGTTGACGAGCGCACATCCCGAGGTGGATATCAAAGCCGTAACCGGGAAAACGCATGAAATCGTCTCGCTAGTCCGCGAGCATAAGGCCGATATCGGCATCGTCGCCTCCAGTATTGAGGATTCGACGCTGCGCTGCCTGCCTCTCTTCGATGATCATCTGCTGCTCATTCTGCCGCGCAATCAGGTCGTAACCGACAAAGGTTCGCTGGGCATTATGGATCTGGACGGCATGCCGATGATTTTATTCTCCCGCGGAACCTGGTACCGCGTATTGACCGACGAGCTGTTCGATAAGTATCAATTGCAGCCTGACGTTCGAATGGAGATCGATTCCTTCGAAGCTATCCTTCGCCTGCTGCATACATGCCGCGCGGCCACATTGCTTCCGCAATCGTATATGCGCCAACAATTAATCGACGACAACGAGCTTGTTGTCGTACCGATCCGCGAGCTTGAGGATACGAAACGCACGACATCGCTTATTCATGCCGATCCCGCGGGGCTGAGTCCTTCGGTTCGACTGTGGATTAATGAAATTGCAGCCCGCTTCCCGAGCAAGCAAGCCTAACATAATGGACAAAAAACAGCGGCGAAAAGCATTAGCCGCTGTTTTCATCATTTCCAATATATCGCTTTCGAATCCATAAGATCGGTGCTCTATTTAACGGATAACCGTCGCCTCGAATTCCTCGATTTGATCGTTCGTCCCTATAATAACCATAATGTCTCGTTCCGTAAGAACATCTGTTGCCGAAGGAGCAATAATTATACCGTTAGGCTTGTTGATCGCAACGATGCTGCACCCGAATCTTGCCCGGGGATTAAGGTCGCTCAACGACTTTCCGTTCAAGCATTTCGGGACGGCAAGCTCTGCGATCGTATAATCCTTGGACAGCTCGATATAATCAAGCAGGTTAGGCGATACGAGCTGATGCGCAACCCGAATGCCCATATCCCTCTCCGGATAGACGACCCTGTCAACGCCGATCTTCTCAAGCACGCGGCCGTGGAGCTCGGACATCGCCTTCGCGACAACCTTCTTCACGCCAAGATCCTTCAATAATATGGCAGTTAGAATGCTCGCCTGAATGTCATCGCCGATCGCAACGACACCGCAGTCGAAGTTGCGTACGCCGAGCGAGCGAAGCGTCTCCTCATCCGTGCAATCCGCCGATACGGCATAAGTTAGCACGCTGCTCATATCCTGCACCGTTTCTTCATCCTTATCGATGCCGAGCACTTCATGACCGAGCTCGATGAGTTCCCTTCCAAGGCTTGAGCCGAACCGCCCCAAGCCGACAATGACAAACTGACTGCGTTTGATAGCCACCTGTAAATCCCCTATCCAATTGTTATTTTACCTTCCGGATACCGGTACAATTCTTTATCTGTTCCAGGCCCTAGCGCATAAGCGAGCGTTAATGGACCTAGCCGACCGGCAAACATCGTGAATGCAATAATCATTTTGCTAATATCGCTAAGCTCCGGGGTCAATCCAATGGATAGTCCTACGGTGCCGAACGCGGATGTTGCTTCGAACAATATTTTCATGAACGGCTGATTTTCGATCGTTGCAAGGATCATCGTCACGACCACGACGAGCGTTAATGACAAAATCGTAATCGTCAGCGCTTTGTTGATGCGGTCCTTGGCAAGCCGATAGCGGAAGAAGACGATATCCTCACGTCCGCGAATCATCGAGATTACGGCGCCTACGAGCACCGTGAACGTCGTCGTTTTAATGCCGCCCCCCGTTGAGCCCGGCGATGCGCCGATGAACATAAGGATGATTGTAAAGAAGACGGTAGCCTGCCTTAGAGCTGTATAATCGAGCGTATTGGCGCCAGCCGTACGCGGCGTAATGGATTGGAATAATGATGCCCATATCTTGCCTCCCCAATCGAGCGAGCCGAGCGTGAGAGGGTTCGTGAATTCGAAAACAAACAACACAATCGTGCCTAAAGCGATCAGAGTGCCCGTCATGGCGAGGACGATTTTACTATGCAGCGACAGCTTGCGGTTCTTCCGATATTCCATTAGATCGGACATAACGACGAAGCCGAGTCCTCCGAATACGATCAACATCATCGCGGCTATATTAACGATTGGATCGGACACATACAGCGTTAAGCTGCGGTAATCTCCGAAAATATCGAAGCCGGCGTTATTAAACAGCGATACGGCATGGAATGCGCCGAAAAATACTGCCTTGCCAAGCGGCATATCGAACGAGAACCGGAACGTGAACAGCAGCATCCCGACGAGTTCAATAGACAGCGAGTAGTAGATGACGCGGCGAATTAGCCTAATGATGCCCTCCATGCTTGTCTGATTCATCGCCTCTTGAAGAATCAGCCTCTCGCGCAGCGATATTTTCCGCCGCAAGACGAGCGCGATTAGCGTTGCCATCGTCATGAAGCCGAGGCCGCCAAGCTGGAACAGCACCATCAGAACGATCTGGCCGGCTGTCGAGAAATAGGTGCCGGTATCGACGACGACGAGTCCGGTAACGCATGTCGCTGAAGTAGCCGTGAACAAAGCGTCTATAAAGTTCAGCCGTTCCCCTGTCGCCGAAGCGAAGGGCAAAGAGAGCAGAAATGCCCCAATGAATATAATGAGCGCGAAGCCGCTAACGAGTATCCTTGGCGGAGACCAGTTCTTCACGTCCCAAATCCATGCAAATTTCATCTTATATTGTGCACCTCAATCTTCGAAAATCTACTGCGTTATCGTTATAAGCGCACAAAAAAAAGCACTGGAAGCTCAAGTGCTCATGAAGATGAGTCCTGTTCCAATACGCCTACGAGGTTAGCTGACGGATTCGGGCCTGGACAGGCAGCCCTATTCAATCGCCTGAAGCTGCGCTCCGGCAATGTAGAAATTCACCCCATGCCGCCGGATGCCCGGCAACAATTTGGTTCCCCCGTTTTCCTAAGGAAATTCGGCTGTGCTATTCATTTGGTATGACGATAACGATTATAAGCCCAAATACGTCTCTGCATAAAGCTCCCTTTTCTCACATTAGAGGCTATATTCGACCAAAAAGACGCAGTTATGCGCTTCACCTTGCCCTACACTTCATGAACATCGTTATTTCGCGGGATTATGAAAATAAAGACCTAGTTTCAATGGATAATTCAGGGAACGTTGTGATATGGTAGTATAGTATGCTTCATCCTACTCCTATACGCATGAGGTGAACTGATGATCGATTCAATTAAGCACAAGGAATGGAAGCGTTACATATGGGCAGCCGTTATTTGTCTTCTCATTTACATGTTCGTCGATATCGTCCCGCTAATAAAGGCTAGCTCTTCAGATGAGCTAGGCGGCAGAGCCATTAGCAAAGCACAAGCGGAGCAGGCAGCCGCGTCGTTCGCCGAGAAGCTCGTAGGACGAGAAGTGGACTCCGCCAAGGCCGTCCATCAATCCGACAAGCTTATGAACGGCTACCTAACGCGCGATGAGCTGTCAGAGGCGTATGCCGATCAATACGATAAACAATTCCCAACCGATACGTACCAAGTCGAGGTGGACTTTGAAGGGGCAGGCGGCAAAGGATTTGTCTACGTCCATATGCAGACTGAGCGTATCGTGGCCTGGAATCTGCATGGCGGCGAGCCTGTTCAGGACGACAATCCGGAAATCGATAAGCTGAGCATCGCGTTGCTCGAGAAGCAAGGGTTCCGTGCAGAGGAGCTTGCAAGCGGAGCGGCCTATCCGAACGGCGAGTGGGGAGTTAGCCCAAGCGACCATTCGATCGGCGAATCGAAGCTGCAAGTGACGATTGCCGTAAGCTTGATTGATGGCAATCCCGTCATGACGAAATACAAGCCAGCCTTCATTGCGCCGGCTGAGTATAGGGACTATGTGAAAGCCCAAGACAAGTGGGCGCAATTCATGACCGGCTTCGGCTACTTCCTCATGAGCTTCATCCTGTTCGTCCTTGCAGTCATCTACGCCGTCCTTTACCGAGGACATACGTCCTTCAAGCGAGGAATCGTACTCACGATCATTTACTTCGTTACGTATGTCATCATTAATATGAACGTACTCGACGGAGTTAGAGCATCGCTTGGCGAAAACGAGCTCGGCGGTCAGACGATTCTGATTACCGCCATATTCACCGTCCTATTGTCTATTCCGATGGCCGGCTCGATCTATATCTCGCTTGTGGCGGGCGACGGCTTGTGGAAGGCGCAAGGACGCTCCTTATGGCCGCGTTTCGGCCAGCCTGGGTACGGAACGTACGTGTGGCGCAGCATGGGGCTTGGCTACTGCTTCGCTGCTATTCTGTTCGCGCTGCAGGCGGCCATCTTCATCGGCTTGAAATTCACGATCGGCACATGGTCGACCAGCGACGTGACGCAATCGCCATACAACATGAGTTATCTATGGCTCATGCCCGTGCTGGCTTGGGCGGCAGCTATATCCGAAGAAGCCGTATTCCGATTCTTCGGCATCGGCCTGTTCCGCAAATGGTTCAAAAATACGTTCGTGGCAGCCATTATTCCAACCGCATCATGGGCGCTCGGCCACGTCATGTACCCGCTATACCCGTCGTCGACAAGGCTCATCGAGCTAATGATTATCGGGCTGATCTTCAGCTTCATCTTCGTCAGATACGGCTTAATTACGGCGATGTTCACGCATGCGATATTCAACAGCGTCGGCGTAGCGCTTACTATTGTTACCGTCGGCTCGGCGTTCGATATCGCATCAGGCATCTTCTTCGTTATTTTGCCGATTCTAATCGCTTATGGGATTAAGTATTTGGATGACAAAAAAGAGAAGAAACCGCCGATTACGACGATTCCTCCTCATTTAGAGCAGCAATAATTTGACCAGCCAGCTTTTCCCCGATAGAGAGAGGCCTGAAGTCTTCGACGGAGGCCTCTTTTATTTTGCGGATCGAGCCAAAATGCTTGAGCAGCAGCTTGCGCCGCTTCTCGCCAATGCCGGGGATCAAATCGAGCTTGGATTCGACCATCGACTTGGCGCGCTGCTCGCGGTGGAACGAGATCGCGTATCGATGCACCTCGTCCTGTATGCGCTGAAGGAGATAGAACTCCTGACTGTCGCGCGGCAGAGGCACAACCTCCGGCGGATCGCCCGTCATGAGCTGCGCCGTCTTATGCTTCGCGTCCTTCACGAGGCCGCAGACCGGAATAGATAAGCCAAGCTCGTTCTCCAGCACGTCCAGAGCGGCCGATATTTGCCCTCTGCCGCCGTCGACGACGATTAGATCAGGCGGCATCAGCTGCTCCTTAAGAACGCGCTCATAGCGTCTGCGAATGACTTCGCGCATCGTTTCGTAATCGTCGGGTCCTGTTACGGTCTTCACCTTATATTTGCGGTACTCTTTCTTGTCCGGCTTGCCGTCCGTGAAGACGACCATCGCCGATACTGGATTCGTCCCTTGAATGTTCGAGTTGTCGAACGCCTCGATGCGGTGCACCTCGGCTAATCCTAACCAATCGGCTAGCGACTCGGACGCCTTCACGCTGCGTTCCTCATCACGGGCGATCAATCTGAACTTATCCTCAAGCATTACCTTCGCATTCTCCATCGCCATAGATACGACTTCGCTCTTGCGTCCGCGCTGCGGCATGAGCACCTTCACCTTAAGCCAGCTGTGCAGCGAAGCCATCACATCATCCGCACGGGAGCCTGCAGCCGCTTCTTCGGATTCGGCGTCACCTTTCAACGAGGCCGCAGACGGTTGCTCCTCAGCTTGCTCCAGCTCTGGAGGCAGCGGCAAGAAAATTTGCTTGGGCAGCGCTGGATTGTCGCTATAATATTGCGTGACGTACGTCATGAAGTCATCATACTCTTCGCCGTAATAAGGGAATGTCGACGCGTGACGCTCGATCATTTTGCCATGGCGCATATACAGAATTTGAACGCACATCCAGCCCTTCTCCACGGCATAGCCGAATACGTCGCGGTCAAGCGCATCGGAGAGCGTAATTTTCTGCTTCTCCATAACAGCCTCGATCGCCACGATCTGATCGCGGAATTCCTTTGCCCGCTCGAATTCGAGCTCCTCGGCTGCCGCTTCCATCTTCCGCTGCAGCTCCGCCTTCACGACATCCTGGCCGCCGCCGAGGAAACGGGTAATTTCCTGAACCATCGTGTCGTAGGACTGCTGTTCGACCTCGTACTCGCATGGAGCGAGACATTGACCGAGATGATAATATAGACATACTTTGTCCGGCAGCGTCTTGCACTTCCGCAGCGGATAGATCCGCTCCAGCAGCTTAAGCGTCTGCTGGGCCGCATAAGCGTTCGGATAAGGGCCGAAGTACTTCGCCTTATCCTTCACGACACGCCGCGTCACCTCTAGGCGCGGATGCTTCTCGCTCGTTATTTTAATATAAGGAAACGTCTTGTCATCCTTTAGCAACACGTTATAGCGCGGATGATATTGCTTGATGAGATTGCACTCCAGAATGAGTGCCTCCATATTGCTGCCGGTCACGATAAATTCGAAATCGCGTATTTCCGAGACGAGACGCTGCGTCTTCCCGTTGTGGCTGCCGTTGAAATAGGAGCGCACGCGATTCTTCAATACTTTCGCTTTGCCTACATATATAATGACGTCGTCGCCGTTCTTCATCAGGTAACAGCCCGGACCGTCGGGAAGCAAGGCTAGCTTGTTTCGTATAAGTTCTTTTGCTGCTATTAACTGCTGATCCATGCTTGCACCTCCGATAGCCATACAATCCTGTTCACATTTTAGCATAAACGGGCATGATTTTGTCTCATATTTGTCACGACTGGTTGCTTTACAATTGTTCGACTGTTTCGGTATACTAATATAAGTTGAAATAGCCGATACTGTAGGAGACGACCGCTTGCGGCTGTCGCTGCAGCATCCGGTCTTTCAAGGAGGACGTCTACGATGGAAAACGTAAGAGATCCGCGCGAGCACTTCAATGAAGAACCGCGCCACGACTTGATGGACGTCGTATTCGGCTTTGGCGGCATGCTCGGTTTCATGACCGTAGTATTCGCTGTAGCTGTTATCGTTAAGTTCATCATCTCGTAAAACATTTAAGGGAGGATAGGCCGCTTGGCTTATCCTCCTTTAATATGTAATTGCCGACATACAAACAAAGAGCTTCGATACCATGGCTAAGCTAGCCTTAGGAATCGAAGCTCTTCTTCTTGAATTGGGCTATTGAACAATTCGCAAGCCGTCACTAGCTGCTGCGTTGTTATCGCGGCTTTTGGTCGACTGCTGCTCGGATTGATTTTGCTTCGAAGAGGGTTGATCGTATCGTGTGCGTTCCAATCGATCAATCTGTACGATTCGGCCGTCATGAACGGTAATCGTAACATGCCCGTAGTGCAATCCGCCGACCTGCTCCGCAATTCGCTCCAGCCACTGTTGATCTACTTCCAACGGTTTCGCCATAATGAATCCCTCCAATTAAATTATAAATAATGTGCTGCTGCCGCCTTGTTGATTAATGAGAAGACGACGACTTCCACTCTACGATGCTCTTCACGATCAACGTGATGACCGCGAGCATGACGAGCAGAGAAGCTACGGCGAATGACGCCGAAAACTGGTATTCGTTATACAAAATTTCGATATGCAGCGGGAGCGTGTTCGTCTCTCCGCGAATGTGGCCGGAGACGACGGATACGGCACCGAACTCGCCCATCGCGCGAGCATTACAGAGAATGATGCCATAGAGCAAACCCCACTTAATGTTCGGCAAGGTGACTCGCCAGAAGATTTGCCAACCTTTCGCGCCAAGACTCGATGCCGCTTCCTCCTCTTGCACGCCTTGAGCTTGCATATGGGGAATAAGCTCCCGCGCTACGAATGGTACCGTTACAAAAACCGTTGCGAGCACGATGCCCGGCAGCGCGAAAATGATCTTAATGTCGTGCTCGCCCAGCCAAGGACCAAGGAAGCCTTGTGCTCCGAACAAGAGCACGTAAACTAAACCAGATATGACAGGCGATACGGCAAACGGCAGATCGATCAGTGTAATAAGTATATTTTTGCCGCGAAAACGGAACTTCGTAATCGCCCAGGCCGCCGCAATACCGAATACGGTATTTATTGGTACGGCGATCAGTGCCGTTGTAAGTGTCAGCTTAAGCGCCGACATCGCGTCCGGATCCGTAATGGAGTCGATATAAACGCTAAAACCTTTCTTGAGTGCTTCTACGAATATCGATACGAGCGGTAGTAGAACGATAAGACCCAAAAACAGCAGCGCGATCGTAATCAATATCCAGCGAACCGGCCCGGATTCCGTAACATGCTTCGGGCGTTTGGACGCTTCTTTGTCTAAATGAACGGTAATGGCACCAGCCATGCTTGACTCCTCCTCATCCGTTTTGGTGGTTGGTCGTCTGTTGCCGAGGAAGCGATCACTCGCTTATCTCGCAACAGTCCGCCGATTCATTCGCCATTGCAGCAAGTTGATGACGAGAAGCATAAGGAACGAAACGATCAACATCACCAACGCAATCGCTGTCGCGCCTGCGTAATCGTATTGTTCGAGCTTCGTCATAATGAGCAGCGGCGTAATCTCCGTCTTAAGCGGCATATTGCCGGAGATGAATACGACTGAACCATACTCGCCAATCCCCCTAGCGAATGCCATCGCGAACCCTGTTAACATCGCTGGCATAAGCTCGGGCAAGATGACTTTCCAAAACGTGCGGAGACGGTAAGCTCCAAGCATAACTGCGGCTTCTTCCGTTTCTTTCTCTAGATCTTGCAGTACCGGCTGCACCGTCCGTACGACGAACGGGAGGCCGATGAAGATTAACGCAATCGTAATACCGATTGGCGAGTACGCGACCTTGATACCGAGCGGCGCCAAGTAGGAGCCGATCCAGCCATTGGGAGCATAGATCGCGGTTAAGGCGATCCCCGCTACCGCGGTCGGCAGTGCGAACGGCAAGTCGACTAAGCTGTCGATGAGCTTTTTGCCGGGAAAACGATACCGTACCAGCACCCATGCAATAAGCAAGCCGAACACCAGATTGACAAGTCCGGCGAAGAAAGCGGTCAGGAAGCTTACACGGTAAGAGGCGAGAACCCTCGCACTCGTTACCGTCTTCCAGAACTCGGGCAAGCTCAGCTCGAACGTCTTGAACAATACGGCGCTAAGCGGGATCAGGACGATAACGCTTAGATAGAAGATGGTAAAGCCCATCGATAAGCCAAAACCCGGCAAGACATTACGGGGCTTGGAACCTTTCATGTGAAGTCAGCTCCAGTCGTATAGGGATCAAGCATTAAGAACCTGGTGTGTAGATTTTGTCGAACACGCCGTCGTCTGCGAAATGTCTCTCTTGCGCCACTTTCCAGCCGCCGAAGTCTTTATCGATCGTAAGCAATTCAAGGTCTTTGAACGTATCTTTGTATTTAGCAAGAATCTCTTGGTTTATTGGACGGTAGTAGTTTTTCGCTGCGATTTCTTGACCTTCATCGGAATAGAGGTATTTCAAGTAAGCTTCGGACACTTCGCGCGTATCGCGTTTGTCTACAACTTTGTCTACTACTGCTACCGGAGGTTCAGCCAAGATGCTTAGGGACGGATATACGATTTCGAATTTGTCCGGGCCAAGCTCGTTGATCGACAGGAACGCTTCGTTCTCCCAAGCTAGCAATACGTCGCCAATACCGCGTTCTACGAAAGTTGTTGTTGAACCGCGTGCGCCGGAATCCAGAACCGGTACGTGCTTGAACAATTCAGCTACGAACTCTTGCGCTTTCGCTTCGTCGCCGCCGTTTTGTTTCAGCGCGTAGCCCCATGCCGCAAGATAGTTCCAACGTGCGCCGCCGGATGTTTTCGGGTTCGGCGTAATGACTTCCACTTTGTCTTTAATGAGGTCGTTCCAGTCTTTGATGCCTTTCGGGTTGCCTTTGCGAACGAGGAATACGATCGTCGACGTGTATGGAGCGCTGTTGTGCTCGAACTTCGTTTGCCAATCTTTATTGATCAGACCCGGTTCAACAATAGCGTCGATATCGTAACCAAGTGCAAGTGTTACTACGTCTGCTTCAAGTCCGTCGATAACGGCGCGGCCTTGTTTACCGGAACCGCCATGCGATTGCTTGATTGTTACTTCTTGGCCCGTCTCTTCTTTCCAATGTTTCGCGAAAGCTTCGTTGTATTCTACATAAAGCTCGCGAGTAGGGTCATACGATACGTTAAGCAGTTCAACCGGCGGCTTAGGCTCTGCCTTCGGTTCTTCAGTAGCGGCATTCGTTGCTGCCGGCGTGTCCGTTGCTGCATTTGCTGGTTTATTTGAAGTTGTATTCGTGTTGTTGTTGCCGCCCGATTGGCCGCAAGCCGCGAGTACCAACGATAATGCGAGAATAATAAGGACCGAACGTACATGAGTAATCTTTTTCATAAATGATTGCACCCCTTTTTATTGTTCTTCACAGGCCATGACAACGCGTCATGAGCGATTAGGTGTCAACTCCGGTGGTCCGGTCGCAAAACAATTAATTCCTACCTGTTTAGTTGGTTATGGGAGAATTCTACCAGCGCAACCCTAATACTGTCAATAGGTTATTTCAAAAAAAATAATGCGGTACATAAGATCGGCTTATAAGAGGACTTAACAGTAAGGGATACTTGCGGTTGGATGGCATGCAGGCAAGGCATCCATAGTTGACGACGCGGGGCAACGTCTCCGTTGAGGGGATAACACAAAATCGTTGCGCTAAGACGTGAAACGACGTGTATGAGTGAAATAGCGTAATAATGTTGCGCTATTTACTCGAATATGGTGTGTTTGAGCGAAATAGCGAAACAAACTTTCGCTATTCTCGCTGCTGGTGGCTGGAGCAGCTACCTTTGTGCTCAGATGATGTGGAATAGAGCAAAATGGTTGCGCTATTTGATCGAATATGGTGTGTGTGTGCTTAAATAGCGAAAGGTTTTTGTGCTATTTCGGTCGTAAGCGCGATTTGCCTCAGCCTCCCAACATAAAAAAGCCTTGGTCAGCAGATAGTCATATCTGCCAACCAAGGCTTTGCCTGTTCTATTTGCGACCGCGCTTATTCTCGCCAGTAACCATGACTACTTCGACGTAAGGCTTAATCCGGTCCATGATCCGCTGCCCCTTATGGAGCTCCTCGCCGTCTTTGCTGGTGAAGCTGAAATGCTTCTCGAGCGCATCGAGCTCGTAATTGGACGTGTAGAAGGTTGGCTTGCGCTCCATCCGGTAGTTAAGAATCGCTCCAAGCACATGATCCCGCACCCATGGATTCAAGTTCTCCGCACCAATATCGTCGAAGATCAGAAGGTCGGTCTCCTTCATCATCTCGACGGTCTCCTTCAGCTTGCCAGGCTCATGCATAAGCGATTTCAAATCCTCGACGAAGTCAGGCATATAGACGATAACGCCCGAATGGCCTTGCTTCGCCAGCTCCTGAAGCATGTAACACATAAGGAATGTTTTGCCCGTTCCGAATCGGCCCGAGAGGAACAGCCCCTCCTGCTGCAGGCCATGCTCCTTCGTACGATCAATGTATCGCAGCAACTGCCCGACTGCCTTCGCCCGTTCCAGGTCGTTCGTCAGTATCTCGTCGGACGAGTAGCCGCGGCGAAGCGCCGCGTCGTCCACATAGAAGCTGCGTATGCGGCTGCGAATCTTCTGCTCGCTTTCGCGGGCAACGAACTTCTTGCAGGCGACCTTGCGGTCATACAACTGCACGCTATCGTTCACCGTCTCCGAGCTAAGCAACGTATAATGGCCTTCGAAGTCGTTCGGACAACGATCCAGCCCTGGACAATTGGTGCAGTTGCGATATTCCGTTACATATTGGTATACGCGGTTCAGGTTCAGACGGATCGCCCGTTCGTCGAGCTCCGGATATCTCACTAGAAGCTTCTCTACGAGCGGATCGGCCATTAGCTCGTCCATCTTCTCCTTCGCCTGTTCCGTTATCGACCTGCCTGTCGGCCAAGCTTTCAACAAATCGCCTAGCGATTCCATCCTCCGTCACCTCGTCTCTATGATTTGCCGTCGATCTTGCGGGCTAGCTTGCGCAGCTCCTCCAGTTCATCAGCCGATACTTTAGCTCCCGGCTGTCCATCTTGAACGATCGGAATCGATGGCTTGCGGGAAGTACCGCCGCCGCCCCTGCTTCCTCCGCGGCCGCTGACGCTTCTCGTTCCGCCGCTGTAGCTGTTCGCCGCTACCTTGCGGCGTTCCTTATCCTGCTCAACCTGCGCTTGCTCCCGAACGTATTGAACCGCCTTCTCGAAGCTGTCGATCTGCTGCATCAGCATATTGGATGCAACTGCATCGAGAAACGCCTTTGTCACGCGCTGAGCATCATTCGCGCCAATAACATAATGAATGAGGACATTAATAACGGGGGCTGCAAGCCGGTAGTTGAGATCGATACGCTCGAACACACGATCGATCCATTCCGGAACCGCTCCCGGGAAGAAGCGCTGCAAGAACCGCGTATGAGGCTCGTTGCGCATAAGCATATTATATTGATGAATATCACAGCGCCCGAGCAACTGGCTCGGCACCTGCAAATAAAATTCCTCATTAACCGCGATTTCCTCGTCAGGCTCTTCAGACTCCTCATCCGACCTTGAGGCTGCTTGCGAACGCGCGATAACACGCTGACGATCGCCTTCCCGCTTCTTATCTTGCCGGTAAAGCGAGTTGGCCCGAAGCTGAAGCTCGTCAATCTGAAGCTCACCGTTCGAATCGAATATGCCGTCCTCGTCAAGCAAACGGCATATATCAACGACGCTTAAGCTGTACTTGTAAGCGACGTAATTCACCTGGGCAAGCTGCTCGTTATCGTTACGCAGACGCTCAACGAATCGGCGATTAGCGGAGTTGCGCGGGAAACGCAATATGATCTCGCCATACGCGATACCCGCCGTCTCCAGCTGCGGTCTCGGCGCGGCTTGCCTTGCGGGAGCAACCTCAGTTAAAGCCTGCTCCAGCTCGTCATCCACCGATTGCATATTAAGCTTGAATAGCTCATAGAACGGTACGGAAATGTTCTCTTTGGTCAATTGCGCGCTTGCAAGCTCATCCGGTTCATTAGCTCCGAACGACTCTCGCAGCGAAATAACCGCATATTTACCGATCTTGTCACGAAGCAGCATCGTCAGATGCATGTTGCGGAAAAACTCAGCAGGAGACAACGGCTCAGACAGCTCGTATTCATAAATAACATCGGCATTATCAGGCATTCCTAGCCGGGAGGTCTGAAGCAATCCGACAGCCTCAAGCTTCGAAGCTTGCTCGATCAAGTGCTTCCTGCTTCTTTCATTCATCTCAAGTCCTAATCCAAGAAACAACTTGCGCTGGGGCTCAAGCGCCGAGAAACCAGATAGTCCATCAGCAATTCCGTGATAAAGCTGCTGGTACAATGCCACGGCAAAAGCACCGATCATCGGCTGATAGATCAGCGATAGCATTTTGTAATCCAAGCTGCTCAGCGAAAAATCACGAAATATGTAATAACGGTGGTGTTCCGTATAATGCAATATATTATTGATGCGCATTGCACCGACTCCATCCCAAACTTACTTTCTATCATTTTAGCACAAATCCCGCTCAGAAGGTCGAGTCGAAAAATAGAAAAATCCCCCGAACGAGGGATTTCTGTGAATATAGCAACTAGAACATTTTGTAGCCGCCTCTGCGCAAAGCGCGTATGGCCCAGCCGCTTATGTACGCGCCTACGAGCGCACCGATAACGGGAATATAATCGAACACGGTGTAATCCGCAAAATTCTGAATCGTCGTCTTAGCCGAAGCGTCCCATGGAGCCCATATGCCTAACGGAATAATTCCGATTATGAACAAGTATAATGGAAACCACGTTGTCTTAAGCAGCATGTTCAATATAAAGCCGATTCCGAACAACATGACCATAAAAAGCACGGTCGCAATAACTAGTTGAAGCATCTCAGACTTCCCCTTTCATACTCTCGTTTCCTAGTTTAAATAATGGCAACAGGGAAGTCAATTAGCGATGGACAAATGTCACAAGACCGCCATTTGCTCTGCTAAGAGTGATTACGATACAATGTTAGAAGTCAAGCCTAAATGGAGAGGAGCTTTTATCTATAATGAGTGAAGCCGCACAAACACTAGAGGGCTGGTATGCCCTGCATGATTTCCGTTCGATCGATTGGACCGCTTGGAGGCTCGCTGGAGAGGCTGCGAGAGCGAAGGCGCTCGATGAGCTTCAATCTTTCTTGAGCGAGTGGGCTGCAACAGAAGAAAGCAAGCAAGGCAGCACGGCCGTATACAGCATCGTAGGCCAAAAAGCTGACTTCGTTCTTATGCACCTGCGCGAGACGCTTGAAGAGCTGAATGCGATCGAAACGGCGTTCAACAAAACATCGTTCGCTAGCTTCACCAAACCTGCTCATTCCTATGTCAGCATCGTTGAGCTGAGCAACTACATGGCGCAGCCCGGCAGCGACCCGATGCAAAACCCGGACATCATCGCCAGACTGAAGCCTACGCTTCCGAAAGCGAACCATATCTGCTTCTACCCGATGAACAAACGCCGCGAAGGCAACGACAACTGGTACATGCTCAGCATGGACGAGCGCCGCACGATGATGCGCAGCCACGGCATGATCGGCCGCCAATACGCGGGCAAAGTGAAGCAAATCATTACTGGCTCGGTCGGCTTCGACGACTGGGAATGGGGCGTAACGCTGTTCGCAGACGACGCGTTGCAATTCAAGAAGCTTGTCTACGAGATGCGCTTCGATGAAGTTAGCGCGCGCTTCGGCGATTTCGGCGATTTCTACGTCGGCAACCTGCTCGACAGCAGCAAGTTCGCAGCACTGCTCAGCATCTAGACTCTTTTTCATAAAAAACCGTCTCCAGGCTTTAGACCTCGTGAGACGGTTTTTTTAGTAGGTTTCTATCCTGCTAGATAGCGCTAGATAGCGTTATTCTCCAAACTATCCAGAACACTCTTCATATTGTAAGTATAGATCGCCTCGGCGAACGTCTTGTTTGGAAACCCGCGCTGCAACAGCTTAAGTCCACCCGAAGCGCATGAAATATGATGGTGCAGCCGATAAAATCTCATTCGATCAGGATCAAGATTTCTCCCGCTCAAATAACGATTGTAAACATCGCCAAAGCGAAAAGCCAAAAAGCTATGCTCATGCTCAATGTCATGAAACGCCGCTCCTTCGATATCGATCAAATACGGCTCAAGCTTTTCGTTTACAAGCACATGATCTGGACCTAACTCGCCATGGATGAAGCCATACGTCCCCCTCCCGGCTATTCTCGTCTCCAGCTTATGAATAAGGTTAATGATCATCGTTTCCTTCATCTTTATCTCTTCCGAATGCTTCACAAGGTAAGACAACTGTTCCTTGGCGTTGCGAAGTTGTATATAATGACACGGATCCGCTCGATCCAGCTCACTAACTAAATTTCCGTATGACTTGCGGTTAACTGCATGCATACGTTCAAGTAATTCCTTTATTCTTGAGAAAACGACCTTCTGTTCAATCGCATCTGACGACATATACGCTTCAGCGTTGTGCCCCTGTACGTATTCGACGTAAGCATATTCAAAGGGATACCGAGCTTTATCCTTGCTCATGTAGTAGAGTTTAGCCGTTCGAACACCAATTCGACCTAGATAGTCGTTGTTCAACTCGAACAGATCACTTCCGTACGAGCGATCATCCTCGGCATTATCTCTTATTTCGTCCTGAAAATAATTGCTCGCCATATCCCATACGTACAGCATGCACGCAAAACCGTTCTGGCATTCGATCTTGTAAACAACCTTTTGCGCGCCCCCGTGCATTTTCGCCACGCTGCGTACCAAATAGCTGTTCCCGAATACGGACCTCATATCTCGTTCCAAATCTTCGAGCGATAAGTGACATCCTTCCACCATTTGCGTATCCGCCTCCTACACCTATTTGCCGGCCGGCAACCCAACTTTATACAATTCGTCGAAAAAAGTATAGACTGTTTATTCATCTTCGTTTATGATGTTGAATAAGGTCTTTGCAAAATGAACGACTCAAATACAAAAAGAGCTGTAACCGTTGGTTATCCAATCGGCCGCAGCTCTTTTTTGTTCAGCAAAAAAGGCTTCCGCACTAGGGCGGAAGCCTTTTTCTTATTAATCCTCGTCATCCTCTTCGTCCGCTTCAAGCCCGAGACGCTTCGCTTCCAAGTACTCCTGGGTTGCTCTGTCCCGTTCACGGCCCTTATCCTTCAGACGCTCGATAGCCGGTTGAATAAGAAGGTCAACTTCCTTCTGCACCGTATAAGCGAGGTCGTAACGCGTTTGCGATTCTAAAAATGAGCCGACCTCCATCAGCGCGTTGTAACGATCGAGCTCGTCTCTCGTTAACAAACCGCGTACTTGTACGCTGCAGTGGCGCATTATAGGAACTTTCCTTTACGAAGCACAAGCGGAATACCGCCGATAATGAACAGGTAACGCAAGTCGATCATCTTCTTCAACCAAGCAGCCATCCGGCCTTTGTATTTCTTGCCGAAAGCGATGCCGATTGCTTCGCCCTTGCCGAGCGACGCTACCGTTCCTTTATTGCTGAACGTGAACGTCTTAAGCGGCTGGTTGCGAATCGAAGCGACTAGGTTATGCGCGCATACGACACCTTGCTGCATAGCGATCTGTGCAGTCGGCGGGTATGGACGGCCTTCTTCATTGAACATCAGCGAGTTGTCGCCGACGATATAGATGTTCTCATTGCCCGGCGAACGAAGGAATTCATCCACCTTCACCCGGCCGCGCATTGTTTCGAAGCCAGCTTCCTCAATAAGACGGTTGCCGCGAATACCGCCGGTCCAAATAACGGTTGCCGACTTGATCTCTTCGCCTTCGCCGACGATAACGCCTTCCGGGGAGCATTCCTTGATAGCCGTGCCGATACGGAACGTAACGCCTTTTTTCGTAAGGACGTCCATGCCGTATTCCACCAGCTCAGGGTCGAAGCCTGGAAGCGCAGTTGGCGCAGCCTCGATGTTATAAACCTTAACTAACGACGGATCAACGTCGAATTGCTTGCACAGCTCAGGAATACGGTCGGACAGCTCGCCAACGAATTCAATACCTGTGAAGCCTGCTCCTCCGACAACGAACGTCAAGTAATCAGTGCGGTGAGGCTCGCGCTTGTAACGCGCGAATTGATATTCAATATGTTCACGGATCAGACGAACCGAGTTAATGCTGCGAATGTTCATCGCGTGCTCGCCAAGACCAGGGATACCGAATGTTTCCGGTTCTCCGCCGAGACCGATGACCAAGTAATCGTAAGACAAAGTTCCGTCTTCAAGGATGACTTTCTTGTCTTGCGGACGGATCTGTACAACCGTCGATTTGACAAAGTCGATCTTGAATTCGTCGATCAGCTTCGAGATGCTGACACGCGCATTTTCCGGATTGTCCGTACCTGCGGCAGGCATATGGAGATGCGTAGTAATGTAGTGATAGTCATGTTTGTTAACCAAGGTCACATCCGCTTCGTTGTAGTTCAGCTCTTTCTGCAAACGAAGTGCAGTCAAGACGCCACCGTAGCCCGCTCCCAGTATGACGATTTTAGGTATGTTGCTCATCGTATGATCCCATCCAATCCTAGTCTTTTTTCTCTGTGAAAAATTACACAAACCCATCCGAATATTTAAAATGATACTAACAGTTTGCGCTTAATAACGAACATTTATCAACATTCCAATGGCTTACGGCAATGCCTGAACGATTGACAAAATAGCTTATGCAATAGTTAAAAAACGCCGCTGTTCTGCTTCTCTAATCTGTCTCTACACAACACTCCGTACTTAACATACATCAGAAATATTACATAGTTTTCATGAAAAGTTCAAGGGCAAAATATACGAAATTGTTTAGAGTTCTATACAAATTAAATATTTCCTTCTTTCCCCTTGAAAGTTTATAATGAAAATCGTACGGATTAAGAACAGTCAGCAAAACGGAGGTGCTCAAATTGTCTATTTCTCAATCATCTGTTAATCCCATCGATATCGTCATCATCGGCGGAGGTCCCGCTGGACTATTCGCAGCTTTCTATGGAGGGATGCGCCAAGCATCCGTTAAACTTATCGAAAGCATGCCGCAACTTGGCGGCCAGCTTGCCGCGCTTTACCCGGAGAAGTATATATATGACGTTGCCGGATTTCCTAAAGTTACAGCCCAGGAGCTGGTTGATCGTCTAAAAGAACAGCTACAGCTTTTCAACCCGGAAATTTGCTTGGAGGAAAAGGTGCAAAACGTAATCAAGCATGATGAGCGCCTCTTCGAAATCGTGACGGACAAAGGCACACACTTTGCGAAAGCAGTCATTATAACGGCTGGCGTAGGCGCATTCGAGCCTCGCCGTCTTGAGTTGCCGGAAGCAGCCCAGTTTGAGAAAACGAACCTGCATTATTTTGTTGGCGATCTCCAAAGGTTCAAAGGTCAACGGGTGCTTATAAGCGGCGGCGGCGATTCGGCCGTGGACTGGTCGCTTATGCTTGAACCGATAGCAGAGAGCGTTACGCTTATACACCGCAGAGATAAATTCCGCGCGCACGAGCATAGCGTCGAGAACTTAATGAATTCAACGGTTAAGATCGTTACCCCTACTGAAATTACGAAACTTCACGGCGAAAGCCGCATTGATAAAGTAACGCTTACGAATGTGAAGACGCAAGAGACTACTGAACTTGATGTCGATGCTGTCATCGTCAACTTCGGCTTCGTATCTTCACTTGGACCTATCGCTGATTGGGGAATTCATATTCAGGGTGGATCGATTACCGTTGATACACGCATGGAGACGAACATTCCGGGCATCTTCGCGGCTGGAGATATTACCACCTATCCCGGTAAGCTGAAGCTGATTGCCGTCGGATTCGGCGAAGCGCCTACTGCGATCAACAATGCCAAAGTGTACGTGGACCCTAGCGCCAAGCTGTCCCCGGGTCACAGCAGCAATATGAAGCTCTAAACCTTTATTATAAATTGTACAAAAGGGTATCCTAACCTTGGCTAAGTCAATCATTCGCTTACGCATTAGCATGCGCGGCGAGCCAAGGAGGATACCCTTATGTTATGTCCGGTGTGCAACGGGCTTGCGTCCATTCAAGAAAGCTGCTCTTCCTGTAAGGGACAGTTAATCGACGGAGGCCGAGTCACCGATTGGATCGGACCTTATGCCCCGTACGAGCCCATTCAGGAGCCATTCACGAATGATTCCTATCAACGGCAGGAAGCTCCCCCCGCCCGATGCAACCATATTATATATTGCCCAGCCTGCCAGCAGACAAGCGAGGTATTGGTTAACGAGTGGATTTAAGCTGCATCTATTAGCGCCACTTGCAAGACTGAAACTATGCCGTAATTTTACTGGAATCCGGATTAACCTGACGGCGCTTCAATTCCATCGCAAGCATACGGATAAATTCTTGATCCAGATTGTACTGGATTGCTGCAAAATAAGTGTCGACGAGCATTTCGTCAGAAAGCAACTCCATACCTGCACACCCTTTCTTCAAATAAAAGATTTATAAGGGGTTATTCCTTCGTTATTTCTTCTATATAGTAGCATGGCACTATTTGAAAGGACAACAGTCCCATTTATTCACATAAGCTTGTGGATACTGTGTGTATACTGTGTGTATACGAGTCGAAATATGAGGAATTACGGCGTGGATAGTGTGGATAGAGTTATCCACAGGCGCTTTCCTTACTCTTCTTAATAAAAAACTTTAATTGAAATCTATAACTCTATTAATGGAATATATTAACGTCATTAGTTAATAGATGTATTCGGACTTTTCACCTAGTCGTCCCGACAACACAAATAAGGAAATCCGAGCTACCTACGCCCGTCCTTCCCCATATGCCCGGCTATATCCAAATGACTATTGCGGTCTCGTATTCACCTCGAAAATCCAAATCTTCCCTTGTTTATCAATACCATAGTCGTAACCGAGCCTGCTAACTCCTGGAAAACGATTCTCTATGATTTCGGTTGCAAGAATCGTAAGTTCGCGCATCTTGCTTTTCTTCGCTTCTACGAGGTTGTCAGAGAAAGAAGCGGCAATTCCTTTGGCTACCGGTATAAGAGTACCGCCTTGGCGAATATTCGTCACGAACAGTCCCGGTCTTGCCATTTTTCCAACGAACGCTTTGATTCTCCACTTGCTGCCTGTCTTCACATATTTAACCCGATAATCAACCGGCTTGCCGCTTACTTCGGCAAGAAAGATGCCTCGTTGCACGAGATACGGCCTACCCTTGCGCCGTTTGTTTATCGCCGCCAGCAAGCGCCTATAGTCCTTATAATTTCTCGTCCCTGTTAAGTAAGAGAGCGCATAACCCGTTGGGGTTCTGCTAACCTTCATAACACCTACTCCGCCCGAGCCGTTAACCGGTTTGATGACAACCATCCAGTACGTATCCAGCATCGATCTTAATTGATCAGCTCCAAACGGCTTCGTAAGCGGGATATGCGGACTCAGTCTCGGGTGCGACAGCAACGCGATCGTTTTGGCCCATTTGTCCGTAATATGCCTGCCACTGCGAACGTCCAACTCTATCAAGCTCCTTTCCTACCTTATCATCTATAGCATATGCCGCCGATACACATGTCTCTTGGATGATTGCTGTAGGTTAAGAGCCTTTCTTGCACCTTTCTATTACGGTCCTGTCATTAAGGTTTCACTACCATCAGGAACAAGACGATAATCGGTATGATCGTATTCACCGACCCCCACACATTCCAACGCCTCGATACGAGACTGTATTGCGCAGGAAGTTGACCTGTCTTCAGTCCTTGCTCGCTCAGCTTTACCATCTGCAATTGGCAAGGGAGCAGCACGGTTCCCCATAGGATGCCAGAGAGCGCGAATAGACCAATCGACATTGTAAGCCAATTCCACTCCGCGAGCGAATAGCCGTATGCATGCGCGGTTAGAATGCCGAATACAACGATCAAAGCGATACCTGGAATAGTGAATACGTAATCGGCCTTCATGACGTTTACCGCCATTCGATGAGTCGCTTCAGGTGCAGGATAACGATCCTGCGAGACTTTCCAGAAGGCAGTCGTAATAATATTGCCTAGAAAAAGCACCGCTCCAAGCACATGCAGAAATACGAATAGGTTTTCCATCGTCATCATCCTCCGCTCATTTTAACGTTTGCAGCATAAAGTTATAAAAATCTTCTTTCTCGAACGATCGTGCGGACGACTCTCCCGCCTCGCTCATCATCATATTGCGCATACACATGCCGTAGGACAACATGACGAAATGTTCGGATGCCTTGCGGGCATCCACCTTTGGATTAATAACACCTTCTCGTTGCCCCATTTCGATCCAACTGAAGGCGGCAATCGCCGAACGCTCGTGATACTGCTGGAGCAAAGCGGCAACGCCTGATTTATCCTTCTGGGCAAGCAAATAAATAATGATCTGATTTACGACGCTATCTTGCTCCTGAAGCTTAGTCAATCCTTCGGCAATCGCCGCGAGCGGCGCCGTCAGATTGCCTTGCTCTTCTACCGCCCGTTGAAAAGACTCATTGATCGCTTCGACCTGTGACGTAAGCACAAGTCCGAACAGCTCCTCCTTGCTCTTCACATAATGATAAATCGCTCCCTTGGACAATCCCGTTGTCTGCATGATTTGTTGCAGCGTCGTGTTTCGGCAGCCATGCTCTGCGATCAATCGCACTGCTGTCTCCAGCAACTGCCTATATGTTGCGTTTCCCGTAAAACCAACCATTGTTCGCTCCCCATTCGCATAAATGTTTCTTATTTCCATATTACAGACCGACGGTCGGTTTGTAAAGTGGAATAATCTTAAATCGTTGAAATAGATCAATAAAAAATCCCCGCTTCCCGCCGAGGCGGGATAACAGGGATTTCTCAACTTGCTATCTTTGTATTTGTTCAAGGCAGAAAGGTGGGCTACTCGCCCTTCTTCTCCATCGCGGCTCGCAGCTTGTCGGCCAAGCTGTTCGTAAGCGGCGCTTTGTCGCTAAATTGCTCGACGAGCTTCTGTTGCTGCCTCTTGTTCATGCGGCCGCCGCCATCCTTATCCTCCAGCATCTCGATCACGTTGCATGGTCTGCACTGCGCATATTTGCCGGCCTTGCCCGTGTGCATCTCCATCTTTTTATGGCATTGCGGACAACGCTTATTCAGCAGAACGGGGTCGGCTGAACGGCGATAGCTGCATTCCCGATCCGAGCATACGAGCGAACGTCCTCGCTTGCCTTTAATCTCAAGCAATGGCTTGCCGCAATCCGGACACTTCGAATGCGTCACGTTATGAGGCTTGTACTCCTTCGACTCAGCAATGACCTCGGATACCCATTTCGACGCTTGCTCGCGGATCGTCTTCATGAAGGCAGCCGCATTGCCTTTGCCTTGGGCAATCCGCTCCAGCTCCAGCTCCCACTTCGCCGTCATTTCCGGACTGCGCAGGGCGTCAACAACCAGCTCAATGAGCTGCTTGCCCTTGCCTGTCGGTACGAGACGATTCTGCGAACGGTCAATAGTATCGCTCGACAGCAGCTTCTCAATAATGTCCGCTCGCGTAGCAGGCGTGCCGAGTCCGTATTTCTCCATCTGCGTCAGCAGCGTCGCCTCTGTATATCTCGCAGGTGGCAACGTCCGCAACTCCTTGATTTTCCCGTGCTTCACGGCTACCGATTGCCCGGCCGTTAACGCCGGAAGCAATTGCGATTGCTGCTTATCGGCTTTGGCGCTGAAAGACCCATCGGCGTCGTCTTCGCCATCATCATCGCTATTCGCATCGGCAGCATTGCCGTACACTTCCTTCCAGCCCGCATCCTTCAGCGTCTTGCCTTTGGCATATAAGCGATGCTGACCGACAGCCAGCGTAACGCTCGTTTCATCGTACTTGTAGGGCCCATAGAATAACGAAATGAAACGTCTCGCGATCAAGTCATAGAGACGACGCTCATCATTGCTTAATTCGGATAAATTCACGAATTGCTCCGTAGGTATAATCGCATGATGGTCCGTCACTTTGCTGTCGTCGACAATCCGCTTTGTTACTGGAAGCTGTCCTCTAAGCAGCCTGCGGGCAAGCGCCGTATAAGGACCTACCGCAATACTCTCCAATCGCCCTTTGAACGTAGGCACCATATCGCTGGACAAATATTTCGAATCGGTTCGCGGATAAGTGACCAGCTTATGCTGCTCATACAGCTTCTGAAGCACATTGGACGTCTGCTTAGCCGAGAAGCCCAGCCGCTTGTTCGCGTCACGCTGCAGCTCTGTCAGATCATACGCTTGCGGATGCAGCTCCGACTTCTCAACCGTTCGCAGCTTCTCCACCTTGCCGCTGCCCGACTTCCCGATGGCTGCCACTATTGCATCGGCAGCTTCCTTGCTCCACAGCCGTCCATCATGTCCATCCTGCTCGCGCCACATAGCCGAGAAGCCATCAAGATCTGCACCCACGGTCCAATACGGCTGCGACTGGAACTGCTGAATATCGCGCTCGCGATCCATCATAATGGACAAAGTCGGCGTCTGAACCCGCCCTGCGGACAGCTGTGCGTTGTATTTAGTCGTCAGCGCCCGCGTTACGTTAAGCCCGATCAGCCAATCCGCCTCGGCTCGGCATACAGCCGATGCATACAGCGCGTCGTAGTCCTTGCCTGGCTTCAAGCTATTGAAGCCGTCTTTGATCGCTTTGTCGGTCTGGGAAGAAATCCAAAGCCGCTTGAACGGTTTGCGCCAGTGGACAAGCTCCATAATCCAGCGCGCGACAAGTTCTCCCTCGCGACCTGCGTCGGTGGCGATAATAAGCTCGTTAATATCTTGCCGCTTGCATAGCTGGGCAACAGCCTTATATTGATGTGAAGTTTCCTTCATCACTTTCAAGTTCATCTTTGGAGGCAGTAACGGGAGGTCCTCGAGATTCCAATTGCGGTATTTCGGATCGTAATCCTCCGGCTCGGCGAGTGTTACAAGATGACCAAGCGCCCAAGTTACGACGTATTTAGGGCCTTCCATATAGCTCTTATGCTTCTGTCCGCAGCCAAGCACGCGCGCAATTTCTTTCGCAACGCTTGGTTTCTCTGCTAATACTAACGATTTCATGCTGTCTAACGCTCCATTCCTAACAACTTTTAATAACGATTATGATGCAATTATCTCGTCACGATACCATATGCCTTCAGCATGCGCAACGCATCGAACGTGATAAAGCCTTTCCAATCCTGCTTCGCCTCGGGCCATGTGTCTTCATATTGTCCCCATGACCAAGTTGGCCACCATGCACCGTCATCTTGCTGCTTCGTCAACATAAAAGGCAAATACAGCTCCACGCTTTCCTTCACCTGCCCGTAATAAAGGCTCGACGGCGAACTTGCCGCCTGAACAGGCGTAAGGCAATAGCCTTCCCACTGCTCCGGATTAACGGAAACGCAGCTTCCGACCATCTCGTCCAATACCGGCTTGACCTCATTCATCACCGAGGATGGTACCAGTTCAGCGAATCGCAGACAGCACAACAGCTCGTGAAAATCTTTTCTCGTGGACTTCTCGTTTATATATGTAACGGCACGCTGCGTCAGCTCGTCGAGAAGCGCGGCAGGCACTAATTCGGAAAATCGTTGGAAGTAACCAACGATCTCGATTGCCGGATTGCCCCATCCGTCATGCTGCTCGTTATAATTCCACCACGGCGCGCGAGGCGCGGATTCAACCTCGCGAGGCACAATGTCCCATCCGCCAAGTTGTACCGTATTATACGTTTCGATTAGGAAACGTATTGCTTCCCGTACGAGTGGCTCGTTGTAATCCGCCTTGATGTATACCAAATACTGCAGCGCAACCGTAGTCGCCAAGGCAGATGAAACCGCGCAACGCGAATCCGGTTCAAGACCATGGCCGAACCCTCCGTCTTTATTTTGAAACTTGGCCAATTGCTCCGTAACTGCGCTCTTCGGTCCGTCTTCGAATTCATACGCATACAATGCTTTCTCCAGCGGGCGAGCCCCCTCATTCATGAAGTGAACCGCTGCCCTCCATTGCTCCTCAGCCATTGTCAATAAAGTCATGCCGATCTCTCCTTTATTCGTCGTAATGAATCTCTCGGCAATTGCCGGAAGCTTTATCTTTTCTGCTATAGAATATCGTATCCAATCATCCGCATATAAGCAATGCCGCCTGCTGCTCTATCCTATTTGGAGGTGGTATAGCCAATATGATATAGTAGTTTCAGTTTCATTCCTACTATTATCAATCGCCTACGGGCTCGCAGGGAGCGTTGCAAAAATGAATCGTCGTTTTATCGTTTCGTTAATCGGAATATTGTTATTCTATGGCGGCTTGTCCTTATATCTTGGATGGAACGGCTGGGTTTATCTGTCTGCCCTATACGATTGGAATCATGCGGGCATATACAGCGTAATCGTCGCTATGCTTGCTCTCGCTTTTATTATTGGAAGAGTGGGACAAACCACATTGCTGAAGCCGATCGCCGGACCGCTTAAGCTCGTTGGCTCATATTGGTTCGCGATTCTAGAGTACGGCGTACTATTATTCCCTGTTGCCGATATCGTTGCCCTCCTGCTCAAGCTAGGCGGAGCAGAGCGCGACGCTTATGTCATAGGTACTGGCAGTATCGCATTGTTCGTGCTGCTGATTCTATTGATCGTAGGTACTCGCAATGCCTGGTCACCTGTCATTCGCCATTACAAGGTACAAATTCCGAAGCAAGCTGGCAACAGGCAAAAGCTTCGCATCGCAATGGCTTCCGATATTCATCTAGGCACAACAATCGGCAATGGCCATCTGCAGCGCCTGATCCGCAAGGTCAAGCAGATTGACCCGGACATTATATTATTGCCCGGCGACATACTCGACGACGATATCGAGCCTTTCATTCGCCATAATATGGCGGATACGCTGGGCAAGCTTGATGCACCTTTAGGTGTATTCGCCGTAACCGGCAACCACGAATACATCGGAGGCAAGGTTCCCGAATTTATAGCAGCGATGGATGCGATCGGTATTCGAGTATTGATGGACGAGACAGCGCTTATCGCCGACAGCTTCTATATTATTGGCCGCAAAGACAAAGCTTCTTCCGGATTCAGAGCCGGCAGCGCTGGGCGGCTTCCGATCAGCGAGCTCGTCTCGCCTTTGGATAACACGCTGCCCCTAATTATGCTTGATCATCAGCCGTCGGATCTATCGAACGCCGCTATGAATGGCATCGATCTATCGCTTTCGGGCCACACGCATCGCGGCCAAATGGCACCGAACCACCTCGTTACGAAGCGACTGTTCGAGCTTGATTGGGGCTACCTGAAGAAAGGCAGTCTGCACGCCATCGTCTCCTCCGGCTTCGGCTTCTGGGGTCCGCCGGTCCGTATCGGCAGCCGCTCCGAAGTGCTTCAGATTGATGTTGAGTTTGTACCTGCCTAATTAAGCATAGAAGCCGAACGCCGGTCATCATTAGATGACCGGCGTTCGGCTTCTATGCATCAATACGTTCGAATGGGTTACTCATAACCAATGTAGGCCTTCGAGCCGGGAGTCGGCACGCCAAAACCGGTCTTATCAGCCTCCATCAACAACGCCTTTAGCTTCTTCGCCGACGACTTGCCTACCGTATACAAGGTACCGGACGCTTTACTGTTTATAAACTGTACCACGTCATATTTCGGCAATGCATACAGCAGATAGGTTTCTCCATGCAGCTTAAACGAGTAAGGCGGCGCGCTGATGTCGACGACACCTCGATTTTTCTTCGCGAAACGGACAGCATATTCGAACACGCGGATATCATCCTTGGAATTCCATATCATCTCTGTATCCGGCTCTACCTGTTCAAAATCAAGCATTCGGTTAGCGACAACTTCATCTTCCGTTATCCGAAACACATACATCCCTATTGCTGCTAACGCAATTAGAACGACAAGCCCCCAGGTCCACCTTTTTCTCATTCGAACCCCCGCTTTCCATACAAATACTCGATGTCATCGCCAAGAACTTGCGGGTTAATCTGACGCAAATTCCCGTACATGATTACCATTAAGACGATAGTCTGAGGAGAAAAGTTCGCACTTATAGCTTTTTTACAAAATAAAGATTGAGGTCATCGTCTACTACTGTCTGCTGTCCATATCGCAAATACTCGCCGTTCCGATAGATTCCTTGGCCATCCGGAACATATCCCCGCTTTACATACATCGATTGAGCCGCACCGTAGTCGCTGAACAACCCTACCCCAATGCCGGCAAGCTCTGAACGATGAGCGATGATTTCCTCGGCTCTGTCGAGCAGCAGCGTTCCGTAACCAAGTCTGCGATATTTGATTAATACGTTGAAATCTTGAATTTCGGGGATGGAGCGCTCCTTAAAATATTCATAGTCCGACATCCATACGATATTCACGTAACCGGCAAACTGACCATTTGCTTCCGCCACCAGCGTCTCGCGCAGTCCGCTAGCCTGCTCATTCGCATATTTTTCATACAGTTCTACGGGCTTATGCCAGCCTTGACTTGCAAAAGCATCGGATATCGTTAAAGGGTCATTGTCCTTTAAGCTTCGAATTAGGAATTGGTTCATAGACACACCTCATTTCATTGAATTCACCTTTTAGTATAATGAATAATGATTTAATGAGCTGGTAATAAACGAATAAAATTAAATATTCACTGCGCTTCTCCTCGTTCGGACGGCAACGTAACATACGTGCCTATGCTCGATTGCAAGAGGCCAATCAAATCTTCATTCATATATTCATATTCGTCAGGGATATGGAGGCATATGATTTTTTTGCCTGTTAGAGCATACGGGAACTTATCCTGCAACCGCCTAACATGCTTCTTCTCCATCGCGAAAATAACATCTGCCCAGCCAATATGTCCCTCATTCACCTTCACTCGGGCTTGCTCTTCTGTTCCTGCCGACTTGACCTCGATTCCGTCAACGCCTCGGAAGATCGTCTCTGCCGTCAGACTGCGCCATTTATTGCGACTGCATACAAAAAGCAACTTCTGCATATATCGATCCTTTCAATTGGTGATAGATACTATTCAAGTATAGACAAGCATATCAAATCCTCTCTAAGTTAAAAAGAGAAGAAGCCTCCGATTATGGAGGCTTCTTCGACGATCTTAGCGATTAGTCGTTAATCGAAACGGTGTGAGTATCCGTTACGGTTCCGATTCTTGCAGTAATAGTTGCAGTACTGTCATAGGCACTTGAAGTGACTCTTAGCTGCCCGCCTGTAGTAATAGTAACTCTGCTGTTATTGCCATTTCTTGAATCAGTTGTCGTTACGGACCAAGTAACCGTCTGACCAGTCATAGCTTGACCGTACTGATCAAGCACTTGGACTGTATAGTTCTCGGTAGCTGTACCGTTATTCGGGATACTAATCGAGTTATCACCTGAGATAATGATCGATGTGACTACTGAAGCTGCTTTGGTAATCGAGATACTCAGGGTAACGGCCGAGAGTCCATTTCTCGTTGCTCTTAGCTCTATTGTCTGAGCTGAAGCACTGCTGTGAATCGTAAGGGTTGAACTTGAGTACGTAATTCCCTGTTTATTGCCTCCAACAAGACTTAAGGTTGGATTTGCTCCACCAGTCATTACATTCCCATATTGATCAAGGACGCTAACCGTATACGATTCTGTTTTATTACCCGCTCCGGCTAGCGGTGCTGCAATACTGGTTGCTCCATTGATTCTCAACGAGGTTGCGACGGAAGCTGATTTGGTCAGATTGACCGTTAACGTTCCGCTAATCGCACCTGATGTGGCTACGATTGTAATATTGCCAGCAGCGGCCGTATTTGTAACCGTCAGCAAGCCAGTGTTGGAAATCGTAACTCCGCTCGGTGAACCTTGGATACTCCAGGATACAGCTTGACCCGTCATCGTTTCATTGTATTGATTTTTAACCGTTGCCGTGTAAATTGTTGTGGTGCTGCCTACAGCTGCCGTCGGAACAGCATACGATGTTGATCCAGCTACGGTAATAGAAGTAACCACAGGAGCAGGTCTTTGAACCACGAAGTTAACCGTCGTCACGTTGCCGGCAGCATCCGTTACAATCAAGGTATAGCTGTTGTAGTTAGTTACCGTATGCGCTGTATTCACTGCAGATCCATTCAGAGTAGCTGTCCCCTCATTGAAGTACAACGTCACATTCGACGTATAGACAGTGCCATTCGTTACACCTGTTACAATTGGTGCGACTTTGTCGATGTTCGTGATCGTTACGACCTCACTCGACGTGTTACCCGCTGCATCGGTCGCTCTAAAAGTGAAGCTGCCGTTCTCTTCGAACGTGTGGCTCGCTGCCTCCAAAGTGCCGTCTGCCGATGTTGCCGTTACGATAATCGATTGATTCGTCGGTGCGGTGTTGTACTCTCCGATCGTTATCGTCGGTGCGACTTTGTCGATGTTCGTTATCGTTACTGTCTTCGTTGTTGTGTTGCCCACCTCATCTGTGGCAGTAAAATCGAAACTGCCGTTTTCGTCGAACGTGTGGCTCGCTGCCTCCAAAGTGCCGTCTGCCGATGTTGCCGTTACGATGATCGATTGATTCGTCGGTGCGGTGTTGTACTCTCCGATCGTTATCGTCGGTGCGACTTTGTCGATGTTCGTGATCGTAACGACCTCACTCGACGTGTTGCCTACTGCATCGGTCGCTCTAAAAGTGAAGCTGCCGTTCTCTTCGAACGTGTGGCTCGCTGCCTCCAAAGTGCCGTCTACCGATGTTGCCGTTACGGTGATCGACTGGTTCGTCGGTGCTGTGTTATATGTTCCAATGGTAATCGTCGGTGCAACCTTGTCGATGTTCGTGATCGTTACTGTCTTCGTTGTTGTGTTGCCCACCTCATCTGTGGCAGTAAAATCGAAACTTCCGTTTTCGTCGAACGTGTGACTGCTCTCATTGAGCGTGCCGTCTACCGATGTTGCCTTTACCGTCACCGATTGGTTCGTTGGTGCTGTGTCGTACAATCCGATAGTAATCGACGGGCCTACCTTGTCGATGTTTGAGATCGTAACGACCTCGCTCGACGTGTTGCCTGCTGCATCGGTCGCTCTAAAAGTGAAGCTGCCGTTCTCGTCGAACGTGTGGCTCGCTGCCTCCAATGTGCCGTCTGCCGATGTTGCCGTTACAGTTACTGACTGATTTGTCGGTGCTGTGTTATATGTTCCAATGGTAATCGTCGGTGCAACCTTGTCGATGTTCGTTATCGTTACTGTCTTCGTTGTTGTGTTGCCCACCTCATCTGTGGCAGTAAAATCGAAACTGCCGTTTTCGTCGAACGTGTGACTGCTTTCATTGAGCGTGCCGTCTACCGATGTTGCCGTTACCGTCACCGATTGGTTCGTTGGTGCTGTGTTGTACGATCCGATAGTAATCGACGGGCCTACCTTGTCGATGTTTGAGATCGTCACGACCTCACTTGACGTGTTGCCCGCTGCATCAGTCGCTCTAAACGTGAAGCTGCCGTTCTCGTCAAACGTGTGGCTCGCTGCCTCCAACGTGCCATCCACCGATGTTGCCGTTACGGTGATCGACTGATTTGTCGGTGCTGTGTTATATGTTCCGATGGTAATCGTCGGTGCAACCTTGTCGATGTTCGTTATCGTTACTGTCTTCGTTGTTGCGTTGCCCACCTCATCTGTAGCAGTAAAATCGAAACTTCCGTTTTCGTCGAACGTGTGACTGCTCTCATTGAGCGTGCCGTCTACCGATGTTGCCGTTACCGTCACCGATTGGTTCGTCGGTGCGATGTTGTACTCTCCGATCGTAATCGTCGGTGCGACTTTGTCGATGTTCGTGATCGTTACGACCTCACTCGACGTGTTGCCCGCTGCATCGGTCGCTCTAAAAGTGAAGCTGCCGTTCTCGTCAAACGTGTGGCTCGCTGCCTCCAACGTGCCGTCTGCCGATGTTGCCGTAACGGTGACCGACTGATTCGTCGGTGCAGAGTTGTACGCTCCGATGATAATCGTCGGTGCGACTTTATCGATATTCGAGATCGTTACCGTCTTCGTCGTTATGTTGCCACTGGCATCGGTAGCTACGAAGTCAAAGCTGCCGTTCTCGTCGAACACATGGCTGCTCTCATTGAGCGTGCCATCTTCCGACGTTGCCGTTACCGTTATCGATTGATTCGTCGGTGCTGTGCTGTACGCTCCGATGACAATCGTCGGACCGTCTTTATCGATATTCGAGATCGTTACCGTCTTCGTCGTTATGTTGCCTGCGGCGTCGCTTGCTACGAAATCGAAGCTGCCGTTCTCGTCGAACACATGACTGCTCGCATTGAGCGTACCGCCAACAACTGTTGCCGTTACAGTGATCGACTGGTTCGTCGGCGCCGTGTTATATGCTCCGATCGTGATCGTCGGAGCGACTTTATCGATATTCGAGATCGTTACCGTCTTCGTCGTTGTGTTGCCTGCTTCGTCTGTTGCTACGAAGTCGAAGCTGCCATTCTCGTCGAACACATGGCTGCTTGCATTGAGCGTACCATCCGTAGAAGACGCTGCAACCGTTATAGATTGATTCGTTAATGCCGTATTATATGGGGCAATTACGATGACAGGGCCTTGCCTATCAATATTGCTGACCGATGCTGTCGCTGAACCCGTATTACCTGCAGCGTCTCTAAAAGTAAACGTAAAGTTTCCATTCGCTGTAAACGTATAGCTTGTCGACCCTCCATTATTCGTTACGGTTATCGGTTCGCTGCCGGTTATAGTTGCCGTTACATTACCGCTTGTAGGTGTTGTAATGGAATAACTGACTATGGCCGTCGGCGGAGTTGTATCCACCGGCCCGTTCGGTACAATCACTTGCTCCACTGTTGCATCACTATATCCGCGTGCGCTTACAGTAAGCTGATGTAATCCTTGTTTGAGCGCACCTGTTTTGAACGTAATTTTGCCTTTGCTGATCGAATAGTTTGTGCTGGGTACGTTCGCCCCGCCATCGCTAATCGCCGTAATATTTCCGCGCCAATTGGAATTGTCATTGAACGTGATCTCAATCGGATTTGATACGGTGTTCGCTGTCGTATCCGCTTGAAGAGAAGGCGGCGAAAGCACGATTGGAGCAGCGTTGATTCGTTGAGAGACACTCGTATTTTTGTAATCGTCCGCTAGAACCGTAATCGTATGAGTCCCTTTGGTCAGAATACCTGCTTGTAAAGTAATCATACCGGCACTTACCACATAGGCGGATGAATCAAGCGCCGTTCCATCCACATTGACGGAAGTGATTGCACTTCGCCAGCCTGCATCATCCCTGAACGTGATCTCGATCGGATTAGCAGTATCATTTTTTGAAGAATCACTTCGAAGCGATGGTGCATTGCGAAGCACTGGAGGTGAAGTAATCACCTGTTCAACCGATGTATCATAATAGCCTCTGGCCGCTACAGTGACCGTACGGTTCCCACGGCTAATAACACCGGCTTCAATCGTTATTTTACCTTCAACGATGCTGTACTTCGATGACCGCAGCGTTGATCCGCCGACCTTCACGGATGTAATCGCTTGTCGCCAGGCCGCATCATCCGCGAACGTAATTTCAATCGGATTGATCGTATTGTTGCTCGTTGTGTCGGCCTCCAATACCGGACCGGGCAGCGGTGCTGCCACGATCGTTTGAGACACGGCTGCATCTGTATAACCAGTAGCTTTAATTGTAAGTTCGTGCAAACCAACGCTTAGGACACCAGCGTTAATCGTCAACTTACCTGAGCGAATCGAGTAGTCGGCAGATTGCAGCTGCGCCTCGTCACTCTCAACCGATGTGATCGCGCTGCGCCACCTGGAGCTGTCGCTAAAAGTAATCACGATCGGATTATCCGTATCGTTGGTGGTCCGATCCGCACTCAGCTTAGGCGCTTTGTTAGGAGATGCTGCATTAGCGGCTGCCGGGGAAATAACTAAAGCTATCAAGGTAACGAGTAACAAATTAATGAATACATGCTTGACTTTATGTCGCAACATCAATTCCTCCTGAGGATAAATAGAATGGACAACCAAAAGTTAACAACACAAAAAAACCGACTTGATCCAATTGTCACTTAAAAATGGATTCAGGTCGGTTGCACTACTAGCTCCTGCGAGTTTAAGTGCCCAATTATGGACTCGCAATCATCGCTTCCCTATGTAATTATGTTCGTGCTTGTACTTTCCATCCCCCTAACTGGATATTAGGTAATTAAGACTAGAAACTTCGTTTGAATCTAGTAAAATAGTATTACTTGTTATGTGATAATTATAGAGTTTGCACCCAAAAATAAGCAATATAAATTTTACATTCTTTTACAACATAAACTTTTCCTATCCGCTAGGATTCGACAGTCATCCGGATTCCTTTTCGACATTCCTCCGCTTTTAAGAAATGCCTCCTTTTTATAACAAAATGATTATTGACAAATAAATATTTTTATGTTATAATAAAATATTTTACAGTTTACACAAACTTCTCTTCCTGATAAGATGTTTTATGCTTGCATGAAGACACGGATCAGCCCGTGATTCTTCAACATCTGATTAGGGAGGTTTTTTTGCATGCAACAACAAAGCGGAATACAGGCCTTATCTATTTCGGCCGAGATGATGGGCAAGACGGAAACGATCTTTCCTACTGTGTTATGGGACAAGGAGAACGTCATATTGGTCGATGCCGGGTTTCCCGGACAACTCCCGCTGCTGAGAGCCGAATTAGAGCGAGTTGGCATTCCAATCGATCGGGTGAACCGCATTATTGTAACGCATCAGGATCTTGATCATATCGGAGGTTTGCCTGCGATTAGGGCTGCACTTCCGCAAAAGCCAGTTATATATGCTTCCGCTCCAGAAATACCGTACATTCAAGGCGAACGGAGGCTAATCAAAATTACGGATGCCGCGATCGAGCATGCTATCCGTTCGCTTCCTCCGGAAGTGCCCGAAGAATGGAGATCCGCATTTCGAAAAACGCTTGAGCATCCTCCTTCGGCTTCAGTCGATTCCGTGCTGGAATACGGGGAGCAGCTCCCTTATTGCGGCGGTATCGTCGTCATCAGCACAACTGGGCATACGCCAGGTCACATTAGCCTCTATCATAGACCGAGCAAGACGCTTATCGCTGCCGATGCGCTCAGGGTCGTCGACGGACAACTGCAGCTTCCCGATCCGAATCTATGCACGGATTATGAGCAAGCCTGCAGCTCCATATCTGAGCTTGCACAATACGATATAGACACTGTCATTTGTTATCATGGCGGCATCTTCACCGGTCTAGCAGGCGAACGCATCCGCCAGCTAGCCAGCGGGACGGCTGGTTAATTTATTGCGAATGATATTGGACCCGGCTGTAACCTAGACTTCAAGCATATACAAACAAAGAGGTTACCCCTATCGTCCAATTGGACGTTCCGTTTAGGGATAACCTCTTCCTATGTTTTTCGAATTGTCAGGAGCACTGCTCTGCGCCGTTACTCTCGTAAGCCGATTTTGCGCAATTGATTCCGTTCATGGCTCAAGCCCAGATTAGCGAGCGTTCTCATGCATAATAAGAACATTTTGCGGTCATCGGGAATGATTTTTTTGTATTGGAGATTGCGAATGGTTGCAAGCTTCGTCTCCGCATCGGCTTGATCCAAAGCGGTTTGCAGCAGCTCGGCGCTTTCCGGCGTATCGTTAGCCACTGCCGATAGGCCCTGGCTGCTCGAACCGGATAACGGCATAACGCCTACCGAATCCAACGTGTGCCGCCGAACGCGAGCTGCCCGCTCAGCCTTCACCTCGTCGATATGCAAGGCAAGATCGTCCATGGCCTCGATGCCGAATACACGCTTGAGTCGGTTCACCGCATATCGCTGCCCTTCATTTATCTCCTCTGGCTCCCGCTTGTGAACGTCGGCCAAATACGCTTGACCCGATCGATAATTGTTGTACAGCACACTGCGGTCTGTACATACAATTCGGAGAAATTCCTCTATGTTTCTGGCAACTATCGCTATTTCATTGTCGAAATCCATAGGAGAGACAACGGCAATATAGGCGTTCTCCAAGTCGGCAACCGTACCGAAGTCAGTAACGAAGCAATAATGAATGCCATCCACTCCTGGACTTGCGAACGGGATAAAGTCAGGCGGCGTGCAAGCGTAACGAAAGTCCTGCTTCTGCATGAGCAGGCCCAGCTTCAAATCCATATCACGGCCAAGCTCCAGCTCGAGCTCGTAGAGACGGATTACGGTTTGCGGTACAGTATACTTGCCATATTGGCCATGAACCTCTGGGGAAGGCTCTAGTACCGGCTTATCTTCATCGCTTATCCGGCCGAATTTCACTTTGTTCGAAAGATTGTCTCTGTCTATGCTAGCGTAAGCTTGAATGATATCAGGCACATATTCCCTTGTCATCTGAATGCCCTTCATCACCTGGAACAGCGTATGCAGCTTAGGTTGCTCCCACTCTAAAAGCACCGTTTCCGTAATCTCTCCCTGCCAATTGAATTCAATTTCCAGCAGATGATCGATCTGATTCCGGTGCTTGTCGGTCAACAAATTCATTTCCTTAATGATGAGCTCGATTGCAGATTGCTTGTCCATGTGCAAAACCTCCCGGCTTATTGAATCTCCCAGCATTTGTATGACCTGTTGTTTTATTACGCATCGCGCAACAAGTTGTTTCAACAGAATGCCGGCCGCAGTCAAGCAATCCAATCCTTTTATACAATCTCTATAATATTCTCTTCCGGAATCGACAATTTCCTTTTCAAAGCCGCGAGATGCTCATCGTTCATATATTTCTCCTGCCGTTCGAACATCCCCAGATAGGAGCCCGTGATGCCTATAGCCTCAGATAGTTCGGCTTGAGTCAGCTTAGACTTTCTCCGAATCGTTCTGAGCTCCAAAACAATAAATCGGTTCGGTCTATTCGTTGTTCCCAGAATACCGTTCTTGCCGTTGCTTTCAGTTCTTGCTGCTTTGTATTGCTCAAGATCTTTGTTTGCCTTTTCCAGTCCCGCCACTCGCTGTCTTAATTCCATAATTTCTTGCTTCAGCTGTTCGATGTTGTTATCACCGTTTGTTACGGGATTGCCTTTTGCATCAACAAACAGCAGCACATCGCTAACTGGAACGCCGAGCATGGCGCAAAACCGATCGATCGTTTCAAATGATATCGGCTTATCTTTATTTATTTTTGCGGTAGTCGTCGATGACATCCCTTCTTCGTTCACGATATCTGTAATTTTAATATTTCGGTAAGCAATAACTTTCCTTAACGGTTCGAAAGATAACATTTTCCGTTCACCTCTAGTTGCAAATATTTCAACGAACTTCTTATGGTTAAAAAAGAGCTACCCCGTTCAACAAGGACCGTTGATTAGGGATAGCTCGCCAGCATCCAGGACCTGTCGCCCGCCTAGATAAGCCCGGACTTCATAAGCAATCGTCGGATGATTATGGCTGCCTCTGCTTTGGATATATAGGTTTTTGGAGCCAGCTCGGTACCCGTCATGCCGACAATAATGCCTGCTTGCAAACAGTCGATGACGCTGCTCTTCGCCCAACCCGAGATCAGGCCTGCGTCAATGAACGCACTTAATGTTTGTTCAGCGGAGGCGGAAGCGGAAGCGGAGGCCAGCTTCGCCTTAAGCCCTGTCAGCTTCATTGCTTTCGCTATGATTTCAAAAGCTTGCTCGCGAGTAATGAAGTCCGCCGGATGAAACTTGCCGTCAGCGAGCCCGCCGATCAAGCCATAGGTGTGCGCCGTGCTAGCCGAGCAGTTGAACCAATCCGCGCTGTTAACGTCCGGGAACGGAGTTATGCCGCTTTGTGGCTTCAGCCCAAGACCTTTCACGATGGTATCGGTATATTCAGCGCGCGTGATCGATTGATTCGGGTTAAAGCATCCCGAGCTATTGCCTTGGATGATCATCCGCGAGCCCAGATCATTCACGGCTTCTCTCGCCCAATGACCCGCCATGTCGGCGAATTGGGCCGAGTGCCCTACGAGCACGAACCGGCTGTTCGTCAAGCTGTTCACTTTGGCGTAATACTTGCCGCCCTCGACAACGATCTTCGTCGGCACATGGCGGGTATCCCCGTCCGCCTCGATGACGACAGCAGTCGTTATTTGCGAACAATCAACGCCTTCCGGCACTGCAATCGTTCTTTCCACATAAGACTCGAACGAGGTCACCTCGATCGTTTTGTTGCGATAGGTTGCTTTTACAGTAAAATGGTTAGGGTTCACGAGGATTGTAAATTCGCCAGCGATTGCCGCTTGTTCGGCAAGCTGTTCCGATTCCGCGGTCGAGGCGGCGATTTCAACCTCAAACACGATTTCTTGAAGTTTGGCCTTCTTCCCGAACTGATTCAATAAAGGGTCTGTCTTAATCTGACTCACCGGCAGCATATACGATGTTATATCGGAATGCATAACAAGAATTGTCTCTTTTTGTTTCCTTTGCTTGACCATTTGACCACTGAATTGACCTACCATAACATCCGCTCCGTTATTGCCGGAATCGTTACTGTTGCATGGCGGCTTACCGCCGCAAGCTTCTCTTCCAGTATCGTAAGAGCAGTATAACAAAGGTCGCTAAATGGATTCTAAAACAAAAAAAAAGGCCCTCCAACCTAATCATTTAGGTTAGAGGACCTGATCATTTTCCCTTGTTCATAGCAGCGGACCATACTTTCAGTAGGCCCAATATCGAGTTCGTCTTGAAGGAGCGCCACGAATGACTCGTAGTATCGCTGACGAGCTTGCCAATCGTCCAGTCGCTCATAGCCTTCCAGAACAAGCATGCATAGCTCCTCGGAATATGGCGATTTCTCATGCGCGGACAATAGCCTGTTGACTGCTTTCCTCACGAGGCCTTGGCTTATTTCATAGCTTGCAAGCTTGGTAACGAGATGAATATATTTGTCTAGCAATCTGCTTCGGTACATTTCCGCCCAGTCATAGTCCAGTCCGTCAAGATAGTCGCCACGATAAAGCGAAAGAGCTCTGTCGACATGAACAACTTCGATCTCGGTCATCATCGATTCGGAGCTATCCGAATGAAGGTCGAATTCAGCCGTGTCGACCTTGACTTCACCCAGCACCAGCCGATATTTGTCTAGAGCGTACTCGATCGCAAGCGTTGTCCCCCACTCTTTGAACAGCTTGCGGATTTGGGATACGGACGTATGAAGATAGGTCAACGCTTTGTCATACGGATAGCCTTGCCATATCATGTCCAATATCAATTCCTTCGCAACCCAGCGATCCGGCTGCATAAGCATATAAGCGAACAGCTCCTGCGCCTTAGCCGTCTTCCACTTCAGAACCTGCGTCTTGCCGGATTCGTATTCAAGCGACAAACAGCCGAAGCAGCGCACCATAAGCCGATCCGATGAAATCGTCTCGCGGTTCGGAACCCTTTTCTCGATCTGATTCAGCGTTTTGGCGAACCGCTCCTCCTCGATCGGCTTTAACACATAGTCCAAAGCCTGCACCTCGAAAGCCTCGATCGCATATTGGGAGTATGCGGTTATGTACACAATCCGTATGTCCCCCGGCATTTGTCCTATGTAAGCGCCTGCCTCTAGTCCATTCATCTCGGGCATCCCGATATCCAGAAAGGCTACATCGACTGGCGATTCAGCCAAATGATCCAGCGCCGCCTTCGCGGACGTATATTTCCCCTCAACCCGGAAGCGGCCGTCGGCTGCAATCAGCATTTCCAGATGGTGCAGCGCGGGCTTCTCATCGTCTACCAATATGCAGGTTAACATCTTGATCCCCCTTTGACGCTTCGTAATCTCTCATGGATGATCTAGGCAGCTTGAAGCCGACTTCCGAACCGACAAGCGGCTCGCTGGCTACATGGAGTTGTTCGCCGTAAAGCGAGAGCAGTCTTCTGTTAATATTGACTAGACCGACACCCGAGCCGAGACCAGGCTTCACTACGAATAGATTCGTAAGCTGCTCGCCCGACATCCCTACTCCGTCATCCGATATAAGCACATGCAGCGCCTCGTCCGACTCCCATACTTTAATCTTAATCGTACCGCCTGCCGCCTTCTGCATAATGCCATGCCTAACCGCATTCTCGACTATCGGCTGAATCGCAAGCGGGGGCAACAGGAGATTCGGGCTCGCCTCGATCTCGTATTGCACCTGCAGACGTTCTTCGAAACGAGCTCCTTCCAGCGTCAAATAAGCTTTGATCAACTCAAGCTCCTTCTGCAGCGGAATAAGCTTATCATGACTTTGAAAATCGAAGCTGCCTCGCAAATAAGTGCTTAATTCGGTAAGCAGCTGTGTCGCCTGGCTTGGATTTACTTTCGACATATAAATAATGGTATTGAGCGAGTTGTATAAAAAATGAGGCTTGATCTGCGCCTGCAGGAAGGCCATCTCCGTACGCACGGCGTTCTGAGCGGAACGCCGCAGCTCAATTAACGTTCGCACTCTCGCACGAAGCTCGCTTGCTTCGACCGGCTTGCTTAAGAAGTCATTGATTCCGGAACGAAAGGCGAGCTCAATCTCTTCGGCCCGCCCGCGTGCAGTCAGCATCAGGACTGGCAGCTCGGATAGCGAATATCTGAGCCTGATCGTTCTGCTAAGCTCAAGGCCGGACATTTCCGGCATCATCCAATCCGTAATGACCAATTCAACCTCCGCGCGATCGGTTTTGTCCAACATTACCAGAGCTTCGGCACCCGTCTCGGCGGCAATGACGTCGTAATCGTCCATGATCAGAATATCGCGCAGCACTTGCAAATTGATCGGATCGTCGTCAACAATAAGGACCAGTCCTCCGGCGGCGTCCTCTTTCGATGCGGCAGCTTGCTTCATGGTAACTGCGACTGATGAATCGGATTCCAGAGTCGGAACGATGATCGCCGGTTGATGGCTTTGGCTGTAGCCGCTATAGCCAGCCTCATCGACTGCAGCGGATGAAGCTGCTGGCACGGAAAACTTAAATACGGCTCCTCTGCCAAGCTCCGACTCCGCCCATATCGTTCCGCCTCCAAGCTCGACCAGTTTCTTCGTAATGCTAAGTCCAAGTCCCATTCCCGCAGGATTGTAGACGTCGTCTACGATGTGCAGCGTTTCATTAAAGGAAAGAAAAATAGTCTCCAGCCGGTCCGGCGCGATGCCGACACCGGTATCCGCTACGGTAATGACGATCATAGGTCCTTCGACATCGGCGGATATCGTAATCATTCCTTCGCGCGTGAACTTCACGGCGTTGCCCATCAAGTTATACAAGATCTGCTGCAGTCGATCCTCGTCTGCGCGCAATAGCGGCAATTCATCCGGCCATTGCTGCACCCATTCGAGCTTGCGGTTGCCGACCGAATGACGAAATACTTCTAGAATCGTGGAAACGATTGATCGGAGATCGACATGTCTTTGCTTGAGAACGACGTCGCCGTTCTTCAGCTTCGCCCAATCCAGAATATCGTTAACGAGCAAGGATAGCCTTTTGCCCGAAGCCATAATAATCGATAAATGATGCCGCTGCTTCGGATTCATGTCCCCAGCGATGCCTTCCATCAGCGACGATGCCATATTGACGATGCCATGCAAGGGCGTCCGCAGCTCATGCGACGTATTGGCCATAAAGTCGTTCTTCAGTTCGTCAAGCGTCAGAAGCTTCTGGGATAACTGCTCCACCTTGCGGAATGAACCCGCATACCGGTATGCGAAGTGAAACGCCTGTGTCATGACGAACAACAGAATGCCGTAAGAACTAAGCAATTGGCTCTCCATGAGACCGTATACGTTCATCAGGTTAACCGCGACTACGACCATAATACTGATACCGTTCATAAGCATGAACAGCACGTTTATGGAACGAAAACGCAAGCTTCCAGCCATCAAAAAGACGACATAGAGAAATAGGCCGATATTAAGCATGTATATCACGGTTCCCCACTGAGAGAACAAAAACGGCGAAATCGTAAGAGCGATGAGCACTTGAATGCCGCTTGTCCACTTCACGAGATGCATCACCCGTCTATTTGCCATCGCCGGGGAATCCGTTGCTACATAATGTACGATGAAGTAATAGACGAGTGTGGTCGCTATCAACTGCAGTCTCAGCACCCATTCGTAGGGTGCGGAAGGCAGTATAAAGCCGATCAGCTTCTCTCCATGAGTAAGCACATAGACAAGAGCCGCTACCGCGAAGCCGCCCAAGTACAGCACCTGCTTCTCCTGTCTCCGCAGTCGGTACAGCACGAAGAAATACACGATGGACACCATGAAGCAGACTGCCGTCAAAATATCGCCGAAGGCGTTCGCATCCCTGCTTCTTAATATCGATTTATAGTCGCCGAAGGTGATGGCGTACACCATGCCGCCCGACGCATAGCTGTAGTTCGCCACTTGAACGATAACCTCGACTTCGCCGCCGCTTACCGTGAACACGCCTACATAGGGAATGTTGTCCTGCGTACCTTGCTTGCTTGACTTTCCAGGCAAGCCGCTGGCGCCGACTTCCGTTCCGTTCACGAAAATCCGGTTGGAGGAGCGGATATTGTTCGTCTTAATTCCATAGACCGTCTCTCCCAGATCCTCCACCATCACACGCAGCCGATACGTCGCATACCCGTCCGCTCCCGTCTCCCCTGCCTGAGCCATGTAATGATTCCAAATACCCGGCACCTCTACGATGTCATCTGCGACCGGATTCGAAGCCGTTTCCCCATTTTTGTGAAAATCGCTCGGCGTCAACAGCTGCTCCTTATACAATTCCCACTCGCCCTTGAGAGGCGCTATTCCGTTCTCCTGAAAATCCCATTCTCGCAAATCAAGAACGCCGGCTTCGGACGATGGATACATCGACGATTTAATCAATTGATTCGTAATCCAATAGATCGGAAACGCAATAACGACGAATCCGATTAACAGCGCAAGCGCCAACTGTTTTCGCATTGAAGTCTCCTTGACGTCTTTTACATTTTACAAGTTAAAATATAGGTTACGCGTATTCAGCACGCCTTCAACACCGGGGTGGTCACTGCGCTACCTGCTGTTCGCTCCATGTCCAGAACTTAGCGGCAAGCTCCGGGTCAGCGCCCCGCTTCGATACTTGCACTGGCTTGCGATCGATGTAGTAAAGTCCCGTCGACGCTCCGCCTGCCTCGCTGGAGGCCAAGTATATCGCGGTATCCGCTCCCTTGAGCGGAGTGCGGAAGAACGGACGCACCATTCTGAGCACCGTCTTGCCGAAGCCCGTCGTCCGGTCAACGCCGATATTCGTGCCTACCGCTCCGGGGTGGACGCTATTAACCGTCACATTCGTGCCGGCAAGACGCTTTGCCAGCTCCCTCGTGAACAAAATGTTCGCCAGCTTCGACTGCGCGTACCCCTTCGCCACATTGTAGCCTTTCGTTAAAAAAGGATCGTTAAAGTGAATCCGGCCAGCCTTATGCGCTCCTGAAGAAACGTTGACGATTCGGCCTTGCGGCGCGGCCTTCAGCAAATCTAGCAGCTCATGAGTGAGCAGAAAATGTCCTAAATGATTGACGCCAAGCATCGACTCGAAGCCGTCCTTCGTCGTCGCGCGTTTCAAGGAAACGACGCCGGCGTTATTCACAAGCACATCCAATCGTCCATAACGCTCCTTGAACGCTTGCGCGAAGCTGCGGATGCTGGCCAAGTGGCCGAGATCGCATAACATCAGCTCGATCTCCGCTCCGCCGCAAGCAGCGCGCGCCTGCTCCAGCGCCTGCTTGCCCCGCTCCTCGCTGCGGCAGGCCATAATGACTTTAGCCCCCATCTTAGCAAGCTCAACGGTCGTTGCGAAACCCATGCCGGAATTTGCTCCGGTTACAATGACCAGCTTTCCGTCCATTTTCCCCAATTCTATTCGCCCCCGTTAACACTTATTTCCTACAGCTTATCATTGTCGTTCATCCGTTGTCTCATATATTCGATGAAAGCTCGCACTTGGGGCGACAATTGCTCCTCGTCACGATAGGCCAGACATATTTGCCTGCGATTAACATAGCTTGGCAGCTCGCGCATGACGAGCTCACCGGCCTTGATCTCCCGCGCTACGCTGCGGCGCGGCAGGATACCGATGCCCATATTGCACTTCAGCGCTTCCTTGATCGTTTCAATCGCGCCTAGCTCCATAACGGCCGACCACTGCAATTCGGCTTGATCTGCCCACTCATCTGACAGCGTACGCGATGTTGTTCCTGTCTCATGCAAGAGAAAGGTTTCCTCACGAAGATCATCGATTGTTATGTCCCCGTAATCCACAAGCCGATGCTGCGGAGACATGAGCAGTTGAAGCTCATCGGTCAATAACGGGAGTACGATTAATCCTGTTTCCTGCGTATGACCAAGCGAGACAATCGCCGCATCAATCTCATAATTGTGCAGCATCGCAAGCACCGATTCAGCCTGCTTCACGTTCAGCATTAAGCTCGCCTTCGGATACAAGCTGCGGAACTCGGTTAAATAGGACGGCAGCACATAGGTCGCCGGCGTATAACTGGCCCCGATCCGAAGCTTTCCTTCTCCTTGCTCCCGCCGCTCAGCCATCGTCTGCCTAGCTTCGTCCATGAGATAGACGATCCGTTTGGCGTATGGGAGAAGCTCGGCGGCGGCATCGTTCGGATGAAGGCTGCGCGAGCGCTTGCGGAACAGCTCAACACCCAGCTCCTCCTCAAGCTTGCGTAGATGAAAGCTGACCGTCGGCTGTTTGAGTCCGAGCTTGCCCGCGGTTTCGGCTAAAGTCCTCCCCCCGCATACTTCCAAAAACACTTTCAACTGCTGCACATTCATTAATTCGCCCCCCATCAGCCTTCTTCTCTTCGTTCATTTTAATATAGATAAAATCTATATGAACATCAATATTCATAGAGCATATTTAATAAAATCTGAAACTCTACTTTACGCCCGTCTAACAAACGATTGCTACATTTAACGTGTACGAAAATAGATTATCGGAGGGAAACACAGAAAATGAATAAAACGTGGAGTCGTAAATTGGGGTTCTTGTTAGTAGCAGCTGTCATGATCGTAATCGCCGCATGCGGCAACAACGGCACGAACAATACCGGCAACAACAGCAACGCTCCTGGGGGAGAGGCTGCAACAAACGCGCCGACTACTGAAGCGCCTGAAGCAAGTCCCGAAACCGTCCAAGACGCAGGAACGCTGACCGTCTACTTAAATGATTTTGATGAAATGATCGTTCCTCTGTTCGAAGAAGCGACAGGTTATAAAGTCGAGGTAGTTGTCGGCAACGGCGCAGAGATTATGTCCCGTGTCGAAGCAGAGAAAGGCAATCCCCATTGGGACGTTCTCTGGCTCGACTCCATGCCGTCCATCCACAGCCTAGGGGCTAACGGGCAGTTGCTTGAGGGCTGGACACCGAATAATGCGGCTAATCTGACGGACTTCGCGAAAGCTTTCGTCCCGGAGAAACAGTGGTACTTCCCTACCGGCGCGCATGCAGCAGGCGTTATCGTTTATAACACGGACAAAGTCAAAGCCGAAGATGCTCCGAGTACGTGGGAAGCATTCGCCGATGCCAAGTACAAGGGCATGCTCGGCATGGCCGATCCCGCAGTCGCTGCGCCTGCTTATCCGTTCGTATCGTGGTTTTTCAATGAAAAAACGTTGGATGGCGGCAAGGAATACTTTAATTCTCTCATGAAAAACGATCTGCATGTGTATCCGAAAAACCCGAACGTCGTTAGCGCGCTGACATCAGGCGAGATAACAGTAGCTGCCTTGCAGGAAAGCAATGCCTACAAAATGAAAAACGACGGCGAGCCGATCGAAATCATTTGGCCTGAAGAGGGAGCCCCTGCATCCGTTCGCGTAGCCGCAATCCAAAAGGATACGAAAAATCCGAATGCAGCCAAAGCGTTCGTCGAGTTTCTGCTTGATGCCAAGACGCAGCAGGCGCTCATCGATCAAGGCGAGGAAAGCTACTTCGAGCCGTCCGTTAACGGCGTGCAGCCGAAAGCGGATCGCGCTGCCGGAGCGAAGCTGGTAGCTACAGAAGCAGTATGGGCATCCGAGAATGAAGCGGCGATCAAGCAATGGTTCGCCGACCAGTCCGTGCAATAGCGATGGGACACATCATCAAGGATCGTCTCGGATGGTCCGTCAGCATCATCTTGTTCATTCTTGTTCTCTATCCCTTGGCAGCAGTCATGATTCAGGTGCTGCTGCCCGGGGTTTTCTTCGGCAGCTGGCAGCTAGGCGACGTTAAGCTTCTATTGGAAATTTTCCACCGCCCGCTTTGGCAGAAGTCGCTTGAGAACTCCGTTCTGCTCGGTGTCGGCACAACGGCTCTTGCCGCAACGCTTGGCGGCGTACTCGCCATGATTCGCTCGGCTTGGTCGTTCCCGACTGCCAAGCTGCTGGACGGTGCCGTATGGCTGCTGCTCATCACGCCTTCCTTTATATTGGCGCAAGGTTGGGTACTGTTTGCTTCAGGCAACGGGATCGCCGCAGGTGTGCTCGGATGGGATTGGGTAACGGACGCCGTCTTCCAGCCCATGGGACTTATTGCCATTATGACGCTTAGCAAGTTCCCGTTCGCTTATCTCAGCGTACATGCCGCCATGGAGTGGAAGGTCGATCAGCTGTCACACGCAGCAAGGTTAAGCGGAGCAACGCCCTTCGCCGTCTGGCGAACCGTTCAAGCCCCGCTGCTCATGCCATCCTTTCTTGCGGGAGCGGCGCTTGTATTCATGGATACGATTGGCGACTTCGGGCTTCCGGCCTCTATCGCCGCCGTCTACAAGTTTCCGACCTTGCCTTACTCGATCTATTCCGCGATCTACACGTCGCCAATCCGGTTCGACATGGCCGGCGTATTGTCGTTCTACCTTGTCGCGCTGATCGGAATCGCCATGTTCGTCCAGTTCTATGCGATGCGGCGCGCCCGCTTCGACTTCCTGTCTGCCCGCGCCGTGCCTTCCGTGCCGATGCCCGCCGGCAAATACGCGGCTCCGCTAGCGATCGCGAACATCTTGTTCTTATGCGTCGTTATTGGCATACCGTTCGGCGCAAACGCCATGATGTCGCTGCTGAAGCAGCAGTCTGGCGGACTAACAATGAGCAATTTGACGCTCGATCACTACCGGAAGCTGTTCGAAGGCTCGCAAGAGCTGCTGAGCGGACTTGGCCACTCTTTAATGATAGCGGCAGCAGCCGCTTTGCTAGGACTGCTCGTCGGACTAGGAGTCGCTTATGTGCTCAGCTACTCGCAGTTCCGCTACAAGCGGACGATCGAAGTATTCTCTATCGTTACGCTGGCCGTTCCGGGCGTCGTGCTTGGCATCGGATATATTTTCGTATGGAATCAACGCTGGCTCTCTTCCATCGGCCTGCTGCTGTACGGTACGCCATGGATTCTTGTCCTTGCCGCGATTGCAGGCGCCATCCCCGTCATAACGCGGCTTATGGTCGGAGCAATGGCCAAAGTACCGCATAGCTTATTAACAGCGGCTCAGCTTCAAGGCGGATCTTTCTTCAGCCGGATTCGTTTCATTCTAATCCCGCTTATTCGCGGCGCTTTGCTCTCTGCGGGACTGGCGGCTTTCGGCTCAAGCGTATTCGATCTAGCCGTTAACTCGATCTTGTTCCCGCCGAACTTCATGACGCTTCCCGTCTCTATTAATAAGGCGTTCGAAGACTTGGACTTCGGGTATGCTTCAGCCGCTACCATTGTCGGCTCTATTATTGTCATTACGATTATTCTGGCGATTGAGCTGCTGCTTCGCCGCAAAGAGGTGCGACTATGAACATGAATCTATCAGCTATTGCCATGGAAGAGCTTCCTGCTTCCACCGAAAACAATTCTAAACCGCAAGCGGCAATGCTGCTGGAAGTAAGCCAACTAACGAAAAACTACGGCTCCTTCCAAGCGCTTAGAGGCATTTCATTCGATATGCGCCAAGGTGAAATCATTAGCGTGCTCGGCCCTTCAGGATGCGGCAAGTCGACGCTGCTTCAGCTTGTCGCCGGGCTGGCCAGTCCCGATGAAGGCCACATTAAGTTGGACGGCCGCGTTATTGCGTCTAGCAAAAGCATGCTCCCGCCCGAGAAACGCGGGGTGAATATGGTGTTCCAGGATTATGCGCTTTGGCCGCATATGAACGTCACCGAAAACATCGTTTACGGTCTTCGGAGGCAGCGTATGGATCGCCGCGGCATCGAACAGCGGCTGACCGAATTACTGGAGCTGCTCCATCTGGAGGGGCTGGAGCATCGGCTGCCCCCGCAGCTGTCCGGCGGTCAGCAGCAGCGTGTTGCGATCGCGAGGGCATTAGCCACCAGACCGAACCTAATGCTGCTCGATGAACCGCTCTCCAATCTCGATATGAGGCTGCGCGTCGAGATGCGTACCGAGATGGCCTACTTGTTCCGCAAGCTCGGCATCAGCGTCTTCCATGTCACGCATGACCCGGATGAAGCGTTCGCGATGGCTGACCGGCTGCTCATCTTGCGAGCGGGCGGAATCGACCAATTCGGGACGCCGCAGCAATGCTACAGCAAGCCTGCCAGCCGCTGGGCTGCTTCGCTGCTCGGCGCCATTAACGGCCTGCGCGGGACGTTCGTCCATACGCCGCAGGGGGCTGCGATACGGATGGGCGAGCGTTTGCTGCATGGCATAACACCTAACGCTGACGAACATTTTATCGAAGGAAGCGAAGCCATTCTGATGTTCCGGCCGGAAGAAGCGACGATCCTTCAGGACGTAAATGTCGAAACCAGCAACGCCTTGCAAGCTGTCGTGCTTCATTGCACTTTCGAGGGCATACGCTGGCGGTCGGTCGTTCAGACCCAGGAGGGGCAGAGGCAGAAGCTGTACGTCTTGCATGAGGAGCCGTTGTCTTCCGGTGACCGCATCGCGGTCAGGCTAAGACCAAGCTCCGCTTTCATATACAACTTTGAGGAAGAAAGGTAGACGATCGATTTTGCCCAAAAGCAGACTGCTTGCCGTATCCGATATTCACGGACATCAAGACGCTCTTAATCAGTTATTGCAACAAGCAGACTATGACTCTAGCAGTGATCGGCTCATTTTGCTGGGAGACTACATTAACGCGGACGATGAATCCTCCTACGGAACGCTTGATCAAGTCCGTCAGCTTGTCTCTCAAGGAGCAATCGCGTTGCTCGGCAATCAAGAATTGAGGCTTGCCAAACCACGTAACGGGGAGTTGCGATTCCCTAAGCAATGGTCTTGGCTAAGCTCGCTGCCCCTATATACCATTCAAGATCACTTTTTACTAGTGCATGCAGGAATCCGTCCCGGCATTCCGCTCGAACGGCAGAGCGTCCGCGATCTGACAGAAATTCGCGACGACTTCATCCGATCCAAGGCCGAAAGGTTCGGCGAAGAGGGACGTTATACGATCGTGTTCGGACATACGCCAACCCATCGCCTGGGCGCTGTGCCCGGACAACTCTGGTATGGCGACAACCGAATCGGCATCGATACAGGCGCCAAGCACGGCCACCAGCTTACGCTCGTCAATCTGCATGATGGCATCAGCTATGGCTGCTCTACGGCGCCAGCTTTATAAGCATTGTTGTTAGCAAATGAAAACGAGCCGGACGCTCCGTTGTTTCCCATAGGAGCGGCTCCGGCTCGCGCCTTGTCCTTACATGAATTTTCCGTAATTTTTGATTACAACCTCCGTGCTGCAGCTAACCTCTATCCTCGGGTATGCCTCGTCCCAATTCAAGCTCTTCCATTCCGCATAGCTCATGCTGTTCCTGACATGCTTCCCGATGCCTAAGCTGTCGGCTTTATGCTGCTGCATGTTGGCAATCATCTTCTTCGCCTGCAGCGTTACGTACTCCGCTACCAGCTTCTCCAGCTTATGGCGGTCTTGATCTTCGCCAATCTTAAGAGCGCCGACGTATTCCAGTACCGAGCCCTTGACGACCATTCGGATTTGAACGCGTGGTACGCCGTCTCCCCCATGTGCCACCTTGATTTTCCGGCTGCTGACCATCGAGCTGAACAACAACCGTTCATTTCCCAATCCGGCTTTACTCAGATCGATGCTCATCTCGCCGCGTCTGAAGTTCTGGCGCAAAATCGCGAATATAAGCGCGTCGTCAGCGTCGACTCGGCTTACATAGCGATCCCCCTGGAACAGGGCAATGCCGTCCAAGGCAATGTTCTTGCCCTTCTGCTTCAATATGGGCGCAACCGAATCGATGCCGTCGTCATAGAAGTCTCTTGTAAAATCGTACAAGGTGACCGTCGGAATCATCATGGCGGAAGCTTCCTTATCCAGCATGCGGTCCATATACTGACCCGGCCTCGGGTGCTCCGGATATCGTTTAATGAGCAGCTCGTAGACGCTGCCGTTCACGATCGTGATCTTCACGCGCTGGGATATGGCCGGATCGCGCAAGAGCGTATCGATATGCTCCCGAAGCCCTTTCTGGGCAAGCGTGACTCCGAACAGCGTATTGCGGATTTGTCCGCTGACGAGCGAAAGTTCCGTTTGTCTTGAAAATTCGATTCTCGCTTCCTTGCTCGAAGCCACGACAGCCGACATCGTCTCCCGTTTAATTTTCCCTTCCGGATCGGCTTTCGGAACGGCAATCGTCACTCGCAGCTTATCCTTTTCGCCTTCGTTCTCCGCCGGAACGAGATCATATCCCGTGGAATGGATGAAACCCATCTTTTCCAGTATTCTCTCGTCTCCGCAGCCCGTGAGCAGCAGAAGCGCGATAAACAACAGAAGCCACGCATGCTTGCGCAGGAGGATCATTGCCTTGCTCTCTTGTTCACGAGCAGAATGGCGATCAGCATGAGAGGAAGGCCGAACGCAACGCCCGTCTCCGTATATCCCAAATATTGAAGCCACTCTCCTATCTCGGGAATTGTATCCGGTATCCAAGCAACGAAGAACACCGCAACAATGATTATCAACGTAATCAGATTATCCTTTACTTTCGGCATCATCCGTTTCACCATTTCCTGCGATGCCCATACGTACATCGCTATCGTCGCGACCGTCGTGAACAAGAAGAACGCGAACAGCAGGTTATCGATGCGTTCAATGAACGGCAGCTTGATATACGACAGTAGGTCAAGCATCGGATAGACCATCAGCTTCAACTGATCAAAGCTGTAAAATCCGAAGCATATGAAGCAAATGAGCATATAAGTAAATGCGGTCAATAAATTGCCATATTGCACCGCCCTCATAAATTTTTTGCTTTTTTCAACGTATGGAAACAATAGGATGCAAAGCTCGTATCCAATGAAAGAAGTGAATACGCTCATCCCCCCTTGTACAAAATGCGTCTCTCCGTTAAAGAAGAAAGGGGTCAATCTTGCCCATTCGAAGTCTCTTACATAAAATAATAAAATCAAATACATCCATGCTGTCACCCAATAGAAGGTCGTAAGCGCCTTGGATATGTTATAGATGCCTTTGATGACGAGAAAATAAACCAAAATATCGACCAGCAGCTTGACCAGCATGACATGTGTTGTGCTTAACGACACCATTTCGAAGATAGATACGTAGTTTTTCGCGACTATGCAGCCCGTAATTGCCCATAAGCAAGCCAAAAACGCATACAGCGGATACAACAGAAATTTCGGCAAAGACATTTCTAATATTTGAAAAATGGACTTCCCTTTGCCGAAGCGATATACGACCGAGATGATGAAGATGTTCAGAGCGGCGACACCGGTGAAACCAAGCAAGGCAGCCCACCCGTTGTACCCGAAATTTTCCGCAAGCATACGAGGCAAACTTAGAATGACAACTCCCGTTTGGGTCATATAGGTAAGTATCATGACGTGAAAAGGATAAAGCTTCTCCTTGGCCAACTCCCGTTCTCCCCCTACTGCTTCATTTTGTTTCTGCGCATATTCGGCGATCTGGATATGGTAGGTCTCTCCTTCAGCGATGCGAAGGGCGCTCTCATGAATACATCCCGCCAATCTTTAATGTTCATAGGCGCAACAGGGGACAAATAGGAGGCCTTCAAGCTCGTTAACCCCGACAAGTGGATAACGATCATGACAAGTCCCATCATGAGTCCAAGATTTCCTAGCAACCCCGCCAGAATAATCAATCCGAATCGGATAAGACGAATCGACGCGCTCATCACATAACTCGGAATAACGAAAGAAGCAATTGCCGAAGAAGCTACGGCGATGATTAATATATTGCTTGTCAGACCCGCTTGAACGGCTGCTTGGCCAATAACGATACCGCCGACGATGCCGATCGTTTGACCGATCTTGGTTGGCAGTCTCGCTCCCGCTTCCCTTAGCAGCTCGATAGTCGATTCCAGCAACAGCGCTTCGTATATCGGCGGAAAAGGCACCCTTGAACGCGATTCCGTTAACGTCAGCAGCAAATCCTCCGGAATCATCTCATAATGAAACGTCGTTACGGATACATACATCGCCGTGAACGTCACCGTGATAATAAAAGCTACAAACCTTAACAGTCTGGTCGCCGTCCCTAGCATCCACCGCTGATAGTAATCGTCCGGCGAAGAGAAAAACTCGAAAAATGAGGCAGGTGCGGAAATAACGGAAGGGCTGCCGTCGACGATGACGATGACCCGGCCGGCCACAAGCTTCGATACTGCCGCATCGACCCTCTCGGTCGTTGGAATAAGCGGGAAAATCGAGTTCGGAAAATCCTCAATATATTGAACGAGCATATTGCCGTCCAATACCGCATCGATCTCGATCTTCGAAATCCGCGAATGCAGCTCGTTCACATACTCCATATTAGCCAAATCCTTAATATAGAGAACATATACGCTCGTTTTCGTAACCTCGCCAACCTCAAGCTTCATCGTTTTCAGATGCGAGCTTTTTACCCTCATCCTTATCAAAGATAAGTTGGTCTCCGCAACTTCGTTGAACGAATCATGCGGACCGGTAATGATCGCTTCCGTCTCGGATTGTTCAATCGAACGGGAGTCAGGCTTTGAGACGTCGACCGCATAACTGCTGTTTTCAAAGAAGATGGCTACCGCTCCGTCTAATATAGCCTTTATGAAAGGTTTGTTTTCATTGATCTCAACATATTGGGAGTGGTTGAGAAGCCGTCTAGCCTCATCGCTGCTCGCATTCGAGAAGGGCACGGAAACATCTCTCGTGAATTGATCGCTCCCGACCAAATGCTCGAAGAATACCATCTCCATCCCAATATCGGAAAACGTATAATGCACGAAGTCCACACAATCATTAAACTCTTCCAACGTATGCTGAAGCGTAGGCTTCATGTTGTCCTTATCGTTCTCGGATTTCGATAAAACCATAAGTCGTCAACTCCCGCCCGTATCGCTTTTAACTACCTTAATTTGAGCTTTAGGCAGGATATTTATACCAAAGCAAATAACCGCACGGAGCAGGAAAGCCGCTCCGCACGGTTATGCAAAAGGTATATTAAGCCGTTGCTCCGCGCATCATGCTCTTCATGTAGCTGCCGCAAGCAAATAGGAAGTAAATCGTTTGCATCGCAATGTAAATGCCGATAACGACGAAAGAATAGATCCAGTTGGACGATTGCATCAAGTTGTCGAGCGACTTCATTGCGAATAGCGTATGGACAATGCCGACGACGCATGGAACGAAGAAAACGATGCCGATCTGCGTCACTACGATTTTGCGTATTTCAGCCCTAGTCATTCCGATCCGGGACAACGACTTGAACTGTGCCTGATCTTCCTGCATTTCCGTGAACAGCTTGAAGTAGATCATGCTGCCAGATGCGATAAAGAAGAGCAGCGCAATGAACATGCCAATGAATAAGGTAAGCGATATCTCCTCCGCAGAGGACGCATAACTGATTGAACGATCGAAGTCCGTCTGCGGAAGCAGCTCCTCCGGCACAAGCTGCTGCAGCTTCGCGGCTGTTTCGCCCGCTTTCTTCCAATTGCTGAGTTCGAACGCATAAGTGACAAGAAGCTTGTCTTCCGGTACGCCGGACAGCAACCCTGCGAACGACAAATCATCCATGACGACTGTGGCATAATTCAGGTTGGTCGTATTCATGACCGTATTATTGATTGCTTCGGCCATTTCGAAGCTATGCTGAACGCCGTTCACCTTGCCGGTCACCGTTCCGCTGCCGAATGGATTGACGTTGTAGATTGGAACGGATAATTTCACCGTCCCTTCTTTTAACGTTTGAATCGGCTCCCCGACGCTTGCGGCCAACTTATTGTAATCGCTGAGGCTAATGATTTGAGCGCCGCCCCAGCTGGAATCATACGTTCGTTCAACCTCACCGGACTTCACCACCGGATCGATCAGCTTCACCCCTGTGAACTTCGCTTCGCGGGTTACCTTGAACCCATCCTCATGGAGGATATCCTCCATCTGCTTCGGCTCGATAACTTCATGACTGTTCAAGCCTTCTTCGATATACACGATCGAGTACGGCGACCGCTCTACCATTTGTTCCGTCGTACCGATTTGCAAAATATAAACGGCGCCCAGCGCCGTCATAATAACCGCGCTTAACAGCGACACCGTAAACAAGATGCGGGCATTATCTTTTATTTTATAGCCTAGCTGCGCAAAGACGATCATATTCGTTCGTTTGTAATACACGCCGTGGCGCTTCTGAATGAATCGTAGAAATAGGACGCTAAGCTGCGTGAACAGAAAATACGTGCCGACGACAACCGAGACAAGAACGATAAGCGGACTCGTCAGTCCCGCGGAGGTCTCCGGGTTCATCGAGAGTGCGACGCCATAAGCCGTAATTAGACAAGCGATTGCCAGTGCGACCAGCCATTTGGAATAGGCAAGCTGTCCTTTCGGCTTACGCGCCGCGTTAAGCAAATCGATAATTTCATTTCGTCCGATCCGAAGTGCCGTCCACAATGAAATGATCATAAATAAGAGGAAGAAGCCTCCTCCCGTCATCCATACGGCCTTCAGCGGCACCGCGAATGGGATCGTCTCGTCCATATCGAGAAGGACGCCGAGCGCCATAAAGAACAGCTTGCTGAACAGCATGCCTAGTCCGATGCCTACGGCAATTGCCAATACCGCGATCGCTGCATTTTCGTAGATAACGAGGCGTCTAAGCTGCGTTTTCGTCATGCCGAACAAGGAGAATAAGCCGAACTCCTGTTTCCTCGTCTTCAGGAAAGCGGAATTGGAGTAAAGAACGAACAGGAACGAAAAGATAACGATCAAGTATTCACAGAACACCATGCCTCGGCGCACCTTCGCAGCCGCCATAATATTTCCGTTAACGACGTCCGGATGAGCTAGAAACGCTGCATAGATGTAGAAGATCAGAACGGAAAATACGCTGCTAAGGAAAAACGCGCTGTAGGATCGCCAGTTTCCTCTAATATTGCTAAGCGCGAGCGAACGGAACGTCATCGAAGTTACCTCCCAGCACGCTAAGCGCATCTAATATTTGTTGGAAGAACGCTTGTCGATTCGCTCCCCGTCTAATCTCGGAGAAGAACTTGCCGTCCTTGATGAAGACGATGCGCTGGCAGTAGCTTGCCGAGAACGGATCATGCGTCACCATCAGAATAGTAGCTTTGTAACGCTCGTTCATATCCTTCAGCGAATCCATGACATCCTTAGCCGCTTTGGAGTCGAGGTTGCCCGTCAGCTCGTCGGCTAATACGAGTGAAGGTTGATGGATGATGGCTCGCGCAATTGCGGCACGCTGCTTCTGGCCGCCAGACACCTCGTAGGTCCGCTTCTCCAATATCGATGCAATCTGTAGAAACTCCGCAATCGGAGCCAGCTTTTGTTCGATAATCTTAGGAGTCATTCCTTCAAGTACGAGCGGTAAAATAATATTTTCCTTAATCGATAAGGTATCGAGCAGGTTGAAGTCTTGGAAGACGAAGCCAAGCTCGCGGCGGCGGAACAGCGCCAGCTTCTTCTCGTTAAGCCTGCTCGGATTGACTCCATTAATCTCGATCTGCCCGGAAGTTGGACGATCGATCGTAGCGAGCAGATTCAGCAGCGTTGTCTTGCCGCTGCCCGAAGGGCCCATGACGCCGACGAATTCGCCGGCTTCAACCTGCAGCTCAATATCCTCCAGCGCTTTGTATGCCACATTTCCTTTGCTGCTGTATATTTTGCCTAGCCCTTGTGCTTTTAGTACGCTCATGCTTTGTTCCTCCCAGAAACATTATTTTCATTTGTATAACCCAAGTATAGCTGCTGGGAGTGCCCTGACCCATCGATTTACCTTTCATCTAATCGAGCTTACCTTACAAAAATGTCATGTTTATCGGCCGCTAACGTTCACTTATGACCTGGGCGATCTTATGTATACCTTGCGAAACGAAGCTGACCATGAACGTTGTCCCTTTGCCCGCCTCGGACATTACCGACAGCGTATGCCCTAATCGGGAGCACACCTGCTTCGTCAAGTATAAGCCCATGCCCGTCGATTCGCCCGTCGTCCTGCCGTTCTCCCCTGTAAAGAAAGGCTCGTAAATACGGGAAATGTCATGCGCCGGAATGCCGATACCTTCGTCTTGTATCGATAGCATCGTCCCATTGACACCCTCCGGTTCAATGCGAAGAAGCAGCGATTTCGACCCCGGCTTTTTTTTGCTGTACTTGATGGCATTGCTTATGAACTGATTCAGGACAAAGGTCATCCATTTGGGATCTGTTTCTACCCAGGCTTCGCCATCCAGACGCGGGAAGATGGAATAACGAATGCATAGCCGTTTATGGGCATTCAGCACGGAACGAGCAAGCTCATGAAGCGCCGTCCGCTCGATCCGCAGATCGAATTCGAATTTATCGATGCGCGCGGAATAAAGCATCATCTCCAGCCCGCTCGTAATACGCTCCGTTTCCTCCTGCACGCTTGCAGCGAATTGCCGCTGATCCTCCGGTGTGTGCTGAGATTGTCTTAGCGCTTCTTGTGACAGAAGGTCAATGACCGATACCGGCGTCTTCATATGATGCACCCATTGCAGCGCAAAATGATTATGCAGCTCCTGCTGGCGGCGATACTTGCCCAGCTCGTTCAAGTAAGCCCGGTGCTGCTCCTCCAATAGTTTGGCGGCCAGCCTCTGCTCCTTCGTAACGGCTTCCTGGACAATAGCGGTAGTAAATAGACCATCCGATCGTTCAATCGCGATTAATAATTGCTTGTAATAGGGGCGCATTCGCAAATAATCGAATACGAGCCATAACGTTAAGAAAAATAAAGCCAGCACGACAAAATAAATAACGGTGTTGAGCTCGATCATCTTCAGCTTCGAATAACGTTCCCGTTCCAGCAGCAGCATAAAAACGGATAATAAAATAATGAATACATTCACGAGAATATAGAAGAGCCTGTCCTTCAAAAAAACAACCAGCGTCACCCGGTTCATGACGTTACTCCTTCTGTTTCTTCCGGCAACACAAGCTTATAGCCTTGACCGCGGATCGTTTCGATCGCTCTAGGCAGTGACAGCTCCTCCAGCTTCTTGCGAAGGCGGGTGACGTTGACCGTTAACGTATTATCATCGACGAATTGAACATCGTCCCATAAGGTCTCGAGCAGTTGCTCGCGGGAAGCGATTAGACCGAAATGCCTCATTAAGCACTCGGCAAGCAGCTGCTCGTTCTTCGTTAACTCCACCCGATTCTCGTTCCATTCCAGCTCATTCCTGCTCAGGTGTAACCGCAGACCGTGCACTTCAAGCTCCGCACCGCCGCCTGATGCAGCCGTACCTGCTGTAGAACTGCTCATTCCCGCTGCCGCATATTCACCGTATGCGCGCCGCAGCACGCCCCTCACCTTCGCCATGAGCAAGTCGAGGTGAATCGGCTTCGTTATGTAATCGTCCCCGCCGTTCTCAATCGCCATCACCTGATCCATCTCGCCCGCGCGGGCGGAGATGAATACGATTGGCATGCTGGATCTTGCCCTTATTTGGCGACACCAATAGAAGCCATCGAAGTAAGGTAAGTTAATGTCCAGCAATACCAGATGGGGATCGAAAGCGACAAGTTCCGGCAGCAAATCGCGGAATTGCGAAGCGCTGGCGGCTTCAAAGCCGTATTTCTCCATGTTGTTTTTCAATATCATGGCTATCTTCGCATCGTCCTCAACGATGAATATTCGGTACATAAATAATCCTCCTGCATCATAAAAACTATTACACTTACGATAGCAGGATACATAAAGCCAAGCAAACTATTCCATCCAGCTCGTCTGCGGCTTGAAGACCGCCTCAATACCTCTGACCGGCGTCGGAAACGGCAATCGATATTCAAAGTTATAGGCAAGCACCGTCACAAGCGACAGCATAAGCACGAACACAACGACCGCCTTCTTCTTCCTTCTTACATAAAGTCTTGGCGCTTCGAACAGCAGCAGGATAACAACCGCGATACATACGAACAACAGCATTAGGGATTCCTCCTAGTCTAACGACTTCTGTAGGATGGGTTGCTACCGCATCCGTTCATCCATCAGCATCCATCTATTGGAATATCGTTAGATTGTCCACATTCCCTTGATCTATGCCTTTACGCCAAAAAAGCCCTGCACTTACCGCACTTAGCGCGCAGTTTGCAAAGCTTCTCCATGTTGAGTCTGTAGTTAGGCTATTCTATACGGCGTAAACAATGGCTCCAGCGCTTGATGTTTCTTCATCGGCTTCCTGTTGCGTGTTGCCGCTATGCTCCGCTTTATCGGTTTCTAACATGTATACCGTCTCGCTGACGAACATAACGATAATCGCACCGATAACAAGCAGCATCTTAACCGACGTCGATCGGCTGCCGACCCTTTTCACCGTGTAATCAGGGTCGAAGCTCCACTTGCTGTTATCTTTGCCCGCAGTACGGGCCGTTATGCCGCAAGCGCAAGTGACTGGGGATTGGAATTGATAGCCTTCGGCTACAGAAGTGTATTGGCTCTTCTGAACCGTATGTTTCTTACCGCATGACGTACAGCCTACTTCGATAAAATGCCCATAATCCTTAATAAATTTCATTTGCGGTATCCCCCACGATGTCTGAATGTCTACGATTATTACATTAACTTGTCCAATTTATATTTGTTCAAAACAAAAATCCTCCGGCGCGTGCATCGGTAACGATACACAGCTCCGGAAGATTATTACAGAGCGTCTATTAACATTCTCCTGCAGCTGCTGGCTTGCCTGCATCGGCTGCTGTCCGGAATGAGCTTCCGCAGCCGCAAGTTGCGCTCGCGTTCGGATTCTCGATCGTGAAGCCGCCGCCCATTGCAGACTCCTTGAAGTCAATAACGAGTCCGTGCAAATACTTGACGCTGTCGCCGTCAACAACAACTTTGAGCCCTTTAAGCTCCAGTTCGTTGTCGCCGTCATGGTGTTCATCATCGAAGCCCATGCCGTACGAGAAACCGCTGCAGCCGCCTTCTTTGACTCCGATACGTAGGAACATATCCGGTGTTCCTTCCGCATCGAGCATTTCTTTTATTTTGTCAGATGCCGTGTCACTAATCGTGATCATGCTACATCCCTCCATTTGCTTGTCTGTGCTTGCTTGGCACTTCACTTACTTATCCATAGTATACTCCTATTCATTCCGTTGCTCAAGAGCAACCCGCACAGCTAACATCATTTTGGGATTGCCCGTACTACGTATGAGGTTTATAATAGTTACAGCTTCTTCACCGGAAAATCATGTACCTTTTTTCACAAACCACCTCAAAGATAAGGAGGCTATGCAATGAATATCGTAATTCCGTCAGAAAATACGCAAATGCAAAGTATCATCGAAAAAGTGCGTCATGGCCAAAGACTATCGCTGGAGGATGGCGTTTTCTTATATCAATCGGATGATTTGCTCACCATTGGCCAATTAGCGAACGAAGTAGCAATGCGCAAAAACGGCAAGAAAGTGTATTTTATCGAAAACATGAGCCTTTATTTCACGAATGTGTGCGAAGCGCACTGCGCCTTCTGCAACTTCCGCAAGGACGAGGGCCAAGAAGGGTCTTATACGCTGTCCGGTCAGCAAATGATCGAATACGTGGAGCAGCATTTCCATCCCGGTGTCCGCGAATTCCATATTGTTGGGGGACATAATCCGCATGTGCCGTTCCAATATTATGTAGACTCGCTTGCCGCGCTGAAGCAGCGTTTCCCTGAAGTAACGCTCAAAGCCTACACCGCTGCGGAGATCGACTTTTTCTCGCGCATAAGCGGTCTTACCTACAAAGAAGTGCTGCAAGAGCTCATGAAGGTAGGTCTTGAATCGCTTACGGGCGGCGGCGCAGAAATTTTGTCCGATCAATATCGCAAAAAAATGCGCGTGGACAAAGCCGACGTTTCTCAGTACCTGGATGTGCACCGGACCGCTCATCAGCTTGGCTTACGCACGCATACTACGATGCTTTACGGATCGATCGAGACGAAGGAAGAAAGAATTCGCCATATGATGCACGTACGCGAGCTTCAAGATGAGACGAACGGCTTCCTCGTATTCATTCCGCTGTCCATGCAGCCGATTAATCCGCGTGCCGGCATTCGCCGCCGCAACTCGGCTTTCGAGGATTTGAAGACGATCGCGATCAGCCGACTCATGCTGGACAATATTCAGCATATCAAGGCGTATTTCATCAATATCGGCGTGCAGCTTACGCAGGTTGCGCTGACGATGGGCGCATCCGATGCGCATGGCACGATCGTGAAGGAAAAGATCAGTCATGCGGCAGGCGCTCTTACGCCTGAGGGCATTACGCGCGAGGATCTTATCTGGCTCATTAAAGGTGCCGGCCGGATTCCTGTTGAGCGGGACACGTTCTATAACGAAATCAAGGTGTACGAGTAAGGAAATAGACCTAAAAGGGCATACTGTATAATCATCATCTAGAAGTGTGGAGATGGAATCATATGAGAAAAATCGTTATTTTGGGTGGAGGCTATGGCGGACTCGCCATCGCGAATGAATTATTAGAGAAACAAGTACCGCATGACGTATCGATCGTATTGGTCGACCGCATGCCATTCCAAGGACTCAAAACCGAATATTATGCCTTGGCGGCAGGAACGGTATCCGATCTGGAGCTGCGGGTTAAGTTCCCTGTAGACCCGCGTATTTCGTATGCATACGGTGAAGTGAGTGATGTTGATATGGAGCAGCGTCTTGTGTATATAGACGGACATGATCCCATCGCTTACGAATGGCTTGTGATCGGGCTTGGCTGCACCGACAAGTATCATGGGATTGAAGGCGCTGAGGAGTATTCAACGAGCATTCAGACGTTCTCGGCAGCTAGAAGAACATATGCTCAGCTGAATGACGTTAAACCTTATGGACAAGTGACTATTGTCGGCGGCGGACTTAGCGGCGTTGAGGTAGCCGCGGAGCTGCGCGAGAGCCGTCCTGATCTCAACATCCGTATTTTGGACCGTGGACCGAAGGTGTTGTCTGCTTTTCCTAGCAAGCTGCAATCGTTCGTAGCCGAATGGTTTACGGAGCATCAAGTGGAGATGAGAGGTAATATCGCAATCACGAAGCTTGAATCTGGGGCGTTGTATGACTCCAATACATCGAGCCTTATTTATACCGATGTTACCGTATGGACGGCAGGCATTCAGCCCGTTCCGCTCGTACAGCGAATGAATCTTCCTAAGGACAAGACGGGCCGTCTTCTTATTAACGAGCACCATCAGCTTCCGGACTATAATGACGTATTCGTCGTCGGCGACTGCGCATCGTTGCCGCTCTCGCCTAGCGGCCAAGCAGCCGGCGCGCAAGGCAAGCAGATCGCCGAAGTGCTTCAAGCGATCTGGCATGACAAGTCGCTGCCGCATCTCGGCAAGCTCAAGCTGAAAGGCGTGCTTGGCTCGCTCGGCAAGAAAAGCGGCTTCGGCCTTATGGGCGGTACAGCGATTATGGGCCGCGTACCGCGGCTCGTTAAGAGCGGTGTGCTCTGGCGCTCTAAGCGTCATCTAGGTTAATCGCAGCGCCGCTTACAGGTCGTCTAACAGCTTGTCGAGCGCCTCGCGATCGGCTTGCTGTTGCTCCAGCGACTTCAGGATATTGTCATAGAGCTCGTCTACCGTTTCAGCAGATACGATCGTTCCGTCAACCAGCGCGAATGGGTTATTGTAGCATTCACCGCAATTGCCTAAGCAACCGTACTCGATGACCTCGAATGTATCGTCTTCCTGAAATTTTGCCATAATACGATCAGTTCCGTGATGCATGTTGCTGGCACAAAATTCAATCATTGGTTTAAACATAATAATCACCTAACTTTACTCAGTTGCTATCCATTTTCAATTGGTTCACTTTGTACTATAATAGGGGAGAAAGGAGATGATTGCAATGAGTGAACAAGTACAAGACACAATGTACGATGAGGTTCTTGACGTATTAGATAAGCTTCGTCCGTTTTTGCAACGGGACGGCGGCGACGTAGAATTGGTCGATGTCGAGGACGGTATCATTAAGCTTCGCCTTATGGGCGCTTGCGGCAGCTGCCCGAGCTCCACGATCACGTTGAAGGCGGGTATCGAACGCGCACTGCTTGAAGAAGTTGAAGGTGTCGTTGAGGTTGTTCAAGTATTCTAGGAATACTTGATCACGTGATACACCCTTGAATGTCGAAGAGTCTTATCCCGCAAGCATGGCCGAGTGTACGCTCGCCGCTTGGTGATAAGACTCTTTTTTTCATGCATATAAGACTTAGAACATTCCCTTTATATTGGCGCGGATGGGATCGAAGCCTCCCGTTACGTCAATAACATTACCGGTCAGGAAATTCGATTTCGGCTCGCATAGGAACAAAATGACGCGTGCGACATCCTCGCCTGCGCCAGGCCTGCCCATCGGCGATTCCGAATCATGTTCATGTTCAACCTCTTCGATCGACCGTTCCTTGTTCGCGCCGCGAATGTCGCCAGGGCCGATTAGATTGACCGTTATGCCGAATGGCGCTTCCTCGACGGCAAGCGACTTCGTAAATGAAACTAGCCCTGTCTTCGCTGCTGCGTACACCGCTCGGTGCGGCCATGCTCTTGCTTCTCCCGCATGACCGAAGCCGAAGTGAATGATTCGTCCCCATCTGCGGCTGCGCATGCCTGGCAGCAAACGATGGTCAAGCAGCATAACGCCAAGCAGGTTGCCATGGAGCAGCCGTATAATCGTAGCTTCGTCGTAATCGCTGAATAAGCGCCGTTCACGCACGAACGGACCGGCGTTGTTGACTAGAATGTCAACGCCGCCGGCCCATCGCTCTGCCTCGCTAGCCAGCTTCTCAACGCCCTCAGCCGTCGATATGTCGGCTTGCACCGTAATCGCCCTTACGCCAAGCTGCTCGATCTGGCGCTTCACTTGCTCGGCCTCTAGCTCGCTCTCATAATAATTAAGCACGACATTGCAGCCCTGCTCGGCAAGCTGGATCGCCGTTCTCTTGCCTAGGCCCTTCGCGCTGCCTGTCACTAATGCTGTTCTGCCCTTCAGCTCCACGAGTAATCCCCTCTCCCGCTTATGCTTGCTAATTTCTCATCAGCTTACAGCCGTATTGGAACGACAGGCGCATCGATTCCATTGCCAGCGTAACGCCGTCGGCCAAGTCGATCGCTTGCTGTTCGATATTCTCCAGCTTCGCTTCTTCCCCGTACATCCGGTGACTTTGGATCAGATCATCGTGCATCTCCGAATTCATGTAATGAATCTCCGTATTTCTGCGCTTGCGCAGCCGATTCGTCGCTTCCTTGTATTTCTCCTTCACGTCGTTAAGCTTCCACGTCAGTTCAGGATGGGCTTTGCGCTCGCGCATATTGCGAAGCACTGTGAAATACGAGAAATGAGCCTTCACCTTCTCCGTGCGCATATCGAGCAATTCATTCAACAGAGTACCGAGCTTATCCAACAGGGAGAACACCCGTATGAACCCGTTTTTGTCGTAATAGACATACCGGGAATAGTTCATGCGTTCCTCCGGAGACATCTGCTGCACAGAAACGATACGAATTTTTTGCTTATAATGGCTCGCTGCATAAGAACTCTGCTCCAGCTCGTCGAGCGCAGAGCGGAGTCCAAGCGTCCATATCTCATATTTGCGCAGCCTATGGTCGGCATCTTGGCCGGCAGCAATACGCTTCGACACAAGTGATCCGAATTCCTCCATGAGCCGAAGCGTTTCCTCCAGACAGCCCGTCGCTTGCCTTGGAGGCTCGTCAAACAGAAATCGAAGCATATCGGCAGCCTCCTTATTAGCTAGTTAGCATTTGTAATATTTGTAATGATTAGCTCGGACGCTCGTCCCTGAACCGCCATGACCGGAAGACGAGATCGAGCAGAAGTCCGAACAAGCCGGTAATAATCAAGTTATGCAATAAGCTTGTGAAAATAAACCAATCCTCATTACTCACCGTAGCCGTAAGCAACGCTCCGCTGAATATTTGCGTAATGACAAGAATGAGCGACCAACCGGCAGCTTTCGTAAGACCTGCTTCCGGCTTGCTTACTTTACGGATGAATACGTACAATCCTGCAATCACAAATCCGAGGACAAGCGCTGCCACCCGGTGGATGAATACGGCGCCTGTAGCGCCTTCGATCTCCGGTACAATCTCGCCGTTGCACAACGGCCAGCCTAGACAGCCGCCTGCCGCTTCGGTATGACGGATGAAAGCGCCTAGATAGACGACAACATAGCAGTATACCGCCGTAGCAAGCGCGATGGGAAAGATGGATGCCGGTACTTTCACAATGCCGGTCTGCCCCCGCTTCGCCCGATACGTCCATACGACGAGCAGCAGCGTTGCAGCGAATGCGATGAGCGATATGCCGAAGTGAATCGCCATGACCGGCGGCGATTGCGGCCACTTCACGGCTGCCGCCCCCATTAGCGCTTGAACGATCGTAAAGAGAAGCGCCCCGCCTGCATAGAATAGCGGCTCTTTGTAAACCCCGCTTTGCTTGTCCCTGCGATGCATGCGCAGTACGGCCACATACGTTGCAAGCACCAAGATGCCTTCGAAGCCTGTAACAAGACGATGCGAATATTCGATTAATGATTCCAGCGTGTATGAAGGTACGAATTTGCCATTGCATAATGGCCAGTCATCGCCGCAGCCGCGGCCTGAGTCTGTATTCGTGACGAGCGCGCCGGCGAGCAGTACGAGAAGCATTCCGATGCACGTAGCGATAGCTAATGTGCGAAAACGGCCGGTTACCATAATAAAATCACCTTTTTTCAGGAATTAATCACCTTTCAATTATATCGATAACAAATGTCAAAAGCCATGTTGAAAATGTGACACTTACGCATATTCGCCTTACAAAAAAGGAAAGTCCGCGTCGCGGGGCGAACAGCTCCCTTAACGCGGACTTTCTATTATTTGCTTTCCAGCGCGCCGCTAACCGCGATCGCACGATCGACGAACTCCTCGATCTCCTCGCGCGTCTTGCGCAGCTTGCTTACGAACCGCACCAGCTCCTGGCCTTTCCTGAAGGCGATGAAGCTCGGAATTCCCAAAATATTAAGCTCGGAGCATAAATCGGGCAAATCGTCGCGATCCAGCTCAATGAACGTAACTTGCCCCTTATACTTACTCTCCACATCAGGCATAAAAGGATTAATAAAATGGCAATCCCCGCACCAAGTCGTCTTGAATACGGCAATCGTAAGTCCATCGCTCGCTACGGCGGCGCGGAACGCCTCTTCCGTCGTTAACTTCTCCATACTGCCACCTCCGCTTCTTGTGTCCTAATCCAATTAACATTTGTCCCTGTCCGGCAGGTTATACTTCGCGGGCAATCGTCAACGATTTCTCCCCGTAAAAATCTTGCCACGCAAGCTTCGCATTCAGCGCATTGCTTAAGCTTCGAGCCGGAACATAGGCCGTACCGTCAACATTTGTTACCGGGAATGACCAAGTTGCACCGACACCGTTAACAAGCACCTTGTCGCTTCCGGTCTTTAGCTCAATCGTCGTTACTGTTGCCTCGTCGTACAGCGTAATCGTTTTTGTCTTCGGATCGTATTGAATTTCGCTTCCTAGTGCTTCTGCCGTAGGGCGCAGCGGTACAAGCGTAATTCCGCCTTTTACAACGATAGGAGGATTATAATAGCTGTCGACGTAGAAGCTTACGGATTGACGGTTCAAGTGCAATTTGTTTCTCAGTATATCATATACTGCCGAATCCTCCTTGAACAACTTCAAGAGCTGATAGTCGCTCAGTTCCAACAGCTGATTCTCGTCAATATACGCTGCCGGAACGACTGCCGGTTCCGCCAACACATTGCCATTCACATTCCAAAGCTCGCTAACCGAAGTTAAGGTGAAGCCTTTGATCGGAATGAAAGACAACTCCTCATCTTCTTCAGCTTGCAACGTGTACGACAGCTCGAGACCCTGTTTGCGAATATCCAGCTTGCTGTCAACATAGACGTCGGCTTTCACATTCAAGTTGTCGCCCAGCAAGGAATCGATCAATTCTGGGTCTTCACTTTCCATCGCTTTCAATTCATCCTGCAAATCTTTAAACATTATAACTGCTTCATCTATAGCTTGTTGAATGAGCTCATCCGTTGTTGGCGCATCAAGCTGTCCGCTCTCCTCGAACGGATTAACGGTGCCGAGTGCTTCCCACACATCCGGATTGCTCGAGAGTACCTCTACGATTCCTTTGATCATTTTTTCCAGACCTGCTTGATCGGCAACAAGCGCATCTACATATTTTTTCACCCATGCCCAAATGGCTTTGCCATCCATCTCGGCATGTACTTGCATGAGTGCGACGGATTCACCGTTAATGGTCTCCGTAACAGGCTTCACATCAATCTTCTCTGGATTAGGCAGGTTGTCGATCGCGTATCCCCCAACCGTATCGATAATCGCATGGCCTAGCGCCGCCAACGATTCTTCTCCGTCTGCACTCGCATTCGCTGCAGTGTCTACGCCAGCAAACTCTGCCGCAAGACTTTCACCCGTCATATCGAGCACGAAAGGCTGCTTGGCGCCTTCAATCTCCACAATCGCGTTGGACTCGTTCATTTTCATCGCGAAACCAATCGAAGTGGAATCGCCCAGCGTTAGCTTCCCGTCAAAAGATGCACGCATGCTGTCTTCCATTTTGACATGATCGAGTTGCAGCTCCACTTTAGATAAAAGTTTATAAATAGCAATCTCTTCGTCCAATAAATCATTGAGCGCTTCATCATCAAGTTGTTTCTTGAAAGTTAGCGTCTGCTTGCTCTCGCTCGATGTTACTTTAAGCGTATTCTTCAATACCGTGTTCAGGTCGACGCCGCCAATCGCCTGACAGCCTGATACGAACACTAATACAAGCGTGAGCAATAGGAGCATCAGCTTGCTTGGCCGTCCCAATTTCTTAATCAATGTAAATACTCTCCTTCATCACTCGTCTATTAAACTTAATCATTATACTAGAGTGTCTATTATATGTAAATGTATGGAAACTAGAACACTTGCTTTCTCTATGAGAAAAATCCCTCGCAGTCAGTAGGACCGTGAGGGATTTTGTTTGTTAAAGAAGTCCCATTTTTATAGCGCCTTGCGATAGAACGGCTTCAGTACCTTCGTAAGCAGTTTGCGAAGCGGCCCAGGGAAGGAACGGATATCCTCAGGCGTAATGACGCGAAGCGCAGCCAGCAGGGCGAGATACAGCGCGCCGACGACAGCGGCCGTCACGATGCCGGCGACCATATAGCTCAGCTTGTCCGCCCAGCCGTCCGTCCAAGCGAGGATGCCGTTCTCTGCTCCCCATCCAGCAAGAGCAGATACAGCAACCGCGATGATGTATTTAACCCAGCGGCGTCCGAGCACGTTAAGCTTAACAATTCGGTTAATGGTACGAACGTTCATTAGCGTGATGACGATGAAGCAGATTGAAGAAGCGATAATGAGTCCGTATACGCCGAGGAATGGGGCAAGCGCAATGCTGAACACGACTTTAAGCGCCAATCCGAAGAACGTATGGTACATCGGTGTCTTCGGTCTGCCAAGTCCGTACAGGATCGAGTTTGTCGTCATCATCGTAATTTGGAATATCGTACCTGCCGTAAGCAAAGCTACCGTACCGCTTCCGCTTGGGCTCTGAAACAGAAATCCCGTCACGGAGTATGACGCCACCGTAAGAAGCATAGCAATCGGTACGCCGGTGAAGCAGACAATCCGCATAACAAGCGAAGATTGGCGCTGTACTTCATTCATATTGCCAACCGAGAAGGCGGAAGAGATAACCGGAATAATCGATGCTCCAAGCGCAATCGCCAGAATTGGCGGGATGCCGGCAAGCGACATCGCCTTAATCGTATAATCGGCGAATACATGCGTTGCCGTCTCCAGATCATAGAATCTCTCCGTCAGACGGATGAACAGCGTGGAATCGAACGTGTATAGAAACTGTACGGTCATCGCCGTTACGACTGCCGGTATAGACATACTGAATATTTCCTTGTAAATCGAGCGGAAACGCAGCTCCGAGCCGCTTCCTTGCTGCGACCGAAGATTCGCGCCGCCCTTCCGAGCTTGTTCGGCCAAGTCCTGACGTCTAAGCTTCCGGCCAAAATAGACCATGACTACGAATGCGCCGATGCTGCCGAACACGCTGCCGAAGGTTACGGCCGCCGCTCCCCAAGCATCGCCCCAGCCCCAAGCTAAGACGATCAGGGCGATTCCGATTCCGCCTATGACGCGAAGAATTTGTTCAATAATCTGCGAAATGCCGCCTGCGGCCATGAACTGTCTGCCTTGGAAATATCCGCGCATCATCGCGATGATCGGGAACAGCAGCAAAGCAGGTGCGATCGCTCTTACCGCCAAGTCTGCTATCGGCTTCTTAACGATGTCGGTATACACCGGTGCGAGGATGAACATCGCCGTCGCCAGCAATAAGCCCGTCACCGCCCCGAACAGAAGCGCAGCCTTATATATTCGTCTTGCTTCCTCCGGACGCCCCAGCGCATAACGCTGCGAGACCATCTTGCTTATCGCGCTCGGGATGCCGCCCGTTGCGACAACTAGCAGCAGCAAATACACTTGATTGGCAACGGCGAAAGCCAATTGCCCGTCTTTGCCCAGCATGTAATCGAGCGGCACACGTTGAAACAGCCCGAGAAACCGGGCTGTGAGCGCAGCTGCTGCCAGTATGAGCGTACCTTTAATTAACGAGTCTTTTTTCAATACTTGAGAGGCTATGTCTTTCACTCCTGTCTTACACGTTAGCTTTATTGCTTAATGAAAAATTAAAGGACGAGCCACAATACGAACAATATGATCATGATCGCTTGAAGAATGACTTTCACGACTACGCTGGTGAACAATCCGACCATGGAGCCCCAGCCCGCTTTGAGCGCTTTTTTGAACTCCGTGCCAATAATAAGCTCGCCGATAACGGCGCCTGCGAACGGACCGATAATAAGACCGAAGGCCGGAATAACGAAAGGTCCGATAATGATACCGATTGTACTGCCGATAACCGATGCCCGATTTCCGCCGAACCGCTTGACGCCCCAAGCACTGACCGCATAATCGGCTATGAAGAGGACGACCAATATGATCGTTTGAATAATCCAGAAGAAGACATCAAAGTCACCGAACGAGAAGAAGAAGCCATACACAAAAAATGCGGCGTAAATCGCGAGCACGCCCGGCAAGATTGGATATACCGTTCCTGCCATCCCGATAACGAATAATAAAACGACAAGAATCCAACCTAATATTTCCATACTCGATCATCCCTTCAGAACGTAACGTCTAATCACTTCCGCGACCCCATGCTCATCGTTCGTAAACGTAACGGCATCGGCGGCATCCTTGACCGCTTGCTGGGCATTGCCCATCGCTACGCCTAGTCCCGCTTCACGGATAGCCGCAATATCGTTCAGACTGTCGCCTACCGCGACAACCGAAGACATATCAATGTGAAGCAGCTCACATAACTCGCGGAGCGCGCTTGCCTTGGACACGCCTTGCGGATTCATCTCCAGATTCCAAGGTGAGGAGTTCGTAATCTCAAGCGCTCCCCAGCTCTGAACCTCGGCCAAAATTTCGTTTCTTGCTTGATCATCCTCCGTGTAATAACCGAATTTGAGCCAATGATAGGCATCGTAATCGGTTGCCGGATTAATCCACTTTTCCTTGTTGTACACCGTGTCCGTCGTATAAGCCCAGAACCATGGCTCGCCATGCTTTAGCGCTAGCTCGTGCATTCGTTTCACGTACACGGAGCTCAGATGAGTCCGCTTATGCAGCACATGCGGCTTATGCCAAATCTCGCTCCCGTTAACGGTAATCATCGGTGTATCGAGCCCCAGCTGCTCCGCATAAGGCAATGCGCTTTGGAAGCCTCGTCCTGTCGAGAAGCTGACAATTACGCCCGCATCAAGCGCCTTCTGTATCCACTCCGCGTTCTCCGCACTGATCTCGCTTTGTTCGTTCAACAGCGTTCCGTCCATATCCAGTGCGACCAATTTGTAATTCGACATACGTAAATCCTCCCGGCAGCCTAGAAAAAAACCGCATCTATATTTTTGTACTCTAGTTGACTCAATTATTTTAGCACATTTGGCGCATATTCCAAATGAAAGTATTCACTGGCCTCGCTTTTGTATATACACAAAAGAGCTTGTACAAGCAGTCTTAACCGCTTGTACAAGCTCTCCTTATGTTGCTACTCTTCCACGCTGGCGTCCGGCGCCTGCGATGCTTCGGCGTCAGGCGACGCATCTGCTGTGCTGCCCGCTGCCGCCGAATCAGCAGGCTTAGCGGCCTTCGCTGCCTTCTCCTCCTCGACTAATCGATCAAGCAACTGCTGCCCCTCAAGCTGTACTTTGGCAAGCGCGTCCTCGATTGACACGCCTCCGTCCTTCACCTGCCCGAGCTGCTGCTCCATGACGCCGTTTATTTGCATCCAGAACTGCTGCGGAAGCTTGCTGTAATCGGACATTGAATTGCTTCTAACCGGCTTCAGCTTGTAGAAAGCATCCAGGCTATGTCCCGCTTCGTCCTTGATGTAGGTCGACCGAATCGGAAGCCCATTGTTATAGCCTGACTTCGACTTAACCCTGGCATACTCATCGCTCGTTATATACGATATAAATTGCCATGCGGCATCCTTGTTAGGCGACTCGGACATAATCGCGAATAGATTGTATGTGCCCATATTGCTGCTCTGATCCGGGGCTTGTATGCTAACGGGCGTCGTCACGACATCCCAGTTCTGCACCATCTTATCCTTAACCGTATTGTACTCGCTCGCTTGCTTAATCTGCTCTAAATAATACGCATCGCCGATCATCATCGCAGTACGGCCGGCAATGAAAGGGTCCCGCAGCAAATAATCTTCATACGTCGTTCCGTTCTCCATCTGCTGCTCCATGCTTTCGTAATAAAGCGCATTCGATGCCAGAGCCAATTGGGCGAGGCTGAGCGCCTGCTTCCAGCCCTCTGAATCCATCGTCATCTGCTGCTTTGACGCATTCACGATTCTTAATCCTTCGGTATTGCCGATCATATTGCCGAGCTCGAACAAAGTGCCGGAATAACCCGCTTTCATCCCGTAAATGCGCTCCTTCGGTTCACCCTCGGTAGGGAACTGCTTCGCCAAATGGAGCACTTCCTCCCAGCCCATCTGATCCGTTGGCGGAGCTATCTGATACTTATCGAATAAATCCTTATTATAGTAGAGCACCTGGCTGTAGAACGAAGGAGTCAATGCGTATAGCTGGCCTCCTCCCATTTCCTTCAAGTAATCGATCAGCCCGGGGATGATCGTCTCCGTATCGTACTTTTCCTGCTTCATTACCGTTTCCAGCTCGTATAGCTTTCCTTGCTCGACCAGCTTCTTCAGTTGATCTTCCTGCACCATAACAACATCCGGCTTTTCCTCGTCGATGAACTTTTGCATCGCCTCATTGTAGTCAAAATTCGGATCGCCATTGCCATTGTTCATATTCTGGGTCGATACGATCTGCAGATCGATATTCGGGTACAAAGCAGTGAATAGCATCCCAAATTCCTGATAGAAGGCTTGTTCGTTATAGTACATAACCTTCAACGACTGCGGCTTGTCCGATTCGTTATTTCCAGCGCCGAAGCTGCAGCCTGCCCCTGTCAGCATCGCACCGATCAGCCCCGCCGTCGCCGTATACTTCCACATCGATTTCAACATGTTCACTCTATCCCCCATCTCTTTCCAATGAAATATATTCCAAATATACTAAACGTTAATAGATGGGAGAAAGTTTCATAATAGATCGAAATTTGTAAATAAAAAGCACCTGGTCCTCGGCATTAGCCGATGTTCCAGGTGCTTTAACTCTAATAAGAAACGGTTACCTCCGTTTAAGCCGCCAGCTTGCGAAGTCTCAGCTTCTTCGCGACGATGCCTTGCGAAGGTGAGAAGAGCAGCGCTATCGCGAACAATACGCCGGCCGCGCATACGATACAGCCGGCGATCGATGCATCCATTATTTTAGCCGAGAAGTATCCAACTACTGTGCTTGCAATGCCTACGCCGATGCTTAAACCGATCATCATGCCTAGACGCTCCGTTAGCAAGTATGCCGTTGAAGCCGGGATGATGAGCAGTCCGACGACGAGAATCGCGCCGACGCTCTCGAACGAGCTTACCGTTGCCATCGATACGAGGCCCATGAGCAAGTAATGGAAGATCGCAACCGGTATGCCGATAGCGGCGGCAAGTGCCGGATCGAACGCGCATAGCTTGAACTGCTTATAGAACAGGCTGATTACGGTCACGATTACGATCAATGTGAAGCCTAACAGCCAGACTGCCCGAGGTCCCATATTGACTCCGCCAAGCTCCCAGATGTTCCAGTGCACATAAGCGATCTCGCCGTACAAGATTGCATCCTGATCCAAATGCACTTGGCGCGCGAACAAGCTGACGAGTACAACCCCGACTGCGAACAAAGCGGTGAACACAACTCCGATTGAAGCATCCGACTGGATACCGCTTTGCTGGAACATTTGGATGAGGAAGGTCGTTAGCAGACCAAATACGAGCGCCGCGAACATCATGAGCAGCGAATCTCTCGAGCCGCTCAGCAGGAAGGCGATAACGATACCCGGCATAACGGAGTGGCTTATTGCATCTCCGATCATAGCCATTTTTCGAAGGACTAGGAAGACGCCTAATATTGCGCAGCAGCTTGCGACGAGCGAACCCGTCAATAGTATCCAAAAGTCGCTCATACCGCTGCCTCCTTCTTCGTGCTGTCATGAATCGTAATCTCGCGTTCCTTCGCGAACCGCTCTTTCGCCCGTTGGCGCATCAACCGCTTCGCCACTAGGCCCCGCTGCGGTCCGAACAGGATCGATAGCACGAATACGACCGTAGCCGCGAGTACCGTTACCGGTCCAGTCGGCAAGTTCGATACCGATGCGCTGAATAGCGTGCCGATCGCTCCGCTTGCCGCGCCGAATATACCGGATAGGATGACCATTAAGCTAAGTTTATTCGTCCAATATCTGGCCGATACGGCCGGCGTAATGAGCAGAGCCGCTACGAGCACGACTCCGACCGCTTGAATGCCCGCTACAACGGCAACTACCATCAGCAGCATAAGAAGCTGTTCCAGCGCGGCTACCGGGTAACCGAGACCTCGTGCAAAGCCTGGATCGAATGAAATAAGCTTAAATTGCTTGAACAGCAATGCGCAGACAGACAGCAGTACGACGCAGACGATGGACATCGTAATGACATCGGAGCCGATCATCGATGCCGCCTGGCCGAACAGAAATTTATCAAGACCGGCTTGGTTGCCATAATTGCCATGTTGAATAACAGTTAGAAGCACAATTCCGAGGCCGAAGAATGAGGACAAAACAATGCCCATCGCAGCATCCTGCTTCAGCTTCGTATGACGCGTAATATAGCCGATACCGAATGTGGCCACTACGCCTGCTAGACCTGCCCCAATGAGAAATAAACCAATTGACTTAATACCCGTCAGCATGAACGCGATACAAATACCGGGCAAAGCCGCATGCGCAAGCGTATCGCCCATTAGGCTCTGCTTCCGCAAATAGGAGAAGCTGCCGATAACACCGCTGCTTAGACCAAGGAGCGTACAGCCGAGAAAGATCCATTGCATGTTCGGGTCTGTAATCATCGACCAAATGTTAGCCATCTGCTACACGCCCTTTCCGTTAGGTGCAGTTGGCAATGGGAAGCTGCGGTCAAGAAAAGCCAGTCTGCCACCGTAAGTCCGCTGCAGTTGATCCTGCGTGAACACTTGATCGGTAGGTCCGTAAGCTTGCAGCTCCACATTAAGCAGCAGCACCGAATCGAAATAATCTTGAACGGTTGCAAGATCATGATGGACGACGACAACGGTCTTGCCTTGGCGCTTCAGCTCTTGAAGCAGCGTAATAATCGCTTTCTCCGTTGCGGCGTCGACACCTGCGAACGGTTCATCCATGAAATACAGCTTCGCATCCTGCGCCAACGCTCTTGCAAGGAAGACACGCTGCTGCTGGCCGCCGGACAGCTGGCTGATCTGACGATCGGCGAAGTCGGCCATGCCGACCTTGCTCAGACATTCAAGCGCGATTGCTTTCTCCTTCGCGCCGGGCCTGCGAAGCCAACCGAGATGCCCGTATCGCCCCATCATAACGACATCAAGCGCATTCGTAGGAAAATCCCAGTCGACCGATTCCCTTTGCGGCACGTAGCCGATGAGCTTGCGCTGCTCTTTATACGGCTTGCCGTATACGAGCACCTCGCCGCCAATGCTCGGTATGAGCCCTAGCGCAGCTTTCATAAGCGTCGACTTGCCGGCGCCGTTCGGTCCGATTACGCCAATCAGCTCGCCCTCGTTAATTTCGAAGGTTACGTTCCGCAATACTGGTTTCTTCTGGTAAGCAACCGTCAATCCGTTCACGGACAACGGGGATGGTGCTGCTACGTGCGCGTTTTGCTTAGTCATGGCTTTCGTAAGGCTCATATTTATCACTCACTTTCGTTCCATTAGTCTCTTATTCTTATTTCAATGCACTTACAATCGTATCCACGTTATGCTTCACCATGCCGATATAAGTGCCGTCCTCTGTTCCTTCATCGCCCATCGCATCGGAATACAATTGGCCGCCGATCTTCACGTCATGGCCAAGTTGTCGAGCGCCTTCAATGACCGATTCAATCGACTTCTTCGGCACGCTTGATTCGATGAACACGGCCTTGATCTTGTTCTCCACCAAGTAATCCCGAAGTTTGCTGACATCCTTGGAGCCGTATTCAGACATCGTATTCATGCCTTGCAAACCCGTGACAGTTAACCCGTATGCTTCGCCAAAGTAGCCGAAAGCGTCATGCGCCGTCACTAGAATTCGTTTGTCCTCCGGTATGAGTGCAATTTGTTCCTTCGCGTATGCATCAAGCTTCTCCAGCTCCTTCAAATAATCGGCAGCGCGCTGCTTGTAATCATCAGCGTTGGCAGGATCTTTCTCGACCAGCGTATCGCGAATGACCTCGGCAGCAGACATCCAAAGTTTCACATTGAACCATATATGCGGGTCATGCGAACCGCTGCCCTGTGCCGGATTCGCGTGCAGCTGTTCCTCTTTCAAGTAAGAGGATACGGCAACAGTCGGCTTGCGCTTCTCAAGCTGTTCGAACATCTCCGCCATCTTGCCTTCCAGATGCAGGCCGTTGTAGAAAATGATATCCGCGTCATCAAGCTTCTTCACATCGCCTTGCGACGCTTTATATAGATGGGGATCGATACCCGAGCCCATTAAACCGATGGCATCGACATGGTCGCCGCCGATCTGCTTGACGACATCCGTAATCATCCCAATCGTCGCCGTCACCTTCAGCTTGCCTGCGCCCTCCCCGCCTTGATTGGTTGCAGAGCCCCCGCATGCCGATACGGCGAGTGCCGTTACGGACAGAAATATAATCGTCATAATGAACCTTCTAATTGCTGAATTGGATTTGGTATGCTTGCGCATGATGTTCCCTCCCTTTCGTGTTTGGACAATCGAATTTTGAATTTTGTGATTTTTTAATTTAAATGGTTGCGTCTTCACCTTATCGTCAACGGACAAGTTTCCCTTGCGAATATTATTTGACCTAGAGAATATTATTTAGCTTAGTGCCTCTTTGTTTATAATACACAAAAATGTTTCTCTAGTGCAACATTTATTTTTATCGAGCTCATCCATAAAGCAACAGTCGTCCTCTTACACCGCTTTAGCCTGCACATCATCCATTCAAACCGTCATCCTTTAGATATGATCACAATTTATATGATTTTTCACACAAGACCAGCTAAACAAGTTGTAATTGTAAAAACTTATACGATCTATCATACAAAGTGGTTAATCCATCCACGCAGCCGATGATTTTGTATGATTTTTCGATCATAAACCTTGATTTGACCTTTCCGTGAGGCTGGTTTATACGATATATCGTACAACTATTGGTTAGTCAACGTTAATCGGCAGACTCTGCAATCGACTCAAAACGAAAAAACTGCCCCTTCACATCCAATCGTATCGATGGATGGAAAGAGGCAGCTTATACGCTAATTTATTTATCATTATTCCGCCGCATTGCCTGCCGTTCCGTCAGCAGCATTGCCAGCATCGGCACCTTCTAGCGGAGTCCCGCCAGTGTTGGCGGCACTCTTCTTCTTAGGCACGCCGTACAACCCAACCTCTTCATCGTAAGCGTCGAAGATTTGACGCGCGATCGGCGATGCGCCGTAGCCGCCGAAGCCGCCGTCAGGCACAACAACCGCAACCGCTAGCTTCGGCTTGTCGGCAGGCGCATAGGCGATGAACACCGCGTTCTCCGCGCGGCGGCCGGCTACGTCCTGCTCGGATGTACCGGTTTTCCGTCTGTACGTGTAATCGACGCCCTCGAAGCCTTCCGACTTAACTTCGGACATGCCTGTTTCAATCTCTTTCCAATATTGCTCAGGAATATCGATCGTGTTCAAGATCTCCGGGGTGAAGCCTTGAATGACATTGCCGTCTGAATCCTTGATTTCATTCACGAACTGAGGCTTCATACGCTTGCCTCGATTAGCAAGCATAGATACATATTGCGCGAGCTGAAGCGTCGTATAACGACCCTGTTGTCCGAAGGAAGCGAATATAAGCGCGGACTGCGAGCTTCCGCTCTGCGCCTCCTTGTAATACTCGATAATGCCCTTCGATTCATTCGGCAGTCCGCTGCCCGTAAGAACACCCAGACCGAATTGCTTCATGTATTCGTCCCAAATCTCGACGCTGCTCTTGCCGTTCACATCTCCGCGCATGTACAGCTTGTTCCCGATCATCGCTGCCATGAAAGGGTTAGAGGATTTAGCTATGGCGCCCGCCCCGTCGAGACTGCCGTATACGTGGTTCAAGGAGTTTTTGATAAAACGCTCGTACCCTTTCCGGCCAAACGAGAACACACCCGTATCCGTATACCTAGTCGTCGGAGTGAACAAACCCTCGTTAAGTCCGATCAACACGGACAACGGCTTCATCGTCGAGCCAGGCGGCAAAATAGACGACGGGTGGGAGTTGCGTTCCTTCTCCGTCTTATAGTCGCCGTATACGGTCGAGATCGTACCGTTCTGCAGCCTGTTGCCGATATTCTCATAATCCTCGTTGCTGATTCTTCCGCCTGACCATATATTCGGATCGTAGTCCGGCATGCTCGCCATGGCGACAACCTTGCCCGTATCGACCTCCATCGCTACCGCATAACCCGTCTTGGCATATTCGGCGCGCTCATAGGAGTTCGACGACTCCGATATTTTTTTGATATGGTCGGTAATGGCTTGCTCCGTTTTTAACTGAACGGTTTTATTGATCGTCAGGTAAAGGTCCGAACCCTTCTGCGGGTTCGTAATTTCCATCGGTCCAATAATAACTTCTTTGTTATTAACCGGGTATGACTTCAATCCGTTCGTTCCGCGCAGAACGTCCTGATACATCAACTCGATGCCGCCGAAGCCGACATCTTCCTCTTCCAAGTATTTAAGCGTCGCATCGGTAATCTTCATCTTCTCGCTATAGAACTCGCTGTCGAGCCGCACGCCGCTATATTTCTTCAAGTAGCCGACCAATTGTACGGCAATTGAGCTTTTGTCGTAGTTGCGGATGCTTTCCTCCATAATGTCGATGCCTTTGAAGTTGCTCTTGTTCTCCATGAAATAGGCGATTTCCTCATTCGTCAGATTCGACTTGATCCGCCTAGGCGTAGAAATGAAATTTCGTTTAAACTCCAAATCCATCTGCCGAATAATATCATCCACCGTCATGGCCGAAGCCGGATCGCCATACTTAGTGAACACTTTGTCCAGTTCGACCGCCATCTGCTTCGCCTTCTCAACCGCATCGGCCTGCTTCAGCTCCGGCTGTACGCTGTAATACAGCGATTGCGTCGAAGTCGAATAAGCAATTGGATAGCCTGTCGAGTCGTATATATTACCCCGAATAGGCGGCATCGCAACGTTGCGCGTTCCTTTCGCGGCTCCTTCCGCGCTAAGCGTCGGACCTTCTACGAACTGCAAGATGGCAAGCTTCACGATTAAGACGCTGAATAATACGAATGTAACGAAAAAAAACATATTAAGCCGGAATGAAAAATTACGTCTGTTCACTATCTCCCGCTTTTGCGGATCGTCTTGCATGCTTTCACCTCTTAATCATAAATATGCCATTCATTATATCGCAGCGGCTTCTCTAATATGCGTCTGCTCAAAGCCAGGGGAATTGAACCAATCACCCGAAGAGGCCCACGTAGCATCAAGCGGAATCCAATTGTCGCCGCCATCGCCAATGTTCACTTCATTCCAAGCATGCGGTCCGAAGCCGCCGCTTCCATCGGCTCCAAGCCCCGTCACGACTCTCACATCGAGCCCTGCCGTACGTGCCATCACGGCATACAGCCTAGCTGTATCAATACATACGCCTTTGCGCGTTGCGAACGTGTCAGCCGGCGTCTGTTCTTTCCATATGCCTCGCTCGACGTAATTGTTAGCTTTGTCCCAATCATACTCAATGCGTGAACCAAGCCAGTCATATAGAAGACGTGCCTTCGCCTCGTTGTTGTCCCCGTCCTTCGTTACGAACAGAGCGGCCTCAGCGATATCATCCGGTACGGCATAGTCGATAATCTCGTATTTGCGTTGCAGGATTTGGCGGAACTCCGCCTCCACCGCCTCAGCAAGCACGGGGCCTTGACCCTCCAGCATATCGCCTGCAACCGGAGCAAGCATCGCCGCAGCCTCTCGATACAACGGTGATTCGGCGATCTTGTCTGCATACCAGCCATTAGGGATTAACGAAACATAGACGAATAAAGTTGCAATGAAAAGAAAAGATCTTCCGGCACCATGAACGGCACCAATAATTGCACCTGTAGCCTTGCTGGCATAACGGCGTCCAGGAAGCTCTTCCATTACGCCGCTGCTATTCCTCTCCCGTATGAAGCTGCTCCAAGCATAACTGAACAGCGGTTCGGCGAAGCTGGCAATCACTCTGAATATCAAGTAGATAAGCAGGAAGAGCATCCCGTACCTTAGCAGCGCGAAATCTCTCAGGCCTGTCAGCAGCGTAAACCATGCTTGCTGCGCACTTCCGAGTTCATGTGCCGGCACTACAACGGTCCGGGTGAGCCATCTCGCGACTTGAGGAGAAGCCCAGCCTGCAAGCTGTCCGGCGATGACAAGTCCCGCTATCGCCACAACGCCCTCCCATACAAAAAAGAAAAGACGCTTCGCTGATCCCGACGCGCCCCTCTTTATCCCTTGCAATAATGAAACAAGCAATAGCAGGAGAGCAATGATCGCTACGGGCTCCAGCTCATCGAACCGCAACATCCAATCGAACATAATCTCTCCTTTCATAAAGCCTTACCGGTATTAGGCTAATATACATCCCCCATATTAACGGAGAATGAATTAGCCGTTGTTCTTCGCTTGATCGATAAAGGCTTGTATCGCGCTATCTACCTCGATCGTTATCTTCGGGGCGCCGCGGAAGGATACGGTCACTTCATTGTCGCCAGGTTTGCCGTTAAGCTCTAGGTTCTTGGTCTTGATTGTATACGAGCCGTCCGCGTTGCTAATGAATTCGGCATCCTTCGCATCGCCCGCCATCGCAGTCATCATTTCTTGCTTCGCGCTGTCAACGACCTTCGTGCTGATCACTTTCAGATCGTCCATCGTATAGCCGCTATAAAGAACGACGCCGATGACGATAACCGCGACAATCGCCCATTTCACGACCGTCTGCACAATTCGAACGATTAGAAGCAGCACGACAATCGCGATAACGAGCACGAACCAGTTGTCTTTGAAAAAAGATGTCCATGTGTCTACGTCATACGCTGAAAAATCTAAAAAATCCATTCGATCCCCTCCATTATACCTCGTACAAAAAGCTATTACAAAACATTATACCCTACGTCCTATATACCGTAAACGCTTCCTTCCACTTTAGCCAGACATATCCTGTCCATTAATGACGTACAAGTAGTTAGTAAAGAGAATGAGCAAGGAGGATAACGGAGTGAAAACTGCCATCTGGCTCTATTTATTTTTGTTTGTCGCGTTCTTCGATTTGCATGCGCAATACCCGATATTGACGCCGTTCGCCATCTCGCTTGGCGCAGCTCCCTCCTTCATCGGGCTTATGATGGGAATGTATTCGATCACTCACCTGCCAGGCAATCTCATTGCCGGCTACGGCGTCGATCGATTCGGAAGCCGCTTATTTATTGTTTTCAGCCTCCTCGCGGCAGGCATTATACTCCTCTTTCAATCGCATGTGACAAACCCTTGGCAGCTGCTCGTGCTTCGCTCCATTAGCGGATTCGTGCTCGCTTTCCTGTCGCCTGCCTGCCTGGCGCTGCTGGCGCGCCTGTCGAACAATATTACCGAGCAAGGCAAGCTAATGGCCGGCAACGGTCTCGTCCATACGCTCGCATCGGTCGTCTCGCCGGCGGCGGGGGCGTATCTTGTCGCGAAGATCGGCTTCACGACCGCTTTCACGGTGCTTGGCTGGTTGCTGGTCGTAACCGCTGTATGCGCCGTCTTCTTCATCAGTGACAAGCGTATGAATGTCGCGCCTCTGCCTGTCAAAGCTAGCTCCGAGAGCGGAAGCAAGAAGCCGAAGACTGCGCAGCAGCCGCTTGGCGAGGGTACGCCGATCCCTTGGCTCGTCTTCCTGCTGCCGATTGCGACCAGCTGCTCGCAAGGTATATTGTCGTTCGAGCTTCCGCTCATGGCGAAATCGCAGGCATCCATAATGACGACCGGACTGCTGTTCTCCGTCGTCAGCATCGGGGCGCTCATTACGCTCAGCATGCTGTTCCTGAACCGGATCTCAGCTTTCCAACGAACTTTATGGGGGGCATTCCTGTTAGCCGTCATCTACTTCTGCCTGGCGGCGGGTGTCCCTGCTCCGTTCACTATGATGCTGCTGCTGATAGGCATGGCTAAAGGCATTATTCTGCCAGCGTTATCGACGCTGTTAATCGAGTTAAGCGGCGGCGCCAGATACGGCCGCACGTTCTCCATACTGTCAATTGCCTTCTCCGTCGGCGCTTTCATCGGCCCGATGGCCGCAGGCCAGCTGCGCGATCAGCTCTCGCCTTATTTCATCGCTTTCGTCGCTCTCATGCTCGCCGTAGCTGTATTGCCGTTCTACAATTCGAGAATATTAGCTTCTCGCACCTATTTTTCATAAAACTGGGTATTCGCACACGGCATTTGTTCCCTCCGCACATAGGATACATTATGTCAAATGACTATGCCGGCATGACAGAAGCCGATAAGCGTGGCTATCATGAGGGCTGAGAGCATCATTGACCTCTACCTATGAAAGAGGGGTGAATAATAAGATGTCTGGACATGTTGAATCAACTAGCCGGGGCAATGGGCATCACGGCAACAACAACATTGCAACTATTCTGGTCTTGTTTATCTTGCTCGTAATTATAGCGTGTGCTTGCATGTGGTAATGATCCATTGCCAGCAAGCGAAGAGGCGGCCCTGCAATAAGCAGGCCGCCTTTATTTTCGCACGAAAGTAACTTAATATAGGGTGGACAAGCTAAGACAGAGGTGATTAGGATGGATGTTGCCATAATTGTAGAAGGAAAAAACGACAAAAGCCGTCTGAAACGGGTGCTGACCGAGGATGTTCCCATTTACTGCACGTATGGGACGCCAGGATCGGAGCAGCTTGAGAAACTGCGCAAGCAAGCAGGCGACAAGCAAATATACATATTTACCGATAACGATGCTTCGGGCAAGCGCATTCGCGGCTTGCTGCGCGATCTGTTCCCGGATGCCGAGCATATTTATACGCGCAAGGGCTATCCCGGCGTTGAGCATACACCCGAGGATTATTTGATCGAGCAGTTAGAAAAAGCGGGCCTCGATGCGCATATTGTATATCCTGCGCCGGGTCCCGCTTTACAGTGGAATAAGGACGAGTTCTAATTACGCTGTTGCCGTATCTTCTACAGCAGCTTGTTCAGCTCGCCTAATATTGTATCTGATGTAACATTCTCATCGCTGCCGTTAATCCATTTGCGGATTTGGCCTTCTTGATCGACAATCGTAATGACGTTCATATGGGCGAACGAGCCGTCTTCCACTTTGGCTACGCTCACGCCGAAGTCTCTTGCGAGCTTGATCGTCTGCTCCTCGTCATCGCCCCGCAGGAACTTCCAACCGTTCGGCTGGGCGAAGTTTCTCTCCGCGAACGCTTTGATGACCTCAGGCGTATCCCTCACCGGGTCGAACGTGATCGATATCAGTTCTGCCTTCGTTCCGAGCTTGCCGGATTTTTCCAGCTTTTCTTGAACCTCCGACAACAGGAAGGTCGTCGGCGGACAAACGTCCGGACAATTCGCGAAGTAGAAGTAAACGATTCTCGCTTTGCCGTTCGTCGATTCAAGCGATACTTTGTCGCCGCTGTCCACATCGGTCAATTCGAAAGCAGGCGCTGCCATCTCGATCGGCAGCGGTGCTTCCGGCTTAATCACATACGTAAACAATAAATAAATGCCCATTGCCGCGCATAACGCGAGTACTGCTAGTTTAAAACTGTGTTTTTTCAAAAAAACCATCTTCGCATCACCTTCGTCTTCTATCTTCTATTAGGTCAATGTCGTATTCGCGATCATCGCGATGAACACAACCATCAAATAATTAACCGAAATAAGGAAATTCGTCTTCGCCCACTTCTCCGTATCTTGCGCTGCCGTGCCACGTAGCGTATGCACGAGCCATACAACGCCGCAAAGAATGGAAATAATCAAGAAATAAATGCCTGCATAACCGTAAGTATAGAGCAGCACGCAAGTTGGAAGAAGGAGCAGCACATACGGAATCATTTGAAGCTTCGTCCGCTTAATCCCTTTCACGACCGGAAGCAACGGGAATCCCGCCTCGCGATATTCTTCTACCCTTCTAATCGCAAGCGACCAGAAGTGAGCCGGTTGCCATAAGAATAGGAACGCGAACAGGATCCAAGCTCCCGCATCCACCTCGCCCGTTACCGCGCAATAACCGATAACCGGAGGCATGGCGCCTGATATGCCGCCAATCGACGTACTCCATGTCGAGCTCCTCTTAAGCCACATTGTATAGATGACAATATATACGAACCAGCCCAGCAATCCGAGCCAGCCTGTAAGCGGACTAACGAGCACGAACAGTACAGCTAGTCCAACTACGCCCAAAATAATTCCGTATGCAAGCACGGTTCCCGGCTTCATTCTGCCAGTCGGCAGCGCCCGGTCCTTCGTTCGTTCCATTTTCAGATCAAGCTCACGGTCCCAGTAGTTGTTAATGACGGTCGCTGAAGCTATCGTCAGCGTCGATCCGACCAACATATAAATAAGCAGCAGGAACATCTCCATATCGAAGTCCCATTTGGAAGCTACGATAAATCCGCCTAGAGCAGCAAAAATATTAAGCCGAAGCAGCCGCGGTTTTGTTAATGCAATCAAGTCCTTCAGCACAAAGCAAAGCCTCCCGAGTATGCGACAAGACGCAACTAGCGCCTATCATTCATTGATGAATCGTTCTTAATCATACCGAAAAACACTCTCAATGACAATGTTCGACGGTTTTGTTCATGAATTCGCCACTCAAATTGTGACAAATCTTTTGTAACCAATTCGCCCAGCGCTCAATACAATGGGTATGTAGTTTGATGCCTATAAGGGCCCAGCGCGCATCAAACCGTTTGTGACAGTAGACAGTATGCGAAGGGAAGTGAACGACCTAAGCCTATGGCCGTTATTAAAACGAATTCCGAGGAAACGAAAATGTTAGCCCGGCTTATGCGTGCGGAAGCGGAAGGCGAAGGCGAGCTTGGCATGCTTATGGTCGGCAATGTCGGCGTCAACCGAGTACGCGGCAATTGCTTGGATTTCAAAAACATTCGTTCGATCCCGCAGATGGTGTTCCAAAGTCCAGGCGGCTTCGAAGCAACCCAGAAAGGTTATTTCTATCAGGCAGCACGAGACAAAGATATTCGGTTAGCCGAGCGAATGATCAACGGAGAAAGACAGCACCCGGCGTCGAACGCGCTTTGGTTCTTCCGTCCTGCGGGCAATTGTCCGAATACGTGGTATGACCAAGGCAACAGCGGCCGCTACAAAGCACATTGCTTCTTCGTTCCGACGCGCGGCGATTGTCCGGCCGTTTATTAACGTTTATCTTGCGTAAACGGCCATCGCTACGCACGAACCGTTAGCTGCGTCTTTACACATCTCGGTTCTGTGCCGTAACAGTTACCGTTTCGCGCTGAAATATAAGCACACGAAAGCGAGGAAATCTCGAATGTCCAACGGTTATGGGTACAAAACAGCAGTAAGCCCGGCGAATACTGGTGCTTACGGGTACGGGTATGGCGGCTACGGCATGCAAATGCCAACGACGCTTCCTGCTCAGCAAGGTAATCAAGCTTTCCCTCTTCAAGCGATGGCTAATCAAGCGATGCCTATGCAGGCGATGGGTAACCAACCCATGCCGTTCCAAGCAATGGGCAATCAAGCGATGCCGCTTCAAGCGATGAAGGCCCAGTCGGCGATGCCGCCGGTAGGCGTGCCTAGCGGCGCAATCGTAACACCATCTGGCGGTAATATCGTATCCCCATTCGTAGAAGAGTCGTATGTGGAGAACATACTTCGCCTGAACCGCGGCAAAATGGCTACTTTCTACATGACCTACGAGAACAATAGCCAGTGGAATGCGAAGATTTTCAAAGGCGTCATTGAAGCGGCTGGACGCGATCATATTATTATTAGCGATCCAACGACGGGTATGCGCTACTTGCTGCTGACGCTTAACCTGGACTATGTGACATTCGATGAGCCAATCGCTTACGAATATCCGTTCCAAGGCGGCGTAGTCAGCTCGGCGACCCCGCTCGGACGCTAAGACTGTACAGAGGAGAAGGCCGGCTTGAACGTCCATATATGGAGCTTGCCGGCGCCGCCCTCGATCCAACCTGTGATTTGAGACCAAGAAGAACGCTCGCTGCAGCGTTCTTCTTTGATTTGCTCGGCTTGTTCGGCGGTATTCGCTGACCATAACTCGACGAATAGATGGTGCTGATCTGTTCCTTCATATATATGGACGCAATCATTGTCCTTTAGCAAAGCTTGCGTATAACTCAAATAGGTTTCTCGATGCTCGGGTTTAATGCGATATTCAGCGAAACAGATGTACATAATACGTCATACTCCTTTGTCGATTAGATCATAATAACGAATGAACCAAAAATGACTTCGCACTACACAACAGGGGGCTTCCAATGGATACAGGTACACATCTCGTTATGGGGATCGGACTGGCAGGACTCGCTGCCGTCGATCCTGTCGTTGCCGCTAATCCATCGATTCAGACTGCCGTTCTGCTTGGTACAATTGCCGGCTCTCAGGCGCCTGATCTTGACGGTCTGCTGCGATTTAAAGGCAACGCCGTCTATATTAAAAACCACCGCGGCGTATCTCACTCCTTGCCGGCCATCGCCATTTGGACGATTCTTATAACGGCCGTCCTTCAGCTGCTTTACAGAGGCTCTCTGCCGTGGCTGCACATCGGCGGCTGGGTGCTGTTAGCCGTTTGCGTCCACGTCTTCACCGATTTATTCAACACCTACGGCACCCAAGCGATGCGCCCCTTTACCGATAAGTGGATTTCGTGGAACATTATTCACATCTTCGACCCGGTCGTCTTTACGACCCATATCATTGCTATTTTACTTTGGGCTGCGGGTCTCGTAAATCCCGCACTGTTGTTCCCGTTGCTGTATTCGTTCACCGCTGTCTATTTTGTATGGCGCACATTCGTTCAGCGCGGCAAGATCGCGCTACTTCCCAAACTGGACAAGGAGCATAAGAATGGCGACTCCTACATCGCGATTCCGACCATATCGTTATCGATTTGGAACGTAGTCAAGGAGGCTCATGATGGCAGCTTTGTAATTGGTACGCTGCACGGAGGCAAGCTGAGATGGCTCGACCGCGTCAGATGCTCGGATCACCCGGCTGTAGCCTTGTCCAAGAACGAACCTGCTATTCGTTCCTTCCTCTACTTCACCAGCTTCGCATGCGCGGATGTTCGCGAGCATAGCTGGGGCTATGAGGTACGATGGTCGGATGTTCGCTACCGGCATCGCAAGCAGTATCCATTTGTTGGCGTCCTGCTCATGAATCAGAAGTACGAGACGATCGGCTCCTATGTCGGCTGGCTTAGCGACGAACGGCTTATGAAGCGTCTTCGTATGGATACGTATTAATATTGATTGTAGCCTGCCCCTTGCTGCATAATAGAAGGGGCTTTTGTTTTTGGCTTTTTGTGATTAAATAAAAAGGAGCTCAAGGTTTCCCTTGAACTCCATTTGATCCTTGTGTATTAAAAGCGCTTAACGGTAGCCGCCAGAAAGCTGTTGTTCAGCAATTTGGACTAGCTTTTTCGTGATGTAGCCACCAAGGGAGCCCGCTTCACGAGTTGAAATGTTACCGTAATAGCCATCTGCCGGGATTTGTACACCGAGTTCTTGTGCCGCTTCCAACTTCAGTTGATTAAGAGCTTGACTTGCTTGTGGAACGATCAGTGTATTGCTTCTGCTTCCTGCCATGAGGTATTTCTCCTTTCGTCTCCTGCGCTTGATTGTGTGGTGCAAACTTATTATGTGCACAAGAAGAGAAACTATGCTCTATCCCCCAAAAAAATATGATTAAAGTTTGTGAAGGAGAGAATAACGTCATGTCTAAGCAACTATCCTTATTTTTCGCCGTCGTATCCGTCATATGGATGAGCGCAATGGCTATATCCATCAGTCATAGCGGCTGGCTAGTACTATTGTTCGGTCTGCTATGGCTGTTCACGACCGGTGCCGGTTTTATCGTTAAGGCGCGCATGCGCCGCAAGAAACAACAAGGCTGAACGCCACCTGGCGTCAGCCTTGTTGCTTCTTCCTATCGTTATCCGCTAGCCGCGCGGGCGAAGGAAGCCCATTAGATCCTTCGCATCTGCCAGCGTGCGGGAAGCTACTTCAGACGCACGCTCAGCGCCTTGCTTCAAGATCGTATGAATCTCGCCTGAATTGCGAATATCGTGATACTTGTTCTGCAACGGCTCAAGCACGGAGACAACATGCTCGGCCAAATCCTTCTTGAACGGTCCATAGCCTTGCCCCTCGTAACGCGCCTCGATCTCTGCAATGCTCATGTTCGCGCAGTGCGAATAGATCCCAATCAGATTGCTGATCTCCGGCTTATTCGCCGGGTCATATTTCACTTCGCGGCCGGAATCGGTTGTCGCTCGGCTAATTTTTTTGCGGATGACATCCGGCGGATCGAGCAACGCGATGAAGCTCGCCGGATTCGGATTGCTCTTGCTCATCTTCTTGCTTGCATCGTCAAGCGACATGATGCGCGCGCCTACCTTCGGAATATAAGGCTCTGGAATCGTAAAGTACGATCCGAAGCGCGTGTTGAAGCGATGCGCCAGATCTCTAGTCAATTCCAAATGTTGTTTCTGATCGTCGCCTACCGGCACAAGATCCGCGTTATACAGCAATATATCAGCAGCCATCAGCGTCGGATACACGAACAAGCCCGCTCCGACGGATTCTTTTCCTGACGACTTATCCTTGAATTGCGTCATACGCTCCAGCTCGCCCATATTGGCTAGCGTCGTGAACAACCATCCGAGCTCGGCATGCTCACGCACATGAGATTGAACGAAGACCGTTGCCTTCGACGGGTCGATACCCGCAGCGATGAAGAGCGCCGCTACCGCTTCGGTCTGCTCTCTAAGATTAGCGGGATCCTGCGGGACGCTGATCGCATGCAAATCCACGATCATAAAGAAACATTCCTCGGAATGCTGGAGCTTCACGAAGTTTTGCAACGCTCCGATATAGTTTCCGAGTGTAAGCTGTCCGCTTGGTTGAATGCCGGATAGTACTTTTTTCAAATTCAACTCCACCTTTCTATGGCCATCAACTTTATCGATATAAGGGTTCGTAAAAACGCAAAAAAACCCTCGCCGCAAGGGACGAGAGATCGTGGTGCCACCCTAATTCGTCTGCGCCGCCCGTCACCCTAATGCAGGGGCGAATGCCGCACAAACCTTAACGCTCAGTAACGGTGAGCATCCGGATGAACATTTTCGGCAGAGCTGCAGCTACCGGTTCCGCACATCGGCTCCGGGTTCCATTCAGCTTCGAGGTTTGCACCGGTTCGCAGCTACCACCGGCTCTCTGCACGCAATTCGCCTCAAGCTTACTTGTTCCCATCATCGCATTTAAACTGATTATACTCGCGCTGACATGAATGTCAAGAAGCCATGCGCTCATACGCAAACGTTTGAAGCTGGCGGCAAGACGCCTGCAAGGAATAAAGTTGTCCTATAGCCAAAATTGGGAGCATATGCTATATTAAGTCGTGTAATCGTAATAATTACTATTAAAAGGAGAGAGACGCACCGCATGCTTAAATGGATATTCCGTTTCGGAACGCCGCTTCTCGGTGTTGGCAGCCTGATTATGCTAACCCTGATCGTCACGAATCGCGAGCTGCCTACGGCCATTTTCACGGAAGCTAACTTCCAGTCGTTCAAAATATTGTTCATTAGCATCATATTGGAAGCTTTTCCGTTCATCCTGCTCGGCGTACTCTTCTCAGCGCTGCTGCAAGTATTCGTAACGGACGAGCTCATTCAGAAATGGACGCCAAAAAATCCGATTGCCGGCGTGCTGTTCGGCGCATTGCTCGGCCTTCTGTTCCCATTGTGCGAATGCGGTATGATTCCCGTCGTCAGACGTCTGATCCGCAAAGGGATGCCCGCGTATATCGGCATCGTATACTTGCTCGCCGGGCCTATTGTGAACCCTATCGTATACACATCTACATACACCGCGTTCCGTACGACGCCGGAGATGGCTTTCGCCCGGATGGGACTCGCTTTCGCAGTATCTTTCATCATCGGGTTGCTGCTCTACAAGTTCATGAAGAGAAGCCCTCTTAAAGCAATGCCTCGGCAAAACCATGAGCATTCGAACACCGATGACCATGAACATCAACACGGCCATGATCACCATCACCACCATAGCCACGAGCACGAGCATGGAATTGGCGGCAAGGGCTTCCGCTCCAGGATGTCATCCACGATGGCCCACGCATCCGACGAGTTTTTTGAGATGGGCAAATATTTAATATTCGGCGCGTTGCTTACCGGAATCATCCAAACGGCTGTCGATCGCAGCACGCTTGCCGTATTCGCGGAGCAGCCCGTATTTTCATACGTGTTCATGATGGGCTTCGCTTTCATCTTATCGATATGCTCCACATCCGACGCTTTCATCGCTTCTTCCTTCAGCGGCATTTTTGATTTCGGCCCGCTGCTTGCTTTTCTCGTATTCGGACCAATGATCGATTTGAAAAATACGCTGATGCTGCTGTCGACGTTCCGCATTAGAATCGTGCTCGCTCTTATCGCATTAACAGCCTCGCTTACTTTCATCGGGGCTTGGTTAACGGAGGTATTCATATGATCCACCATTTACTGCGCGCAACCATACTAACCGGCTTTGCCTTTTTTATCGTTTATTTGTTCCAGACGGATGAGATGACGCTATATATCGCCCCCCGCATGGAACTGTACGTGAAGCTGTCGGCCATCGGCTTATATGCCGCAGCGATCTATCAAATATATGCTGCCCTTCAGAAGCGCATGGGCAAGCAGGAAGTCGACTGCGGCTGCGAGCATGACCATGAGCCTTCGCCTTCCATTGCCAAGAATACGCTCATTTACGGCTTATTTCTCCTGCCGCTCGCGCTCGGTTTCCTGGCACCGACCGGGACGCTTGGCAGCGCCCTTGCAGCTAAGAAAGGCGTCAGTTTATCGGGAAGCCCTTCGTTTGAACGGACTGACCTGATAACTGCGCCTGTACCTGAGGTTGACCCTGCGCCAGTATCGGAAGAAAAAATGCTCGATGCGCTTTTCCCTTACGACGAATATACGATCGACCATGCGAACTATGGGAAGATCCTCTATTCCCTGCCTGCGATAGAAGTGCCCGAGAAACAATTTATCGAGACGCTGACGACGCTTGATTTGTACCGGGAAGCCTTCTTAGGCAAGGAAGTCATCCTTTCAGGCTTCGTTTACCGAGAAGATGAAATGGGCAAGGATCGAATCGCGGTCAGCCGCTTCGCTATGAATTGCTGCTCGGCCGACGCCTTGCCATACGGGCTTATGATTGAATGGCCCAAAGCTAACGAGTATGCCGCAGACGAATGGGTATCCGTCAAAGGAACGCTTAAGACGACCAGCTACATGGATAATGAGATCATTACGCTTGAAGCTACGAAGATCGAGCGAATCGAAGCGCCGGCAACTCCATATGTGTATCCGGATCTGGAGTTTGCTTACTAGACCGCTTTTCGCTGGAAATAGGTCCAGCCTGCCAGCCCGAATACGCAGAAACCGCCTACTATTACGATAAACAACGTCTCCGTCGACATGTTAAAGGCGCCGAACCCGTAATCGTCGCGCGGCAGCATGGCCAGCATCGGCTGCGCCCACGGATAATAAGGTCCGTATTGCGAAGAATTGACGATGAGAATGTTCGGCAGCGTCAATACGACATTAACCGCGAGCGGTGCAGCAAAGCTCTGGAACGCTATCGATACGAATAGCTGCAGCGCCGCGAGCGGCAGACATGCGACCCAGCCGCCAAGCATCGATCCAAGCAGAATAGACCATGGAATATCGCCGCTGAACCCCTTCATGAAGCCGAGCAGCAGGATGAACAATAGCAATAGAAGCTGAGTTACGCCAACAAGCAGCATGACCATTCCCAGCTTGACGGCGTACACCCCCGTTCTCGATACCGGGAGCGACAGCATCTGCTTCCAGCCTCCGCCGACATGCTCATACCTGCACACGAGAGCGGCGAATATACCTACGAGCAGCGGCAGGAACAGCATGGCATGCAGCGCGGAAGCTATCGACAACACCTCTACCCAAGGAAATTGTACCCCCTTCTCCAATTCCACTATGCCGATGACTGCCACGAACAGCGGACTTACAGCTGCGAGCAGCCATACAACCGATCGTCTAAGCTTCATCCATTCCGACCGAATCATGCCGATCATCACCTCACATCCTTTCTAACAAACTGATACATGCCGAGGAGCAAGACGATGAGCCCTAGCGTCAAGCCCGCTCCTACCGAATACAGCGGCAGATCCCAAGCATTAATGAGGTACGGCCATTTCCATGGCATCCAATCGGGAAACTGGGAAGCGAACATGCCCGCAATCATACCGATAATTCCGACGGTTAACGGCAATGCCTGGTTGTGTATAATGACCGATAGCCCTACTTGGAGAGCAACGAAAGGCATGATTGCAAGGAATGGGTAATAAACGGTCGTCATCAGATCGGCAATCGGTATTCCCTCTACGCCAAAACCGAGCAAGATGCCCAGAACAACGGTGAACGGAACAAGCAGTGTGCTGGAGCACAACAGCAATAAGGCCGTTACCGCGAATTTGCCGAAGAAAATCCTCGCTTTGCCTACTGGAAGCGCCATTGTCTGCTTCCATGCATTCATCTGATGATCAATGCCAGCCGTCATGGAGGCAAGAATCGTTAGTCCGATGAACAACGTAGGCAGCATGAGCATAGAGACATTATGAATGAATCCGCCCCATAGATCTTCGGCATATATTTGCGTCAAATAATCGTAGCGAAGTCCGAAGTTGACCGCTTGCAGCGCAATTACACCGAAAGGCCCTAATAAGACAAGCAGCCAGACGAGCTTCCTCTTCAGCTTGAGGAATTCGACAGACATAATGCGCAGCATCATAAGCTCCCCTCCACTCCTGTCATATCGAGGAAAATGCTCTCCAGCGATACTTTCTCTTCTTCCACGCGGAATACTTGGTGATGCCCGCCAACGAGTCTTGCTACGATTGCGGCTATGGCCGCATTATCCGTCTCCGCGACCGTAAGCTTGCCCTCGTCCAGCGAAGCACTAATCCCGCATGCGCTTAGCAGCTCCCATGCGGCTTCCGGATCATTTACACCGAGGCGGATATGGCCTTGCGCGCGCTCGCGCAGCTTCTCAATCCGATCCTCGTAAATCAAGCTGCCCTTTGCGATAATGCCTACTCTTGTCGCCATCTGCTCAATCTCAGACAACAAGTGACTGGAAATTAGAATCGTAACGCCATGCGACCTCGGCAAGCTCTTAATCAACTCGCGAATTTCCAAGATGCCTGCCGGATCAAGACCGTTCGTCGGCTCATCGAGCACTAGCAGCTCAGGATTTCCTAGCAACGCCGTCGCAATACCGAGCCGCTGCTTCATTCCAAGCGAGTAACCTTTGACAGGGCGCTTCGCATCCTTCGTCAGCCGGACGATCGACAGCACCTCGTCAATCCGTGACTTAGGCGCATTTAGAAGTCGTCTAACCGCCTCCAAGTTCTCAATCGCATTCAGATGCCCGTAATACGACGGATACTCAACGAGCGATCCTACTTTGCGCAGAATTTCTAGTCGATCCTTGCTTATGTCTTTGCCGAAAATGCGGACCTGGCCTCTAGTCGGCTTCGCCAGTCCGAGCAGCATGCGGATCGTCGTTGTTTTCCCTGCACCGTTCGGGCCGAGAAAGCCGTATATATCGCCGCGTTCAATTCTCAGATTAACATCCTTAACGACGGGCTTTCCGCCTAATTTTTTCGTAAGCCCTCGTGTTTCCAATATCATCTCTTTATTCGTTGTCATTGCCCATCACCTCTGTAATCATCATAAAGGCGTTAGGTTAAGACAACAGGAGCAGCAAGGTTAAGTTTTGTTTAAAAAAACAAGAAAAACCGTCAAGGAGTGTCCTCCTGACGGTTCGATACAGAACCAGCAATATGAATTATCGTTCCCTCGCTGCTGCTTGCGATCTGGCTGAACAGTCCCATCTCCTCCAGCATCAAGGAAGCGATCGCAAGACCGATGCCTGCGCCTCTCTCCTCGGACGTCTCATCCATACCTGGACCATGATCCGCTATTGTCAAAATTCCGCCTTGCTCCTCGCTTATTCGAAGCGCAACATACCGCCCCGACTGCGCATGACGCAGCACGTTCTGATAGTAGTTGTCTAGCACTCGCTCCATCCATTCGGGATCGATGTGCCAATACACAGGAACATCCGGCAGGTTAATATCGATATCGAAGCCTTGCTGCTCGAACGCGGGATACCAGCCAGCAATCGATGCCCTCGCCATCCGAACAATATCAATTCGCTCCGGCCGGTACGGATATTTGCCCGATTCCAGCAGTGTGAAAGAAAGCAGATTCTCGATTAATTGGCTTACATATTCGATCTTCCGATCAATTAATTGCAGCGATTGCCGACCTACCTCGGACAGTGTCTCCTGCTTCAGGCCGAATGCATGCGCTCTGATCGCAGTAAGCGGCGTCCTTAGATCATGAGAAAGCCTTGCGATCAGTTCACGCCTTAGTCCCTCCTCATTCGCCTCGCGCTCGCGGCTTGCCTCCAGCTTCCTCACCATCTCATTAAAGGCAACTTCCAACTGGCCGATTTCATCCGGCTTGTTCGTGGCGACAGGAGCCGGTATGCCGTTGTTCGCAGGAAGCGCCATAGCCGCTTGCAGGCGAACGAGTCTCTTGCGAATGCCGTTGAAAAAAAGGACTGAAATAAATAAAAAAATCGCTAGCACGATCGATAAAACGATAAGGTACATCGGTAAGATCGACTTGGAAGCACTACCCGCGCCAGATTGCATCAGCACCCTAGGCACTTTGAATACCATAAATCCTTCCGAGCGTGAATCCCCGATAAACGCAACAATCGTAAAATCATCTCCGCCTACGCTATCTTTCATAAATTGTACGGTGTAAGATGTGCTCCACTGCACAGGCAATTGCAATTGCTCGCTCACTGGGAGCTGTAACTTCGTACGCCCGCTGCCATCCACCCAAAATAATGTCGCTTTCGGATACTCCGCTTTCTTACGAATAAGCGCTGCATCAACTTGCTCAGGTGATTGTCCGCTCAGTCTTGCCGCTTCGTCATGCCACATCGTCTCCAATTGGTTTCCGTCGCGGTATAGTCTCGACTCCTTCGTATCCGCTATCTTGCCTCCGCCCTGTAAGAAGACGATCACCGACACGACGGGCAGCGATATCGGAAGCAGCATCACCGCGCACAACACGATTAACATGTAACGCGAAAGCAGTGAACGCTTCAAACCCATCTTCCGCGAATCGTTGCTCGGCCTGTTCATCGCTTCACCCGATAGCCGATCCCACGAATCGTCTCTATAATAAGCGGATTGCTTGGATCGAGTTCGATCTTCTCGCGAAGATACCGGATGTGAACCATAATCGTCTTGTCGCCATCGATATACGGATCTCCCCATACTGCTTCATAAATTTGTTCCTTCGTAACAATTCGGTTCAAGTTGTCCAGAAAATAAAATAATATTTGAAGCTGCTTCGGAGTCAGCGGTATCTCATCCCCTGTTCGTTCATCGTACACGGCCTGCAGTTGCGGCTTAATAACCAAATGACCGATCGCCAGCTCAAGCTCGATCGGTTGACCGTATCTGCGCAGCAGTACATCCAGTCTTGCCGCAAGCTCGTCGGGATGGAACGGCTTCGTCAAATAATCATCCGCGAAGCGAAGACCTTGCAGCTTATCATCTACCGCCGTTCGTGCGGATAACATAAGAATCGGAACCTGCGGAGCTTCCTTCTTCAGTCGTTGCCCGATCGTGAAGCCGTCAAGGCCGGGCAACATGACGTCCAATACAACAATATCTGCAGCTCCAACACGACTCACAGCAGTGTCGCCTGCAATCAGCCAATCTACCGAATAGCCGCGCCGCTCCAAATCCTCCTTGACCCAAGCTCCGATTTCTTTGTCGTCTTCTATATATAGCACCTGTTTCATTAACGGATATAACCTCGATTCCGAGCATGATTGTATTTATCATAGTCCAAGGCTTCCCCGAAAGTGAAGTTAAATTTCGTTTAAAAAATAAGGGGCCGCCTGCATGTGAGCAGACAGCCGAATTCACCATTATTGCCATTCTCGCAGATCATGCTGCTTAGGAACGAAGCGGGTATTCCAATTGGCCATATTATAGTTGGATTCGTAGAGGATACTTGCAGACCAGGAACCGGCGCTAGGCCGAACAGAAAAGTCATACATGATCTCGCCATGCGTCCAATCTCTGCGAAATTTAAGCGCCTCAATCGCCATTTTACGAAATTCTTGCACTTGTAATAACGTAAGCCCTTGCCCTTGGCTTTCGAACTTGCCGTTCCTGCTTTCGATCGGGTGATGCCTGAGACCGAACTTGCCAACTGCATTATTACGAATATGAATCATTACCGTTCCTGCTGCAGCGTTCGTGAGCTCCCCCTCCAGCTTACGAAATACAAAATCGATTTGACGGGCGAGTGGCATAGAATCCATTTCCATACAAACATTCCTCCTTATTATTTATTGTAAAATTTTATATGTATAGTTCTCAAGGCATATTATATATGCGCTTCGTCCCTATTACAAGATAAAATTTGATAAAATATTACTATTTATGATTCAATTCGACTATTTATCAATGATCAAAAGAAAAGAAACCCTCTTCATATCGAAACAAGAAGTATATTTTCCCATTAAAGTCATTTTAAAGATAGTTCTATTATCCTGGTTTTGATCATATGTAATTATTGATTACTCTTGTCTAATTCTCTTTAAATGGTATCATTTTCTAATTTTTCATTCACCGAAAATAAGTTTAGTATTTTCCGAACAACATTTTGCGCTTATTACAATGGGTAAAAAGGATTCATTTCGTAATCGACAATTATAGACCTTATTCGATAGCGGTGCTATAATATGGATAATCTATTAAAAGGAGCGCTTACATTATGAGCCAATGGTACTATTCGTTATCCGTACGAAATAAACTTTTGATTACGGTTTACTTCAATTTATTGATCTTTGCTATTGCAATGCTGCTTATATTGCAGTTTTCCGGCGGATCGTTAATCGGAGGTATCATCGCTACCATTGTTGTAGCCATAGTTGCGTTCCCTCTCATTTCATTTATCGAGAAGGCGATCAACCATTCCTTCGATGAGATGTCAAACACAGCGTTCCGAATTTCCAAAGGCGATTTTACGCAAAAAATTGATATGACCTCTTCCGTTGCATTGGGCGAGCTGGGACATGCTTTTAACAGTATGATCGACAAGCTGAAGGACATATTGACCGAGACATCCAATATTACCCGTCATGTATCCGAAACAAGCAGAAGCATCTTCGATAAGAACAGCAACATTAAGATCGCGATGGAGCAGGTCGCTGCCTCTGCCAATGAGCTTGCAACGGGGGCAAATGAAATATCCGAGGATGTCGCCGATATGAGCGATTCCATTCACGAAATTGAAATGCGGGTTACATCGTACGCAAGCGCTACGAAAGAAATGAACAATCGGTCCGAGCACACACTTCAGCTGGTCGAGAAAGGCCGTCAAGCGCTTGAAGTACAGTCCGACGGGATGCGCCGCAACGTAGAGGCTACAGCTAAAGTGTCGATGACAATCGAAGAGCTTGCCCGCAAAGCTCAGGGCATATCGGCTATTACGAAGACGATCTCCGACCTCGCTGAGCAGACCAACCTGCTGTCGCTTAACGCTTCCATAGAAGCTGCCAGAGCGGGAGAGCATGGCAGAGGTTTCGCTATTGTCGCACAAGAGGTGCGCAAGTTAGCCGAAGAGTCGACGTCTTCTACCAAGCAAGTATTCACGCTCGTGAAGAGCATTGACGAAGGCATTAAACATACGATCAGCAATATGAAGGTTAACGAAGAGGTTGTACATATGCAGACTGAGCGTATTCGCGAATCGGAGCTTGTATTTGCCGACATCGTTCAAAGCGTTCAATTCATTACCGAGCAAATCTACGCATTCGCGCAAGAAAGCGATTCGATGCTTGAGAGCGCTCGCAAAATCGCAGGAGCCATTCAGAATATTTCGGCAATTACCCAGCAATCGGCTGCCGGCACTGAGCAAGTATCCGCTTCGATGAACGAGCAAATTACTTCGGTACAAACCGTCGTTACGGAAACAGAGCGTATGTTAACGATGGCTACCCAGCTTCAACGGACGATTCAAGTATTCAAAGTGAAATAATAACAGTCATTAATAGGAAAAGCCCCTCAGAGAGACCGGTGTGAAGTGCCGGGCCTCTGAGGGGCTTTTTCTCCTATATTTTATAATTGCGCTTGATTCTCCATACGATACGCCTCTCGTCGGCTCTCTCGCTCGCTTTCTTTCATGCGCGGGCATGTAAAGCAATAGTAGCCGCTGTCCACCAAGTAATACAAACAGCAAGAGGACTTCATACGCACTTGCTTGTTCGGATCCTGAAGCGATTCCGTCATGTGAAACTTAACGGCTAACGGATTTTTGTTTCTTCCGAACAACGCCGGATCAAGCTCCTTGACCAGCTTGTAATTGGCCTCCGCCTTTTGCTTAACAGAATCGCATTGGGCGGACGCCATCAATCGATCATAGCCATAGGCAAGGGAGGTAGGCAATTGTCCCCATAACATCGCGCTCTTAAGCGTTCCAGCCCGTTCAATCGAATCGTAGATCGGTCTCACCGTATGAGCGAAGTAATCGCCAAGCTTCTCCGTCTTCCAAAGCTCGAGCTCTCCCTCATCATCTGGTGCGTTGACCCAATCTGTATGATTAAGCTTCAATGCGCAGCTAACATATTTGCGATCCTGATACGTTGCTTCATGTACTTGGAACTGAATATTTTCAAGCGATAGATCGAGCGTTTTGTTCCACGCCGACAGCATATACAGCATACCAAGCATCGGACCTCTGAACCAGCCTGCCATATACACCTCGGCTACCGAAATATCGGTGCCTTTCACTAATGGCATATATGTATTAAGTACTTGCTTCATTATATTCTCATTCAACAAATCAGTTGCCGCGCAACTAAATAGGATGCTCTCTTTGTCGTGAACAGCCAAGTTAAACTCATCATTCAATAAAGCAGCTATCGCCTCATCCATATTCAAATCCATCCCCTCCTACAACCGTAAACGGCTTTCGCCGTCTAATGACGGCTGCACTATGAATGCATATGATAATCGTTTTCATTATATCGTCTCTTCCTCGGATTGACAATGCGCATGAAAAGATGACGCTCGGGAACACTAGCCGCATTGCCTGTTCCACAATAATCGATCGGAGATTGAAGCTGAATGCGCACACAACGACTCTCTATGGCAATGAAATCGGCCGTACTGCTCCTTATTTGCTTAATGCTGCATGCCGGAATCGGCACTTCTTCGTCTAGAGCATCTCTTGCGCATGCTTCCCTTAAACCGAAACAGGCCGCGAAACAACAGCGGAAAGACGACATGTCATGGGTGAAGCTGCAAAAACAATTTCCCGGCAGTTACGTGCTTAACGGACCTCGAAATTCGAGGAAGGTTGCTCTTACTTTTGATGATGCGCCTGATCCGAGATATACGCCGGCCATCCTTGATATTTTGGCCCAATATGATGTATGCGCAACGTTTTTCATTGTTGGCAACCGTGCGCAGAAGCATCCGCAGCTTGTTCAGCGCATTCAACGTGAAGGCCATACGATTGGCAATCATTCTTACGATCACGCTGTTATGTCTAAACTATCGCTTAGCGGCTACCGCAAGCAAATATGGAGCACTGACGCAATCCTCAAGAACATTATAGGTTATTCACCGCGTTATGTACGCCCTCCGTACGGAGAGCTATTGCCGCAGCAAGTGAGATGGAGCAAGCTAGCGGGTTATACGATCGTGAATTGGGATGTCGATTCCGTTGATTGGAAGAACAGTCCAAGTTCAGCCGTGCTTCGCAACATCAAGAAGACACTGCAGCCAGGCTCGATCATTCTCCAGCACGCAGGCGGCGGCGATGGACAAGACCTCTCGGGGACGGTTAAGGCATTGCCGCAACTCATCCTCCTATTAAGGAACAAAGGCTACGAGCTGGTCACCTTGCCAGAACTGCTCGGCAAGTCGGCCGATCGGCCTATACAATGAAAAAAGGCAGACCCCATGACGTATGAACGGGCTGCCTTAATTTCATTATTCCAAAATATAAATTTTCACTTGCTGAATGCCGAATTTCATCGCTTTGCTCTGACTGTCAGGAACAAAAATATCGATTCGATTGCCTTTGATCGAGCCGCCGATATCGGTTGCCGTTGCGATCATACCGCCTTGCGGCAATCCATTGTAGTCATAGCCGGTCACATAAAGTTTCGTTCCAAGCGGAATCATCTTCGGGTCTACAGCAATCGTACCTACCTTCAGGCTGTTGCCGAAGTAATCGAGCCCAGCCCAGCCGCCATTCTCGGAAGCCGCCGCCGTATAGGCTGTCGCTTTCACTAGAAGCGACTTGGAATAAGCATATGATTTGCCGCTTAGCGCCGTTACCTTAGAAGCTGTTGTATCGGATGCCTCATTCGCGGCCATAGCTGCAACCTTGTTCGCTGCAGTGTTGCCCGCGGCCGGAATAGTCAGCCTGAGGCCTTTATATATATTGTCCGGTTTCACGTTGGGATTAGCTTTCAGGATCGAATCAATGGAAACGTCGTATTTCTGGGATAGCTTCCAGAAGGTCGTGCTCTCACCTGCGATATGAGTCCTGGAGGCAGCGTTAACAGAGCTCGATGCAAATAGTACCGATAATCCAACGACTGCTGCGGCGATCATAGTTTTGTTCAAGTCGATATCCTCCTTACGCAAATCGATGCGCTAAGTATTGTTGTCGTTCTCGTCAGTATGTGCTTTCATTTCCTTGAAAAAAGGAAACGACAGGGGCGAATGCGCCCCTGTCGTCAATCTCGGGCATTCCAACTGCTTAATGCTTAGCCGATGAACATTTGAACCCATTCGCCGTTCACATAACCAACGCCGATTTTGGTAAAGCTTCCGTTCAAGATGTTGGCACGGTGGCCTGAGCTATTCATCCATGCTGTCATAACCTCTTGCGGAGTACGTTGACCCGAAGCGATATTCTCGCCTGCATAGGAATAAGTGACTCCGAATTGGCGCATCATATCGAATGGCGAACCGTATGTCGGTGAAGTATGGCTAAAGTAGTTGTTCACGTCCATATCGCGAGCTTTCTCCGTTGCTACCTTCGTCAGCAAAGTATCAACCTTAAGAGCGGAAAGGCCTGCTTTAGCGCGCTCTTGGTTCACTAGATCAACGACTTGGGATTGGAAAGCGCTAAGACCCGTGCTAGGCGCTGTCGTAGGTGCTGGTGTCGTTGTCGGCTTTGTTGTTGGCTTCGCAGTAGGAGCTGGCGTCGCAACAGGCTTTGTTGTTGGCTTCGCTGTTGGAGCTGGCGTCACCACCGGCTTCGTTGTTGGAGCCGGAGTTGGGTTAGTCACATTACCCGTTCCTGTATTGCCGCCTGTCGAAGGCAATGTAATGGTGCATCCGTTGAACAGGATCTTACCCAAATCGATGTTGCTAAGGTCAATTCCGTATTTGTTCGCGATTTGGTTAATCGCGTCTTGATTAAGTGCGAAAGTATGAACGTTGGAGTTCGTCTTCACTACAGGTGCGGCACCTGCCGTTTGAGCCGAAACACCCGCACCGATCATCGTTGCTGCGATAATGCTGGCGACACCTACACGTATTGGTTGCATCTTCATGAAATTTTCCTCCTAATAAAATATTATTATTTATACAAAACGTCTTGCGACTGTCATTCCAATAAGGCAGTGCTTGTTTTGTATGCGTTCGGTCATCCCCGACGCCACTTATCTTAACATGGGGTTTTTGGTGTTTCATGACACAAAAACTGCCAATTCGTACAAAATAACGGTCAAATCCGCACTGTCACTGCTTTATGAGAATCTGCTAATTTGCGATTCCAGCCCTTTTTCATACGAAAAAAGCCTTAAGGAACAACAAAAAAGCATACATACGGACCTAACCGCATGTATGCCTTCTACTGTCTCTACTTAATCGATTCCAAGCTTGATATTGCCCGTTTCCGACTCCGCTTCGATCTTGATTGCGCCGCTACCAAGCTTGCCGCTATACGCATGCTCGGTATCCATTGAGGCTTCAACGCCTTTCCAATCGATGTCCCGATTGCCATGCGCATGCTTCAAAACAATTTCCGCCGATTCCGGTTGTCTCTCGACTTCTAGACGGATGTTGCCATGGTTTGTTGTTAATGAGACGTTATCTTTCAATTCATCCGCGTTAAAGCGAATATTGCTGCTCTTCGTGCTTCCTTGGACAGCGCCTACTCCATCTTCGATCGTAATATTGCCATGATCGGAATGTACCTTTAATTGTCCGACATTGTATGTTTCGAGCTTAATATTGCCGCTGCTGCTCTGCAGCTCCACATTGTCGCCGGTTACGTTCTCCAGATCCATATTGCCGTGACTCGCCGTCAGCTTCACAATGCCGGCTTGCAGCTCCTCCGTATCGATATTTCCGCTTCCCAACGTAATAACAGCTTCCTTGGCCGTTAAATGCTCGATATCGATATTGCTATGCTTTGAATCTAATTCAATGCTATCCCATAGCCGATCAGGCAGTTCGATTACGAGGTCAACATCAACATAATTGAAGCCTACAAAAAAGATATCCTTATAGTCTGCATGGATCTTGGCTGTATCGCCCTCAGCTTCCGCCGTTAGTTCGAACCGATCCACATATTTTTTGCTTGCGCGGCCATCGATACTGACTTTGATATCGTTTGTCGCGCTCCGCTTTATCTCGATATTCACACTGTCCGAATCCACTTTAATGTTATGGATATCTTTCGCATCAATCGTTTTCTCCACTAGAACGGCTTCCGTTCCGAACGTCTTCAGATCCTCCATATTAAAGGTCATAAAGACGCCGATAATTCCGGCAATCAGCATAATGACGGCAAACGTCGCTAGCTTCTTCATTTCGAATTCCCCCTAACGACACGCGTGTTGAACTTCAAATATTTCAAAGTCATAATATAGAAAAGGCTCGTTAGTTTCTTTAGCCCGATCCCAAGCAAAATGGATACCGAGAAGCATATTAGCGCCAGCGACAGAGCTTGCGGCTTCGTGAAGGTCTCGACCCAGAAGCTGTCCGCGATGGTCGCAAAGCCCACAAAGGCGATTGACAGCGCCACAGCCCACATGGAGAGCAATACGGCTGCTAATGCCACATAAGGTCCGATGATAAAGATCAAATTGAACAGTCCGAGACTAACGGTTGCGAACACGGCGCGCGAGAGTCCTCTATAGGTTTTGCTCGTCTCGGCTTGCTCTACGCGATAACCGAGCAGCAGCTCTCCGGCGATATGTCTTGGGTCGCCAAGCTCAAGAGCGGCTTCTTCCTCGCTCTGACCGTTCTGAGCTGCCTGCTCGAAGTGCAAATAATAATCGTAGAGCCATTCCTTACGCTGCTCTTCGGACACATTCCTGAGCAGCCTGTTCAGCTCGTTCATATAAGACTGTTTTGTCATCATGGCCTCAATCCATCCTCTACTATTTCATTGACTGCTTTCGTGAACGAATTCCATTCCGCGATCAGCATTCGCATGTGACTCCAGCCTTCGGGCGTCAAATGATAATATTTGCGCGGCGGTCCTTCGGTCGATTCCTTCAAATAAGTGGAGAAGAACCCCTCTTGCGTAAGCCGGTTAAGCAGGGGATAGACACTGCCCACAGCGAGCTCGAACTTCTCCGATATCATCACGGCAAGCTCATAGCCGTAGCGATCACCTCTTGTCGTTAGGACGAGAACACATATTTCGAGAACGCCTTTCTTAAACTGAATGTTCATTCCGTATCCTCCAATTGCGTAATGCACGTACTTAATATTATTAGGTATTCATCAATGTAGAATAGCTTATCGCAAGCACGCGTCTTTTTCGATCATCTTCAGTAACTATACAATACCATGTAGTATTCTATAATGCAATATAGTGGTTAACAAAAAATACCACCATCAAGGGCCTAAGCCGCTTGACGGTGGTATTGCTGTTCAACGGTGATTAGTTAACGCTAACGAACTTGCCTGTAGCTTGCGATTCGAATGCGCACAAGATCACTTTAAGCGACGCGCGTCCGTCTTCGCCAGTTACCGCAGGAGTCGTATTGTTCACGATGCTCTCGATGAATGCATCGATTACACCGCTCGATTCTTGCTTATCGTTGGTCGAGATAGCGCCTACTTTGTGCTTCTCTACCGTACCGTTGCGCAGCTCAACGATAACTTGATCGTCTGGATGCGTTCCGATCTTCATAACGCCGTTCTCGCACCATAGAATCGTGCTGTTGTCTTCGCCTTTGTAGTACGTCCAGCTTGCAACAAGCGTACCCATCGTGCCGCTCTTCATACGAATCAAGCAAGCCGCGTTGTCGTCTACGTCCGTATCTTTGTGCTGTGTGCCTACGAAAGCTGCGATCTCGGAAACTTCGTCGTTGAGCATCCAACGGATAAGGTCGGACTTGTGAACGCCAAGGTCGCCCATTGCGCCCATGATTGCTTCAGGCTTGCGGAAGAACCAGCTGCTAGCGCCGTCGATCGACCAGTTGTCTGGACCCGGGTGTCCGAAGGACGTACGGAACGTAAGCACTTTGCCGAGTATGCCGGATTCAAGGATTTGCTTCGCCTTCACATGCGGAGGCATGAAGCGTTGGTTTTGGCCAACCATCAGATGTACGTTGTTTTTCTTAGCCGCTTCGATCATTGCAGCAGCCTCTTCGTCTGTTACAGCCATCGGCTTCTCAACAAGAACGTGAACGCCAGCGTTAGCTGCAGTAATGGACATAGGTGCGTGAAGCGCGTTCGGCGTATTTACGCTTACTGCGTCAGGCTTCACTTCAGCAAGCATTTGCTCATAATCAGCAAAAGCTTTGGCGCCGAATTGATCTGCATAGTGCTGAGCGCGTTCGATGATTGGATCAACGAAAGCAACAAGCTCAACGTTCGCATGAGACGCATATTCCGGGATATGACGGTATTTCGAGATGGAACCACAACCAATGACTGCTACACGAACTTTGGACATTTAGTTTCCCCTGCCTATCTTATAAGTTAAGTTAGCGAAATATCGCTTATTTCAAATAATTGCTTTTCAACCATTCCATGCTTTCGCCAACGGATTCAAGCGGCGGATTCGCGCAAGTATCTTGCTCTACGATCAACCATTCAACGTTAGCTTTCTCAGCAGCATCAATAATCGGCAGAAGCGGCAAGTCGCCGCGGCCAAGCTCAACCGTATCGATTTGCTGGCCTTTCTCGCCGCCGCGGTAATCCTTCAGGTGAAGAAGCGGCAGACGTCCTGCGTATTTAGCGATATAAGCAAGCGGATCTACGCCGGAATATTGTACCCAGCCGATATCCATCTCTACTTTCAAGTACTTCGGATCGATACGCTCGTACAAAGCGTCGAATACGATTTGGCCGTCAATCTCCACTTCGAATTCGAAATCATGGTTATGGTAAGCGAAATCAATGCCTTCAGCTTGGAAACGTTTACCGTATTGCTCAAAATTCACAAGATGAGTACGCCATGCTTCCGTGTCGCGTGCGTCAACTGGCAACCAAGGGCAGATTGCATACTTCGCGCCAATCGTTTTCAAATAAGCAATTTCACCATCAAGATTTCCTTCAAGCAGGTGCAGGCCAATATGCGAGCCGATTGCTTTCAGGTTAAGCTCTTGCAACAAGTCGCGCAGCGCTTCTGCTTCCATGCCGCCGTAACCTGCGAATTCCACACCCTCGTAACCAAGTGCGGCTACCTTGCGAAGTGTGCCTTCAAAATCTTCAGCCAATACATCGCGCAGCGTATACAGCTGCAAACCGATACTGAGTCGTGTCATGCGAGTAGCACTCCTTTATATAATCATATTGTGTTCATGGATAAGCTCATTGCTTTACGTTTTCCATTATATATAGTACCCCATTATAAAAACAGCTAACTTATTAGCATTTTTATATGCGATTTTGGTAAATGCATGTTCCAAAATGAAAGGTCCCCCTAGCAGCAGCCGCTGTAACGGCCATCGCTAGGGGGTTCATACCGCGGTTAGGCGGCGATTATACGATTATTGGATCGTGATGACGAACGATGCTTCTGCCGCTCCAGCAGCGAAGCGTGCGATTGTGCCGTCTACTTCAGCCGATGCGCCTTCAACGGAGGCAATTGCGCCAATGCCTTTTAGCGATACCGAGAACGGTTTGCCGCTCGACTTCACCTTGAAGGAAATGGAGCTGCCGCTTCTTACGGCAGAGATCTCAAGCTCAGATACGCCTTTCAGATCGCGCACAATCGTCTCCGCCGTACGTCCATCCTCCAGGTTATGCAATTGAAGCTCAACGCCGTCAGCATAATCGTAGTCCGGACGAAGATCGTTCGCGCCAAGCGCAAGGAACGAGTTCGGACGTACAAACAGCGGCAGGCTGAAGAAGTCGTACGTTTCTTTGAACCATTTGCCGCCTTCAACAACGTCGCCTGTCAGGAAATGCGTCCACTTGCCCGCTGGCAAGTAATAGGTCACTTTGCCCGCTTCATTGAAGATCGGTGCAACGAGCAGCGAATCACCCAGCATGTACTGGCGATCAAGCTGTTCGCTTGTTGGGTCTTCTGGGAATTCGAGCACCATTGCGCGCATCGATGGAACGCCTTGCTCAGTCGCTTGTACCGCCGTGTTGAACAAATACGGCATGATACGGCTCTTCAGCTTCGTGAAGTGGCGAGTAACGTCAACCGCTTCCGTATCATATGCCCAAGGCACACGGTACGATTTGCTTCCGTGCAGACGGCTATGGCTCGACAGCAAGCCGAATGCCAACCAGCGCTTGAATACATGCGCCGGAGCCGTGCTCTCGAAGCCGCCGATGTCATGACTCCAGAAGCCGAAGCCGGACAAGCCTAACGACAATCCGCCGCGGAGACTTTCCGCCATCGACTCGTAATCCGCGTAGCAGTCGCCGCCCCAGTGAACCGGGAACTTCTGCCCGCCAGCCGTTGCGGAACGCGCGAACAACGCTGCCTCGTTTTTGCCAAGCTTCTCTTCAAGAACGTCGAACACGACTTTGTTGTACTGGTACGTGTAGAAGTTGTGCATTTTGATTGGATCAGAACCGTCATGGTAGACGACATCAGTCGGGATACGCTCACCGAAGTCCGTCTTGAAGCTGTCGACGCCCATATCGACCAAATCACGAAGGTAACCTGCATACCATTCGCAAGCAGCCGGATTCGTGAAGTCAACAAGCGCCATGCCTGGCTGCCATAGATCCCATTGCCATACGTCGCCGTTTGGCTTTTTAACTAGATAGCCGTTTTGCTTGCCTTCTTCGAACAGACGGGAGCGCTGCGCAATGTAAGGATTGATCCAAACGCAAATCTTAAGACCTTTTTCTTTCAGGCGCGCAAGCATGCCGACCGGGTCCGGGAATTGACGCTCATCCCATTTGAAATCCGTCCAATGGAACTCGCGCATCCAGAAGCAGTCGAAGTGGAATACGTGAAGCGGAAGATCGCGCTCAGCCATGCCGTCAACGAATGAGTTAACCGTTGCTTCGTCATAGTTCGTCGTGAACGACGTCGTCAGCCATAGGCCGAACGTCCATGCCGGCGGCAGCGCAGGCTTGCCCGTCAGATCGGTGTACTTGCCGAGAACTTCCTTCATGCTAGGACCGTCGATGACAAAATACTCAAGCGACTCGCCCGCCACGCTGAATTGAACCTTCTTTACTTTCTCCGAAGCAACCTCGAACGATACAAGCTCCGGATGGTTGACGAATACGCCATAACCTTTGTTCGTTATATAGAAAGGAATGTTTTTGTACGATTGCTCGGAGCTTGTACCGCCATCCTTGTTCCATAGATCGACGACTTGGCCGTTTCTAACAAACGGCGTGAAGCGCTCGCCTAGGCCGTATACCCATTCGCCTACTCCAAGATCAAGCTCTTCGCGCATGAACGCGCCATTGTTTTTCTCCGTAATGTAAGCCATTGATTTTTGCGTGCTGCCCGTAATACGTTCCGAGCCGCGGTAGAAATCGACTGCCCATTCCGGACCTTTGCGAATGCGAACGCTCAGGCTTCCGCTCGTCAATACGGCCTCGTTCTCGTTTTCTTCGATAACCGCATGGCTGCCGTCAGACTTCGATAGCTCGAATGCCGGTCCGCGATCTACGACACCTGCGTGATGAATGAGCTTAACTCCGATGACGCCCGGAAGCGGAGAATGAAACTGAACCGTCAGCAGCATCGTATCAAGCATATTGGAGCGTGTTAAGATCGGACGCGGCGATGCGTATGCGATCAGCTTGCCGTCCTGTTGTTCAAAGTCATGCACTTGGACTGCGCCAAGCACATCATAGCCTTCTCGAATCAGCCAGTTGCCGTCAGTAAATTTCATGATCGAACCAACCTTTCTTCATTCATCTATTGGTATAGTGTTGCATTCTTGTATAGTTGCATTATACTGATAATATTAAGAACGAACTAACAGAATAATGCTCATCTATAGCACTATTTTGATGAAATACACGCCATTCATGCAGCCAGAGGCACAAAGGAGACTGGAATGGATCAAACAACGCGTCATGCCTTGAAAGAGGACCGGCTTCACGGCAACAATATGTTCCCTTTGGCCGCCTATTGGATCGAGCGGGATGAACCAGGCGCTCCAATTCTTGACTGCCATTGGCATGCGGAGGCTGAATTTTTCTTTGTGCTGGAGGGCGAGGTGCTGTTCCAGGTTGATACCGACTATTTTCCAGTCCGCGCGGGCGAAGCGGTGTTCATTGATGGCGGAGACATTCATGCCGGCCATTCACTGAAGGACTCAACCTGCAACTATTGTGCGATCGTATTCGACACCCATATGCTTGCGAGCGGCAGCTTCGATGCTGTTCAAGAGAAATATGTGACACCTCTGCTGGAGAAGAAACGTACTTTCCCTAGACATATTACATCGGCGACCGAATGGGAGCGCTCGTTGCTCTCTCATCTGCGTGGCATGATGGAGGCTTACGATAATGGGCAGAACGGGTTCGAAATCGCGATCAAAGGACGGCTTTATCTCATGCTTCATGAAATATGCTCCGGGAAACGCTTCGTTAACCGCAGCGAAACGAGCAATGCCGATTCTACGAAGATTGACCGTTTGAAGACTGTCATCCTTTATATGCAGCACAACTATCATCGTCCGATTCGAATTGCCGAGCTCGCCGATCAGATCCCAATGAGCGAAGGCCAATTTTGCCGCTTCTTCAAGACGATGACGAGACAGACGCCGATTGAATATTTGAATGCCTACCGCATACGGCAAGCAACGGAGCTGCTGCTGGAGCCGGAACGCAAAATAGCGGCGATTGCGTTCGATGTCGGCTTCGAGCATATTAGCTACTTCGTTAAAGTATTTCGCAAAACGATGAAGTGTACACCTTCGCAATTCCGCAAAGAGCGCACAGGAAGCGATTCCTAACGATTCATAGCGGCTTAACCCGTTCTAAGCGGTTCAAAACCGTAGAAGTTACAATATTGTAACCTTATGCTCATTCTTTTTTAAGAATTATTTAATAATTATGCGTTACACTTATGAAAAATTGCAGATCAGGATGGAGGTCCACGCAATGAAAACGATGCTTTTATTCCAAAACAAAACGATCCCCGTATATTTAACCGATACAAATAAACAAGCAATTGAGAAACTGTCCGCGGTATTGAACCGCAAGCTGACTACCGGCAAGAACGCCCTTAAGACATGTATCAAATCCTTAATCAGCGTTGAAATCGTCGGCAGCGAGGCCACTCTTCATTCGTTGTCTGAACGGGATACGCTAACCATTTCCTTATATTAATGAAGCAAACTTAATCTATAATCTTGAAGGCAGACATTCGGGCGCCAAGCCCGGTGCCTGTCTTTCTTGACGTTCAATCAACCTTGAAGTTGATTAATTAACTTTGAAGTTATATGATTATGGAAAATAATCGGAATAGAGGATATAACGATGATAATCGAGGTAAATAGCCGCAATCTGGCTTTTCTTGAATGCTTCGCCTCCGAGACGAGGGTGAAAATAATTGAATTGCTTAACGATCGGCCGATGAACATTAAAGATATAGCAGAAGCGCTTCGAATTTCATCGGCGATCGTAACGAAGCATATTCAGAAGCTGGAGGAAGCCTCTATCGTGCGAACGGAGAGCATACCAAGCACGCGAGGCCGGCAGAAGGTATGCTTCCTCGCGCTGGAGTCGGCAACGCTTCAATTCAAAGCTCGCAAAGAGACTTCCAATCAGAATAGATATGTCGTCAACATACCGATCGGACAATATTCGCAATATGAGGTTAAGCCAACCTGCGGTTTAGCTTCAGACTCCAAAATTATCGGACTCATCGACGATCCTCGCTACTTCTCCGACCCTGAGCATGTGCAGGCAAGTCATCTGTGGTTCGCCAGCGGTTTCATTGAATATCGAATACCTAATTATTTGGTCGGCAAGCAGACTGCTAAAAACATGTCCATCTCCATGGAAATCTGTTCGGAGGCTCCGAGTTATAATGAACACTGGCCTTCAGACCTGTATTTTTACTTGAACGATATATGTCTTGGCGTATGGACCTGTCCAGGAGACTTCGGAGCAGTAAGAGGTGTTCATACACCGGAGTGGTGGGATTTGGGGACGCAGCATGGCCTGCTCAAACAAATAACCGTCGATGAGAAAGGCAGCTTCATCGACGGCATATGTATGTCTTCTATAACGATTAAAGATATCCCAATGGAATTCGGCGAAGACTTCCGCTTCCGTATCAGCGCACCGGAAACAGCCGGCCACAATGGCGGACTCAGCATGTTCGGCAAACATTTCGGCAATTACGCGCAAGATATTAATGTCTACGTAGGCTATTAGCCGTAAAAATTACTTTGCGGATTCGGTTTGCTGTTGTTGATCGTTTGGACGCTGTCTTCCTCCGCCGCCTCCGAAGCCGCCGGCGCCGGTTCTAAGCGTGATCGATTCCGCTTCCATCGTGTCGTCCTTCAGGTTAATGGATAAGATGTCGTCTGCTTTCAGATCAGCAAGCGCTACCGCCTTCTCGACCATCTCGTTGTTCTCGAAGGTTACCGATACGATCTTCGTGGCATCCGTTACTTGAACCGCCATAGTCTCTTCGCTGAACATATTGTCCATATTCATCCGACCGCCTCCATCCTGCGGAGCTTCGCCGTCTGCAGGCGGCTCAGGCATATCCTCGCCTTCAGGAGGCTGACCAGTGCCGTCTCCTTGACCGCGGCCACCACCGAAAGTCATATTCGATTTGTACACGGTTATCGTCTGACCTTCAATGGATTTCACTTTGCCCATAAGATCGGCTTGCATGCCCATTCCCATCTGACCTCCGCCGCCAGCGCCGCCTTGCTGCGATCCGCCTTGTGTCTGAACCTGATCCGGCTGCTCCGCAGCAGCTTCTTCCTTCGTTCCGCAGCCTGTAAGAACGACCGCTAAAGCAAGTGCCCCCACTGCCCATTTCCAACTCTTGTTCATCCTGCTATTCCACTCCTTCTGCCTGTTCCTGTGACGGCATTGTAGCATAGCATTATGAACCAAAGATGAACAAGCAGTAACTACTTTACTTATCTTCTTAACGCAGCGGCAGACTTTCGCTTCGCTCGCGGTTGCCCCATAAGAACAGCATCGTACCTACCCATCCGCAGCATGATGCGGCGATTAGCAAAGACGACATGGATAAGCTGCTCGAAAGCGTTGTACTCAAGAGCGGACCAAGCGTCCCTCTGAATCCGAACAACATGAGATGAATGCCGAATACTTTCGCTTCCTTGCCAGGCGCGAGCTTAAGCACGAAGGAAAGAATGCCAATATCCCATATTGCCTCACCGATGCCTTGAATGAAATTGCCGATAAGGACAGCCGGGTAAGCTTCCCAGACACCATACAGCAACGGCACGACAGCATACGCTCCGATACCGACCATCAGTGTATATTTGATATCGAAGCGGTCGATCATCCAACCTGCAATCCAGAAAGTCAAGAGCAGCGCCGTGAAGTATGCGACGCGAGCATAACCGATCTGAATATTAGACATCTCCAGCACATCGACTTGAATGATTTGGTATAGCGGCCCTGCGAGCATATTGCCGAAGCCAGACAACGTTGTCGCACCAAGGAAGACGGCTAGCTTGCGATTTTCCTTCACGAGCTCCCATTGTTCCCGAAGAGGAAACCTGCTCGGTTTCTTTCCGAATTCATTGTGCTGCTTCGGCTTATTGCTCTCACCCGCTACATTCTTCGGAAGCTTTAGCGTATTGAACACTCCGATCGAGATAAACCCGGCAATCGATGCCGCGATAAGCGGACCCGAAGGACCGAATGCATCCGACCAGCTTCCAACGAGGTAAGCGAGCGGAATCATAATGATGCCCATCACGACTCGGACATACCCCATCAACCTGCCCCGCAGATCGGACGGGTACATTCGAGATAGGAGCGAAGCATAAGCCGGGGCTTGGATGCCCATCAATAATTGGAACACTATGGCGACGATCACATACACCGAAGGGTTGGCGAACAAGGCCGGAAGCAATAACAACAACCTGCCAATGGCATTCGGTATAATAACGAACGGTTTCGGATTGTTCGCCTTCTCAATCCATGTTGCCCACAATGGCGAGAACAACAGCCCAATCGCAGGCGCTGCGCTCAGCAAACCGACTTGCAAATGACTTGCCCCCTGCTGAATCGCAAAGGCGACATAAAATTGATTAATAACAACATTGAATAAACTGAACAAACTCGTCGCCCCGAAATCAATCCGGGCATTACGCCATACTCTAGCACTCATCGGCAAGCCTAAGCGGACGATACGGCGGTTGCTGTTACCTGAGGGTTCCATGTGGATAATTCCTTCTTCTCTAGTTAGTCGTTTGACAGAGTCGCGAGCATAGAGAGAGGATCCCCAGCGCCGCAAGGGATCCTCTCTCTTCTCTAGCACATCATTTGATTAGATATTACTGCACCCTTAGCCAAATGTACAGATGAAGTTATCGGCAATACATTTGCGTTCAATTTCACCGTTCCGCATTCAATTCAGCTTCGTAATCTTCCTAATCCTGCTGGATTATGATAGACTTTCAATGAATTCGCATACAGCAAATACGGAGGTAATAGAATGAGCATCGCAATCGGAATAGATATTGGGGGAACGAAGATCGCACTCGGCTTCGTTGATGAGCAAGGACAGGTGCTTGCCAAGAGCTCTCTCAAGACCGACTTGACTGTAGAGCCCAGCATTATGATCGCACGAATAGCAGATGAAGTTAAGCTGCTTAGCGAGCAGCACAACATAGCACTAGACAGCGTAATCGGCATCGGAGTTGGAGCGCCAGGCCCGCTCGATACGAAGAACGGTACGCTCACTTGCCCTCCTAACTTGAAGAGCTGGTGGGGGTTTCCTGTTGTTGACCAGCTGAAGTCGCATCTCCCGTTGCCTATAAAGATGGAGAATGACGCTACCGCAGCGGCACTAGCAGAGAAATGGCTAGGCGCTGCTCAGGATTCCGATCACTTCATCTTTATTACGATCAGCACAGGCATTGGCGCCGGCATCTACTTGCATGGCAAGCTGCTTACCGGATCGACTGGCAATGCGGGCGATGTCGGCCATATGATCGTCGACCCTGCGGCTGGCACATGCACGTGCGGCCTGCCCGGCTGCTGGGAATGGATCGCCTCCGGCACAGCCATTACACGCCAAGCGACTGAACTGCTCGGACGCCCCGTCTCCTCGAAGGAAGCATTCGAGCTTGCTGCAGAAGGCGACGCACAGATGTCTGAGCTTGTGAATCGCGTGTTCAATTACATCGGAATGGGCTGCGTATCGCTAATCAACGTACTTGATCCGAACAAAATCGTTATCGGCGGCGGCGTATCCCAGGTTGGCGCTCCATTATTCGATGCCGTTCGGTCGTATGTAGCGAAGCATGCGCTCAACCCTTCCGGAAGAGAGACGGCAATCGTAGCCGCTCAGCTGGAGCAGGATGCAGGTCTTATCGGCGCGGCCGCGCTTGTGCAACAGCCCTATTAATAGAAGAAAAAGGCGAATCGGATACAGTCCATAAGACTTCTCCGGTTCGCCTTTTCTCATTCACCTTATTAGATAAGAAACTGTTCTATTTCTTCTCTAGAAGGAATGGAGGATTGAGCGCCTTCCTTCGTCACCGCAAGCGCCGATGCCGCCGTCGCGAACAACAAAGCTTGCCGTGTTTCTTTGCCCTCTGCGCTTGCCGCGGCGTACGCCCCGATGAATGTATCACCTGCAGCAGTTGTATCAACAGCCTTTACCCGGAAGGCCGGGACGGCAATAGCCGGCGAGCGGCCATTGCAGTAGAGGCTGCCCTTCTCGCCGAGCGTAACGATTATATTAGCGACTCCTTTGCCAATGAACCATTCCGCTGCTTCCTGCGCTGAAGCTGTATTTGTAACAGCAATGCCAGAGATAACCTGGGCTTCCGTTTCGTTAACGATAAGCGTGTCCAAGTTCGCAAGCAGCTCGTCCGATATGCGCATCGCGGGCGCCGGATTGAAGAAGACGCGTGTACCGCCAGCGCTTGCGCTTCGTATGACCGACTCGGTCGTCTCCCATGGAATTTCATTTTGCAGCAAAACGATATCGATTTCGGACCAATCCTCGATCGCGGCCGCAACGTCGGCTACGGTTAACTTACCGTTCGCGCCTTTGGACAGCACGATATAATTCTCGCCTTCATGATTGACTGTAATGAAAGCCATGCCCGAGACGCCAGCCTTTCGCTGAACCAACCTTGTATCGACACCTTTGCTTTGCAGCGAGTCAATAAGCGAATCCGCATACGGATCTTCCCCGACGGCGCCGACCATTGTGCAATTCCCTCCCGCACGCGCAACAGCAACAGCTTGATTCGCGCCTTTGCCACCCGGTATAAAATCATTGCCTATGCTTGCGATCGTCTCTCCTGGCTGGGGAAAATGCTCAACTTGGTTGACGACATCCATATTCATGCTTCCTACAACGAGGATATGCTTCACCCGAAACCCAATCCCTTCCATTCCCGTATCATTAATTATTGCTCAATCCTATTTTATCAAAAGGAGTCCACTATTACATGATAACCGCATTTATTATTGGCTGCGAGATCGGTTTTTGGGTGTTTGTGCTTGCAGGACTGCTGTTCAGATACATCTTCAAGCTGCCTAAGCTCGGAGCCATACTGCTTGTTTGTACGCCCTTAATCGATCTTGCGCTTATTATCGCAGCTGTATCCGATCTAAAAGATGGCGCAACAGCTACAACGATGCATGGCGTGGCGGCAATCTACATCGGCGTATCGGTCGCATTCGGAGATCGGATGATCCGCTGGGCAGACAGCCGATTCGCGTTTCGTTTCGCGGGCGGTCCACCTCCTGAAGGTAAACCGAAATATGGCAAGGAGCACGCGAAGTACGAAAGGGTAGCTTGGTTACATCATTTACTGGCATGGGCTATAGGCTGTGCCATCTTGTACGGCATGATCTTATTCGTGGGCGATGCCTCACGAACGGAGGCCTTGCTTGGCACGATACGAATATGGTCAATCATACTCGCCATCGATTTTGTCATCAGCATCAGCTACACCTTTTCACCGCGCAAGCAGAAGACATTGGAGCAATAATGCGAAAAAACCGTCTAGCAGGAGTATAATCCTGCTAGACGGTTTTTTCATTCATAATTAGAACGGCTCGATTCCAAGTCGGCCCACAGCGATGAATACAGCCAGAAGCAACAATACGACGTTCATGCCAATCGCTTGATTTTCCTTATGCTTCACGTGGAAGGCGATAGCAAGAACCATAATGATCGCTAGGCCGATTGCCGCAATGCCTGTAAGTATTGGAGCAATGTCCAGCGCGCCGGGAAGCAGCAAGCCGAGACCGCCGAGAAGTTCGGATATGCCGACGAATAGTATATATCCCGTCGAGCCATTTTTCGCCCAAGACATCGTTTCCCTTACCTTGCTAGGATTAAATGTCTTCATAACACCAGCCATCAGAAACATCAGACCAAGCAAAATCTGAGCAACCCATAATGCAATATTCATAATAGCGCCCCCCTCATTACTTGAATTAACTTACTTACTTTATGTAATGTAGTTTATTATATTCATAAGGTTTCGTCAAGTGCCCATACTACCTTCACTCACATTGTTTCTCCTGCCTGGAAAGACTATAATGTAGAAGAGAAGAGGTGATTCGTATGGAGCATGGACCGATGTGCTCTCAGTTTGAGAAGGCGATTGAATTGCTAAGCAAGCGTTGGGTCGCTTTCATTATTTATCAGATGCTGCCCGGCCCCCAGCGTTTTACTCATATCGATCATTCCTTACCGAACTTAAGCGGCAAGGTGCTTTCGGACCGACTGAAGGAGCTTGAGCAGGAAGGTCTTGTAAAGCGCGACGTCTATCCGGAAATACCGGTTCGCATCGAATATTCGCTAACCGAGAAGGGACGAGCGCTCACGCCTCTGTTCGTCGATATAGCAAGCTGGGCTAGTCAGTGGATTGAAGCCCCCAAAGAGATTGAATGTACCGAAGATCGCGCATCCGATTGTTAGTTCCAGATCCATAATCCTGTTATATTGACGCTTTCATTATGCGTACAAAAGCCAAAAAGGAATGTTCGGCATGAGCTTATGCTCATCGAACATTCCTTTTTTTCAATCATCCTTGCGCCCGTAACTTTTTGCAAACCGCTTCATTCTCGCATACGCCTTCGGATCAACTTTCTTCAGCGGGTGAAATTGCGGATGGTTGGTGTTAACCTCCAGTACCCATAGACGCTGCCTCTTATCGTATGCAAAATCAATGCCCATCTCATGCATGCCAGTGCGATACTTGCTTAAGCTGTTCGCGATCTTAAGCGCCTTGGAGGTTAGCTCCCGCTTCCGCTTGGCTGTTCGAGAGGCCGACAGGCCTTGTTTACGCCCCAGCTTCTGCAGTGAATAAATAACGCCGCCCTGATAATAATTCGTTACAATCTTGCCTTTCGCGCCTACCTTTACGAGAAAACCGTTGAACGTCCATGAACCGCCGGGCTTTCGCTGCACCATCGCGCGAATATCATATGACCTGCCGTTAACCTTATCGAGATTAATCGCTTTTTGAATAATCAGTTTGCTGGGCGACTTCGATTTGATCCGCCGGTAGGCTTCCTTGACTGTTCGGTAATGATGGACGAGCTGCTTGCGATTGGCGATTTCCTTCAACGTCAGTCCATGGCCCTTCTTCGTCAACTTAAAGATGCCTATTCCTTGCGATCCTGTATTCGGCTTAATGTACACTTTCCCGTAATGTTCCACCAACGATTTCAGATTATTTAGATGAAACGATTCCGTGCGAGGGATCATCGACTTCAGCTTCGGATTCGCCGTTAACAGCTTGCTTACTTTGAGCTTGCCGCGAATATTCCGACTTGTGTATTTCTTCTTATACATAGAAATTCACCTCATGTTACCATATGAGACGAATTTCCCGTACACCTGTGCTAACGTATATAGGCATCAAATATACTAATTCACCATTGCCTATCGTTATTTGCTAAGCAATCGATATACAACCGCAGCCGACTCCGCGCGAGTTAATGAAGCCTGAGGATCGAAGCCCGAATCTGTTCGGCCTTTGAGCAATTCCAGCCCATAAGCCGACTTCACCGCCTCTAACGCCCAGCCGCTTATTTGATTCGAATCCGAGAATGGCAGCACGGCTTCTACAGATGCGTTCTTGCCTAGTTGAAGCTCGTAAGCCTTCATCAGCATCACGACCATCTCTTCCCGCGAGATCAGCGCATCTGGATCAAAGGATGTCTCGCTGCGGCCTTTAATAATGCCTGCATGAAACGCAGCGTTAACAGCAGACGCATACCAAGCAGATGACAGAACATCCTCGAAACGATTTGATAACGTACTTTCGCTCAGATTTAACGCGCTCACTAGCATTGATGTAAATTCAGCCCGGCTAATCGCTCGACCCGGCTCGAATGCTGCTGCCGATACTCCTTTAACGATGTCCTTGGAAGCAAGCTCCGTGATCGAGCCATATGCCCAATGTCCAGCTGGCACATCATTAAACCGTTTAATGACTTCTAGCACCCCGTATGCGCTAAAATGTTCAATCTCAGTTGTCCACTCGCCATTCGCCCATTCGCCGCCTACATACGTCAGTTTGCCATCTTCACTAACATAATAGATACCGCTGTAAGGAGCAGAAGAAGCAGATGCGATCCGCAAAACAAGGGGCTGGCTGAACTGGGTCAGCACTGCCTCATTCCCTGCCTCGCTGCGAATCGACAGTTTGAAGTCGAAGGCGCTGCCTTGCAGCTTCACATCTGTATTCGCAAGCGCCGAACCGTTCTGCGACAACATCGCATTAAGCTTGCTGCTGTCTATCGGCTGAAGTGAAATGGTTATAATGCTTCCCGTACCAGCTGCTAGCTCGCCAAGCTTATTGCGCAGCTCCGTCAATACTGATGCCGGAATCTCTAACGCTGTCTTTCCATTGCTAAGCTTGAGCGTTCCTTTCTCTAGAAGATTATAGAGACTCGATGGAATCTCTACAGAGGTAACATTCGCAGGAATCTTTACCGAAAGATTACCCTGTCCATCCTGCTGCAGCTGTTCGCGGGTAAGATTAACCGTATTCGTATCCGCATCGACAACTTCGCCGGATGCTCCATTGTCTGTGCTAGAAGGGGCTTTCTCCGTCATCATCAGCTCGACATCGTCAATGAATCCCCATGTTTCGGCTGGAGCTTCAACGTCAAAGCCGATTGTAAGCTTCCCGTTGTTAACGACGATCCCTTCGATTTCGTACTGTTTCCAGTTGTTATAACCTTCGTTGACAATATCAACGGTAAGAGGCGCTTGCGATTCATTCTTCTGGGCGAATAGTTTAAACTTCGTCTCGCCCGCTCCTCCAGACACCCATGCCTTCAATGTATAAGTGCCTTTCGGCAGCGAAGTGATCGTTTGCTTTAGCTTATAAGCATAATCTGTTCCGTACCAGTAGTTGAAAACATGGCTGCCGGAATGCGAATTCCCCGCATTTTCCTCGATTTTACCCGCATCAGGGGTAGCCTCTATCGTCCAGTGGTTTAAGTCTCCGTTCTCAAAGCCGCCATTTTTGACGTTGTTCGCAAATTGAAGTACCGTGATCTCGATGCTTGCCTGTTGTTCAAGGCCATCTACCGTACCGTTAATCGTGAATTTACCTGGTGTATTCCACTTCGAATCGTCTATCTCATCCCAAATAACGGGAGTTTCTCGAATCGTCCCTTCGTTATAGAGAACCTTCGCCGTTGCAGGCAGATTAACCGGAGCACCCTTCGGCGTCGTCAGCCCCATGGACGGATATACAAGCACCGGCTCAGCATCTCCCAGACTGCCCGGCGTATAAAGGAAAGCGTCCAGGGAATCGAGCGCATTGCCTTCAAAGTCGAACATCGCTTGATTCTCCCAACCATTTCCTTCACCCGATGTCCAGCCTACTCCAGCAAGCCATGCCGGCTCCCAGTAGAAGGCGCCAAGACCCATGCCGCCATCGACATTCGCTACTGTATTAAGCACCATCTCCGTGACGAGCTTTTGATTCGCGACCGATGCTTCGAAACCTGCGATGTCAGTCTGTGCTTCCGTTGCGATGTTACCGAGGTCATCGGCATTGTCGAGCGTGTACGGATAAGCGGTTTCCGCTACGACGATTTGTTTGCCGTAACGGGCAGCCATATCGTTCATATTCGTCTTCAACTGCTGGAAAGTTCCGTGCCAATAAGGATAATACGACATGCCGATCACATCGTAATCAAGCTCGTTTTCCTCCGCTTTATCGAAGAAATAACGGAATGCAGAATTATTTCCGCCCTCAGCCAAATGCAGCATAATTTTCGTATCATGACCATCTGGTGTCGTATCGCGAACACCCTGTATGCCCGCCTTCAAAAGCTGAGCTAATTGATCGTATCGGCCAATAGCTCCATCCGGCAGCAGCATGCCGCTGTTGATCTCATTGCCTACCTGCACCATATCGGGATATGCATCAACATCCGCCAAATCATTCAGCACGTCTTCCGTATAATCGTATACGGCAGTTTGGAGTTCGGCGAAGGTTTTGTTCTCCCATTCTTTCGGCTTCACCTGCTTGCCCGGATCGGCCCAGAAGTCCGAGTAATGGAAGTCGACCAGCAGCTTAAGGCCGGCTGCCTTGACCCGTTGCGCCATCTCGATCAAGTGCGCCTTGTCGTTAAAGCCGTCGGCTTCGACCGGGTTATTCCATAACCGCAGGCGCACATAGTTGACGCCATGGTTCTTCAAGATATCGAGCAAATCTGTCTCGATTCCTTCCTCATAGAACTTGATGTTGTTATCCTCAAGCGCCTGCAGCGTCGAGATGTCTACGCCTTTGATGAAGTCCTCGGGGTCCAAAGGCTCGCCCTCGACATCCGTTCTTACGAGCTCGAAATCATCGAAATAACCCCATGCCCCCGCTGGCGCATCCACCGCGATGCCAATCTCCACCCGCCCATTCGTAACCACAATGTTGCTTACTTTGTATTGATTCCAGCTGCCGTAGCCGTTATTGGCAGCGGGCGTGCTCAGCTTGCTGCCTCCGAAGTCGTCGGCATATAGCGATAATGCAGGATTTGCTCCTTCGTCAGCACCGCCCGATACCCATGCTCGCAGCTCATACGTGCCGTTATCTATGCCGGTAATGGTTTGTTTTAGACTGAACGTGTAAGCTGCCGCATTCCAATATTCGTAACCGTAGCTGCCGGAATGCTTTTTCCCCGCATTGTCGTTGCTAGCTTTGCTCGTCGAATGTGAGCCGGATACTACCCAATTCGTCAAATCACCGCTCTCGAAGCCCCCGTTCTGCACTTTATTCGGGCCCTCAAGCGCAGATACACGTATGCCTGGTCCCATTCCTGCAACCGTTGTAAGCGTTAGCATAAATAGGATGACTAGAATGATTCGTTTGCGCCATATCGCTTCCATTGTTATCCCCCTTATCGTTAATGCTCTAATTGTAGTTCTCCGGCAAGCCGCTTGGACATCGAGGAAAGCAACTAAAACTAATACCATTTCTACGATTTCCCACTTTTCTGCAAGCTTTTTTGCAATAAAAAAAGCCGGAGCAGGGTCATAACCTGTTCCGACGCGATTTAACTCTATATTTTGTTTTTCTTCCGGTACTCCCCAGGCGTCATGCCTGTCGATTGTTTGAATTGGCGATTGAAGTAGATAATGTTTTTGTATCCGACCTTCTCGGCTATTTCGTATACCTTAAGCGTCGGATCGGCGAGCAGCGTGCATACCTTGTTCATCCTGCGCTCATTAAGAAAGTCGCTGAACAGCGTTCCCGTCTCCTCCTTGAACAGATGACCGAGGTAGTTCGGCGTGAAGTCGAAGTGAGCCGCGACCTCCTTCAGCGTAATACGATGCTCAAGGTGATCATCCACATACTGCGCAATTTCCTCGAATAGCTTGCGCTTCTGCTTCTGCCCTTTGACATACAACAGCTCCGAAAGCTCAAAAAATCTTCTTCGCAGCCACGACAAAATATCATCCATTGTCTCGAATTGGAACAGCACGGCCGGCTGGTGCGAGTCCCACTTAAGCAAATCGTACAAATTCTCGTTCCGTTGGAGCAAATCAGCATGCAGCTTGGACGTAATTCGAATGATGAGATCGTAAATATCATTTTTGTGCGCGATGGTGACGTTGTCGTTGAACAGCCGCAGCAAGCAGTCATCAACGAGCACCAAATCATATTCCAAAATCGCTTGAAGCATCTGGTTGACGCTTTCCTCCACGTTTGGTGCGAGAGCGCGGCGGCTCGACGATTGCGAGACATCCTTAATGAGTCTGTTTTTGCCCAGCAGCCACTTCGCGCTTAGCGCTGCCTCTGCTTGTCTGTACGATTCACGAAGCTGTCCGAAATCTGCCGCATGCATTCCAATGCCTATTGTGATGGTGATCGGGAACTCGGCGCGAACCGCTTGAATGAGCTCCTGAAGCAGTGTCCCTAAACGATCGTCATGCATGCCGGATAACAGAACAATTCGAGAATTATGCGCTACAATGAGTGTCCCGATATGATGATCGCGCACGAATTGCAGCACGAATTGGGCATGCTGGGCGAGCTGTGATCTGCGCTCTTCATCCGTCAGCTTCCACTCCACATCATCTCGCTCGATAATTGCGACAGAGGTCCCTATTCGAAGCAGCTGCTCCACGAACGGTTTAATATGCTCCTGCGGCTCGTCGTGAACGGCGTCGTTGAACCAGCGCAACAGCAGCTCCTGGTTCACAAGAGACAGCGCCTCCTCTACACTGCGATGACGCTCCCGCTCCTGCTCGACCTTGCTGCAAAGCGATGCCAGCATGTCATAGAGTTCTCCATCGTCCACCGGCTTTAACAAATAGCCTGATGCGTTCAGATGCAGAGCTTCCTTCGCGTAGCTGAAATCCTCATGTCCGCTAATAAAGACGAGCTGTGCTTGCGGATTGATCTCCTTCGCCTTACGCGCAAAGTCGATCCCCGACATAATCGGCATCCTGATATCCGATAATATAATATCGATCTGCTCCGACTCCATAATCTTTAGCGCGGCAAAGCCGCTATTAGCTGTTCCAATTACGTTAAGCGGCAGCGAGCTGCCTGCGACTCTTCGCCGCAGCCATTCCAAATCTATTGCTTCATCGTCGACTAGCAGCACATTCATGCCAGACGTACCTCCTTATGCCTCATCTCAAAGTGTTCAGTCGTCTTGCCTTATTATTGCTCAAATCATATACGATCGTCTGCAATAAATAAATAGCTGCTTCAGGCAAACAACAAAAAAAGCCAAACAAAGGATATCCCTTCGCTTGGCCTCAAGATTCTAAATGCTGATTACTGTCCTAATAAAATCTTCGCGTACGGCGAATCGATCGGCAGCATAATGACCGGCTCGTTCTTCAAGGTTGTCACGTAGCTCTCCAATGTGCGATACAGGCTGTAGAACTGCGCGTCCTTGCCGTAAGCCTCATTATAAATTTTCGCGGCTTCCTTCTCGCCTTCGGCAATGATCTTCTTCGCGTCCGACTCCGCTTGCGCCAGAAGCTCGGTGGCGGTACGATCCGCTTTGGACGTGATTTTGCGCGATTCCTCGTCGCCTTCGGAAAGGTAACGGGCCGCAATCGATTGCCGGTCGGATATCATACGGTTGTATACGCTCTGCTTGTTGCCTTCCGGCAAATCGGTGCGCTTAATGCGGACATCGATCACTTCGATGCCGTAGTTGTCTCTCGTTAGGGCAGCCGTAACATCTTTCGTAATCTCGTCGTTAATGTTCCCGCGCTCCGTTTTTTCGCTAATGATGTTGTCGTAGTTGACTTCCGACAGCTTGCGGCGTACGGAGTTGTACACGGCTTCGTCTATACGCTGGACGCCTCCGCTGACCGACTGGACGGTACGAAGGAATTGCTCGGCATTCGTGATGCGCCACACCGTGTAGTTGTCGACGATAATCGGTTTTTTGTCCTTCGTCAGAATCGAAGTTGGATTGCTTTCATAGGTCATCTGATACTTTGGCAACGAAGATACGTTTTCGATGAAGGGCAGCTTGAACTTCAGTCCCGGATTGCTCTCGGCTCTGACGGCTTCCCCGAACTTCAGAACGACCTTGTATTCGCCTTCCTTGACGATAAACATGGATCCGGACACCAGTATGAGCAGCACGACCGCTGAAATGATCATGATCCACTGATTGCGCTTCATTGCGCGTCACCTCCTTGAGGAGTTTGCTGCGGCAATGTCGCAGGGTTCGTCGTTTCAGGCTGTTTGGCCGTGCTGCCGCCTTTGAGCAACTCGTTAAGCGGCAAATAGTTGACCGTATCGCTACCCGAATTCGTTATGAAAATTTGGGCATTCGGCAATATTTTCTCAAGCGTCTCCAGAATCAAGCGGCTTTGCGTGACGTTCGGATTATTCTTGTATTCGCCGTAAATCGCGTTGAACTTGGCGACGTCGCCTTCCGCGTTCAGGATCCGCGACTTCTTCTGGCCTTCCGCGTTCTCGAGAAGCGCCTGCGCTTCGCCGCGGGCCTTCGGAATGCGATCGTTCTCGTATTTCGCGGCGTTATTGATCTTCGTGTTCTTCTCCTCGCGCGCGTTCGTTACTTCGCGGAACGCTTCCTCGACCTGTCCGCTCGGCGGCTCGATGTCCTGGAACTTAATATCGATGATCTGAATGCCGGTTTTGTACTTCGACTGAAGCTCCAGCAGCTTCTCCCGCACTTTATCCTGGATGACGGTTTTGCCGTCCGTAATCGCGTAATCCAGCTTCTCCGAACCGATAACCGAGCGAATCGATGAGCTGGCCGCATTGCGAAGAAAATTTTCCGGATCGTCAATGTTGTAGAGATAATCGTGAATGTTGCTAATTTTCCACTGCACGACCGCGTCCGCGGAAACGATATTTTCGTCTCCGGTGATCATAAGCGCCTCTTCTTCAACCGGCGTAACCGTATCTCCATTCTGACGATAACCGATATGGATGCGCTGCGTCAGCTCGGCCTTTACCGTAATGACTTCCTGAATCGGATAAGGCCATTTGAAGTGGAGCCCCGCCGACTCCTCGCTCGTATACTTGCCAAACGTTAGGATGGCGGCCCGCTCTTGCTCTTGCACCGTATAAAATGACGAGAAACCAAGATAAATGACTACGATTACGGCAGCCGCGATAAGAATCGCTTTTTTCACCGTTCCTGGCTTTAGCGGCTCTGGCTTACGATTATTGCTCTCCACATTTGTATAACCGTCCAAGTTGCTCAGAATGACATCTCTCCCCTCTGTGATGTTAAGCTTATGAGGGGTAATACGGATTTAGATGCCCAAAAGTCTCATTTTTCTAATCAAAAGTAATTCCGCCATCCTTAACAGCCTTCAGCCATTCCCGGGCTATCAGATCATGCCCTGCTGTCGTCGGATGCACGCCATCCCATATCCAATACTTCGCTTCCGCGCGTTCACATGCATCGTTAAACGTCTGTTGCAGCGGTACGAATATAGCCCCGAATTCAATGGCCAGACTACGAACGATGGCTTGATATCGTTCTAACTGCTCCGTCCACACGTTCCAACGCTCTTCCGTAGCGCCTGTTTTCAATATAAACGGCTCGCACAATACAAGCTGCACATTCGGCAGCACTTCCTTCGTTTCTTCAAGCAAGTGGCGATAAGCCCGCTCGAACCGGTCGGTTACGCCCGTCGGCTCTTCGTTCACGATACGCCATGCATCGTTCACGCCGATCATAATGCTGATGACGTCCGGCTTCAAGCTGAAAGCATCCTCATTCCAACGCGCGTATAAGTCGGAGACCCGGTTGCCGCTAATGCCTCTGTTATAGAACACGGGCTGCGCTTCGGCGAACTCTCTGCCCAGCTCGGCGGCAGCAATGTAGGCGTAGCTATGTCCAAGCACATGATTTGGATCGTCGTTTCTCCCTCTTCCGCCATCCGTAATGGAGTCGCCCTGAAACAATACGACTTTGCTTTTCCCCATCCGCAATCATTCCCCTTAAACGAATATGTATTTTTCAAGATCATTATATACTAGCTGTACATTTCAAAATAGACCTAAAATACCTCAAAAAAAAACAGGCCCCGCGTCGCTTGGACGGCGGGACCCGCTTCATATCCGAATTAGAATACAAGTGCTTCTTCTTTGGCTTTGTTGATGCCTTGTTCAATAATTTCAGCCGCTTGGCCAGGCAGTTGGTTGTGGCCTTCAACGATAATCGTCGAGAAGTCAGTTACGCCGAAGAAGCTCATAATGTTGCGAACGTAGTTCAACGACATTTCTGCAGCTGCAGCAGGACCTTCGGAGTAGATGCCGCCTCTTGCGTTAATAAGAGCGACTTTCTTGTCAGGAATAAGGCCGACTGGACCTTGCTCCGTATATTTGAACGTTTTGCCCGCTTGGTAGATGTAGTCAATGTACGTGTGCAATACAGCTGGAATTGTAAGATTCCAAAGCGGGAAGCCGAATACGACTTTGTCGGCAGCAAGGAATTGATCGATATATTTGGCAGCAACATCGAAAGCCGCTTTCTCAGCAGGCGTCATGTCAATTCCGCGCGGTGCCTTGAAGTTGCCGTTGATCATGTCGGCGTTCATGTAAGGCAGTTCTTCTTGGAACAGGTCAAGCTCGATAATGGTATCCTCTGGGTGGCTTGCTTTATAAGCATCCAAGAACGCATGGTATAGTTTCACGCTGACAGCTTGCTCGATCGAACGGTCGTTTGCTTTAACGAACAGTATAGTGCTCATTTTGTAACCTCCAATAATATCTATATATTTTATTAGTTTCGTACTTTGTAGTACTTACTTTATTTTATATAGTTTGTTGGAGCGACGCATCGGCAATTAGACTGAAAATCAAGTCCTTCTTCGTCATCATCGATTAGGACTAGTCTTACGACTATCGTCTTAAGACCTTATGAGTCTCTACGGCTTCGTACCGCCGTTCATATGATGCTGGACCGCATATAATGCGGCCTGTGTCCGGTCCGAGAGCTGCAGCTTGCCCAAAATATTGCTGACATGCGTCTTGACCGTCTTCTCGGCGACGACGAGCGATTGGGCAATATCTTTGTTGCTAAGACCTTGAGCAATAAGCTGGAGCACTTCCTTCTCGCGCGGCGTGAGCGATTCGTGGCGCTCTGCTGGCTGGAAATCCGTAACGCTTCCGTCTCCCATATCCATAGACGTGCCTTCCGCTTCGTCAAGCCCTTGTCCATGTGGTTTAAACTGCGTCAGCAGCGCTCCCGCAATATCGGGATGAAGCTGAATATTGCCCTTATGCGCGCTGCGGATTGCCTCAGCGAGCTGCTCCGGCTCGACATCCTTCAGAATGTAGCCAGACGCTCCCGCCTGGAGCGCAGGCACGACATGGCTTTGATCCGCATAGCTCGTAAGAACAAGCACCTTGATATGAGGGTATTGCGCGGTTATGAGGCCGCATGCCTCAATGCCATCCATGACGGGCATATTCAAATCCATTAGAATAACGTCTGGTTGCAGCTTATCCGCCCTCTCCACCGCCTCCTGCCCGTTCCCCGCTTCCCCTACAATTTCGAAATCAGGCTGCATCGTCAAGAAGAAGGAAATGCCTTTCAATACGATTTGGTGATCGTCGACTAACAATAGTTTGATCTTCACGGTAACTCCTCATTCCTTGCTCATAATAGCTATGATTCATATTGATCAAGCGGCATCTTAACCGCGATAACGGTTGGTCCCCCCAGATTGCTCCTTACGTTGAATTGCCCCCCGAGCTGCTCCGCACGCTCACGCATCGACAGCATGCCAAGCGTCAAACCGCCCTTTCTATTATCGAGAGAAAAGCCGTTTCCCTTGTCCATTACTTCAAGTGCAACCTCTCCTTCAGCAAGCACAAGCTTGATGTAGGCGGTCGATATTCCCGAATGCTTGCGGACATTATTGAGCGCTTCCTGCCCGATGCGCCATAACGCTTCTTCAACAGCTCTCGGAAGCTGTTTCAGGCCGCTAACTTGCTCATATACGGTTAGTCCCATGCTCTGTCCATGCTGTTTTAGGGCGCTAAGCAAGCCGTTCTCAAGACCGGCCGGATGCAGCTGCCAAATAAGCGACCGCATCTCCTTCAGCGTCTCCTGTGACAACTGCTGTATTTCTTTCAACGATGCGCGAACATTTCCTTCTCTGTCCTGCAACAGCGTCTCCGCTCCCTTGGCTATGAACGATAAGGAGAATACCTTCTGCATGACCGAATCGTGCAAATCCCTTGCCACGCGATTTCGCTCCTCCATGCGCGCCAGTTCGCGCCTCTGCTCGTAGACGCGCAAATTTTCGACGCATAATGTATAGTGATCGCCCAGCGAGTACATAAAGTCCTCATGATATTCATCAAAATGTCCGCGGATTGGGCTGCTGATAAACAGTACGCCGATCGAGCGATTTCGCACGCGAAGCGGAATGGCCGCAGCCGAGGAATAAAGCGGAATGCCAACCCGCTCCAGTGAAGGACAGGCTATATGCTCCGCATTCGACACGATGAACAGCTTGTTTTGGCGGAAGGCCGTGCTAATCGGCCCGTTGTCATCGATGCTGAGCGACTTCCACTCCTCGTGAGCCTCGCCTTCGGTATAGAACGCTCGTAGGGACAACTCCTCGTTCTCGTATATGAATAGCGACACATGCGGCCAATTGAACGCATTGCCGATTTCTTGCACCGCTTTGATGGGAAGCTCATTAATGACGCCGATTGCGTGAATCCGTTGTATGACGTCGCTAAGCTTCGAATAATGCAGCGCATTCTGCTCCTGCGACTGATAAAGCCTGATTCGCTTTATTGCCGTTCCGATCTGAAAAGCAATGGCCTGCAGAAGTGCCAGTTCGTCCTCTGTAAAACATTCCTTGCCGGGATGTGCCACGTTGAGAAGACCGAACTTGTCTTTGCCCGCCTTCAGCGGCACCGTGGCATGATGCGAAATGCCGAGCGTTCCCTCCTCGAGCCCTTCGGCAATTGCGTATGTAATCCGTTTGCATTCAATTGTATTTACCGCATGATGCAGCTTGTTGCGCCTATACCGCTCGATGCACCAGCAATCCTCTCCGCACATAGCCTCCTGCCCGTTCGCCTCCAACGCCGGAGGCAGTCCATAAGCAGCTTGGCATTCGCTCTCCATCGACTCATCCATCATAAAGATCCAGCCCGTACTAAAGCCCGTCACCTGCAGAAGCTTCCCAAGCACCTCGCTCAGCATCTGCTTCATATCATTCGTCGTATTCAGCAGCTCCGCAATTTCTTTGAGCGCGGACAGCTGGTTCGTTCTATTTTCGCTAGACATCAGCAACGCACTCCTTATCGTAATCGCCGCTTACTTTATCGTATATAAGCCAGTATACCGTTTCACAACTGGCATCGTCGACGTCTATTCTTCACCTCGTACTACTTTTTTCCGAGAAGCGAAGTAACTCGATAAAACGAGAATAATGTCGAATATTATTAGAAAACGCTTGCCAAAACAATACTAACCTATGTAGAATCATCAAGGGCCATTTTTATTACCAATCTTATTGGCCTACGGAATGTTCCATTAGCGAGCTCAGCTTGCACTACAATTGAGAGGATTTTCGATTATGAAAAATGTAATTGGTGTTAATGAAAGACCGGCTATCGGCACAAGCATTATGCTTAGCCTTCAGCATTTGTTCGCTATGTTCGGCTCGACTGTGCTCGTACCGAATCTGCTTGGCGTCGATCCTGCCATTTGTCTATTGATGAACGGGATCGGCACCTTGTTATATTTATGGATTTGCAAAGGTAAAATCCCTGCTTATCTCGGCTCCAGCTTCGCCTTTATCGCCCCCGCCGGCGCTGTTATCGGCGACCAAGCGGCTGGCGGCGGCAGCTATGCGGCAGCTCTTGGAGGTTTCATCGCAGCCGGTGTCGTGTTCACGATTGTTGCCCTTATCGTTCAAGCAGCCGGGACAAGCTGGATTAACGTCGTATTCCCGCCAGCAGCAATGGGCGCTATCGTAGCGGTTATTGGCTTGGAGCTAATACCGGTAGCTGCCAAGATGGCAGGCTGGATTATGCCGGACGGACTTACGCCGGAGGAAGCGTCAAGCTGGTCGCCTGACGGCAGTATTGTTATTCTGTCCACGATCACGCTCGCAGTAACCGTGCTCGGGTCCGTACTGTTCCGCGGCTTCCTGCGCATCATTCCAATCTTGATCGGCATCGTAGTCGGTTATGTCCTTGCTTTTGCAATGGGGCTCACCGACTTTACGCTAGTAGGCGATAGCGGCTGGATTCAGTCGCCGACATTCACGGCGCCTGTTTTCCAATGGGCTGCAATATTAACCATACTGCCTGCCTCGCTCGTCGTCATAGCCGAGCATATCGGACATTTGGTCGTAACAAGCAATATCGTGGAGAAGGACCTGTCCAAAGAGCCTGGTCTGCACCGCTCCTTGCTCGGCAACGGTATCTCAACGATCATTTCCGGCTTCGTAGGCTCAACGCCGAATACAACATACGGAGAGAACATCGGCGTATTGGCCATTACGAAAGTTTACTCCACCTTCGTCATTGGCGGAGCTGCCGTGCTAGCGATCCTTCTATCGTTCTCCGGCAAATTCTCGGCGCTCATCTCCGGCATTCCCGTTCCCGTTATGGGCGGGATATCGTTGCTGCTCTTCGGGGTCATCGCGGCTTCCGGATTGCGTATGCTCGTCGAATCGAAGATCGACTATGGAAGACCGACGAATATGTTCCTAACAACCGTCGTTCTCGTTACGGGCCTGAGCGGCGTGAAGGTTACTTTCGGCGACTTCTCGCTGTCGGGCATGGCGCTTGCCACAGTGGTGGCGATCGTGCTCAGCCTGCTGTTCAAGGTGTTCGAAGTATTGAAACTCTCTAACGATACAGAAGCTACAAAACATTAAAGTAAAAGGGACGAAGCAATCATGCTTCGTCCTTTTTACTTTGTCTGACCGCATATACCACGCAAAAACAGGCTTGTATCGCCTTCGAGCGTCTAAGCCTCCTCACATATGCCTTCATACGATGAAGCAAAGGAGGGTGCAACCTATGCCCGCATATCGGATTATTGTTGACCTGTCTGACCGAATGCTTCATTTGCTGGATGATGATATCGTCGTACGCTCGTTTCCTGTCGGAATCGGTACGATGGTTACACAGACGCCGACCGGCGAGTTTACGATCATCAATAAACAAGCCAATCCCGGCGGACCATTCGGTGCCTTCTGGATGGGGCTCTCAAAGCCTCACTATGGCATACACGGAACCAACGATCCTTCCTCGATAGGCCATCTTGTATCGCATGGCTGTATTCGAATGTACAACGACGATGTCGTCGCGCTATCCAAGCTTGTCCCCGTCCGTACACGCGTTACGATACGACCTTGAAATAACAAAAAAATCCTTGCTGCTTGAGCAAGGATCGGGTTTGAATAAGTATGGTGCGGTAGACAGGATTTGAACCTGCACGTCCATGGGACACTACCCCCTCAAGATAGCGTGTCTGCCGTTCCACCACTACCGCACATATTGTGTTGCCTTCTCACTGCATTCGCTTCGAGGGAAGAAACAAATGGTGAGCCATGAAGGACTCGAACCTTCGACACCCTGATTAAAAGTCAGGTGCTCTACCAACTGAGCTAATGGCTCGTAAATGGTGACCCGTAGGGGATTCGAACCCCTGTTACCTCCGTGAAAGGGAGGTGTCTTAACCCCTTGACCAACGGGCCTTAAATTGCATTAGGAATTCACATTCCCTTGAGACAACAAAAATGATTATAGCAAACAAACTATCAACATACAAGCCTTTTTTCAAAAAAACTCTTCATCTATATTCTTCCATCAACCTTTTGCGGACTTGTTACAACGTCTTTGCGGTTTTCCTTTCATGAGCTTGCGCGTTTGCGGTCTAAGCCTTGTAGATTTGCGGTCGTAAAACTGCTAAATAGTTGCGAGGCTATACGAGCTCATTGATAATATTGAATGCTCGGAAGCCTACTTCTGTAAGTCTTTCGGACATTCGTCCTCTTCATATGTAACTAGCCAGTGTGGTGTGCGGCGTATGACGCAATATTCCGAAATGTTCGAAAACCGTCTCGACACTCATAAATTCGCTTGGTTCGTTAGTACCTAGCTCACCACGGAAAGCACGCGCCCGCCTACTACCGTGGATCGGAACCAGTACTCCGTTCCTTGCCAGTACAACTGCCAGACCTATTTGGTGCTAATTTCGTATTCGTATCGTACTGTCGAGGAATAACAAAAACCACATCATCATACTGATGTGGTTCTACATTTGGTGGAGATGAATCATGGCTATAAAGAACTGCCGCAGATCAAACTGAACATGCACAACAATCCTAGGATTGTTAACTCCAAAGATAAGGAATGGTTGGGTCATCAATAGGTAGTCTATCCTCGTCTACATTCTCAAAGTTATAAGGAACTGTATTTAAGTGAAGTAGGAGAGCCGGCTTGTCACCAATCGTTTTGAATCCATGCCAAACCCCGGTTGGAATTTGTATGAGCATAGGATTCTCTTCGTTAAGTATAATTTCCTTAATTTCATTACGAGTAGCAGACCCTTCTCTAGAATCATAAAGAACAACCAGCATTTCTCCTGATACTAAAGAGATTTGATCGGTCTGTATATGATGTCTGTACCATGCTTTAATAAATCCAGGATTAGTAGCTGTAATATAGACTTGGCCAAATCCAGGATATGTAGTTTCATCATTTCTTTGTACCTCTTGTAGGAACCCTCTATCATTTACAATCTTCTTTGTTGGTATCACGTTTACGCCTTCCATAGATATCCCTCCAATTTAAATTGTTCTACCTAGATAGTTATGTCAGCAATCAAAAACTTTACTAATTTTACCGATGCAAGCTGTGCATGTCAAGTTAAGTCTAGTGTAATTAGACATTGCGGAACCCTGGTTTATTTAAACCTTTTAATAATTCGATTACAATCTCTAAGCAATCTTGTAATTTTCCATGATCTTGATTCCAGGAACCTATTTATCTCAGTGTTCTTTTGTGCTATTTCGCTCTTCTTTTGCGCTATTTCATTGTTCATTTCTATTATTTCGCTGTTCTTTAGCGCTATTTCATTGTTCATTTTATTTATTTCGTTGTTCTTTTGCGCTATTTCATTATGTTGCCGTAATTCTTTTGCGTTAAACAGTTCAAATATCTCGTATTGCTTAATACGCTCAAGCTTAAAATTTATTTTTATATACGTAGCTTCTCTAAAATCCCCCAGCAATTCATAAATTGGGTCTATCGTTAAAAATATGTCATAACCATTTTGCTCCGACGTGGCATTATAATATCTAACCCCTTGATAAATTCCATCCGTTTCAACATGTAATATTTTACAACGAACAGCTTGTCCTTCAATCGGATCAAATCGTAAATTAAGTACTTGCTTATCAATCGATTTTTCCTCTTTAAAACTTTTTATATTGAATAACACCGAATAGTCACTGAACATAGTTTGAGAAACTATAAATTCACTTATTTTATATTCATCGGTATAGCCATTGCTAAAATTTAAATATAAATTCGTATTTAACTTAAGATCCTCGGATATGCATTTAAAAATATCATGCGTTCCGGATTCCTTTATTAAATCCATATATGTAAAATTATAAAGTTCCTTAATTTTTAACGCTTTTTCTTTATCATTCACTAGTTCTAGAAGTAAATTTAATCCGAATAATTTATGAATGTCTTGAGTATTTTGCTCTAGGCAAACCATTGCAAGCGCATATTCGATAACCATCTCATTGTTAATGTAATACTCTCTAGCCTGTGGGAATATTTCAATAAAATCAGCCGGGTTTTGTATCGCCAAAAACCGTTTTAAAATATTAAAATTTTCAAATCGTGCCCTAATAATTACTACCGGTCTTGAACCACTCGTATTTGATTCATTATTAAACACCCTGAATTTAACTAATTTTTCTTGCAGTATATGAATATCATATTTTGAACATACTTTAACCCATTTCAGAAAGTCCGGGGTTTGTGCATAGCCATAATCAAACAGTTCACATTCCTCATAGTACTCTTTCCTTATTAACACACTAGGATGGCATAAACAATTACCATGATAAAAAAAGTGGTTTAACCACTCAAACCTCGTTCTATTCACACGTTCAAAAATTTCAGAATAAAAATTGTTAGTATTTTGATAAGGTTCTCCATTCTCATCAATTATGTTTACTAAAGTAAATACTGCTGCACATTGTTCATTCTTATCAAGAAATGCTACTTGCTTTTCCAACTTCTCTTTCTCCCAAACATCATCAGAATGATGTACGGCAAGATATTTACCTGTAGCGCTTTTAATCGCATTATAAAAACCTTCATGCCTTATGTTTTTTTCATTTCTGATCGTTACGATTCTTTCATCATCGTAGCTTTCTATAATTTGCAAGGAATTATCGGTTGAGCAATCATCAACAATGATTAATTCATAATCTGTATATGTCTGGTTTAATACACTCTCGATACTTCTACCTATATATTTTTCATGGTTATATGATGTTAGAATAACTGAAACCTTTGGCATAATTCCTCCTACTGATTTTCATCAAGCTTGTTGCGAATTTTTTCATAAATTCTCAAAGAAATGGTATTTGCATCGATTCCATATACCGCTCTTAAATAATTTTGCGAACCAACGGCACTCGTATATACATCGTTTAAACCCATCCTTACAACAACTGCCTTAACAGCAGACTCAGCAATCACCTCTGAGACGGCACTTCCAAAACCTCCAACGATATTATGTTCCTCTAACGTGAAAATATAATCCACCTTGGCAGCAACTCCAAGGATTGTCGCTGAATCAATAGGTTTCACGGATGGAAAGGAATAGACAGCACAGCTCACACCTTGCAATTCTAATTTGATCGCCGCATCCAGTGCTTCATTTGCAATTGCTCCTGCTACAAAAATAGCAGTGTCCCGGCCATTCTTCAATACATTTGCCCTCAGTACATCGATACTTACATCAACACCTTCTTCGTGCAGATTTTTTTCACCACCTCTTCCAAGACGGATGTACACCGGCCCAGCCATTCCCACCGCGTACTTTGTAACTTCTTCCGTCTCAACCGGATCACAAGGAGCAAACACTGTCATTTCTGGCAACGCCCTCATGATAGCCATATCTTCTGTAGCGTGATGACTCATCCCTTGAGCTCCGTAGGAAAAACCTCCACCTACCGCAACAATCTTCACATTAGCTTTATGATAGGCTACATCATTCCTAATTTGCTCAAAGCACCTAGCAGTCGGGAAATTAGCGATGGAATACGTAAATACTGTTTTCCCCTCCATAGCCATCCCTGCTGCTACGGAAGTCATATTTTGCTCGCTGATACCTGCATTAATAAATCTATCGGGAAATTGATTCCTAAAATCGGTTAACACACCAAATCCTACATCACCAGTTATTAAAAATAAATTCGGATCGGTTTCGGCAAATTTCAAAATAGTTTCTACAAATTTATTTCTCATTGTATTGCAGCTCCAACTCCTTGATGGCATTGAAATAGTCTTCCCCTAGCGGGGCTTTATAGTGCCATAATATATCGTTCTCCATAAAAGAAACACCTTTACCCTTTATAGTGTTAGCTATAACACAGTTTGGTTTTTCATCATGCTGTCTACTTAGTGCACTTTTTAACTCTTTATGGTCATGACCATCGATCTCGGTAACATTCCAACCGAACGCTTTCCATTTAGCCGCTAAATCGATAAGTTCGATTGTATTCTCACAAAAATCTAAACTTTGCATTTTATTATGATCAATAATGACAGTTAAGTTTGATAATCTATAGTGATTCGCAAAAAGCGCTGCTTCCCATACGGAACCTTCATTGCACTCTCCATCACCAACAATAACGAAAACAGAGTGCTTCTTCTTATCACGTTTTGCTGCTAATGCCATGCCAGCCCCTACACAAATACCGTGACCCAAAGAGCCTGTGGATAGCTCCACTCCAGGCACGTCCTTATGTGATACATGTCCAGAAAGCTTACTCCCGTTTGAATAGTGGCTCTCAAGTTCACGGACATCAAAAAAACCTTTCTCTGCTAATACCGCATATACGGCTGCGCCAGCATGTCCTTTACTAAGGATAAACCTATCACGCAGATCGTTTCTTGGATTTTCAGGAAATATCGTCATAATATCATTGTATAAAACCGCTATAATATCCGCTATTGAAAACACTGACCCAATATGGGAGCCTCCTGATAAATGCGTCATTTCTATAGCATGTCTTCTTATTTTCCAAGCTAGCTGTATACTGTTCATATTAATACTCCCGCAAATAATGTTTTTACCATTATATCTGAATTTTCAAAAGTTCACTATTCCAATTAGACAATCGCATCGATAGGAACAGGAAGTTTATAACTGATTTATCCGCGTATACAAGGCCTCCTTGTCCCTCTCCATTTGTTGAAATGATCGATATTTAGCCAGTTCCAGCGCTTTTCGAATTTGTTGAACGCCTTGTTTCAGATTTTTTAATTGAACATCCTTTTGAAACGATCTTCGCAAAAAACTTATATTACACTGAAGCCTCGTTAGCTCTTCAATCAGCAATTGGCACGATATAGGGAAACCATGATTCGGTAATGTAAGTCCTCCAAAACCGAAAGGAATATCTTTGAAATAAGGTCTTATTGTCTCAACCGTTCCGTCAATCAGCGCTGTAAAAATATGTGGCGTTCTCCTTTCAATAGCTAGGTCATTCAAGCCTACGCAAACACGGGAAAGCGGCAATTGCGCTAACTCACGGGCTTGTCGAATAGCTGCTTCTGTTTCAATTAATATCCCGACATCACATCGCCTGTTAGCCCACTTCAAAATTAGTTCTACTTCTTCTACGGTCCGAACCATCGGCAGGAGTATCTCATCTGCCCCTCCCGATATGGCATTTTCAACTTCTACCGCTGAATGTGAGTAGAAACCGTTTATACGGCAAATCACTTTGGCAGTTGTCATTTGTCGCACTCTCCGCAAATCATCTACCGTATGTTGATTAATTTCAGTATCGGCGAACTGTTGTCTTTCATATTTACCAATATATTCCCAATCAACAACGATACTATCAATTCCAGCGTTTGCAGCATCAGGAATAAGCTCCGGTTTTGTTGAAAATAGTAGTAATGAAAATAAATCGTTCATCAATGTTCCCTTTCTACAGACAGTAACTTACGAGAAGCAATGAGTTCTTACTTATCTCAAAATAGTTACTTTGACGTGATTTTTTTTATTGATTTTATTGATTAATCTGTAACGGGGAAAAATAAATAGCAGCTTCTGAAGAATGGCTACAATTAATCTCTAGCATGACAGAAACCTTGACGGCTTTCCGAGTTCACGGACTACTACCCGGATATAAGGTTTATCCATTGCCATTCTCGTCAACAATTCGTCAACAACATCCCTATAGCCTTCAAAGACATTATGCATCAGAAAAAGAAAAAATAAAAAAGCCCTTGCGGCGCAAGGGCTTTATAAATGATTTGTATGGTGCGGTAGACAGGATTTGAACCTGCACGTCCATGGGACACTACCCCCTCAAGATAGCGTGTCTGCCGTTCCACCACTACCGCACATATGAAATTGTTGCTTCTTCGCTTCCTTCATTTCCATTCACTTCGAGGGTTGAAGCAAATGGTGAGCCATGAAGGACTCGAACCTTCGACACCCTGATTAAAAGTCAGGTGCTCTACCAACTGAGCTAATGGCTCTCATGAATGTTGATCAACTCTAGAGAGCTGCTTCACAAGCGATAAATCTGAAATGGTGACCCGTAGGGGATTCGAACCCCTGTTACCTCCGTGAAAGGGAGGTGTCTTAACCCCTTGACCAACGGGCCTTGTTAAGCATGAATGTGGCAAAGAAAAAAGACCGGCTGAACGGTCTTCCCGTTGCATCACTTGAAAAAAAATCGTGGCGGAGAGAGAGGGATTCGAACCCTCGCACCACTTACGCAGTCTAACCCCTTAGCAGAGGGTCCCCTTGAGCCACTTGGGTATCTCTCCAAATCTGGCTCCCCGAACAGGACTCGAACCTGTGACAACTCGATTAACAGTCGAGTGCTCTACCAACTGAGCTATCAGGGAAAAGTAAAAGTGACAAGTAATAATTTATCACGGTTCAATTTTATTGTCAAGCGTTATCATGATTAATTTTCCACGGCATTTGCCGCATGCGTATTTGGCCGGATCAAGCTTCTTCTTGCGCATATATTCAAACCCGCATTTGGAGCAGACAAGCTTATAGCGATACGGCCTAGCCTGACGTTCGGTGCGCTCCGGCAGCGACTGACAATAACGTGATCCTCCCACATGGGCAAGCAATTGCTTAAAGTCTGCATCCCGATGCTTATAGCCGCGCCTCAGAATATGCAAATGATAATGGCATAGCTCATGCTTGATGATCTTCTCAGTTTCTTCTCGTCCGTAAGCAGACAATTGATGCGGGCTTATCTCGATGTTATGCGTACGGGTAAAGTAACGACCGCCCGTCGCCTTTAATCGGCTGTTGAACGTCGCGCGGTGTGTGAAGGCTCGTCCAAAGGATGCCATCGATATTTGCTCGACCCATTGCTGCAGCGTCTCATCATTCATCGTTATTCTCCCCCTACTACTTGAATTTTAAAGGTACGATACGCTACACTGTCAAGTAGGAATGTTATAATCGAGGGGAGTCCAGAACATTTTATGGCAACAATGCGTTACGTCCTTATGAAGCAAAATGAAACAATACTCTTCGTTGAAATGCCCGAATCCCATGCTTATCAGCTCAGTGCGCTTAACCTGCGCCTTCATAAAGAAATCGACAAGCTAACGGCTGATCGCGTACCTAGTCTGCCTTACGCAGTCGCGGAATGCGACGCGGTCGAGCTCCACGACAACTCGATCTCGATCGTAAGCGGACTAGCCTACATTAACGAGCTTGAGGCTGATTTCTCAGCAGTGCAAGAAAAGTCGTACCCGCTTATTTCGCTGTTAACCGAGATTCGCGCGCTTCAAGCTCAGCTTGAGCAATGGTATGAGGAGTATGAGGAAGAGCAAGGCAATTAGTGTGGACCTGCACGGACGTCCGCCCTGCCCCATATTGTAGTATTACAACATGTTGGGCTCGGAAGGGGACGAACGCATATGCCTCAATGGCTTTGCAATCAATTAATGCGCGCATTTCAGAAGAAGGATCGCCGGCAGATCAAGCTGCTTAACGACTGCTGGTACTTCTATCGCAGCAAACAAGGTCCGAAGGAACAAGACAGCAGCACAAGCTTGTAAGACCTGTGCTTCCAGCTTGTTCGGACATAAAAACCGGCTTTCTCTACGATGAGAGAAAGCCGGTTTGTTTGTATGGGGATAATGCAAGGAGTGGAATTACATTTTGTTGAAGAACGTAATTTCGTCAATAGGAAGACGCGTAGAAGGATGGCCTTCAGCCGATGCTTTGCCGATTGGAAGCATCAAAGTAGGGATATAACGCTCAGAGATGCCGAAAAATTCTTTTAGTTGATCGCGGTTGAAGCCGCCCATTGGTACGGTATCTAGACCTTTCGCGCGAGCTGCGAGCATAAGCTGCATCGATACAAGTCCCGTATCGAATGCAACGAGCGATTGCAAACGGTCAGCAGGCAACGAAGGGTACATTTTGGTCGAGTTGGCAACAAAGTTGTCAGCTACTTCTTTAGACATATAGCCTGCTTCAACTGCAGCCCCGTAAATTTGTTCAGAAAGCTTATACATCTCCAAATCGCCGAGCACAATAACGATAGCTGATGCTTCAGCAACTTGTTGTTGGTTGAAGGCAATCGGCACTAGTTTTTGCTTCAATTCCGGGTCCGTAACGACTAAGAAACGCCAAGGCTGCATGTTGGATGAAGATGGTGCTTTCGTTGCTGTTTCCAGCAGTTCGCGAATTTCTTGCTCAGAGACAACGTGGCTGCTGTCATATTTGCGTACGGAACGGCGGCTGTGCAAAACGTTAGCAAAGGATGGCTCTGTTGCATCTTTCGTTGATACTTGAACTTGGGAATCAATTTGTGTTGTTGTCATAATGGTCTCCTCCATTTTGTATCTGTGTTTTAGGATGCACAGTTATCAACAGCATTAACTGCGCAGAATTGCGCATAGTTAGTATCAGCAATAACAGTGCTGTACTTCACATAGTTAAATGTGCATGAACTGTAACTTTTATAAGAACAGTATATGCTGGCCTTATTTATTTGTCAATTAACTTACTTTAGGAAATTAGCTTGCATTAGTTGGAAGCGTAAATGCACGTTGTGCTAAATCTGCAATCGTATAGGGCTGAAGCGCCTCGAGAGTTTTTCGTTCTACTTCGCTTGCAATTTCAGTGAAGGCTGCCTTCATCTCCAAGCCGAATTCTTGCGAGCTTGCCGTATCCAGCATATTGCTGCATAGCGGCTCACCCACTTTAAGCGCCGTATATACGTCAGCAAGCGTAATCGATTCAGGCGATCGCTTGAGACGATAACCGCCGTCACGTCCTTCTCTTGTCTCGATAAGATTCTCTCGCGCCAGCTTAACAAGCACACGGCGCAACAGCGTAGCATCTGCATCTAGACGGCTTGCAATCTCAGCACTTGGACAAATATTCGGCTTCTGAGCCAAAATGACGAGCGCCTGCAAAGATAAACCGAACCATCTATGAGGTGCTACGTTCGCGCATCGTTCTTTATCCATGTTGCTCTCCTTCATTTTCTCGTCCCCCTGCTTATTCGCTATATATAAATTATAGTGGGCTTGCCGATGAACAGGCAAGCCCACTTTATGGCTGAATTTGATTATCGTCTTATGGCTTGCGCATCGTTAAGCTGACACGGCCCTTCTTAATGTCGACACCCAGCACCCACACGGTTACATTATCGCCAACCGATACGACATCCATCGGATGCTTCACGAACTTATCGCTCATTTGGGAAATGTGGACAAGGCCGTCGTTTTTAATGCCAATATCGATAAAGGCGCCGAAGTCGATTACGTTGCGCACTGTTCCTTGAAGCTCCATGCCGGCAGTAAGATCCTCCAGGTTAAGCACATCGGTATGGAAGATCGGAGGCGGCAGCTCCTCGCGCGGATCGCGGCCAGGGCGCAGCAGGCTGTCTACGATGTCTCTGAGCGTCGGTACGCCTACGTCTAACGTGCTCGCCAAGCTTGGCAGGTCGATAGTCTCCAGCTTCGATTGAAGCGCTTCAGTGCCAATCTGTTTCAGTTCCAGCCCTAATGCCCGGAACAGCTTGTCCACGACATCATACGATTCAGGATGAATCGCTGTCCGGTCAAGCGGATTGCCCGCTTCCGGAATACGGAGGAAGCCGATACATTGCTCGTATGACTTTGCGCCAAGCCGCGGCACCTTCTGGAGCTGCGTACGTTTGGCGAATCGGCCATTGTCTTCGCGGTATTTGACTATATTGCGGGCAATCGTTGCGTTAATTCCGGCTACATAAGATAGTAATGACGCAGAAGCGGTGTTAACGTCGACACCGACATGGTTAACGGCCGATTCCACGACGCCGCCCAAGCTCTCATCGAGCCGCTTCTGGCTTACATCATGCTGGTACTGGCCAACGCCAATCGCTTTGGGCTCAATCTTTACAAGCTCGGCTAACGGGTCCTGCAGCCGTCTCGCGATCGATACGGCGCTGCGCTCCGCTACGTCTAGCTTCGGAAACTCTTCTGCTGCAAGCTTCGATGCGGAATATACGCTTGCGCCAGCTTCATTAACGATAATATATTTCAGCTCAGCGCCGGCAGAACCTGCTGCTTTACGCTTGCTAATGAGATTGGCAATGAACTGCTCTGTCTCCCGGGAAGCCGTGCCATTGCCGATAACGATCAGCTCGACCTTGTATTGGTCGATCAGACCGTTTATTAATCGCTCAGCTTCGGCAACCTTGTTGTTCGGAGGCGTCGGATAAGAAACCGCCACTTCTAGCAGCTTGCCGGTATCGTCGATAACTGCAAGCTTACAGCCTGTGCGGAAGGCAGGATCGACGCCTAATACGACGTTGCCGCGAACGGGAGGCTGCAGCAGCAGGTTGCGGAGATTTTCGCTGAAGATGGATATCGCATGCTCTTCCGCCTTCTCTGTCAGCTCGCCGCGCACCTCGCGTTCAATGGATGGCGCAAGCAGCCGTTTGTACGTATCCTCAATAATGGCTATAAATACGTCCCGTACAGCTGCCGCCGTTCCGCCACGAAGCAGCCTGCGTTGAATATAATCGTGAATGCGCTCAGCGGCAAGATCGAAGTTGACGCGAAGCACCTCTTCGCGTTCCCCCCGGTTGATAGCTAACACGCGATGCGGCGGCAGCTTGCGAATCGGTTCTTGGTAGCTGTAATACATCTCGTATACGGTTTCGGCGGAGGCATCCTTCGCTTCCGTCCGGATAATTGCCTGATCGAAGGTGTATTTGCGGACCCAAGCACGCACTGCAGCGTCATCAGCGATATTTTCGGCTAATATGTCCATTGCGCCTTGCAGCGCGTCCTGTGCGGTAGCTACGCCTTTATCTACGTTAATGTACTTAACTGCTTCGGCCAAGGGATCGCCTTGACGAGGCTGCGACCATATCCACAAGGCAAGAGGTTCAAGCCCCCGTTCCTTCGCCACGCTCGCGCGCGTCTTGCGCTTCTGCCGATAAGGCCGGTAGAGATCCTCTACTTCCTGCAGCTTAACCGATTTCTCGATGTCCGCACGGAGCGCATCCGTCAGCTTACCTTGTTCATCAATTAAACGGATGACTTCACGCTTGCGCTCTTCAAGATTACGCATATATTGCAGCTTCTCTTCAATAGCACGCAAATCGTTTTCGTCAAGCTCGCCGGTCATTTCCTTCCGGTACCTGGCAATGAACGGAATCGTATTGCCTTCATCAAGCAGGCTGACAGCCGACTTTACCTTCGATAAAGGTATCGTAAGCTGGGCAGCAATGCCTTTGATAATGCGATCGCTCTCAGCCGCCTTCTGCTCTGCTGTTAACTTAGACTTTCCAGTTGTTTCTTCCGAGCTATCCTCTACACTACGTACACTTGTATCCGCCAATCCTCTACACCATCCTCTGCAAGCTTAAAATGCTGCGCCGTCCGTGGACTGCGCAGCTGAAATTTAACTCGTATGCGGGTTGTTTGCCATTTCGAAGCCGATCTTCGTACGACCGCCATGCCCCGGATAAACAATTGTATCCGAGCTTAGCTTATACAACTTGTTCTTAATGGTGTCGTACAAATCCCGTTCACGGCCTCCTGGGAGATCGGTACGACCGACACTCAACTTGAACAGCACATCGCCGGAGAATAAGTGCTCACCGTTCAGGAAGCTAACGCTGCCCGGCGAATGTCCCGGCGTATGCATAACCTTGAATGTCTGTCCGATCAGATTCAGCGTCTGCCCTTCGGCCAGCGCGTATTCGGCGGGATCGGTCGACAACGGCGGCGTAACATCCTGCCAGCGCATCGAGCCGTTCTTGCGCGGATCGGTCAGCCAATCCGCTTCTAGATCATGAATATAGACGGGGCAATTCGCCGCTTTCCGAACTTCGTCTACCCCGCCCATATGGTCGAAATGGGCATGTGTCAGTAGAATTGCTTCAATATGTACACCTTGAATCCGATCCAGCAGCTTCTTCGGATTCATTCCCGGGTCAATAATGATGCCGCGTTCGCCCGACTCTTGCTCCTCAATCGTGAGCAGATAACAGTTCGTCTGCAATGGTCCTAACGTAAACATCTCAATCTTCATAATTGCTCCCCTAACTCTTAAGCCTTAGAACGATTCCAGCAACGCGCGGAGCTCTTTGATAATAAGGGACTGATATTCCGTACCTTCTCCGTAGCGGCGTCCGATTTCTTGTCTTGTTGCCGCCAGCTTCTCTTGATAATCCGCTGCCTCGCGGTCAGGATTCTCTTGCTTGAACGCAACCATCGGTTCTTGAATATATTTTGGCCTTGGCCCCCATGTGCCAAGCACCGCTCCACCTGTATCAGCGATAATAACGACCGGTACGGAGCGTCCGCCCATCGTCAAGAACTGATCCATCGTGTCTAAATGTTCTTCCATAATAAGAACTTCTGTTGGAATGCCGCTAATCGACAACGCCTGGAACACAACCGGAATGTTGCGTACAACATCGCCGCACCAATCTGCCATCAAGATAAGCACTCGCAGATCATCACGATTGTTCATCGACTCGAACAATTCCCGATCCGATTCGTCTGTCCACTCAAACTTGTCATACCAACCGATGAACGCTTCTTTATTTTTGGTCATGCCATCAATAAATTGCTGTGGAGTAATACCTTTGCCCAGCTTGTCTGCTACGCTTTTGCTCATCTGAATCCCTCTTTCGTGGTCATTATTGAATGACTTCCGTCTAAAGTGTTACACGTATCTATTATACCGATTTGCCACGGGAACGTACAAACTTAATAAGCACATAAACGATCAGCAACGCGAGGGCGATCAGGATCGCTGGCTGTACATAAGGAGCTGCCTCTTCACCGACATTTTCCCATTGGTCGCCGAGCGTTTTGCCCAAATAAACGAATAAAATCGACCATGGCAGCGAAGCGAGCGCCGTAAGCAGCGTAAACAGCCAAAAGTTCATTCTTGCCATGCCCGCCGGGATCGAGATCACTTGACGCATAACAGGCACGAAACGAGCGGTGAACACGATGCCCGCTCCGTATTTTTTGAACCAGCTTTCCGCTGTATCGACATGCTTGGGCTTGATCTTAATGTACTTGCCGTATTTCTCGACGATAGGACGACCGCCGTACCTACCGATTGCGTACAAAATCCAGTTCTGTCCGACAGCACCTATCGTTCCGAAAATAACGGCACCCCAGAAAGAGATATCGCCCTTCCATACTAAGTAACCTCCGAAGCCTAGAACAATTTCACTTGGAATAACTTCAATTAGCAGTCCGATTAAAATACCGAAATACCCTAAGCTTTCAACCCACAACAGCACCTCATGCAAAATATCCTTAATCCATTCCATTCCTGTTCTCAATCCGCCTTCCATCTTAATAATCTACCTTTGTCCGCTTTCACTAGCACTGAGGTTATTCTAACACAAGGCAATGGCAGCATCCACTTTTGTCATGGTCTGACAAGCCTTCGCATAGACTAGCCTATAATGATACGAATAGATGAGGTGATCGTTTCATGTCCAAAGTTTTTATCGTACGAAAAAAGCAGATTCAACTGTTAATCGCTTTTACAGCTCTAGTTGTCGTAGTCGCCGTTTTCCTGAACTGGAATGGGTCCCGTACCGTTAGCGGGCAGCCTACGCAAGCAAGAGTATTCCAGCTCGTAACGACCGAGATTAAGTCGACAACGCAAGACGGCCAAGAAATTGAAGTGTACCGTTGGGATCCCGGGTCCATTATCGTAAACAAAGGAGAGCCCATTGAACTGCATATTACCGGCGTCAGCGGCAAAAGCCATCCCTTCGTAATAGAAGGCCTAGGAGTCCGAGGGACCGTAACCCAAGGCAAAACGACGGTCGTATCGTTCACGGCCGACAAACCTGGGACATACCCTATTGTATGCTTGACCCATAGCGACATGCGCCATGATGGGCCTATGGTAGGCTACATAACAGTGCAATAGGCAATCTATAGGCAGTGCAGTGACCTTCTCTTCTTCGTCCGCATATGTATGGGGTATAGAGAGGAGTCGGTTCTTTTATATGAAGCCTAACGCCCAGAAGCATACTAACGGCTTGCCGACAGCACGCAAAATCCGCAGAGCCTGCAGCAACGAGCTCTACCGCACCGTGAAGCGAATGAAGCTGTGGGTCTCCAAGGAAAAGATGGAGGAAGCCGAACGTCTTTATACCAAAAAAGTTCTGCTCAACCTGATATGGATTGTAGAGCATCAGAGCAATCGCAAGCTTCAGTCCGATTGGTGGGACGAGAACGTGAGCGCGGACATTGCCGCCCTATGGGAAGTTGATCGCGATGTTCTGTGTGCCGCGTTTCGGGAGTCTTATGGGGGCTGAGGAAATAAAAAAGAGAGCTATTCGAAAGCAAGCGCGGAAGATCATTCGCTTCCAAGCTGCTCCTAATAGCTCTCTTCTTCGTCCATGTAGAAAACTACATAATGGATTCTTTTGTTTTCCCTTGCAATTCAACTAAACGCATAATGATAACGCTAGCTTGTGCCCGCGTAACGAGCCCATTCGGACTGAACTTACCGTTTGCCGGCGTAAGCAAGCCTAGCTTCATAACAAGTTCAACCGCAGTCTTGTTCTTGATGAGCGAAGCATCCTTCAGCGAAGCTACCTTAATCTCCGGCTTCATGTGCGCCTTCAGTTTATCGGCATTCAGCATACCATATAACAATACGGCAAGCTGTTCCCTCGTTAGCTGTTCTTCAGGACGAAGCTCTTTGGAAGGAGCTGGCGTCAACCAACCTTGGTTAACAAAAAATTGGACAGGATAGGCATAATCGCTTTGCTGATCAACGTCAGCGAACGGATTTTGCCCCCATTCCATAAAATCTTCGTTCGGTATGTAGCTTAAGTAAATCATCTCCATCCATTCTCCTTTGAGCAATGGATCGTTCGGATAAACCATGCTGTAAAGAGTTTGCGGAAATACACCATGCTTATATAATATATCCAACTGTTTACTCGCCCAGTGTGAACTAATATCCTTCGGATAAAACATATCGTCTGGATCCTCTTCTACCTCTAATTCTTTGTTTAAAGACACCAGTTCACCTGAACCTGCATGGACGAAGTATGGTTTATCTGATTTCAATATAGATAAACGGTAAGCCAGCGTACTTGCGATTCTCCAATCTTCAGGATTCCCTTTCGCATAGATCGTTGAATAGTAGCCTAGATTGGCCTCCATTGCATCTCTGTAGATATCGAGTGCCGTATCATGCTTTATATCTAGCTTCAAGTTCAAATAATCTAGCAATTCATTCACGTCATTAGCGTCATATTGATTTCTGTTATAGCCAACCAGATCGCCATGTTTGTCTATTTTTATCGTAATATTGCTGCTGTCAACCGGAATGTCCTTATAGAAATGTTTGAATTCAGCCACAAAATAATCGCCCCCGAGAACGGCTTCTTTCATATCAGTAACTTTTAAACGGTAAAATTTGTCTGCTTCCAGGTATAAACCCGTCACGAGCTTGATTGCCTTATCCATCGCCTGCTCTTTTGTAATTTCCTTCACCTTTGATGTGTCTAAGTAACTGGATTCCAAATCAGTGGTCACACGCATAATTTGACCGGTATCTGCGTATATCTGTACATTGATTTCACTTGGATCTTCAACGTTTCCGTCGCCGGGACTTCCTTTTACCCATTTGAGATGCCATGCTTTCGGTTCGCCTTCATAGCCGTTATTATCATCGAAGAAAGAATCGGATAGCTTATATCCGCTCGGTATTGAAATAATTGCTTGAACAGCCTTTATTGCTTGTTCCTTTGATAGTGTCGGACCCGAATGCGCTAGAAAGGGCTTTCCAGATGGGGCGAAAGCGGAGTAGTCCGTGGATGCTACGACACCGTTATCAACTTCAATAAATTTGCCGCTAAGCGCATCCATATCTCTTCGATTGATTTCTTCATATACTAGCGTATACATTGGCATTATTCCCGCATATGTCATTACCATCGATGTATGATCCGTAGCATACCTCAATTGAAGCTTTACTTCGTCACGGAACTTGTTAAGTGCTTCTTGCTTGGAAACAATCGAATCGGGGGAGACATAATCCGTTTGATATCTGCTCACCTCGTATTTCACTACTTTCCCGCTGCTGTCTATGGCTACATACACTCTTTCTCCTTGTGAAGGAATCCCATTAACCCAGACATCGAAAGCAAAATCATGTGCTAAGCTGCCAAACAGCGGATCTATTGGTTTGTTGCGAGGATAATTACTTACCGGAATCATTTGACTTACTGTCAAAGAGGGATTGGCTTTGGCTATGAATTGTTTGGAGAGCTTAACCGCTTCATTGCGCGAAAGCAGCATCTTCAGTGCACTGGTCGGGTGATTGGTCGTATCAAAAAACATCACTAACTCACCGTTATCTGCGCTTACACTAGTAAAATAAGTTCCAGCTTTCGTATTCCCCTTAATCTTCCATTCAAAATCCCAGATCAGCATAGTCGTATACGGCTCATATCTTAATTGAGTGTTGGTAATCTCAGCATGGTTCAGTACGGGAAACAATGCGCGAACAGCTTCATTTGCTTTCTGCTTAGACACCTTTGCTTTGCTTTCATCAATGGGCTTAACAGGTTCTTCCCCCTCCTCGTCATCCTCGGCAGTTGCTGTCAAAGATACGCCTGCCGCTTGAACGGTACCCATAACTGGCATGCATATTAAAGAAAAAGCTAATAGTATGCTAAATGCCGATCTTATTAGCTTACTCTCTACTCTACTTTTATTTTTCACCTTTCCCATAACCCCATCGCCCTCTCGTCTATGTATACCTTATCTCTAAGTTTGCACTCTCTATTTTAACGCATGATTAACATGGAAGTAACGCATTATTTTTCCATTTAACAACAAAAAGATCCCGAGTATGCAACAATGCATACCCGGGATCTTTCGTTACGTCTAGTGACTTTGTTCTTGCAGTCGATCGCAAGACACCGTCTTCGTATTGACGGGGTTTCCGCCGACTTGAACTGTAGCCATACCGTTAGCCTCGTCGACATTCTCAATCCAGACGGAGTCGCCGTCCAGCATGACGGAGAAAGTCTGATCGGAATTATAAATTTGCTTCGCGCGTGTCGTATCCAAGCTTAATCCCCTCTCTGCTCCGGTTCCATCGTATCAATTGTCGTCTCATCAATAAGACCGCCTTGAATCGTTACGTTGCCGCCGCCCAGGCCCTCATTTACCATACGGTCAATGTCCATAAAATAATCGTCCCTGCCCTCGTTTTGCGGCTCGGCTGCCGCTTGCTGCGCCTCATTGTTCGTCTCGCCCATTCGGCTCGCCTCCTAAGAAGGTTATAAAGTGTTACTCGCAAAATATGCCCTTTTAGTCCGCATTCCATTCATCTGTTACAGGAGCGGAGAAAGCATATGGAGCAGCGATTCAGCCGCCTTCTGCTTCCAAGGTCGTTTAGTAAATTGCTGGGTAAGCACCTGTCGGCTCTGCCTCAGGTCTTCGTTGAAATCGATTGATAACCGCTCTATCGCATCCGCATCAAACAGCAGTGCATTAAGCTCGAAGTTGCTGTAAAAACTTCGCATATCCATATTGGCCGTACCTACTGAAGCGAGCATTTGATCGATGATCATCACCTTGGCATGAATGAAGCCTTTCTGATACCGATAAACCTTCACGCCTGCGTCCAGCATATCTTGGACATACGATAGCGTCGTCAACAGCACAATCTTCGTATCGGCGATTCCCGGAATGATGAGTGAGACCTCTACTCCGCTTTGCGCTGCTGTTCGTAATGCCATCACAAGACTTGGATCGGGGATGAAATAGGGTGTAGATATGCAAATACGCGACCTCGCCGCATTAATGGCGGCAAAGGTTACGTCTAATATTTTCTGATCGTTGCGACCCGGCTCGCTTGGAACGATAAGCACATTCTCCTTGCCCGAGTACGAATCCACTGGCATATAGCGCTGCACGTCCAGCTGCTCCTTGGAGGCAAAGGCCCAATCATTTAGAAACAGCTGCTGCAAATCATGTACTGTGTTGCCCTGCAGCTTAAGATGCGTATCCCGCCAAAAGCCAAGACGCTTATCTTTGCCCAAGTACTCATCACCGATATTAATACCGCCCAGGAAACCAACAAGACCGTCTACGACTACGATTTTGCGATGATTCCGATAATTAAGACGACGTTCATAGAATGCAAACCGCGGTGGCAAAAAACAGCTCGTCTGAACGCCCGCTCTGTGCAGGTCTTTCAAAAAATTCTCGCTTATATGCAGACTCCCGACCCCGTCATACACGATCCTTACCTCTACACCTTCCCGTGCTTTGCGAATGAGCATGTTAAGAAATCGCCTTCCAATGCCGTCATCGCGGATCGTATAATAATCCATATGAATATGATGCCTAGCCTCGCTCAATGCCTTCAATATTGCTTCAAACGTTGCTTCTCCATTCGTTAATATTTCAGTGTGATTACCTGCTTTTATTGCAAAAGGTGTCATCGTCGACAATAATTCGAACAAGTTCCTCTGGTTGACTAGTTCTGCGTTGTCCAATTCCTCGATGCGATGCACCTGGTTATGCGACGATGATGGCGAACTAGTCGAAGCATAATTGTGATAGCTCTTGAATCTTCTTGTCATTTTACGATTTCTAAAGTCTTGACCAAGCATAATGAACGCTAGAAAACCAACGTAAGGGAACACTAAAGCAATAAGCAGCCAAGCCGTCATCTGAGCAGGCCTCCTATGCTCCATTAGCATAATTACGGCCAAAAACAAAATATACAGCAACAGTGCCGCAACTAGCCAATCGAGCCAAGCGGCCATCTTAACCCTCCATATACATTTTATTTCCGTGTATGTAGTTTGGGCGCGAGCTATTGGCAGTATACGACTTGTTCGAAAAAAAGAGCCTTACGGTCATAAATAACCGTAAAGCTCTTCTCCGTTCAAACTTTGTTTTGTTCAATGTATCGTTCAAGAATTCGTGAATGCATGCTCAGCTTTCTTCTCATACAGGATGGCAATCGCCTATGATGTATACCTAGCTTATACCCGATCAGCTTGGCACCCGATTCAATAACAAGCCTTGGGATAAGCAGCCATCGTCGAGAGCTAAGCAAAGCCTTAACCTGCAGTTTCACAAGACCCGATCCGGCTTTGCCCACACCGCTGTAAGGCATAATCCATGAATTGCATCTCATCGATACTCCGTTATCGAAATACCGGCGCAGCTGCTGCATGATCGAGTAATGATGGGAATGATAAACGAGCGCTTCCGCACAATAGGCAACCTTGAAGCCGGAAAGGATACACCGAGCCGACATAAACAAATCTTCATTGAATATAACCGGCGCTTGGAATCTCCCCATCGCCTCGAACGTATTTTTACGAATCGCCGCGCAAACGTTGGAGCAGAAAAACGTCTTTATCCCCATTTGACTCACATGCTCAAACGACTTGAATTGCGACTGCTCCGGATAATTATATTGTCTTGCTAGTTGTTCAAGCACATCTGCACCAGGTCTTGCGCATTGCTTGGCATAAGAATATACAACCTTATCCTGCGCTAGCAACGGATTAACTAGCTTATCGATCATATGCTCGTTCATCGGCTCCGCATCTTGCGTCATGAACAGTAGAATATTACCTTCCGCTGCCTCTGCCGCCATGTTGCGTGTCCCGCCATGATCAAATTCGCTTCTGCGCACCGTGATGACCCTGGCGCCTGCTTGCTCGGCTGCCCGCGGCGTACCGTCGACGGATTCAGAATCAATCACGATGATCTCATAGGGTTGAATCGTTTGTTGCTTAAGCTTATCTAGAAGTATATGTATGGCAGATCCTGCATTTAATGTAGGTATAATAACGGACACGCGGCAAACCGCTTGTTGCTCAGTAAGCATTTTTATTTATCAAGCCCTTCAGCACCGTCTTGTAAATAATCTTGATGTCGAATAGGAATGTCCAATTTTCGATGTAGAAAATGTCGTGAACGATACGTTCTTCGATCGAGGTGTCTCCACGCAGACCGTTCGTCTGCGCCCAACCCGTGATTCCCGGTCTGATCTGATGCTTAATCATATATTTTGGAATTTCTTCCTTGAATTGATTAACGAAATAAGGACGTTCCGGACGAGGACCTACAACGCTCATATGTCCTAGCAATACGTTGAAAAACTGCGGCAATTCATCCAGGCTAGTACGCCTGAGAAAGCTTCCGAACTTCGTTCGGCGCGGGTCGTTCTTCACCGTCCACTGCGTATCTGAGTCTTTGCCCGACGATAGGCGCATGGATCGGAACTTATACATATGGAAAGACTTGCGGTCGAGCCCCATTCGCTCCTGCTTGAATAGAACAGGACCACGCGACGTCAGCTTAATGCCGATCACTGCGAACAGCATAAGCGGAGACGTTACGAGAATCGCAGCAAGCGAGAACAAGATATCGAACCAACGCTTCATAATTCGGTTACTTAACTCATCAAGCGGAACATCCCTTACGTTAATGAGAGGAATGCCTGCGAAGTTATCGAAGAACGGCCTTGCTGGTAGCACATCGAAGAAATCCGGAATAATAAGTGTTTTGACACCCGACTTCTCGCAAATGGATATAATTTCACTGTACTTTCCGTAGGCAGCTAATGGCAGAGCTATAATAACATCGTCTACTGTCTTCCCATCTATGGTCTGCTCCAGCTCGTCAAGTCTCCCTATAATCGGCTTCAAATACCGATGCTCAGGCGCATGCTCGGATTGGAAATCATCGAGGAATCCAATGACTTCATAACCGAGATCTGGATTATTTTGCAGATTATCATAGAATCGCCGACCGACAGAACCGGCACCTAGAATGACGATGTATCTCTTATTGAATCCTTGGCGCCGGAACGAGATTAATACCCTCTTAAGTACGAATCGATAGAAAGAAACACCTACTATATTCATAGCAATAAAAATAGCTAGAAATTCACGCGAGACGTGAACTTCTTTGACGAAATACAATAAGCTCAGCAAGCCGAGGAAACTAATAAACTGCACCTGTAGCAATTTAAACAACTCAAAGGAAAATGCCTTTCGTCTCTTGGGCGAATAGAATTGCATGTAGATTCCAATTAACACGGTCGCAAAAGAGTAAATCGTTCCCCAGAGCAGATACGTTTTGAACGGAACAGAGGCATTATGCGGTAGCCATTCGCTCTCGAACTTAAGCCAATAGGCTGTCAAAAAAACGATCAACGTAATAAATAGGTCAGTCAGCATATAGAGCTGTGTCAGAAATCGCTGATTTTGTCGGATCATTAGCTAAAGATTCACCTGCATTCTACTATAATTCGACTCTATCTGCATTGTAGCAAAATGGAAGGAAACTACCAAACTTTTTTTTACAAATATAATTTAATTAGCGCGCCATTCTAGTCATCCGGCGCGCTAACTTAAATCGATATCATCATTTCAAGCGAATCTCAATCATGTTTCGTTCATTATAAAGTGTCTTAAAGCTTCCCGCCACGGGCGCAGATCTTGTAATCCATTCGCCAAAATCGCGCCATGTGCCATGACCGAGTTGGCAGGACGAGGAGCAGGACGAGGGAATTCGGCTGTCGTACACGGTTCTAACTTCACTTTCTGTTTACTTTCCTCAAAAATAGCTTCAGCAAATTCAAACCAAGAGCAGCTTCCCGTATTAGAAGCATGGTAGATCCCGTAATGCTCGGTTTGGAGCAGTTCGATTAGAAAGGAAGCGAGGTCATATGTATAAGTTGGTGAACCTACTTGATCGGAGACGACCGTCAGATGATCGCGCTCCCCTGCCAGGTTCAGCATTGACTTTACGAAGTTATTGCCATACTTCCCAAAAACCCATGATGTACGGACGATGAAGTAACGTTCCAATACCGACTGAACCGCAACCTCGCCAGCAAGCTTTGACTTACCGTATACGGTCTGCGGATTCGGCTGATCCTGCTCTCCGTACGGTAAACTGCTTGTCCCATCGAATACATAGTCTGTGCTTATATAACAAAACTTAGCGCCGACTGCTTCTGCAGCTTCTACCAGATTGCTTGTGCCCGCTTCATTTACAAGAAATGCACTGTCAGAATCAGACTCCGCCTTATCTACAGCCGTATAAGCAGCGCAATGGATAACGACATCCGGCTTATATCTCTTAAGGATAGTCTTGCATTGCTCGGAGCTTGTAATATCGAGATCTTCCCGACTAAAACCAATAATGTCCGCTGCATTGGTTGTCCATAAAGCAAGTTCACGACCAAGTTGTCCATTCGCACCTGTAACTAAAATCTTTAGTTTCGGAATTGTCATGCTCCTGATCCTAGACGCTCTTTGTACTGAACATCAAAGTATTCCTGATACGCTCCCGATACAACCTTCTCCATCCACTCTTTATTCGAAAGATACCAATCAATGGTAGATTTAATACCACTCTCATAGTCGAACTTAGGCTCCCAACCGAGCTCGCGCCGTATCTTATCTGCATCGATAGCATAACGGCGATCATGTCCGAGACGATCCTTAACATAAGTAATAAGTGACTCCGGCTTGCCTAAAGCGTCGAGTATCGTACGAACGACCTGTAAATTATTGCGCTCATTACGTCCACCGACATTGTAAACTTCACCGCTACGTCCTTGATGAAGAACTAGATCAATAGCGCTGCAATGGTCTTCTACATACAGCCAATCACGTACGTTCAAACCATCTCCATAAACCGGCAATGGCCGGTCGTTGAGCGCATTCTGAATCATTAGTGGAATCAACTTCTCAGGAAACTGATACGGTCCATAATTGTTCGAGCAGCGCGTAATATTCACGTTCATTCCGAACGTCTCATGATAAGCGCGAACAAGCAAATCCGCCCCTGCCTTGCTGGCCGAATAAGGACTATTCGGTGCTAACGGCGTCTCCTCCGTGAATAGCCCCGTCTCTCCAAGCGTACCGTAAACCTCATCCGTCGACACTTGAACGAACTTGCCGACATTGTATTGCCTAGCCAGATCAAGCAGTACTTGCGTACCAAGTATATTAGTCCTCACAAAAATATCTGGCTGCAGAATACTCCGGTCTACATGTGATTCTGCCGCAAAGTTAATAACCGCGTCTAAGCCGCCTTGGAAAATCGGCTCTAGCTCGTTGAGCTCCGCAATGTCAGCTTTAACAAACTGGTAGTTCGGATACTGTTCAATAGACCTCAAATTTTCTAGATTGCCCGCATATGTAAGGGCATCGACATTAATAATTTCATAGTCTGGATGCTGCTTAAGCATATATAGAATAAAGTTACTGCCGATAAAACCGGCGCCGCCCGTCACTACGATTTTCACGATTTCAACTCACCTTTCACATTGAATACGATTTTGAAACACTCTCTACTTTATTTGTCACTTTCATCAACGAAAATAATCGAGAGCCTGTACTTTTCATCATTCGTACAAGTAGGATATTTCCTTAATATCAAAGCGTAATCCGGCTTGCATACCAAAATCCAATCGGATGCTCAAAATTTCATACTCATCATCAATTTCGAAAATATATTGCTTCTGTGATGATTTTAATTCGAATCTTTGGCTTTTTTCTTCATTCTCAATATGATCCTCAGTAGTCGTCCAAAATAATTGGCCTTGCGCAATGTCAGGCAAATTCTCAAACTGGACAGCAACATATCTAACTTTCTTACTCGGCGGTAATTTCCACGTTAGAGTAGGATCAATCCCTAATGTTTCCATATGAATTATTGAACCGTTTTCTTGCAAACTCGCTTGAGTCGAAAGGGTCAAATTGTTTAGATCCAGTATTTCTTTCGTTCCCTCTTGAAAGCTGTTTAGATAGTCCAAAGTAATTGTGGAATAATCCATTTGCATAATGATAGGCAGATACCTTTCTACTACTTCATAAATAAAAATTTTGTGTTTTCTTATGTCCGACCAAAGTTGCTCGCTCAAAGGATTATCGATATATGTCACCGTTTTTATGTTGTCAATATAGTGAGACATTGCAGTATTAATATCAGCTCCAAAGCTATCGCGGTAAAGAAACGCGCTTGGCAGCTTGTTTTTAACGGCTCCATATTCAATGACTGTACCTGTATAATTCGTTTTGTAGTTTTCCGCGTCCCTGAGCCCCAATATATGATTTAAATCTGCCTTTCCTTTTTCGCTCTGTTTACCGACGATTCCAGGCTGTTTTGTGAATTCCACACCGGCATTCAAATTTTTCAAGATTTCTAGTGAAACAAGAAATCCCGCAGTCTGATTCCAATGTGTGTCTCGTTTATCGTACAGTTGGTATTCATCCTTAAATGAATATAAAAAGGGCACAAGGTCCATATGATTGACTCCGTCCAGGGTCAAACGGTCCAATACTTTGTCATAATTATTTTTTTCTTTCGGGTTCAAGCTTTTGTAAGGCATATATTCAGGATATATTGTATTTTTATTTGGAGCTATTACAAACATAAAATAAATTCCTTTTTGCTGAAGTAACCTTTGAATTTCAAGTAAATGATTTGAAAATTTTTCGACTTTCTCGTCTGTAACCGTTGGAATGCGATGATAATCATTCAACGTCCCGTGAAAAAAAACAAAGTCATTTTTACCCATAATCACCTGATTGTTCGGAGACGATTTAAATAATTTGACGTCAATTGTTGCATTCAATTGCACAAGCGTATCTCTAAATCCAAAATGGTCGTTCCAATACTCATCGAGCTGCCTCGCAAATTGTCCAGTCTTAAACGAATTATACGTTGCAGCAGGAAACTGTACCTTTTTTCTTTTCTCGTCCAGTTTTTGTTGCGGAAAAATCCCGGTAAGCATTTGTACGAATGGCAAAAACATGAGAACGGCAAAAATAACAACAAATATTTTTTTGGTCATAGCCGTCCCCTCCTTTAAAACCTAAAATATATGAATGGATTATAAATGGAATTAGACAAAAGCATGATGCAGTATATCCAAATTATCAGCAACAATACACCCCGGACGGTGTCGTTAGCCAACCATTTGTTATTACATGTATAGACGCTGAAGAACAAGGCCAATAGTGAGAGAATAATGTTTTTGAAGGATAAGGAAAGGATAAATTGAAACGGATTCGTAATGTTGGTTGGATCGAGCATCGCAGCAATGTAATACAAAGCATCAGGCAGCGTTTCAGCACGAAAAAATACCCAGCCGATCAAAACGAAAAAAAATGTAGGTAGAATCCTCCATCTCGACGGATTTCTAGTCAAGATGGAATAGTTTTTCTCGATTACAAGAAAGAAACCGTGAAACAGCCCCCATATAATGAAGTTCCAGCTTGCGCCATGCCAGAAGCCAGTCAAAAAAAATACAATCCACAAATTACGTAACGTTTTTCTCTTGCCCTCTCTATTGCCTCCAAGCGGAATATAGACATAATCTCTGAAAAACCTCGACAACGAAATATGCCATCTTCTCCAAAAATCCGTTATGGTTCTTGCAATATAAGGCATATTAAAGTTTTCTGGAATGTCGAAGCCCATCATCTTGCCTAACCCAATCGCCATATCGGAATAACCCGAAAAATCAAAATAAATTTGCATAGCATAACAAACAATGCCTATCCAAGCAATCGGCATGCTCAAATCATGATTAGCCATGCCAAAAACCTCATCCGCGATTTGACCAGCAGCATTAGCCAAAATAATCTTCTTACCGAGACCAATGGAAAATCTCCACATACCCTCGAAAAATTTGTGAAACGAGTGTGATCTCCCCTTAAATTGGGAGGCGATTTCATTAAATCTTATAATAGGCCCAGCAATCAGTTGCGGGAACAGCGCGATATACAATGAAAAATCGATATAAGAACGCATAGCGCGCTCTCTGCCTCTATAAATATCGACGATATAACTGATTTTATGGAAAGTAAAAAAAGAAATACCCACCGGCAGCGCAATATTCACCCAATGGGCTTCATTCATGCCGAACTCGACAATGAAGTCGTTAAATTGTTCGATAAAAAAATTTGCATACTTAAAATAGAGCAAAAAAGACAAATTTATTGTAACTGACAAAAAGACAAAGACTCTCTTACGCTTTAGATGTTCGGTACGATCGATGCATAATCCGATTATATAGTCCATTAATGTAGAAATGACGAGCATGTACAAAAACTCTGACGAACCCCAAGCATAAAAGATATAGCTTGCTGTGAGTAGGAAAATGTTTTTGAGCTTGAAAGGAAGCAAGTAGTAGATCAATAAGAAAAACGGAAAAAAAAACAGCAAGAACGATATTGAACTGAATACCAAGAAGAACACCCATTTCCAAAACTTTTTACGGACATTAGTTCTTTTTTATCGCGGCAATTGCTTGGTCTATGTCGAGTTGGGATATCGCTTCATCCCATTCATGAGGCCAATTTACTTTGCTGCCTTGAATTCTCTGTTTATAATTGTTCGTTTCTGATGAAAGCGCGATAAGGCAACTAGCCAGACTATCAATATGTGATTCTACAGCATGAATATTTGTCGAAATTCTTTGGAAATAATCCGCCGTTTTTATATCATAGGTATTCGTTACTACGAGCATTCCGGCAGAAGCCATTTCAATCGGCAATAAGCTTGGATGGGGTGAGTCCATAAGCGACAAACCCAAATCATGCTCTGGCAATAGTTCTTTATATTCCTTCATATTAAACTTTCCGATATGCTTGATCTTCGCTCCACTTGGCAGCAATTGATCTCCATTATCTCCTCCAATACCAATAATATCCCACTCTTCCTCCCGGAACCCCCCCATACTTATTGCTTTGTCTATAGCCATACATCCTATAGCAAAGAGGTTTCTAGCATTATTGGGCTGCGTTCTAGCGTAAAACAACAATTTTTTCTTTCTCTTATTAGCTTGTACATACAATTTCTCTGTTAAATCGAATTTCAATACTGGATTTCTAAAGAAGGAACCTTCGTTTTGTATAGGAACAATACCGTTCTTTATAAAGTATCTTTGTAAAATGTCTGTCGAGAACATCGGGTAATAATTCAGCTTGTAGCTGTGTTCCGCCAGTACTCGATATGTCCCATGATCATAAAAGATAGGTTCGTAATCTTGAGCAAGATATATAAATTTATCGAACTTGCTCTTCTTCACCGCTTCGTCAGCTATATACGCAGTCCACCAAGAAGTCGCAATGAAAATGTCCGATTCCGAGATTTCAACTTCTTGTTCAGAAGAGTAGCAAGTCTGAAATTCCACTTCGGATAAAAACTTTTTCAAACTCATATCGTGATTTTTTATTCGTTCCATGCTTTCTTTGGAAAACTCTTTTTGATCAGTCATAATGATGCGCACATCATAGCCGTTCTCATGAAATTTTTTAGCGAAATTATACATTCCAATATAGCCGCCAAAAAAGTTTTGCGGATCCACAAGTGAAATTAACATATTGACTCTTCGCTTTGCAAACGCGTTCACGATAAAAGTTCTTCCGGAAAATTTCCTTTTTATTTCATTCACATTTTGGCTTAATGTTATTAAATATTTTTCGTTCATTCCATTCGCCGCTGCGGTATGCTGATGCGTTGCGTCTTGAATGTAAGCGGCGGCAGCAGCGCTTTGTGTAAATCTACGAATCACTCTCCGCATGGGAACAGCAACTTTTTTTGTGAACACATTGGCGATATTGGATAAAAGCAATAATGTATCAATGTTATTCAATGTTTCGTTGTGCTTACGGACTTTTCTATTCACTTTCCATAAGCCGGTAATACTTCGAGTGTGCATAAGATGTTTTAAAGTCTCATGATCCACGCCTCTGACAATCGCATTTTCTCTTAACGTATTAATATGTTGCGCGTTGATATGTTTAAAGTTATATATAACGACAAATGCATTAAACAAGACTTTCATAACCTGCTTCATTCGAATGGCGAACGGCAAATCTTTATCTTGAAGAGCATCCTTCATCTTTTGGAAAAATCCTAGTTCGCTTAAAGTGGCCATCAACGATTTATGTCCAAAATCCGTATGGCCGATAACGTTATTGTCGCTTTGTATATAATCATAAAGAGGCTTATCGATATAATCGATTCCACCTCTTATGTTAGCCATAAGTGCAATCCATTGATCGTGATATACATCTCCATATCGAGGGGGAAAGGGAAGTATATCTTGAAGCAAATCAACTCTGAAAAGCGACGCAGCTCCCGTCACCGTATTCGCAAGAGTCAACAGATCCAGTTTTTCGCGCTCATAATAATTTTTCCGTTTTACCCAATAAGTATCGGACAACACTTCTCCGTTGTTTCTGACAATACGCATATCGCAATATACGAGCTTAGCACTTTCATTTTCAATCAGCGCCTCAATCGATAGTCTTAACTTATCCGGATACCAAACATCATCCTGATCGGAAAGAGCGACGAATTGTGCTTCCTTAGGAACAAATTCCAAACATCGTTCGAAATTATAATAAAATCCTTTGTTTTCCTCGTTCTCAATAAAATAAAATCTACTGTCATTGTCCAACACTTCTATAATATCCTTCTTACATTTTTCTCTTGAGTTGTCATCGCTAATAACGCAAATCCAATTTTTATATTCCTGTGCCCTGATGCTGTTGATTTGCTTTTGAAATTGTTTTTTATCAGGATTGTACGTAGCCATGCAAATAACGACCAGATTATTTTTATTGGTTACCTGAACATCAATTGCTCTCCTCGTATACGGAAGCAGAGTAACCTCACCCAGTTTTGTTCGGAAAAAGCTTCCGTTCTTTAACGTAACTTCAAGTATTACATCACATACTTCCGAAATGCTAACAGATTCTATTACAATAGGCACCCGAAATCCTGAAAACAAGGAATTCAATTTGTGATCTGTTTCAATAAAGTGTGGAAGTACATCTTGCCTATACATGCTAATCTCGCTTGCCATAAACTTTCGTTCGCCGACCTTGATTCTCGCTTTTTTAACTAGTGCACTTCCTAGCACCCAACCCTCTATTAAATAAATCGAACGGTTTTGTACACACAGTTCCTTCGGCAGCATCTTTTCAATATTAAAATGAAACAATACTCTTCCCACCTCTTATATGAAATCGCTGCCCTGCATGCAATCCGGGTCGATTCTTAGTTAACGCTTACTCTTCATATACAAAGTTGATTTCAGCCTCGGCCAGAATAGGATGCTTGCCATCCTTGTCCGAAAGAATCGGATTAGACGTCGGCCAATCAATTGCCAGGGCAGGATCATTCCATGCAATTCCACGGTCGTGCTCAGGAGAATAAAGCGCATCCACCTTATACTGAACCTCACTGTTAGGCACTAATGTACAGAAGCCGTGCGCAAATCCTTGTGGCACGAGTAGTTGACGTTTGTTGCTTGCACTCAATATAAACCCTTGCCATTGTCCAAAAGTAGGTGATCCTTTACGAATATCGATAACGACATCATATATAGCACCTGCTGTTGCACGAACCAGCTTGGTCTGTGATTTTGGATTTAACTGATAATGCATGCCGCGTATAACGCCAGATTCTACCGATAATGAATGATTATCTTGAATAAATGCATATGGAATCCCATTTGCATGGGCAACCTGTTCATTATAGCTTTCTATGAAAAAACCACGGTTATCACCAAACACCGCAGGCTCAAGCAGCTTAATACCCGGTAACTTCGTTTCGAATATTTTCATAGGACACCTTCTTACCTACAATTTTAACTTTCCGAGCTCTTCTCCAAACGCGATATCTTTTGCCAGTTCATTAGCCCTCGTCAGCGAAGCATGTGTCCCGGCATCTGTCCACCAACCATTCAATATATCGTAGCTGAGTTCTCCTGCTTCTATGTACGAATTGTTTACGTCAGTAATCTCCAGCTCTCCACGGCCTGAAGGCTTTAGCGTTTTAATAATATCAAACACTTTACTATCATACATGTAGATGCCTGTAACAGCATAATTGCTTTTCGGAAGCTTAGGCTTCTCTTCGATAGATACAATCTTCGTGCCCTCAAGTTCCGGTACGCCATAGCGCTGAGGATCATGCACTTCTTGAATTAGAATTTTAGCCCCATTTTTTTGTTGTCTAAAATTGTTGACGAACGAGTCAATGCGATCCTCAAATACGTTATCACCAAGTATAACGACCATCTGGTCTCCATTAACAAAGTGCTCCGCCAAATCTAGTGCCTGCGCGATTCCTCCCGCTTCGTCTTGTACCTTATACGTAAAAGTCACACCGAACTCACGACCGCTGCCCAATAAATTCACAACATCGCCCATATGCTCTTTCCCAGTAACAATCAGGATGTCCTGTATATCCGCTTCTTTTAGCTTTGCTATTGAATGGAATATCATAGGGTATTTACCCACAGGAAGTAAATGCTTATTCGTTACTTTCGTAAGAGGGAATAGTCGCGAGCCTGTCCCTCCGGCTAGAATGATTCCTTTCATTTGAATCATCTCATCCCTTCCACTATTAACTAATAGCTACTCAACATTCTCAATTAGTTTGTTAGGCCAAACAGTTCGTTTACATTTGACACGCCATTTTTTCTGAGAAATTCAATGTACCTGTAAAATTTACTTTCATATTCTCGATTAAATTTATCATAATCTATAATATTCATCTCTAATATATCTTTAAAAGAGTTTATCTTTGCAAATTTCTCAGCAGAAAGATGCGGTATATTACAATAAGAAGCTAATTCCGACGTTCTCGAATCATGAGTTATTAATAATGCTGGAACATGATTTTGTATCCCTACCATACATCCATGAAATCTTGAACCACAAACATAATCATATTTCTTCATATTAGAAAACCATTCTGGCATGCTATTGAACATATAAAAATGTTTCTTCAAATAGAGTTTGTATGAATTGAAATCATCAACAAAAGATTGATACAATACCCTCTTTCTATGCCAATCATTCTTCACTTCTTCTTCAGAATCAGGGAGCGTTTCACATTTATAAACCTTATCATTTTTCCAATAGTTCTCTATATACTCCATTTGCCCAATTATATCCATTTCAGTTTCATAAGCCATTTGAACTATTTTTTTATCAACTTCTTTTTCTAAATGAGTGAAATTATAGGCAATGTTAAGTTCGTCATATTTTTTAAACTGTTTTTCGTTAATTTTAAATTTTGGATTCTTATTAATATAATATGTTGGGCATCCAATGATTTCACTGTTTTTCACACCAAAATCATTGAGAACTTCTGCAGTATACTCCCCCCTTACTCCAATTGTATTACTATACTCACTTAGAGCATGAATAAAGTCCATCGTTCCTTCTTTTAATTTCATACCTCTTGCTTCAATACTATTCGCTTGAGCTCCAATGCCCAAAGTAATTACCGGAATTTTTAGCTTTCTAATATTCTGAGCAATAATTCCAAAGTCATCATAGGGGTTAATGAAATTAGAAGCTGCAATCACTAATACATTGAAATTTTCTTTTATCCTGCTCACATCATCTTCATCTAGTAAGTAACTGAAATCTAATATTCCATTAGTATTCAATTCAGTTTTTGTTGCATATCCGATAAATAAGTTACCAGTATTCCGACCTGTTCTAATCCAGTTTTCATAGATATCATTTCCGACTTCAAAATTCGGAACTGCACCAGTTTGAAGATATCTTAACTGTTCCATATCCTGCTTCTCCTTACATTTTGGAATTTTCTAAGTTGCATAAAGATAACTTTCTCTCTATTGTGTATATCGAATGACAATTAATTTAGTATTTAGTCGCTTCTAGATATACTGATTCATAATTTGAAAACAATTTATCTACACTAAATTTATCAGATGCTACAGAAACCTCGGATAATTTTGAATCATAATAGGAGGAGTCCGTGGCGTATTTTGATATTATCTTTGCAACTTCATGAACTGGTATCTTCCAATTATTCAATGAAAATAAAGTACCTGCCATATCATTTTGTCCCTTTAACATTAAAGCAATTTCCCCGATATCTGATGAAACGATAGGCTTCCCGGCTTTCAAACAAGAAATTAGTACCAAAGGATAGCTTTCCCCTTTAAATCTGGAAGGCAATATGCCTAAATCTGAAGCAGCAAAATAATTTTCAACATCGTTTTTAAACCCAAGTAGGTGGATGTATTCCGATGCTCTATCTTTTAGCCGCTCATATTCCGGGCCATCACCAACTAACAATAGATGAATATCCTTTTTAGAAAGTCTTCTTGCCTCTTTCACTGACTCTATTGCTTCTTCCCAACCCTTCTCGGGTATTGCTCTACTGACTAGACATATTACAAATGCATTATTTCGAATTCCAAACTGCTGTAAATCTACTGGTTTTATTTCATTGGTTACAATTGCATTTCCAATCTTGGTGAATTGTTCATCATTGAATAGCCCAAGTTTTTCAAAAGGCTTAAGATTCTTGTCAGCAATATAAACCAATTTACTTGTCCTAGCGACTAGTCTAGGCAGAATAGGCTTCAACATCTCTCTACTTATAGTTTCATACATACCATGTAACGTAACAACATGACCATAATTCAACTCGGGAGACAAGATATCAATTATCGTGTTATCTACCCAAGCGTGATGCGAATGAATGACATCCACCCCAAAATCAACCACTATATTATGAAGATTAGTATAATTATTTATAACAGGAATATCTTTTCTCAACATCTTTTGAATACCAAGTTCCCTGTCAACATGATCACAAGATAAGAAAGTAACCGAATACCCCTTTTCCCTAAAAATATTTGCTAAATAAATCGGGAAAGTTTCGCCACCACCTGATGAAAATGCGTAACCTACCATCAATAAATTTGGCCTTCTCTTTCTTTTAGCATCTAGAATCACATTAATGTCATATAGTTTTGAAAACTGTTCTGTGGAAAATTCACCTTTTGTTTGAATCCAATGAGTTTTTAAAATTTGTGCTTTATTATTAAATACTTCGTCATTCACATGATAAAGCTTGGCGATGTATGTAGACACAATCTCATGTTCTTTATAGTACACATCCTTTTTATAAGTATTTATAGATGTGTTATTGTTATGAATTCTGTAGTAATTTGTTGAATTTGTCGAATATGCTACTATTCCACCTAGTATTAAATGAATATAAAATACCCAGTCGCCAGCAATACGCATTGATTTCCATATCTCATCTTTCAACAAATCTAAATTAAATGGTTTCCTAAAAACTGAACTACTGGCATTCGGTAAGATGTTCTTGATTGCCCAAGCTTTATTTACTAAATTATGAGCTGAAATGATAAAAGGATTATTCCACAACTCTCGGTCAATATCAGATAGGTATTCCTGTATTGTCCATATCTGTTCTTCGTCTTGATTCATAAACGTTGTTTGACAATAAGCAAGCATCACTGATTCATCATTAAAATAAGCAACTAAATCTTCTAGAAAATTATTAGTGCACCAATCGTCACTTTCCGCAATCCAAATCAGATCTCCATTTGCATGAGATAAACCTTTCTCCCATTGATGAAATACACCTCCTGAATTTTTCTCATTAAATATAATACGAGTTTTATCAGGAAATCTATTATAATATTCCAATAGAATTTCTTGGCTTTTGTCTCGCGAGCAATCATCCATTAATAGAACCTCAATATTAGTATATGTTTGATTAAATATACTATCCAACCTCATTCTAAGGAAAGCAGCATGATTATAATTTGGTACGATCACGGTAACTAAAGGTTTGTTATTAAACTCTCCCTTAAAATGTTGATAATACGAGATTCCATTGCTACCCAAAGTATTGTCCAACAAGCTTTTATCATTCATAAATTCTTTTGATTGACGTTTTTCAAATTGACCAAACTTGCAGTAATGGTAAAACGGATTTAATTTTGACCGTATTACATCCGGATTACTTTCAACGTAAAATTCCGTATTAAAATAGGGGGTCGGATTTCTTGCTTCGTATACACCATGGAATGCATAATGCCAAATTGGGTGGGTTATCAACCTAGCAAATTTCCGCATGAACTTATTTGTACTGTCTACGTAAGTCCACATTGGATTTTTCAGTGCCTGTTGAAATACATCTTGATATGATTCCCAGTACCATGTTTTATTGAATTTCCTGGATTTTTGCATTACCCTTACTTGGTCAACAACCTTTATTAACTGTATAACATTCCATTTGGATTTTCTCTTATATTGATGACGATACATTTCGAATAAATTAGGATCTTCAATAGGCTTCCTACCTTCCAATAAACCAAACTTTATAAAATGATACAGAGGATTTATATGAGTCATTTTCACATCTGAATATTGTCTTAAATAATACGACACACTAAAGTATGGACTCGGGTCTCTTTCTTCCCTCCATCCATGCACAATAAAATGTTTTAACAAATCCGAGCAGTTTATTGCTACATCAGGATTGTTTGATAGATAGTGTAACTCGTCAAACAGTTTCGACTTCTTTATTAACAACTTTATATTAAAATACCGAACACTTCTAATAGGATGTATAAATATATTCATAATCATCGCAATTAACTTAAAAGGAAATAAAAATCCATCCTTTAATATTCTTTTTTTTCTTATTTTATCTATTTTCATCAATTCACTCGAAGTCACATATTGAGGTAACGACTTTTCCAAGTGAAATAAGTTATCATCTTCTTTTAACACAGTCCCATCGCCTTCTAATTCATTACCCACTTTTTGCCACCTCTATTTTATCTAGTATTTCATCTCTTCTTTTATAAGACGAAAATGCTCTACGAAAACAATTTCATGGTTTTCGCTTTGTCTTATTCATCATCCATGTAATAAATCTCAGTGGTTTTGTTACCCTCCATGAAATAGTATTAAAAATAGTAGTAATATACTCTTCTTTTTCAGTAATCAATGTATCTAAGCGTACTTTTTCTTTTCTGAACTGACCTATTTGAGTTTCCTGCCGGTTGAGCAGCCTCTGTTGTTCTTCGATTATTTCTCTATACCGATCATTTTCTCTTTGTTTTTCGGATACTACGCGGTGAATATCGGCTATCATAAACTCGTGTTCTACCTTATCTAAGTTTCTTAGCAGTGACTGCGTATAATCATCAAGAGGATAAATAATGAAGTCAACGTATAGTTTGGAAGCCTCTATATCTTCGAATTGAAACCATAATTGAGGATCATTGTGATCGAATATATAGAGCTCGTTGCAATGTTTATAGTAATTACCTTTCAGATCACTGTAGTCTAATTGAATTTGTTGACCTTGTTTCTCAATACCAACCCGTTTAATTTCAACCATGCATCTATAGCGGCTGGGATCGAATCGCAACTGTTTAATAGTCTGATCCAATTCTAAACATATATCATTATGGTAGAGGGTGATCTCTAGTTTCTTTGAATTCTGTTTTGTAATTCCATTTCCTGAATCATAGTAAATTCGAGCAAAATCACCATAAAATTGTTTCGTCGTGAAGTTCAGCGTATCTGTACACGAACCTGCGTTACGCTTCACGAAATCTTGAATCTGATCTACGTACAAAACTTCTAGTTCAGACCACTTAAAAAGCGTTTGATACAATGCGACCGAAAAATGGTCATCTCCCAATAATTCCGTTAAATTGAAAAAATCCTCATTATGGTGCTTTAACGATTTTTCCAAAAACCGGCTCTGATATTCTCGAATGCCACTGACTTCATTATTTAACTTAATAAACCGATTTAGTCGTTCCAACTCTCTTCCCGGTTCCTCTACTAGCCTTGAAAAAGAGCATAAAATAATGTCCTTGTTCAAATTTACTAGGGCTATAAAATTATAGTAAGTCCACAGCCTAATTCCTTGTTCAATCTGCATATTATCTCTTTTCAATAAGGATTTAGCGGTTTCTAGCGGATTCCTTATTACTAAGACATATTGTGCTTCTACTCCTATACATGCAAAAACCTTTTCCCAAAATGGTAATAAGACGCTAATTCTCGGATCTTTGATGATAATCGTATCAGACTTGTTTAATTGATTTCGAACAATATCAATGGCATCTTGCAGAAATTGACCTTCATATAATGGAAGGAATTGTTCAAACCGATTTAACATAGGATTATCGATTGAATACCACTTCATATTAAATTTACTTAATATTCTATTGTTTATCGCGACAATATTTATATCTTCCCAATAACCTTTTTCATTTTCTTCATTTTCAGGAATCAAGTTGTCCCCAGGATATGCCCCAAGATCTACTATCGCTTTAGCAAATGCACTTGTCCCCGATCTATGCATACCTAATACAACGATTATTTTCTTGTCCAAGCCCTGCTCTCCTTTTAACTGACTAAGATTTACTCTTCATCATCGCTTCGTATCTGTCACATACTTCTTCCGTCTTGCCTATTGCTTGCAACGCACCTTTATTAAGCCAAATAACCCTATCCGTTAGTTGTTTGATCTGCGATATACTGTGTGAGACAAGTATTATAGTCTTCCCACTATTCATCAGATTCATCATCGTTTGCGTACTTTTCTTTTTGAACTGCTCGTCCCCTACGCCGAGCACTTCATCGACGATCAGGATGTCAGGATCTACATGAACTGCAATGGAAAACCCTAACCGCGCTCTCATGCCAGAAGAGTAGTTCTTCACAGGTGTATTGATAAATTCACCAATATCAGCATAAGCGACAATCTCATCATATCTACTTTCTATATACTCTTTTGATCGCCCCAAGATAGCTGCATTTAAATATATATTTTCAACTCCAGAAAGATCATTATCGAAGCCCGCTCCTAGTTCCAATAAAGGAGCAATACTTCTGTGCACAATAACTTTGCCTTCTGTCGGCTTCATCACACCTGATATAATCTTAAGCAAGGTGCTTTTACCGGCTCCATTATGTCCGATAATACCTATTCGTTCCCCAGCATGAATAGCAAAATCAACGGACCGTAAAGCAATGAAATCATTATATTGGATATTTTTTTTCAGACTCTTAAACAGGAATTCCTTAACGCTGTCAACTTTCTCATTAGCAAGTCGAAATTTCATCGTGATATTGTTAACTTCAATATCGATTCTCTGAGTTTGCTCACTTTTCATTTGAGTTTGTTCCAAAGGTATTACCTCTCTTCATAAATGGAGGATAAATTTATCCTGATTCCTTTCAAACACAATAATCCCCACTACCATACTGATCAACGCAAATACGGTGCAGATAATCAGATTGTACATACTTGGCGCTTCACCTAAATAAACAACATCTCTGAAGCCTTTGATATAGTTATATATAGGATTATACGTTAGAATAAATTGATATTTTTCAGCTATAATACTAGATGGATAAAATATGGCAGACGCAAAATGCAAGGCTGTAATCAATATACTGTATATATGCTCTATATCTCGAAAAAACACTGTAATCGTTGCTAGTAATAAGCTGACTCCACAACTAAAAAGAAAAAGTAAAACCAAATAAATAGGTGCATACAGCAGGTTAAAGGTAAAGTCCGATTTTGTTATTATCATAATTAAGATCAGATCAATTAATGAAATAACAAAAAACACAAAATTTGAAATTATTGAAGCAAGAGTGATGATATACTTGGGAATATATATTTTATTAATTAAACTCGATGCGGAAATAATGGATTTCATTGAAGTCATTGTGCTGGACGAAAAGAAGTTAAACAATAAAAAACCAGTTAGCATATACACCGGAAAATTATGAATGGTTGTACCGAACAAAGTTGAGAATACAACCATTAGAACAAGCATATGCAACAAAGGATTCAATAAACTCCACAAAACCCCAAGAAAAGAACCCTTATACTTCTTTTTAACCTCTTTCTTGACGAGTAAAGAAAGCAAGTACGAATATTTATAAAAAGTTTTTAAATATGTAATATACCTGGTCATAATAAACTCCATTCATACTTTTTCTCATTCGCAGAATTGCCCTATTTCTTCACAAACAATTTAGATCCAATATAGCAACACGTAGACACAATCATCCTATATTCGATACGTATGATATTACTAAAGGAAAAGCTCGGTTTGGTTCTAGTTATATTTCTTATAGTCCGAATTCCTTCAGCCGTTCCACTTAAATACGACTTGCCGAGTCCTTTGACAGCAAAAAATAGTGCCTTGATCAGGAATCCTGCCACAATAAATACGAAATTAAATAGTTGCAGTATAATCGGCAGATTTTTCGCCAGTAACCAAACGTTATTCCTTGCCGATAGTTTTACCTTAAAATCATTATACTTACTTCCTGTAGTCGCACTTCCTATATGTTCCACTTTTGCCGTTGGACAAAAAACATTCTTGTATCCATACAGATTCGCCCTAAAACCTAAATCAACGTCTTCCAAGTATGCAAAGAAGCTCTCATCGAAATATCCAATTAACTCAAACACTTCTCTACGATATATTGCCGCTCCGGCACATGCGCTGAATATTGTATTTTGTTTTTTGTAAGCTTCACTAGATACGCCATCGCCATTTTTATAAGCCCATCCAAAAAGGGTCAATTCGTCTCCTGCATCATCAATAAGCCCCGGTTGTGAATACCTGAGCATTTTCGCCGAGACAGAAAACACTTTCGGATCAGACTCAATGCAGTTATAAAGCTCCTGTACAAATCCTTCTCTTGCAAAAGCATCATTATTAAGCAGGATCACATATTTCGACATCGACTCTTTAATACCCTGATTCACCGCCGCTGAGAAGCCGAGGTTTTCACTGTTCATAATAATAGTGATATCAGGGAAACTTACTCTGATTAGGGAAATACTGTCGTCAATAGAATGATTGTCTATCACAATAATTGAATGTTTATTAGTAATTTGTTTATAAATACTACTGATACAATCAATAATATATTTTTCTCCATTATAATTAGGAATTACGATCGAAACACTCATCAGATTGCATCCTTCTCCTTAAAGATTACATACATAAATAATTGTACCAGAACTCGACATCTATATCTATGAATCTACAAGATTTGATCTATCCACTTATACGCATGTTTCACTGTGAAGGGAGCCTTGCATGTGGTAACGCCCATATATTGCAGGAGTCTCAGGGGATTATCGAGCATGATGGACATACATCGGTCAACTTCGATTTTAATAAATCGGAGCTACATAGTAACGAATATTAACATATTCAGCAGTTAATAAATGATGATATAATGCTATCTGTAGTCCTAACCACACCATGATTTAGGGTATGTGTTGAAGGATTAAATTGATTCTATCACTGTCTTTAACTATTTTTAATTGGAGGCTAATCTTATGAAAGAAGATCTAGCAGTAGATCTGCCGCATGGCGTACGTAAATTACCTTTGAAACGAATTGGTGATTCACGTGGATCACTAATGGAACTTTACCGCGCAGAATGGTTAGCCGATGCTCCATTCGCCTTGCAATGGAATGTAAACACTAATAATGCTGGAACATTTCGCGGTTTCCATGTTCACTCGGCGCATCATGACTTCCTTAGCGTTATTTCCGGCAAGCTGCACCTTGGCTTACAAGATATGCGTCCATGGTCCCCAACCTATGAAATGTCCGTATTGATGACCTTAAATGCAGAGAAACCTGAGCTCATTCATATCCCTCCGGGAGTCGGTCATGGGTTTTGGTACGATCAGGACGCAATTCATATATATGGTGTTTCTGAATATTGGAACCCGCGGGACGAGCTAGAATGCCGTTGGGATGACTCGAGTATTAAGATTCCTTGGCCTTTCACTGAACCAGCAATGATATCTGATAAGGATATAAATGCAGGAACTTATGAACAGATGAAAAGTAGCCTGGTAAAGCAATTACTACCACCTGAAATGGTATAGCCTGAGGGGGCATATAGCTTTGAAATCATATTCCAACTTACATATAGGACTCGTTGGATGCGGAAACTGGGGCCGATATATTTTACGGGATCTTAAAGAATTGGGAGTTAGAACAAGTGTTGTTGCGCGATCCGAACAAAGTCGGAATCATGCAACAGCTTATGGCGCAGATTATATTGTAGAATCAATAGAAACATTGGATGAGGATATCAATGGTTTTATAATTGCAAGCAGTGCCAGCACTCATGTTGCAAATATCCGGTCTTTGTTGCCACGCAACAAGCCTATATACGTAGAAAAGCCTTTAGGCATCGACTTTCATGATGTCAACAAGATTGCCGCAGAGTCACAAGGATTAGTGTATGTCATGCATAAATGGCGTTATCACCCAGGTATCGAGGCACTTGAAGCATTGGTCCAATCTGAAGAATTAGGCCCGATCACGGGCTTGAGACTGCAGAGGACGAATTGGGGAAAACAACATAATGATGTAGATTGCGCGCTTCAGCTATTACCCCATGATTTGTCGATAACTCTTCAAATTTTGGGGTATATCCCTCCATTAGACACCGTCATTCGCAATCCATTGGGAGATACCCACTTTGGGTTATTCGCTTCATTGACAGATAGGGAGCAAAACGTTCATGTTACTATCGATGTCAATAATATCGCACCTGGTAATGTGCGCTCTGTTGCAGTCGGATTTAAGAAAGGCGTAGCGGCTCTAACGGATAGCTTCGCTGAGGGAATCACGATCTACCGAGAATACGGTATGACCCAGATGCCGGAGGTTCGTCAGATCTCGCCGGACATGCCTCTTATGCGGCAAATAAAAGCATTTCTTGAGTATCTTTGTGGAGGAGCTCCGCCTTTAAGTACAATCCAGGACGAATTACTCATTCTAAATCGTATACACGCTATACGAAATAAACTTTATGGTGACCTCTCATGACGTATTTCAAACAATTATTCACTAACGCTAACAGTAAGTCCTCCGCCAAGATACTAATTTATAAGACAGTTACTTTACTCCGTAATGGGTTCAGGTGGCCTTCAAACAAAAATCCGACTTTCACAATTGTGGTCCCAACATATAATCACGGACCGCTGCTCAAGCATGCCCTGGATAGTTTATTACAACAAACTATACAAAGCTTTGAAGTGTATATTGTCTGTGACGGCGCTGTCGACGATGGAAGAAAGATTGCTTGGCAGTACGCGAGTAAGGATAGCCGAATCCATGTTCTCGATCGCCCGAAAGGTGAACGTCTAGGTGAGGTTCATAAGCATGAAGCTCTGCTGGCTGCCAATGGAAAGTATGTCTGTTACCTTGGAGATGACGACTTATGGTTTCCCGATCACTTGCAATATATGGAACAAGCACTTGCTAGTAGTGATTTTGCACATAGTCGATATGTATCTGTCAACAAAGAAAAAATAGATATTATAAACGAAACTCTAGAGAACTTCTATACGCGAAAACGAATGCTTATTAAAAAGTTCAATATTTTCGGTCCTACTATCGCGGGGCATCGATTAGAAGCTTACCACCGACTACCTGAAGGCTGGTCTCCAGCCCCACTCGATGTATGGTCTGACTTACACATGTGGAGAAAATTTTTACGATATGATGGTTTAACGTATTCAACGATACCTATGGTAACCGCCCTCTTTCTCCCCTCCCTTATAAGACCTGACCTAACCTTGCAAGAAAGAGAGCAGGAGATGATCTACTGGTTTGATAAAATAAAGAATCCTACCTTCCGAGACTCTCTACAGGATTTATTTGACCAACCATCGACTTAACCGTATGTACATTTAACGTAAGGGTGAAGGAACACTAAAAGCCATCATAGAATACATTTACTTTCAATGTAATAATATGGTGGCTACCCCCCACTATAACGAAAATCAACAACATCAAAAGCAAATATTTTACTACTGGTAACAAATAGGAAACAGCATGTAACCATTTTACAGGTGAAGCTTCAAGGTTTGTTATAATTAACATCAATATAGTGAACCTCATTACGATCAGCAGCATCAAATTTGATCATGTAGAGTTAAATAATTATAAAGTGAACTAGTGCCTGCTTTCTGTGCGCCTCCTATCAAGAAGTCCGGCATTTTTTTCATATCCTCTTTTACTCCCACACTTATTCCATGAATTGATTTTCTTTCAAATATTGAATTACTTGCTCGACAGATTGTTCCAATGTTTGTTTATCCGACTCTATAACGATTTCTGGTTGTGATGGTTCTTCATAGGGTGAAGATATGCCAGTAAATTGCTGAATTTCGCCACTTCTCGCTCTCTTGTACATGCCCTTAGGATCTCTGTCTTCGCATACATCCAAAGGGCATTTCACATATACTTCTATAAAGTCTTTCCCCAAAAAAAGTTCGCGAACCATATCACGATCTTCTCTATACGGCGAGATAAATGCAGTCAGAGCAAACAATCCAGAATCAACAAAAAGCTTAGTTACTTCACCAATTCTACGAATATTTTCTTTCCGATCCCCCGGACTAAAACCAAGATTTCTGTTCAACCCGTGACGAATATTATCCCCATCCAGCACATAGGAACGAATGCCAAACTCATATAATTTCTTCTCAACGGCCATCGCCAATGACGATTTGCCGGCGCCAGATAAACCTGTAAACCATATTAGACAACTCTTATGATCATTTAATATGTAGCGATCTTCTCTAGAAATCTTGGTTTCTTGCCAAATGATATTTGTAGCCTGATTTATCAAAGAAGTTCACCTCAAGATATCATTAATAGAAAATATATTCGCCACCAATTGTAACACATTTCGACAAGCTTATTTACAGAGCCTTGATCATTTATAGTAATATATCGTCATATTTGATAGAATAAAAAGGATTTCTCTATTAATTTTCATCATTCAAACAAAAGAGGAGTTCTACTTAAATGAGCGCAAGAAAGAGCACAACGAGCGGCATGAAACCGCTAAATGCGACAAATATTTCAATATGGAGCTGGATCGGCGCCATCGGCATCGCTCTGTTTCTACTTATTACTCCGTACAATCAGGCTTTATTCAACGGCTATTCCTTCAACTTCGAGTCGTCGATCTACAAGGCGATATTCTTCGGACTCGTTTTATTGCTGCTAACAGCGATTTACTTGCTTAAGCACTGGAAGCTGGACGATTACCGAGGCATTCTCTCGATCGCTGCTTTACTGCCCCCTTTCATCTACTGGTTAGCTTCATTCCAGGCGGTTTCCAGCTATTACGCTTCATTCATGACCTTCATATTTGTACTGCTTGCTGCTTTGTTTATCGCAGGACTGTACTTTGCGGAAACTGTGCAGACTCGTAAATTGATCGAATATGCGCTAATGCTTTCCTCTTATATCATTGTATTGTTCGGTTTGTTCAATTTGTTCGGTCAAACGTATTATCGCGATGCGTTATGGCTTGCCCATGATGGATACAGACTTACAGCTGTCTTCCAATACTCGAATACATATGCAGGTTTCCTTGTCGCCGTATTTCTAGCCGCCCTCTATTATGCATCACACTGCACAAGATGGCAGGCAAGATTGGCTCATTCGCTTATGCTTGTTCCGATATGGATATCTTTCATGCTGACCTACTCGCGCGGCGCTATCGTCATTATTCCGGTCATGGTGCTCGCTGTTCTTCCATTCCTCCGTTTGTCTCGTCAGATTACATATATCGTCTATATGGCTCTATCCGTTGTAGCTGCAATGGCCGTACTTGGATCTATAACGACGAAAGCCGATGCTATTGCTAAACTTGTTCAGCCCACAACTGACAAACAAGTCGATACGATCTCATTGTTCAGCTCGTTGCCGTTGCAAAGCTGGGCACTGCTTATTACTGCATCCGCTGTCGTTGCCGGCATTATACTGCTACTTGAAGCTAAAGCATCCAGCTGGTTTGAAGCCAAAACAACGAAGCTTGCATCGTTCAATTGGTCTTTCATTGCCGTTCCCGCTGCGATAATCGTTTTAGGCGCAATTGCGGCTGGCGCTCTGTTAGGAAGCAGCGCCGTACGAAGTTTGCTGCCGGATAAGATTGCCGAGCGTTTCGAGAGCATTAACTTCCAGCAGCATAGTGTGCAGGAACGCTTCACCTTCTATAAGGATGGCTTGCGCTTAGCTGAAGACTACCCGTTGCTTGGCGGAGGAGGCGGAGCTTGGCAATCGCTATTCGAGCAATACCAGAACAACCCGTATTGGAGCAGACAAGCCCATAGCTTCTTCGTACAGGTGCTCGTTGAGACCGGTTGGCTCGGTCTAGCATCGCTCGTCCTGTTAATTGGCGGAGCCTACTGTTTCTATATTTGCTCCTATATCCGTCATCCTGAGCGTAGAGGAAGTCATCTTATTTTCTTCATCTTCTCTCTTGCGCTTCTCATGCATAGCGCTCTCGACTTTGACATGAGCTTTGTATTTATAAGCAGCATCGTATTCCTGTCACTAGGCTGTATGGTTGCCCCTTTCGGCAGCAAGCTTCCTATTGCGCGTTTGCAAAAGATAAAGCCCGCAAGCTGGAGCCGTCTCATCTATCCGGTTGTCATCAGCCTATCAGCTATCGTTCTGCTAGTCATAACTATTTCCAACAATAGCGCCAATCAGCTGTATAACAAGACGATTCGCCAAGCATCACAGAAAGGCGCAACACTTGGCGATGTGCTGCCGTCGCTCGACAAAGCAATCAAACGATCGCCGAACCAAACGACGTTCAGTCTGACCAAGGCGAACTGGCTTAAGCAAGCCTATGACAATAGCAAGGACGGGGAAGTGCTTGCCGGAGCGTTGTTCACCTTGGAAGAGGCAAAGGAGCATGATTCCAATAATCGCAGCATTATCGCGATGCAGTTGGACCTCTACCAGCTTAACAATCAGCTGTCTACTTCGATTGAATTGTTGGAGGAAGGCATCACTAAGTTCCCTTGGGATATTCAGTTCTACGACAAGGCAATTCTCGCCTATGGAGAAGGTATAAAGGATGCAGATGCCAAACAAGACAGCGATTCTGCGGACCAATACAAATCCCGCCTGAGCGAAATCGCGCAGGAAGTCGAGCGAAGAACGGCACAGCTTGCCGATCTGCCGCCTGAACAGCAGCAAGGACGCTCCTTCAGCTTGTCTGAAGCGGCCCAAGAAGCACTTCAGACACTTCTAGCAAGCAAATAACTTACCTTTATAGAAAGACCGCAGAAGCGCATCCAGATGCGTCTCTGCGGTCTTTCTTCCTCCTACGGTCATAATTTTAATGGTATGTTTCGAGGCTTCCAAGAATAAATAGCAATAGTACGCCCAAATCTATTCTGGCAGGAAGGAGAAGCCAATTGAAACGAGCGCGGAATCCCAAATGGTCTTTTGTGGTGATGCGCGGCGCTGACAAAACCGTTAAACAGTTTCACGTATCGAAGCGGTCGGTCGTCGTGATACCGACTGTCGCCGTACTCGCGGTTTCAGGCTGGATTGCAAGTCTCCAGATGCAAGCGACCGATGAAATCGACGGTCTGGAGGAGCAATTGTCTAATCAGACTGCACAGTTCACACAAACCGTCTCCGGAAAGGACGAGGCGATCGTCTCATTGCAGCAGGAATTGCTCCAACTGTCGCGCCAAGCGCAAGAAATGAAACAAAAGCTGATTGAGCTTCAAGAGCTGGAGAATAAGCTTAAGCAGTTCATCGAGAAATACGGCAGCGGAATCGCTCCATCGAGCGGCGAGGCTAATGTCGTTGAGAAGGAAGTAAGCACGCTGTCCGGAGCAACTAGCAGCCCAAGCTCAACGAATCTCTCCCGGACCTCTTACTCTTCCGCTCTCATGGGAGGCAATGCCCGTCAGCTTGCTTCGCTTGCTCAGTATACAGGCCTTGATCTTCAGGCGCTTAGCGGTATGGTCGATGCCATGGAAATATCGATGGAGCAGACGCTGAGGCATGCGCAAGCGAGAAGAGAGACGGTCGACGGATACCCCTCCGGCTGGCCGACGCGTTCCCGGCAATTAACATCAGGCTTTGGTTATCGCAAAGACCCTTTTAGCGGGAAGACCGCCTTCCATGCCGGCATCGATATAACAGGGAAGCTCGGAGACCCTGTATTCAGCGCGGCCGAAGGAACCGTGACGGAGACGGGCATCGACGGCGTGTTTGGCAAATATATTGTCATCGAGCATTTGGGCGGCTTAAAAACTACTTATATGCACTTGAAACAGATTGAAGCAAAGGAAGGTGATCTCGTCGTTCGCGGCGAGAAAATCGGCCTGCTCGGCTCGAGCGGCAGAAGCACGGGCCCGCATTTGCATTTTCAAATCTTACAGCAGAGCGAACCGGTGAATCCACTGAAATATCTCGCTCTCGTAAAGGAGAATTGAAGCTTATGTTCAAGGAGAACAAACGGGTCATCGCTACTGATACGCTAATCGGTCAGGGTACCCTGACCGAAGGTAAAATGGTATGCGAGGCAAGCCTCCGCATCGAGGGGGAATATCGCGGCGACATTGAATGCAAAGGCAATGTCATCATTGGCGAATGCGGCGTGGCGCGCTCGAACATTACAGCTCAAGACGTTACCGTTGCCGGGAAAGTCATTGGCGATATTACGACGAAAGGTCGGCTTATTATTACCGCATCCGGCCAAGTGAACGGTAATCTGTACGCGAACATACTCATTGTCCAAGACGGCGGCATCATTAACGGCAGCTGCCAGATGGAAGTGCCTAAGGAAGCCAAGGGCAAAGGCGCTTCCGACTCAGACAGCCATCATGCCGCTAATAACAAGGATCAAGGCGGCAGAGAAGGCAAGGAGAAATCGAGGCAAGCCGGTTAATAGGGCGAAGTCTTATACTTACTTTTTCCAAAAATAAAAACAAGCCGTTTACGCACACTCTCCTCCCCGAAGAGACTGAGTTGCAGAAACGGCTTGTTGACTTAACCGGCCACGTCCCGCTTGTTGAATATGTACCAGGTGAGTGCGATAAACAGCGCGTAATAGATACCGAGTATTCCCAGCGAGAATCCAAGTGTCATGTCGCCATCCGTCGTGTGCCCGATGTATCTCGTAAGATCCAGATGAGTAAACAGCAAATAGTCGATCCATGTGTAATTCAGCAGGGAGAACAGAGAATTAATGATATCCATGGCCAGCAATAGGAACAGGGCAAGACCAATGGCGAGTGCGCTGCTGCGGAATATCGTTGACAGCATGAATGCCAGTGTAATCATAACGACCAGCGCAACAAACTTCATCACATAGAACTGGAAGAGGAACTGCAACGATGACATGTTCTCTTGTCCGGGCAATTGCTCCTGAATCGCGTTAGCAGTATCGGATGGAAACAGTCCGAAGCACAGCCAATTCACCAGCCATACACTTCCGAACAGCATTACGGTCAACAGAGCAGCGAATAATACCACTGAAATATATTTGGACAGCAATATTTTTGATCTCGACCACGGTCGAATGAGAAGCAGCTTTATCGTTCCTGAAGTAAACTCCTCCGCTACGCTTACTGCCGCTATGACCACAGAGAAGATAGTCACGAGCAGAAATAAAATAAATGACTCCCAGTAAGCAACCGTCCACATCGTAGTTTCCCGGCCATCTAGAATGAGCCACATGACCGAGATCAGTATTACTGCGCCAATCAGTAAGCCTGCCATGATATAGGTCCGCGGTCGGAAATAGATTTTAATATTTTCGTTTCGTACAAGCTGCATAAAATCACCCAATTCGCTCGCCTCCTGTCACTTCCAAGAACTGATCTTCCAGCGACTTGATCTGTGCGCGGATACCGAATACTTTAATGCCTGCCGAGACTAATAGCGCATTAATAGCAGCCGTCTGCTCGCGATCAACTTCTACTGCGATCGCAACGATGCCCTCAGCTTGAGCAACGAACTCAGCAGCCGTAAGGGCTTCAATCGCCGCTTCTACTTGATCGACCTCAATAAGCGTACGCACGCTATCTAATGACGGCTTGCTGCCCTGCAGCACTCGGACGTCGATTAGTTTACCGTTCTGGATAATAGCTACACGGTCGCACATCAGTTCCATCTCAGCAAGCAAGTGGCTCGATACGAACACCGCAATCCCTTCGACCTTGGACAGCTCGCGCAAATAATCGCGCAGCTCGCGAATACCGGCCGGATCGAGACCGTTAGTAGGCTCATCAAGAATAAGCAGCCTCGGTTTATGTAGAATGGCCTGCGCTACGCCAAGTCGTTGCCTCATGCCAAGCGAGTACGTCTTCACCTTATCATGAATCCGTCCCTCCAGCCCGACGAGCCGAACGACCTCCTTCACTCTTGCTTCCGTGACGCCTGGGAACATACGAGCGAAGTGCATCAGATTCTGATAACCGGACAAATATTTGTACATTTCCGGGTTTTCTACGATTGCGCCTACATGCTTAATCGCTTTCTCGTATTCCTTCGTGATGCTATGGCCTTCAATCCATATTTCACCTTCAGTTATGGAAATCAATCCAACCATCATACGGATGGTTGTCGTCTTGCCCGCGCCGTTAGGACCAAGAAAACCAAATACTTCCCCAAGCGGCAATTCCAAGGTTAAGCGGTCGATGATCGTACGGCCGCCAATTTTCTTCGTTACATTTTGCAATCGGACTACTGGCTGCTCCACTCTATTACACTCCTTTGTACTGCAATTAATCAATCTAATCATTATAAATGATATAGGAAACAAATGGAAGTTAATGATTGGTACAATGAAAAAAGCCTTCATCTACAACTTTCCGTAGAGTGAAGGCCTTCAATGTCGTCCGCCTTAGTAGATATGCTCGGAATGCTCGGCAACCTTGGCATCTGCTCGAAGGAACACTTTGTAGTCATAATGATCGAATTTCGCGTTTATCGTATTGGCCGTCTTCTCTTCTTTCAGACTGCATGCTGTGCAGAAGCACATCGGATGCACGACTCTGTAGAACCCGGTTCGGAATTGTACATTAGTCTTCGGACTTGGGACCAGTTCTCCGCATGTTACGCAATAATAACGCTGATCAATTCGGTTCATTGGCTAGATCGCTCCCTCTCGTCTATATGTATAATGGGTCAATCCTCCACCTCATGCTACAATATGTATCTTTTTAGCGTAAAATTTACGATCAGATTACCTCTCTTCGTCGATATCGTCTTTTTGCAGCAAATCTCGCCAGTTTGGGCCATAGGGGCAGCTGCAGTGCCGCAGCTTCCAGCAATCTCGCTTGCCATCCATAAACGTAGACTATTCTGCCATCACGATGTATAGCTTTTAACCGGCCAATAATACTCGTAAAGTCGATCGGAGCTCTCCTCAGCTTGCTGGTATCACCTCGAAAAGTATACCGTGTTGCATTCACCGCTTTCTCCACATTAACGATTCGTTCGATGAGCAGCTCCCCATCCACGCTTGCGTATAAGCATACATCGCCAGGTCGAAGATCTTTCTCGTTTACTCTTGAGAACGTTGATATATTACCCTCGCGCAGCAGTGGAAACATGGCATCCCCATAACAAGTAACATCGATCTCACCTTGACGTTCAACGATAGCCGCTATTATTGCAGGCAGCCCCATACGCTTCTCTACAGCTTTCATAAATCTGCTCCTACACCAAGTTCGATTGACTTATGATTTCATCCCATTTGATGCCTAAGTTAATGACATCATCTTCGGCCAGTTCAGCCCCGCTCTGCACCTCAAGCAGTTCCAGGTCGGTAATCGCACGCAGGCTATGACGGGTACGTCCGGGTATCGTTACGGCATTGCCCGCTGAGACCGGTCTCAGCTCTTCATCAATAATAGCTACTCCTTCGCCTGACAAAATCGTCCACGTTTCGTTTCTATTAAAATGAAGATGATAGCTCATGTTCTCTCCTGCCGCGATGAAAACTCTCTTGGACACGACCTGCCCTCCTGACGCTAGACGCGCCTTATCGACAATGATCGTATGCCCCCAATGCTTTTCCTCATAGTTGGGTTTTGCATTCATCGCCTGCAGCATCTCACTGATCTGATTGCTATGCAATCGATCGGCAATTAAAATGCCGTCGGGACTCGCCGCTACGAGCAGGTTGCTTAGACCGATAATTTGAATGGGAATATCGAGATGATTAATAAGCTGAGACTGGTCATGAGAACGATCGATCTTCTCCTGCTCCTTCAGAGGAAACGCGATTTCCTCCGATATCGTCCGCCATGAGCGAAGATTTTTCCATACGCCGTTGTAGTAGACGACCGAACGGGATGTCTCGCATTCCAATAACGCAGTCTCGATGCTAGATTTAGGCAGCTTCGAATATTGCTTATACAACTCGTCGTAATGAATAGGAAGACTCAGCGCGATTAACTTCGAGATCATATAATCGAGAGAGAAAGCGTATATTCCGCTGCCCAGTGGCCGCTGTTGCTCATTTCCAGACTTCGGCGCCATCCCGATTAACATAAGCTGCGAGCCGCTTTCGCGAAGCCGATCCGGAAGCTCCTGGACCCATTCGAAAAAATCACTTTCAACATATGCATCAACCGGCATAATTATGACGGTCTCGGCGAGCGAGACACCTGCGATTGAGTAAAGATACGAAGCAGCCAGCGCAATGGCGGGAAAAGTCCCGCGTTGCTCCGGCTCTATAATAAGCGGCGTCCTCTCGCCTGTCTGCCGCTTCAGAAGCTCCATCTGCTCTATGCTTGTTGCAAATCTCGTATGCTCCTGAAGACCGGCGTCGCCAAGCTGACGCCATAACCGCTGCACCATAGACTCGAGATCGCCATTAGGCGCCTCCAATACGGATAAATATTGCTTCGCCCTCGTGTTGCTGGACAAAGGCCACAAACGCTTGCCCGAGCCTCCTGACAACAATATAATTTTCAATAGCCTCGTCCCCCTGCCTGCGCAGGTTGTCCGAGTATGGGTTGACCGAGAACCCGTCTCCAATGATTCTGATGAACGAGCCGTTGATAGGATTGATGAATTTTGAACTGCTGCGGCTGCTGGGCAAGCAGCTCTTGATTCATGACTCTGACAAGCAGAGAGCGCAACAGACCAGATGACTGGAAGGACATGCCATGAAGATATGTATCCTGGACCTTCTTGTTCCACTGAATCGTCCCGCGCAGCACAATTGGAATTTGATTAATCGTCATGCGAATATCGACCATGTAATTCTCTTGAACCGGAAGCTGAACCTTGCTTGAGAAACACAATCCTTCATGACTTAAGTTCATTAGAACAACCGTGCTTACTCCGCGCGACAGCAACTGTCCGTGCTTGTCCATCAGACGAAGCTCTGCTTCTACACCTTCTTGAAAACGCAAACGGATATGTGCCCTGGAATTGTCTTTGTCATGCAGCGACATAAAGCATTCCTCCTATTCTATGAAATGTTTTTTTCGTCATTTTCAATAGAAAAGCATGCAAATCGTGCGATTACGTATTAGTATTATAAGTAGCAGACAGCGGATCATTCAGACATTTCGGGGGGAAGAGAAATGAATATCGGCGACCGAATCGCTCAATTGAGAATTGTACGGGACTGGACACAGGAATTGACCGCAGCTAAGCTCGGTATCTCTCGCGCCTCATTATCACATTATGAGAAAAATCGGAGGGAAGTCGGCAACGAATTGTTGGCCAAATTCGCGGACTTATATGAGGTCACAATCGATTATCTGGTTGGACGGACGTTAATTCCTAAGCAAGTTCTGACGGAAGAGATTCGCAGCTTCGTTGATCGACTTGAACTGACGGACGAGCAGTTGTTAAGCAAGTACAGTCTCACTTTAGATGGCAGAATGCTCACGCTAGATGAGACGAAACATTTCATTGCCTACCTCAGAGCGAGACGTTCAACCTTCTAGATGCCTCTCAGCCCAGTTCTCGTCTTGAATGCCCAATTCCGCTAGTATCTCTGAAACCTCTAGCAGCACTTTAGTAGATGCTGCGTTCATTTCTTCATCGGATTGATTCATTAGGTCACTCACTGCCACAATCGTCTCCCACATCTATTAATAGACCTTTAATGCTGCAATATATCCATTATAAACCAGTCCGTAGATGGAGACTGTCGGATAATGGTTGCGGCTTTTTTCTATTTTGGGGGCATTTTGTCGAAAAAGCAGCTGCCGGACTAACGTTTGTTGCCACATTGCAGTTTCTGCAATAGATTCGCTTATTTCATCCCAAGTAATCAATCCTCATTGCACTAACTGCAACAGATATAGGTTTTGGGGTCCCGACTCCCTTCGTGAAGGACGAATCAGTTGCAAAAAGTGCAACCACATAGCCTATTTCTGCCTCTTCCACTCTATTCTGTTGCAATAACTGCAACGCGAGCTCTTCAGCAGCAAACCGAACTTGAAAATTGTTTGTATAGAAAAAAGGGACTGCCACCAAAAAAGCTTTATCAGCTTCTTTGGCGCAGTCCCTTTGTCTATGCGATTTATTTGCCGCCTGAACGAGCGAGCTCTTTCTTATTCGCTTCGAATGCAGCAAGCAATGCCGCTTCACCCTGCAAGCCCGTATCTTCGGCCTTGCGGATCTGTTCGAGCATACGTTTGTAGTCCTTCGGAATGACTTTCACGAACTTAGCAAGCGATCCGTCCCAGTCGCTTAGAACGCGTGCACCGATAGCACTATCCGTATACTGGACATGCTTCTCGATCATGCCGCGAAGCTCAGCAATGTCAGCTTCCTCTTCTACGCGCTCGAGCAGCACCATCTCGATGTTGCAGTGCTTGTAGAAGTCGCCGGTTGCATCGTATACATAAGCGACGCCGCCCGACATGCCTGCCGCGAAGTTACGGCCCGTTGCGCCTAGAATGACAACACGTCCGCCTGTCATGTATTCACAGCCGTGGTCGCCAACGCCTTCAACGACGACGCTGACACCGGAGTTACGAACCGCGAAGCGTTCGCCCGCGATACCGCGGATATACGCCTGACCGTCTGTACCGCCGTATAATGCCGTGTTGCCGATAATAACGTTCTCTTCGGCAACGAAGGACGCCTTCGGCGATGGAGCGACGATGACCTTACCGCCGGAAAGACCTTTGCCGACGTAGTCATTGGAGTCGCCTTCGATCGAGAGCGTAATGCCCTTCGGCAAGAATGCGCCGAAGCTTTGGCCGGCTGTTCCTACGAAGTGGTACGAGATCGTATCTTCAGGCAAGCCTTTCGCGCCGTAGCGGCGAGTTACCTCGCTGCCCAGAATCGTTCCGACTACGCGATTCGTGTTCAGAATCGGGAACGTTCCGCTTACGCGTTCGCCGCTCTCCAGAGCCGCTTGTGCGCCAGGCACCAGCTTCTGCATATCAAGCGACAGCTCAAGTCCGTGGTTCTGCTCTTGTACACAGTGTCGAGCAGCATCTTTCGAAACTTCGGACTGATACAACAAGCCGGAGAGATCGATGCCTTTCGCTTTGTAGTGCTCAAGCAATTGTTTCGTTTCCAATAGCTCAACGCGTCCAACCATCTCTTGGATGGTGCGGAACCCAAGCTCAGCCATAATCTCGCGAAGCTCTTCCGCGATGAAGCGCAAGTAGTTAACCACATGGCTAGGATCGCCCATGAACTTCTTGCGAAGCTCAGGATTTTGCGTCGCTACGCCGACTGGGCAAGTATCAAGCTGACATACGCGCATCATGACGCATCCAAGTACGATAAGCGGAGCCGTCGAGAAGCCGTACTCTTCAGCGCCGAGCAATACAGCGATCGCTACGTCGCGGCCCGTCATCATTTTGCCGTCTGTCTCAACGGTTACGCGGTCGCGCAAGTTGTTGAGCATAAGCGTCTGATGCGTCTCAGCAAGACCAAGCTCCCAAGGCAGACCCGCGTGGCGGATCGAGCCCATTGGCGATGCGCCTGTACCGCCGTCATAGCCGCTGACCATAATTACGTCTGCGCGGCCTTTGGCAACGCCGGCTGCGATTGTGCCTACGCCAACTTCGGATACGAGCTTCACGTTAATGCGAGCGCGCGGGTTAGCGTTCTTCAGATCGTGGATCAGCTCAGCCAAATCCTCAATCGAATAAATATCGTGATGCGGAGGAGGCGAGATCAGACCTACGCCCGGCGTAGAGCCGCGAACCTCGGCAACCCATGGATATACTTTGAGGCCTGGCAATTGTCCGCCTTCACCCGGCTTAGCGCCTTGGGCCATCTTGATTTGAATCTCATCGGCATTAACCAAGTAGTTGCTTGTTACGCCGAAACGTCCCGATGCGACTTGCTTGATCGCGCTGCGGCGGGAATCGCCGTTCGCGTCCGGAATGAAGCGCGCCGGATCTTCGCCGCCCTCGCCCGTATTCGACTTGCCGCCGAGACGGTTCATCGCGATTGCGAGGCTTTCATGCGCTTCCTTGCTGATCGAGCCGAACGACATCGCGCCCGTCTTGAAACGTTTCACGATCGATTCAACCGATTCAACCTCATCCAGCGCAACCGCTTGGCGGCCGCCCTTGAATTGAAGCAGCGAACGAAGCGTCAGATGTTTCTTGTCTTCGCCTTGAATAAGCGCGGAGAACTTCTTGTACAGCTTGTAGTCGTTCGCACGCGATGCCATCTGCAGCGTGTGGATCGTCTGCGGGCTGAACAAGTGGTCTTCTCCATCCTTGCGCCATTGATAGTCGCCGCCGGAATCAAGCTCTCTCTCAGCGCCTTCTTGTTCGGCGTAAGCACGGTTGTGATGCTTCAGCGTCTCTTCGGCAATGACATCGAGACCGATGCCGCCGATACGGGACGGAGTCGTCGTGAAGTATTCGTTGATGACTTCTTCCTTCAAGCCGAGCGCTTCGAAGATTTGAGCGCCGCGGTACGATTGAATCGTCGAAATACCCATTTTGGACAATATTTTTACAACGCCCTTAGTCGCTGCTTTAATGAAGTTCTTAACGGCTTTCTCATGCGATACTCCGCGCAGCATGCCTTGGCGGATCATATCGTCAAGCGTTTCGAATGCCAGGTACGGGTTAACTGCGCTTACGCCGTAACCAAGCAGCAAGGCGAAGTGATGAACTTCACGCGGCTCGCCGGATTCAAGCAATAGAGCAACCTTCGTACGCGTACCTTGGCGGATCAAGTGGTGATGCAGCGCCGATACGGCAAGCAATGCCGGAATAGCTGCATTTTCTTTATCTACGCCGCGGTCGGATAGAATAAGCATATTATGACCTTTGTCGATAACGCGGTCAGCCGCTTCGCACATTTGTTTGAGTGCTGCGCGCAGACCAGCTTCGCCTTCGCTTGCAGGGAAGAAGATCGGAAGCGTGATCGACTTGAAGCCAGGACGGCGCACATGGCGGAGCTTCGCGAACTGTTCATTGGACAGAATCGGCGTATCCAGCTTAATGTGACGGCAGCTCTCAGGCTCTGGGTTAAGCAAGTTGCGCTCAGGTCCGATTGTCGTACCTGTTGCCGTAATGATCTCCTCGCGAATCGCGTCGATCGGCGGGTTCGTTACTTGCGCGAACAATTGCTTGAAGTAGTTGTACAGACGCTGCGGACGTTCCGACAACACTGCTAGTGGAGCGTCGTAGCCCATCGAGGCGATTGGCTCCATGCCGCTTCCAGCCATCGGCTCAAGCACTTTGCGCACGTCCTCGAATGTGTAACCGAATGCTTGCTGGCGCGTTTGCACCGTTGCGTGATCCGGCTCCGGCAATTCCGGCGCCTCTGGCAGATCTTCCAAATCAACGAGATGCTCGTCGAGCCAATCGCGGTACGGATGCTCGGCAGCGATCTGAGCCTTCACTTCCTCATCGGAAATGATGCGGCCTTCCTTCGTGTCGACAAGCAGCATGCGTCCTGGACGCAGACGGTCTTTGTATAAAATATCCTCAGCCGGAATTTCAACCGTTCCCGCCTCGGAACCTAGAATGATATGATCATCTTTCGTTACATAGTAACGAGCTGGACGAAGACCGTTACGGTCTAGCACAGCGCCGATTTGGACGCCATCAGTGAAACCCATAGCTGCTGGTCCGTCCCACGGCTCCATTAGGGTGCTGTGATATTCGTAGAACGCTTTGCGATCATCGCTCATGCCTTCATGGTTGGACCAAGGTTCTGGTACCATCATCATCGCAACGTGCGGAAGCGAGCGTCCCGACAGATGCAGGAATTCAAGCGTGTTATCGAACATCGCCGTATCGGAGCCATCCGGGTTGATGATCGGTTTGATCTTCTCGAGATCGTCGCCGAACAATTCGGTAGCGAACAGCGTCTGACGCGCATGCATCCAGTTGACGTTGCCGCGCAGCGTGTTGATCTCGCCGTTATGAATTAAATAATGGAATGGATGCGCGCGCTCCCAGCTTGGGAACGTGTTCGTGCTGAAACGGGAGTGAACAAGCGCCATTGCCGTAACAACCGACTCATCGCCCAGCTCCGTATAGAACGAACGAACCTGCTCCGTCGTAAGCATTCCTTTGTATACGATTTTTCTGGAGGAAAGGCTGGAGAAGTAGAACATATTCCCGCCTTCTTTGCCGGCAAAACGAATAGCAAGCTCCGCGCGTTTGCGGATTACATACAGCTTGCGTTCGAATGCAAGAACTTCCTTACCTTGAAGCTCCTCGCTCTTGCCGATGAAGATTTGGCGAACGTAAGGCTTAACAGCCAGTGCCGATTCGCCAAGCTTCGAGTCGTTCGTAGGAACGGTACGCCATCCGATAAGCGGCTGGCCTTCCTCCGCTACGATCGATTCCAGCTCGCGCTCAATCGCATTGCGCGCAGTCTCGTTCTGAGGCATGAAGATCATGCCTACCGCGTATTGTCCCTCTTCAGGCAGTTCAATCTCTTGCTTCTTCATCTCGTTCGAGAAGAAAGCATGCGGGATTTGAAGCAGAATACCTGCTCCGTCACCTGTGTTAGGCTCGCTGCCTTGTCCGCCGCGATGCTCCATGTTCTCGAGCAGCGTCAGCGCCTGGCGAATGATTTTATGCGATTTTTTCCCCTTGATGTTGGCCACAAAGCCCATGCCGCAGGCGTCTTTCTCAAATTGCGGATCATAAAGACCCTGCTTAGGCGGCAATCCCAAAATACGTTCTTTCATTGTGCGCAACCTCTCTATCAGAAGATTTTTGGGTAAGCATGTTCGTTTCTCACTTAGGAAGATGAAAAAAAAGCTCGAATGAAGACGCGGTTGGCTTCATTTTTGGCTTGTTTTATCATAGAATGGTAGTCAGCGAAGCGCATCGGCTTGCTCCTTGCCATCCTTGTTAAACGGCTTTGCGACTCTTATCCTGGCGCCTCCGTTTAATGTTGACCATATCCCGGGCCGTATACCGCCATTACGCGATTATTATATTATTTTAACATCAGGCCAAAACGGAATCAATTTAATATTTTTATGATTGTGATAAGAGTTGTTTACCACCAGGGGGAGTTGCCTGCTTTCGCGGACAAGCTTCTCCATATCATATTAGCAAAAGGACGTGGATTTTTTGTATAGCAAATTAAGGAATCATTCGCGCAATATGAAGCTGGCTCTGCTCGCAGCGGTGATGCTGGCCGTCATTATTGCTGCTACTTCACCGGGAACGGCAGTACCCGCACAAGCGGCGGAAGGCAGCTCGTCCTCCTCGGTTAACGAGTATAAAATCGTTGCGATAGGCGACTCATTAACGGCGGGATACGAGCTCGGATTCACAGAAAAGTCAGTCCCGTACGGTTTCGTCGAGCATGTATACGAGCAAGCATTGTTTCATGGCTTACGCAGCGAAGTCGCCAATTACGGCGTCATCGGACTCAAAACTAATGGACTCAAGAAATGGCTTGAAGCTGCTGCCGGCGGGGCAGACAGCGTCATGGCAAGCAATATGCAAGAGGGCTTGCCAGATCCAAGGGTCGACCTGCTCTTCGCAGGAACGAAGCAGCTCCGCGAATCGCTGACGCAGGCTGACCTTGTCATTATGACGATCGGCGGCAACGACTTCTTGACTGTCGTTCGGAAAGAAGGGAAAGACGCGGTATCTGCTGAGCTGAAGATCGTACTGGATAATTATAAAACCGATCTGCTTGCAACGCTCCGCCTCGTCCACAAGCTAAATCCGAATGCGCAAATCGTTATAGCCGATCAATACTTGCCTGTTCCGACTCCGTACAAGATTGGCAATACAACGATCACCAAGTTCGATGAAGAAATACGACAGATTCTTCTAGAAGGTGTTAAGGAAATTAAGGACATATTGGCCGGCACGGCCGAGCTTCTAGCCAAGGAAGGCTTGCAAATCAAGATCGCTGGCATAGCGGACGGCTTTGCAGGCAATGAGCTCGGACTTACCGCTATTGCCAAAGGCGACATTCACCCGAACCGACTTGGCTACTCCGTTATCGGCAAAGCATTCACCAGCACGATCTGGGGCGATTATCGAACAGTGAAGCCAAGAGCAGCCGGTGTACCGCTATCGATCATTGTCAAAGGCACGGAGCTCTCGACATCGAATCCGCCTCTGCTCATTAAGGGACGCACCTACGTTGCCCTGCGAGATATTATCGACGGCTTCGGCGCTAAGCTCGACTGGAACGCCAAGGGGCAGATCGCTACGATCAAGCTTGCGGAACGAACGGTCGACATTCAGATCGGCGCAACGTCGATCAAGGTGAACGGCCAGTCGATTAAGCTTAACGCCGATCCCGCATTTATCTACAAGAATAACGGCACTGGCAAGACTTATGTACCGCTAGCCGCATTGACTGAAGGACTTGGCTTCCAAGTTGTCTATCGCGATTTGCTTAAAACAATCTTTATAAATATGTAGCCGATTTTTACGATATAATGTAGAACGACGTAACGATGCTATCATTCTTACTTATCATAATCCTGCTTCAATTGAATCAATTGCTCCAAGCCTTTGGCGGCCCAACGCTGCAAACGGTCAAGACCCGCGATCTCGGCTTCAGCCGCAGCAAGCAATGATTGCTTGTAATCGGGGACTTGGCCGTTATATTTATTCAAGTCACGAAGCAATACATTTGTTTTCTCTGTATAACTAAGCGCGCGGCGCTCGTGAAACATCGGCACGTCGGGATTGTACGGGTTATGCAGATCTCCCTGCTCCGGATGCTTCAATACCGCCAGCACCTTCACAAGCGCACGCGGACCGCTCAGCTCCATCAGCTCGCAGGCATATTGACCCGTCCGTACTTCTGCGCGTACAACATCTCCAATCTTGAAACCTGGCTCATTGCGATTTATCGTTTCCATCATTATACTCCTCCTTAACTGTATTGCGGAGCAAACACACTTCGTAAGCATTCGCCTATTAGGCCGATTAGTCAGCTTGACCTTGCTTGCGTATGCCATTAAGGATAGTTTATTGTCCATAATATTAGCAAGCCTGACCGGATAAAACTTGTGTTAACAGCGCTTGCATCGTAATATGGAAATAGAAAAGAAGGTGACATGTATGCGTAAGAAAAGAGTGCTGCTGCTCTCAGAAGGCTTCGGCTCCGGCCATACGCAAGCAGCATACGCGCTTGCAACCGGGTTAAAGCAGCTCAGCCCGGATGTTCAGACACGCGTCATTGAGCTTGGCAAATTTTTGAATCCAGTGATTGGCCCTTTGATTGTCTCCGCCTATCGGAAAACCGTCAGCAAGCAGCCTAAGATGGTCGGTCTTATGTATCGCAGCGGTTATAAGAAGTCACTGAATCGATTAACGCAGCTCGCTCTTCATCGTGTGTTTTATACCCAGACTTCCCAAGTCATATCGCAGCTTAAGCCAGACGTTATCGTATGTACCCATCCCGTTCCCAACTCGGTAGTCGCTCGCCTCAAGCGGCTCGGACTCGACATAAAGCTGCTTACGGTCATTACCGATTACGACGCGCACGGCTCTTGGGTTAATCAGGAAGTAAACAAATACCTTGTATCTACGCAGCAAGTAAAGCAGCTGTTGGTTGATAAAGGCATATCCATAGACCAAGTAGAAGTTACGGGCATCCCCGTTCACCCTAACTTTTGGCATACATATGAGAAGGCTGAAGTTCGAAAGCAATTCGACTTGAAGGCGATGCCTACCGTGCTCATTATGGGCGGCGGCTGGGGCATAATGTACGAGGATAACGCGCTTGAATATATGACCAAATGGCGTGAAACGACCCAGCTTATTTTTTGCGTCGGATCTAACGAGAAGATGAAGGAAAAAATGCAGGCGGACCCGCTGTTCCAGCATCCGAACGTCCGCATCATGGGATTCACCCGCGAGGTGAACAAGCTTATGGACGCCTCCGATCTGCTCGTGACGAAGCCGGGCGGGATGACCTGTACGGAAGGCATGAGCAAAGGCATTCCGATGCTGTTCTACGAACCGATTCCAGGCCAGGAAGAAGAGAATTGCGAATACTTTATAAGCAATGGCTTCGGCGAAATGCTTGATTCCAACGATACGGTAGACCGCTGGTTCAAGCTGATCCATGAGCCTTACGCGTCAGGACAATTCCGTGACAGCCTGCTAACGAAGCGCAATCAACAATACGATCCGAAGAGCTGTCCGAGAGCCGTACTGCAATTAATGCAGTAACGGCTTTTTTTTATTTCGGCGAGACATGGTTAGCATAAATACTATCTGGTTAAATGCATAGTATAACTGAAGAAGGGAGCTGTTGCAGGATGAAGTCACAGATGGCAGACGGCAAGACGATTATTTTAAGACTCGAGATTGATACCAATGCGGCTCAATTCGGCCGTGCGGCTACAGCCATAGAACAAGCGAAAGGCGATATTATCGCCATTGACGTCATACATACAGACAAAAATAAGAGCATTCGCGATCTTACGGTGAAGATTGCCGAGCACGGCGCAGCGGAGCGCCTAACTGAAGCGCTGGGGTCACTTCCCGGTATAAAGCTTGTTCATATTTCCGACCGGACGTTTCTGCTCCATCTAGGCGGCAAAATAGCTATTCAACCGAAAACCCCCATTCAGAATCGCGACGACTTGTCGCGCGTCTATACTCCGGAGGTCGCCAGAGTATGCCAAGCCATTTATGAAGAACCTTCCAAAGCTTATACGCTGACCATTAAACGAAACACCGTAGCAGTCGTCTCCGACGGCAGCGCCGTGCTTGGCCTCGGGAATATCGGGCCCTATGCGGCAATGCCGGTCATGGAAGGCAAGGCGATGCTGTTCAAGCAATTCGCGGATGTTGACGCCTTTCCGATCTGCTTGGACACGCAGGATACGGAGCAGATTATTGCGGCGGTCAAGCATCTCGCGCCGGGCTTTGGCGGCATTAACCTCGAGGACATATCCGCGCCGCGCTGCTTCGAGATCGAGCGGCGTCTGCGCGAGGAGCTCGACATTCCGGTATTTCATGACGATCAGCATGGCACGGCCGTCGTGCTCTACGCCGGCCTGCTGAACGCTCTTAAGCTGACGGAGCGAACCTTAGGCGAAGCACGGATCGTCGTCTGCGGCATCGGCGCTGCGGGCACAGCCTGCACGAAGATGCTGCTTGCCGGCGGGGCGAACCATATCGTAGGCGTAGACCGAGAAGGCATCCTGACGGCCGATCGCAGCTACGACAATCCGATGTGGCAATGGTATGCGGACAACACGAATCAAGAGCGCCGCAGCGGCGGATTGGCGGAGGCGCTCGCAGGCGCTGACGTATTCATTGGCGTATCGGCGGGCGGCATTCTTACGAGAGAGCATATCGAGACGATGGCGCCGCAACCGATCGTATTCGCCATGGCTAACCCGGAACCCGAGATTCGTCCTGAGCTCGCGGAAGATATTGTGGCTGTATTCGCTACGGGCCGCTCGGATTATCCGAATCAGATCAACAACGTATTGTGCTTCCCCGGCATTTTCCGCGGCGCGCTTGACAGCCGCGCTACCGTCATTAATGAGGCGATGAAGGTTGCGGCGGCGGAAGCGATTGCTTCTGTCATAAGCGACGATGAGCTTAATAAAATGTACATCGTGCCAAGCGTATTCAACGGCCGTGTCGTCGAGGAGGTTCGCCGCCGCGTCATCCAAGCGGCGCAGCAGAGCGGCGTATCGCGCAGACAGACGAGAGAGTAGCGGTAGATAGCGAATATAACTTTAGGAGCTGAGACCACATGGTCCGGCTCCTATTTTTATGAAACCTGAAGCGCTCTAAGCCGTATTGCTATGACCACCGGCCTCGGGTGGCGCGCATTGAACAGCTGTTTACTTTATACCTAGGTTTGTGTGCTATAATGAAACTGTATGCATGACTTATGGCTTATGCCGTGTGAAATTCTTATCAAGCAATGGAATATCCAAGCCAACTCATACTATGATTAAGCATATAAAGTCCTTATTTCAGTCTTAGCCATTTCATTGTTAAGCTAGCTTTATGTGCAGGTCCGCTAACGGTAAAGGAGCCTGTTAATGTTTCAGAACATTGTCGATTTTTTGGCCGACTTCGGTCCTTGGGGATTAGCCGTTCATGCTTTCCTCGATGCAGTCATCTTTCCGATACCCGCATTTTTCTTGCAAGTAACCCTTAGTCTTATGAATCCCGCTACCGCGCTTTGGCTTGCCACGGTCGGTTATATCGCCTGCCTCATCGGTACGCCTGTCGGATATTATCTAGGCAAAGTAATGGGGAAATCCGTCCTCTACAAATTTCTCAAAAAAGAATGGATCGACGCGGCAACCGACCGGTTTCAAAAAAACGGCGAGGCTGCTATTCTGATCGGTTCGTTCACGCCAATTCCTTTCAAAGTATTCACCATCCTATCCGGATGCTTGAATTTCCCTTTATGGAGGCTGATCGGCTATGCTGCAATTGGCCGCGGTCTTAAGTTTTATATTGTCGGCTGTTTGTTCTATTTCTACGGCCGTGCCGCGGAGCATATGGTCAAGGACGTCTCGCTTTATATTTTCCTCGTCGGCGTTCCGCTTATCATCATCTTCCTGCTTATTCGCAGACATCGCAGTAAGAAGCGCGCAGCAGCCGACAATCAGGAGTCAATCAGCAGCGGCAGCTAGCATAGCCGTTAACAATAGAAAGAGCTGTATCCTTGCATGAATGGCAAGGATACAGCTCTTTCTTTATTCGTCCATCGGCTCGACATGGACATGAACGCTCATAATATTGTGCTTCTTGCCCATCCTCTTCTCGATCTCGTCGCTAATGCGATGGCTCTCAATCAATGATAATCCGGGATCAACCTGTACGATCACATCAATCAGCACATTGCTTCCGTGCACGCGGGCTTTTATATCTTTGATCGACTTGACCCCTTTCGTCCCGGCAACCATCGATCGAAGCGTAATCAGCTCCTTCGCATCGAAGCCGTCAGTAAGCGCATGCGTCGAGCTGTAGAAAATTTCCCAAGCCGTCTTGCAGATGATGATGCCTACCGCGATTGCCGCTACAGTATCAAGCCATGGCAGACCGAACTGCGCTCCAATAATGCCTATCGCAGCGCCGATACTGACAAGCGCATCGGATAAATTATCTTTTGCTGCTGCTAACAACGCCTGATTGTTGATACGCAGCGCGAGCTTGCGATTGTACATGTACACACCGCCCATGCAGGCTGCCGCGAATAACGCCACCCATGCTGTGATCAAGTTTGGTATATGCTTCTCCGCTCCAAACAATGATTTCACCGCATCGATCAGCACTTGTAAGCCTACCGTAGCCATAATGAAGGACGCGATCAGCGCTGCAATCGTCTCCGCCCGAAAGTGGCCGTACGGATGATCCTTGTCCGGCGGCTTCTGCGAAATCCGAAGTCCGATCAACACCGCAGCCGACGCTACGATGTCGGTTAAGTTGTTGTAACCGTCCGCAACGAGAGCGCCCGATGCGAACCAATACCCAGCTCCGAGCTTGAGCGCGGATAGAACCAGATAAGCACCGATGCTGACCCAAGCGCCCTTCTCGCCCTGCTTAATATCATCGTACCCCGTCAAAGCATGCCCTCCCACTGTTTCATCAGCCGTTACCGCCGCCACCAGATCGCACCCTATATTAACATACTGGTATCATACCCGAGCAATTCGATTTGGGTCTAGAGAAACAGTGTTTACCAGGTGCATACATTTATGCATGCCGCCAAGTTTTTTGACCTTATCCAAGCGTAAATGTCATCTATCCCCAACGATTAATCTCTATATTTCTTCAGCAAAATAACAGCGTTGTGTCCACCGAAGCCGAATGAATTGGACATCCCAATGTGTAAATCGGCGTGACGTGCATCGTTCGGCACGAAATCCAAATCGCATTCCGTATCGGGCTGCTCCTGATTAATCGTCGGCGGAATAATGCCGGTTCGAAGGCTCATCGCCAAGGAGATCGCTTCCGCACCGCCCGCGGCACCCAGCATATGACCGGTCATCGATTTGCCTGCCGTTATCGGCACTTGCTTGGCGTACTCGCCGAACAGCCTCTTAATCGCAACCGTTTCCGACTTATCGCCAATCTCGGTGCTTGTTGCATGGGCATTGATAACATCCACTTCCTCCGGTTTAATCCCTGCATCCTGAAGCGCCGCTTTCATGGCAAGATAAGCGCCTCTGCCTTCAGGATGAGTCGCGACCATATGATAAGCGTCGGAGCTTGCGCCATAACCAATGACTTCCGCTACAATAGGTGCATTTCTCCTTAGAGCATGCGATAAAGACTCGAGTACAAGGATGCCTGCGCCCTCTGCCATGACAAAGCCGTCTCTACCGGCATCGAAAGGTCGGCTTGCTCGTTGCGGTTCCTCGTTCCTCGTCGATAGCGAAGTGGCATTGCCGAAGCTCGCTAGCGATATTTCCGATATAGCCGCCTCTGCGCCTCCAGCGAACATCACGTCTGCATATCCTCCCTTGATGAGCCGAAACGCTTCGCCGATGGCCGTATTGCCTATCGAGCATGCCGTTACCGGTGACATCGTCGGGCCGAGCGCGCCATACTTAATGCTGATCATTGCGGCAGCCATATTCGAAATCATCATTGGCACAAGCGTCGGACTTACCCGCTCCGGCCCGCGTTCGCGAAGGACGCCGTCCTGCTCAATCAGCGTCTGGATTCCGCCAATACCTGATCCCACATAGACGCCCATTCGTTCGAGATCAATCCCTTCCAGCTGAATTCCGGCGTTAAGAAGCGCTTGATCTGCCGCAGCAAGGGCATATTGCGTAAACCGGTCCATGCGGCGCGCTTCCTTGCGCCCGAATAGGCTATCCGGATCGAAGTCTCTCACTGCTCCTGCTATTTTGGACTTGAACCTTGCCGTATCGAATTGATCGATATGCGTAATACCGGAAGCGCCTTTGATCAATTCGCTCCAATAGCTGTCAACGTCATTGCCAAGCGGCGATACGATGCCCATCCCCGTCACTACAACTCTCTCCATCCTAGTTCCTCCTCGAATAACGATTATGGAGGTTATCATGTCATAGAAGTTATCCTATTACAAGTTGTCATTTATTATAGTATAATCAGTACCACGATAATGATAATGATAATGATAATGATAATGAAGGATGAAGCCAGCCGTGAATCATTCTACAAGACTGCAAGTACTGTCCCTATTTCTCAAAACACAGCGGGCGAAGCTGCAGCCCGAAGCTGTTGGCCTGCCCGCCGGTACTCGACGCAGAACGCCTGGTCTTCGCAGGGAAGAGGTCGCTCAGCTGGCAGGCGTCAGCTCTACCTGGTATACATGGCTGGAGCAAGGACGTGATATCAAAGTATCAAGCTCGGTCTTAGACGCCATTGCGGCTGCTCTGCAGCTAACGGTCGATGAGCGCAAATATTTGTACGCGCTGGCGCTTGATGCTGGACCAGGCGCGACCTCCTTCAAGCAGGACGAACTGCCTCAGCCGGAGCTTAGTGCTCCCTTACAATACATGCTGCGTGAGCTTCGTTATTGTCCTACGATTATATCGGACAGACATTGCCAGATCGTCGGCTGGAACGAAGCGGCCTCCCATGTCTTCTTGGACTTCGATCAGATCCCGCCCGATCAGCGCAATATGATCAGACTATTGTTCACCCGCAAGGAGTTTGAGCGGCTGGCGGTCAATTGGGAACAATTCGTTAGCGGCTACCTCGCTATCTTCCGTGCGTACTACGGGCAATATTTTGAAGATGAGTGGTATGAGCAATTCCTTGAGGAGATGAGTGCGATTCATCCGAATTTCAATGCGCTATGGGAGCAAAGCCGAGTTAGCTCCGCACCGGAAGTGCTGCTTCAATTCCGCCATGCCAAAGCCGGCAAGATGCTGTTCCATCTCACCTCGCTCCAAGTGCACGGCAGCGCCGACCTGCGCTGCAGCGTCTACACCCCCGCTCTCGAATCCACGACGGAGAGCAAGCTGAAGCAGCTTATGGACTAAACAATAAAAAAAAACAGCCGAAGCTTTGATAGCCCGGCTGTTTCTACGTACTTATGCATTTATTTCGCGATTTCGTAAATATCGTATAGCTCATCCAGCATCAAGTTAGCTGCAATTACGCCGCCAGCCGTATTCCAGATCGCATCGTTCACTTGAATCGCTTTATTGTTTTTCACGACGTTAAGGCTTTGCCAGAGCGGATCCTTCAACATCTCTTCTTCCATTTGCGTTCCTTTGCCGTCGCCCGTCTCATACGTGAAGTAGAATAGCATATCGGCATCTACTTCCGGAATGCGTTCCTTCGTAATTTCCTCTACGAACGTATCCTTATAGCCCATTTGGCTGTCGGGACGAGTTATGCCGAGCTTGCTGAACGCAAGTCCTGTAAACGTATCTCCCAAATAAATACGCGTTTTACCTGCCATGAATCGAACAACGGATACTTTTTGATTTAGCTTGTCGCCGGCTTTTCCTTTGAAATCCGCCGTACGAGCGTCGTATTCAGCGATAATTTTGTTGCCTTCCTCCGACTTGCCAACCGCCTCTGCATAAAGCTTGAAGTTGTCCTGCCAAGCGCCGCGAAGCGTCTCGGAAAATACGGTCGGTGCAATTGCCTTCAGTTGGTCATATACTTCCTCTTGACGCAATTTGTTGCCGATAATAAGATCCGGCTTCAGACCTGCAATCAATTCCAGGTTAGGCTGGCTCTCTTCGCCGACAACCGTTACGCCTTCCATATCCGCTTTGATATGATCATACCACGGCTCGCCTGTCCAAGATTTTACCGCCCCAACCGGCTTAATGCCAAGCGAAAGAAGAGCTTCCGTGCCCTCATTCGTAAGCACGACTATACGAACTGGATTTCCTTTGATTTCCGTTTCGCCCATTGCGTGAGTAACTTTTCGTACATCAGCCGGCTGGCTCTCACCGGATTGCTCCGAACCTGCTCCGTTTGCATTATTGTTAGCGGACTGACCGCAGCCTGATACGATAACTGCCAATGCTAGCAATGCCGTAACGGCAGTCCATGTCAATTTTCCCTTCAATAACCGTAACATAAAATTCCAACTCCCTTTCGTTTTTGAAAATCATTCTCAAGTTGCACTTCACGAACTATACCAAGGTCGTCCAAGGATGTCAACGATTAATTGATAATGATTTTCAGATTCATTGACAGAGCCATATCGATCCCCTAAAATGACCTAGTATCCTAATTCGCATTGTAAACATCAAGGAAAGAGGAAATTATGGACACGCTATTAACAACACGAACAGCCAAGTTTGCCGGCCTACTGTTGGGCCTTCTCATCCTCGCGGCTTGCTTCATCTGCAGCATCGCTTTCGGAGTGGTCAATATTAAACCGCAAACGATTATTGATTCGTACATATCGTATGATGCAGCGTCACAACAGCATCTCATCATTCAGACGGCTAGAATGCCGAGAGCGCTAATCGCAGCGACGGTCGGCGCAAGCTTAGCCGTAGCCGGCGCTTTAATGCAAGGCATTACGCGCAACCCGCTTGCTTCGCCGAGCATCTTCGGCATTAATGCCGGAGCAGCCTTCTTCATCGTAACCGGCTCCGCTTTCTTTGGCGTAAGCGGCTTCTCAACCTTTGCTTCGCTTGCGTTCATCGGTGCAGCGGTTACTGCCGCCCTCGTATACATTCTAGGCTCGATCGGCAACGACGGACTGACTCCGCTTAAGATTACGCTCGCAGGCTCGGCTATCACCGCTTTCTTCTCTTCCTTGTCCATGGGCGTACTGCTTACCGGCGGTCAAACGTTCGACCAAGTGCTTTATTGGTTCGTCGGCTCCGTTGCGGACCGAAGCATCTCTATCTATCAAGCAGCAGCGCCATTCATGGTGCTTGCGCTAATCGGTGCTTTTATTTTAGCCAGACATATGAATGTGCTCGCGCTTGGCGACGATGTGGCCGTAGGACTTGGTCAGAAAACCATTTACATCAAATTGATTGCGGGCATTCTTGTCGTATTGCTGGCAGGCGGTTCCGTCTCAATGGCTGGACCGATTGCCTTCATCGGAATTATCATCCCGCATTTGGTTCGTTACATGGTCGGCATCGATTATAAATGGATGATCCCATATAGCGCGGTTTATGGCGGCATTCTGCTGCTGGCAGCCGACATTGGCTCTCGTTATATCGCTTTTCCGAAGGAAGTTCCCGTCGGCGTTATGACCGCCATACTCGGTATCCCTTTCTTTGTGTACATCGCTAGAAGAGGGGGGCGCTCTTAATATGAACCCATGGTTAACCATTAGGAACCGTATCATGTCTTACCAAATCAACCGCCGAACAGTCTTCGTCATCGGCATGCTCATCATCGCCAATCTAGCGGCTATCGTCATCTGCACCGGGCTTGGAAGCCTCTTTATCAGTCCGCTGGAAGTCATTCGGACGATATTTGGAATCGGCGATGACACGAATTCAATGATCATTTTATCGCTGCGATTGCCACGGGTTATTATAGCCGTATTGGTCGGATCTGCGCTTGCGGTAGCCGGGGCACTGCTTCAGGGCATTGTGCGCAATCCGCTAACCTCGCCGGATGTTATCGGTATTTCCGGAGGCGCATCGCTAGGCACCGTCGTCTTCATCTTATATTTCTCGCATGTGAGCATTCGGTTTATGCCGCTAAGCGCGATGGCAGGCGCGTTCGCGACCGCTTTTCTCATTTATCTATTCGCCTATCGCAAAGGCATTACGCCTATGAGGCTCGTTCTAATCGGCATCGGTATGGCTACCGCGCTATCGGCGCTTACGTACATGCTTATCCTCACCGCATCATTCACGCCGACCGCAGTTGCCGTTAAGGCGTTCACTTTCATGACTGGCAGCATATACGGCGTATCTTGGGAGAGAGATGTCATGACGCTTCTTCCTTGGCTCGTCGTTCTGCTCCCTATAGCACTGCTGTATGCAAGGCATCTCAACGTGCAGGAGCTTGGGGATGAAGTCGCAACAAGCCTTGGCAGCCGGGTTAATGCCAAACGGACTGTATTGCTAATTATTAGCGTTGCGCTAGCCGCAGCGGCAGTAGCTATCGGGGGCGCTATTAACTTCATCGGACTTATGGCGCCCCATATTGCGCGCAAACTCGTAGGTCCTGCGTATGGCGGAGTCATTCCTGTCTCTGGTCTCATCGGCTCGCTTGTCTTGTTGCTATCGGACCTTGTCGCGCGAACGGCTTTCATTCCGCTCGATATTCCGGCTGGCGTATTTACGGCTGCCGTGGGCGCACCGTTCTTCATTTACTTATTGTACCGACATCGCAACAGAGCTTAATCGACGTTCACATCAAGAAAGGGAAGTGAGTCTCATGACCGCCATACAAGCCAAAAACCTAACGTTAACCTACGGTCAAAAACCAATATTCAGCGAGCTCGATCTCGTTATTCCTAAAGGCAAAATCACGGTATTCATCGGCAGCAACGGCTGCGGCAAATCAACGCTCCTCCGCTCGCTCGCAAGGCTGCTCAAACCGCAAGGCGGTGCTATATTGCTTGACGGCAGCGAAATCGCCAAGCTCTCGAGTAAGGAGGTTGCAAGGCGCCTAGCCATCCTGCCCCAAGGGCCGATTGCCCCTGAGGGGCTTACGGTCCATCAGCTTGTGAAGCAAGGCCGTTATCCTTATCAGAGCTGGCTGCAGCAATGGTCCCACGAGGATGAGAAGCTAGTCAAGCGAGCGCTAGATGAGACGCATATGGAAGAGTTCTCATCACGCTCCGTCGACTCGCTCTCTGGCGGCCAGCGGCAGCGAGCATGGATTGCGATGACACTCGCGCAGAACACGCAAACGATATTGCTGGACGAGCCGACGACTTACCTCGACATGACACATCAAATCGAAATATTGGATCTATTGTTTGACCTAAACGAACGGGAACAACGGACGATTGTCATGGTGCTGCACGACATTAACCTCGCCTGTCGCTACGCGCATCATATCGTTGCCGTCAAAGACGGCGGCATCCATGCTCAAGGCGAGCCAGAAGCGATTATGAATGAGCAGCTCATTCAAGACGTCTTCGAGCTGAAATGCCAGGTAGCTGCCGATCCGATATTCGGCACGCCTATGTGTATCCCTTATGGCAAAGGACGTCAGCTTGCGTTGAAATAGCAAAAAAAAAAGCGCCGCTCGAAGAGGTGAACCTCTCTGAGCGGCGCTTCTTGTTATTTATTGTACCGAGTACATACGCTCGCGAATCGCTTTAATCTCAGGATTCTCAAGGTATTCGTCGTATGTCGTCATACGGTCGATCACGCCGTTCGGCGTGAATTCGATAATACGGTTCGCAATCGTCTGTACGAACTGATGGTCATGCGAGGTGAACAGAACGGTACAATCCGTATCTGTCAGACCGTTGTTGAGCGCTGTAATGGACTCGAGGTCCAAGTGATTCGTCGGCTCATCCATGATGAACACGTTCGCGCCTTCGAGCATCATCTTCGACAGCATGCAGCGTACTTTCTCGCCGCCGGACAATACGCTTGCTTTCTTCATCGCGTCGTCGCCGGAGAAGAGCATGCGGCCAAGGAAGCCGCGGAGGAACGTCTCATCCGGATCCTTAGAATATTGGCGAAGCCATTCCACAAGGTTCATGTCTACTCCGTCGAAGTAAGCCGAGTTGTCCTTAGGGAAGTAAGCGCGAGTCGTCGTAACGCCCCACGAGTAGCTGCCCGCATCGGGCTCAAGCTCGCCAGTTAGCAATTGGAAGAAGACCGTCTTCGGCAAGCCGTTCGGACCGACGAAAGCAACCTTGTCGCCTTTGTTGATCGCAATCGTCAGATTGTCGATCAGCTTCTCGCCGTCAATCGTCTTCGTCAAGCCGTCAACGAGCAAGAGTTGCTTGCCCGCTTCACGCTCGCCTTTGAACAGGATGAACGGATATTTACGGTTCGACGGACGAATGTCGTCGAGCGTAATTTTCTCAAGCAGCTTCTGACGCGACGTCGCTTGCTTCGCCTTCGACTTGTTCGCGCTGAAACGTTGAATGAACGCTTGCAGTTCTTTGATCTTGTCTTCCTTCTTCTTGTTCTCGCCGCGCATCAATTGAAGCGCCAATTGGCTGGACTCGTACCAGAAGTCGTAGTTGCCCACGTACATCTGGATCTTGCCAAAGTCGATGTCTGCGATATGCGTACATACCGTATTCAGGAAATGCCTGTCATGGCTGACTACGATAACAGTACCTTTGTAGTCGCCCAAGAAGTCCTCGAGCCAACGAATCGATTCGATGTCCAAATGGTTGGTAGGCTCATCGAGAAGCAGGATGTTCGGCGCGCCGAACAATGCTTGCGCCAGCAATACGCGAACCTTCTCGTTACCGTCAAGCTCGCTCATCATCTTGCTGTGCATATCCGGCGTGATGCCAAGGCCGTTCAGCATCTCAGCCGCTTCGGACTCGGCTTCCCAGCCGTTCATGTCAGCGAATTCGGCTTCCAGCTCGCCTGCGCGCATGCCGTCTTCATCCGTAAAGTCGGCTTTCGCATACAGCGTATCCTTTTCTTTCATAACCTCATACAGCTTCTTGTAACCCATAATAACGGTCTCAAGCACAGCAAACCCATCGTATTCATAATGGTTCTGCTTCAATACGGCGAGTCTCTCGCCTGGTGTTATATGAACTTCTCCGCTTGACTGCTCAACTTCGCCGGACAATATTTTGAGAAACGTCGATTTACCTGCGCCGTTGGCGCCGATCAAGCCGTAACAGTTGCCTGGCGTGAACTTGATGCTTACATCTTCAAAAAGCGGACGCTTCCCGTAACGAAGCGTAATGCCACTTGTACTAATCATTTCTATAATCCCGTCCTTCACTACATGATCACTTTATCTCGAACTATTATAGCACAGTATGCGGCGAAACGAACGTCCAATTGGGCTTTGGTGCAAAAAGACAATTAAAAATGCTTGCTCTTCGACTACTCCGGCATGGGTAGCCCGCCATCGGTTCTCTTCGGCTTCGGTGTCTTGCGGCTGCGGCTCGGACCGCTTGCCCTTGCCCGCCATACGACCCAAGCACTAACCCCGTACAGCAGAGCGCTCATATAGAACAAAGCGTTGATCGTCAGCCAATCGATCAGCAAGCCGCCTAGAATTACGGCAAAGCCTGAGGCAACCGACGTCCAGAAGTGATATGAGCCAATCGTTATCCCTCTAGAACCGGACTCCGTGCCCTCGGCGAGCAGCAGCCGTTCGCTCATCCGCTGCATCGCATTGCAAGTTCCCATAATAAGCTGCAGCAGCAGCACGAGCATGTAAGAGCTTGTCCATGGGAATGCCAGCATGGAAACCATCATACCAAGCGAGCTGGCGACAAGAATGCGCGTGCCATGCTTGTCTAGCCTCGGCCCCAACCAAGTGGATACGGCAGCCGAGCTGATCGTGAATACGGCGAACGCTAAGCCATATTTCGAATAGCTGTTGCCTAAGTTTTTGAGAAACAACAAATAATAAGGATAGATCATGCCCGCCGCTAACGTAACGACGCTTTGCGACCTAATGAGCCATTTGACGTTCATGTTCAAGGTGCGGCCTCCTCTCTCAACGGTTCAGACCCATAATTTTCGTAAAAATAGTTCATAAACAGCCCGCCCTCGTCATACTTCCGTTTCTGCTCGAAAAAGGTTTTGTAGTTCGGATAGACGCTCTGGAACTGCTCGACCGTCGGGTAAGCAATATAAGGCAAATAATAAGAACCGTCATGCGCAATCACTTCATCGATAATCCGCTGAACGCTCTCTTTCATCTTCCGCTGCCCCTTCTCCGATAACGGAGCGTTGAATAGGCAGACAAGAGCGAGCATGTCGTCCTTCGCATAGGAGAGAGAGGCCTCGTCATCCTTGCTGACATATCGAATCGTTACATTGAGCAAGTTCAGTTTGTCTTCCTTCACAATCTCGCTTAGCCGTTGGGCGAAGCTGTCGAACTGGTTGAGCGGAACAAAATATTCCTGCAGCTGATCGTTTGCGCCAGGTTGACTGTAGTCCATGAATTCATAGGCGGCTCGCATCGCGTTATTGCGGCTCATGATTTTATCCGATTGCTCAACGAAAAAGTACGTTTGCAAGTTCCACTGCAGCTTCTTGCCCCATTCGGTCGATCGGTTCAAGTTAAACAGCAGCTTGCCCGGAGCGACCCACTTCTCATTGCTTTCCAGCTTGTTATACTTGCTAAGCGATAACGAACGGTCGACTGTATAGTTCTTGGCTAGCGCCTCGGTAAAGTAGCTGTCCTCGGCAACCGAAATACGCCCAATATGCAGCTTGATATCCGGATTCGCAAGCACCTCGTCACGGAAATAGCCGACGTATTCGCTTAAGTCCATCAGCACGGTTGACTCGCGGTACACCTCGTCCTCCGTCAGATTAAGCGTTACGTCCAGGATGATGCCGAACAGGCCGTAGCCACCAAGCGCTAACGGGAACAGCTCTGCATTTTCCGTGCGGCTCACATTCTTAATTACAGCGTCGGCGGTCAGGAGACGGAAGGAATCAACGCTGCTTATAAGCGAGCCGTTACGGATGTCTCTGCCGTGAGCGTTAATGCTGATCGAGCCGCCAATCGTGAACGGATTGAGCGACTGCATCGTTCGGACGGATAGACCGTATCGATTGATCGCCTTCTGCACATCCTCCCAAGTCGCACCGGCTTGCACGGTGATTTGCCTGGTAGCTTGATCCACTTTAATAATCTTGTTATAGCTCGTCATATCGACGACAATGCCGTCCTTGTAATAGGTATGGCCCCCTTGGCTATGGCGCTGGCCGGCAATGGACAAAGTCAGACCTTTGCGCTTCGCGTCCTTGACAAGGGAGATGAGCTGCTCCTCTTCCTTGCCCTCCACCACTCGCCCTACCTTAACGGGATGCAATCTGCTGTAATCAGTCACGGTATAGGGGTCTTGATCGGGCGTGCTTGTTCTTATGTACTGAAATATGCATAAGCCGATGAGCAATAGAAGTACGATTGTTTTCTTCATATGCCCTCCTTTGCAACAAATAAAGCCGCCTCAAAATAATAACGGAGGTTATTACCTAGAGGCGGCTTCGTGCTATTGATATGCGGTTAGCTGATTATGGCTGCGACAATGGCGCTGACGGGTGTTAATCCCAGTTCAGCTTCACTTCATTGCCCGTACGCGATGATTCATAGATGGCGTCAAGAATGCGGTTAGTCGTGTAGCCGGACAAGCCCGATGTAATCGGCTGCTTGCCTTCGCGAATACATGAAACGAAGTGGCTGCCCATAAGGATGCGGTCTTCTTCACCTTCAAGAGGGGCAATGTCGCTAAGCACAACTTCGCCTTCCTTGTGAGTCACGTAAGTGCCGCTATTGCCGACAACCGACACGCCGCCTTCCGTACCCATGAGGTGAATGAACGGATCCTCGGACAAGCCGGCTGCATGAGCCGCCCAGCTCACATCAAGCGACAGCGTCGCTCCGTTGTCGAGCTTAATAAGCGCGGATGCCAGATCCTCGACATCATAGTAGCCTTCCCAATTCGGCGTTCCCCAGTTGCCGATGCCCTCGCGCTTGGGTCCAAACTCCGAATACGTCGTGCCGAATACGGATACCGGCTTCGGATTGCCCATCAAATACAGCGACAGATCGATCATATGAACGCCGATATCGATCAGCGGTCCGCCGCCGGATTGATCCTTGCGCGTGAACCAGGAACCCCAGCCTGGAATGCCCTTCTTGCGAAGCCAACCTGTCTTCGCGTTATAGATGCGGCCTACATCGCCGCTGTCGATGCGCGCTTTTACTGCACGGCTAAGGCCTGTCCAGCGCATTTGATGCGACATCATCAGCACCTTGCCGGATTGCTCGGCAGCTTCTACGATCGTACGCGCGATCTCGGAATTGATCGCCATCGGCTTCTCAAGCAGCACATGCTTGCCTTGCTTGAATGCTTCGATCGCCAGATCGGCGTGGAACTTGTTCGGCACGCCGATAATGACGGCGTCGATCGATCTGTCTTCCAGCAGGCTCTGCGGCGACTCATGCACGGTCGTTATATTATGCTCCTGAGCGCGCTGCTCGGCGAGCGGCAAATAAACGTCGGTAATAGCCGCTAATTCGGCCCCCTCGACCTTGGCGAAAGTTTGTGCATGAACAGCGCCGATTGCTCCTGCGCCAATAATGCCAATACGAATAACAGACTGACTCATTAGTTGCTAATCTCCTTCAGTATCGTTTTGATACCTTCAAGTATATACGTTGCAGCATATATCGTCACTGCTCGTATTTGGCGCTATATTATTCTCGTTTGTTATGGATGTTATTTACTTGCCGGCCAGTCGCCATGATTCGCCGTGCGGAAGAACGACCAGGCGCGACGAGTCGATGCCTTTCGATTGACGAGCCGACTCTAGTCGGCATAGCGCCTCGCTCGGCGTATCGTCAGCAAGCTTGAATGCGCCGTAATGCATCGGAACGAACCACTTCGCGCCTGTATCCTCGAACGCCTGCAGCGCCTGCTCCGGCGTCACATGCTGCGGGCCCATGAACCATTCCGGCTCATATGCGCCTATCGGCATTAAGGCGACATCAATCGGGAAGCGACTGCCGATTTCCTTGAAGCCTTGAAAGTATCCGCTGTCGCCGGCGAAATAAATCGTCGGTGAGTCCGAGACGACAGGACGATCCGAAACATCCGATGCGAACGCGTCCTCTGCGCGGAAGCCGGATTGCCGGCCATGATCATGAACAGCTGCAGCTTTGGATATATGAGCTTTGGCTTCATCTCTTCTCGCTGCAGGGACTTCACCGCTTCGAGAGCCCTCTGAAGCTGCCGCCCCCTCATCAGTTGCCCTACCGAGCGAAGGCTGTAACAGCTGCCTCGTCTTGCCGCCGTCATAACCGACAAGCCGACCGCTTCGCGAGCCAACCGGCTCGATGACCCAGCCTCCCCAATGCGAGCTGTTCGTGTCCCAAGGATTGCGGCGCGTCCAATGCTGCGACGGCACGAACGTGAATTTGATGCCATGAATATGGAGCGATTCCCACCAGTGCAGCTCTGTGACGCGCATGAAGCCCTTAAGCTTCAGCTTCTGGCTAAGGCCGGCAGGCACGATAAGCTGCTTCGGTCCGCCTAACCTGCGCAACGAATTAATGTTCAAGTGGTCGTAATGGGAATGCGAGATGAGAACGATGTCGATAGGCGGCACGTCCTCAATTTGAATGCCGGGTGCCGTCAATCTTTTTTGAAAAGCCATCTGCCCGGCCCAGACCGGGTCCGTAATAATATTGAGCCCTCCGATTTGAATCAGGAAGGTCGAATGTCCAATCCATGTAATAGTAGGCTGCTTTCTATTCGCCTGAAGGAAAGCGATGTCAGGCTGGGCGTTCGGAACGGCAAACGAATAATCTTTCATTTTCAGCTTGCGAATGCGCTCTTGCCGCCACCTCTTGAACTGCTTCAATGAATTATGCTGCTCTACATGATCTAAGTTGGCAAATCGTTTTAACCGCAACCGCTCATCCCTCCTCGCTGTCGTATTCGTCTCCTTAAAGATACCAAGCCCGCAATATGAAATGCAAATGGCATTCTCGCATCCGCGTTCGAAATCAGGTACACTTAAAAATACGATAAAGAGCTCCAATGGGTGAATATTTTTTTCGAGGAGGCTAATGAATGAAACTCATTTCTATAGAACCAACGCCAAGTCCCAATTCCATGAAGCTGAACGTGGACGAGTCGCTGCCGCGCGGTCAGCGGTTGACCTATAAGTCGAAGGAAGCCGAGGACGCACCAGAGCAGCTTCGGCAATTGCTTCGTATCGAGGGCGTCAAGAGTGTATTCCGCACGGCCGACTTCATTGCGCTGGATCGTCTGCCAGGCGCAGATTGGGCGCGTATTCTAGCCGAAGCCGGCCAACTGCTGCAAGCCGAGGACGGCGACAACCGTGCAGGCGGCGGACCTGAGTCCTCCGCCAGCTTCGGCGAAGCGCAGGTGTTCGTTCAAATGTACCGCGGCATTCCGATGCAAGTGCGCGTTCGAATGGCTGGCGGAGAGGTGCGCTCGGCGCTCCCGCCCGCATTCGGCGAAGCCGTTCAGCAAGCGGCTGGCTCGGCAATGATCCGGGAGCGCAAGCTGGAGGAGTTCGGCATCCGTTATGGCGAACCCGAAGAGATTGCCGCCGAGATCGTCCGCGAGCTTGAGGCGTCTTATACGCAGGAGAGACTGGATTCGCTCATCGCCCACGCGAAGGAGCAGGGTAACGACGCTGCGGCAGGCGATGCCACAGCAGCGCCAGTCAGACCCGCTCCGTTAACAGCGGAGCAGGTGCTCACGCAATTCAAGGAAAGCGACTGGAAGCTGCGTTATGCCGCTTTCGAGCGGTTCACCGCTTCGGTCGAGACGATCGAAGTGCTGTCGGCGGCGCTTCAAGACGACAATGCATCGATCCGTCGCCTAGCCGTCGTATACTTAGGCGATCTGCGCTCGCCAGAAGCGATGCCGCTGCTGTTCGCCGCCTTGCGGGATGCTTCGTCGTCCGTCCGCAGAACGGCCGGCGACACCTTATCCGATCTCGGCGATCCGGCCGCGATCGCTCCAATGATCGAAGCGCTGCGCGACAAGAACAAGCTTGTTCGCTGGCGCGCGGCGCGCTACCTGTACGAGCTTGGAGACGAGACGGCAATCGAAGCTTTGCGCGAAGCAACTAACGATGCCGAGTTCGAGATCAAGCTGCAAGCGCAGATGGCGCTTGAGCGCATCGAGCGCGGCGAAGAAGCTGCCGGCTCTGTCTGGCAGCAGATGACCGCAGCCCGAAATCGCGAGCAATAAGCATCCGTCCGCTAACAACGAAGAAGGCTGTCCCTCCGAAGCGAGCATATATAGCTCGTCGCTTCGGCCGGACAGCCTTCTTTTCGTTTATTCATACTCCAGCTTTAAGCGAACGAGCTTCGAGCCGTCATTTCGATACGATTCATAGCTGGCTTTATAGCCAACCGCTGTATTCAAGCCTTCGAACGCTGCCTTCAGCGCTTCTGGAAACGTCTCACCTTCTACATACCTGAACTCCAAGCTTCCGCTGCGCGAGCTGACAGCCGAATGAATGACGGTGCGCAGCTGATCTGCGCTTGACACTGTATTTTCCGCGTCGAGCCAATGCAATCCAAGCTCAATCTTCAGCTTGTTCGCTTTGGCCGCTTCGGACTGGCTGCCGGATTGTTCAGCTAGCTGCAGGGCGCCGAGGTAGCTGCTGCTTGCAGCGGGGTACGTCTTCGTCCAACGATGATCCTCTCGAAGCTCCTCATCGGTCTTCAAGTAATAGTTATAACGGATTACGTTGTCTGAAGTAGAATCATTGCCTGCAGCTCCGCTCATAACAGGGTCATCCCATGTCAGGTCCAGATGATACCAAATACCGTCAAGCTGAACCATATTCCAAGCATGCTCGCCCGTATCGACCGATCCGTCGGCAATAAGCACCGGGATTCCCGCTTGCTTCAGCATTTTGTAGCCGAGCAGCGAATAGCCCTGACAGACAGCATTGCCGAGTGCAATTGCGTTATAGGCTGTATAGTGTTTCAGCGACTGGTCGTATTCTACATGCGTGACGATCCAGTCGTGTATCGCCTTCGTCTTCTCGTGATCATTCATATCAGGCGCTATAATATCGTGCAGCGCTCTTGTCACTGCCGCATCCACAATCGCCGTCTCTTCCACCGACTCCCGATACCTTGCTTCCATCGAGATCGTAGAACGCCCGCCCCAGCTTCGAATGGTGTATACGTAGGAATCAAGTATATAGGCGATATAATCGTCCTGCTTAAGGGCTTCGCGAATCAGGTCAGGCAGGCGATCGGACATCTCCTGCTTGTCACCTTCAAAAGTAACGGTGAAGTGCTCGGCACGGCTTTGGAATCGTTCAGCAAGCTGCGCACGAAGCTCGCCCAGCGCATCCCTCTCCGCCGCCGCTGCAGGCTCGCTAGATTCCGAGGAAGGCGGAAATAAATCAAGCTTCAATTCAAGACTGTATGCAGCTGCTATAATTACGACGAGCATCAATAGTTTGCTAGTTGCTTTGCGCATGCATACCTCCCCTGTTTACTCGTTTTATATAATGTCTCAAGATTATCCCATTATATTATAAAGGATACACCACTATAACTGATTCCTAAACATATTGTGCGCAATATATGTAAAGAAGCAGCCGAGAACAAGACATATGAGGATCGATCAGCCGGAAAAAAAGAACCTGAAATCACGAAGTGATTTCAAGCTCTTTGCACCTATATAAAGGAACTCCTGTTATGGTGTTTGAACAGAATAGAGCTAGAAATTAGCTCTATTCACACGCCTAAGTGTATTTTGGCAAAATAGAGCTAGAAACTAGCTCTATATGCCGCCAAATCGTCGAAAGGAGCTCCTGCGGTGGTGTTTCGGGAAGAATAGAGCTAGAAATTAGCGCTATTCCTCACACCTAATTGTGTTTTGGCGAAATAGAGCTAGAAAGTAGCTCTATACTCATTGAGTAATACCAAGACTCTCATGGAGTTCTTCGCCCAGCCATGCCTCCTGCTTAATAAGCAGCCGCTGCAGCTCGTCAATCGCTACTTCCCTTGTGGTAAGTCCGTTCAAGCCGGCTAAATAGGCTGCCGTTCCCGCAGCTTGGCCCATGGCGAAGCAATTCGGCATGACGCGCAGCGAGCCTTGAACGACCCGATCGGATGAAGCTGCGCGTCCCGCTACCCATAGATTGTTAATGCCGACCGGCAGCAAGCAACGGTATGGGACGCCATGCGATCGACCCGGCGGCAAGTGATGGATCGCCATCTTATCTCTGCTAGTCGCCATATGAATATCTATAAAATACGCATTCCTCGCGATATCGTCCGGGAAGCTGCGCATCTCCATGAAGTCCTCCTGCGTCAGTACATAATCGCCGACGATTCTTCTCGTCTCCCGAATGCCGATTTGCTCGCCTGTGGAGATCAGATGCGCATTCTCGAAGCCTGCTACGTAAGTCTGCAGAAACCGCAGTTGCTCTTTCACTTTCCTGCGGCCCTCAATCGCTCCGCGAGTCAGATCCTCTGCCTTCGTACCATCGATATGGAAGATATGGCCGAAATTAACGCCTACCAAATAATCGGATACCCATGCGAAGCCGGATACCTCTTTGCGCCCCTCCGGCAGATCGCCATTCGCTTGCGCCTTCTGAACAGCGATTGGAATTTGGCCCGTGTCCCCGCTCTTCGCGAGATACTGATTAAAGCGATCACGATCAACGTTCGTTAACAGGTAACACATCGTTCCCGGCTGCAGCTCCCCCTGTTCTCCGCCTTTGTGGAAAGGAACGCCTGCCATGGACGCGATGTCCGCATCGCCTGTCGCATCAATTACATAGGAGCATTTCACGAATGATCTGCCCGACTTATTCACGATAACGACACCTTCAATTACAGTGCCGGATGGGTCCATGCAGATTTGGCCGACGAAGGTGTGGTAGAGCAGCTCAGCGCCGCTTTCTAGAACGGCGTCGTCATAGACTCGTTTCAATACCTCGGCGTCGATCGGCACCCAATCCAGCAACTCTTCATATAGCTCGCGGTACTCTTCCTTGCAATTCTGTTTCATTCGCTCCATCAATTCCAGACCAATTCCCCGAATGACAGGCTTCACTTTATCTGTAAACGGGCAAAAGGCCGGCACGAGGGCGACCGTTCCCATTCCCCCTAGAAATCCGCGCTGCTCGATCAGCAGCGTTCGAGCTCCATTCCTTGCCGAGGCTATAGCTGCAGCTATGCCTGTCGCCCCTCCTCCAACGATAACGACATCTATTTCCTTGCTGACCGGAATGGCTTCCTCTTGCAGTCGATACGTATTCATAGCCTAACCCGCTCCCCATATTCAATATTGTTTAGTTCCATGTATAATCAGTATAAGCTTCAATTTTGCTTAGTTTTAGTTTCATTTTAGTTTCATTTATAAACCCGCCAATAAGGAGCATAATGGATGGCCATTCGCAAAAAAGTGACTTTACAGCATATCGCCGACAAGCTTCATTTAACCGTCCATACGGTATCGAAGGCGCTTAGAGGCTTGCCCGGCATGTCAGAGGAAACCCGGCATGCCGTCAGGCAAGCCGCTAATGAATTAGGCTACCGGACCAAAGAGCAGGAGCGGAGCATGTCGCTTGACGGCATTCCGCTTTTCCCATCAAAGTCACGCCGATTTATTATGTTGCTTGCCACCGGACAAGACATTGCATTAACGATCCATCAGCCCTTGCTGGAAGGCATTCAGAGCAGACTTGCCGAGGTTGGCCACAAGATCGAGCTTTGTTTTGTACCCGATGGCCTAAGCAGCGATGAACGCTTCTCGTCGTGGTTATTGCAAAATGAAATCATGTATGCAGACGGGATCTTTATTTCTCCGCTGATCCCAGCAGCGATTGAACGCCAACTCATTGCACTTGCGCTGTCTCGGATTCTGTTGAATTTCCCGCCGTTCGGCGCGAAGATTGACAGCGTAATTTGGGATGTATTCAACGCTATGCAGCAATCTGTCGATTACTTAGTTAAACGCGGACATAACAAAATCATGTACATAGGGGATGTGAAGAGCAGGCGAGGATATAAGCTTAGATGGATGGCGTTTCGCGACAGCATGGACGATCTCGGAATCGAGGTCAACCCGGATGAGCATATGCTTCGTTCTGACGTTTCGTTAGAAAGTTGGACGGAAAGCTGGCTTGATCATGTAAAACGATACGAGCCTACAGCGTTCATCTGCGCAACCGAGCTAGCCTTAACTCGGACTTATCTGGCGTGTCACGCGGCTGGCAAGCGGATTCCCACCGATTACTCGATCGTATGCCTAGAACCTAACGTGCAGGGTGGACTGCCGGATATTGCTAGGCCTGACCTTCCGATCCGTGAAACCGGCTGCCGTGCAGGCGATCGGATGATTTGGCGAATCGCCAATCCATCGCTCCCCTACGAGCATATCCGTCTGCAAGGCGACTTCGATCCAGGCAGCAGCATTCGGCATTTAAACAAATAAAGAAGAGCCATCCCGGCTGCCTGCGGCAGTCATCGGAATGGCTTTTTTTCGCGTCGCTATTGGGTAGAAAAGCTCATCACCATTCGGCGATGCTGCCGTCTTTGTGGCGCCATACGGGGTTTCTCCAATTATGCCCCACGGCTGCCATTTGCCTAACATGTTCCTCGTTGATCTCGATCCCCAAACCCGGTCCCTGAGGGATCTTCACATAACCGTCCTTATAGTCGAACACGGAGGCGTCTGTAATATAGTCGAGAAGATCGCCGGTTTCATTGTAATGGATGCCGAGGCTTTGCTCCTGAATAAACGCATTATGGGCCGTCGCATCCACCTGCAGACAAGCTGCGAGCGCGATCGGGCCAAGCGGACAATGCGGCGCCAATGCGACGTCGTAGGCTTCCGCCATCGCGGCAATTTTTTTGCATTCGGTAATTCCGCCTGCATGAGACAAATCCGGTTGTATAATATCGACAACGCCGTCGGCAAGAAGCGTCTTGAAATCCCAGCGAGAAAACATCCGCTCTCCGGTAGCGATAGGAATGGAAGTGTGCTTAGCCAGCTCCCTAAGCGCCTCGTTATTTTCGGAAAGGACCGGCTCTTCAATGAACATCGGGCGGAACGGCTCCAGTTCCTTCGCCAAAATTTTGGCCATCGGCTTATGCACGCGGCCATGGAAGTCGATGCCGATGCCAATGGACGTGCCGCAGGCTTCCCGTACCGCTGCAATCCGGGCGACCGCTTCGTCGATTTTGTCATAGGAATCGATATATTGCAGCTCTTCCGTTCCGTTCATCTTAACAGCCGTGAATCCGGCGGATACGACCTTCTTCGCTTCTTCCGCAACCTCGGACGGCCGATCTCCGCCAATCCAGGAGTAAACGCGGATCGAATCCCGGCAAGCGCCTCCCAGCAGTTGATAGACGGGAGCATTATAAAATTTTCCTTTAATATCCCAGAGCGCTTGGTCAATCCCTGCAATAGCGCTCATGAGGATCGGGCCGCCGCGGTAAAAGCCGGAGCGATACAGCATCGACCAATGATCCTCGATTCGCATCGGATCTTTGCCGATCATATATTCCATTAGTTCGTGGACGCAGGCTTTCACCGTGTCTGCACGTCCTTCCACGACCGGCTCGCCCCAGCCTGCTATCCCTTCGTCCGTTACTATTCTTAGAAAAAGCCAACGCGGGGGTACTTGGAACAATTCATAGCTTTGAATTTTCATAATATCCTCCCAAAAATAAGTTTGTAGGCTTGCAGATGCTGAATAGTCTCAAATCTACTTTATGATTAACAGACCGATTCTAGCAATAGATAACTACAAAAAAAACCGGCCTTTCATCACGAAAGGTCGGTTTCCTAAACAACATATTATTTAATGATTTGAGCGAGGCCCTCGCTGATAGGAGTAAGCGGACGGCCGAGCAGCTTCTCGAAATCATCGCTTTCAATCTCAAGCGTGCCTTCGCGAATGCCTTGCTGGATGCCTACGAGAATAGGGAGGACGAAGTCGGGAATGCCCGCGCCCTTCATGATTTCCGCATATTTGGCGTCGTCGACTTGCAACACAGGCACGTCTTTACCCAGGACATTGCCTAGCACGGACACGAACTCTTCCTGCGTCAGCAACGGACCCGACAGCTCATAGACGGAATTGTCGTGTCCAGTTCCCGCCAATACGGCTGCGGCTGCTTCCGCGTAATCCTGCTGCAATGCCCAGCCCGCCTTGCCATTACCCGCGGATGTGACCCACGGCGCGCCGGCGATTACGCCTTGAATGCTGCCGATTTCATTTTCTAAATACCAGTTGTTTCGCAAGAAAGAATACGGAATGCCCGTTCGGATGATAGCCTCTTCCGTGAAACGGTGTACTTCGGCAAGGAACAGCTTGCTTTCCTTCGCATTTGGCGCGCTCGTATAGGCAATAAACCCGACCTGTGCACGCTCTGCTGCAGAAACTGCATTCGTATGCTGGCGAATTCGAGTTTCGGTATCCCCGTCTGCGGATATAATGAGCAAACGATCGATTCCCGCGAATGCCGTGTCCAACGATTCCGGTTTGTCGAAGTCGCCGTATCGAACGTCTACGCCTTTCGCCTTCAAGCCTTCCGCTTTCTCAGGATTGCGGACGCTGACCGCCAGCTCGTTTGCCGGTACGGTTTTCAACAGCGTATCTACGATTTTTGCTCCCAATTTCCCTGTAGCGCCAGTCACTAATAGTTTCATCTCATATTCCCTCCAAAAATGTATTGTTGTAATTACACTTGTTATAACAAAACTAGTTACAACAAATTCAAAAACAAAAGCTCCTAAAGAGCTTCCATCTAAGTAAACCTTGCGATAAGATCGTTCAAGCTCGTTTGAGCGAGCCTTTGTTCCAAAGCAGTCTGTGCTTCAATCAATTCCGATTGGAGCACAGCCTCAATATTCCGTCCAACCTGGCAGCGTATATTCGCATCATTATGAATCCGGAATAATTGATTTTCTTCGGTTACGTGAACAGCGCGATAAACATCTAGAAGCGTGATGTCTTCGGGTGCTCTTCGCAATGAAGCTCCTCCAACGCCCGGACGAACGTCGACTAACCCCGCTTTTTTTAGCATGCCCATAATCCTTCGAATCACGACCGGGTTCGTATTTACGCTGCCTGCTATGAAATCCCCCGTCAATTCGCCCGGGCTAACCGCAATCAGGGAAAGAGTATGAACAGCCATCGAAAAGCGCGTGCTAATCTGCTTCATGTTTACCACCACCGTTGTAATCATTATAGTTACAACTTTTCGTTTTGTCAAACGGGATGGAACAGATCTGATCTCTGCTCCATCCCGTTGCTTTTTCTTAAAGATTTAGAAGCTTGTAAATGACGGCTGCCGCTTGCGCGCGCGTCGCCGAAGCTTTCGGCTGGAAGCTGCCGTCCTCAAATCCTTGGATGATGCCCGTTGCGAACAAGCGATCTACCGCCTCTTTCGCATAAGATGCAATCTTCTCCTCGTCGGAGAAGGTTTGCCCAGAGGAATGGCTCGTATCGATTGCTAACCCGGCATACTGGAATGCGCGGGATAGCATAACCGCCATATCTTCGCGGGAAATCTCTTCTTTCGCTCCGAAGCTTCCATCCGACTTTCCGCTCACGATGCCAAGCCTGGAAGCCGTCGTTACGGCGTCAAAGTACCAATCGTCCTGATCCACATCGGCAAAGCCGCTTTCTGCCGAAGCGTTCTCTTTCAACTGCAGCGCATTGAGGATCAGCTCCACGAATTCGGCTCTCGTGACGGTACGCGATGGAGCGAAGCGATCTTGGCCGACGCCTTGCAGTACTTCCCTTGCCGCTAGCGATTCAATCATCGTGCGAGCCCACGCCGCTTGATCCAGATCAGTGAACGATACGTCTACATAGGCTGCCGCATAACGTCCGCCCGATCCCGGCTGGAACTTTAGAACGCCTTGCTCGTATTTGACGTTTTTCACAATTTCCAGTTCCCCGTTATCCATGATGCGGTATACGATCAATTGATGCGTTTTCTCCCCTTGTAGCGGAGTATAGTCAATTTCCACCGTAACCGGATGGCTCGGACCGAACGTTTGAACGTCCTTTCCATCTACTTTCATGCCGATATCGAATACGATATCCCCTTTGATTCGTTGTTTGGCCGAGTCCGCTATTTCCGTCTCATTGACAGAATGAATAGCAACTTCAACCGTTTGCGAGTCAGCCCCTATAACGCCTTCGTTCGCTTTGGCGGGTAATCGCACCTTTACTCTGCCCCACTTGACAGCCAGCTCCCTATTGCCGGTATTGTCAGCCAGCTCCTTCACCGGGATCACGATCGTTGTTCCTTCTGCTTCCGTTCCCGACTCCGACTTCACTTCAATCGTAATCGTATCGGATTTCGCCGACTTAATTGCTTCCGCGATATCCTCGGGGGAAAGGCTCACGACGAGCGTTCCATCCTCATTTGCCTTGCCGGTAGCTGTGATGGCTCCGTCCTTCACTTCGACAGGAGCCTTATCCGGTTCAGGCTCGGGGGACGAATCGCCCCCGACGCTACCGTTGCCGCTGTTACTGGCAATCTGTACGCTAGCTTGAACATTCAGTGTATAGGTTGCCCATTGGTCGCCGGTTTGACCGACCTTTATTTGATCCAGCGTAAAGGCGGCCGTACCTTTTGCCTTGGAGGTAAATTTAACTTTGCCTAATACGAGATCTCCATTGTCGCCTGCGGCATTGCCAAGCTTTGTATATACTGCCCGCAGATGCCCGCCGCTTAACAATTCGGGATTCACTATCGTACTGAAACCGCTCAAATTCGTTGTGAACGAGCTGCCGACCGGCGTCACCAACGCAGGATCGAAGCTTAGATTAAGCTCGTAGGCAACCATGGCCTGAACGTTGCGGGCCCGAATCTCCACCTCGATTTGGTTCCCGACAGTTACTTTCGATTTAGAAACGGCGATATAAAAATCGGGTCCCTGCGCTGCGAAGGATGCTGTCGGCCATAGGGTGCATAGCAATAGCATAACTAGTCCGATTGTCGATATTCTTTTTTTCAATCCACTGCACTTCCCTTCTAATTGCGTTTATCCCAAAATCAATGCTGCCAATGCACGCAAATCTTCAATGTCGATGGCGTTGTCATGGTTCAAGTCCGCTTTCTTGTACGAGTCCCAATCGGCATCGGAATTGTTTTTTCCATAGTAGGACGCTGCCAATAGGGCCAAATCCCCAACCGTAATTACACCGTCGCCGTTCAAATCGCCTGTCAGTCGCGAAATAACGAGTGCTTCAAATGTTTCAACCGCTTCATTCAATTCAACTAGCACTTGATCCACTTCGGTTTGTGTCGCCGCGTTATTGTTTTGCACCTCAATCGCATTATCGATTGCCGTCTCCAGAACTGCCCTTGAGCCTGCCGGATATTGCCCTGCCTCGTTCCCCTCAACAGCGGAATCATGCAGGATTTGAGCATTCGCGATTGCTGCTTCCAAGGCTGTTTTCGAAACTACCTCGATATCAAAGTCGTAGATGATGTCATCCGTTACCGCAGTTTCAAGTCCTGCTCCGTCCGCTAAAATAACATTCGATAGGAACACGCTGCCGGTCGCGGCTTGATCCAGTTGCTTCGCCTTAAACCTCACCTTCAGAATATCGATAGGACTGCTCTGTCCTTGTTCCTCCAATAGATCAACCGCGGTAAATCTGATTTGTCCCGGCGTATCCGTATTCGCAGCCAGGATGGAGAAACCTGCCTTCAACGGTTCGTAAGAAACAAACTCGATCTGCTCCGGATCATAATTAAAGGTGAAATCTTGCGCATAGACGCTTTCGGTTACCGTATTTTGTCTCAGTGCAACGTCGAACTCTTGATTGAAAACAACGCTTCGCGGTCCCGATAAAAATACGGGTGTTGTCGCCGGAAGACTAAGCTCCAAAGCGTCAACCGCTGCTTGCAAAGCGTCCAAAGCTTCGGTAACCTGTTGCTCCGTCGCTGCTGTGTTATCGCGAACAATAATAGCTAGAATCAACGCTTGCTCGAGATCGCTCCAACTGGCTGCCGTGTAATCGTCCTCGTAAAGCTCTTCAGCAGCTTCTATAGCCGCCTCCAATGCGGTACGATCCACCGTAATGACATACGCTTTCTCCAGCACTTCGCTGCTTTCGCCGTCTACGACGGCAATGGCCTTAAGCGTTACTTCCCCGATAGGCAATGCAATCGATTCCGTATAAAACGTACTGGAAGAGTCAGGCGTGCTTCCGTCCAATGTATAATAGATCTCCGCAGCTTCAATCTCGTGAGTGAGCGTCACTTGCTGCGGATAGAGATACGCGCCCGATTCCAAATCAGCGCTTGGCAAGATCACCTCTAACGGCTCGGCCGACTTGGCGTAGATTTCCACCTCGACGAGCCCGCTTCCCCAGCTGTTGCTTATGGCATTGTTGTTGACGCGCCTTACCTCGTTCACTTTGAGCTTCACGTACCGATAACTGCCGCTTAGCTTATCGGAATTGAATCCTGCCCATGTATTGGCATTGTTGTCGACGAGCTCCGTCCAGTTCGTATGATCAGTGGAGCCGTAGATCTGATACTTATGGTACATTTCCGAACCGTTGTATAGCCTGTAAGCTACGTCGATCCGCGATAAGTCGTAGATATCTCCCAGATCTACCGTGTATTCGTAAGGACCGACTAACCCGCCGAAGAAATGGGTCGAATCGCCGGAGGTCCTTAAATTGTAGGCAATGCCGTCATTGGCGTTTTCGATTCCGCCCACCGAGTCATTGTTCGTGATTGTCGCGCTCTTGCCTTGCGATACGAGCTGTACCTGCGGGAACTGCACGCTTCCGGTCGTCGCATTCAGTTTCCAGCCCGTCGTGTACGTAATCGAAGCTGTTTGCTCCGACTCGTCGAACGAAATCGGCAGCCACACGTAGCGCGAGTCGGACAGCTGTCCCGAGCGCCATCTGTCTCCCATGTAAACGTACGTATTTTCACCAGATTCATTGACTAATTTCATAATGTTGGTCGGCTGGCTGTAATACGTGCTGTTGTTGCCGAACGTGTATTTCTCAAGAATCAAACCGTTTTCTTTGACGGGAGTCCAGCCATTGGGATCTTTAAGATCCGCCGTATAGCTGATCGTTCCTTGGTTAGGCAGCCATCCCGATTGACCCGAGGCAGCCATATAGTATCCGTCATCGCCGCGCACGACCGCCGGCGCTTCCCGTCCTACATCGTTGTAGAAGCTGTACGATTCGAATTCGACTGCTTTCGTTGCAGGGTCGCTGAAGTCGTAGGTCGTAAAGTCGACGTCCGTATACTCATCATTGAGTCGGTGAACCCTCATCGAATGTCCTTCCGCCGATACGAGATAAGCCGTGCCGTCATCATCGGCGAATACCGTGAAGTCGCGCGATAAATAACCCATTTGAGTCTCATCGTTTTGCACGCTTGTCGGAACCGATACCTTCACGCCGCTCGTCTTGTAATATTCCGAATCGGAGAAGATGCCGCCGTCGCTGCGCCAGTTGCGCAAAGTGCCGCCCGGACGCCAATGCCCCAGGAACGTGTACGGTCCTGCCGGAGAATCCGCGGTCGCTACCGCGATTTGACTGCTCGCGTAGCTGTTCGCCGTTTCCCAATGGCCATAAAGAACGTATTTACTCGTTTTTTCGTTGTATAGCAGCTTTGGGCGCTCCCATTTGTTATCCAACAGACCGAATTCCGCGCCCTCTACCGTTTCGTTGAAGGAATCGATAATGTCGCCTTCATAAGTCCAGTTGACCAAGTCGCGCGATGAATACAATGCCACGGCGTGGAAGACGGCGCTGTTATGAATCTTGTTTTCTCCCACCCAGTAATAGATCGGCTTGCCGTCGCCGGCAGTCTGCTGCAGGAAACCGCCGCCATGAGCTTGGATCGGATTTCCTTCGGTATCGTACCACGTTTCCCCTACCGGCACGCCTGCGGAGGAATAATCAACCACATTGCCCGGCTGAACGGTCAGAGCCCATTTGAAAGCTTCTTCGATCTGCAGCACTGCGCGGTCTACGGTCCACTGCGTCGCGGAATTATCCGCCAATACCGCCTCCGCGTTATCAAGCGCACGCGTAATCTTTTTCCAAGTTGCGTTCACATAATCGGCTTGCACCGTATCTTTTTTGTCGTCGTATTTTGCCTGTAGCGCCGATTTATCGATATGCGGGGTTCCATACACCGCCAGTTCGATAATACCGTCGGCCCAAGTCGCGACTTGTCCGTTATGCACGTTGATAATGCTGCTTACGGTTAAGCGGACATACCGGTAATGGCCAGTGTCGGTTATCGGATTCGTAACGAAGCCGACGACATTGTTGGCCGATCCGTCAACGAGCTGCGTCCAGTTCGACTTGTCGGCGCTGCCTTCCAGCTTGTAGCGATAGACGGCGTCCGAACCGAGCACCACGCGGGTCGTCAGATTAATTTCGGACAACAAAGCATTTTGCTCCAAATCAATGACGATATTGTAGCCAAGAGCGCTATGCTGAACGCGCGGCGCTGTCGCCAAGTCAGAACCGTCCGTCACTGCTTTCGCATCAAGTCCTTGCGAATCGGTCGCATTTTTCCCCAGGGAGAGATATTGCCCCGCTTGAACCGGAATCATCCCGTAGACAGGATCCAGATCCAGCTGCTTGAACCAGTCGGCTGTCGCAATCCCGTTATGGAACACCATAGGGGCCAACCTCGCATAAGTGCCCATCGGATCCTTATAATTGGTTGCATACTGCGCTCCCCAGTGGAATCCGTTCTGAGCGTAGGCGACTTGTCCGCTCGTCCCCGTCCACTTCCCTACTCCATTGGCTTGGGTAGCGAAGGATGAACCATTCCCGATCGGGCGCAGCGGCGTCCACTCCCCGTCTAAAGAAACAGCTGAAGCGTATTCGCCCTGGCTCGGATACCAGCCGTTGGCCGTGGAGCCGAAGAAATAATAACGTCCTTCGTGCTTAACGACAGTAGGCGACTCTTTATGCTTATCAATGAAAACCGTATTTATGATTTCAACGGGCTGCTCCCAACCCGAGTCCAATTTGAGAATCGCGATATCGCTGTTATTGCGCGTGGCGAACAAAATATACGCCGTTTGGTCATCGTCCACGAAAATCGACATGTCCCTCGAATCGTTGTCAAACGGACGACCTCTGTAAGTAGAAGCAAAGTCGCCGCCGCCCGGAGTGACCGAACCGATGAAAATGTGCGCCCTCGTATAGCCGCTGCTTGCTTCCTCGTGGGCGGTCAAAATCACTTTGCCCGTATTCGGATTCCATGTATACCCGGCACCTTCGACCCGCATATCTTCGAAAGAACCAAGCAGGCGATCGTTGCCGTAAGTTCGTCCATCGATTCCCGTCATCTCGTAGATGCCGGTCGTTACAATGCCCGTTTCTTGGTTGGTCGATGCTCGATACGCATAGTGGTACCACGTATCGCCGACTTTCACCCCGTAGGTATCGCCTGCGCCCAGACTGTCCGCTCCGGTATAGTTGTTCTTCTTCTTCGTGATTGCCGAAGGATCGTACGAGAACGTATGCACCGTATTGGTATCGGCAAGTCCCACTTGGGCGCCGCCGCTGATCGCCTTGACGGTATAGACGTAATCTTGATCTGCTTCGAGACCATAATCATCCATCGTATCGCCCGTCGTCCGATCGATCCATTTATTGCCCCGATACACTTCGTAATAGCTTGCTCCCGCGATCTCCGGCCAAGAAACTTTGACGTTATTTACCGTTGTCTGACCGTCCAATCTGAACGCGTTCGCTGTAGCCGACCACTGGCTGCCGTAATAATTAACGGTTACGGTTTCGCTGCTGTTCCCGTTCGGAGCTATGGCGGCCGCTTTAACCGTCGCGCCGCTTACCACTTCAAAGGGGCCCGTGTACGGCGTGCTCTCGAGGGTAGGCTCCGTTCCGTCGGTCGTGTAATAAATAAACTTGTTGCCTGCCGGATGAGAAATCGTAACGGGACCATAGATTTGTCCCGAGGCAGGCGATATTCGAGGTAAAATATTCGTCACTCTGTACTCGATAAGATCATCCTGCGTGAGCGCTTTGTTGAAAATTTGGTAGTTATCGATCAAACCCGCGTAATATTCGCCCGAGCCCCAGTTGCCTTTCCCGATCTGGAGGATGCCGCCAGTCGCCGTCAAAATATTCGTCAAGCCGTAGCTGCTTGCCACCGTTGATTTAAGCTCGCCATCGATATAAATTTTGCTGTCGGTCGCCGTGAGCACCACATCCACATGCTTCCACTCCGTGCCGCTGCTTCCTTGCGCGCTCGCCGGACGCGTGCCGCTGTTAGAATAACGTTCCACGGTTAAGGAGGACGTTCCGTCAATAATGGCAACGTAACGCTCGTTCTGGTACGTCTGCGCCGTCGTGTTCGGGGCGGCGAAGAACGTCCAGCCGCTGCCTCCGGCCGTCTTGCTGTCATAAGAAATCGTCAGCTCGCTAAGTCCGGCAAGGAGCGGCGATCCATCGGTTTTGGTTGCATTCAGCCAGAAGCCGCTGCTGATATTGGCAGCCTTCCCGTTGCCTTCAAACGAATCGGCATAACTTGCCGTGCCTTGAGCAGCCGCTTTCGCTCCTCCTCCCACAAGCCCGTTAGTTGCGTCGTCGAAATTAAAATTGGCAATGATCATATCGCCGGCATCATATGGCGGTACCGTTACGTTGTAGGACTGGCTGTAATCAAACCAATTCATCGTCAACGTTACATCCTTTGGAGTCGTGCCCTTTGCCGGGCGCGTCACCGTGCCTGTGCTTGCGTCGATCACAGCGTTGTCGCTTGAGGTCCAGGTCAGATTGGCATCGCGAACGAGCGATAGATTGCCGCGAACGACCTGACCATCTGTCAGCGGCTTCAAAGCGAGCAAGTCGTTCCATGCAAAGCTCCGAATTTCATTCGCCAAAACAAGCGCGTCATCCCCATCCAGAACATCGTTGAACACGCGAACATCGCGGTAGTGCGAGTCCAGATTGGAGAAAGTGCTGATCGTGCGGTTGAGACGGAATTGCCCGTTGCCGATCTCGTCGGCCCCGATTCCGTTCGATGCTACCTCCGCTGCCTTTACCCCGTCAACCCAGACAATCAGCTTGCCAGTGCCGACCGTACCATCCAGCGAAATGGCATAGTTGTGCCACATATCGACTGCCGGTGCCGGGAATGACGCCACTACGGAATCCGTTCCGTTCCGCTTCAGGACGACGGCGGCCGTTCCGTTGCCGTAGTAAGGCCGGAGCGTGATATTGGTATCATTGCTAGCGCCATAGGAAAAAAGCGTGTTTTGCGCAGTAGTTGTACGCGTCTGCGTCTTGTTCAGCTTAATGTCCAGCGAAAAAGACAGTTTTCTTCCCGTTACGGGTGTTCCCGGATTGGTCCCCGCTATATGTCCATTATTCGCATTCCCCGGATTCACTAAGGAAACATAATCCGTGCGCCAGACTACCTCGCTGCCGCTCAAGCTCTGGCTTGCATTAAGCTTGTTCGTATATTGATAGGTACTATTGAGCGGGTAATGAGCCACCATGCCCGCCAGCTCGTCCGCTTCGGCCGCGCCGACTTCATGCAGCGGCGGCAACGTGCCTAAGACTATGCTCAATATGAACAGCATAAGCATTTGCCTTCTAAGCTTTTTCCTAGCATTTTTCCATCGTCCAGATTTCATAATCATTCTCCTCGTTTTGTTTTTTCCCCGCGAAGGCCGGGATTTTGACTACGGACACTTACCTCCAATACTCAACTGAAAGCGTTTGCAAATATAATGCTAGCAAATATGCCGTTCGCAAATATAGTGAATATATAGAAATTGAATATACAAATCTTACTTTTCGCGAATGAACAAATGAGGCACGAGTGAACAATACCGTTAAACTTTTTGTTGGCTAATTCGGATTATGTATACTGTCTCTTTTATTTACTTGTAATCAAACTGTAATCTTTCTCTCAGGTAGCTTTCATCTTGCGCCTATATACTTATCCCATGACCCCCCTTATTATATATTATCTCTTGTAGCCTGCGGCTTCGTGCCGCAGGCGTCTTTTTTTAGTATGATCCCTACACTAGAGTCAAGTGAATACGATGGTAAATACCGCTTATGCCAAATAAACACGAAACATTTCACATGGTATACGCTGAAAAACACATCTTATTTCTCCACATAAACCACGCAAGCCGTTCAATTTACCTCACAGTCGAAAAATAGGATACAAAACCCCGCTTAAGCAAGCAAGCCCAGCTGCTTCGGAAAGATTAGGATGTAAAAAACCGCCTAACGTAACCTGTGAAAAGTTACGAAGACGGTTATTGGCGAGATCTATTTTTACGAATCACTTCGTGTTGTCGTTTAAGAAAGGCAGCACTGTATGCCAGAAAGCAGGGTCCTGCTCGGATGCGCTATGTCCGTTTGACTGTACGAATAACGTCTCGATCGTTCCCGTCGGCAGCTCGCTCTGTAGTTGCTTCAAGTCCTCCGAACGGATGAAATCGTCGCCCACCGAATGAATCATAAGCACCGGGGTTTTCGTTTTCCTGCCTCTCGTAGTGCCTGCCGTCGCTGAACTGTCCCCCGCATGCTTCTCTAATACGGTTTTAATATCAGCTTCCTTGAACTGCTGCCTCGTAATGCCTGCGCGAATAAGCCATATCGAAGGTATCGCGTAAGCGAGCGGGAAGATCGGCATCTTCTTTCTTCTGAGCTCGGCCTTCAGCATCGTATCGAAGCGAACGGGCATTGAATCGGTCACTACGGCGGATACATCCGCGCCATGATCCAATGCGAGCAGCGCTCCGAAACCGCCAAGCGAATGGCCGAGGACAACTACGCGCTCGGCGACGAGACCCGGCGTTCCCTTCGCTGCGGCGATAGCCGCCAGCATGTCGTCGCGGAACATAAGCGCCGACGGCGCTTTGATCGATTCGCTGTTCCCATGGCTGCGCGCATCGTACATGAACACAGCGAAGCCCGCTTCATATAGCGGTCTCGTATAACGCAGCACGCGCGTCCGGTTCGAGCCCCAGCCATGCGCCACAATAACGACCGGCAGTCCTGCTTCGCCTGACTTGCTTAGCGTAGTCGGCTGCAGCAGCCAGCCTTCGATGCGCGATCCGCCGCTTACGAACGATAGCGGCTGCCATTTTGTCGCCACATCTGGCGACTCAACATTCGCCAGCTTGCGCGGCTGCTGGCTCTTCGCGCCAATGCTCCAAATGACGTATGCCGCCAACGCCAAAACAATAACGACAACCATCACAATCCATACTTCGGCTCCCATACGTATGGCCTCCGTCTATTGATCCAACTGACGGACGGCGTCCGCGAACAACTTCGCCCGTTCCGTCACTTGATCGAACTTGCCTTCTCGAACCCATTCCAGGTTAATGAGCTTGCCGCCCATCCCAACCGCGTTCGCTCCCGCTTTGAAGTAATCGGCAATGTTGTGCAGATCCACTCCGCCTGTCGCCATGATCGGAACCGAATCCAAAGGACCGCGGATTTCCTTCAAATAGCCGACTCCGAGCGTTCCCATCGGGAACAGCTTGACCGCTTCTGCGCCGGCCTTAACCGCCTTCACGATTTCCGTCGGCGTCATGACGCCGGGCCAAACCGAGATGCCGCGCTCGCGTCCGAACGCGATGACTTCCTCGTCCAGGTTGGGAGAGATGATGAATTGCGCGCCAGCGTCAACGGCTTGCTTTGCAAGCTCCACGTCTAGCACCGTTCCAGCGCCTACAGCCGCCTTGCCATCGAACTTGTTCCGCCACCGCTCGATCATCGCTGCCGCGCCGTCCGTATTCATCGTAATTTCCATCATATGAATGCCGCCGTCGATCAAAGCTTGAGCCGCGTTATCCGCGTGTTTATTTTCAATCCCTCTTAATATAGCCACAATTTTGTGCTTAAGCAGCAAATCAAGCATTTCGCTCATCGATCTTCCTCCGCTCTTTATTCAACTATTCCCAGAATTCACGTAAAATCCGCAAAAATAAGTTCGGAAACGGAAGGGTATCCATATCCTCCGGCCCAATCCATGCATATTCCTTCGGCAGCTCCTGCTCGGCTACAGCCTGGGCTGTATTAGCGTAGGCTTGAGAGACTTCAGAGGCTATACGGATTCCCGTACCGGCAGCACTATTACCGAACGCTGAAGGCAGACCCTCTTGATCCATATACCCGCTTGCCGCTTCGGCAGCAATGCCGTAAGCCTCCGCCGTATCGGCCGTTAAGCCTTCTCCGCCCAAGTCGGTCAAGTATACGCGCATCTTCCAATGTATATGGCTGAATACGTGATCGGCATCCATGAACCATCGGCGCGGGCGTATGAGCATCCCTGTCTCATCCAGCAGCATTCCGCCAAGCTCGGCGGCCAGCGCCTCCTGCTCCTTCGGCATATCCTCGTTCAGCAGTCCAGACTTGTCCTTGGATAGAAGCAGATGCGGAAGCTCCCACATTTGCGCCAGCAGTCCAGTATCCGGCCGTCTTCTTACGAGCACTTTGCCCGCATTCGGCCCGCTTCCGAGCACGATTGCGGCAACACGCTGTTCTGGCCGCGGAGGCTTGGCCTTCGTCTTAATCGGCAATTCGCCTTCCCGGCCTTCCAGCCTGCCCTTGCAATGCTCCATCACCGGACAGGTCAGACAGCCCGGCGACTTCGGCGTGCATACGAGCGCACCCAGCTCCATTAAAGCCTGATTAAAGTCGCCCGCAGCTCCTTCGGGAATAAGCGATACCGCCAGCTTCTCGATGGATACTCTCGTGGCTGGCTTCGCAATGTCATCCTCCAAGCAGAAGTAGCGCGACAGCACCCTCATAACGTTGCCGTCTACCGCCGGCTCGGGGCGGTTGAACGCGATGCTCATGATTGCCCCGCTCGTATACGGACCGACACCCTTCAGTCCGGCTACGGCTGTTTTATCATCAGGCACAACGCCTCCGTACTTTTGAACGACCTCTCTAGCTCCGGCCTGAAGATTGCGCGCACGCGAATAGTAGCCAAGACCTTCCCAGCACTTCAGCACCTCTTCCTCAGGTGCTGAAGCCAGCGCTTCAGCGGTCGGGAACTTGTCCATGAACCGGTTGTAGTAAGGAATAACCGTATCCACCCGCGTCTGCTGCAGCATAATTTCGGACACCCATATCCGGTAAGGATTGCGGTTCTGACGCCACGGCAGATCTCGCTTCTGACGACGATACCAGACGAGCAGCTCGCGGCTGAAATATGAACTTGCTTGCTCCATATCTGTCACTAGCTTAAATCCCCCTTTTCATGATGTGTTGTGCGCTCCTGCTCCGCAGTGGACTTGCCAGATGCGCATGACCTTGCAATACGGCGATATTGAATAGGCGAAATGCCTGTGTACCGTTTAAAGAGTCGGGACAAATAATGATTCTGCATTCCTACAAGACGGGCAACCTCGGCGATCGGCTCTGCCGTCTCGACAAGCAGCTGCTTCGCAAGCGCCAACCGGCGATTCGTCACATATTGGATCGGCGAGCAGCCCATCATATTTTTGAACGAGGTAATAAAATAGTTTGGATGCAGAAAAGCAACCTTAGCCAGCTCTTCAATCTGAATGTTGCGGTCCAAATGCGCCTCAATGTAAGCCACGACTTCATTCCATTTGATATCGGGGCTCTCTATGCTCTGCTGCTCCTTCTGGCTGTAGCTCTCCTCGAAATATAAAGCGAGAAGCTCAAGCAGCACCGCCTTCATTCTAAGCTCGCGAGTCACACCTTGCGTCGTTTGGAGCTGGATGAGCTTCATGAACAACTGCTGCACATACTCGTCATCCTTAATCTCTATGAAAGCCGGCAATTGCTGCAATTCAATGAACTGCATATCCGCCGGATCCAGACGATAATGGCACCAATAACGTCCGAACGACTCGTCGCCCTTCGTCCCGAACGATTGCACCTTGCCGGCCGGCATAAGAAACAGCTTACCGCGCGTTGCGCTATAGCTGATCGAATCCATCTCCAGCCAACCCTCGCCCTTATCTACATAGCAGAAGCGGTAGAAATCAGGCTCTGTGTTGTTCTCACACCATCCTACGTTGCTCGTGGAATAAGCCGTCATAAGCACGTCGGCATGAATGCGATTTAATTGATTTTGCATTATGGTTGCGATTGTCGGGTTCATTGTTTCTCCTGTTGTCTATACCGCAAATAACCCGGATAGAAAAGAACGGGCAAATGATTTTTGGCAGTAAAGTATGTATAAGATGATTATACTTTGGTATATTTTTAGATATAGCTGAAAGACTACCTATCTATTATACGGATTTACGCAATAAATGCATATGAATGTTAACGAATTGGCAATTGGAAAGTATAGAGAGGGGATATACAGCATGAGTAAACAACTTCAAAGGATCGCTATCCTATGCAAAATAGCTGTTGCAGCGGCCTTGCCGCTTGCATTGGCGGCTTGCGGAGGCGGGGATGATAAAGGAGCCGGCCTTCGAGATGCGCCTCCTAAGGTCGCGGCTGTCTACAAAGCGAACTGCGTCAGCTGCCACGGCACCGAGCTGCAAGGACGCATGGGGACGGTGACGAACCTGCAGCAGGTTGGCGCTCGAATGGAAGCAACCGATATTGTAAACCAGATTGAAGAAGGCGAAGGCTCAATGCCGCCGTTCAAAGAGCGACTAACCGCGGAGGAAATTACCGGGTTGGCGGAGTGGCTGGCGGGTAAGAAATAGCCGATACGGCTGAATATCAAAAAAAGAGGCTTGGCACTCGTGCCAAGCCTCTTCTTGCCTGTATTTCATACAGTCTAATCATGCCCAATAACCTGTTAAGCGACTTTTGCGTGGAAAGCATACAGTCAAATCCGGCATTCTTGCCCTCAGCAGTAGCCTTCCCCCGTCCATCTGACTGTATAATTTCCAATCAAACTCTGATATCGTCTCGTTACTAGCCTTTTGACTGCACAAAATCCACTCAAAAGGCTAGTAAATACATTCGGTTTAAACGAATGAATCAACGCTCTCTCATGACTAGTATCCGATGTGATGTCCGTTCAGCTTCGGCGCTTTGCCGCCATAGTCGAGCACTGACGGACCTGTGTAGGTCCAGCTCGTATCTCCCATCTGAGGGTGCGAAGGAAACAGCTCGCCCTGCATCAACACAAGATCGCCGCCCCAATCGTCGGAATAAAGCCCATCATATTGAACCCATTGTCCGGTCTTGAATCTGCGCTTTGTTTTCCGCTGCCGATCTTCTCTCATCGCCGTCAACTCCCTCTCACCGCATAAGCTTGGTATATTACATTCCAAGTATGGGCAAAAGGTTACAGCTATATGCGTTCCACCACCGCGAAAGCCGAAGCAAGCGTCCGCTCATGCGTGATCGTCACATGAATGCGAATGTTTGCTGCCGACAAACCGAGGCGTCTCCAAGCCTGCTCCGATAACACGCATTCAGGCTTGCCGCAACCGTCTCTACCAATCGTCATATCGGTAAAACCTACCGCCCGGCCTATTCCGCAGCCTAGCGCCTTCACCACCGCTTCTTTGGCCGCGAATCTACCAGCCGTGAACTGCTCCAGCCGTTCCCCCGAATAACCCGCCGACAGCTCCCGTTCTTCCTCCGTGAGTACACGCTCTACGAATTTCGCACCGGTTCGTCCGTTCATTATTTGCTTAACTCGACCTATATCCGTTAGATCATGCCCGATGCCAATGATCATCCTCACACCTGCCTTTATATGATGGTGAGATTAGCAGATGCAGGTAGGGAAGTCAAGAACTTGTCTCTCGCTCAAAATGAATAGAATGGGCTAACCCGTCTATTACATCCACCGTAATCACGTTGTTGACCGAAACATCGATTAAAGCCCCGGTTGCCTTATACGTATATTTCACAAAGCCGGGATACGAATCGGCATCCGAATCAGCGGGTTGCGGCTCGAACGGAATGGTTTGAGGCTGTTGCGAATTCGGTTCTCCATCCGACTGCGGCGCTGTCGATACGTCTATCTTACTTGGAGGTCCGCTGTCTTCAGGCAGCCATAAATATAGGATCGCCTTCTGACTGCTCGAGCCGGAGTCGCTGTCCTCGTCGATTCGCAGCGTCATATGAGCTTGCTCCCCCATCACATGCCAATACAAAGGAATTCCAGCTGCTTGCTCTGCCGCTGCGGATGGCGGGGAAGTTGTCGAGAGCATTCCTGCCAACAGGAACAAAGCAACCGCTAGCAAAATTTCGATTCGTACGCCGATCAACAGTCCTCTCACAGAAGCAGAAGCCGCCGCTTTGCCATCCCTCGCTTCCTCCGCCTGCGCAAGCCTCGGCATGAAGACGAGGCGGTGCAGCGCTGCAAGAACGAGCACAAGCAGCAGCAAGCCCGATTTGATTAGGATAAGGTTGCCGTAATCTTCAGTAATAAGCTGCTTCCAAGAGTCGAGCTGCTTAACGGTCAGCCATACTCCGCTCACTATGATAAGCATCATGCTTGGCAAAGCCCAGGCCGCGAATCGCTCTGCTGCGAGCTTCAAGGCGGCCGCCGCCTGCTTCCGATAAGTAAGCGCAGCAAGTCCGGCGAGACCGCCAAGCCATATAGCGGCCGATCCCATATGAACCGCATGCGCAAGGATAGCCGATCCGGCGTCCGTCAGTTCCGCATAAGCATGGCCCGTCAACGGGAACGTGACGATGATTGCCGCCGCCGCCGCGGCTTTCACGATATTCGCGAAGCGCTGCTCGCGAGCGGGAGCGAATGCAAGCAGCAGCAAGAGCACTGCCGCTAAGGGACGGAGAACGGCAATCTTGCCAACCATCGTTCCGTTAGCAATCTGTCCGATCGGGATGCCGCCGAGATCGTTCGAAAGCATCGTCAGCCTCCACATCCCCGTAGTCAGCCACACGGCAACGGCAACTGCCATCACGATTCGTTCTGCTCGCAGAGTGAAACCGGTAGGAGCATCCTCGGCGTAATCTCTCCATATGCAGTAGCGGAAGAAGAGCAGCGCTGCAAGTATGGCGGACACAAACACATCCGCAATCCGAAGCGCTGACATTAGCTTCTGACCGCCCGCATGGTTATGCTCGCTATCCTCCGTGTCCGTTCCCAGCATCTCTTGCTCGATTTCCGAAGCTTCGGCTTCCGTGGAATTCGTTGAAGTTAAGGGGTCCGTCGGTTGGCTGCTTGGCGGCGAACTAGTTGGTTCGCTGTTCGTTTCACCAGTCGCCTGAGGTATCTCAGTCGCTATTGCTGAACCTGTCTCCTGACCGTCCGCATCCGCCGAGCCAACGCCCGTATTGTCGTTTTGTTTTGGCGGAGACGTTGCAGATGGCTTAGCCGAAACGCCTACGTCCTTGTCTATCGTGTCGCTAGGCGTAGGCTTTGGCTTCACAGTCGGCAACGGCTTGCTGCTGGCTGAAGGCTTCTCACCGCCGCTCTGCTCACCCTGCCCCGACCCGGCTTGCCCGCCGCCATCAAGCGAAACCGTCTCGTCCGGCTTCGTCTGCGTCAGCTTGCCGCCGATCGCGAAGCGGAACGAGCCGTCCGTAATATGCGTATCGAGCGACAACACCTGCCACACTACCTTATACTCGCCGCTTTCCAGCTTCGGTATTGCATAGACAAGCGTCATTTCTCCGTCTGCGCTCAGCTTGCCGGCTATGCTGCTGCCGTCGCTTGCTTTCGTAAGCGTAACGCTGCTAAGCTTCGAATCGATTTTCTCCGTGAACGTAAGCTTAATCGCCTCCGGCGAGGCTTGCAGCTCCGCATCCTGCAGCGGCGTCGAATGCGAAAGATAGGCATGCGCCGAGACGAAGCTCGGCAAGCATGCCCACATGAACCAAATCGTTATCGTTATAAGGCTAAGTCGTTTAATCATCGATTTTCGAACCATTACTTCGTATAGATCGCAATGGCTGCCCGATTATCGCCGACTGCTGGGAAATATTCAACGATCGCTCCAGCTCCTTCAGCCGAGCCGCGCAGCGCAACAAGCCCATTGCCTTTGAATGAAGCGTTCACGTATTGGCGGATGAAAGACGCATCGACCATTGTTGTCCCTTTCTTCACCGTTACGGAGGCTGCCGTCCCATCCGTCACCGCATTGCCGTTCACATATAGATGCGGCGCGGCGGACGCTGCTGTTCCTGGCAGCTTCGGTGAACGATTCTGAACAGTGAACGTCATCGTCGCTTCATAGTTCGTGCTCGTATACTCGCCTTCCTTGCCTTCAGTTGTAACAGGCTTAGCGCGAAGCAAGTAATAGTCCGCAGCTCCCGTCGTGAACGTAACAATCCCCTTAGCGTCGGTCGTCAATTCCAGTGATTCCGAGTTGCTGCGGCGAATGAGATCAACGGCCGTATCCGCCAGCGGCTTGCCTTTCAGCAGCAATTGCACGGACACCTGCTCCGAAGGGGCAACGGCCGCCGGATTAAATTGCGGAACAAGCTCCGCGCGATCCGGACTAACCTGCTTCGAGAACCCTGTCAACGACTTCACCCGCTCGGCGACCGGAATATCGCCAACCGCTACGAACGACTTGGCGCTTCGCAGCGTACGGCTGGCTACGCCGCCATGGGCGAATACCGTATCACCCTCTGCAGAAACAACATAGGCTCCCGGCACATTCGATTTAAATGAAGTGACAAAATAATTGTTCACTGCCGGCTCTGTCTCCGTTGCCGCTTCCCCTGCATAGAAGCGCGTACCTGTAATATCCGACTTAACGCCAGCTGGTGTCGTTACGAACACCTTTGTCGTATCCTGACTCCACTGGCCGGCAATGCGGTAGCTTTTATGATCGTTCGAGTGATTGCCAAGCATAAGCTCGACATAGGATACTTGTCCCGGTGCGACGATTGGCGTGTTCGTCTGCGACCAGCCGTCATGCGCGAAGACGGGAACGGCCGCTCCGAGCGTTAATACGGCAACGAGAGCCGCGCCTGCAAGCTTTTTTCGGAAACGCAATGTGTTCTTCATAAAATGAAACAACCTCCGTCGATTTGGATTTGATGTCCAAATTGTATCAACGAAGGTCGATAAGCGCATGACTCGATCGGGCTATACGCTTGTGAACGATGTATGAACAAGAACAAAACTCTAGCTTGCTATGTGCGGGAGTACAGGAAGGACTCAATCTGCTCGGCCGGCAACGGCTGGCTAATATAGAAGCCTTGCATGTAGTGGCATCCTAGCTCCTGAAGCAGCTCATATTGTTCAGCCTGCTCGACTCCTTCGGCGACAATTCGCAGATCAAGGCTATTCGAGATCGAGATGATTGCTTTCACAATGTCGATATCTTGCCGCTCGCAGGACAACTCTTGAATAAAAGATTTGTCGATCTTCAAGCTGTTAAGCGGCAGCTTCCTAAGCATGGATAACGATGAATAACCCGTCCCGAAATCGTCCATCGCAATCTGAATGCCGATGCTCTCCAGTTCTCTTAACAAAGAGATCGTGTAATCAAGATCGTCGATGACGGTGCTTTCCGTTATTTCGAAGCATAAATAGTTCGGATCCATCCTCGTCTCATTGACAATGGACTTCACGGACTCAATGAAATCAGCCTGCTTAAGCTGGCGTCCGGATATATTGACCGACAGCTTGAGCGGCCGATGCCCGGCTGCCAGCCATCTGGCGTTCTGCGAGCAGGCTTCTCGCAGCACCCACTCGCCGATCGGAACGATAAGACCCGTCTCCTCGGCCAGCGGAATGAACGTCATGGGCGAGATGCATCCAAGCGTCGGCGAGTTCCAACGCAGCAGCGCCTCGAATCCATAAAGCTGACCTGTCGCCATGTCTATCTGCGGCTGATAATGCAGCACGAACTCATCGCCAAGCACCGCTTGCTTCAGCTCGCTTTCCAGATTAAGCCTCCACATCCTTTGCTCAATCATCTGCTCCGAGAATATTTCAAAATGATTTTTGCCCGTTTGCTTCACATGGTACATCGCAATATCCGCTTTCTTGAACAGCGAATCCGCATCCGTCCCGTCGCGCGGGAACAAGCTAATGCCTGCGCTTGCTGAAATGGTCAGATTAACGCCTTCATCGAATATGAGCGCAGACAAATAGGTAGCAAATGCGCAAGTGAACGACTCGATCTCGTCTATATGCCGGAAGCGGTAGAGGACGACGAACTCATCGCCGCCGAATCTAGCAATATAATCCCCCTCCCGCACAAGCTCCCTGAGTCCAGCAGCAACAAGCTGCAGCAGACGGTCACCCATATGATGCCCGAAGCTGTCGTTCATTTTTTTGAAATGATCCAAATCAAGAACGATAAGCGCGAACGGCTGATCGGGATGCGCCGTTGCCGACGACACTTCCTCGAAGAATCGGCGTCGATTCATCAGTCCCGTCAACGTGTCGTGATAAGCTAAGAAACGCATTTTCTCCTCTGACTGCTTTCGCTCCGTAATATCTCTTACCGAACCTACCATTCGAATCGCAGTGCCACACGAGTCATATAAGGCTTCACCCGATATCGCCGTCCATACATATTCTCCTGAATGCTTGCGGAGCCGCACGTCAACGGAGAAGGGAACATGCTCGTTAATATGGGCGCTTAGCGCCCGCTTATAATATGCTTCGTCATCGCTATGTACAAAATAATCCAGTGTCTGAGCATCAGCGCACTGCAGCAAGTCATAGAAACGCTGGTTCCATGCTACTTCGCCCGTTACCAGATCCCAATCCCAAATGCCGTCGTTAGTCGTTCTCGAAACGATCTCAAGCTGCTCGGCAATTTGACGATATTGCATGCCCTGCTCTCTGACCTCGTCAAGCAGAGCCTGCTTGTCGAGCGTATTTCCAATAAGGTCCAGATAATGAACGACTGACATGTAATCGTCCATATTCTCTACCGTATCCGAAAGCCGAGTGCCTGCTGCAAGCACACTCCAGTTGTCCGGTTCAGTCCGATAAGGGATGATATAGATCATCTCGCCGTCTTCTTCCTTCTGAATGCTTTCGATAAGCTGAAGCGGCGGGAAGCTCTCAACGGGCATGCTGCCTGCATGCAGCCGCTGCTCATCTCGCTGGAAATGATAGAGTTCGCTTAACGATATATGTTCCCCGGGAGAAGCATCAAAGTTCCATTTCCCCAGACAGCCCCATTGGAAATGCGGCGCTAGCGCCCAAGACAAGCTCTTCAGCTGCTTAATGTTGTAATTAAGAATAAATTTATTGAATTCGTAGTGAACGCCTAGCTGCGTTACTCTTTTTTTATCATCGCGGTGATCTTCAAGAATCTGCTTCGTCGTCGTTTCCCGCTCAAGATGCGTTGAACAGCCGCATGTGCCGCGTGCAATAAGCGTACACGCAATCCGATGGATGGATGACGGAATGGAATCGGCTGGATTGTTAATTTGGCGCAGCAGCAATTCCACCGCGAGTTGGCCCTTACGCGCAATATTCTGATCTATGCTAGAGAGTCCGCTTCGCTGCGACCTGGCGGCAATCGTATTATCGAAGCCGATTATCGCCATATCCTCGGGAATACGAACACCAAGCTCCTCGAACCGCTTAATCATGCCAATCGCCATCATATCCGTGCAGACAACTACGGCGCGGAAGGGAAATCCCGCTTGGGCAATCTGCTCCGCTGCACGCCTGCCTCCGTCTACGCTTAAATCGTCCGGATCGATTACGTAAGACGGATCAAAGCGAAGCCCGCATGCTTCAAGCCCCTTCTTATAACCACTCAATCTATACTTCATATCGTCAAGCGCCAGATGGCCCACGAATCCGATGGAACGGTGACCATGCTCATACAAATGCCGTACTGCGGCCATAATCCCGCCTTCATTGTCGCAGATTACCGTTTGTCCATTCGCATTCAACGCTTCAAGATCCTTCGCTACGCCTACAATCGGCTTGCTCCATTCATTCGACAATTGCTGTATATAGGAGTCTGTAACGGCATTGTTCAATATAATCCAGCCGTCCACGTAGTCAAGCGCAATCGGACAATCGAATTTTTTTCCAGCTGTTCGAATAGCAACTAATCTTGTTTCATTTTGCAAAGCTGCCCTTTGGATCGAATTCATCATTTCACCAAGGTAATTGCCGCCTAGGAAGGACGTCAATAATCCGATCGTTGGTTTACGTTGCATCGATAACAGCTCCCTTAATGTCGAATAATGTATGTAACCGAATCATATCATTTCGACTATGAAAGCGCTACCCGTAATTTGGGAATGTATGGGTTATAACTGTATTAGTGACATACCTTTCGAAAAATGATAGTTTGAGTTAGCAGCAGTTATTATGACTCTAGGAGTTGAAAAGCGTGACCAGCACTTATACATCCGTTACCGCCTTGTCGTCTGCAGCCAACTTTATGTACAGACCGACCGGCGAGACAACGATTACTTTCCGAACCTATGTGAAGCCGCGCGAGTATGGCGCGCTTCGCTTGAAATTATGGCATAGCAACGCCGTTGATTCCACTTGGTCAGACGGCACTGAATCCAAGGCTTCCGATAAAGGCGGCGCTTGGCGAATCGAGAGCTGTACGATTGGCGATGGCGGCCTTCTCCAAGGCGGCGCAGCTCAGGCTGGCAGCCTGCACACGATCACCTTCAATGGCGACGCTTCGAAGCAGGTGCTGCCAGGCGAGCGCTTCTGGAGCGATCCGGTAGACTTATTCATTCCTGAGGGGCATTCGCTTGTATTTACATGGGCGATTGCAGCGAACGGTCCGGAGGACGGTATTCCTTACAATACAGAGACACTGCTAGCCTCTGCTTATGAAGCTGCCGGCAATCTTGCGGCGCAACATAGCGCGGAAGGGTTCTTGCCCGCCGGCAATCGGCAGGTGTTGCCATCCATGATCGCTTACGAACGGGCGACGGATAAGCATCTTGTGTTTCTCGGCGATTCCATTACGCAAGGCGTGCGCACGGAAAAGGATGGCTACTCGTTCTGGTCAGCTCGAATCGCGGAGGGTTTGGCGCCGTCCATCGGCGTGTGGAATATCGGCAGCGGTTGGGCCCGCGCCTATGATCTTACCCCGGAAAGCCCATGGCTATATAAAGCAAAGCAAGGTAACGAGGTCGTGATATGTCTTGGCGTCAACGACATTGGAACAGGCAATTGCAGCGCAGAGCAACTAATTGGCGACCTAACCTCGATCATTGAGCAAGTGAAAGCCGCTAATCACGATACAGCCATCATTCTTTTCACCTTGCCGGCCTTCAACTTCGAAGGCGCTCATGAAGAGGTGTGGCGGAACGTTAATGAATGGATCAGGCAGCAAGCGCCGTCGCGCGTAGAGCGCGTGTTCGATATCGCGAAGGTGCTCGGGCAGGCTGCGCCTCATGAGAACAAGCTCAAGGACGAATATATGAGTCCTGGCAATGACCCTCATCCGAACGGCAGAGCGGGAGCGGACGTCGCTGAAGCCTTTTTAGCTTGGTATCGCTTATAGCATTTAACGAGAAAAAAGGCAGCAAGAAACGCTAGTATAGCGTTTTCTGCTGCCTTCTCTCTATGTGCTGCAACCAAATTAGATGCCTGGAATCGGCGATCGTTTGTGCTCGGTTTTCAAATATTGCTTCTCAAGCTTCTCGCGCGCCTCTTCGCTAATTTCTTTGCCTTCGAGGTAAGCGCTATTCTCATCGTACTTAATGCCAAGCTCGTCTTCGTCGGTCTGACCGTCCCATAGACCTGCGGTCGGCGCCTTGTCGAGGACGCTTTGCGGTACGCCGAGATGCGATGCCAGCGAACGAACCTGGCGCTTGTTCAGCGAGCTAAGAGGGGTAACGTCTACAGCCCCATCGCCCCACTTCGTATAAAAGCCGGTAATGGCCTCCGAAGCATGATCGGTGCCAACGACAAGCAAATTCATATCGAAGGCAAGCGCGTATTGCATGACCATACGCGTTCTTGCTTTCACATTGCCTTTGCCGCCGCGGCTAAGATGACGGTGAATGCCCAGCGACTTAAACCCATGCTCGACTTCGAGCGCGATCTCGTCAACCGCTTCGCCGATATTCGTCTCCACCTTATGCGTAAGCCCGAAAGCTTCAGCGACGGCGTAGCTGTCGTGAATATCCGCTTGGTCACTATACGGCTGGAAGACGCCGAGCGTAATGTATTCTTGGCCCGACTCCTCGCTGAGCTCGTCGGTAGCGCGTTTGCACAGTCCTGCCGCTACAGCGCTGTCAATGCCGCCACTGATCGCGATCAGCAAACCCGTTGTTCCCGATTGCTTGACGTATTGCTTCAGGAAGTCGACCCGTTTACGGATTTCCGCTTCCGGCTCAATTTCCGGCTTTACGCCAAGACGTTCAATGATTTCGCGCTGCAAGCTCATAAGTATCGTCTCCGTTTCTTATTTGCAGAACCGGTCGAATGCATCGGTCAAATCTGCTGCGATGTCTGCTGCCGAGCGGTTCTCGATTTGGTGGCGTTCAATGAAATGAACAAGCTCTCCGTCCTTCATCAGGGCGATCGAAGGGGAAGATGGCGGGTATGGCGCGAAGTATTCGCGTGCTTTCGCCGTTGCTTCTTTGTCTTGACCTGCGAACACCGTGTACAGGTGGTCAGGCGTTACTTCGTTCTGAAGCGCTTCTGCCACGCCTGGACGGCATTGGCCTGCCGCGCAGCCGCATACGGAGTTGACTACGATAAGCGCTGTTCCTTTGGCGTTCGGAACGGCTGCCTCAACTTCCTCCGGTGTACGAAGCTCTTGAATGCCGATACGAGTAAGATCGTCGCGCATCGGTTGAACCATATCTAACATATATCTTTCGAAGGACATAGACATTGTAGAACACTCCCTTAAATTACATGATTTTAGCTACTATTATACCGTCCCTTACGAAAATAAAGCAACCGGAGCTCATCACTCCGGTTGCTCATTTATCGCCTTATCCGTCGATTTATCCGGCTCTCCTGCACCGTAAGCCGCATTTTTGTCAAGATGCATAAAAATGCCTGCCTGCGGAGCGATTTTCCGTTCGAAATAATCTCGGTTCTCTGCCGTTTGGAAGCCTACGTCCTTGAACGGATGCACCCACTGATCTCCCGCCATGATGGCCGGATCCGTCTCCACGCTCCATTGCGACAGCGGAGAATGATCGGATTCATAATTGTGATCGCCGATCACAACGCCATGTTCATTGACGAAAGGGGCACGCTCGCCTCTTCCTTCACGGAATTCTGGCTGAAACTCGATCTCATACGGATCTAGCGCGGGATCATCCTTCATCGCGCCTTGTTCGGGATGACGTTGCTGCTCTTCACCAGCCATTCGCAAACGCCTCCTTGCTAGATCGAAGGCCGATTCGGGCCGTTCAGCTTCTTATCGTAGCCTGCTTCTTCAGCAGCCTTGCCGGATTTCGCCGTATTGTTAGCTGCTTGCTGCCGCTGCTCGCGTGAGCTGCCTTTGTCGCCCCTATTGTTTTGCGCCATGCTTGCTCTCCTCCTTCCAGCTTCCGGCTCGAAATCATTCAAGCCAGTCCTGTTGGTTTCGAAGCTAGTATGCGCATAGACTGCTTACCTTATGTCGTTATTCCGACCTCTTGCGTATGTATATTGAAGCTTACAACGAATGTTGTACCTTTGCCTTCTGTGGAATAAGCATCAATTCGGCCGTTATGCCGTTCTGCAATACTAAGGCATAGCGGCAGCCCGAGTCCCGTTCCTCGCGTCTTAGTTGTAAAGAAAGGCTCGAACAGCTTATTCATCTTCTCCTGCGGGATCCCTACGCCAACATCGACGATACGAAGCTCGATAACGTTGTCCTTGTATTCCGTTGTAATCGTGAGAATGCCCTTCTCGTCCATGGCTTCCATACCGTTTCGTGCAAGATTAAGCAGCAACTGCTTAATTTCTCGATCGTTCACCATAATCGATGGCATATCCTCGCCTAATTCAACCAGCAGCGACTGCCCGCGCAAGTTCGCATCGGCTTCCAGCAACGGCTTCATATCGCTAATGATGTCATTAAGCGAACTCATCCTCATTTCGAGCGCTCTATTCTGCGCGAGCGATAAGAAGTCGCTTATAATGCTGTTGACGCGATCCAGCTCCTCCATCACAATCCGGAAATAATCATGATGGGTCTGCCCGCTGCGCTCCTGGATGAGTTGAACAAAGCCGCGAATGACGGCCATCGGATTCCTAATTTCATGCGTTATGCTCGCGGCCATCTGCCCGACAAGGCTCAAGCGCTCCATACGGCCAACCTCGTCGCGCAATTGATTAATTTCAGTTACGTCATGCGCAAGCAGCGCAGCCCCAGCGATTTGTTCGTTAACCGTAGATCGAATCGAGAACGCGGTTTTGAGCAATATTTTATCGCCTTCGATGTAGGGTTGGAGTGTTTCTCTATCGCCGTTCAACGCTTTCTGCAATAGCTCCTCGCACGCCGACGCTAACTCAGGAACGAATATATCGCGGTATGACTCCCCAAGCAATAGCTTCACGTTATTGAACTCCGGCTTCAACCTAAGGAGCTTGATCGCTAGTTCATTAATATGGGTAACAATACCCTCCCGATCGAGCAGTACAACCGCAAACGACGTCTCGTCAATGAATTGCTGAAGCTTCTCGACCTCGTTGCGATAATTGGCCGACACGCGCGTCACTTCATCGTAAAGCAACTTCTTCTCCCTGACGCTTTCGATCATATAGATAGACAACCACATCGCAAGCAAAGTTCCAACAATGCTTATTAATAATGAACTTATAATCTCTGCGTTCAATTGAATTTGCTGAACTGAAAAATATAAGATGAAGGTTAAAACGTAATAGAGGCATATCAAAGACATGATAAACAGCCCGATCCGTTTCTTGCGAAGCGAAGATACGCGATGAAAATGACGTAATGTCGCCGACATCCCCATCATGAAAATAATGATGAATACGCTGAAAATTACGAATTCGGACAGGTTGTCAAGCATCGGTATGCGGAACGCGGCATATACGATGGTCAATACGACTAAGGTCGGAAGTCCGCCGTATAGAGAAGCAACCGTATAAGGAATGAGACGAAAATCAAGCTCATAACCGTGCACGCTCTGCGAAGTAATCATGCATAGAGCCATTGCGCCTCCGCCCAGCAGCGACATAATAAGCGATGTGTCTTTGCTGCCGCGATCTTTGTCATACCATAGCTGATAAGCAAACACCGGCAATAAGGATAAGATGAATTGTAGCAGCAGCTCCTTCAACACAGACAATCAGATCCCCCTAGCGTCTAAACTGCTATTCAAATGTCTCAAGCATGTCATTTCCTTCGGACGCAACGTAACATAATCTATCATACTATCATTCCCAAAAAACATAAACTACCTGTTTTGACATCTGTGGTCAATCCAGTCTATCATTTGCACAATTGTATGTTCCCCATCGATATCATTGTGCAGCTCATGATACCCGCCTTCGACCGGAAGCCAAGCGCATCGTTCCCCGAGCCGTGCCGCTAGCTCCTTGCTCGCTTGAAAGGACGTTATTCGATCCGCCGTACCGTGGATAATCAGCACAGGAACGTCAAGCTCATCGATATGCTCGATCGCCCATTCCCCAGCCCGCTGTATTTCCAAAAAAGTTCGAACTGTAATTTTCTTATGATACAGCTCGTCATTGACGATGGAGGCTGCGTGCGGATTGCCGCTTCGATACAAGTCCTCCGCCTTCAAGCCCGTTGACTGCTGCAGCGCAGGGACAATCGACGCCAGCCTGCGAGCGAGCCACAACTTCACTTCCGGTGGTTGAAACGCCAGTCGCAGCCATGGGCTGGACAGAATAAGTCCTGTAAGCATCGGATGAAGGCGAAGTACGCAATTCAGCGCAATATTGCCGCCCATGCTATGCCCATATAAGAACAGAGGCAGCCCTGGATGCCGTGAGCTTGCGTCGGCGATCATAAGCCCTGCCTCGCTGACGGTCGCTTCAATCGACAGCATATGGCCCCGCTTGCCTGATGAATGTCCGTGGCCGAACTGATCCATGGCCACAACAGCGAAGCCATGGGACGTCAGCCTCTCGGCAACATGCGAGAAGCGCTCGCCGTGCTCCCCCATGCCGTGCAGCACACAGACGACACCCTTGACCTCAGTGTCATCGGCAGCATCCGGCAACCACTCCCTCACGTACAATTGTGTTTCCCCTACGCCTTTCAGACGCCTTTCCAATCTCAGCATCCGCATCGCCGCCCTTCTTAACTTTTCATTTGGCTTCATTATAACGCATACCTATGCGGTAAAGAATGATACAATGAAGGGGAAACGGCAAAAGCCGTCCTTTGGCGGCGTGACTCGTTTCATTCCGGAGAAATATAGGCATAAAGATAAGAGTGAAACTGATACTTTCCTATATTTGAAGAAATGATACCATCCGAGGGATCAGACAGAAAGGCAGCGTGCAACATGTACGACATTATTATTATTGGCGGCGGCCCATCCGGCTTAATGGCAGCAGCCGCAGCAGGCAGCGGGGGAGCAGACGTACTGCTCATCGACAAAGGAGACAAGCTCGGCAGGAAGCTCGGCATATCCGGCGGCGGCAGATGCAATGTGACAAATGCGAAGGAGCTTGACGAGCTCGTTAGACATATACCCGGCAATGGCCGTTTTCTATTCAGCGCTCTGAATACATTCAGCAACCGCGACATCGTCGCGTTCTTCGAAGATATGGGGATCGCGCTTAAGGAAGAGGATAACGGAAGAATGTTTCCCGTTTCGGACAAGGCGAAGACCGTCGTTGATGCGCTCATTCGCAAGGTGAAGGAGCAGCGCGTCACGGTAAGAACGCTATCCCCCGTCAATGAGGTGCTTTATGAGAATGGCACTGTAAGCGGCGTTAGACTTGCAAGCGGTGAAACCATTAAAGCGAAGGCGGTCATTATTGCTACTGGGGGCAAATCCGTACCCCATACCGGCTCAACAGGCGACGGTTATCCTTGGGCGAAGATGGCTGGGCATACGATTACGGAGCTATATCCCACTGAAGTTCCGCTTACTTCCTCCGAACCTTGGATTCGATCCAAGGAACTGCAAGGGCTATCGCTTCGCGGCGTCATCCTTACCGTTTGGAGCCATAAGGGCAAACGTCTCGTCTCGCATGAAGGGGATATGATCTTTACTCACTTCGGGTTATCGGGTCCGGCCGCGCTTAGATGCAGTCAGTTCGTCGTGAAGGAATTGAAGCAGACGAAGGCAGCCGACCCGAGCAATGCTGCACGAGCAACCGTTTCCTTAACAATCGACCTTCTTCCGGGTAGCACCGAATCCGAGGTGTACGAGGAAACGCTTCGTATGGCGAAGCTCGAGCCCCGTAAAGCGATCCGCAACGTCCTGCGCGGCTACCTGCAAGAAAGGCTGCTCGAGTTTCTATTGGATCGCTGCGGTATTTCCGGCGACATTACGTACGACAACATACCGAAGGAGCCTTGGCTTGCGCTCGCGGCGCAAATCAAAAGCTTCCCCGTAGCGATAAATGGTACGTTATCGCTAGAGGAAGCTTTCGTCACAGGCGGCGGCGTCCATTTGAAGGAGATCGATCCGCGCACAATGGAATCCAAGCTCATGCCTGGATTGTATTTTTGCGGTGAAGTACTCGATATACACGGTTATACAGGGGGCTATAATATTACAGCTGCCTTTACGACCGGCTACAATGCAGGCACGAGCGCCGCGCTTAGCATTGGAACGGCCGACTTAGGCTAGCTAGATCCGCACATCGCCGGAGAAATGATCGTACGTTCCCGCATCCGGCAGAAACTCATCGTCATAATCAGCGTCATCGTCACGGTTGCGGAGGAGGTCAGCCTCCTCCTGCCCTCCGGCGGCGTAGGAATCTACCCAATCCTCGTTAACGACATGCGCTGGAATCGTAACCGCATCAAGCGCGTAAGCGCTGCTCGTTACGGCCCACTCCGCAATATGCGACTGCTCCACCAGCTTCCCTCCATTCGCTTGCGCAATCTCCAAAGCCGAAGTTAAATCGCTGCCTTCAATGTGAATATGTATACGATTATTATCATGTAATACGGGTGCATAACCAAGCTCCTCTAGCGTATCAGAGGCAAGCGCCGCGCTGCGCGCATCGCTGAATTCGAACAAAATAGCGGATTGATCGGTCAAATTCATCTTCCTTTCCTGCGTTTCCATTAGTATGCCTATTTGTACGGCTAATCATGTTTCCATTGTTGTTTTTTGCTAAGGACATCAATATTTCAAATTTAACTATGTCTTTATGTTAGCTTTTGTGACATAATTAGTTATGATTATGTTTGAAACATGTGAACTGATGGGAGGACGTCATCGATGAATCATTTATTTTATTTACTTACGGATCCGATGCTTATCATTGAAATAAAGGAATCCCGCCTGTATATTCGCGATGTTAATCAAGCATTTACCGAATTCTCGGGCTTTAAGAAATCCGATCTGCTCCATTTGGATCCTTCTTCGGCCATTTCGACCGCTGATACAGGCAACTCCTTCTACGATGTTATTCATAGCCTCTCCGAGGATGAATGGTCATCGCCTTCGATAGAATGCGCTTTGGTTACCAAATCATCTACGCCAGCCCCGATTCGCTTATCCAGCCGCAAGCTTCAAAGCGACGGTCTCACCTTCTACGTTCTTATTTGCAAAGATCTTAGAGAAACGAAGTGGATTGACGATTATATCGTTCAGAACAAAATTATGATATCCACCATCGTCGATGACAAATATAACATCAAGACTTTGAAACATTATTACGCTCCCGTCCAGGAGCCCGCCTCGTCGTATATCGGAACTTCCATCTACGATATGGTTCTAGAGCATGACCGCAGCAAAGCAAAGCGCGTACTCGAATACGCCAAAAACAATCGCACGGCAGAGAAAATCGACTTCCAGCTCAAGCTAGGCGACCGCAGCTACTCCACGAGCGCTCTCATTCAGCCTTTCTATAACGGCAACCGCAGCTTCAAGAACTTCGTCGTTATACTTATGAACATGCAGCTTAGCTCGCAAGAGGAGGATCCTTCCTACAAGCTGCGCATGCTGATGCTGAGCAAGAACGTATCCGTCACCTCGCTGGCGCAGTCCACGCTTATATCGCTGACGACGATTTCCAAAATTCGCAACGGAAAAATCAAAAAGCCCCAGCGGCTCACCGCCGAGCTGATCGCCGGCGAGCTTGGGGTTAGACCTGAGATGATATGGAGCAACTTCAAACGGTAACTACAACTTGAATTGCTGAACGACCTGCTGCATTTGAACCGAAATATCGGCTAAATCTTGCGCCGCAGAGGATATATCCTCTGCGGATTTGTATTGCTCCTCGGCCGATTCCGCAACGGCACCGGCAATATCCGATGTCCTTCTCGCAATATCAGTCATGTGCATGATCGAGGAGGTTACCTCCTCCGAGCTTGCCGCAAGCTGCTGAGATGCGGCAGCAACCTCTTGAATTTTGCTAAGCACATTCATCGAAGCGTTCGAGATCTGCTCGAACGACTCTCCCGCTTCCTTCATGCTCGCTAGTCCTTCCTTCGTCTCATGCTCACTCGCCCGCATCGCTTGAACCGTCACGGTTGTATCCTCCATGACCTTGCCAAGAAGCTCCGTTATACGTGTGACCGATTCCGCAGATTGCGTCGACAGCTTTCGTACCTCCTCGGCTACAACCGCAAAGCCTTTGCCATGCTCGCCTGCCCTTGCGGCTTCAATCGCTGCATTCAAGGCGAGCAGATTCGTCTGCTTCGAGATGCTGCCGATCAGATCAGAGACGACTCCGATGCTGCGCGTATGAGACTCTAGCCGATGGACCTGCTCTGCCGCTTGACGAACGGTCTCGTCGATCGACGTCATTTTGAAGACGACATTTTGAACCGTTCGACTGCCTTCCTTCGCTTGTTCCGTTGCGGCTGCCGACATCTCCGATACGTATGAGCTTGATTCCGCAATACGCGACACGCCGACGGCCATTTCTTCGCTTGCCCGGCTAATTTCCTCGAACCGATGCATCTGCTGCTCTGAGCCTGAAGCAACTTCCTTAAAGCTGTCTGCGGCTGCTTTGGACGAAGAGCGGTTACTGTCCGATACGGTCATAAGAGCATCCGATGCGCCTGTAATGTTCAGCGAAGCGTGCTGGACCGCATTCATCGAAGCGCGCAATGCACTCAGCATCGTATCTGCAGCCTGGACCATCTGTCCAACTTCATCACGATTACGAACCGTGGGGACTTTCACTTGCAGATTGCCTTTTGCCACTTCTGCCAGCACCAATGCCGTCTTCTGAATAGGAGAAGAAATTGCCCTTCTTATGTAGAGAATGAACATGACTATAACGACGCCCGCAATTACAAGTCCAATCAAGATCGACATGTTGCTGCTGTCGTACGTCTCCTTGCTAATCTGCTTCGCCGCTTCCGCGCCTTCATTATTTGTGCGAATCAGCGTATTCGTATACGTCATCATCGTATTAAACGATTGATCCGATTCGGCCAGCGCCGCTTCAATCTTCACCTCGTTGTCCCACTTGGCTGCTTCAAGCATTACTTTACGGTAAATCGCGATATATGACTTCCATTCGCCGTCGAGCGATCGGAACATGCTCTCGTCTTCGCCCTCCGACTTGTTCGCGCTGTAATCCTTCATCAGTTTGTCGATCTCCACTATCGCGGCATCGCCTTCAGCCAGAAGCATTTCCTTCTTAATCGCTATGCTTGTCCGCGCCACCTGCATCTGCAGCGTATAAATATGCTCCATCATATAATTGATTTGATGGATCGTGTCGATATTGGCAAGCCACGTATCGGTAATTTGCGCCGTTTGGCTATTCATCTCCTTCGTCATTTTGAATACAAGGACACCGTTAGCCATCAATATGATAAAAATAGTCAGGAATGAAATCGTCAGCTTGCGGCTCACCGTCATACTTAGATCGAACTTGAAGCTCTTCATATTCATTTTCTTTTTCATATTCAGCACCTCCAAGATGAATGTCGCACCAATTCCACAAACCCTTTATGTCAGTATATCTCACATGATGGTGAGTCCAAAGACGTATACAGGTTATGAAATGGGGACTAGAGGCATAGTTTCCTTGTCCTTATATCCATTTCTCAACCTTTATGGAGAAAAGTTTAAAACTTTAAATCAAATGACTCTTTCTCAGCATTTGTCGAAAAATAGCACAAAAAGAAGCAGCAGCCGAGACGATCTCGACTGCTGCCCTATCTAACCTATTTTGTTATTTCGTACGGTAAGGCGCCAATGCCTCATTCAAGCTGCGTGTCTGAGCATATACCTGTTGGTACACCTTGAAGATGCCTTCATAGGTTTGGACCGCTTCAGGCTGCGGCTCGTAACGATCCGCGTGCTTCACGAACTTGTCGGCGCATGCCTCCAAGCTTTCGAACCAGCTAGATCCGTATGCAGCGAGCATAGCCGCACCAAGTCCCGGACCTTGCTCGTTCTCTAGCGCAACAACTGTCGCTCCGAATATATCGGCTTGCATTTGCAGCCATACCGGATTTTGCGCGCCGCCGCCGATCGAGACGATCGTATCGACCGTCTTGCCGGCTTTACGGAACATGTCGACAGATTCGTTAAGCGAGAACGTAATGCCTTCCATAACCGCACGGGCAAAATGCTTCCGCTCATGCGCGCCGTCAACGCCAACGAAGCTGGCGCGAATGACGGCATCCGCATGAGGCGTCCGCTCGCCGACGAGGTACGGCGTGAAGAGCAGGCCGCCAGCACCAGGCTGAACGTCGCCAACGCCTTCAAGGAACTGATCGAATGATTCGTTCGGCGCGAATGTTTTCTTGAACCAGCTCAGGCTATATCCTGCTGCCAGCGTAACGCCCATCGCGTAGAAGGCGTCTTGCTTGCCGTGGTTGAAGAAATGCACCTTGCCTGCGAAGTCTTTCGATTTGTCGTTTTCATAGGAAAGAATAACGCCGGACGTACCGATACTGCAAAGCGTAAGCCCTTCGGACAGGATGCCAGAACCGATTGCGCCGCAAGCATTGTCTGCGCCGCCTGCGAATACTTTCGTCGCCTCGGTAAGACCCGTTGCAGCTGCAACCTGCGGTAGAAGCGTACCTACGAGACCATGCGACTCAATAAGCGCTGGGCAGAAGCTTGCTGGCAGATTGAATGCGTCCAGAACATCAAGACTCCATTCCTTGCCCGCAACATCTAGCAACAGCGTTCCTGCTGCGTCGGAATAATCCATATGAAGCTCGCCCGTCAACCGATAGCGTACATAATCCTTCGGCAGCAGGAACAGCTTCGCTTGCTCGAAGGCTTGCGGCTCGTTTTGACGAACCCATAAAATCTTCGGCAGCGTGAAGCCTTCAAGCGCCGGGTTGCGCGTAATGCTGAGCAGCTTGCCGCCAAGCGTGCGCTCAATCTCACGGCATTGCTCCGTCGTGCGCGTATCGTTCCACAATATCGCGTTGCGAACCGGATTGCCTTCGCCGTCCAGCAGCACGAGGCCGTGCATTTGTCCGGAGAAGCTGATGCCTTCGATTTGTGTTTCGTCGATGCTGGAGGAGGAGGCGAGCTCGCGCAGCGCCTCGATCGTAGCATCAACCCAGTCATCCGGCTTTTGTTCGCTCCAGCCGGAATGTTCATGGAACAGCGGGTAGCTGCGGGATGCTTCCGCTGCTACCGTGCCGTTCTTGTCGACGAGCAGCGCTTTAACCGCGCTCGTCCCTAGATCTATACCGATAACGTAGCTCATTCGTAAGAGAACCTCCCCAGCTTATACGCTGAAAATAACTTCGCTAAGCATGAGGCGGATGCGCTCTTGGCGTCCGGACTCGTTTTTGATTGGGTTGTTTTGAAGCGCGTATTGCTCAAGCGATGCAAGCGTCGCTTTGCCGGATACGATCTCCGCGCCGATACCTTCTTTGAAGCTGCGGTAACGGTTGTCTACGATGTTGTCGAGAATTTTCTCGTCGATTAGTTTCGCAGCAGCCTTCAAGCCCCAAGCGAAGCTATCCATACCAGCGATGTGCGCCAAGAACAGATCTTCCGCTTCGAACGAACCGCGGCGTACTTTCGCGTCGAAGTTAACGCCGCCACGGCCGATGCCGCCAGCTTTAAGCACTTCGAACATGGTAAGCGTCGTGGAGTACAGGTCAGTCGGGAACTCATCCGTATCCCATCCAAGCAGCAAGTCGCCTTGGTTCGCGTCAAGCGATCCAAGCATGCCGTTGATTGCAGCTGTGCGGATTTCGTGCTCGAACGTGTGTCCTGCAAGCGTTGCATGGTTAGCTTCAAGGTTCAGCTTGAAGTGATCTTTCAAGCCGTATTTTTGCAAGAATGCAATTGTTGTAGCCGCGTCGAAGTCGTATTGGTGCTTCGTTGGCTCTTTAGGCTTAGGCTCGATCAGGAATTGCGCGTCGAAGCCGATTTCTTTCGCATAAGCGATAGCCATGTGGTACAAGCGAGCAAGGTTGTCAAGCTCGAAGCCCATGTCCGTGTTAAGAAGCGTCTCGTAACCTTCGCGGCCGCCCCAGAATACGTAGTTTTCTGCGCCAAGCTCTTTGCCGACTTCAAGACCTTTTTTCAATTGAGCGCCAGCGTATGCGTATACGTCAGCGTTGCAAGTTGTGCCTGCGCCGTGTACGAAGCGTGGGTTCGAGAACATGTTAACCGTGTTCCAAAGCAGCTTTTTGCCGGAAGCTTTCATGCTGTCCTTCAGCAAAGCTACGATTACATCAAGGTTTTTGTTCGTTTCTTGCAGTGTAGCGCCCTCAGGAGCGATGTCTACGTCGTGGAACGCATAGAAAGGAATATTCAATTTGTTCATGAATTCGAAGTTAGCTTCTACGCGAGCTTTGGAACGATCAAGACCATCGTATTGATCCCAGCCGCGAACCATTGTTGCGTTACCGAATGGATCAGTGCCGTTAGCGTTGAATGTATGCCAGTAAGCAACCGCGAAGCGCAGGTGCTCTTCCATTGTTTTGCCGAGAATGACTTGCTTAGGATCGTAGTGTTTAAATGCTAGCGGATTGTCCGAACCTTTACCTTCAAACTGGATTGTGTCGATGCCTTTGAAATAAGTCATTGAGAACAAAATCCTCCTTCACGAAATTCGATAATTTTTTTGAAAACGTTCTATTCACAGAATAACACGCCTTAACTTAGTTTGTCTATTAAACAAACTAAGTTTTTGTGTTAAAATGATTAAAACTTTGCTTGCTCTCAATTTCACCCTATTCAGTATGCGATTCAGGCAAGCTGTATATTCGATTTTTCATCACACATGATACAATAGAAGTTATTGTCAGGCGGACGGAGGCTTACTTGATTGAAACAGAAACCAACCGGAGACTTAGCGTTAATCAAAAAAATGAATACATCAATCGTACTCGAAGCCGTAATCAAGCACGCACCACTGTCTCGGGCTCAAATATCGGAGCTGACTGGACTTAACAAAGCAACCGTCTCGAGTCTTGTTCAAGACTTGATTGACAGCAATCTGGTGCTTGAGATCGGTCCGGGCGAATCGAGCGGCGGACGCAAGCCGGTCATGCTGCTGTTCAACGGTACAGCCGGCTATGCGGTCGGCATCGACCTTGGGGTTAACTATATTCGAGGCGTTCTCTCCGACCTGGAGGGCAATGTCGTCTCGGAGCTGCAACGGCGCATGAAGCGCCAAGATCCCGACTTCGCGCTGGAACAGCTTGCGAGCTGTATCGAGGAACTCATGGGGAAAGCGCCGGAGAGCGCCTACGGTATTGTTGGCATCGGCGTAGGCGTGCCGGGCATTGTCGACGATCATGGCAGCATTCTGTTTGCGCCGAACTTGAAGTGGCGGCAAGTCGAGCTGCAGCGCTTGCTAGAGGAGCGCTTCGAACTGCCTGTCACGATAGATAATGAAGCGAATGCCGGCGCGCAGGGCGAGCAGAAATACGGCGCGGGTCGCGGTATCCGCAATCAGATTTATGTCAGCGTGGGCATCGGTATCGGTACGGGCATTATTTTGAACAAGGAGCTTTATAAAGGAGCTTCTGGTTTCTCGGGAGAGCTCGGCCACCTATCGATTGAATACAACGGCAAGCCATGCAGCTGCGGCAATCAAGGCTGCTGGGAGCTTTACGCATCGGAGAATGCGCTATTGGAACGTGCTGCTTCGCTCGGTTTCGACAGCTTGGAAGATCTGCTTGCCTCCGCAGAGGAAGGGAACGAACAGGTGCGCGAGCTCATTAGCTCAATCGGAGATTATTTAGGGGCAGGGATTGCGAACATCGTCAATGTCTTTAACCCCGACGTCGTCATTATCGGCAATCGGATGAGCCGTGCGAAGACTTGGCTGGAGCAATCCGTACAAGCTGCCGTAGACCGCAGAACGCTCTCCTACCACCGAGAACGGCTGCTTATTTTATTCGCGGAGCTGCAGGACCAATCGGCGGTTCGCGGAGCTGCTTATTACGCGATCAGCAAGTTTTTCACGAAAATTAAAAGTTAAATGGCATGCAGGTGCCAAGCGACTCTGGCTTCTTCGATCGTATTCCCTTTCACCTTTTGTCATTTGGGTGGAATTTATCCAGTCAAAACAGCGTCTTTTGGGGTCTAAGCTGCTTTTGACTGGAAAACCTCCACTCTAATTCCACGCTGTAGACCTTTTTCACCACTTTCACTATTTTAGGCTGTATGAAATCCAATCAAACAACGAACTTCGGGTAAATTAGCTTTCTTGGCTGTATGAAATCCATTCAAATTTCTCGCAAACGGCAATAAGGCCCGCTACGTTGCCGCAGCGAGCCTTATCTCTTATAAATGCTTTTACTGAACTCGATGAACGCCTACAATTTCGATCATGTCTCCTTCAATAATGACGGTAACCGTTGCTGATTTGATTGTTCCATTATTGTAGAAAGCGGTAAATGTAAAGGTCAGCGGTCCATCGTCAAGCTTCGCAAGCTCTTCATTCCATAGCTCGCTTCCCCAGCTAGTCCCGCTTCCATTCAACTTGGACAAAGACACCGTATATGCACCCATCTTCACTTCAACACGATCCGCTTTCGTAGCCGTTGCGGTCACCGTGGTAGCGGACTCCAGCAGGAACTTCTCTCCCGCCCAGAATACATTATATCCGCGAGGCGACTCTGGATTGCCGCTCTCCTTCTCATTAGAATTGCGGCGATGCTCGTTCCACAGATCCGTATGCTTCACTGAGCCATTCACCGTTAACGGCAGCACGGTTACGGTTTTGACTGTCACGACCGGCGGCGCTTTGCCATCGCTGACTGTCATCGTTACCGTCCACGAGCCTGCATCGACCATTCGGATTAATGGCGCAGTTGCGGGATATGGAGAGGTTAGCGTATAACTGTAATTTGTTTTCGTCCCTCTAGGATTAACTAACTCGTACGATACTGCCAACGAATCACCGTCCGCATCTGCGACGATCGACTTGAATTGTACCGTATCGCCTTCGTAGACAGGCTTCGGAAGCCAATCGAAATCCGCAGTCGGCGGTCGGTTATTGACGACCTGAACCGTCTTTACGACCGTCTCTACATTGCCGTTCGGAGTTGTGGAGCGCCATTCGAACGTATACGTACCGCTTGGCATCGTGCCGACTGTAAGGCTTCCCGACCAGTTTTTCTGTCCATATCCAAGAGTGCTCGCAGTGACAGGCGTAAGCGTAATGGTTTTCTGATAGGAAGATCCTTTGAACGCTGTTACCGTTGTAGTTGTAGGGTATTTGGTCGTTGACGCAATAAGCTGATACGAATCCTTAACGACAAGCATACTGACATCATTCGCAGCTGGTTCACCAATAACAGCATCTATGCGACCGGTTAATTCTATCGGTGTTAACACTCTGACGTTGTACGAATGAGCTGCTGTCGAACCAGCTACAGAACCGTTGGCGCGAATAACGAATGAATAGTTTCCATCCGGCGTCGTTGCAGGTATCGTGAAGCTTTCATTTGCCCAGCTAATATCATTAACCGACTTCGTACCCGTGTAATAAGCAACATTACGGGAGAGTTGCGTCCCCATCGACATGGCAAGCGATATGGAGTACGGATAACGCGTCCATAGATCATAAGCAACAAGGCCTTCGCTAGCGGGAATGCTCGTTAGCGAGAAGCCGCTATAAGCGGTCTTCAGGTTGCTTTTGAATTGGACGGGAACCGTGCTCGGCAGCACGAATGTCCTCTGAATCGGATCACTCCAAACGCCTTCGATGTCTTGCGCTGCATAATCCAATACATAGATGCCTGGCTGCAATTCATTAGGTATCTTCGTAAATACTTCTCCTGTTTCTTGATTCGTGAACTTAATAGTGCGATCTTGAATGCCTCGGTCGGAAGCCGCTCTTGTCACGTTATGATCCAGATCATAGCTCATATCTATCCATGTGGTACGATATGTATTCGATGCCGAGAGATAATCGAAGTCCATCGTCACATCGGCGATCGGCTTGCGATGGACGTACACCTCGATTGCGCTTTCGTTCGAATTGTAAGCATAACCGGAAAAGTTCGGGTCGGTTGTTGGCAAATCTTTGATTTTACGATAGAAAACATACTTCCCAGGTTTATGGAACGTCACTTGCGATTGATATAATCTCCAATGGCTCCCAAGCTTCGCCGATATGAGCGGCTGCCCCGCGAATGAATCGTATCCCATCGCATTATCGTAATAATTCGGATCTTGTGTAATTTGCAGCAGATCGGTATCGGCAGGCGTCGGATCATCCTCGTAATCAAATGTCGCCGTCACCGTCTCGATCGGTTCTCCAAGCAGCTTCAGCACCTTCGGTATTTGCGGATTACTCTCGGCAATATACGCAATAACCGCTTCTATAACTTGATCGATCGGCTTGTTATTGAGAATATGCTTATCGTGCTGTAATTGAGCCGCTATATCATTGCTACCAACCAGGATTAACTTCGCATTATGCCTGCTCATGAGATATTGCAGATCCGTTAGTTCAGTCACATTGCCATCCGATATATAGATTACATATTTGAACGGCACGGTCCTCATGAACGAAGCGTCATACGGCTGACGAATATCCTTGTAAACCGTACCTGAGTAAAAACCGGTATAACTATTTTTTGACACCATATTAGGTACCCAAACATTATGTGTCCAATACACCGTACCCGCATAACTTGCTGTCCAAGTGTTGGAGCATGATCCGTTCGGCGTACCTCCGGTGGATGGACAAGAACCACTAGGCGACTGACCTGTTCGACTTAATGTTCCAGAATATTTACCATCGCTGTAAGACAGGGTGGAAGGGCATGTTGACCTTGATGTTTGGCTAGACATTTTGCCGTCCTCATCGTAATAGGTTATTACATCATTACTGCAAGAACCCGTACCCGTCTTATGATCTGTTACTGATACATACTCACCTTCATCAACGCTATACGGAGAATTGGATACGCTTGTTCGAGTCAGAGTCCCGGAATATCCCCCGCTTGTCGTATAGCTAATCGTTGTTGACGGATAAGCCGTGCCTGTCGCTTTTGACGTACTGGCTGGTTGATCGTAGGTATAGGTCTTCATATCCCATACGCCGATATTGCTCATCATATTGCTGAGCGTGAAGGAGTTCGTGATCGCTACCTTTTGGTTTTTCACATAGTCCGTTGATGCTTGGGTCAGATTCTTATCGAGTAGGAAAAATACGTCCATGTCCGGCTTCTCCGTCGGAACATCGATGTACAAATCAGAGGCCGGAGCGTAGTTGTCGATGAAAAAGTGCGACCTTGACGTATTGGCTTTATCGTCCGCAGCTGTAATAAACTCCATTAACCGTTCTTCGTTCGTACCCTCTTTCGCTTCCACAACGATCTCGTATTGTCCAAGCTTATCGAGCGTCGGTAGCTCTGTAACATCTCCCGTACTCTCAAATACCTTCGTATCGAAAACACCTTGGTTTTTGGAGTCGAAGAACACTTGCAGCTTCTTCTCTGCGATGTAGTCGCCATCGGTGCTCTCAACTTGATAGTTAAGCTGCAACTGCTCCAATCGGCTGATTTGGTCGCCATATGCGTGCGCGATAATGGCTGGCTTATGATCTTCGATTATTTGGTAATCGACGATATATGGATCGCTGTAGCGCGTATAGGTTTTGCCATTATGAACTATGACGCGTTTGGCCGCTATGCTGAGCTGGTAATTACCTGTCGATTTGTACATGTACATCTTTTCGCTAAGATTGTTCTCGCAATAACCTGTCCGGCATTTCAGATTAGGATCTGAGGAGTCCACGAAACTAAAAGATGTGATGGTAAGCGGCGCTTGCTTCTCTGTCCATTGGTCGTTGCTCTCCTTCGATCGGTCATAAGCTTGCATCGTCCTGTTTTCTTTGAACAACCCCTCAAGCGCTATGGAAACACGGGGCTTCGTCTCATGCACAACTACATGGCGGCGAAAGATGGATTCCGTTCCATCGGGTGCTGTGAACGTTATGTCCACCTTCACCAGACCAATCTGCTCCTCGCCAAACACATATTCACCTCGAAAAAAAGCTTTAGAATCCACCTCTGCACCCGCGACAAATACCCGTTTGGTGAAGTCCACATACTTTGCAGCTTCATCGCACGGTTTATGAGGGATATAATCAGGATCTTTCTCTGTTACTGGCATTGGCACAACATCGTACCAGTCAAAGGCAAATTCCACATTCGGCATAATGTACTGAGGCGGAGCAGGTCCGGTATCGGTCTCAGGCGTCATTGGAGGGCATCCAATTATTATTGGGTCTGAGATAGGAAGCTGACTAACATTTATATTTTTCACTGCAATAGAGCTGTTGTTGTTTGTCTGATCCTTGTCGACAATCGTCTGCGTGATTTGAAACGATTGATAGACTAGAGCTTCTTCAACCAGTTCGTTCGGAAACTTAGCAGCAATGAAATCATACAAAAACTTTGTCACGGCAGCTTGATCCAAGTAACCCGTATTGGGCGACTTCACTTCCGGAATAGCAGGATTGTATGTCCTTGTCACTTTCGTGCCGTCTTCAATATTCTTAATCTCAAACGTATAGTAATCTACATCCTTACCGTAGGACATATCTTTGTACATGATCTGAGATTGCAGGAAAGCAGATTTATTAACGAACTGTATTTGCGGATTAACACTAAAATCTGAAAGCATCGGTCCGGTCGTTGGTTTGAACTTCAGATTGAAATGACAACCTTTCTCCGCACTAGACGGATTCGCCGATGTATGATTATTATAGTAAACCGTAGCTTTGGCGTTAAGATCATTATTGTTATTTGTGCCGTATATCCACTCATCCGGATTTGTCTTAATAAGCTTGTCCGTATCGATGGTCATCGTTACGATCCCGCTGGCCGTATTATCCTTCGATACGACTCCGCTATTTTTATTAGAAGAAGCGAGTTTAAGCTCTTGGCCGTTTTGATCCATTACGGATAAATGCCAAAACGCGATATCCTTCCGCGTATAATATATCGTTTCGTATTGGAGATCCCCGATTTTCGTCGTGTCATCAAGCGTCCCGGTGATTTTCACCTGCACCTTCACCGTTCGCTCTTTCCCAAGCGGGTTAGGCTCGCCGTTTAACGATTCTACTTTGCAGGCTGCTGCTGAGGGCAGTTTTTCTAGCGGGTCAAGCTTTTCCATCGGAAACGATTGATACCAAACGGAGTCCGTATCCCAGCTAAAGTGAAACAACCTGCCGACCCCTGCCTCTCTAGTTGTTGGGTTTTGTTCGATGGCGAAGTAGTTGCGTGGGTCGTTGTTACTTTCATTCCTAGGCAAGACTTCATAACGATTGGAGTAAGACACACCTTTATAAATCTTGAAATCGATTGAGCGATTTATATTGTTTCGGACTTGCAGAAATTTATCTAACATGACACTTTCATAAAAACCATCACGATTTTCATAAACATAACCTGGACTTGCTGGTTTATATTTGTAGCTTGAGGGCAAATTAAGCCAGGGTTGGTAAATCCAATGTTTATCTGCTAGTTTCGTGCTCGTAGAATCATCTCGAACGAGCCAGTTATTCGAATAAAGAGATCCATCTTGTGTATAACCTAAGAACCGATATTCCCCCCAAGCCATATCCCCTGTATCTGCATCTTCACCGTAAAAATGGCCTTCATTTTTTCTTACCGTGCCGAAATCCCCAGGCTGCCACCCCTTAGTAAATGATTGTACTGTATCCCGAACTACCTTTGGATTTCCGTAGATAATAAATTTCATTTGTCCACTATTACTTACTGGTGTGTTGCCACTGGATGAACTATAAACAGCCCATTGTTGATGATAATACTTAGAATTGAACTTAAAGTTATCTTTATTACATGGTTTAATTTCGGTTGGAATAGGGCCATCTACATTCGGATCAGGATTATATTTACAGGTATTTTTCTCACCATTGATATATTCAGGTGTAGCTGTTGCAGCAGCTTTGGTCTGATCTGGATTGATTATTAACGAGCTATATGAAGCAATTAAGCACATGATAAGTACGACTGAAACGATCCTCTTAGGTTTTTTCAATTGAGCACCTACTCTCAAATGTTAGTATTTCATGGTCAGTGTAATATTACTTTTCTCTGAATACAGTTCGAACTTTCTGTTATTGAACGTAAATTCAACAGGTTTAGAACCTAGTGTGATCTCCAATTCGGCTAATTTGGTTTTTAATTCCTTCCCTTTGCTATTGCCAGCAAACAAATCTAGTAATGCATCAAAATACGCAGCGGCAAATGGCATTTTTTTATTAATCGGATAGGCTACCCCCATGCGCTGCGACGTCCCTTCTGCGACTCCTACTGATAAATCCCTTGGAGCTAACTTTTCAAGATCACCTATGCGAACAAGGAAATCATTTTTTTTAGCAGTATCTTGACTGTCGTAAACTCCGAAACCTAAACCCTCTTGCGATATATAACCTTTCGTAACGTGCTTCTTAGCAAGAGCAGCCATACTGTTATACATATCGTATTTGAACTTGTCGCTTATGAGGTAGATGTTCCCATTAACCTCTGCATAATATTGTCCAGTTAGATCCGGTTTGTATGGCGTACGAAGCGTTTCATCACGCAGTCGTTGCACCATCGTAAGTGCTTCGGCACGGGTTACGAAGCGATGAGGATAGAAATTCCCATTCGGATAACCAGCCATGAGCCCAGCTAACAGTACATGAGCGCGATAGTTTTTGACAGACGTATTCGTAAACGTATTAAAGTCTTTTAGTCCGCTGTGTGTAGTAACAAAATCTGCGTAATAAGGATCGAGCGTATTATCGTATTGTGTATACCATTCACCAAGAAGGTAGGATGCTTGTTCTCGTTTTATTTGTTTTTTATACACCTCGTAGTTTTTCGGGAAAATCTCATCGAAAGTTGGCAAGTAATCTACCTCGTAGAGCAAATCAATAAACGGCTTTGCCCAATAGCCTGATTTTGCTGGTTTGAAGTCAAAACCATTTCGGACAAGTGAACCAAGTTTCATTGCAATATCCGGTCGCTTATCAGCCAGCTCCATTATCCAATCTTCATCAAACTCCGTTTTCCCGTCTGTTGTCGTTTTTGAAAACGCCTTAAGCATCATGACCACAAACTGATCTGCTTTCACCACATCATTCGGACGAAATGTGCCGTCAGGGAAACCGTCGACGAGACCGCTGTTATACGCGCTAATAATATTATCCTTGGCCCAATGCTTCTCAATATCCTTAAACGGGAGCTTCGCTTCAGCAGCCTCTGCTTTCGGTGCAGTATCCTTACCAACGAAACCAACTCCAATAATTAGCGTTACCGCTATTGCAAGATTGAGCATTTTTCTAAACATTCCATTTCCCCCTTATTCATTCAAAAAATCTGCAAGTCGTGACAATACCGATACCGCTTCTGCTCTTGTCACTTGGTTCTCCGGCTTAAACGAACGATCTGGATAACCGTTAAAAATGCTATAGTTGCTGACTAGTCCAATCGCTTTCTGATAATCCACCGAAAGCTGCTGTACATCAGTGAAGCTTGACGACTTGTCCTCTTCCTTGACCATTCGCATAACGTTCGCCACAAGCAGCGCTACATCTTTTCGCTTAAACGGCCCGGTGAAGTCGCTATCCTTCCAACTAGCTACTATACCGAGATCATTAGCAGCTGCTATATAAGGTTTCGCCCAATGTTCAGAACCCCCACTTGTGAATTTATACTGGCTAAACCCTAGCTCCTTACTTAGCTCTTGATCCGTCACTCGCCAGCGGAAAGCCTTCAACCATTGCCGCTGCCCGTTCGGCATCTCTTCCGTAATCGATAGCACCATCATTTTCAAGATCGCTTCTCCCGTAACCGGATCATTCGGGCCAAATAAACCGTTGCCGTACCCCGATACGATTCCTTTCTCAACGAAGGTATCAATCGCTGCCCGAGCCCAATGGTTCGAAGTATCGGAGAACAGCGGCAAATCAATCAGCAGGTTGTAATACGACATCCTTGGCGCTTGTATCGTAAACACATATTTCCCTTTCGGGGCAGACTTCACGGCATAAGTATTCGACCAACTTGCCTTGCCGGTAGCATCCGTCTTTTTCGTGCTCTTCGCACTCCCTATCGCTTTGCCATTCGGCATCGTCATTATCGAAGCAAAACTTCCATCATCCCCTACAAGCTCGAATGATATATAAGCTGCATCCTCACGCAGCTCGTACGTTTTAGTCATAACAACTTCCTCCGCTGCTGCACCCCTACCTCCGCTATAATGGAGCACAATACCTGCAATAATGAACGCTAGAATTATCCTCAACAGAGGAACTTTATACCATTTCTTCCTCATCACAACTAACTCCTTCCTACCCAATCGCTAATTATTGTAAATTAATTGCTTTTTCGACATAGCTCAACCGCAAACAACCACAAAAAAAAGCACGCTTCTCCCTCGACTGAGGGAATAAGCGTGCTTCGCTATTCTTCATCCATATTATTGCTTTATCTACACCGATATTACTTCACTTGGAATTGTCTGTCAATATAAATACGCCACTAACAGCTGCATCCGTAGAGAGGCCTCGACTATGTTCCTTCCACTTGCTTGTGGTAGCCTCTATCTCCGTATGGCTGAAGCTCACCTATCCACTTCTCCTTTAACTTGTCGATTTCTCGTTTATAACTGCGGACAACATTGCCTGCATCCGCTCCCTCGGCCAAGAATACGTCTTTATAATCGTAACGAACCTCATGATCGAATTTGATGGTCTCCAGGATGAGGAAAGAGAATTTCTCCGCACCGAATTGCTTCCACTCGCGCTGGAGCTCCTTATTCATATGCGATCCAAGATCGAGGATAAACGTCTCCTTATTCCACAGCCCTTCCAAATTCGTCGACCCTCCGATAAAAAGCTTTTCGTTAGCCTCGTTTTTGATCTGGTATATCCCCATCTTGCGCTCCCGCTCCTGGTACTCCGATACCAGTTGCTTGCGCTTTTCTTTATTTCGTTCCATGTTTTTCTTCCCCTTCCTAATTTGTGCCTATTCCTTCACCCAATATTCACTGCAATCGTCTTCCCTGTCTAGAAATCCATATTCAATCATATAACGGCGCAGCGTTACATAATCATCCTCCCAGAATACGCGAAGCTGCGCGTTCACTTCCTTCTCCTTATACTTCACGCCACTCTTAAAAAATGAGGCAATGTGCCGCAAAATAACGATTTTCCGCTTCTCCTTACGGGGAAACGAGGCCAACGGTCCGGTTGGTCCATTCGGAAAATATTGCTTCATCCAGCTCGCGTTCTCCGCTTCGGTAATCGCGTATCGTTCATCGACTTGGGTCGCCGTCCGATGAATCGGCACGAACTTTGGCGCATCGACCGCCCCGCCATCCATTAGTTCCATAATGGCTAGCAGCAGCTTCGCTTGCTTTGCCTTCTCCTTCAATACGAAACGGTGATTGCGAATCGTCGAAGCGCTGCCTGCGCCCGTTTTCTTAACTATCTCGTTATCTGACAGCCCTTCGGCAAAATCGCGCACGAGCTCCTTCTGCAGATCAGTCAGTCCGGTCGCCTTCTTGTCTAAACCGAGCAAATAGGTCAGCATTGTGCCATGCACCGTCTGAACGTGATGCGCAGCGAACTTGCGCGCCTCAAACCATCGATTCGAATGAGGCACGGCGAACACTTCGCCATCTTCGAAGCTTTCTCCACATACAAGGCAAATATAAGCAGCCGCAGCCTCATCGTATACATAACCTTGCTTCATATCGTTAAGCGTAGCAGACCAGAATCGTTCGTTAAGCTCCATCACCAAACACCCCGTAGATTTATCTAGTTATTTTATAGACATTATATAATTACGTTTGTTATAAATCAAGACACATTCGCCAACCGTCTAGAATTTTCAATTCCGCGCATACATAAAAGGATCATCCTCAGCCAACACTCCAGCCGAAGATGATCCTCACACGCACTCACTTAATTATCCATCCATAACTTATATCGATTTGCGATCTTTCGGTAACATAATTGCAAGCAGACCTAACATAAGGAGCGCACTGCTTGCCACTATAACGTCTTCAAGCGAGTATGCAACTGCAAAATGTCCCAGCACAACCGAGCCAAGCGCTCCCATCCCGAAGGCAAGACCGGTAATAAGTCCGGAAGCCGTTCCGACTTTGTTCGGCATAAGATCCTGCGCGTACACAACGCTGACCGAGAAGCCGGATTGCAGCACGAGTCCTAGCACCGCAATAACAGGGTACACCCAGCCAAGCGGCAAATGCGGCAAAATAAGGGCGATCGGAGCAGCGCCGAGCAACGAGATCAGCATCATTTTTTTGCGGCCAATCCGGTCTGCGATCATTCCTCCGAAAAACGTGCCTACAACGCCGGCCGCCATGAACAGAAACAGCGGCACTTGCGCACCTTTGGTCGACAGTCCGTATTGCTCTTCCGCATAGAACTGATAAAAAGTACCGATGCCCGCCGCATACCAGGAACGAGCGAATACAACGATGAACAATATCGTCAGCGCGAACGCTACCGTTCGCTGACTGATTGGAGCCAAGCTTGCTCCGCCTGCAGCCGCCTGGCCTTTCTTCTTAGGCAGTTGGTTCGCATGCGCGGCAAGCTGTGCCGAATACCAAGGCACAACCTTGAACAGCACGGCGATTGCGGCAGCCGCAAGCAGCATGCCCCACGCGGCGCCGCGTTGCCCTAGCGGCACGAAGATGAAGATCGTCATGAGCGGCGCCAGCGTACTGCCGAAGTTGCCGCCCACCTGGTAGATCGATTGCGCGAACGCCCGGCGGCTGCCCGCTCCAAGATGCACGACTCGCGAGCCTTCCGGGTGAAATACCGCCGAGCCTAAGCCGACGAACACGACCGACAGCAGCAGCAGCCAGAAGTTGGGGGCGAAAGCAAGACCCGCCATCCCGATCATGCTGCATACCATCCCAAGCGGCAGCATCCAAGGCATCGGCTTCTTGTCGGAGACGAGCCCGACTACAGGCTGCATGACCGATGATGTCATATTAAGCGTGAAGGCAATCCAGCCGATCTGCCCATAATTCAAATTCAATGAATCCTCGAATATCGGAAATAAAGCCGAGACGACCGCTTGCATCGAATCATTTAACATGTGTACCGAACTTATAGCGAATAAAATGGAATATACGGTGGCCGATCTAACGGCATCAGACTTAACCCCCGTTTGCGATTGCTGCCCAGACATGATGATAGGACCTGCCTTTCATAGTTACGTACTTCGAGCTACAGCGACTTCCCGAAGCGGATGCATACGGGGCTTGGCACTTCCAGCACCGTGCCGAGAGCAGTCAATTCACCGCTTGCCTCGTCGACGCTGAACGCTGCAATGTTGCCGCTCTTCTGGTTCGCCGCAAGCAAATACGAGCCATCCGGCGTTAACCCGAAGTTGCGCGGAGCTCCCCCGCCGCTTCCGATATGTTGAACGAGCGTCAATTCGCCATTGCTCTGATCAATGGCAAATACCGCGATACTGTCATGCCCGCGGTTCGAGCTGTATAAGAACCGACCGGAAGACGCGATATGAATATCCGCCGCATCGTTGTAGGCGTCAAACCCTTGCGGCAGTGCCGATACAAATTTGATTTCTGTCAGTTTACCTTGCTCTGAATCCACCTTCAGCGTTGTGATCGTCGAATCCAGCTCGTTCATGACATAAGCAAAAGGAAGCTCCCCATGGAATACGAGATGGCGAGGACCTGCGCCGCGATGAATGGAACAGCTGCTATGCTTCGTTAGTGAGCCGCTCTTTGGATCAACTAAATATACGATGACCTCATCAATGCCTAGATCCGCAACGCTTACGTATGCCGTGCCTGGAATCGGCACGATCGAGTGAGCATGAGGCGCATCCTGCCTAGCCGCGTTCGGTCCAAGCTGCCCATTGTCCTCCGCGACGGCCGCAGTCACGGTTAACTCGCCTTCAGCATTAAGCGAAAGCAAAGCGACATTGCCTCCCGTATAGTTGGCAACGAAAGCCGATTGTCCCTCTGCATCAACGCTTATGTAACAAGGATGTGCGCCATGGGTCAACGCTCTGCTCGTCTGTCCCAGCAGCCCTCCTGTAACAGGATCCACTTCATAGGCAATGACTGCACCGCCAACTGCGCCGTTTGTTGATTCCGTCTCACTAACCGCATAAAGCTTGTTTCCTTGCGGGTGAAGCGCCAAGTAAGACGCATTCTCGGCGTTCGCGAATGCCTCCGTTACTTGCAAGCTCCCATCGACACCGTTGAAGCGGCAGACTCGCACCGTCGATTCATCGGCACTCCCATACGATCCGATATATACCATTCCTGAAAAAAGCTCTGTTTGCCGTTTACTCATTACGTTCACTTCCCTTTCATCAGCTTGCCAATAATTTGAACATAGCACAAGGTTTACGTTCAAACAATGACTTTTAGAATATACTTCCCAAACCCATCCAATGTGTGTTACAATGTAAGCGCTAACAATTCAGGTGTTCACATTTCTGAAGGGGGACGATGGAATGATGAATTTAGCACTGAGCGAAAGGAATGTTTATGAGGATTTTGATTTGGAGTCGGATGTGCTTTATTTCAGAATCGGAATGCAAGGACTCGTCAGCTTCCACGGCAGAAACTACAATATAAAGAAGAGAATGACTGCCGAGCTCATCACTCAGCTAATTGGCAAGAGCAGCTTCTATCAGATCAGCTCCAACTGCTACATTAACCTTGGCAAAATCAAATCGATCTCCGGCGGCACCATTTATTTCGGAACGGACTGTTCCGAATCGAAACAGCTAACCGTCAATCGCCGCAAACAATACGTCATTCAGGAATTGTTCAGACAGCGTTCGGCTGACAGCCAATTACGCCAGACGCCATGATGTCTACACAACCGCCTTATTTCCGCGAATAGCGGAATAAGGCGGTTGTTTGTTGTGCCGTGTCCTGCTATTCTTAGGTTGAATATGACGTATCGCTACATAACTCTCACTATTATTCTAGGAGGAACTTATGTCTACTCAAGGACAAGCATTCGAGCAATTATTTCACCAAGAGCCGGCCGTTTGGCTGAAATGGGGCGCTTATGAAGCGGCAGTGTTGCCGAAGGTTGGCGCTAACCTGATCGCATTCCGCGATACAACGAATAATTATACCTTCCTGCGCGAGCCCGCGGCAGACGAAATGGAAAGCTTCAAAGCAAACCCCGGCATTCACGGTATTCCGGTCTTGTTTCCTCCGAACCGATACGAGGACGGCACCTTCACTTGGAACGGCAGAACGTATCAATTCCCGGTCAATGAAGCGAAGACCGGCAACCATTTGCACGGCTTCTTCCATACAGCTGAATGGTCTGTCGAGGATTTCGGCGTAACGAAAACGGAGAGCTACGTCGCTCTTAACATTTCAATTGATGAGAACCACCCTATCTATACCTACTTGCCGCACAAGTTCTCGATTAAGCTTCGCTACTCGCTTAGCGATCTCGGCTTGCAGCAGAATGTGCTTGTTCATAACGAAGGAACAGATGCTATGCCTTGCATGCTTGCATTCCATACGGCGATTAATGCGCCTTTCGCACCGAACAGCACAGTGGACGACTGCCGCTTCACGCTGACGACAGGCAAGCGCTGGGAGCTTAACGAGCGCATGCTGCCAACGGGCAACTTCCAACCGCTATCCGCAGAAGAGGAAGCCATGAAGACGACAGGCCTATCCCCGATCTGGGAGTCGATGGACAATCATTACACGAGCGAGCCTCAGAACGGCCGCAATGCAATGGAGCTTACCGATTCACGCGCAGGCGTTACGCTTGTCTACGATGTCGGTACAGCCTACAAGCAATGGATGATTTGGAACAATGGCGCGACGCCGGGCTTCTTCTGTCCTGAGCCGCAGCTTAACTTAGTCAATGCACCGAACGTCAATCTGCCAGCCGATCAGATCGGTCTCGTATCGCTTGAACCGGGCAGCATCTGGGAAGAGACAAGCCGTCTGTATGTAAGATCCTAGTCCGAGAGCAATGAATAGGCTGCTTGAGGCGTCCGATGAGACGCTTTAAGCAGCCTGTTTTGTCGTTAAACCAACCTTTTGTGGAATATAAATATAACCTCGGTCGCGCTTCGATATTGATCCCGCAGTTGCTGCTGCAACGCCTTGCCGCTCGCATAATCGTCGACAACTACGCGTGTTAGCTCTTCATAGTCCGCATCCTTGGCAACCAGCTCATACGGCACATAACCGTTTTTCAAATAAAACCGCTCCACCTTCAGATCGTCAGCCGAGCCAAGGTCAATTCGAGCATAACCACTGCTCCGAGCACTCTGTTCGAAGGCCGCATTGAGCCTAGACCCTATTCCCGTCCTCACATAATTGTTGCTTGTATCTAAGCTCACCGCAATGCCCTGCAACGCCATCGTATTGGCATCTCTGGACGACTGGCAACCGTAGCATACGCCAACCACTTCGTCGCCGTCGAACGCCGCCAAATAATGCCCCGTCGCCTCAGCTAGCTTTCTGTCGAACGCTTCGAGACTCTCCTGATCCAAGTATTCGCACTGAAACGCATGGACACGCGGGTATTCCGCTGTATCCGGTCTTCTAATTACGATCTCCGCCATCCGATTCTGCCCTCCCATGTTCCGCCAGTTTTTTTTCGAGCCGCGCCTTAACGCCCTCGTCGCCATACCAATCCTCATCAATGATGCTGTAGACCGCATAATCGAGCCCATTATATTTTTTGCGCAAAATACCTTCCCGCACTGCGCCTAACCTCTCGATTGCCCGCTGCGAACGGGAATGACTCGTTGTCGTAATGAGTTCGACGCGCACAGCCCGCCAAACCTCAAAAGCTTGCGACAGGAGCAAATATTTACACTCCGTGTTCACTGAGGTTCTCCATACGTCCGGCGTGTACCAAGTCCAACCGATATTCAAATTGCGGTTCGGGCGCGATATTCTCAAATATCGGGTCATGCCGACGAAGCGACCGAGCAGCTTGTCATAAATCGCATAAGGAAATTGCTCACCGCGCTCCCTCTCGTCAATTGCCGACTGTACGAAGCTCCTCATCTCATCTAAATTCTCAATCTTCACGGGAAGATACTCCCATATTTCAGGAGAGCGCGAACATTCGAATAACGATTCCGCGTGCTCAGCCTCAAGCGGTATTAACGCAACTCTTTCACCCTCAATACGAGTAAACAGCATACTAGCCCCTCCCTGAACCTTCCAAAATTACTCTTCAATGCTTTCGTTACCGAATGTCGTTATCCCTCCCTACTCTTTAATCCAATTGCTATAACATGAAAGGTGACTACTGTCGAAAAAGACTGTAAAATGGAAACAGCAGCAATCTATTGTCGATCATTCGCGAAAGGAGATCTTATCATGAAACGACTTTATTATACGTCCTCCCTTCTAATCGCACTTATTATTCTACTAACCTTATCGTTGCCGCAGCCTGTCGCCCATGCCGGCATGTTCGACCGTATTAAGGACATATACAACACGCCGGAGAAGCTCGACGAGCTGCAGCAGCAGTACTCCGATGCGCAAGCGTTGCTCGAGAGTCAAGCCGAGAAGCTGGAGCAATCTCTGATCGTAACCGAGCAGCTAACGCAGAAGCAAGCTGAATTGACCGAACAGAACGAGCAGTATCGCCAGCAAAACGAGGAGCTGCTCGCGCAGAACAGCAGCCTTCAAGCCGAGATGGAGCAGATGAAGCAGCAGCGTCAATCGCTCGTCAGCAAGCTCATCACGGCGGCTGTCGTCGTTGTATCCCTTATCGTGCTTTATTTGGCCTCGGTTCGCATCTGGCGCTTCGCCGTTTGGCGCAAGCAGAGAAGCGCAGCGGCACGCGGAATTAGCGGATGAAAACGACCGTCCCCGCTCCATACGGCCATGTGCATGTAACGCTCGAAACGGCGGACAAGCTTCATGTGCTGCATCCGAAAGCCATTATCGCTTATCAAGGACTGCCTCATCTGCGTGAGGACCGGTTCATGGACCTGGCCGGTCTGTACCGCAAGCGGAAGTGGATACGCTCGCTACTAAGCGGGCCGTCCGAATTCGTGCTTGGCTTGCCGCCAGGCTGCTCGCTGGAGTCGGTCCAGATTGAGAAGGATAGCGACCTATTATTCGATTTGCGGCATATTATTTTTTTCTCGGACGGCATGCAGCTGAAGCCCAGAATACAGAAAATGAAAAACGCCTGGATTACGCGCGAATTCGTACGCATGCGATTCACCGGCCCCGGGACGCTTGGCGTCATCACAGCTGGCGACGTGAAGGCGATACAGCTCCAGAAGGATCGACCGCTCTATGTTGAAGCCGGAGCACTCATCGCTTATCCCGAGCATGCGTCCATTAAGCTGTCCGTATATGGCAACCAATTGGCCAGCCAGCATATGCAGGTGCAGTGGGAAATAATCGGAAGCGGACCGGTACTCATTCAGACGGGCTCCCACGATGCCGAACTCATGCAGCAGCTGCAGAGCAACGGAGGAATTATTAAGCGCGTGCTGCGCGAACTGCTTCCATTCGGAGGCGTATATATTAAATGACAAAGGCTTGCCGTCCCATATGGATAACGGCAAGCCTTTTGCGTTAAATGCCTCGGAACGAGAAGCGATGCGAGTACTTCCGATTAGCGAACAACGTATACTCCTGCTCCGCCTTCTGTCCCCAGCTGTCATTCCCGCCGACGCCCATTTGCTTGTAATTGACGCGTACGACTGTTTTGTCGCTTGCAGGCAGCTTATAGAAATGATCATAAGACTCCAGCTCGGAAGGCGTGTAAGGAAGGACATTCAATTCAAAATGCGGCTGTCCAGTCAACTCGATGCCTTCGCCCTGCGCATTCGTTATAGCGGCGCTGCGCACATCCGTTTTGTTGCCGCATTCCTGCGGACGGATGTAGGGAACAAGCTGATCCTTCACCGTACCTGAATAACGGCCGAGCTTGCCGCCCGTCTGACGATCCCAATACGTCTCATCAGGCCCGTTGCCGTACCAGCTTAATCGATCGAACTCTGCCGGCAACGAGAACATGATGCCGACCTCCGGAATTTCAGGCAAGCCGTCTCCCGGCGTCAGCTCCTCATACACGTCTACTGCACCGTCTCCATTTACCGTGTATACGATGCTTAGATCCGACTCACTTGTCGTCGGTAAGCTAAACTTCGCCCGAACGATAGCAATGCTGCCCGTCGCTTCCCACTCCAGCGCTATCAATGACCGTTCGGCTCCCGCTTCTCGCCATGTCGCACAGCGTTCATGATGCTTATTACCGCGGTCATTATCCGTGTAAGCGCGCCAGAAGTTCGGCGTCAGCGCCGTCCGCAGACGTTCCTTGCCTCTCCAAGCATAAGCGGCCAAGCTGCCAGTTGCTTTGTTAAAGCTTGCCGCGAAAGACTCGCCTGTAATCGTCAACAGCTCGGCTGTCTCCTTCAACGTGACGTCTGGTTTCTCAGCAGCAGGACCGACGCGAACGATGGCATGCGCCGGCAGCACGAACTGCTCGAACGCGATCTCATGGCCTTCCGTTGCCCAAACCGTATCTTCCTTAAGCAGCAATTGAACGGTCAGTACCGCTTGCTCGGATGCGTTAGCGAGAATTGGCAGCTGGTAGCCGATCGTGATCGTCTCTTGCGATTCAGGAGCGACTGCAGCAGACACTGTTCCCTCCTCCACCTTGCGCCCGTCGACCGATACGCTCCACACAAACGCATACTGATCAAGCGCGTTAAACAGATGACGGTTCGTTACTTTAATCGTACCCGCAGCCAAGTCGACCGCTTCGAACTTCACATTTTGATACACCTTTTTCACTTCCTGCAGCTTAGGCGAGACCGTCCGATCCGCGAAAATAAGGCCGTTGCCGCAGAAGTTGCCGTCATGCGGCGATTCGCCGAAGTCGCCGCCGTACTGCATCTTTACCGTGCCGTCCGCATCTACAATGCGGATCGACTGATCGATCCAATCCCAGATGAAACCCCCTTGAAGCACAGGATATCGTTCGAAAACTTCCCAATACACATGCAGACCGCCGCAAGAGTTGCCCATCGCGTGGCTGTATTCGCATAGAATGAACGGCTTCTTCGGATTGCTCTGCGCATAGCGCTCTACACCTTGAGGCGACGTATACATGTGGCTCTCGATATCAGAAGCGGCGTCAGACGCCCGGTAATGGAAGGCCCCTTCGTAATGAACGATTCGCGTAGGATCAACCTCGCGTAAGAAATCATGCATCTTAATGAAGTTGTCGCCTCCGAATGACTCGTTGCCCAGCGACCAGATGACGATAGACGGATGGTTCTTATCGCGCTGGAACATCGTGTTGCATCGGTCAAGCACCGCCGCCGTCCATTCGGGGCGGCTGCCCGGTACGGTCTCGAGCAGCTCCTGCTGCCCGTAATACCAAGAGCCATGCGTCTCCAAATTCGTCTCGTCGATCACATACAGTCCGTATTCGTCGCACAGCTTATACCAGAGCGAGTCGTTCGGATAGTGCGATGTACGGACGGCATTAATGTTATGAAGCTTCATTAATTCAATGTCCTTGCGCATATCCGCTTCCGTAATGGAGCGTCCCGTATCGCAGTTGAACTCATGGCGATTAACGCCCTTGAACATAATCCGTTTGCCGTTTATTTGCATGAGGCCGTCCTTAAGCTCGAAGCTCCGGAAGCCAACCTTGCAGCTGACTGCCTCAAGCAGCTCTCCGCTCTTGTTTTTCAAGCTTAGCACAAGCGTATATAAGTTCGGCTGCTCGGCGCTCCATTTGAGCGGATTGGATAGGCTTGCTCCGAGCTGAATTTCCTTAAGCTGCTCACCAATGGTCGAGATGCTAACGGTTAACGGCTCTGCCAGAACAGGCTGGCCAGCAGCGTCATACAGAACGGCCTCGACGGTCACGTTAGCCGCGTCGCGAGCATAATAATCGAGCAGCTTCGCATCAATAACAAGCTCCGCATCGCGATACTGCTCATCGAGCTGTGTCCGTACGAAGAAGTCGTAGATATGTACATCCGGCGTCGTATACAAATACACATCGCGGAATATACCGCTCATCCGCCAGAAGTCTTGGTCCTCCAGCCAGCTCGCATCGCTCCAGCGGTATACTTCAACCGCGAGCTTGTTGTCGCCTTCGATCAAATAAGGCGTAAGGTCGAACTCCGACGGCGTGAACGTATCTTGGCTGAAGCCGACCAGTTCACCGTTCAACCATACGTAGAACGCTGACTCAACGCCTTGGAAGCTAATGAAGACGGGTTTGCCTTGCCAATTGTCCGGAACGTTGAAAGAGCGTACGTACGATCCGACAGGATTATAAGCAGTCGGGGCGAAGGGCGCCTTCACATCCTCGTTGCCATGCCATGGGTAGGTCACATTCGTATATTGCGGGTAATCGTAGCCCTGCAACTGCCAATGACCTGGCACAGCAATCTCATCCCAATTGCTATGATCGTAATCAGCCTCGTAAAAGTTAGCGATACGCGCCTCTGCATTCGTTGCGAAAGCGAACTTCCATTTACCGTTCAGCAACAAACGATTCGCGGATGAAGCATGATCCCCCTTTAACGCTTCCTCTACCGTGTCGAACGGCATTAACGAAGCATGAGCATCCATTCGATTTAACTGAAAAATATCCGGATTGTTATTCCATTCGGGATAACCGTTCGCCGGAGGGGAATAAATGAATTTTTTACGCATTTATGTCGACTCCTCACTTCGTAGTAGTAGAACTATATTCACATTATAAAACAATTGGATTTCAGTATTCCTTGTATAATATTCATATATCCTATCAAAATTTGAACATTTCCAATCCTGCAATAAAACCTGTACCTTCGCTGCAGCCCAATATTTACCGCTAAATATGAAGCGCTTTCTCTACTAATATGGAATAGAAGATCATTCCACGTAAGAGAGGTCGAGACAGCATGAAAGGTAGAATGAAAAGGTTAGCCTGCAGCGCCGCGCTTCTCGCTTTACTAACCGCAGCCCCGGGAATCGGCTCCGCCGCCTCGTACACCGTACAGCCGAATGATTCGCTTTGGCTAATCGGGACGAAATACGGCGTTACCGTGGAGCAATTAAAGGCGTTAAACAGCCTGACAACCGATGAGCTAACGATTGGTCAGACGCTTCAAGTGCCGAACCCGCCGGAATATGCTTCGGTCAAGGTTCAGCAGAACGACACGATGTGGAAGATAGCGCAGCGTTACAATATCCCGCTTACTAAGCTCATAAATGCCAATCCGCAACTATCGAATCCAAATAACATATGGATGGGGCTAGAGATCCGCATACCTAAGAAGCCAGACAATTACTTAACAGGCGTTTTTCCTCTTACGGAAGGAAACTATACGCCGTTTACCAATACTTACGCGGACTCGCGCTCTTGGTCGCCCGATGGCATCGCTGCTCGTTCGCACGAAGGCGTCGATATATTCGCGGACAAAGGCACTCCCGTATACAGCGCGCTTGGCGGCACGATCGTCAAAGCCGCATGGAACGAATACGGCGGCTGGCGCGTCACGGTGCGCGTCGATGAAACGACTGAGTTTTATTATGCGCATCTATTCAAGTATGCGGCCGGCATCAAGGAAGGCGTTATTGTATCCGCAGGACAGCTAATCGGCTATGTCGGCAGCACGGGGTACGGACCCGAAGGAACAGAAGGAAAGTTTCTGCCACATCTGCACTTTGGCATTTACAAGCGTACGCCAGTATATGCCGCCATCGATCCGTTCCTGTACTTGAAGTGGTGGGAGTTGTGAAGCTTCTCACTCATTAGTGAGACTAAGCTCACAAATTTACGTGTAATAAACTCCCTACTAACAAATAATGAGGCAAACCTCACTCGCCATGAACCTTGGTTCACGCGCAGTGAGGTTTGCCTCATTCAAATTCCATATATTCCGAAATACGCCGTAATAAGTGAGTTTTGGTTCATTAATTAGTGAACCTCATCATAACTTAACCCTCGACGCATATCCCCTACATTGACAGCTGCCTTAAGCTATAGAACTCGCCTTTGCCTGCCATCAACTCGTCGAATGTACCGATCTCGGCTACACGCCCGTTCTTCATGACGACGATTATATCCGCATCGCGGATCGTAGACAGACGGTGCGCAACAATGAACGTCGTCCGATCCTTGATAAGCTCCTGCATCGCCTTCTGCACATGGAACTCCGACTCGTTGTCGAGAGCCGATGTCGCTTCGTCGAGCACGATTACCTTCGGATCGCGAATTAACGCGCGCGCTATCGCAATCCGCTGACGTTGGCCGCCGGACAGCTTGCCTCCGTGCTCGCCGACCATCGTGTCGAGCCCTTTGGGCAGCTTCTGAATGAACTCGGACAGGTTCGCCATCTCTACGACGCGGGCAATGTCCGCCTCGTTTATCTCTTTCAATCCGTACGTAATATTATCGCGTATCGTACCGGAGAATAAGATATTCGTCTGCGGCACGACGGCCAGATGCTTGCGGTAGCTGCGCAGGTCGATATCATTCATATCGATGCCGTCGACGCGCACCTTGCCTCCCGTCGCCTGCAGGAAACCAATGACGAGATTAAGCACCGTCGATTTGCCTGCGCCGGACGCACCGACGAACGCGATACATTCGCCCGCCTTCACCTCCAGCGTGACGTCCTCGAGCACATGATGCTCGCTGCCCGGGTAGGAGAGCTCGACGTTCTCGAAGGAGAACGAACCTCTTACATCAGCCATTTTCTGCTTGCCGCGATTGTTCTCGATGTCCGTGGACACTAATATTTCTTTGATCGAGCGAATCGACTCGAGACCCTTGGCAATCTGCGGATAAATATTAATAAGACCGGTTACCGAGCCCAATATCATCGAGAAGAAGCCTTGATACATGACGACGTCTCCAACCTGAATCTCGCCTTTGTAAGCGAGATAAGCAGTGAACATTAAGCAAAGCACCTGGAAGATTTGGAACGTTACCCAGTTCGATGCGCCGAAGTACGCTTCAACGAGGTCGAGGCGATAGCCTTTGCCTTGTATATTGCGCAGCGTCGAATCGATTCGCGCAATCTCCACTTTCTCGAGGCCATGCGCCCGCGTAACCGGAATCATCTCGACCATCTCCGATACGCGCGATGACATTTGCTCGATCTCCTTGCGGAATTCGCTGTTCGATCGGCGGATCTTCCTGCGGAACGCCGTTACGATAGAGATCGACATCGGAATCGTAAGGACGAAGAACAGCGATACGACCCAACTGCTCTGTACCGTTATGATGAACGAGACGACGATGTTGACGACTGCCGGGGCAAGAGCGATCATAAACTGCTTCGACATCGCCTCGACCGCTTCGACATCGCGAAGCACCTTCGACTGCAGCTTGCCGGCCGGAAGCTCGCGATGCGAGTTGATCGACAGCTGCTGCAGCTTGCGTACCATTGCGCTGCGAAGTCCCGCCTCTACATGCCGGACAGCACGGCTGAGGAACGATATGTACGCCGCATGAGTCGGTATATTTTGCAAAATAACGATGACCACAACGATAAAATTGATCCACATGCCGCGCATGGAATGTGCCGAAGGATTCGTGGCGATATTGATGATATTCGCCGTAACGATCGGCAGCACATAGATCGGCGCGCTTTTCACAATCAAAAAAACAAACGAAATAAACAAATTGCCAAAGTTCCCTTTGTATAACGATAACAAAAACTGAAACGGGGTCGTTTCTTCTGCAAGCGCCGCGTTCTCGAACGTGCTGCCTAACCCTCTCCGTGCCTTAAGCTCTGCGGCACTCTCCAACATGATAGTCTCCATCCTTCTGCAGCCCATAATCTTTAGGTATCATCATTTCGTGCTGACGCCAATCATCTTAACTCCTAACGGGATGTTATGTAAATGAGTGAATTTGCAAAAAAATTATTGATTTTTGCTGCTATCCGCTCAACGGTGCTTATCCTTATAATCCTTCGGCGTTACGCCGACCATCTTCTTGAACAGCTTGTTGAAATAGACCGGATCGCTGTAGCCGACCAGCTGCGAGATTTCATAGTTTTTTAAAGAAGGATGATCGCTCATGAACTGCTTCGCCTTCTCGATCCGAATCCGAATGAGGAAGTCGGTCACCGTCTCTCCCGTCTCCTGCTTGAACAGCCTGCTTAAATAGTTGCCGCTCATGCCAACCGTCTCCGCAATGCTCTCCATCTCGAAGTTTTTGTCATACTGCTGCTCCAGTATCGCCTTCATCCGTTCAATGACGTGATGCTCCTTGTCGGCAGACAGGGACTGCGACGACGCTTCATCGGCTAGCTGCTCCTGCTCCTGCTCCTTCGCCGTTTGCCTCTCGCTCTTCAGCCTTGTGAGCAGTTCATAAAGCTGCGCTTTATCGATCGGCTTCAGGAGATAGTCCCTTACCCCTTGCCTGAGCGCCTTGCGGGCGTATTCGAATTCGCTGAAACCGCTAAGCACGATCATAGCGATCGACTTGTCGCGTATATGTTCGATGAGACGCAAGCCGTCCATCATCGGCATCTTTATATCGGTAATCAGGACATCGAGCTCACCGGGAGCAAGCTTGGCAATATGCGTCCAAGCGTCCATCCCGTTGCTGAACGAGCCGATCACTTGTATGTCGAGGTCCATTTTCAGCAAAATCTTTTGCAAACCGAGCCTAATAAATTCTTCGTCGTCTACGATGATGATGTTCATACCACTTCAGCTCCTCCCTCGTAGTTTGAGCCAAAATCCGCGAAACTTCAATCTTTCCTTCGTCAGCGCATGCAAGAAAAACAAGCGGGCGGTTACTTCACCGCGCCGCTTGTCACACCTGCGAAAATATATTTTTGAAGGAACATGTAGAGGATTGCCGTAGGAATCATAATAATCAGGATCGCCGATGAAATCATCTGCCAGTCGCCGCTGTTGACGCCGAAGAAGCGCATAAGCGAGGTCGATACGACGACATGCTCGGGCCGTGGCAAGTACAAGTACGGAATGAACATATCGTTGTAGATGCTAATTGTCTTCAAGATCACGATCGTCGCTGTCGCCGGGGCAAGCAGCGGGAAGATGATCGAGCGGAAGATCCTGAACAATGAAGCTCCCTCCAGCATGGCGCTCTCATCGAGCTCATAAGGGATGTTGCGAATGAATTGCAAGAAAATATAAATTTGCAAAATATCGGCGCCGACATAGATCAACACCGGCCCCATCAGATTGTTCGTCAGCTCCAGCGCTTGAATCGTCTTGTAGTTGACAACCTGCGTCGTAATGGACGGAATGATTGTCGCGAACAGGAACAGTCCGACAAGCGCGCCTTTGAACTTAAAGTTGAATCGTCCGACCGCATAACAGAAAGCCGAGCCGATCAAAATATTAAGCACGAGCGTAACCACGATAATAATAATCGTATTGCCGAAGGCCGTCGTCATGTCCGCGGACTTGAATGCCGCGCCGAAGTTGCTGAAGTTAAGGAAGCTGTCCGGCAAGGAGATGGAAGACTTCGTTTGGAACTCTTCCTTCGTCTTGAACGCATTGACGATAATAATATAAGGCGGGAACAATATCGCAAAGGCGGCTGCGAGGAGCGATAAATATTTGACGCTATCCCAGATTCGGCTAGATCGCTGCATCCTTTATTCCCCCTTTCTATTCAGCAGGAAGCGCTGAATCGATAACACGATGACTACAAATAACAACAAGACTACACTCATTGCCGATGCTAGGCCGTAGTTGTTGAACTGGAATGCGGTCTCGATAATTTTCATAACGAAGGTTTCGCTTGCTCCGGCCGGTCCGCCCTTCGTCAATACGAAAGGTAGATCGAATACTTCCAAAGCTCCCGTAACGGTTAAGAACAAGTTCAACTCGATAATCTTATAGATGTTCGGCAGCGTAATATGCAAAAATTGCTTCCAGCCGTTCGCTCCGTCGATCGATGCGGCCTCGTATAGGTCACTAGGGATCGATTGAAGCGCTGCTAAGTAAATAACCATATTGAAGCCCATGAATCTCCATAGGCCGATAGAAGCCAGCGTATAGTTAACGAATGAACCATTGCCAAGCCAGCTCGTTTCGGACAAAGCTCCGAAGCCCAGCTGTCCCAATAAGTAATTAAGCGAGCCGTTCGTCGTATCGAATACGTATCCGAACAAGTAAGCGACGGCAACGCCGTTAAGAATATAAGGCAAGAAGAGCAGCAGTCGGAAGAAATTGCGTCCCTTCAGCTTGCTGTTAAGTACAACCGCGAAATAAATAGCCAGGATGTTCTGAACGATACCGACGACGAAGTAAGCAAGGTTATGCTTGAACACGCCGAAGATGCCCGGATTGGAGAAAACCTCCTTATAGTTGTCAAAGCCGATCCATGACCGGTCCGGACTTAAGCCGTCCCAGCTCGTGAAGCTGATGCGAAACAGCTCGAGTGCCGGGTAATAAGCAAATGTCAGAAGCAGCAGCAGCGGCACCGACACGAACAGAGTGATGATGAGCTTCTTCTGCGTATTAAAAGAAAGCCTGCTGAACATACGGTATCCCTTCCTTCCCGAAAGACTAGGACGGATGACCCCACAACCCGATCATCCGCCCGCGCCTCGTTATCTAATGAATAATAATTACAGTTACAGACCTAAGTCCTTCTTCGCTTTCGCCCAAGCCGTGTTCACTTTATCGAATACTTTCTGCGGATCCTTCGACAATACGAACTCTTGAACGACAGCCGCTTGGTCAAGCTGCGCTTTGTTCTGGATTTGCGTAGCCGCATCCACTGGTTGCGCCGGCTCGAAGTACTTCGGCGAGTACGTGTTGAATTCCGCAAGCTGTGGCAATTTTGGTTCTTTGCCTTTGAGCGTCGGGATGAAGCCGGCGAAGTCGTCGAAGCCGGATTCTTCAATCATCCATTTCACGAACGCTTTAGCCGCTTCTACGTTGCCGTTTTTGTTAACCGCGTAGAAGAAGTCCGGGTTAAGAGGCGCTTTCGCTACGCCGCTGTTGTCGGCAGGGAATGGGAAGAAGCCTACGTCCTCGGCAGCGGCGCCGTTCTCGATAACTTGGTTGATAACCCAGTTGCCAAGCAGATACATGCCGAAGTTGCCCGATGCGACGTCCTTCTTCGATTGCTCCCAGTTCGTCGAGTTAACGTCTTTCTCAAGGAAGCCTTTTTCGTACAGTTCGCGCAGGATGCCCCATGATTTGCCGTATGCGTTGTCAAGCGTGTAAGGCGTATCCGTTTCAGCGCGTTTGTTCTGGTGAGCCGGGTCCTCGCCTACGATCGTAGTCACGTCATATACCCATGCATCAAGCGGCCATTTGTCCTTGAAGTTGGAAGCGAGCGGCACGATGCCTGCATCCTTCAGCTTCTGCGCAGCCGCAAGGAACTCGTCGTACGTTTTTGGAATCGCCGTAATGCCGGCTTTCTCGAACGCTTTTTTGTTATAAACGATACCTACTGTAGAACCGCCGGAGGATACGCCGTACATTTTGTTTTCGAACGATTTCAAGTCTTTGAAATAGATCTCGTCGGAAAATTGAATGTCGTCAAGCGGAGCGAAGTAGTTCGACAGCTCGTTGTTCGGAATGGTTGGCGTGAATACGACGTCCGGGAAATCGCCGGAAGCGATACGGATCTTAAGCGTTTTGTCGTAGTCAAGGATCGCTTCGAACTTCAGGTCAACGCCGGGGTATTTCTCTTCGAATCGTTTCTCGTAATCAACGTACTCCTTGTCAACCATGTCCGTACGGTTTGTTAGGAACACAACCTCGCCGGTAATGTTGGAAGCAGCCTCCTCGCCCCCGCCGTTGCTCGGCTTGTTCGTTGCCGTGTTCTCGCTTGCCGGTGCGTTTGTCGCTTTGTTCGTTTCATTGTCCCCATTGTTTCCGCCACATGCAGCCAATGTTGTTAGCATAACAGCAGACACTAAAGCTAACGATGCAATTTTCTTCATTTCGTATTTCCCCCTGTTCATCGTTTGGTAACGCTTGCAAATTGAGTTTACCTCACTCGTAAGCGTTCGCAAATGGTTTAAAATGCGATTTATAGTCTTCAAATGACATCTTCACAAATTTCATTTCTAACTAACATTTATTAAATGTAATCGCTTTAAGTGGGATTTTAGCTTCCATTTCGCTTCGTTTATTGAAGAAAAAATAAAATTCGCTCGTTTCGCGACTAAGGTATTGCCAAAACGCCTGTTTATCATGTTTACTTGTTATATAACAAACTAATTAATTATGATAACAAACCTACCTAATAGCAAAGCGAGGCGATTCTATGTCAACTTTGTCCACTTTACCCTCCTACATCGGAGGAATGACCTGGGGTTGGACCGGCGTTCGCGGCACTTGGACTGGCGAGCAAGCCGATAAATCGATGGAGCTTATGGCCAGCCGCCTTAACGTGAACTGGACGGCTATCACGCTCGGGGCATTGCAAGATCATCCTCAAGCAACTGAAATCAAATATAAGGAAGCGCCGACTGTAACCGATGATGAGGTGCGCTCTGCCATTCGCAAAGCGAAGGAGCTTGGTCTGCAAGTTGTAATGAAGCCTGTCGTGAACTGTGCCAACGGCACTTGGCGCGCCCATATTAACTTCTTCGATGTCGACGTGCCCTGTGAACCGAAGTGGTCGGAATGGTTCGCCTCCTATACCGCATTTATCGTTCATTATGCAAGGATCGCCGAGGAGACGGGCTGCGAGATGCTCTGTATCGGCTGCGAGATGGTACAGACGGATCGCCGTGAGCAAGAATGGCGTAAGCTTATCGCCGAGGTTCGAGGTGTTTATTCCGGCATCATTACTTACAACTGCGATAAATATCAGGAAGCCAATGTGAAATGGTGGGATGCCGTCGACGTCATCTCTTCGAGCGGCTACTACCCGATTGACAATTGGGAGGAGCAGCTTGATCGCATCGAGCGTGTTGTGGCCGCTCATGATAAGCCGTTTTTCTTCATGGAAGCGGGCTGTCCGAGCCGCGAGGGCTCGCCTTATATCCCGAACGACTGGGGACTTGCAGGGGCGCCAAGCGAGGAAGCGCAGCGCAGCTTCTACGAAGCGATGTTCTCGGCTTGCGACAAGCGCGACTGGGTAGGCGGATTCATGTTGTGGGATTGGCCGGCACAGCTTTATGAAGAAAGCGAAGCCGGTGCCAACGACGATTACTGTATGTACGGCAAGCAAGCGGAGAGCACGGTTCGTTCATATTACACAGTCAAAACAAAGCAACCGGCGAAAGGGGCGGCAACTATATGAGCGACTGGAAACAGCAATGGCTGCCTGCCATTGAGACGGAGCTGAAGGATAATATTCTCGGGTTCTGGATGAAGCATTCCATTGACGAAGAGAAAGGCGGCTTCTACGGCTACATCAGCCGCGAGCTTGAAGTGGATGCCTCGGCCGACAAAAGCTCGGTTCTCAATACTCGCATTTTATGGACATTCGCTTCCGCTTATCGCATTTACAAAGACGAGCAATATTTGCGAATGGCCGAGCGTGCATATGCCTATGTAACCGAGCATTTCATCGATCGCGAATACGGCGGCTTATACTGGATGGTGGATGCGGAAGGTAGCCCGTCCCAGTCTAAGAAGCAGATTTACGGTCAAGCGTTCGCTATCTATGCGCTGTCCGAATATTATCGCGCCACCGGGCACGAGCCGGCGCTCGCACAAGCCATCGAGCTCTTCTCGGTGCTGGAGAAGCACGGCTACGATCCTATCCACAAAGGTTATGTCGAAGCGTTGTCCCGCGAATGGGAGCAAACCGATGATCTTTCCTTAAGCAACAAAGATTTGAACGAAAAGAAATCAATGAATACGCATCTGCATGTGCTGGAGGCGTACACGAATCTGTACCGCGTATGGAAGTCGGATGACCTTAGCGCGAAGCTGCAGGAGCTAATCGAAGTCACGATCAAGCATATTATCGATGCCGACAGCGCGCACTTCCTGCTTTTCTTCGACGAGGAATGGAACAGCAAGTCCGAGCACGTCTCTTACGGGCATGACATCGAGGGCAGTTGGCTGCTCGTAGAAGCAGCCGAGGTGCTTGGCAACGAAGCTCTGCTGGCCGAGTCGAAGGCCATCGCGCTGCGCATGGCGGAAGCGACGCTGAATGAAGGCGTCGATAAAGACGGCGGGCTATGGAATGAAGCGGACGCTCACGGACTCATCGACGCAGACAAGGACTGGTGGCCGCAAGCCGAAGCCGTCGTCGGCTTCTATAATGCTTATCAGATGAGCGGCGACGAGAAGTACCGCGACGCTGCGCACCGCTCTTGGCAATTCATCGAGAATTACATCGTCGACAAACAGTTCGGCGAGTGGCATTGGAGCGTAACCGAAGACGGCAAGCCGAGCGGCAATGTGCAGAAGGTAAGCGCCTGGAAATGCCCTTACCACAATGGCAGAGCTTGCTTCGAAATGCTTGAGCGACTGCAGCACTAGACGGGTAGCCTTGGTATCGTAATGAAGGTGAAATAACAGGATTTACTACCATTAATTTCCTCTCATTGTTCGACCTAATCGAATTAACGGGATTTCCTCCCGTTAATTTCCTAATAGGAGCTTCAATTCGGCAAGTAGGCTCGAATTAGCGGGAGTTTTTCCAGTTATTCTTTAAATAGAGTAATATCGTTCGAAAATAGCTCCAGTTTTTCCCGTTAATCAGCACATCCCGACTAAAAAATTGGCAATTAATGAAACGGAGGCCATCCTAATGTTAACTTTTGAACAACGCAAGCAGCTACTTACGGAGCGTTATGAATCTCTCGTCGGTCGCAAAAACAGTCCGATCGAGCTCGGCAACGGTATTTTCGAACGTTACGAGCACCCTGTTCTAACTGCTGAGCATGCACCGCTTCACTGGAAATACGACTTCAACCCGGAGACGAATCCGTATTTCATGGAACGTATCGGCGTTAACTGCGTCTTCAACCCAGGCGCAATCTTCTTGAACGGCAAGTTCTTCCTTGTCGCCCGCGTAGAAGGCAATGACCGCAAATCGTTTTTCGCGATTGCCGAGAGCGATAACGGCGTAGACGGCTTCCGCTTCTGGGATCATCCGATTCTACTGCCGGAGACATCCAATCCGGACGTTAACGTCTACGACATGCGTCTCGTTCAGCATGAGGACGGCTGGATCTACGGCTTGTTCTGCACCGAGCGCAAAGACACGGAAGCCCCAAGAGGCGACCTCTCCAGCGCCGTTGCGCAATGCGGCATCGCAAGAACGAAAGATTTGAAGACGTGGGAGCGACTTGCCGATCTGAAGACGGCTTCCAACCAACAGCGCAACGTTGTTCTGCACCCTGAGTTTGTCGACGGCAAATACGCGTTCTACACGCGTCCGCAAGACGGCTTCATCGATACGGGATCCGGCGGCGGCATCGGCTGGGGCTTGTCCGACACGATCGAGAATGCCGTTATCGATCGCGAGATCATTATCGACGAGCGCCACTACCATACGATCAAGGAAGTGAAGAACGGCCAAGGACCCGCTCCGATCAAGACGGACAAAGGCTGGCTTCATATCGCTCATGGCGTTCGCAACACCGCTGCCGGCCTTCGTTATGTCATTTATGCGTTCCTATCCGAGCTTAACGATCCTAGCAAAGTGACGCACCGCCCAGGCGGTCATCTCATTGCGCCGGAAGGCATCGAGCGCGTAGGCGACGTATCCAACGTAACGTTCTGCAACGGCGTTATCGCGCAAGAAAACGGCGATGTGTTCATCTACTACGCATCCTCGGATACGCGCTGCCATGTCGCTGCGACAACTGTTGATCGTCTGCTAGACTATGTGATCAACACGCCGGAAGATCCGCTCCGCTCGTACGCATGCGTGGAGCAGCGTATCGAACTCATTGACCGTAACTTGCAGTTAGCATCGAAGTAATACGTTTTAACATAACGAAACGAGCCTATCCTCGCTTTTATTAGCAGGATAGGCTCTTCCTTTTATCAGCGTAAAATCCCCCCTCCGCCTCCGCCCCTAGACGTAGGCCGCTCTATTCCATAGGCCGATTGCCAATCGATTCCATATACGAAATAATAGAGAAAATAACATATATTTAATCCATTATTCATCAGCTACATTCACGGTTGGAGGAGGAAACGTATTGACCACCCAAGAGCAAGCTACAGAGTTAGATAAGCCTATATTGGTAGTACTCAAAATGCTGCGCTGGGCCAAAGCCTACTGGCTCGCCTACTTAGGCATTATTGCCATCGTTCTAGTTGCATCGTTGCTACCTGTCGGCTGGGCCGAAGCGATGCGCCTATTGTTCGACGCGACTTCGCAGCTCAATATGGACGGCTTGCTGCAAGCCTCGATTTGGTTCGGCTCCCTGTTCGTTATCGAGGTTGCCGTCTCATTCCTGCAAGCGCTGCTCAATCAGCGGCTAAGCAATCGTACCACGCTCGATATGCAGCGAGGACTGCTTGGCGGGCTTTTCACAATGAAGCTCTCTCGTTATATGAAATGGCATACGGGCGATAAGCTCCAGCGGCTCAATAGCTCTGCACCGACCGCGCAGGAGGGAATCAATAAACGTATCCCCGAGCTCATTCACAACGTCCTTTCGATTCTGTTCCTATTCGTCTACTTAACGATTCTGTCTTGGGAGCTGATGGCCGGGGCGATCGTCGTCGCCTTGCTGCTTCCGCTGCTTAGCAATATGCTCGCGAAGCCGATCCGCAGATGGCAGGACAAGACGAACGAGGGGCATGGCGAGCGCGACGCTATGCTGCTCGATCAATTGCAAGGCGCTGAGGTTGTCCGCAGCTACGGACTTCGCCCTTCCTTCAACAAAGCGTGGAGAGACAAGGTCGAGACGACAAGGCATCGTTGGCTGCGAACCGAGCTGCTGCGCGCTGTGAACGGCTGGGCTGTGTTTATCGGTTTTTGGCTTGGCCAAGTGTATATATTCAGCATGGGAGCTTCGATGGTCGTTAATGGGAGCCTCGCCGTCGGCGCCATAGCCGCTTTCATGTTGTCGTATGAACGGCTCGTTTTCCCTCTTGCGCATCTTATTCAGACTTGGTCCTCCGTCTCGGACTCCGTCGCACATGCAAAGCGAGTCTATGAGATGATCGATCCATCCGAAGCAGAAGCAGCAACCGTTATGGATGCCGCCTTGCCTCAGCAGGGCGATATCGTCTTGGATCAAGTCACATTCGCCTACAACGATCAAGACATTGTCCTTAATCAGCTCTCGCTCACCATTCGGCAAGGTCAGGTTACTGCCATTGTCGGTCCTAGCGGGAGCGGCAAGAGTTCTCTTATTAAGCTCATTCTCGGTCTTCATTCCCCTTCTTCGGGGACGATTCGATATGGCGCACATGACCTGAACGAACGCAACGCTGAGTCGTGGAGACGGCTAACCGCCTATGTCCCTCAGGACGCCGCCCTGTTCGATGCAACAGTCATGGATAATATCCGCATCGGCCGACTGGACGCTACGGATGATGAGATTGCCGAGGCGGCTCACTACGCAAACGCTCATCCTTTTATAGAGGCGCTGCCTGAGGGGTATGCAACCCGTCTTGGAGAGAGAGGACAGCGTCTATCCGGAGGCGAGCGGCAACGTTTGGCACTGGCAAGAGCGTATTTGCGCAATCCTCGTATTTTGCTGCTGGATGAGCCTACCTCGGCATTGGACGGCATTAACGAGCGTCTCATGCAGGATGCGCTTCAAAGCGTAATGCAAGGAAGAACCGTACTCGTAGCGGCACATCGGCTATCAACCGTTGAGGACGCGGATTGTATCATTTATATGGAGAATGGCAGCATCATAGAGAGCGGGACGCATGCCGGGTTGCTGCAGTTAGGCGGCAAGTACGCTGCGCTTGTCAAAGCGGGCGACTGGTCCGACCTGCGAGAGGAGAGTATGGCCTGATGAATTCACCTATCCCATTACGTACAACACCAACGCTCAGGCAGCTTATTGCTTTGCTGTGGTCGAAGCTGGGCAAAGGGAAAGTTCCTTTTACAGCGTCGGTCATCTTAACCCTCGGCGAAACGGTTGTCATGCTGCTCGTTCCACTGCTGATGGAAATCTACTATAACCGACTAGAGTTAGGACAGTTAACCTATATTAACAATCTAATGATCATTTCTACCGTTATCGTGATCGTCCTTCTCGGGCTCACTATTCTTGGATTCTACTATAAGCAAAATAGTATGAGCGCACTTCAACGCGACGTTAGTCTAGAGCTCGCCGACGAGGCGCAACGGCTGCCGCTGCAAGACGCCGCGGCATCGCACTCCGCCGATCTGGCCCAGCGGATATGGGCCGATGGAGACCGAACAAGCTGGATTCTCTCCACCTTGTTCCACGGCATTGGCAGCCAAGCGATTATGCTTGTGCTCGCCGCCATCTACATGCTGTGGCTGCAATGGGAGATTGCTTTGGCACTGTTCATCCTTATGCCGATTGGCATTATTGGCAGCCACTTGCTCCGCAGAAGGCTCGGCGTCATCGGCCTTGCCGTAGCGGAGCAGGAAGCTGCCGTGCGGCAATGCCAGCAGGATGCGCTGCAAGGCATGGAGACACTGCGCGCCTTCGGCGCCGAAGGCTGGATGATGGATCGCTTCGTGGAGGAACGCCATACGCTGAACAGGCTGTATATGCAGCGCATGTGGTGGAACGAGCTTGTGAACGGACTAACCGTCTCGCTCTCCCTTCTCCTCACCTGGGGTTCTGTACTTGCAGTCGCTTGGTTAGCCGTACAAGGAAAGCTTCAGATCGGCGCGTTGATGGCCTTCTTCGTGCTCGTCTGGAGGATCTACAATCCGCTCGTCAATATCGGCAGAATGTGGGGCGAGGTACAGCAGAACTTAGGGCAGACCGCGCGTATATTCGCCCTTTGGGGGGCGAAGAAAGAGCCTAGCCATGCCGCCGATAGCTTCAGCGGCAAAGATCAGCATGGAATACGCTGGAGCAACGTATCGTTTCGTTACGATGAGCATGCAGGCGTTCATACCGATCAACAAACAACCGATTCAAACACCAATGCCGGCATGTCCGTAGCCGGTCAACCTTTGCTGCAGCGTTTCAGCCTGGAGCTGCGTCCAGGTTCATTCACCGCTATCGTTGGACCAAGCGGGTCCGGCAAGTCAACAGCTGCCAAGCTTGGCGCGGGGCTGTTATTTCCCGACGAAGGCGAAGTAACCATTTACGGTGCGAATCCAAGCCACCATGCGGAATTCGCTAGGCAATTCGTCGCTTATGTTCCGCAATCCCCGTATCTGTTCGCGGGTACGATCCGCGACAATCTGCTCGTCGGCAAGCCTAACGCTTCAGACTCCGAGCTCGTTGATGCAGCCGTTGCCGCAGCCGCTCACGACTTCATCATGGCTCTGCCGGACGGCTACGATACGCCATTGAAGGAGCATGGCAGCTCTTTAAGCGGCGGACAGAAGCAGCGGCTGGCCATCGCCCGCGCCATGCTCTCAGGTCGGCCGATCTGGATCTTCGACGAAGCGACCTCGGCGCTCGACACCGATACGGAGCGCTACGTGATGGACCGTGTTCGCAAACGCACGCTGCTGCAGGGAAGCACGCTGCTCGTCATCGCCCACCGGCTGACGACCGTGCAGGACGCAGACAACATTATCATCATGAAGAACGGCTTGATCACCGAGCAAGGCGACCACGAGCAATTGCTGATGCTAACAGACGGCACCTATCGCAAGCTGTGGAATAAAACTTAACGAGTTTAATCGGACTGGGATGGATCAGCTCTATTAGCTGCTCCGTCCCATTTCTTAACGGTCCGTTGATGCCCACCCCAGCTTCACACCCGCTTCGCTCCTTAGCAACCTGAATGCCTCCCCCTCAACCTTTCGCTGCACTTTATGCAACCGATCATCCTCTACACGGTGCTTTTACAAGTCCTCGTTGCACATTTTGCAACTGAATACCCAGTTACCTATTCCTTCATGCCTTAGTGAACAGTCATCCGTTGCATATTGTGCAAGCAGGACTTATGAGCGAGTGTTCCTCAGCTCTATCCGTTGCATATTGTGCAACGATCCCTCCAATATGGAATTATGCAAGCTCGCCCATTCACGCCAATTTACGGTTACTCGTCCCCTCCCCCTGCCGAACGTACTAAAAATCGCTCCCCCTCCCGAAAGGTATAAAGGATGAAATTCAGCATGAATACGATCATGGGGGAACAGGGATGGAGACAGTAAAGAAAAAAACATACACAAGAAAAAAGGTCATTAACATCGTAACCGTTTTGTTATTGGTTATCTTTATGATGGCTGTAGCCGCATGGGTAGCTTTCCGGCTGCTCGTCGGCGCTCAGGATATTGGTCAGCTGGAGACACCTCTTCCGGCTGCGACCATCGTTTATGACAAGGACGGTAAGGAAGCGAGTCGAATATCGTTTAATAAAATAGAGGAAATCGATTACGCAAGTATTCCGGCCCATCTCGTCCATGCGGTTATTGCCATCGAAGACAAGCGGTTTCTAACGCATGACGGCATGGACGTCCGGGCAATCGGACGCGCCTTTTGGACGAATGTATCAGCGGGCGGTACGATGCAAGGCGGGAGCACGATTACGCAGCAGCTTGCGAAAAACGTATTTTTGTCTCACGAGCGAACATGGTCGCGGAAATGGAACGAAGTGCTTTTGGCCAAAAAAATCGAGGAAAACTACAGCAAGGAACGTATCATGGAAATGTATCTGAACCAAATTTATTATGGAGAAGGAGCCTGGGGAATTAAACGGGCGGCATACACCTATTTCGGCAAAGAGGCCGATCAGTTGACCGTCGCCGAGGCAGCTTTGCTGGCCGGTCTTATTAAAGCGCCTTCGGCACTTACGCCCTATAAACATTTAGAGAAAGCCACGGAGCGGCGAAACCTTGTTCTGGAACAGATGAAGGAGCAAGCGTTCATCGACGTCAATACTTACAATGAAGCGGTTAAGGAGCCGGTTACGTTATTAAGCGCTAAGCCTAACCGCGTCGACGATATCCGGTTTCCCTATTACGTGGATCAAATGATTCGTGAAGCAATGACGCAGTACGGCTTATCGGAAAATGAAGTGCTCCTCGGCGGTCTTCGTATCTACACCGAGCTGGATCAAGGCATGCAGCAAGCAGCCGAGCAAGTGTATGCGGAGGAGTCGTTGTTCCCGCAAAGCACGGAAGATCAATTGATCCAGAGCGGCGCATCTTTGATTGACCCGAGAACAGGCGGAATTAGAGCGCTCATAGGCGGCAGAGGCGATCAACCGTTCCGCGGCTTTAACCGCGCTTCGCAGCTTAAGCGCCAGCCTGGCTCTACGATCAAGCCGATCGCCGTCTATACGCCGGCATTGGAAGCGGGCTATCGTCCGATGGATACAATCGTTGACGAGCCGATCAATATTGGAGGGTATGAACCGCAAAATGCCGGCGGGGGCTATCACGGGAACGTTACGCTGTACGAAGCGCTCATTAACTCTTATAACATTCCGGCCGTCAAGCTGTTGAACGAGCTTGGTATCGACAAAGGTCTGGATGCGGCCGGTCGCTTCGGCATCCCATTGACCCCGGAAGATCGAACGCTCGGTCTTGCGCTTGGCGGTCTGCATGAAGGCGTGTCGCCGATGCAAATGGCGGAAGCGTTCGGCGTATTCGCAAATGATGGCGTGAAGATGCAGGCACATTCGATAACGCGTATCGAATCCGCAGACGGCATTCTGCTGGCCGAGGCAGCTAAGCCGGAAGGCACGCAGGTAACGGAGCCCGGAATTGCTCGAACGATAACCGCCATGCTCGAAGGTGTCATTCAAGAGGGAACAGGCACCGCCGCTGCATTGCAGGGACGCCCGGTTGCCGGCAAATCGGGTACGACCCAAATGTCGGGAGCTACCGAGCAGGGAGCCAAGGATAACTGGTTCGTCGGTTATACGCCGCAGCTTGTCGGGGCTGTGTGGTTAGGCTACGACCATAGCGACAGCACGCATTATTTAACGACAACTTCGAAGGCGGCGGCTGCCGTATTCCAAGCTTTAATGGAGCAAGCGCTCAAGGATGAGCCTGTACTGGCCTTTCCGCCCGCGCCTTCCGATATGTGGGGCAAGAAACAGAAGGAAGAGAAAAAGGAGTCTAATTCTGACAAACCATCCAAAAATAAAGAAAAGAATAAAGAGAAACGAGATAGGAACAAGGAAAATAAAGACGACAATAAAAAATCAGACAAAAACGATAAGCAGAAGAAAAAAGAGCGTGAGCGTGAACGAGACCGCGATCGCTAAGCTCGTAACGGCATTTCGTCGAACAACCGCTATGTTAGCGGACCGAAATCAACAAAAAACAGTGTTGGCCGAAGCAGCTGCTTCATGGCCAACACTGTTTTTCCGTGCAGCAGCTACAACAACTACTGCTGCTTCACTCCGCTCTTCACGTGCGCAGTCGAATCGCGATACAGCAGCTCGCTCGAGAGCAATATTTTCTCGATCGGCGCTCCCTTCTTCACGATTCGTTCCATCAATCGCTCGACCGCGCGCCTTCCAAGCGCCTCCTTCGGCACATGCACGGTCGTCAGCGCCGGCTCCATCCGATAGGAGTCTTCGATATTATCGAAGCCTGTAACGGAGATGTCGTCAGGCACGGATATGCCAAGCTCCTGCAGGGCTTTGACCGCGCCGATAGCGATCATATCATTGGCGCATACGAGTGCGGTAGGCAGCTTACGGAGTTTCTTGCGCTTCATGGCCCACTGCTTAATCTGCTCCTCGAACGCCTCATGCTCATATCCTTCAACTCTTAGCAAATAATCGTCGCGCTGCTGCTCGGCGCCCTCCTGCTCCTCAATCGCATTGCGGAAACCGAGGAAACGGTCTTGGAAGCTGCGCGAATATCGGATATCGCCTACGAAACAGAGCTGCTTATGGCCGATGCCGATTAGATTCTTCGTCAGGCGATACATGCTCTCGAAGTTGTTGGCGAATACCGCATCGCTTGGAATAAGCATATCCTCATGATCGACCAGCACCATCGGCAAGCCGATTCGATGCACCTCAAGTAACAGCGACGTCGAGATTTCACCTACACCGACCAGTCCTAGAATACCGTTCGGGTTCAGAAAATGAAGGAAATGCTCGACGCTTTGCTCGGATACGATCACCATGCCGAGGCCATCCTCTTCCAAGCAGGTAGAGATGCCGTCGAGGATCCGCCCCCAATATAACGACTCCTTTGTCTGAAAGCGGATATTAGGCATAAGGACGAGCACCGATTGTTTGCCAGAAGCAGGCACCTTAGGCAGCTGCTCCAAGTTCATCGACTTCACGTATGCATTCTTTTGGGCAAAATACCCGAGCTGGGATGCGGCACTGATCACCCGCTCCTTCGTGGCGTCGCTAACGCCCCCCTTGCCCGAAAGCGCTTTGGATACGACAAACTTTGATACGCCTAAGTGATCGGCGATTTGCTGCATAGTTACCTTCTTTGACATCGGTTATGCTCCACCTAACTTTTTGATATGTTGCGCGCTTCCTTCCAGCGCTTGTTGTACTCGTCGAATGCCGATTGCAGGCTAGGAGCCGCAATCCATTCCTGAATGTAATCGCCGGACCAGAACGTCATCTGGGCGGCGGAGGCAATTTCGAGCAGAGTATCATTCGGGACGCTTTTCTCCAGAAACTCGATGTTGAACGACAGGAACTCCTTGAATTGCGGCAGCATCGGCTCCTTCGAATTATCGACGGGCAAGAAGCCGGAATCGTCCACGTATCCTGATTCATGGACAAAATAATCGACCCATGCCTCGGCCAGCTCCTTGTTCGCGCTGAACTTGCTGACGCCTACGAACCAGTCGGGACTTAGCGGTGCGAACCTCTTATCGCTATTGTCGTAAGGGAACGGGAATAATCCGATGTCCTCTGCATCCGCACCTGCAGCGACGACTTGATTAATGACCCAATTGCCCATCAGATACATGCCGGCGTGGCCCTCGGCAAGCTCGCGCTTGGAAGCTTCCCACTGGTTGGACAGCAGCTGCTCCTCGACATACCCTTTATCAATAAGCGTCTTAACGATCGTAATCGCTTGACCCCAAGCATTGTCGATCGTCCACGGCTCATCGGTCAATACCATTTCGTTCAAATATTCCGGGTTGCCCGTCATGTAGCTGACGAGATCCTCCCCCCATGTCATGAGCGGCCACTGCGCGCCATAGTTCAGGAAGACGGGCACAACGCCAGCTTGCTTCAGCTTCTCGCATGCCGCATAGAACTCATCCAGCGTCGTCGGTGCCTTCGTAATGCCTGCCAGCTTGAACGCTTCTTTGTTGTAGACGATTCCTGTCGTCGATGCGCCAGTCGCAATACCGTACCTCTGCCCGCTATATGCCTTGAAATCGGCGAACCGTACATTCTCGAACAAATCCATGCTGAGCGGTTCAAAATAATCAGGCAGCGCCTCATTCTTAATGCTGTTCGGCACTAGCAGCACGTCGCCGATCGTCCGCGTCGACAGCCTGACCATAATGTCGCTGGCATAATTGGTAATGCCTTCGAACTTGACCGTGACGCCCGGATGCAGCTTGGCGAAGTCATCGGCATATTGCTGGAATACGCCGTTCTCGATCAGATCGACGCGATTGGTCAACACCTGAAGCGTAACGGGCTCCGTCTCTGTCTTCGACTTGTCGGTTGGGGCGATATTGTCCGGATTGCCGGATGTCCCTTGCCCGCATCCTGTAACGAATACGCCTAATAAAATTGAGATAACGAACAGAAGAGCGTATTTATTCATTCCGCTTCTCTCCCAGGTTCAAATGGAAGCTGCAGCACGACTTCCGTACCGTGCCCTAGCTGGCTGTACACTTTCAGTCCATAGCTGATGCCGTAATGGAGCTTAATTCGTTCATTCACGTTCTTGAGTCCGATGCCTCCGGACGTGCGCATAGACACGACCTCATCGCCGCCTGCGAGCGAGCGGTTAAGCCGCTCGAGCGTATCGTCATCCATGCCGACGCCGTCGTCCTTAATGTGGACAAGCATCCCCTGCATCGTCACCTCGACATGAAGGGCAATCGTCATGAGCGGCTTGGAGTCGTCCATGCCATGGTAGATCGCATTTTCCACGATGGGCTGCAGCACAAGCTTAATGATCGGATATTGCTCCAATGGCTTATCCAAGCCGCATTCGAGGACGAACCGGTTCGGATATCGGTAATTCAGCAGCTCTACGTAATTCCGAACATGGCCGAATTCTCTCGACAGCGTCACCTCTTCATGCAGATCGCTTATGCTGTAGCGCAGCAGCTTGCCTAATATGGATATCATATCAGCGGCCACCTGATCGTCGTTCAGCTCTGCAGCCATTCGGATCGATTCCAAACTATTGTACATAAAATGCGGATTGATCTGACTCTGCAGCGCTTGTAGCTCCGCTTCCTTCTTCTTCGTCTCCATCTCGTAAATGTCGCTAATGAGCTGACTGATTCGCACGATCATCCGATTGAACTGATTGCCGAGCTGACCGACCTCATCGCGCGACTTAACCGGAAACTGAACGTCGAAGTCACCTTCCTGCACCGTCTTCATTAGCCTCATCATCTTGCGCAGCGGATTCGTAAGCGCGAAGGAAAAGAACGTCGAGATGAGCAGCGCCACCAGAATGGTAATGAAGGTAGCGATCCAGGTCACGTTGCGAATGACGACGGCATCCTTAGTCAGCTCGCTGACCGGTATGGAGGTCATCACTTTCCAGCTTGTATTGGGCGATGTTGTATAAATGTTGAGTCGCTTCACGCCTTCCTGCTCATCGTAAAAGCTGCCCTTGGCTCCGACCGCTTGCAGGACGGCAGGGTCGTCCTTAATGTTGGTTGAAATGCGCTGCCGGTCGCTGTCGTAGATGACGTTGCCGCTCTCGTCGATAATAAGCGACTGGCCGCTCGTCACCTTGTCCAGCTCGATGATTTGGTCCTCGATTACGCTAATATTGGCGTCAACCGCAATGACCCCGATCGGCTTAAGCGACTTGTCGATAACCTTGCGGACAACCGAGAACGCATATTTCTCGCTTTGCAGATTGCTCGTATACTTCTGCGTGCTGAACAGCATCGCTTCGCCTCCCGATGCCTCAACCGCTTCGCGCCAGTAGTCGTAGCTCTCCTTGACGTTAGACCGGATGCCGCCCGCCGCCGCCTGGAAATAGCTGTTGCCGAACTGATCAAAGATATATACAGAGTTTGCGCCGCGCTTAATCGTATTAATGAAAGAAATATTGCTTTCGATACCCCGCTGAATGGATAGCAGCGTATTGAAATCCTCAGGAATCGATTTGCCGCTTTCTCCGGCCGCCTGCTTCCGCTGCTCGTAATAACTGTTTGAGCGAATTAAATTTTGCTTGATATCGTCCTGATAGGCTGGGATTGAAGTGATGCGAATCATATCCTCAATGTAGTCGTCGACCCGCACCATCATGTTTTCGAGCATTTTCGTCGAGTATACGATCGTCTTCTGCTCGATCGACAGCGAATAATTCGTATAAGAGATATAGCCAATGAAGGCTAAAGGCAGCGTAACAACGAGCAGAAAGACGACTATCAGCTTGCGCTCCATTCTCATATCGCCAAAAATCGACCCGACGCGCCAGAAGCGCCTGTTCAGCCTCATTGCTCGATTCCCCCGTTGCTTTGCTTAGATGATAAGTTAGATGGCTGGCATTACGTTTCCGCCGTTCACAGGGATGTAAGCGCCTGTTATGAAGCTCGCCATATCGGATGCCAAGAACGCAACCGCATTGGCGATTTCCTGATCCGTTCCTCTGCGCTTCAGCGGCACCGTCTGTTCATAGCTCTCGCTATGCTCCGTATGGTTCTCCCGGTCGCGGTCGCTGATCGTCCAGCCCGGCGCGATCTGATTGACCGCAATCTGGTGCTCCCCTACCTCCTTCGCGAGCACGCGGTAGATACCATCCATGCCGCGCTTGCCTGCTGTATAAGCCGACTGCCCTGCGAAGTTCTGCATCGCGCACTCGGTGTTGATCCCGATCATACGGCCATACTTGCGCTCGATCATAGCCGGAACGAACGCCTTCGCCAAATAAACGCTTTGCATGACGCATGATTCGAACTGGCTGACGTAATCAGCCGCCGCCTGCTTCAGAATGCTCGTCCACTCGTATTGAATGACGGCATTTGCGACGACGATATCGACATGCCAGCCCTGCCCATCCAAATAGTCCTTCATATCATTAATTTGCTTCTCGCTCGTCACGTCAGCCTTTACGATGAGCGACTGCACGCCAATTTCCGACATTTCCCTTTGAAGCTCTTTTGCCTTTAACTCGTTACTGTTATAATGAAGAACAATGTTAGCTCCGCATTTGGCAAGCGTTCTAGCCATTACGCGTCCCAGATCGCCGGTCGCTCCTGTTATTAATGCGGTTTTGTTTGTGAGATCAAGCTTCATATCGTACGGACACCGTCCCTTTATTAGTTTAGTAAGTAATTTGTTATATATTTTATTATTAGTTATGCTATCAAAAAGTCAATGTTTTTATGTTCAAATCTCACTCTTTCTGTTCCCCTCGCGTTTCCTTACATCCATCGAGGATCGATCTACCGAAACTCAAACGCCCTATTACCGACAAATATATCATTTTTTTGGAGGAATTCCATTGAAAATCGAACTGTCCGAAGAGCATCTGCCTATCTTCGAGGCAATCTCCAGCAATGTTCGGATTCAAATCGTCCATTTGCTTTCTAAGAAATCGATGAATATCCGCGAGCTTGCCGAAGCGCTTGGACTAAGCAGCGCCATTATGACGATGCATGTCAAGAAGCTCGAGAAAGCGAACATCATTAAGTCCGAAATGACGCCCGGCAAAGGCGGCGCGGCGCAGAAAGTATGCTCGCTTGCGATGGACGGCCTGGAGATTGAATTTCCGCATAAGGAGGTCATCCCCCGCGAATCGAGAAGGAGCGAGGTATCCATCGGTCACTACACCGATATCAATATCGTTCCTACCTGCGGCATCTGCACGCCGGAGAAAGTAATCGGCTTGTTCGACGACCCGCGCTATTTCCTCGATCCCGAGCGGGTCCATGCCAAAATATTATGGTTCACGCAAGGTTATATCGAATATAAGCTGCCGAACTTTCTACTCCACAGCGAGCAGCCGGAAGAGCTTGAAATATCGATGGAAATATCGTCGGAGGCTCCCTTTACGAACCGGAACTGGCCGTCCGATATTACTTTCATATTCAATGACGTGAATGTAGGCATGTGGACAAGCCCCTCGGACTTCGGCGGCAAAGGCAAGCTTAACCCGTCCTGGTGGTTCGAAGAGGTCAACCAGTACGGACTGCTTAAGCGGCTCTTCATCCGGCGAGACGGCACTTATATGGACGGGGTCAAGCTGTCGAACGTGACGATCAACGACATCGATATCCGCAGCAAAAACTGGACGTTCCAAATTGCCGTGCTGGAGGACGCCAACCATATCGGCGGCGTCACGCTGTTCGGCGACGGATTCGGCAATTACAGCCAAGACATCGTCTTCAAGCTTTTCTATACGAAGCTTACGCCAGAGGATCAGCCCCAGCAGCCGCTTGCTGATAACGAATAAATGCAACAATGGCAGTCAGGAGTCTCGAACACGAGCTCCTGACTGCCATTGTTTTCGTTTAGGCTTATTCCTTTTCCTTCGTTTCCGGCGGCAAAAGGACGATACGTCCTTCTCCCAACTCCAGACGCAGCTTATTCGAGTTTTTGACGCCGATCGATTCCAGGTAGCCCGCAGGAACCTGCAACCTTCCAGCTTTGTCAAGAATCGCATACTCCACATGCGTCTCTTCCGCTTCAGCCTCTTCGAGCTCGGCAAGCTCTTCCGCGTATGAGCGTCTCCGCAGCATTTCGGACGAGATTTTACCATCTCTTATCGCCGCTACGCGGTCAACCTTCTTCGCCAGCTCCGGATCATGCGTGACGATTACGATCGTAATGCCGATCGTCCGATTGAGCTCGCGGAACAGATCAAGGATTTGGTTCGACATCTTGGAATCGACCGATCCGGTAGGCTCATCGGCAAGCAGCAGCTTCGGATGGTTAGCCAGCGCGATTGCAATGGCAACCCGCTGCTGTTCACCGCCGGAGAGCTGATACAGCTTATTGTTAGCGCGGTGGCTTAAGCCTACCGCATCGAGAAGCTCCTTCGCCCTCCAGCGCTTGCGCGCACCCGTAAGCAGGATCGGCAGCTCCACGTTCTCCTGCGCCGTTAAGTACGGAATGAGGTTTCGAGCGTTGTTCTGCCAGACGAAGCCGACGCTCTCCCGCTTGTATTTGACGAAATCCTTCTCCTTGAACTTCAACATATCTTTGCCGTCGACCATCAGCTTGCCGGCGGTTGGGCGGTCTAGACCGCCCAGCATATTAAGCAGCGTCGACTTGCCGCTGCCGCTGTTGCCGATAATCGCCATCAGCTCGCCGCTCTCGACGTGCAGATCAAGCCCTTGCAGCGCGAACACTTCCAGATCGGCTGCTTTGTATATTTTCACTAGTCCCTCGCAATGAATCACTCGTTAGTCCTCCCCTAGCTTGATCGCTTGATGAATACGCAGACGGGACAGCATATAGGCTAGTATAACGAGGCCTACTAGGAGCATGATGCCGACCAGCGTATAAATACGAACCAAGTCCGAAGCTTCGAACATCACTTTGAAAGGCGGAACGAGACTGCTCGGATTGAACGCAATTTGGAAATTCGGCACATACAGCTTGCTCGCCAAGTTGCCGATGCCAATGCCGATAAGTACGGCCACCCCAGACGTGAACAGCTGCTCCACGGCCAGCATCGTAATAAGCTGGCGAAGCGATAGTCCAATCGCTCGCAGAATGCCGTTCTGCAGCGTGCGGCCGCGCAAGGAAAGCACCCAATACAGCAGGAAGCCGATAAAGCTGACGAGAATCGAGAGCACGAAGCCGAGCGTCAATACACCGTTAAGCGCCATTAGGAACGGATCGTTTTTGGCCGTTGCCAGCTCCTCGCGCGTGTTGACGATTTTCGTAATCGACATCTTCTGTTCAGTGATTCCTTCATAGAATTCGGCGGTCGGCGTTGCCGTATCGAGCTTGATCCACACATCGTAAGGCTCAAGCGCAAGCTGCACCTGAATTCTAGGCAGATGGCCGACGATAAGCATCGGACCGTTGGTAAACGAGTCTTCCTTGCTGGCGTCGACGCTGCCGATCGGCGGGTTCGGATTGAACGTCGGGAAGTATTCGATAATGCCGTACACCTTGAACGGCTGCTGCGGCACATCCTCCCAGCCTACCCAGATCGTGTCGCCTGCCTTCACATTCTTCTGCTTCGCCAGCGTGCTTGAGATAAGGACCGCCGTAGGATCAGCGGCAATCAGATTTAAGTAATCATTCAACGGATAGTCCAGCAAGCTGTCTCTGAACCAAGTCGTATTGCCAAAGTCGAACGTATCGATGCCCATCAGCTTCGCTACGCCCGATTGATCGTTGACGGAGAAAGCAGCTTCGTTCTTCGTGAACACTTTGGCTGCATGCTCCACGCCCGGAAGCTTCGTGAATGGATCGAATGAAGGCTCTAAGTAATGAATGACCGGATCCGTTACCGCTGCCGCCGCACCGCCCGAAGGTGCGCCAGGCGGTGGCGGTGGCGGCGCATCGTTGATCCACTGCTGGGTAAGCACCATCTCCGCGCCGTTGCCGTATTGAATGCGGTCTTCCGTATTATTGTTGATCGTTCTTGCCGCCGACGCGCTGAACACGCCCGTTGCAATCGTCATAATAAGGAAGATCATTAGAAATTGATACTGGCTGCTTGAGCGTCCGACCTGAATAAGCGTCGCGTAGACCGAAGGCGGCCACCACTTCTTCCCGATCCAATAAACAAGCCGCAGTACCCATGGGTACAGACGAAGCAGCAGCAAGCCGCCGCCCATGATGAATAAGGCAGGAACGACGAATTGCAGCGGATCGATCGTCAGATCGCTAGCATTCAGACCAAGGCTTTGAAGATCGGCGAGCCTTTTCTTGAACGTATTAAGTCCATACAGCGCCAATGCGATGGCAATGACGTCAAGAAAGATTTTGTGCCATAGCGGCGACTTCGTCAGCCTTGCCATCTGCTGCTTGTGACCGACAATCGTTACTCTTGTCGCAAGAATAATCGGGATGAGCATAATGAGGAAGCATGCCCCTGCCGCAATCGCGCCGTATTGGTAAGCCTCATTCGTTACCCGAACAGGCAGTCTTACCCGCTGCACGAATTCCAAAAATCCGCTTGATGCGCCCAGCACCTCTGTGAGCACCATGCCCAGCCACGGCCCAAGGCCAAATGCAATCCCGCTTAGCAGCAAGCCCTCCACAGCATAGGAGGTAACGACCTGCCATCTTGCCGCGCCACGGCTGCGTAATACGGCAATTTCATTTTTTTGACGATCTGCGATCAGGTTCGAAACCATGAACATATAGAAGCCAAGCATAATGAGTACCGGAACGTTAAGCGACCACATAAGCGTACGCAGCTGTTCGGCTCTCTCCATATAGGTCGCGATCGCTTCAAGCGCCCTTGATTCAGATACCATCTGGTACATCGTCACATTCTTGAGCATCGTATCGCGAATCATGTTGCTCGTCGCAATGAAGTCATCCACATGCTGGAGCTCCATCTTCGAGTAATCGACGACTATGAACCAGCCTGCTCCTGCTATAGGGATAATGTTGTCCTTCAACATTTGCTGGTAAGCGAACTGATCATTGATGACGAAGCTATTCGTCAAGTCGCTTAAGTCGGTATCTCTGAAGTAAGCATCGTCATCCGCAAGCTTCTCGAACGTGCCTACGACCTTCAGCTTGATCGGCACCGTTATTTTGTCGTCTTCAATAATGAAGATCGAATCAATGACGGTCTTATACTGAATGAGCGCTCTCTCCGTCAACAGCACCTCGTACACGCCGTCAACCGGCTGCGCCGAAGGCATACGCCCGTCCGAAATTTTGATGTGTTTCTCGAAGTCGGTGAAAGAGCGAAGCGCCACGCTCTTCACATTGCGCTTCGTATCCGGCTCGGGATCGTTCTGAGGCCGGATCTTGAACGACTTCGATTGCAGGTCGGTGACAACCTCCTGAATAGGAAGCTGGAAGCCCGGAGCTCCTTCCTCCTTAATAAACTTGCTGACGCGGTTGTAAATTTGATTCATCTTCTCAGGCGTTTCTTTCGTGAAAAACAACTTGGAATAATGAGTCCCGGGATAAGTGCCCGTCTTCGTCTGCATCGTCTCCAGGTCCTTGACGAGCATGCGGGACAGAATCGCTTCCGAATAGATCGGCATGCTGCTGACCAGGGCGACGGACATTAACAAGCCGATGAATAAGCTTGCGACGAGCCACTTGTTCTGGACCATCTTGCGTAATATCATGACAAACAAAGCCACTCGAAAACCTCCCACAAAAACAAGCGTTCACGGGCTAACGCCGTGTTACATCGGCAAAGCCGTCTCTCACCTTACATTCTTCATCACAGCAAATTACTGCAACACAACGATAGTCCCTTCTTCAAGACCTTTCGTAATTTCGATCTCTGTCGATCCCTTAATGCCTGTCTCGACGTCGATCTCACGTACTTTATTGTCCTCGTCCAGCGTCCGGACGAACGTTCTGCCTAGGAAGTTGCGCAAGCCGCTGCGCGGAATCTTCAATATATCCTCGCGGTGCTGCAGGATGATCTTCACGTCCGTTAATGAGCCGATCTTAGCGCCTTCCGGCAATGTTGGCATTTTGATATACACGGTCTTGGAATACCGCTCCAGCAACTGAGGATTAAGCGTCTCCGGCGCAGATGAAGGCGTTTGCACGACTTCCGCGTCAATGGTCTGCGAACCGAAGATCACTTGTGCCGGGTAGCCGACGTCTACGCTGCTCATCGAAGTCGCATCCTCGACACGAAGCGCTACACGCAATTCATTCGGATCGGAAATAATGACAAGCGTTTGATAAGGCTCGACATAATCCCCTTCCTTCAATTCCTCAACGAAAGTGACTTGACCGTCCATACCCGCAACGAGTTGCTTGCTATTGAACGTGCTTAGAAGCCGTTCATACTTAATCGTATCGATCTCGAGCTGCAAGCTAGCCAGCTTCTGATCGTCCGTATTGTTATTTAACGTAGCATTCTTCACCCATATCTTCGTCTTTGCAAGCGCAAGCTCCAGCTCCTTCAACTGCACATCGAGTCCGTCGAGGTTCAATTGAATGAGCACATCGCCCTTCTTGACCTGATCGCCTGCATTAACGTTTACCTTTAGAACTCTTCCGCCTTGACCATTGAACTGGACAAGCTCTGTATTCGTCGACTCTAAACTTCCGCTACCGTTTATTTCCTGAGAAATACTGCCTTTCTCCACGGTCACCGTACGGTAATTTTCTTCGGCTGGCTTGACGAGCGGCGGCTTCAGCGCCTCTTCCTCTGCAGGCAGCAGCGAGCAGCCCGTTAACGATGCGCCGAGCAATAGCGTACAAGATATACCTAGCAAAGGTTTAAGCTTTTGCAACAATTTGTCCATCCTCCAATTCGTAGACATGATCAACGATTTCCATAATGGCAGGGTCGTGCGTCGTCATAATAATCGTCATTCCGGCGTCCTCGACCAGGTCGCGGAACACCTTCATAATCTGCAACCCCGTTCGGCTATCCAGCTCGGCCGTAGGCTCATCCGCGAGCAGCAGCTTCGGCTTATGAGCGATTGCCCTGGCAATGGCTGTACGTTGCTGCTCGCCGCCCGACATCTCGAAAGGACGATGGTGCATGCGCGACTTCAAGCCGACTTGATCAAGCGCTTGCACGGCTGCGTCCTTGCGTCCGCTCGCCGGAAACCCTGATACACGCAATATAAACTCGACGTTCTCGTAAGCGGACATTAACGGAATGAGCGCGAAGGACTGGAAGATCAGTCCCATCTCCGTTCGCCGCACTTGATCACGTTCCCGATTCGACATAGCCGTCAGGTCGCGCCCTGCAAAATGGATCTGTCCTTCCGACGGACGATCAAGCGCGCTAAGCAGGTTGATTAACGTCGTTTTGCCCGAGCCAGAGCGGCCCTTGAAGGCAATCAGCTTGCCAGAAGGAATGTGTAGGTCAACACCCTTCAATACCGTAACAGCTCCCGTACCCTTTCCGAAGGTACGTTTTAAAGCGTTTGCATGAATCATAGCGTCTGTTGCAGCCTGCATCGTTCTACTTACCTCCACATTCCGAGATTACTAGACATTATTTTGCTATAAAACGCTTTCAGTATTGTCGTTTCCATTTTAAACCTATTCTAGTAATCCAACAAGCTAAAATAGCCGCCCTTGAAGTATAAACGATCGATTAACCAAAATACATGTCACAATGCTGTATATTTATGTCATAATAGAGGTTTTGCTAGGCCCACTTCCCCCTCTCCCATCCCTGTTGATTACATCCTATCATCGCTTAAATTGGAAATAAATAAGAATTTCCCAGCTTATCATGTGTTTTTTTAACCACTTATTCAAAAAAAGAAGCCGCCAAAGGGTGTGGACGCTGCCCTTGGTTGCTTCGATTGCGAGTGTTAATCATATTTCCAGATTCAAAAAGAAGATGACGACCGTCACGGTAATCATGCTGATAAGAGTAGATACGAATACCGACTGCGAGGCGAACTCGGCCTCATTGTCGAACTCTACCGCCAGCAGAACGCTGCTAAGCGAAGTCGGAACAGCCGACGATACGATCAGCGCCGCCGCCATCAGCTTGTCGAGCTCCATCGGCTTAATGAGACCCATCGTCCATACGATCAGCCAAGCGAGCAACGGACCCGCGACGAGACGAAGAATGCCGGATATGCTGACGTCGATCGCAAGCGAGCGGCTAATTTTCCACTCCATATTGCCAAGCTGTACGCCTAGCGTAATGAGCGCCGTACCGATGAACGCCTTAGATAAATAGTCGATCGGGGTTGCGATCGGTCCAGGAATCGGAACGTGGAAGCCTCTTAGAAGGAAGGCGAGCGGAATGATATAGATGATAGGCATAGAAAGAATCGTCTTCATAATAGCCCGCATATCCGCTTTGTGAGCGTTAACGTTATAAATGCCGTACGTGTTCGGCACAAGCGATTGCATCATCATGATAAGCACCTGAATGGCCAGCGTTCTCTCGTTGCCGGAGAAAGCCAATTGATTCAGCGGTATGCCGTAGTTCGCGCTATTGTAGAACAAGACGCTGTTGCGCATCGCGCTTTTCATGCTTGGCTTATAGCCTCTGGCACGCACAACCGCCTCTACGATGATATATTGCGCCGCCATGAAGACGACGAAGAAGGCGAGCACCTGATAAATGACTTTAGCTGAAATTTCCGTCTTATAGAGGAGATCGAACATAATCGCAGGCGAGAACAAATAGAAGTTCAGCTTGGACAACGTCTTAATATCGAGCGAGAAAGCCCTTTGGATAATGATGCCCAGACCGATCATAATGCCCATCGGCAACACGTTCGTCAGTAATATATGTATGAAAATATCCATAGCTGCATCTGCTTCTTTCTATTAGGTACTCGCATGCCTCCATATCTTGGGAAGCAGCGACCGCGCATGGCGTGCTTCTATTATTCTAGGGGCAGCGGTCTGATTAGGCAAGGATTCGGGTTACAATAATCCCGTTGCCGTGCTCCGCCGTTTCTCGTATACTGGTAAATACGAGAGTTATTTATACAATTTATGGGCAATGCTTTTCCGGTTCTACCGGAGACAACCCCTCTAATCTAGAGGGGTTGTCTTTTTTTGTGCCCAATTCAAGAATGGAGGAGCTTATTCATGAAGGAAACTAGCACCGCTCGATCAATCCTAACGAAGGAACAGCTTACCCGGCAATTGATAGACTGCGGCGTAGCGGAAGGACAATCGATCATCGTCCATACGTCCTTAAGCAGCATCGGTTTTGTCGTAGGAGGGGCCGAAACGTTAATACGTGCGCTCCTTGAGATCGTCGGAGAGGAAGGCACGCTCATCATGCCTTCCCAAACGTGGAAAAATCTCGATCCCGAGAGCGGCGTCCACTGGGAAGAACCGGCCGAATGGTGGCCGATCATAAGGGAGAACTGGCCCGCGTACGATAAGCATATTACGCCGGCCATCGGCATGGGCGCGGTCGCCGAGATGTTCAGAAAGTGGCCGGAAGCCCATCGCTCCGATCATCCGGCCAGATCATTCGCGGCCATAGGCAAGCACGCCGAATACATAACCAAGGAACATGATTTAAGCAATATATTTGGCGAAGGCTCCCCGATCGCCAAGCTTTACGAGTTGGATGGTTTCGTGCTCCTTATCGGGGTCGGCCATGACAAAAACACGTCCTTGCACTTGGCCGAAACGCGGGCGAGCTTTCCATCCAAGCGGTTCGTCGACGAGAGCAGCGCTATCATGACAAGCGATGGACGAAGATGGACGACCTACAGCACCCAAGCCGTCGTCGATGACGATTTTGTCCCGCTTGGCTTAGCGTATGAGCAACAACACGGCATCCCTATTCATAAGGTCGGTGACGCCTCCGTCCGCTTGCTCAAGCAAAGGCCGCTTATCGACTGGGCCGTTGACTGGATGCAACTGCATCGACGTTAACTCAGGCAGCGATGCACTCATCCAGATTCGCTACCCCACAGCCGGCGCCGCAAGCGACCAGAGGTAGAGCAGCAGGCCGAAAAGAAGCGCGTATTGCTTCGACTTCCGATTCCGCTTATTCGGCCTTGCCACGATAAACAATCCGATGAAGAAGCCCAAGGGCAGCTTAATGTCGTTCAAACCTAAGGAAAAAGCGCCAATAAAGGAATATACGAGCAGCTTCAGAAACAAGCCGTTCTCATCCTCCTGGCGCTTGCGATAAATTAAATAGACGACGAATACGCATAGCGCTAATGACAATAGCCATACCATCATCAACATCACCCATCCCTCCTACGCAGTAACTGAATGACCACTACTTACTACTACGTATGGGAGAGGGTGGAAATTACAATTGTTGTTCTTCTTGGTACAATACCGTCGACAAATAGCGCTCTCCGTTGCTTGGAATAACGGCGACGACTCGTTTGCCTTTGCCAAGCCTGCGGGCAACCTCGAGTGCCGCATGGACCGCGGCTCCCGAGGAAATACCGCCGAGAATGCCTTCCTCGCGAGCGACGCGGCGCGAAGCCTCGAAAGCTTGCTCGTTCGTCACTTGTATAATTTCATCGTACACATCGGTATTCAATATCGAAGGGACGAAGCCGGCTCCAATGCCTTGAATCTTATGCGGACCGCTCGCTCCGCCCGACAAGACGGGAGATGCGGACGGCTCGACCGCTACGATATGAATGGACGGGAAGCGCTCGCGAAGCACCTCGCCCGCGCCCGTAATCGTGCCGCCCGTGCCGATGCCGGCCACGAAGGCGTCCAGCTGTCCGTCAAGCGATTCGATCGCTTCGATAATTTCCGGCCCCGTCGTCTCGCGGTGGATTTTCACATTCGCTTCGTTATCGAACTGCTGGGCAGGATAGTAATGCGGATTGCGTTCCCGTATTTCCTGGGCGACCCGAATCGCCCCTTTCATCCCTTCCGCGCCAGGTGTGAGCACTAGCTCCGCGCCGAAAGCTTTAAGCAGGCTGCGCCGTTCCAGACTCATCGTCTCCGGCATAACGATGATCGATCGATAGCCGCGGGCTGCCGCGACCATCGCGATGCCGATTCCCGTATTGCCGCTTGTCGCTTCGATAATCGTATCGCCGCGCTTCAGCTTTCCTTCCTTCTCCGCCTCGACAATAATGCTTAGCGCAATCCGGTCCTTCACGCTGCTGCCGGGATTGAAAAACTCCAGCTTCAAATAAATTTCCGCGCTATCCTCCGGAACGATTCCATTCAGCTTGACGATCGGCGTTCCGCCGATTAGCTCTGTAATGTTCTGTACGGCTTTCACCATGCTCTTCCCCTCCAAATTCACATTAATTGATCAGCCAGCCTCATGCATCGACTTTCCTTGCGAATGCCGGTACAGCTCCTCATAATAGCCGCCGATATCGACCAATTCCGTATGCGTGCCTTCTTCCACGATCTCGCCTTTCTTCATGACGATAATACGATCGGCTTGCATGATCGTGGATAGCCGGTGGGCGATAACAATCGTCGTCCGTCCAGCCGATACGAGCTGAAGCGCCGACTGGATCAACTGCTCCGTATGCGAATCAAGATTGGCGGTCGCTTCGTCCAAAATTAATATTTTCGGCTCGAATACGATAATGCGGGCGAAGGAGATAAGCTGCCGCTCCCCTGCGGACAGGCCGCTGCCGCGCTCCGACAGGCGCGTATCGTAGCCGTCTTTCATTTGCCGGATCAATGAATCGGCCCCGACGAATTCGCATGCTTGAATGACGGCCTCGCGAGTGATCGTTTCATCAAATAATCGGACGTTATCGAGTATCGTGCCGGAGTATAAATACGGCTCCTGCTGCACTAGACCAATGACGCGATGCAGCGATGCTTGCGGAATATCCCGAATATCGGTGCCGTCTATCGTCACTTTTCCTTCAGACACGTCGTAGAACCGGCATAGCAAACTGATTAACGAGCTTTTGCCCGCTCCGGTCGTGCCGACGATGCCGATCATGCTGCCAGCCTTAATATGAAGATCAAGATTACGTATAACGGGACTGCCTCCTCCGTAACCGAAAGTTACGCCGTCAAAGCTAATATGTCCCTCAACGGATGCAGGATCAAGCGGTTTAGCGTCCTTCCGATCGTCCACTTCCGGATCGATCGCGAAGATGCCCCAAATCCGGTTCACGGCCACCGTCGCCGATTGCAGCGTATTCCACTGCTGCGTGATCGTATTAATCGGTTGGAAAAATTGGCGAATATACGTAATGAACGCATACAAGACGCCGAATTCAAGATCCGATCCGAGCACCGCTTTGCCGCCGAGCCAAGTGACGAGCGCTATCGAAATATTGCTTAAGATTTCGAAGGATCGGTTGAACAGCACGTTCGTGCGAATCTCGCGCACGTTCGCTTGGAAGTAAGAATCATTCCGTTCCTTGAACTGCTTGCCTTGCTCCTTCTCTTGGTGGAACACTTGGATCAGGTTCATGCCCGACAAGTTCTCCGCCGTGAACGCGACGAGGCGGGACAACCGCGTCCGCGCCATCTGGTACGTCTTGCGCATGTAAGATCGGAAGCCGATCGCGATAAGCGCGATGACGGGAAGCAAAATCAAGCAGTACAACGTGAGTTGAACATCGAGCTGGAACATGAGCACGATGATGAACACGAGCGTCATGCCGTCTCTCAGCAGGCTAAGCAGCACCTGGTTGAAAAACTGGTTGATCGCCTCCGTATCGCTCGATACATGCGTAATCAAGCTGCCGCTCGGCACGCGGTCGAAGTAGGACATGGACAGCTTCGAAATATGCTCGAACAGCTGCTTGCGAATGCGCGCGACAATGCTTTGTCCTGCGTACTGCAGCACGTTGTTCTGCATGTAAGTGAACAGCAAGCTAAGCAGCGACAGTCCAAGGTAGACGCCGCCAATGACCAGCAAGCCGCTATAATCGCCATTGCCCCCGATCAGCTTATCGTCTATGGCGATCTTTACAAGGTACGGCTGAAGAAGCTCCGCCGCAATCGCAATAATCGTGAACAAGAATACACCGAGAAAAGCGAGCCAGTGAGGCTTCGCATAACCCCCAAGCGCCCGAAACGTCGATATATATTTGGGTTTCGCTGCCGGCTGGCTAAGGTCGGCCTTCTGATCCATCTGCCAGTTGTTAATGGCCTGCGGCATGCTGACTTCCCTCCTCTTGTATCGCATGAAGCGTTTTGTACAAGCCTTCCTGCGCAAGCAATTGCTCATGCGTCCCGCGTTGAACGATTTCTCCGTCGTCCATCACAATGATTTCATCCGCATGCTTAAGCGCGCTGATACGATGGGCGATTATAATCGTCGTCTTTCCTTTGCGCCCTGCCCGGATTGTTTCAATAATATCCGTCTCCGTCACTGCGTCTACGGCGCTGACGCTATCATCGAGGATCATGACCGGCGAATCCTTAATGATGCCCCTTGCGAGACTTGTACGCTGGCGCTGGCCTCCGGACAGTGTGACGCCGCGCTCCCCGAGCTTCGTCTCGAAGCGGTCAGGGAAGTCGATGATGTTGTTATAGATTTGTGCTTGCTTCGCAGCTGCCTCAACCTCTGCAAGCGAAGCTTCACGACGGTAGAACGCGATATTTTCGCGGATCGTCGTGCTGAATAAGAAGCCGTCCTGCGGCACGTAAGCAATCTGACCGCGCAAGCTCTCCAGCGTCAGCTCGCGAATATCCGTACCGTCGAACCAAATCGTGCCGGGAGGCGCATCGTAGGTACGAAGAAGCAGCTTCATGAGCGTCGTCTTGCCGCTGCCTGTTCTGCCGACGATGCCAAGCGTCGTTCCCGGCTTAATTTCTAGATCGATATTGCGCAGAGCCGGCCTTGAGGACTCCTCGTACGCGAACGTAAGGTCGCGAACATAGATGCCCGATTCGCGGAAGTCGAGCGACAACGCATCCTCAAGCTGCCTGATGTCCGGTTCGTTGCCAAGCAGGTCGTTCAGCCGCGCCAGCGACGCACGCGAGCGCTGCATCGTATTGATGACGTTGCCGATCTGCTGCAGCGGGTTCATCAGCATCCGGATATAAAGCGTCAGCGCAACGAAGCTGCCAAGCGAGATTTGTTTCGTAATCGTCAAGTAACCGCCAAGCGCAAGCGCGATCACGAGCGACAGAGAACCTAGGAACGGAATAAGCGCCTGGAAGATCGACGATACCCGTACCAATCTCAACTGGTTGTCGCGAATCCGGTCTACCGTCTCGCCGAAGCGGCGGTTCATAATGTCCTCGACGGCGAACTTCTTCGTGACGCGAATGCCGCCGAACTGCTCCTCCGCCGACTCCGTCATCGTCCCGAGCGACTCCTGCACGGACATCGACCGTTTGCGAATGACCGGACCGAACTTCGTCACGATGACCGGAATGCTGAGCAGCGGCACAATGCAAGCAATAATTAAGTAATAAGGAATATCGCTCAAGAACAGCATCGTAACGGTAGATATGAGTAGAATCGTTGCGCCAGCCGTTTGGTTGACGCCCATCGAAATCGATTCGCGCACGCTCGTCACATCGTTCATGAAGTAGCTGAGCAGCTTCCCTACGCCGTTCTTCGAATAGAACCTTTCGCTTAATCCCGTAAAATGCGTGAACAGCCGGCGCCTCGTCAGAAACTCGAACAGCCTGCCGACGTACATGACAAGGTATTGAGCGAGGCCTCCGATTAGCGCGAAGCCTACGCCGATGCCAAGCAGCAGCCAGCTGTAGCGGATGACCGAATCGGTCGTCAAGCTTCCGCTCTCCAGCTCGTTCGTAAAGTCGCCAAGCACCTTCGGAAAGTTAACGTGAATGATGTTGGCAATGAGATGGAACAGAATCGAGAACATGTAAATATGCCAGGTCTGTCTGAAAAAATCGGCTAACAATCGCGGTGATTTCAATTCCGTATCACTTCCTACCTTCGAATTACTCGACTAGCCCGGTACGCTCCACGCCCTCGACGAACCAGCGCTGCGTGAACGCGTAAAGCACGAGCAGCGGCAAAATAATGAGAAAAGAAGCGGCCATCTTGAGCGGCTCCACGAATACGCGCAAACCGCCTTGATCCGACTCCATGCTAAGCGAAGCATTAAGCTTCGCCATCCCGACCGACAACGGTACATCCGACGCGCCGAACATATACATCGATGGAAAATACGCGTCATTCCACGTCCATACGAAGGAAAATAAGAACACGACGATGATAGCCGATCGCGAGATCGGCAGCATGACGCGAAAGAAAATGCGAAATGCCCCTGCTCCATCTATTCGCGCCGCTTCCTCCATTTCCTTCGGAAGCGTCCCAAAAAACTGTCTGAAAATAATGACGAACAAAGCTCCCTTCAGTCCGTGCCCGAACAACGCAGGCACAACCATCGGCAGCACCGTATTGATCCAGCCGAGGTCCTTGAACATGAGAATGGAAGGCAATATCGTCACTTGGGGCGGCATGATGAACGTGAACAGCAGCGCGGCGAACCACAGCTTCTTAAGCGGAAAATCGAGCCTTGCGAACGCGTAGCCCGCCACCGCGCACGACAGTACCTGCAGTACAGCCACTAGCAGCGATAGCCCCGAGCTGAGCGCGAAGCTGCCCGCGTAATGCAGCATCCGGAACGCTTCGGCAAGATGCCCCCCGTAGATTGCGCTTGGCACCCAAATGACAGCCGGGTCAAGCAAGTCGCCCGCATTTTTCACCATTGTCGTTACCATATAAAATACGGGCTTCAAATAAATAAATGCTACATCGATGAGCAGCACGTACATAAACAGCCGGAACAACAGCCCTCTATCAGCTTCCCGTCCAAGCAGCCTCATCCTAAGCCGAGCCAGCTTCCCCATTCTGATCCACTCCCTTCATAAACGGTTTTAAAATATGTGCGGTGTCTATAAGAGCATAGGTGCTCTTACAGACAGTAGCTAGTTTTGTGAACGTGTCTGTAAGTGCACATATGCACTTACAGTTCGGTTACTGTTGCGCACTCGCACACTTAATTCCGCTTTCCCCGTTACCGCCTCGCCGTCATCGACTTATTGACTCTTCCGTATAAGAACAGCGCGATGCCGATGAAGAGCAGCACAATCATAAAGTACACCCATGCCAGCGCGCTTGAAACGCCGTAGTTCTCCGTCGTCACTTTGCCGATGATCGGATTCGAAGGGAAGGTGAACAGATCGACGATCGTGTAGATCACGTTCAGGAAAATAAACGGCGCGAGCCCCGGCAATGTGATTTTCCAGAAGGTGCTCCACGGGTCAGCGCCGTCGATGCGCGCCGCCTCGTATACGGAAGCGGAGATCGTCTGACGCCCTGCCAGGAAGATTAGAATTTGTACGCCGGAATACCAGAGCACGAGCACGAACGAGCCGATAACGTTTTGGATCGGTCCGGCCCAGGACGCTGGAATATACTCGGCAAGGAACGTATCGATGCGCAAGTTCTGAATGATCGACAGTTCGCCCTCGCCCTGCGAAATGAACTCGGTAATGATCTGACCGGAAGAGAAGATGACCGGCAGGAAAAAAATAACCCGGAACGCCGTTCTCCCGTAAAACTTCAAGTTCAACAAAATCGCGATCAGCAGCGAGAAGACGATAATGATTGGAATCATAACGAGCGCCTCTCGCAGGAACGGGAACAGATCGTCGTAGAGCAAGCCGCCGTCCGCGAACAGAATTTCGCGGTAGTATTGGAAGCCTACCGGCGTCGTCTGAACGCCCGTTACGGTAATGCGCACTTGATGGAAGCTCATATAGAACGAATAGCCAAGCGGGAATGCGACAAACGCAAGGAAGCCGAATACCCATGGAGCGATAAAGATGGAGCCTTCGATTTTGCGAAGCATGGCTGAATTCGGTTTGCGTCTCTTGCTCATCTATGCGCCACCTCCCGTCGTCACGATGAAGTCCTGTGCGGGCACGGTCACGCTGCCGCCTGCAATCGTGTACGGCTTCTCGTTGTAGTTAACGATAATCGTCTTGCCATTCTCGTAAATCGTTTCCTTCACGCCTTCGGCGAGCGTCCGATGACCCACGATATATTGGTCCTGCACGTCCCCGAGCGCTTCGTTCAGCCGCTTATACTGCTCGGCAGCCGACTGCTTCCAGTCGCGATAGCTCATGCTGTAATACCAGATCGAGTACGCGCGCTTGAACTTGCCCGATTCCGCCGCCGTGAACACGTAAGACGGGTAAGCGCCATACTCGACGCTGCGCAGAAAATCGGCATTGTACTCGTCACTGAGATTTGCCCAGTCCGAGGAGTACGTAACGAGACCATGCAGGACGATCTGCTCGAACGGTATAGCCTCATCGACGAAAATATCGTAGGAGTAGTCATCCGCAATTCGGTGAATATGATCCACATTCGCGAGCGAGTAGAAGCTGCCATTCGCAACGCCTATCGAGCCAAGCTCTTGATCGGCTTTCTCGAGCAGCTTCTGCTGCCCTTCCAGCACCTCGGATCGGCTCGCCTTATGCCGATTGTTGAAGTCGGTATTCAGCGCGCTTCCGATTCCGCCCTCCAACAGCAGGCCATCGGCGCCAAGCGACTTGTACGCCGCGAGGTCTCCTTCCGCCTCGCGAATGCCGTACAACGGACTCGTCAACGTAACCTTGTCATCGTTGTTACGGCCTCCGTACTGTTCCTGCAGAGTGCCGGCCAAATTGCGCAAGCCGTCATTCAGCTTCCAGAATCCGCCGCGGCCGCTGCTGTTCAGCGAATAATTCGCGGACAAGAATACCGACACATCCAGCTTATGAGCGGCGTCTATGAACGCCTTCATGCCGCTGTTGCCGCCAAGCCGCTTATCGACCGGGAACAAACCGCCGTATGAGCTATAGCCCCAGCGCTGCCAGCCGGCATACAGAACGGACAAGTTCGCGATGCCCGCTTCGCGCAGCTCCTTCACCATCGTCTCCGCCTGCTTCGTCGTCGTGCCTTCGATATAATCATCCCATAAAAGCCCTTGCTTCAGATCCGCGCCGATAATATCGACGTACAGCGGAATGTTCTCTTTCGCCTGCTCCAGGCGCGCAAGCCCGTTCTCTTCTATTAAATAACTCCGATAACGTTCGGCCATTGCGGCATAGTCCGCCTTCGGGCCGTCAATCGGATAATAACGGGTCGTACGCTGCCCTGCTACGAAGCGGTCTTTGCTGTACGTATAAAACCCTTGATCCCCCTGTTTATTCGTGCTTTGGAAAAACTTGATCCGATACTGCCACTCCGGCGTAATCCAGTTGGAAATGCCGAGTGCTCCGGCAGGAGCGGCGAACAGCTTCGCATACTCCTCGCCATCCGTCATAACGGCAAGAAACGATTGGTCGCCCGACTTCAAGCCGAAGACCGGCATCTTCACTTCCTGCCTGCCGGTCTGCTCGTTATAAAACGATAGATCGGCGCCATACACATTTTCACGGTAAATCGATTTGTCGTTGCTGCGATTTTCATCGAACTTAATCAATGCGCCCGAACCGTCGGGTACGAGCATATAACCTTCCTGGCCGTGCGACGGCTCTGCCCCGAAGAGCGGATACAGCTTCAGATTAAGCAAGCTTAAGTTTCCTTCGGCAATGCCTTCATCGATGACCTTCGTTTCCACATGATCGCCGTTCAAGGCTACTTCTACGGGAATGGTGAACTTCGTGCCCGGAAAATAAAACGTCGCCTTGAAGCCGTCGCCCGTCGACTCATAGTTTTCGAGTACGCCCTTCTCTTCCATCCAGTTCGTCAGCTTCGATTGCGACTTTGAATTGGAAGCATCGATGTATTCGAGCATAACCGGCGATAGGAAGCTGCTCTTCCAAGTACCGGTAGTCTTCTCCAGCTCCCAGTATTCCGGATTCGGATAGGAGCGCCACACTTTTCCCGTTTCCTTGCTTTCGATCTTAAAATGAGCCGTTACGGCGTCCGCCCACAACACGAAGCGTTCTGATTCCGCCGCTTTCACGAATGCGGCTTCTACAGGAAGCGCCGCTTCGACCGGCGAACCGCCGCTAGCCCCGCCCGCGCCGTTATTGTTGTTCACGGCGCCATTCCCTTCATCCGCCGGCACAGCCTGCTGATCGGCATCACGCTGCAGCAGCAGGCCCCATCCGATCAGCAGCAGCACCGTAACTATGGCCGCCGAAAGCTTCACTATCGTTTTGCGTTTCATCGGATGGTCACCTCCTGATACACCGAGTAAATGAAATTGAAGAGCTCCGACGTTAAGCTGAATACGATAAATACAAGAACCGCGCAGATCGCCATCGTAATGATCGACAGCAGCAAATTAATGAGCGTCTCGCCGACGCTGTAATTCTGAATGCCTTGCACCATCCAGAAGAAGAGCAGCGCGACCCACACGTAGAGGCCGTACTCGAGAAACGTGAAGATCGACTGCTCGCTTAGCGTCATTACGTTCGAGATAAGCGTAATCGGTATGCCGAGCAGGATGAACGGGAATAGCGCGTACGCGCTGCCGTACAGCACATCGCGGAAGCGGCCTTCCCCGTGGTACAACGAGCTGATCAAATAATTAGCGATCACGAAGCTCAGCCATACGACAACGAATTGGATAAGAATCGTGACGATTTGAACTTCTACAATAATAGATGGGTTGAAAATAAAGCTTATTGCCGCCCTCATGATGGCATATGACACTAGCGCCAGAACGAATAGAATCGTGCTGCTAAGCAAGCCGCCCTTCTGCTCGTAACGAATCGAATGGAATCCGTCAATCGGATGCTTAAGTACATAGAAGGCATGACCAAGCTGGCGAAGGAGCGGCCTCGAAGCTTGCTTTTGTTCACTTCGCGCAGCCTTGCGCTTCGCTCCGCCGAAGCCAAGTCTTCTAGCCGTGAACCTCGCGGCGAAGAAGATAAGCAAAGCCCCGATCACTACGTTCATGAGCAGCCCGAAATTGGATTGAAACCACAGCAGCCGATTTTGCCAGAATGAATCCGAATAGCCCTGCGCCCAGCCCGCTTGCTTGAATAGCGCCTGCGCCCGTTCGTATTCGCCTTTCTTATAAGCGGCTTTGGCGAGGCCAAGCACGGCTGGCGCATAATAAGCGTTCAACCGATTAACCTCCAACCATAGCGGCTCGCTCTCTTCGTAACGGCCATCCTGTGTCAACTGATTAGCCTTATGTACGAGCGCGCCGAATTCGGACAAGCGATACTTCTGCACGATATTGTTCTCGCTATCCAGAATGAACAGGTCGTTCGCCGAATTCGTCTCGATGGCCGCCGGAATCTTCACGATGCCAAGCTTCGTCGTCGTATCGCCTACCGCTCCGCCCCAGAAGAACAGCAAATTGCCGTTGCCGTCATATTGGCTCACGATATTAAGCTTCGAATCGACGACCGTCATGTTCCCGTTCCCGTCGACGGTCAGATCGTTAAGCTGAGGGTAGCCGGTGCGTCCGGCCCGGTGAGTATATTCGCCGAAGCTGCCGTCCGTCATCGTATCGGCGAACTCGCCCTTGCCCGCGAGCTGGTCAAGCCCCGCGATATTGAGCTTCTTCAATTGCTTCGTGCGGACTTCCTTCGTCACCGTGTACACGAAGCCGTTCTCGTCCTTGTCGACGCTCGCGATCGAGCCCGGCAGCTTGCTAATCTCCCGCTCGTACATCTCGCGGGTATAGAGCAGCCGCTTGATCGAATCCGAAAAGGAGAAGCCGGTTTTGTTAGCGCCGAAGAAGCTTTGGAACTCGCCTTGCGGATCAAGCTGCAGCAAGCCCTGGTAACCACCAAGCGTAGCGATGTACATGAAGCCGCGCTTGTCGACGACCAGCTTGATCGGATCGTATTTGAACGCTTCGGGAATGAGCTTCGATTCCGGCCTGCCGAACTCGGCAAGCAGCTCCCCTTCGCCATTCAATCGAACGACACGCTGGTTGCCCGTGTCCGCGACGTAGATATCGCCGTTCGTGTCGACGAACACGCCCTGCGGCCGATTGAACGGGCTTCCCTCCAATGTCAGCAGCCCGGCAAGCCGCCCTTCCGCATCGAGATGCACGATGCGGTTATTGCCCGTATCCGCGATATAAATATGATCGCGGCTATCGATATACAGATCCTGCGGCTGATTCAGCGGGGAGTATACCGTTTGGCCCGGATTCGCCGGATCCGGAATGAACAGATCTTTGCCGAGCGCGCCAGCCGGCGTGTACGCCGCTTGCATTTTGAACAGTTGATTGTAATTGTCCTTGTAATAGGTTTGGTATGGCACATCCGCGGATACCGATTCCGGGTGGATGGTTGCAAGCGCGGCTAGAGCCGCAACGAACAACAGCATCAGGCGTAACGTCAGCCGCTTAGGCATTCGCCCCCCTCCTTTCTCTCTCTTTCTCGTATCTGCATCACTTGATGCCGGAATGCGCCATCGTAGCAATCACTTTGCCCTGCAAAATAATAAAAACAATCAAGTTCGGAACGAACATTATGAGCGAAGCAACGGCCGCTGCGCCCTGCATCGCCACATTGCCCGCGAGGTTGTTCGTCAGCGTCGACAGGAAGAAGGCGAAGCTCTTCATCTCATCGTCAAGCATGAACAGCGAAGACGTCTCGACATTGCCCCAAGAGTTCTGGAACGCAAGAATGGCTACCGTCGCAATAGCCGGCATACAGACCGGAATGACGATCCGGATGAATACATAGAACTCGTTCGCTCCGTCGATTCTTGCCGCCTCCAGCAGAGCATCCGGAATTTGATCGATGAACTGCTTCAGCAGAAACACCCCGATCGGCATCGCCAGCATCGGCAGCAAATGTCCGAAATACGTGTTCATAATGCCGAGATTGCTGACGACCAAATAGCGTGGAATTTGGATCACTTCCGGCGCGAACATAAGCGTTAGCAGAATCGTCGAGAACGCGAGCTTCGCCCCTGGGAACTTATGCTTCGAGATCGGGAAGGCGCATAACGCGCTCACGCCTGTCACGAAGACGACTGCCAGCCCCGATATGAAGACGCTATTGAACAAGTAGCGGATCATCGGAACGGTCGATCTGGATGTTACCGACAGCAGCTCGTTAATATTTTGGAAGCTGGGCTCTCGCACGAAGAAGGTCGGCGGGTAGACGAACAGCTCATGGTACGGCTTGAATGCATGGTTGAAAATGTAGACGATCGGCAGCAGCATGAATACGGACAGCGCGATCATAAGAAGCGTCAGCAGCTTCTGAAAGCCGTCCATCGCCTGCAGCCTCGAGCCTCTCCATCGCAGCCCAAGAAGTCGTTGCACCATTACTCATCTCCCTTCGAGCCGAACAAGCTCCAGCTCAGTTTATTGGAAGCATACATAAGCAGAAGCAGAAATACCGATATCGCCGCCGCATACCCCATCTCGAAGCGGATGAAGCCGAAGTCGTCGATATGGTTAATAATGAGATGCCCGGCGTAACCCGGTGTCGGATTGACGCCGGACAGCTCAACGCCGATTGCGCCCGTCTTGAAGGTCGTTACGATCGCCATGACGGCGCCGAACAGCATTTGCGGCTTCATCGAAGGGATCGTAATATACCAGATTTCTTGCAGCCTGCTCTTCATGCCGTCGATCTTGGCCGCCTCGTAATAGTCGCGGTTTACATTGAGAATGCCGGCCAGCATCGCGAGGAATCCGACGCCCATGCTAGACCATAACGTAACGACGATCATCGAATTCATCAGATAAGACGGATCGGTCACCCACAGCTTCGGCACATCGATTAGGCCGAGCCGCAGCAATACGCTGTTGAGATACCCGATCCGATCGCCCGTCAGCATTGGAAGCCAAACGATCGACATGGCAATACCGATCGTGAGCGAAGGGGTATACATCGCAAGCGCGAACCATTTGCGAAGCTTGCCCGGAAGCTGCGAGATGAGCCAAGCGAGCAGGAAAGCGGCGATATAACCGCCAGGCCCGACGATAATGGCGAACTTGAACGTGTTCGGCAGCGCATACTTGAGGAACAGCAAGTCTTGCGAAATCAAGTATTGAAAGTTCTGCCACCCTATGAAACGCGGGCGGCCGATAGCGTTAAAGTAGGTGAAGCTAAGAACGATGGCAGCTCCTACAGGTACAAGTATGAAAGCGGCGAAGCAGAGCATGAATGGAGCAACGAATAGGTAGCTGAGGCGGAACGACCATATTTCTGCTAGCAGCCGCGCGAACCTGCCTCTGTTCCTGCGCTGCTGGGCCGCTTCAAGCGCGGCGAACGCCTTCGCTTGCGCAGCGTCAACATGAGGCGCTTGCGCCGGTGATGCTGGCGATGGCAAGGCAGTTACTCCAGCATCATGCGCTATCTCTATACTTGCCTCAGCCCGAGTATTCTCAAGCTCGGGCGAAGCTGCAGTCGACTGCGGAACAACCGCGACGCTGGCGCCGGTTCCTTTACCTGACATATTCGTTCACTCCTTCCCACGGCTTATCGATGTGCGGGAAGTCCAGCGTCTTCAGCGGCTTGCCCGTTTCGTCGATAAATCCGAATTCCTGCTGCTTGCGGCGCAGCTCGCGATTAATGTCCAGAATGGCCGTCTCGAGCGACGCCCGGTAGTTCATTCCGTCGATAACCGCGCGAAGCCATGCATTGTTAAGTTCCCTGCCCATGAAGTAGCCTCCCGGCGGGTTCGGCTTTTCCTTGTACCACTTCCACTGCTCCAGGATGACATTCGCATCCTCGGTCTTCCACGGCAGTCTCACGAACGCTTCCACGTTCGACGTATTCCAACGGAACGAAACGCCGTTGATCGATTCGAGGTCGGAGCCGTAACGCTCTTGCGTCTCGGTGCTGATCCACCATTTCATGAATTGCCACGCTTCATCTTTTTTATTGGAAGCTTCGAAAATGACGCCCGTTGTCTGGTCGCCAGCCGCCCAGCGGCTGATCGTCCCGTCCTGCTCCGGCATGCCCGGAATAAGCGCGATGCCCCAGCGTCCGTTAAGCTCGGGCGCTGCCGCGGCCAGCTGAACATACATGTTGTAATCCGCGATGCCGATCGGCATCGTCCCTGTCCGGAAGTGCTGATAGAAGCTCGGCACCTGTTTCTCCAGCGCATACGTATTGAACAGATCGGTCCATTGTTTGAACGCCTTGAACCCTTCGGGCGAATCAAGCGCCGTCGTGAAGCCGTTCGGCTGGAAGAATTCGACGCCGTTCTGATAGATGAACGGCAGGAACATTTGCGGATTCACATAAAAGTTCATGAAGTTCTGCTGCAGCGTCGGCAACATGTCATAGACATCCTGCCATGTCTGCGGAATGTCGAGGCCAAGCTCCCGCATAATATCTTTGCGATAGTAGAGCACTTGGAACGACTGCGTCTCCGGTACCGCATAGTAGCCCTTATCGTAATAAAGCGCCTGCCAAGAACCTGGACTGAATCGTTCGTACACTTCATTGAAGTCCGGGAACTTGCTAAGATCGTACACGCTGCCCCGAATCGCGTAATCGACAGGCAAATCCTGCGACAATCCCAGCGCCACATCGGGCTGCAAGCCTGCCGCATTGGACATGACGAGCAGCTGTGCGTTCGGCAGCAGATTAACCTTCACCTTGATGCCGGTTGCCGGCGTGAACAGCTCGTCGGTCAGCTCTTGAAGCTGCGTCACGTAGTCCCTGCCCCGCTGCACCCAGACGTTAAGCTCCTTGTCATCCATATCGCTTAAGCTCTCGCGGGAGTTGAATGAATAAGCGAAGTTCGCCAGCAGGCCAACGCCTTTATCCACAACGGATGCCGTCATATCGGGGAAAGACTTCTCCGCAGGGACGATATAGATCTCATCGAGCAAGAGCGGCTGCTTATACAAATTGACGACGAAATTGTTGATTTTCTCATCAATCGAAGTAATCTCATCGATATGGTAGGGAATATCGTCAGGCGTCTCCAACAAGGAACGAATATCGGAGGCGGACGATCGGAAGCCTTCGCTCGCGCTGTCCTTGCGCCCGTTCACTTCGGCCATTTCGTCAGCAAGCACGTCGAGATTCCCGGCTGCGACTTCCAGCCGCTCCTTCAAATCCGGCAAGTCGCGATCGATCTTCCACGTCCGATTACGGTCCAATTGACCGCCGGTGAGCGACTTCAAATCTTGATCAACCGTGCGCAGCAATGCGCTTAAGTTCTCGATCCCTCTAACAATCGGACTTACCGTCGAATGGGTTAGAGCAAGCGACAGCGTATGCGTCCCTTTCTCCAAGTACAGCTCATACGGCTCGCCATCGTCACCTGATAGCACCGTACCCTTCCACGAGGCCGCATACGGGAATCGATAGGTTAGAAAAGCATCGAATGGCACTTTCCCGTCGATTCGTATCGTACGGAACGACGCCTTCTGCGAGAAGCGGTTTTGCAGCGTCCGCAGCGCGATTTTGTACAGCCCCGTCTCGGGCGCTTCGAATGTCCACGCCACCTCTTGGTTCGGCCAGTCCCAGCTCACGCCGCCGACCGTATTGTACGTAATACGTCCTTTCGCCAACGGTTTCGTACGCCTGTCACGGTCCGACATCATTTGTACGGAAGCGTCGTTTTTGCTCGTCATCTGCTCCGCCTGCAGCGTAATTCCCTGAGCAGCAACAGGTTCGTTTGACGGAAAAGCCGCCGCTACTTCCTCGTAACTAGGCAGCGTCTCCGGCGGAACCAGCGATATCGTATTCAGCGCAACCGGTTCATACCCTTCGAAGCGCAGCGTATGCTTGCCTTTCGTGAAATGCCATTTCAACGGCCCGGCGTAGTTGGCACCAGAATCGATGAACGGCATGCTCGACCACGTCGAGATGTCCACCGAAGTTGGACGAATCTGATCCCCGTCGTCGTTAACCTGCGGCAATCCTTTATCCTTGAACTGACGGTATAAAGTAATCGAAGACGCTTCGCGGAATGGCCGCGAGCCGTCGATCGTCACATCCCATATGACCGGGCGTGTATACCCTTTGCCGAGCAGAGGATGGTAATCGGCGAATATCGTGTATATGCCATCCTGCTCCACATTGAACGTATATTCCACCCAATTCGTGTCGGTTGACTCCCAGATCAACACATTGCTTTTGCCTTCGTAATCGCCCGTACGAATGACCGAGCTATCCGACTGTCCGGAAGGAGCGGCCGCCTCGATGACAATCTCCTTATCGGCAGGCTTCACGCCCTGTTCTTCCAGCCCCTTGAGCACTTTCTCATAATAGGGCTCAAGATCGGCTGCGGCGAGCGACGTATCCTCCCACTCTACGAAGCCGGAATCAAAGCTGCTAAGCTTGAAAGGACCGGCATCGACCGTCGCGGTCGCGCTGGACGTCCATGCAACGAAAAACACTAGTAGTACGGCTGCCGCCCCTATCGGAAATAGCAGCTTGAACGTCTTAGAATGAATGATGGCGCGCAGCATCAGGCAGCACACTCCTTCCCGCCTTAATTAGATCTGAAAACGCACGCCGCTGTCCGCATCGAAGAACAGCGCCTTCGACATATCGGGAACGATGCGAATTTTTTCGTTTTCCTCGCAATGGTAATAAGCGTTCACCCGCACGACGAGCAGCTTATCCTGCCCGATGTCGAGATGGAGGAAGCGGTCCGCCCCCATGAGCTCGCTCACTTTGTATACGCCGGTAATAATCGCGTCCGAGAACAAGCCCTCAAGTCCGATGTTTTCCGGCCTAATGCCAAGCGTGACGCGCTTGTTCACCTTATTGTGGTGAACGAGTACGCGCGCCGCTTCTTGGGGAATCGGCAGCGAGAAACGCGATGTTTCATACTTAAGCCTGCCGCTGCCCGGAATATCCTCCACGACTTTGCCTTCTATGAGATTAATTTGCGGCGAGCCGATGAAGCTTGCCACAAATGTGTTATTCGGGGTCGTATATACCGTCTCCGGCGTATCGATCTGCTGGATAACGCCGTCTTTCATGACGACGATCCGATCCGCCATCGTCATCGCTTCGATCTGATCATGCGTAACGTAAATAAACGTCGTTTCGAGCGTCTTATGCAGCTTAATGATTTCCATCCTCATCTGCACGCGCAGCTTCGCGTCCAGATTGGACAGCGGCTCATCCATGAGAAATACTTGCGGATCTCGCACGATAGCGCGGCCCAGCGCAACGCGCTGCCGTTGTCCGCCAGACAGCTCCTTCGGCTTGCGGTTCAAATACGCTTCAATCTCCAGCACGCGCGCCGCGCGTTTCACCGACTGCTCGATCTCATGGCGCGGCAGCTTACGTAGGCGAAGACCGAATGCGATATTTTCAAAAACGGTCATGTTCGGGTAAAGCGCGTAATTTTGGAAAACCATCGCAATATCGCGATCCTTCGGCGGCAAGTCATTAACGAGCTGGTCGCCTATGTAAATCTCGCCCTCCGTGATATCTTCAAGTCCGGCGATCATGCGCAGCGTTGTTGATTTGCCGCAGCCTGACGGGCCAACGAAGACGAGAAACTCCTTATCCTTAATATCGAGGTGAAAATCGTTCACGACCGTTTGCTTATCCTTGCCGTATCTTTTGTACAGATGCTCAATGCGAATACCTGCCATAAGCCCACCCCCTATATTTCAAAAAAACGAAGGGGACATCCGCAATTAAGGAGACGCCCCTTCCTTACTATCGTTTGTTATTGCGTTTTGCTAAGCGTTTCGAGTTCTTTCTCGATTGCCTCTTGCGCCGTTCGCAGCGCCGTATTGACGTCCTGACCGCCTACGGCAACATTTTTCGCCGCTTCGTTGATGAATTTGCGCACTTTGCTCTCGAACTTATGAGGGCGTACGATGCTGCGCGGCTCAGCCTTGAAGATGTTCTCGACCTTTTTGCCTGCTAATACCGGAATATCCGCGCCATACACTTTCTCCCAAGCTTCGTTCTCTACAGTCGGAACGCGTCCGCCGCGGGACAGTATTTCCTGCGATTCATCGGACAGTACGTTCGCGATAACGTTGAACGCCTCTTCCTTGTGCTTGCTCGACTTCGTCACGAACAACGAGTGAACGTTGATCGCTTTGCCCGTTCCGAGATTTTCGGTGAAGTTCGGGAATGGCGCGAAGTCCCAGTTCAGCTCCGTGCCTTGCTGGCGAAGCTCCTCGAGCGGGCCTAGCAAATGCGCAATATTATAAGGAAGCATCGCTAGATTTTGTTCGTTGAAGAAAATATCGTCGTCGTTCGCATATTCGAATCGGCCGTCTTCGCCGATATAATTTGGCACCTCGTAGCTTTTCTTTAACGTCTCGAACACCTTTTTCCAACCGTCCGTTGTCACGTCTGCCTTGCCCGTCGCCGGATCGACGATGTTCAGATCAAGTCCTGTATTGATGTTGGTAGGACCGAACAAGTCAATGCCGATATAGTTCACGCCGTTATCGTTTCTCGTCACTTGCTTGCCAAGCTCGATAAGCTCATCCCAGGTCGATTGATCGTCTTTCGGATATGAAACGCCGAACTTATCGAAAATATCTTTGTTGTAGAACAATACCGGCACGTTGATCGAGAACGGAATGACCGACAGCTCGTTTTCCGGCGAATATTTGGTGATCGCATCTAGAACAGCTGGCTTCAGGCGGCTTAGATCGACTCCGTTTTTGTCTACGTATGGCTTCAGATTCTCGACCAGATCCAGATCCTTGTAAGTCGTTGAAACTGCCGATGTCGATGCGAAAATAATATCTGGCACAGTGCCCGCTGTAATGAGCGGCTCGAGCTCTACATCCTCTGGCGCATCTACCCATTCAAGCGTAATGTTTGGATATTTCTTCTTCGTCGGTTCTACGAGAAACTTCTGAAACTCCGTTTCCGTTACGGTAATGCCCGCGCGAAGCACCTTCAGCGTAATCGGCTCCGTGCTGACTTCCTCGGTTTTCTCTGTTTCCTTATTTGTACTAGAGCTTTGATCACCGCCGTCAGTCGCTGCCGGCTTATTGCCGCTGCCCGAAGCGCATGCCGTCAGCGACGTCACGACAACCATTATACTGATAAGAAGAACAACAAATTTTTTCATTCCCAAAACCCCCATTTTTCATTTTCGATGTTTGTGGACAAATAAAAAGAAGACGCACTTCGTTTCGAAGCGCGTCTCCGTTTATACGGTCGACTCACATTACCAATAATTCATATTGTATTAGTCGGTTTTAAATTAGGCTTATAATAGCATCCTGCACGAATCGTGTCAAAGCCTTTTTTTTGCGAAAAAAATCCGCTACCGAGGCATTGTTCGCGTCAGTAGCGGATGTCCTCACATGCTGCTGTTCACTAGCCTTAGTTTAATACGAGATCACATGCTTCTTCCGGCATCCAACGCTTGTCTTTGCCTTCCCACTTCACATTGCAGCCAATCGGATTAGTGAGCGGCACCGCTACCTCGCGGCCTGCCAAGTAATCGTTAAGCGCGTTTTCCAAATCATAGGACGTAATTTTGTCCGCATCCTTCGGCGAGTCGACAGCGCGGCCGGTGTAGATCAGCTTGCGCTCTTGATCGAACACGTAGAAGTGCGGCGTTCTAAGCGCACCGTAGGCAAGTGCAGCCTCTTGCTTCTCATCGTATACGTAAGTCCAAGGGAAGCCATGCTCCGCAATTCGCTCTACCATTTTCTCGTAAGAGTCATCCGGATATGCGGTAACGCTATTGGAACTAATGCCGACGAATGATACGCCCTGCGGCGCGAACTTCTCCACTGTTGCGCGAGTCACTTCATCCGAGCCCTTAACGAACGGACAATGATTAGCCGTGAAGAACACGACCAACGCTTTTGAAGCTGCGAAATCCGCTAAGCTGTAATGCTTGCCATCTGTAGCCAGCAAGTTGAAATCCGGCGCCTGCTCGCCAATTTGTAACGTAAAAGCCATGAATACGTTCATCCCTTCTGTTATGAAATAAAATAAAAAAAGGAGACACTCCTTTGGTAGGAAAGTGTCTCCGGTTGACCGGTAGGCTGTGCTAATCCGATAATAACACATTATCCCTACCTGTCAAGTATGGTTTTAATCATCGCTATCGTGCTTTTTATTAAGACTTCGTTGTTTCCAGCGTCTCCAAGTCTTTGTCGATTTTCTCCTTCGCCGTTCGGAGCGCCGTGTTAATGTCGACGCCTCCTATGGCCACCTCTTTAGCAGCATCGTTAATATATTTGGTGATCTTGCTCTCATAAATGTTCGGCTTATGAATTTGGCGCGGCTCGGTTTTGAAAATATTCTCGATCGTCTTGCCCTTCAGCACCTCGATATCCGCGCCGTATTCCTTCTCCAGCTCCGGCAGATCGAGCACTGACACGCGGCCGTTGCGAGTTATGATCCGCTGCACTTCTTCCGACAGCATATATTCAATCACCTGATAGGCTTCATCCTTATGCTTGCTCGCTTTCGACAGCGTTAACGTATGAACGTTGATCTCGATGCTTGTGCCAAGCGCGTCCTCGAAATTCGGATGCGGCGCGAAGTCCCAGTTGAGCGTAATCCCCTGCTTGCGCAGCTCCTCAAGCGGACCTACAAGCTGAGCTAGATTGTGCGAATATAGCGCCAAGTTCTGATCGTTGTAGAACACATCGTCCTTATCCGCGTATTTGTACTTATCGTCTGTGCCGATAAACCCAGGAATGCTGTATAGCTTCTTGAGTGTCTCGAATACCTTCACCCATTCGGGCGAAGTGACTGCCGCCCTATTCGTAGCAGGATCGATAATATCGAGCGATAGTCCGCTAGCCAGTCTCGTCGGCTGCAAATCAATGCCGATATAGTTAACTCCAGCGTCCGCTCTTGTCAATTGCTTTGCCGTATCAAGAATTTGATCCCAGCTCTGCACCTCTGTCGGATACGGCACGCTGAATTTATCAAAAATATCTTTGTTGTAGTAGATAACGGGCAGATTAACCGAGAAAGGCACCTGATTGCCGCCGCTCTTCAGCTCGATCGATTCGTTCACGCTCGGCTTGATCTTCTTGTCATCGTACCCGAATTTTTTCTTGTACGGGGCGAGTTCTTCGGCTAGACCAGCCTCCTCAATTGCGGTGTACGAGCCGCCGAAAATAATGTCCGGGATAATGCCTTGCGTAAGCAGCGGTTCGATTGGATCGCCCTCCGGCACGTCGATCAGCTTCACCTTGATATGGGGAAACTTTTTTGCGATCGGCTCATTAAAATACTTATCGACCTCCGTTGCAGTAAGCGTCACTCCGCCCCACTTGAATACAAGCAACTCGACAGGCTCTTGGGTCGGTTTATCCGTAGCGGCCGGCGTCGGCGTTTTCTGCGTCCCTTGCGCGCAAGCCGTTCCCCCTATAACAACCATCACGATTAGGATAGGCATTAACCATTTTGCAATCTTACTTTTACCCATTTCTCAACACTCTCCTTTTGGCCAAATACAAACAAAAAAAGACGGAGGCATACTTCCTGCTAGGAAGCACATCTCCGTCCGAACGGTCGAAACCGTATGCCATTTGGTAATACCAAGTTCTCTTGTGGGATTAAATATAGTTTCTTGGCAAACGAATTGTCAACCACAAAAATTATGCTTGACCTTCCAAAACTCGGGATGCTACGATTGTTGTCATAAATTCCAACTAAACAACTATGATTAATAATGTTTAGTTTCATAATCGACCGTTCTAACGGAGAAACACGATCCTTGTGCTTCTCCGTTTTTTTGTGTTACTAAGGGAGGTGATGACAACATGATAGAGCTGGTTAGCGCCGAGCGCTGCATCCAATGCGGGCTCTGTGTGAAGGTATGCCCAACGAACGTATTCGATGAGGACGATAACGGCTTGCCTTATATTGCACGGCAGGAAGATTGCCAGACCTGCTTCGTATGCGAGGCGCATTGTCCAGTAGATGCGCTATATGTATCGCCTCAGGCTGATGTGCAAGAAGCAGTCGATGAGGAGCAGCTTATAGCATCCGGTTTGCTTGGCAGTTGGCGCGCAACGATTGGCTGGGGGCCCGGGAGAACGAAGCTCGCATCCGTCGATACGACGGAATTTATCAATCGGATTTTGCCTCCGCGACCTGCCAGACCGAATTAATACAATTAAACTTGAGAGATGAAACGATCTATTAGAGAGGGGCTATATGCCATATGAAACTGCGTTTGCTGACTGTCATTTCTTTAGCTGCAATATTGCTTGTAACCGGATGCTCCGCGAAGAGCGGAACTACAGAGGGACAGGCGTCGAATAAGCCCGCTGATGCCGCTGCTGTCCAGACCGATAAACCTAAGGAAGAAGCTCCTGCCGCTGCCGAACCCGTAACTCTATCGTTCTACGTAGGCGGAGGCACGCTTACCGATACGGAGTTCAAAATCTTCTTCGAGGAGCCGGTGAAGAAGAAATTCCCTCATATTACGCTCAAGCTCGTCAAACCTGCGGAAGGCGTTACGCCTGCTGAGGTGCTCACTTCAAGCGACGTTCCCGACATCGTTTACTTGACGAGCGGCTCCTATCACGCTTTCCAGGATCTTGGCGTCATGGAGGACTTAACACCTTACATCGAGAAAAATAATTTCGACACGAAGCGCCTAAAACCGGTGCTTCTGGATACGATCATCAACTTCTCTAAGCAAGGCGAAATCTTCACGCTGCCGTTCTCATCCAATGTCGCCGCTCTGTTCTATAACAAAGATATTTTCGATAAGTTCGGAGTGCCTTATCCTGGCGACGAGCAATTAACTTGGGAGCAAGCGCTTGAAATCGGAACGAAGCTGACACGTTCGGACAACGGCGTTAATTATATTGGCATTGACGTACAGAACGGCCCAGCCTCGCTGCAGCGCAGCTATGGTATCGCCGCTCTTGATCCGAAGACGGGATTGCCTGCGCTACAATCGGAGCAATGGCAGAACGTATTCCGGATTTTGAAACAAAACTATGACATTCCGGGTTTCGTCCAAGGAGACAAATATACGTACGACCGCGATGCGTTCCTCGTCGACCAGAACGTAGCGATGCGCCCGACGCTGCTGGCGAATCTAATCGGACCGCTCGAGGAGCTTCGCGCACAAGGCAAACCGCTTAACTGGGACATCGCGCCGATTCCGAACTTCAGCGATAATCTCGGCGTGAACAAGGAAGCGAACGTTCACTCGCTCGTCATTTCCAGCGTCAGCAAGCATAAGGATGTTGCCTTCCAGGTGCTTGATTATATTCTGTCCGACGAAGTGCAGCGCATCGTTGCACGCAACGGCCGCGTGCCAGCTATTGTTGCGCCGGAGCTGGAGAAGGAATTCGGTGCGGACATCGAGGTGCTGAAGGATAAGAAGATCGCTAATATTTTCACAACCCAGCCTTCGGTTCTTCATCTTGATCCTAACGAGAACTACGTTTCCCAGCATCTGAACAAAGCGATTGAGGATATTGCGCTGCGCGGAGTCGATATCAATACGGCTGCAAGAACAGCGGAAGATCTCATTCTGAAGGAGCTCGAAACGGTTAAAAAGACTAAATAACAGCAGGAGGCGATAAGGATGAGCTCGAACGTTACGAAGCAACTAACGGCCGATGTGCTCGTCATCGGCGGCGGTCCTGCAGGGGCTTGGGCGGCGTGGAGCGCCGCCTCGAAGGGGGCGAAGGTCGTGCTCGCCGACAAGGGTTACCTCGGGACGAGCGGCGCGACGGCGCCCGGCGGGACGAATCTGCTTTACTTGCCGCCGGATCAGGCGCTGCGCGATCAAGCGGTCGAGCACCGCTTGAAGGGGGGCGGCTTCCTATCGGAGCCGTCCTGGACGTATCGGGTGCTCGATCAGGTCTATATCAATCTGGAGCGGATCGAGAAGTGGGGTTACCCGTTTGTCCGCGACGAGAACGGCACCCCGATGCGAGGTCATCTGCAAGGACTGGAATATATGAATCTGATGCGGAAGGTCGTACTGAAGGCAGGCGTGAAGGTGCTTGACCAGTCGCCGGCGCTAGAGCTGCTAACCGATGAGCACGGTGTCGGCGGGGCGCGGGGCATCTCGCGCCTAGACGGCAAAGAGTGGGAGGTACGAGCGAACGCCGTCGTCATCGCGACCGGCGGCTGCGCCTTCCTTAGCAAGGGTCTCGGCTGCAACGTGCTCACCGGAGACGGTCTGCTCATGGCCGCCGAACTTGGCGCTGACTTGTCGGGCATGGAATTCAGCCGCGCTTACGCCCCAAGCGCCGCCTTCGGCACCATCACACGCGGCCGCTTGCTCGGCTGGGCTACTTATTCCGACGAGGAAGGCAATATATTGAACAGCGACGGCAATCGTGCCGGCATTCTGCAAAAATATATAAGCGAGGGCAAGAAAGTATACGCCGTCCTCGACAAAGCGGACACCGAAGAGAAGCGCAATATTTTGCGCCACTCCCACGCCGTCTTCTTCCTGCCGTATGACCGTTCCGGCATCGATCCTTTCACGCAGCGGTTCCCGTTGACGCTAAGGTTCGAGGGAACGGTTCGGGGCACGGGCGGTATCCGCATCGTCGGCGAAGATTGCAGCACGACCGTGGCCGGGCTCTATGCGGCCGGCGATGCCGCTTCGCGCGAGCGATTAATGGGCGGCATGTCCGGTGGCGGCGCCTTCAACGCTTCATGGGCGATTTGCTCCGGCACATGGTCGGGCGAGGCTGCTGCCGCTCACGCGCTGCGCCAAGAGCACGATGCAGACCAGCGCAGCCTTCGCGCTGCCGGTCGCTATGGAATCCGCCAAGCTAGCGACGACAGCGACTCCGTTAATGAGCGTACACGCTCGTTATCGCAAGCGGAGCAAAATGAGCTAGTGAAGGCGTTGCAGCAAGAAGTATCGCTGAACATCAACTACTTCCGCAGCGTACCTGGACTACAGGCATCGCTTGCACGATTGCAACCTCTTTGGCAATCAGCTTCAGCCCGCTATGCAGGATCTACCATCCAACAGCGTCTCCGCTCGCGTGAGCTCGCTGCGATGGCCGCAACGGCACGATGGATGCACACAGCCTCCCTCGAACGCAAAGAGTCGCGCGGCATGCATGCATTGAAGGAATATCCCGAACAAGATCCTAGCCAGCTTCATCGCATCATCTTGTCCGGAATCGAAACGATAAACATCAGCCACGAGCCCGTACCCGGCTCCATCAAAGATAGAGTCATCCGAAGCATCGGCTAACCCAATCCCCTCGAAGTCACGCCGTCTTCGAGGGGAAACTCACAGACTGATATATCCTCCTTCTGCACACCTCTCAACGCAGACTAGCGCTCTCTCTTTTTAACCCTTTAGCGCACTCTCCCCTCTACTCAGGCTTCTTCCTTTACACCCTTTAGCGCACACTCTCCCCTCTACTCAGACCTCTACCTTTTACACCCTTTAGCGCACTCTCCCCTCTACTCAGACCTCTACCTTTTACACCCTTTAGCGCATCTCCCCTCTACTCAGACCTCTACCTTTTACACCCTTTAGCGCACTCTCCCCTCTACTCAGGCTCTTCTACCTTTTACACTCTTTAGCACATTCCTCCTGATCTAACGGGAGAGTGTGAGAAAGGAAATAAAAGCATTTTTATTTGTAATACATCAATATCCAGAAGTGAGAAGCATTAAGGAAGAGGACATAGCGAAACTTGCGTCCCATTTCTGATCTAACGGGAGAGTGCGAGAAAGGAAATAAAAGCACCATGTTTTGTATTACTCCAATATCTAGAAGACAGAAGCAGCAAGGAAGAGGAGACAGCGAAGCTTGCGTACCATTTCTGATCTAAGGGGAGAGTGTGAGAAAAGAAATAAAGGCGCCTTATTTTGTAATACTTCAATAGCTAGAAGACAGAAGCAGCAAGGAAGTGGACACAGCGAAGCTTCCGTAATATTTCTGAGCTAACGGGAGAGTGTGAGAAAGGAAATTGTGAAGCATGAACGTTAAACAAGGATGTTCCGGGGAGTCTTCGATCTTGCGAAGACATGGAACATCCTTGCTCTGTTATTGATGGGTTGGTTCGTTAGCGGCGTCTGGATTGCGAGGAGTGAGAGGTTTGAGGCGTGTCGTAACGTTTGCGCTCTGAACGCTCGATTTGTATGATTTTTCCGTCATGCACCGTAATGACAATCGAACCATACTCCGTTCCGTCCACCTGTGCTTTGACCCGTCTCAACCACTCGTCTGTCACTTCAAACGGTTTCCCCATTAGCTATTCCTCCTGAACGTAAAATAAAGGCTCTCTCTCCTTGCTTCCAACTTACTCCGAGGCCGCTCTTGCCGGTCTTATCGATCGCAAGATTGGCGTCGTATCATATGAAGCCATCGATACTTTGCCGTTGGAGCCAAATCCGATCGCTGCTCGCCAACTGCCGAGCAGTCCTTTGTCAATAAGCTCCTGCTCATTCACTTCAATCGGCAGATCGGCATGATGGGCAACGAACAGCGCATCGGCTGGACAATACGCCTCGCACATGAAGCAGGTCTGGCAATCTTCCTGCCTTGCAATGACGGGAATACCGTCATCGCCGCTGTCGAATACATTCGTCGGGCATACTTTGACGCACAGATTGCATGATATGCAACGCTCCGCACTTACGAGCTCAATCACAGCCTTGCCGCCTCCTTCTCGACTACCACTGGAGAAACGATGTCATAGGAGCGCGGAGGCACTTGTTCCGGACGTATCGTAATATGCTCGATACCCGAAAGCAGAAGACGATGCGAAAGCGCTGGGTTCAGATTCGGATATTCGCGAAAACCTTGCATCCCTCTTGTCTCCTTGCGTGCGAGCGCAGCCGTATACATCCAGCGGGCAGTAGCAACCATTGCTGCCGTCTCCCGCGCTCGCACTCTTCCTTGAATCGTATTCGGTACAGACCCTTTAATAGCGGGCCAAAGCGAGTGAAGTCTCTTCAGCGACGCTTCCAACACCGGCTCGCTTCTGAAGTAGTTAATGTCCAGCGGGAACACTTCCCGCTGCACTTGCTCAACTACTGCCCTCGTATCAATCAACTCGGTGGACTGCGCATTTCGCTCTAGACCATAAGCTCCGGCAGGGCTCAATTGCCGTACTCTCGCATCTTTCCCTTGCGCGAGCGCAAAGTCGGCCGCTCCTTTGCCTGACCATGTGCCCGACGCGATGGCCCATGAAGCGTTATAAGCGCCGCCGCCCGACCTTGCGCCGGCAGTCTTCTCGCGCGAAGCCGCATCGCCGGCCGCGAACAGTCCGGCAACGGTAGTCGAACAGTCATAATCGATTAGCCTTAACCCGCCTGTCCCGCGAATCGTTCCTTCAAAGCGCATCGTTAGCGGGAACCGCTGCGTGAATGGATCGATACCGGCGCGATCGAAGGGCAGAAACCATACAGGCGTGGAGAGCCTTAAGATGCGGCGCTTCTCCTCGGTATCCGCATGATTAAGGATGGCGTATACCGGTCCCTTCAGCAACTGCTTCGCCATAAAATCAGATTCGCGCGGCCCGCCTTCGTGCAGCACTTGACCTTCTTCATCGTAAAAGGTCGCCCACCCGAGCATCCGATTGCGAGTTATGGTGCCGAATGCTGCCGTCGTCGCATACTGTCTGCTGAACTCCATGCCGGATAGATCCGCGCCGAGCTCGGCAGCCATCAACAGCCCGTCGCCTGTCTGTACGTTGCACCCAAGGCCTTTGCTTAGAAATGCGCAGCCTCCAGTCGCAATGACGACAGCGTTCGCGCGGACCTCCCAGTCTTTACCGTCCAGGCGCGAGATGCCGCGTGCTCCGCCTACGCCATGCTCATCCGTCAGCAGCTCCAGCGCGGGACATTGATCCAATATCCGCACGCCTGCCTTCAAGACCACCTTGCGCATAATTTGCATATATTCAGGCCCTTGCAGATGCGCTTTGAATAGATTTCCATTACCATCAAGAGGAAAACGATACCCCCATTGCTCCAGCAGCTCGATATTCAGGTACGCTTGCTCCATTAAGCGGTGGATCCACGGCGCTTCCGACAGATTGCCTCCGCCTTCAAGCCGATCCTCCACCGCCTGCTCCCGCTTCTCCTGATTCGGGGGCACATACAAGAAGTTCGTTCCGCCCGGGGCGGTAGCGCCGCTAGTCCCTAAATACCCTTTGTCGACTAACACCGTGCGTGCGCCATGTGATGCCGCGCTCCATGCAGCCCACGCTCCCGCAGGACCTCCGCCGATGATCAGAACGTCCGCATCCAGTTTTACCGCAGCTTCTGTGGCTCCCATATCGTTGTCCCTCCTCCCCAGTCTGAATATAAGTTGCCGATAGCCTACTTCTATTCTTGTTCAGACTGGCCTTCGCCGCTCACCAATATCGGTAGAATGCTCTCACCTAGAGGACGGCGCGTATTCGGCTTCTCCTGCTCGTGGAATGAAGGATCCAGCGAGTCCAAATCTCCACGATAGCCTAGCGCTATAACGGCGTGTAGCGAAATATTCGCAGGCACCTGCAGCAATTCGCGGGCTGCTGCCTGATCGAAACCGCCGATCGCACGCGTCGAGAGGCCAAGCAGCCTCGCTTGAAGCGCGATAGACGCCCAAGCTGCGCCCGTATCGAACGCATGAGCGCCGTTCGGATCTCCGTTTTCCTTTACATTTTGCGATGCGACTAAAATAAGAACCGGCGCGTTAACCGACCATAGCTTATTTCTCGGCTTAAGGAAGGACTGGAACACCTCATGCTCCGCTTGCTCCTTCGCCACATAGAACCGCCATGGCTGCTGATTGCTTGAAGATGGGGCCCACCTGGCCGCTTCCAATATCGTGTGTAGAACCTCTTCGCTCACGGGACGGTCTGCATATGATCTTGGAGACCAACGATTTAGGAATAGTGGATGAACCGGGTATTCCGGTTGTCTCTTCTTCGTTACATCAGGGCTATATGCCTGCTCAATGGTTTGATCCTCTGTTGTGATAGGTGTTGTGCTCATTTCCTTCATCTCCTGTTCGATTAAAAATGCAAAAAAGACGCATAACAATCGAGAAGAGTCCCGATTCTCATGCGCCTCCAGTTTACTAGCGAGCGCTAATGCTTATTCACTTCATATATCCGACTAATACAATAGGATTAAATATAATTTATCATGAGACTACGAATTCGTCAATAGTCCGAGACGCCTGAACCATTAGTTTTTGCCAACCATTTGCTTCAGTTCGGATAGAAGCTGATCCAACTGGGCGTACTGCTCAACCATCGTATGAATCTTCAGATCTTGCGTCTCCATGCTTGCATGTACCTCTTCTACGGAAGCCATATTCTCCTCCGTCGTTGCAGCGATATTGACCATTTCGTCTGCCATGGCGGCATATTGCTCGTTCAAGCGCGTTGCAGAGCTGCCCACCGTAATGGAATGCTCCTTAACGAGGCCCGAATTCTCATTAATTTGACCGATTAGCGACTGTACCTGTTGTGAAGCTTCCTTGCTTGTCTGCACGGCGGACTGACCGCGCTCTACCTGCTCATGCACTGCGCTGATCTGCGTCCGTATGCCCGACAAAATATCGGCGATCTCATTCGTCGCCTTGCGGGAATTGTCGGCCAGCTTACGTACCTCTCCCGATACGACGGCAAAGCCTTTGCCATGCTCGCCTGCTCGTGCTGCTTCTATCGCGGCGTTAAGCGCAAGCAAGTTCGTCTGCTCCGAAATGTCGCTGATCGTGCCCACGATTGAACTGACGCGATCGTTCTGCTCGCTTAGCAGCTTCATCATCTCAACCGTATGACCGATAATGACGCGAACCCGCTCAACCTCTGTGCTAAGCGACTCCATCTGCTCGCTATTCCGTTCAGTGAGCTCAGCGTTCTCAGTGGAATAACGCTCCAGCAGCGTGGTGCCGTCTAGCAGCAGCTTCACGTCATTGTCCATCGATTGGGTCGATTCATTAATATTCAGAATCGTTCCCGTCTGCTTCTCGATTGCCGCCGACATCTCGCTGAAGGTTGCCGTTACTTCGCGGGATATATCTCCCGTTGAACGAACGGTCGATTGCTGGCTGCTGCTGAATTCAGTAAGCAGCATGATCGATGATTTCATTTTATTCAATAGCGCTTCGGCCATGTCCTTGGATGCTACTGCTTCCTTCTGCTTCTCCATCACCTGGAGCTGCAGACGTCTGCTGAAATTCGACGATACCGCAAGCGCCGCCGTAGCGAAGATGAGATACAGATATAAATAAACGAGCGACTCGTCCGGGAACAACCGAGGCTGCAATTCCGAATCGAGGAAGATATATGTACTGAGAGCTGCACCTAGAACACCAGTCAATATAATGGCTTTGTAGTCCGCATACAGCGTAATTACGGCGATATTGACATACACCATGAAGTAGGTGCTTACGATCGGATTAGGGTCTGAGACAATCAGCATCGTAACGAGGAGCGTCATAATGAACGGAATGATGTACTTGATTTTGTCAGGCATAATTCGCTTGTAGGTCATGAACGTCGTCCCGCCGCATGTGATCAAGCCGACGCCAGCCAAAAGCAGCACTAATTGCGCCGATAGTCCGATGGCTAGATCAGTCAGAACGCCTAAAGCGAGCAACCCCCACAAAATTTTAATTAATAATCGGTTACGCTTGTCCAGATCTGTTAGCTCAACAACTGATTGTTTCATAACTTTTCCGCCTTTTCGCTATTTGCTAGTATTGTACTATTCTGCGACTAATCTTCTTCTCGGCAGAATGTCTTGCGGACTAATCATCCATTCGAATCGATGTTTATTTTGATAGACTTGCTCCACGTCAATTAACACCGGATTCACATAATCGCCTTTATAAAAAATTTTGTCGCCCAGCTTCTTCAGAGGCACTTGGAACGTGACCCTAAGCGCGCGCATGAATACTGGTTCCATTAGAGAAACATAATATTTGATCCGCTCTCCTTCGGCAAAATATACGCAAGCGGATAGCAAGTCCGCAATATATCGTCCTCGAAAGGAGCGCAGAATAGCCATTTTATCGATTTCGGCTACCTCGGATGCCGCTGCTATAACGTCGGGATGCTCATGAAAGGGAGCTGTTGCATTAATCTGGCTGTCAGTAATGCTATACGGCTTAAATTCGGTAGTGCCTACATATTGGCCTTCATCGGTTACGATGATGTATTTGGCAAGCGACTTGTCCGAAAACTCAAGTTCGTAACCTTTCTCTCGCCAGACGGTTGTCCAGATCCCGTTGAACATGGCCAGCTCCAACTCATTTTCCACACGTTTAAACATGGTTTACACTCCTTTATGTCTATTTCCCTACTTTTTCCACATATTTGAACCCACAACAGGTTTATCGGAATAAACAACTGAAAATTTTACCATTTTACAAAAAGAAAACCCCGCCTTAATTTGGATAAGCAGACCTATCCAAACCAAAACGGGAGTAATTCGTGTACGTTTCTATGCATCAATAACTAGGTCGTTTGAACTTTCACATCCGAGATACCCGCCACCCGGACTGGGCGCGGAGGAAGAATACGGTCGATGAACGGCGTCTGATCAAGTGCAGCAAGCTTCTGCCTGCCGGGTCCCCAGCCAATCGTCTCACGCCAGCTGCCGAGAATGCCTTTGGATGCCAGTTCGCCCTCATCTACCTTTATCGCTTCATCCGTGAAAGGGGATACGTAGAGTGCGTCTACCGGACAATAGGCCTCGCATATGAAGCAGGTCTGGCAATCCTCCTGCCGCTTAATGACGGGAGCCCCGCCTTCCGTCTTGTCGAATACGTTCGTTGGACATACCTTCACGCATAAATTGCACCCAATGCATCGTTCTGCGCTTACAAGCTCTATCATCCTGCCTGCACCTCCTTAACTGCGCTCTGCACGGCAGCCGTATGGTCGGTTGCAGCCTCATTCGCAGTAATTGCCGCAGCAGGAGCAGCCGATTCCGGACGCGTCACTATCTGCTCCAATCCCGATACGAGCAGCCGATACTGCTGATTCGGATCGACCTCCGGATATTCGGCCAGCACATGGAGACCTGCGCCGCGCGACTCTTTTCTAGCGAGAGCAGCGGTGTACATCCATCTGGCCGTTGCGGCCATCGCTGCCGCCTCGCGTGCTTGAACGCGTTCCGTAGCCGTCTCCGGCTGCTGCTCGTTCACCTTCGGCCACAGCTCATTCAACCGGCCCAGCGACTCGGTCAATCCCGCTTCCGTGCGGAAATAGTTGATCTGAAGCGGAAGCACCTCGTCCTGGATCGCCTTGACAAGCTCGCGCGTATCGACCGGTTCTCCTTCGTTCGCGCGCTGTTCCTCCTTCCGCAGGCCGTATCTGCCTGCTGGCTGAAGATTGCGTTCGCTCGCGCTGCGGCTCTGCGCCCGCGCATACTCTGCCGCTCCTTTGCCCGACCATGTGCCGGAGCAGATCGCCCAAGAAGCATTGAACGCGCCGCCGCCGGACGCGGCGCCCGTAATGCGCTCGCGTGTCGCAGCGTCTCCGGCCGCATACAGGCCGTTCACCGACGTTGCGCACTGCTCGTTCACGATGCGGATGCCGCCCGTACCGCGCACCGTTCCTTCATAACGAAGCGTGAGCGGGAACGGCTCGGTGAACACGTCTATTCCAGCACGATCATACGGAAGGAAGAAGATTGCATGCGACTTGCGCAATATCGCCTGCTTCTCCGGCGTATCTGCCTTATTCATAATGGCATAGACCGGTCCTTCAAGCAGCTTTGAAGCGAGAAAATCGCCATTTCGCTGACCGTTCAACGGGTTGCCGTCTTTATCATAATAGGAAGCCCAGCCAAGCAAGCGGGAGCGCGTATTAGAACTGTAAGCCGGACTTGGCGCATACCGCCGAGTGAACTCCATGCCAGACAGCTCCGCGCCTAGCTCGGACGCCATAAGGTAGCCGTCTCCCGTCAGCACGTTGCAGCCGAGCCCCTTGCTCAAAAAGGCGCAGCCGCCGGTCGCAATAACGACCGCGTTCGCCCGCACTTCCCATTCACCTTCGTCCTGCCTCAGGAGACCGCGCGCACCGCCGACGCCGTGCTCATCGACTAACAGCTCAAGAGCAGGCGCTTGGTCTAATATTTTGACTCCGGCGCGCTTCACGACCTTCCTCATGAGAGCCATATATTCCGGCCCTTGCAAATGATCGCGCATCGGCGTTCCGTTCTCATCGCGTACGAATGGATAACCCCATTGCTCGACCAACTCCAGATTGATATACACCTGATCGAGCACTCGGTGAATCCAATCGGCCTCAGCCAAGTAGCCGCCTGACTTCAGCCTCGCCTGAACAGCCGCTTCCCGCAGTTCCTTGTCTGGAGGCAAATACAGCAAGTTCGTTCCTCCCGGCGCCGTAGCTCCGCTCGAGCCCAAGTAGCCTTTGTCGACGAGGACGACTTTTGCTCCTTCCTTAGCTGCGCTCCATGCAGCCCATGCGCCGGCCGGCCCGCCACCGATGACAAGTACATCCGCCGTTACATTCACGTTTTTTTGTTTGCTCATTGCTATGCCTCCGTATCGTTTGATGATTGCGGGTATGAGTCATGTTGACCAAGCCATGAGAAAAGCTCCTATCGGAGTATCTCGAGGATGAGCGACCGCGTTTAAGCGGAAGTTTTTATCGCCAACCTGAATGATCTACTTTACCCTTTATCGCTGTAAAGCACTTAAACATTCTGATGTGGTAAAAAAAAAAGAGACGTACATTCGCCGTAACGAATTGCACATCTCCATTTGTATGGTCAATGACTAGAAATCACATATAATCCCTAGTGGTATAGTATGAAATTAATTTGTATTTTATCATCTTGCCTCATGGTTGTCAATGATTCAAAACAGCGAATAGCGGTTATATATAAGCAGCATTACTATTTTCTAACGATAAGGAGTGGGTGGCAAATGGCTAAGATGAATGCAAGCAGCGGTGTGTTGATAGGATCACTGGTAGGTGGCGCCATTGGCGTCGTATCCGCATTGCTCTACGCGCCAAAATCAGGCGCGCAGACGCGGGAAGCGCTAGCGGGGAAGATCCAGACTGTCAAAGAAAAGTCGATGAATCTCGTCGCCGCCGCTGGCAACCACACGAAATCGATTGGACGAAGCGTAGCCGAGGAAGCTACGGATTTAGCCAGTCATGCGAAGCAATCAGGCGAAAAAATAGTAGAGTCGATCCACTCTTCCAAGGAGGAAGTCAAGCATGCAATGAACGCTAATGGGAGGTAATCGAATGAATAGCTTATATTTTCTTCGTGCACGAATTAAGCACGAAATCGACAAAGAGAAGCAGGCAGCGAAGGTGAAGTCCATGCCAATGAACACCATGGCGCCCAATGAGCAGGAGATCATTCGACTAGGTCTGGATATGAAGCATATGAAGACGAACAGTGAAATTATGGAGGAAGGATTGGTCCCCGATCCGATCCAATAACTTTCCGATAATCATAAGAGAAAGCTCCCTTTGGAAATGCAACATGCATTCCCAAAGGGAGCTTTCTTATAGAGGGGACGAACTACTTGCCGTCCTGTCCCTCTTCCTGCTCCTCCAACAGTTCCTTCAGCTTCCCGATTGCACGCTTCTGAATCCGGGACACGCTCATCTGCGAAACCCCAAGCCTGGCAGCGATATCGCGCTGCGGAAGCCCGTTGTTATAAGCGAGAAGGAGCACTTCCTTCTCCTCGTCCTTCAGCTGTCCCAGCGCTTCTTCCAGGTCAAGCCGCATGTCAACGGTTTCATATTCATTCTGGTCGGTAACGATAAAATCACCAATGGTGGCGTTGCTGTCTCCTTCGTTCGAAAGAGGCGTATCCAGCGAAACGTAGTTGTACGCTTCTCTGCTCGAGAGCACCTCGATCGTCTCTTCAACCGTCAGCTCCAGATGAACGGCAATCTCTTCGATCGAGGGGGAGTGTCCGCGCTCTACCGTAAGCTGATCAATAGCCTGCTGAATAAGCAGGCCTTTCTCTTTGATCCGCCGCGGTACTTGAATATACCAAGATTTATCGCGCAAATAATTTTTTAGATGACCAACGACGCTTTTCATCGCATACGCTTCGAACGGTATCTCTCTGCCCGTATCGTATTGCTGGAACAAGCGAAGCATCGACAATTGGCCAACTTGAAATAGATCCTCATATAAATCGGGACGACTGCGCGACAGCTTGGCTGCCGCCATCCTCACAATCGGCTCGTAATGGGCCAGCAGAAGCGTAGCCGTATCATTGCAAGCCGTAGCCTGGTAAACCAGCATTTTCTCAATAGCTTCGTTGGCATCCAGGCTGGATGAATTCGAATTCATGCCATCTCCTCTTTCCTACCAATCTGCTTGGTGAGAATAACCTCCGTACCTCTATCGGTTCGCACCTCAACATTATCCATCAGCGCATGCATTAGAAAAAGGCCGAGGCCGCCCGCCTTGACGTCGTTCAAGCTTTTGAGGTGATGGGATACAAATTGCTGTGTGACATTGTCGTAATCAAAGCTGTTTCCATCGTCCTTGACACGGATGCAAATGCCTTGCTTGTCAAGTTCAATTCGAATGTGGATCATTCCCGACTGTCCGCTCTCATAGGCATGCAAAACGGCATTCGTGCAAGCTTCGGTAACGGCCACCTTCATATCTTCCATTTGCTCAAACGAGAATCCGGCTTTCTCTGCAATCCCATACAGGGCAAGCCGGACTATATTGATGTATTGTGCTTCAGCGGGTATCGTAACCGTTATGCTGCATGGAGTCGTATTCATTTCTTCTCCCTTTCCTTTATGAATTCTATTATAGCTCATATTTTTTTGATTTTTGTCCATATTCTGACCGTCGAGGCAATTCCGTCGCATACGGCGCCAACGATTCCTTCCTCTGCCCTAGCCTCCGTGCTCATAAGGGCAACCTGTGTTCCCAATCGGCTTATCGATAGTCTCATATCCTCGAGCGCAGCTCTTACCAGCTTCAACGTTCGATACAGCGCGTACAACAGGATAACGAAGGAAACAGCTATAACGGCAACACTGATCGATAGCAGCAGATCCATCCTATTATCACATCCCTTCTATCAGTAGTTACCCTCTCAGGGATGTTCTGAAACAAGGTCATGCTATAATAGATACAACATACGATCTTGTAAGATCATAAAATCACAAACAAGAGGGTGTTAATGATGCTACAAGCTATACGATTTCCTATTCGATTGAAAATTGTCGTCGGCTATTTTCTCATCGTTTTATGTCTGGGCGTCTCTATCGTAATCGTCACCGACAGAATCTCTTCCTTGCAGCATGAAATGGAAACGATAACGAGTCATGACATCGAGGTTCATAACCTCATTAACGGGATCGAGAACGATATCATCAGTATGGAGACGGCGCAGCGCGGCTTTATCATTACCGGCAACGAGTCGTATCTCAAGCCTTATCAAGACAGTATTACGACATGGAAAGCCAACTACAATAGTCTCACCGGGCTCATCGCATCGAACCCTAGCGTGAAGAAGGATTTGGAAGGCTTAGGGATTTCCATTCAGCATTGGATCGACACGTCCGGCGAGCCCGTCATCGCGCTAAAGAGAGCGGGTGACGAAGAAGGCATCCTTGCTTTCTTCCGCAATGACATCGGCAAGCAGGATATCGACCAGCTTCGGATTCTTTTCGATAAGCTGCGAAGTTCAGAGATCGAAGCAACGAAGACGCATATCATGCAACTAGATAACCGCAACGATCTGCTTGCAATCGGCCTGTATGCCATGCTTGTTGTCGTTGCCGCCGTCGCCTTCCTTATCGTTTATATGATTTCCGGATCCATTGTAAAAACCATTAAACAGGTATCCCAGACGATTACGGAAATCGCTTCAGTAGGCGGTGATCTTACGACGCGAATCAAAGTGAAAACCCGTGACGAAATAAGCGAATTAGCAGATGCCACCAACTCGCTGCTGACAAGCCTGGATATGCAGAATTGGATTCAGAAGATGGTTGCGGAAGTTGCGACCATGACGCAAGGCATTAACGATATGCAGACGCTTGCCGGGTCGTTCATGACCAAAGTCGCTCCGATGGTCAATGCTGCCTACGGCGCTTTCTACGTTCGTCAAGGGACGGGAGATAGCGGGCGGCTTGTGAAGATTAGCACTTATGCTGCTTACGGCGAAGATCAGGCGATAGAAAGCTTCCGCATAGGAGAAGGGCTTGTCGGTCAATGCGCGTTAGAAAACCGGACGTTCTTGCTTAATCACCCAGCCGAATACGGAGCTAAGATTACTTCGGGACTGACGCAGACCTCTCCGCAAAGCGTCCTGCTCGTACCGGTTGAGTATGAAGGTAAGGTCGAGGCCGTCATTGAATTCGCTTCGCTTGAGCCATTCACATCCGCGCACCTCAAGCTGCTTGAACAGATCGAGAACCACTTCGGCGTGTCGGTCAACAATGTCGGCGGACGCATGGAAGTCGAGAAGCTGTTGCGGGAATCGCAGTCTCTGACCGAGGAACTGCAGACACAAACCGAAGAGCTGCAAGCGCAGTCCGAGGAATTACAGATGCAGCAAGAGGAAATGCGCATGACGACGGAGCATTTGGAGGAACAGAACTTATTCGCTGAACAGAAGACGAAGGAATTGGAGCTGGCGAAAAAAGAGCTCGAGGAGTATGCGGACAAGCTGCGCACAAGCTCGCAGTACAAGACGAACTTCTTGGCCAATATGTCACACGAGCTGAGAACGCCGCTTAATAGCATCCTGATCCTTTCGCAGATGCTGTCCGAGAATGACAATGATACGCTGACTGCCGAGGAAGAAGGCTACGCGCGCGTTATTCATACGTCCGGCAACGATCTTCTAATGCTGATCGACGATATTCTGGACTTGTCCAAAATCGAGGCTGGCAAAATCACGCTGATGATCGATGAAGTGAACGTAACCGAAATTCCCGAGCTGATGAGGCTGAGCTTCGATCCCATTGCGGAGAAGAAGGGGCTTGCTTTCTCCACCACGATCGAAGGAGCCGTTAGTTCCATGCTGCATACGGACGGGCAAAGGCTTCAGCAAATATTGAAGAATCTGCTATCCAATGCTTTCAAATTCACCGATCGCGGCTCGGTTGCGTTGACAATTCGAGAAGCAGACATCAAAGAGGTCGGCGAGCTGCTTCCCGAGTATCATCATGCCGAGGTGCTCGCAATCTCGGTTACGGATACAGGCATCGGCATCCCTGCAGACAAGCAGCGGCTTATCTTCGAGGCGTTCCAGCAGGTCGACGGCAAGACGAATCGTCAGTATGGCGGTACGGGGCTCGGCCTCTCGATTTCAAGCGAGTTCGCGAGGCTGCTAGGCGGATGCATCACGCTGCATAGCGTACCGAATCAAGGCAGCGTATTCACCTTATATTTGCCGAACCTTCAGCATGCCGAAGTCGGGCAAGAGGTTTTGGCCGCATACGAGGAGGTTGCTGTCGCTATAACGGAAGAGCCCGTTCTGACAGCAGCGGCTAAGGAAGATATAGACGTGCTTGCAGGCAAAAAAGTGCTGCTCGTAGAAGACGATGCCCGCAACGTGTACGCCCTCAGCAAGTCGCTCGAGCAAAAGCAGCTTACGGTTACCGTTGCCGGCAACGGTAAGCATTGCTTGGAGCTGCTTGAGAAAGATAACAACTTCGATCTTATTCTGATGGATATTATGATGCCGGTCATGGACGGCTTTGAGACAATGGAGGCGATTCGTAAGCTTCCTAATCTGAAGGATACGCCAATCATTGCTTTAACGGCAAAGGCAATGCGAAGCGATCGCGACAAATGCCTGGAGGCGGGAGCCTCCGACTATATCAGCAAACCGATTCAGACAGACCAGCTGTTCTCCTTGATGCGAGTATGGCTGACGAGGCAGGTGGGACAATGAGTCATGAGCTCGAGCAGTCCGATGAGCTGCAAGAGGAACTGGCGCAGACCGAAGAGCTGGCATGCATCGAAACCGAGCTCCTCTTGGAAGGCATCTATCGAAAATACGGCTTTGACTTTCGCCATTACTTGCGGTCGTCACTGCTGCGTCGCATTTACAACCGCATGAGCTTGGACGATCTGCCGACCATCACCTCATTATTGAACAAAGTGCTGCATGAGCCGGACTATTTCGGTGTCCTGCTTAACGACTTCTCAATCAAGGTGACGGAGATGTTCCGCGATCCCGAATTCTTTTACGCTTTCCGCCGGGATGTCATTCCGCTTCTGAAGGATTTGCCGGAAATCCGGATATGGAGCGCGGGCTGCGCCACCGGCGAGGAAGTATACTCGCTTGGCATTCTGCTGCACGAAGAAGGATTGCTGGACAGAACAAAGCTGTATGCAACGGATATGAGCGAGCAGGCGATTCATACCGCGAAGCAAGGCAAGTTCCCGCTTAAGCGAATGCAGTCGTTTACGAAAAACTATATGCAAGCCGGAGGCGACAAAGAGTTTTCCGCTTATTATACCGCCGACCATGAATATGCGCATTTCCATCCCTTTATGAAGGAGCATCTCGTGTTCGCGCAGCATAATCTCGCGACGGACTGCTCCATCAACGAATTTCACGTCGTCCTGTGCCGCAATGTACTCATCTACTTCGATTCCGTCCTGCAGCATCGCGTGCACGGTCTGATCCATGACAGCCTCAGTCCGTCTGGCATATTGGCGCTAGGCGCCAAAGAGTCGTTCCTGACGCCGTTCAAATCGCGTTACGAGGTGCTGTCGGCAACCGACCGAATCTTTCGCAAGCTGGAGGACTAGCACGGAGATCGCTAACAGTAAGGAGCAGACCAAAGCGGTCTGCTCCTTTCGTTACTTTGAAGTTACTATATCACTCTAAAGTGCGTACTTTTTATTTACGGCTGCTCGGTGCACAATGATGTTAATTCATTTAACACATCATATAGAGGAGTGGTACTTAATGAAAAACACAGAAGCTTTGGTACGCAAAAAAGCGCTTGTAGTCGGAGCAAACGGCGTTATCGGCAAAAATTTGATCGACTATTTGGAACAACTCCCCGACTGGGATATTGTCGGCTTGTCGCGCCGCGGCGGCGTCTCAGGCAGCCGCACCCGTTACGTTGCCGTCGATCTGCTGGATGAATCGGATACAAAAGAAAAGCTGAGCACACTTACGGACGTTACCCATATTTTCTATGCCGCCTATCAGGATCGTCCTACTTGGGCCGAGCTAGTCGCTCCGAACGTCGCAATGCTCGTCAATGTCGTGGATGCGATCGAGCCCATTGCTCCGGGACTACAGCATATTAGCCTGATGCAAGGCTACAAAGTGTACGGCGCTCACCTTGGCCCGTTCAAGACCCCAGCCAAAGAAACGGATGCCTACCATATGCCTCCTGAGTTCAACGTCGATCAGCAGCAATTTTTGGAACGCAGGCAGCTAGGAAGCAGCTGGACATGGTCGGCGCTTCGCCCTTCTGTCGTATGCGGATTCGCGCTCGGCAATCCGATGAATCTGGCCATGGTCATCGCCATTTATGCTTCTATATCGAAGGAGCTGGGACTCCCGCTTCGGTTTCCCGGAAAGCCTGGCGCCTACAACAGCTTGCTCGAAATGACGGATGCAGGGCTGCTAGCCAAAGCTACCGTCTGGGCAGCGACGGATGAACGCTGCGCGAACCAAGCGTTTAATATTACGAACGGTGATTTGTTCAGATGGAACGAGCTATGGCCTAAGATTGCTGCCAACTTCGGATTGGAAACCGCGCCTCCGCTGCAAATGTCATTGGAATCGGTTATGGCTGACAAGGAAGAGTTGTGGAAGGGGATGGTGGAGAAACATGGCTTAGCGAACAACAGCTACAAGGACGTGTCCTCATGGCATTTCGGGGATTTCGTATTTGGCTGGGATTACGACTTCTTTGCCGACGGCACGAAAGCGCGCCGCTTCGGCTTCCATGAATTCATGGATACCGAAAGCATGTTTCTGGATATCTTCGAGGATTTGCGGAGACGTAAAGTTATTCCCGCTTAAGTGAACAATGGCAGCAGAACAACCGGTCCTGATCCATAGCGATCGTGGGTCGATTGTTCTGTTGCCATCCTACATGTTTACTTATGAATGGTCGTCGTCCTCCTGCGCCGTCGGCGCTGCGGACAATATTTTGATTCGTCCGCCCAACGCGCGCTCCGCATGCCGGTCTCCCCATCTGCACAGAAGATGAAGGATTTCTTTCAAGCTCCAGCCATACTCCGTAAGCTCGTACTCGACTTTTGGCGGCACCTGATTGTATGTAATCCGGTTAATAATGCCGTCGTCCTCCAGCTCGCGCAACTGCTGAGTAAGCACCTTTTGCGTCACCCCTGGCAGCAGGCTCATTAACTCGCCATTTCGTTTCTTGCCGAACGTCAAGTGGAACAAAATAACCTGCTTCCACTTTCCGCCGATTACATCAAGCGTTACCTCAACGGCAGTATTGTATGTTTTTCCCGCTTCCAGCATCGATCGATCTCCTCCCTTCGTTATAGTTCGATACCTATATCCTTAGCCGTCCTTCGGATATATTGCGCAGCTTCAAGGTACTGCTCGTTCGTTGACAGATGCTCGATAATCAGCGTCGTATCGGGGTGCAGCTTGTTCAGTTCTGCAAGGAACGTCCGGTAATCGAGCAGGCCTCTGCCCGGAACGACTTCATCGAGACGAACGGTCAACTTGCCTCCCAGCAAAATATCCTTCGCATGGCAATTCCGAATATGCGGTCCGAGCTTGGCGAAGAAATCTCTGATTATTGCCCCGTTGTTATAATAAGCCCGCGGGCTGCTGATGATGTTGACGGGGTCGAAGTGGACCCCGAACCCCTGACGGTCGATTGCCTTGTGCAAAGCAAGATACGTATCCGCGGAATCGGGAAACACCCACGGCATCATCTCCAGCGCAAACACAGTGCGTTCCGGCTTAACCGCATCAATAATTTCTCGCGTCGTTTCCACAATAAGATCGAATGTTTCGTCGCTGAAATTATCCGGATCCGGTCCATCCCATTGCTCGCCGCGAGAGCCTGCAATGTTCACGCAAGCCTGCGCGCCGATCCGTTCGGCAAGCTCCAGACGCTGGATGCAATAAGCGATCGCTTCGCGCCTTGTCCGCTCGTCCCGGCTAATCGGATTGCTCCAGGCACCGACCTCGGAAATCAATATATCGTTGTCGCTGGCCGCTTTCAGATAATCGTCCAGCGCAGAAAGGTCATCATCTACCGGGCAAGTCGTTGCGCGGAAGCCTGCCTCCCGCAGCGCCTTCGCCCAGCTGTCCGGATTTTTTTGATCCAAAAACACTTGTCCTCCAAGCCGCATTCCTATCCCGCCTCTTCGTCAAGGTTATTCACATCCCGCTGTTGCTCCAGACTTGTGAACACGCGACAATTATAGCATGAACGCGGCGGCGAGCGGCACTTTCCTTCGCAACAAAGCTTATGCCGCGAGGGATGGCGTTAGCCGTTTACGCTTGTCTATGAGATGGTTAGAATGAAGAGTCCTTGTGTGTATCGGGGCACCAGCGGGCCGTCCGGTGATACCGGAGCAAGACGTCTACCGCCTCTGCCGACCGCAGGAAGGTCAAGGCTTCGAAGGCATACGCGCGGACATACCGGTCGGAACTGTCGAGTGCCTGCTCCAAGGCCTTCACTACGACGCCCGCATCCCCGTATTTCCCGATGCGAAGTAGCGATAGAGCTGCAGTATACCCGATCTTATTATGAATGTAATCCTGATTGGCGACAAAATCCTTGTCCGCGTGTATGCTGGCCGACTCTTGCGTCTGTCCCGTCGTTTCTTGCCATACCGACTCTTGGAGCGTCCGGGTTAGCGACTCGACTGCAAGAGCCGATGGCGACGCAAGCAAACCGAGCGCTTCGGCGGCGTTCCGTCGTACCCAAATGCTTTCATCAGCGAGGGCGAGAATGAGCGCTTGCTCCGTACCGCCGTCCTGACTGCCGATCATGCCAAGCGCAAAGCAGGCAAGGGCGCGTCTTCTCTCCTCCGAATGGTCAAGCAATGCAATTAAACCGTCAATTGCTGCGGAGCCTGCTGCCGGGAGAGCGTAAGCAGCGCGGAGCGCGGATACGTTCGTTCCGTCGCGAAGGACGCCCAGCAGTGCCTGAACGCCCGCATCGCCCATTCCCGCAAGACGATAAGCGGAATCCAGAGCGTCGTCTTCCGACGATTCTCCGAGAAGACCCGCGATCTGAGACGCGTTTCCATCTGCCTGTCCTGCTGCTTGCATCTCTGCTCCACGGAGCCACTGCCATACATCCGACCAGATGCGGGTGAACGGATATTCCTGTTGTCCGGCAGGAACCGTGAATTCCGATTCCTGATTGTTCCAGCTTGGAGAAGCCGGCGGTCTCAGTCTGGCGAATTGGAATTTCAACATATAGCGGTCCGTTGTGGACGTGTTCAACGAAGCCTTATGCCAGAGGTCGAAATGAACGAGCACCATCGTGCCCGCAGGACCGGTCGGCAGCGAAAAAGGTTTGTCCTTGCCCGGGAATTTCTCCTTGTATTGAGAGCCGGGCATAATAGCGGTCGGACCGAGCTGCTCGGTGACAGGCTGCGTGTAGTAAAAGATCATCGCCCACCAAGGGCGGTGGCTTCGCATAGCGCTCCAGTAGCCGTCCTTGTGCCATTCGCCGCCCCCCGGCTTTTGATTGTGCGGCTGGTTGTAGTGGCAATGCCGATGCGGGTGCAAATAATAATCCGGGCCGAGAATGCTTGTTAAAGCCCCTTGGACGACCGGCGTTTCAAAAAACTTCTGGATGTCCGGCACTCTCGGCAATATGTTATTGCCCGGGTTGCCTTCCTCCATCAGCGTATAATGAATTTGATTCATCACTTTCTCGTGAAGCGTATTCGGAAGATCGTTTCGCAGCACTAAATACCCCTGCGTAATAAACTGTGCCATTTGTTCGTCAGTCAGCAAATGCGAAGTTTCTTGCAAGTTGATCACTCCTTGGATAATGTTGTAGTTGATGTACTTATCTTAGCCGAGCGGCTTTTTATTGTATTTAGCAGAAGGTCATACTTTTGCACAATCGTCGGGTGAATTGTCGCCAATTTATCGTTCTGAGGGGGGAGTGAAGTGGACTTTTCCACGTTAAATCCGTATGTGTACTACGCAACGAGATATCCGTTCGCCAAGGGGCAGTCAAGCCTTCCGCGGATTTGTTATCAAAGCTCCATCTATCTGATCAGCGAGGGACACGGGGTTCTGCACACCTGCGGCCGAACCTACGAGATTGGTCCTGGTTGGCTCATCCATATCTCCGCCGGACAACCCCATGAGTGGATTGCCGACGACCTCGATCCGATGGTTCATGTTTGCTGTTATTTCGACTGGCATTACGTAGACCGAAGAGATTTATTGGATGGGGCATCTCCGATTTGTTACCAGTTGGACCGGCTGCAGCACGCATATGTCGGACCGGCTTTTCCCTATCCGATTCTCGAGATAGTGGAGGTTGATTCCCTCCGTCCATGGATTGATCTGTTCCAAAGCTTCTACAAACCTAGCGAATACACGAATGAACGGACCTACATGCGGAACTTGACGACGCAGCGGAATTTCCAGGCCTTTATCGAATATTTCCTGTCGTATATGCTGAAGGATGAGCATATCCCTGACCCCAGAATAAGCCGTATCATTGAACGGATGGAAAAGGATTTGCTGGACGGTACCGCGAAGCCGTTGAAGCTTTATTACGAAAGCATTCATATGAGCCGAGGGCATTTTTTCGAAACGTTCAAAAAAGCAACGGGATATTCCCCGGTTCAATACATGAACAGGTTCATGATTGGCCGAGGGATGGACGACCTGCTCCATACGCGCTTAAGCGTTACGGAGATTGCCGATAAATATCACTTCAGCTCCGTCCATTATTTCTCCCGATTGTTTCATAAACAAACCGGCTATTCTCCCCGCGAATTTCGGGCTGCCGGACAGCTCAAATAGGTAGCGCCTAATAGGCAGGAAAGGTTAGCAGCTTCGCGAATAGAAAAACATAGGTTTTTAAATCCAAAATGAACCGTTCGCTCGGTCATCAAGTTCTCTGAAGGAGATTAACGCAATGAATGTGGATCAATTATGCGAAGGCATCCGCTTGGATGAAGGCGCCAGACAAACGATCAAACAAGTGGACATCGACGATAATCGATATAGCAGCCTGAAGCGGTTATTAACAAGCGATAAGCAAGCTTTTTATGCGGCCGTCAAGCAATCGCCATCCTATCGTCAACTCTTTTTGGCCTTATTCGCCAAGTTCGCGGTTGACGCCTATGCGGATTATGCCGCCAAGGGCATATCGGACGACGTTTATTACGATACGTTCTCCGACTTGCAAATCTGGAGCAGGAAATGTTATCAGGATTACGGGGTATACGGCATTGAAGAATATGGGTGGCTGCAGGAACATGTGCAGCTTGCCTTGTTCCGCTTGGGCAGACTGCAATTCCAGCCCATTGCGCTGGATCATGACGTTGAGGCCGGTGGGAGAAGCTTTGGCAAAGGCCAGCTTGTGCTTAACGTTCATATTCCGGAGGGAGGGCCTTTGGATGAGCAAAGCGTTGGGCAATCCTTCGAACAGGCCAAGACGTTCTTTAGGGGCATCAGAGCGGTGTTCGTATGCCAGTCTTGGCTGCTATTCCCGCAGCTCAGCGAAGTCTTGCCGCCTGATTCGAACATTCTGAAGTTCCAGCGAAGTTTTACCGTATATCAGACGGATATGGCCTCGAAGCAAGCAGAGGAACGGATATTCGGCCAAGTATGCGCAGACCCGTCGCTTTACGAAGAGAGGACCTCTCTGCAGCAAAGCTCGAAGGCGTATCTCATGGCCGGCAATAAGCTTGGTAGTGGATACGGAATTAAATTTTAAATAGACATTGCCGTTAGAAAACAAAAGAGAAACCCAACGTTTTGAGAAAAACGTGGGTTTCTCGACAATCTAACTAGCTGACCAGCTAGCCTTCTTCCGTAGCAGCAGCCAAAAATTTGGTCATGACAACCTCGGTAACATTGCCCGTCGTATAGATGGCGACCTCATCCATTAATGCTTGGATCAGGTAGATGCCTAATCCCCCGACACGCAGGTCGCTAACCTGCTCAGCGGCAAGCGGAGCGGACATATCGAGCGCATTGGGATAAACAAAGCCGGGGCTGTTGTTTTTGATTCTGATTTTCAAACTGTCGTCATCTGTTTCGTAGCAGACGTCAATAACCTCGTCTCCCGTATTATGGCCGCCATGGAGCACCGCATTGTTGCATGCCTCCGATACCGCTACCTTCATATCCTCGATGTCTTCATAGGAAAACTTCATCTTCGAGGCAATGCCGTAGAGACAGATTCTAACCATATCAATGAAGTCCGCATGGGCCGGTATTTGTAAACGAATGGCTTTCATGCTTCACCCTCTATCCCTTCTTTTAAATATCGGGAAATGCCTGTTAGATCGAATAATCGTTTGATGGCAGGCGGTATTTCTCTTACGAAGAAGGGCGCCTTCAATTCATCGCGATACTTCAATACCGATACAATGATGCCGATACCCGTACTGTCTATATAAGTTAAGCCTCTCAAATTCAGTATAAGCGCCTTGTCTGAACGGTTCATGACCTGCTCCAACGCCGACCGCAGCTGCGGCACGATCGATAGATCAAGATCCCCGCTCAGATGGAGGACGTAAGCATTCGGATTCTCTTCCTGCACGACTTGAAATGGATCTGCTTTCATTCATTCACTCCGCTCCGCTATAATTATTGAATCGTTACACTTAGACGCTTGCGATATGAAAATAATGAATCGCGTTCAACTGTCCGCTCGACTCGCCGAAAAACAGCTTCAATACGGCCTCGCCTCGCTGATACCCTATGCCGTCTTCCGTCTCGAAGTCAGACTCGCCGAAAGCGTCCTTCATTCCTTCGAACGACGCCGAAACCCGCACGCCGTCGATCAGCACCGAGCCGATGCTCGGCAGAACTTCCACGAAATTAACGACACCGTCCGTAAAAACGATGTTCATGCGCTCGTAGTGATACGTTTCAGATCCGGCATTATAAGGATCTGTCGTGATCTCTAAGGGCTGGCCGAGCTTCGTTATCGCATCCTGCTGGCTGTCGTAAAGCGTAATGCCCTCTACGCTGCCTAGCTGTAACTGCTGCTTCTCTACAGGTGCCGCTGGACTCATGGATGCTGTCGTTACCTTGTTTGCTGCCGCAGTTAGCGTCACTACGGATTCTTTGTTTGCTTGGTTCGCTTGCGCCTGCGTATCGATTGACGCCATGGGCAATTGTCGTACGTTTGCAAATCCGATTAAGCTTCCTACTATACAGCCAATCAAAATAATGTTTTTCATATGAGCTCCCTCCCGCAAAAAAAAATCGGTTACGGTTACGTTAACGTTCCTCCCTTTACTCTTACCCCCGATTACGAGCTTTGAAACAGACAACCGCATTTTTATTAAATTATCGATTTATTTTTTGGCCGCAATCATCACAAGGCATATATCATCCCGTTGATTGTCGCCGATCCGCTCCGGAATGAGCGCTTCGCACATCCCTTGAATCCCCTTGCCGCTATGCTCTGCGAGCAATTGTTCGATTCGGTTCGAGGCCTCTTCGCTTCCTTCATAATCTATCGTATCCAAGAGCCCGTCCGTGAACAGGACGAGCTTCATACTGTCGTCGTATTGAATTATGCCTTTCTGAATATCGATCGTATCGAACAGGCCGATTGCGCAGCAGCCCTCCGTCAGCCTAATCGTCTTGCCCTGCTGAAGCATAATACCGGGAGGATGACCGGCGTTGACATATTCAATCGTCCGCTCTTCCGTATCCAGTACTAAATAGATCGCCGTAAAATAGTAATTCAGCAGCTCGTCCTTCATATACAGCCGCTTCATATAGCGGTTCAGCTCGCGCATCACCTGCTCCGGATCCGAAACTCGCGTAATCATATCCCTCAAGACGGATGAGATGTACATGCACACGAGCGAGGACGCGATGCCATGACCCATCATATCGAGCAAAATGACGCCGTACCTCGTTTGATCGATGCGATACCAGGCGTAGAAGTCGCCGGCAAGCTCCGAGGAAGGCTGATAGATGGCGTTGATCTCCACATTGGCGTCATCGATTGGCTGACTGAGCACGTTGCGCTGCACCTGCTTGGCAAGCTCCAGCTTGTATTTAATTCGCTTGTCCCGCTCCTTGTGCCAATCAATCTCTTTCTTCAGCCTCAGCGCGGAGCGGATGCGCGCGAGCAGCTCCATCTTATTGATCGGCTTCATTACATAGTCGCTGGCTCCCGCATCCAGCGCCTCCGCCATTTTGGAGGAATCACCGACTGCGGTGACAAAAATGATCGGAACATCGCGATAACGCTCGTCCGCCAAGATGCGCTTGCACGCCTCCAAACCGTCAATCTCCGGCATCATCAAATCCATTAATATTAATTCGGCTTGCGCCTCCGGGTCAACGTCATTTCCGATTCCGAGCAGGCCGTACAGCTCCATCGCCGAAGAAGCCATTCGCAAATCATCGTATCCCGCTTTGTTCAAAATTGCCTTCACGATAAGCTGATTCGTAGCATTATCATCTACTATTAAGATACTCATGCGTGCGTGCCCCTTATCAAGTGGTATCCAATATATTCTATACCATTTTCTAGTCGGATGTCGCCCTTAGGAAGCAGCTTGCAGCCCAAGAGGCCTATCCGTTAGGATAGGCCATCTATGTTATATGGCGGCCATGCCGTTATGGCCCGCTATTAAAAGACATAGTTAGGGTAATAGTACACATAAGGGTCATAATCTTCCCCGTCGTATTCCCTTCCTCCCCAAGCAATGACTAATATTTTATCTTGATCGAGCTCCCGTTCAAGGCGCTCCGCATCCGTCTTGGAGAGACCAAGCGACCTCATCTTCGCGCGCAGCTCATCGCCGCCTGAACGGAATATGTTCGCGATCGCCGTGCCGAGCCCTTCCTCCGCAACGCCGATCTTCTCAGCATCCGTCCTTTCCGCAAGCCGGTTCGTTCTGCCTTTGTCATGGGTCAGTACGAAAATATTTTCTTTCGCATAACCTTCAGTTTGGAATCGATACACCTGCTCTTGAACCTCCACCGCGTTATTCACCGTATGAACCTTCGTTTTCAGATCAATAGTCATTGTAAATTCCTCCCTTGATTCGTTTGAATTTGAGTTGCTGGCGTTAGACTTCCTAGTCCGTGTTAGTTAGCCCACTCGTCTTCGACCAAAGATAAGCGATGCCACAAATAAGATAAGAAAGACAACGAATAAAATTTTGGCGATACCCGCCAGTGCAGACGCAATGCCCATGAAGCCGAATATCCCTGCGACGATCGCGAAAATAAAGAAGATAAAAGCCCATCCTAGCATTGAAACCACCTTCTCTCACAAATTGTTTTGGCGAGCTTGTTACGTTATTAACCGGATCAAGGATAATTGAATCAGCTTACATGCATTTGTTTCAAAAAAGAGCCATGCGTTTAAGAACAATCACGCAAGCGCTACTAATAAATGAAAAGGCTGGTGAGGATCGATGAGTAAACAGCGTATTCACGTAAATGGCATCGATTTAGTCTATGAAGAGTGTGGAAGCGGCAACGCCATCGTCTTGCTTCACGGTTTCTGCGGCTCCTCCCGATATTGGCAAAAAATATGTCCCATGCTGGGCGACAACTATCGCGTCATTATGCCCCATCTGCGCGGGCATGGCGAATCCGAATCGCCGGAAGGCGTCTATTCCATGGAGGTAATGGCAGATGACATCGCTGCCCTGCTGGATGAGTTGGACATCGGACGTGTCGTGATGTTCGGACACTCGCTCGGAGGATATGTGACTGCCGCATTCGCGGAGAAGTATCCAGATCGACTGTCTGGCTTCGGACTCATCCATTCCACCGCCCTTCCTGATTCAGCTTATACGAAGCAGAAACGGCTTAGCGATATGTCCGTTATTCGCGAACAAGGGCTATCGGCCTTCATGAAGGAGCGCATCCCCGGGCTGTTCTCGAATGCGAAGCTTCGTTATATGGATGAAGAGATCGGACAGCTCATCGAGGTCGGACTCCAGATGACGCCGCAGGGCGCGATTTCGGCTTTGGAGGGCATGCTTCAGCGTCCCGATCGAAGCGATGTCCTTACCGGGGCGAAGTTCCCCGTATTGATCGTCGCCGGAGGAGAGGATAACGTTATTCCTCCCGAACGGTCTTTCTCCGTTACCTGCAACGGTGCGCCGCGCACGACGTATGCGTTTCCCCATATCCTGGAGACGACGTTCGAAGGCGCCGCCCATATGAGTCTCGTCGAGGTGTCCGACCAGCTCGCCCGGGTCATGGCTACCTACCTTCGCACCCTTGACGAACGGGAGCGGACCAGAGACGACGGAAGCAGAGAAGCCGCGGCTGGAGAAGCTTAATGGTGAGTTAGATAACCGGAGTCCCTTATGGGGGCTCCGGTTTTGTATTGAGCAAAAAAATATTCTCTTTTTACAACTTGTATGGTAGTATGGCAGTATTGAAACAAAGGAGGCGAGCGCATGAATTATATGATACGCACGCAGCCCGCTTCTACAAGAGATGCTGTCTATCTGAAGCTGCGGGAGCAGATTATGAAGCTGGAATTGCCGCCCGGAACGCCGCTGTCGGAGAATGAAACATCCACCTTGTTCCAGGTAAGCCGGACACCGGTTCGCGAGAGCTTCCTGCGGCTAGCGCAGGAGGGGCTTGTACAAGTACTGCCTCAACGCGGCACATTCGTATCGCTCATCGATACGGAGCTCGTCGAGGAAGGCCGCTTTATGCGGGAGCAGCTCGAGCGTTCGGTCATTCGGCTGGCATGCGACTATTTTCCAGAGGCTTCACTCGCACAGCTTGAGCTGAACCTTCAGCAGCAGAAGGACTGCATGACCAGACAGCAGGACAAAGATATGTTCGAGCTTGACGAAGCGTTCCACCGCATACTGTTCGAAGGCTGCCGCAAGAGCAACATTTGGGGTGTCGTCGGCCAAATGAATATTCACTTGAACCGAAGCCGTATGCTTCGGCTTGCGGACGACCATCACTGGGAGCATCTGTACGATCAGCATGAACGAATGGCCCAAGCGATCCGGGAGCATGATGCGGACAAAGCGGAGCAGCTCATGAAGGAGCACCTCAGCCTTAACATCACCGATCAGGCGCTGCTCAAGCAGAAGTACCCGAATTACTACAAATAACGATGACAGGAGAATGTCCACGATGAGAATGACGTTCAGATGGTTTGGCGAGAACAACGATACCGTCCCGCTGCGTTACGTAAGACAAATTCCCGGCGTAGAAGGCATCGTCTGGTCTCTGCATGACGTACCGGCCGGCGATGAATGGCCGATGGAGAAAATTCTCGAGGTCAAACGTCAAGCTGAAGAAGCCGGTCTGCACATTGACGTTGTTGAAAGCGTTAACGTACATGAGGATATTAAGCTTGGTTTGCCATCGCGCGAGCTGTACATCGACAATTACAAGAAGACGATTGTGAAGCTTGGCCAAGTTGGCGTAAAAGTGATTTGCTACAACTTCATGCCAATCTTCGATTGGCTGCGCACCGACCTGCATAAGGAAATGGCTGACGGCTCAACGGCGCTTTTCTACGAAAATGCCAAAATCGAAGGCGCAGACCCGTTCGAGCTCGTCGAGCGAATCAATGCCAATTCGGCGTTGACGATGCCGGGCTGGGAACCCGAGCGGCTGCAGCATCTGTCGAAGCTGTTCGAAGCTTATCGCGGCGTTACAGAGGAGCATCTGTGGGAGAACCTTCGCTACTTCTTGAACGAAATCGTTCCCGTCGCCGAAGAGAACGGCATCCGAATGGCCATTCACCCGGACGATCCGCCGTGGCCAATCTTCGGCTTGCCGCGCATCATGACGACGCAAGACAACTTCCGCCGTTTCTTGAAGCTGTATGACAGCCCTTATAACGGCATTACGTTGTGCAGCGGCTCGCTAGGCGCCAATCCGAATAACGACATTATCGGGATGATTCGCGAATTCGCGGATCGCATTCCATTCGCTCATATCCGCAACGTCAAAGTATACGATAACGGCGACTTCATCGAGTCTTCGCATCGCTCGCAGGACGGTACGGTCGATATCGCAGGCGTCGTAGCCGCTTATCACGAGACCGGATTCACCGGCTATGCGCGACCTGACCATGGCCGCCATATTTGGGACGAGCAATGCAGACCTGGTTACGGCCTCTATGACCGTGCGCTCGGCATTATGTATTTGTGGGGCGTATGGGATTCACTTGTGCGTGAGGCAGCGGTGAAAGGAGCGAATTCATAATGGCAGAACAACAACTGCAATTGCCGAAGCATGAGGCTCTGAACGGCAAAGTAGCCGTCGTCACGGGCGGCGCGGGCGTTCTATGCCGAGTAATGGCTATTGAGCTTGCACGTCAAGGCGCGAAGGTCGCGATTCTGAACCGTACCGCAGCCAAGGGCGAAGCGGTCGTCGAAGAAATTCGCGCCGCAGGCGGCACGGCGATTGCCGTTGCTTGCGACGTGACGAGCATCGAAAGCACGCAGGCTGCTGGCCGCAGCGTACTCGAGCAGCTCGGACCTTGCGATATTCTTATTAATGGCGCAGGAGGCAACCATCCAAGCGCCAATACGACGCATGAGACGTTCAAGCCGGAGCATCTCGGCGCAGAAGGCATTACGACAATGTTCAACCTGAGCGTCGAGGGCTTCCGCAACGTCATGGACTTGAATTTCGTCGGCACGCTTATCCCGACGCAAGTGTTCGCGGAACAGATGCTTGGCCGCTCCGGCGCAACCATCATCAACATATCGTCGATGGCCGCTCCGTCACCAATGACGAAAGTGCCTGCATATGCCGCCGCCAAGGCTGCTATCAACAACTTTACGCAATGGCTTGCCGTTCATCTCGCTGAATCCGGCATACGTGTGAATGCGATCGCTCCAGGCTTCTTCCTTACGGAGCAGAACCGTAAGCTGCTCACGAATGAGGACGGCTCGCTTACGGAGCGCTCGGGCAAGATCATCTCGCATACGCCGATGCGCCGCTTCGGCAAGCCGGAGGACTTGCTCGGCGTGCTGCTCTGGCTCGCCGACGAGACGACGGCCGGCTTCGTAACCGGCACAACCATTCCGGTTGACGGCGGCTTCCTCGCTTACTCCGGCGTTTAGGAGAACCTGCACTTCATACGACAGCCTGCACGCTATGTACGTGCAGGCTGTCTTTTTTATAACGAGTAACTTACAATAACTGCCTACTCTCACCTGTAACGTCTCCCCCTCCAGCCCTCCGTGCACGTGTCACCCAGTTGCCCCGGTTGCACTTTCTGCAACAGAAATGACTTCTACTCGTTTAATCTCTCATCCTTATTGCACAAACAGCAACTGACCCGCGAATGCCGGCCCAAGAAGTCTGCCGTATCAAGGATTCCGTTGCAAAATCTTCAATGACAAGGAGTATAGGAACAAATTATTCGCCATTCTGTTGCATACAGTACAACGGACGAAATCTTTAGCACCGGTACAAAGCCTCAACCACATCTCAATTATAATTCTGCCGATACTGCGACACACTACTCCTTGGAAGGAAGGTGAGACGCAGCTATGACATCATCGCAAAATCGCCGAGAAAACGCTTGGAACCAGCGCAAGCATAGGCAACAGCCGCACGGCAAAGTGAAGTCGCTGGAGGAGCTTAGCAAGGAAGCCGAAAGCAAGGACAAAGAGTAGAACCATCTATAACAACAAAAGAGCAGTCCAAACGGCCCATAAGGCGTTTGAATTGCTCTTTTTCCATTAGCTCTCCACGAAAAGATCGTCGAATTCGGCGGCCGTCTCGAAGTCAAGCTCGGTTAGACCGCCTGCATGCCATGAGGTTAACTTTAAAGTAATAAGCTTGTATTCAATAACGATGAACGGATGATGATTCAACCTCTCCGACGCTTCGGCTACTCGATTGACGAACGAAATGCCTTCCATATACGTCTGAAATCGATACTTGCGAATGATCCACTTCCCATCAGCGAGCTTCCAAGCCGGTCTCACCTCAAGCAACTGTGCAACTCGCTCTTCCGATAATTTCGCAGCAGCCATATTCAGCTCCTCCCATCGCCATGCCCTTTAATTATTGATTCGCGCGGCTCTCCGCACGGACAGTCTGCCAATGCAATTCCTCAATGAATTCGCCTGTCGAACGATCCAAGCGTTCGATCAGCTCCTCGGACAAGCCGTACCCGCCGCCTTCCAGACGCTCGATCCATGGATCGATCGCGTAAACGCCGCCTAATACGACACGGCCGCCTAATGCTGCGATAACCGGCTTGAGCGCAAAGTCGATGCTAAGCAGATGAGCGATTGTTCCGCCAATGAACAGCGGATAAGTAATTTTGCCCTTCAAGCCAGTCTGCGGCAGCAAATCAAGGAACGTCTTCAGCAGACCTGTGTACGAAGCCTTGTAGACGGGACTTGCAATCACAACACCGTCTGCATCGTTGACTAAGGCTGTAGCCCGCTGCAGCTCCTCATTGCCGAATTGCGCTTTCACCAGCGCTTCAGCAGGCAGGTCGGCTACGTTGATGCGAATAACTTCATGACCTTCCGCAGTTAGCTTTGCTTCTACGTATTCAACGAGCCCATACAGACGCGAGTTTGACGTTGGACTACCGGATATGACAGCTATTTTACTCATGAATAATTCCTCCGCTTGGTTCGTATTTTTATTCATTTTAACATATTTCATTATGAAGTAAATGCATTTGGCACAAAAAAACATACTAAATAGGTATGAATTATAAGGATTATTCAAATGGATGCCCAAACTGCCGAATAGACGATGAATTGTCCCTTTTAACGCAACTAAACCTACTTACTTGCGTCTTCATTATCGGCAGATGTTGGTAAGCATGCAAGGAAAGGGCGGAACAAGGTGACACGGCAAAGTAAAAGGATCATATTGCTTGGTTCGATATTCGTGCTTGGATTCATTATTTTCTCGGCCTACTCCCTATTGAAGAGCAATATGGATTTGATCAGGCAATTCCAGCGCTTCTCAGTAACGGTAAGCAATCAGACAGATAGTGATATTATCGCCTTAGAAGCAGGCATCGTGAACGGCGACTCCAAGCAGCAATTCGAGCAAACGATTCGAAGCGGCGAGGAAATTAAGATTAAGCCGAAGCTCAGCTTAGCTGGGGAGGGCGGTATCTATATCAAATACAAGGATGCCAGCGGCGAAACGAAGCAACAGGCCGTCTGCTCGTATACCGAATCGCTGTCAGGTTATTCAATCGTTACGATTGAGCCGGAAAAAGTGATCGTAAAAGAAAAATGCATGTAGGTTAAGACATGAAAAAACCTCCGCGTCAGGTCGCCTAATCGGCTGCCTGACTCGGAGGCTTGTTTATGTTTATCGGCTTTAGTGGCTGAATCATCAAGCTTCGCTTACTGCACTTTCATCATAATTTCTTCGAACTTCTCGTTGAAAGAGATTCGGAGCTCTTTGTTATCCAAGTACCATAGGTTGTCTTCTTCCATATAGAAGGTTACGCCGTCCACCGTATGCGACAGTCCAACCTTTCTCGGAGTCTCCTTCGTAATCCCTAGCGACAGTCCCGGATGCACGCTGCCGCAGCCGCCCAGCCGCACGAAAATTCGTACGTGATCGCCCTCCGATAAACCCATCTCGCTCTTATACCAGCTAGCCGCCGGCTGCTCCACTACAATATTCATTGTTGTCAGCTCCTTATTGTGATCATTCCTAATTGTATGGATAGTTTGTTCTATTCATTTAGATGGATAAAGTTATCGAACTATTATCATCCATCATTGCGAATTAACGTCTTTCTGTCAATCCTTCGCTTGAGCGAGATTGGACAAATACGCTTATATACTATTAAACGCAGGTGAAGCCGATTTGGCTTCAAGCTTGCCATTATTTTTTTACAATAAATTAAAAATAAACAAAAATAGGACCATCTCGCAGTTTGGATGCTGCGGGACAGTCCTGCTTCTATTCGCTTAATGCCTCCGACCATGCTCGGCGCAATATGTCCTTCAATAGCAGCGATTGCTGCCAACGGTCGCTTATTTCCTTCGTTCGCCCCGCGTGCTCGTCAATCGTTATCGCATATCCGGGTGGACCTAGCTCGCACACGGCTGTCAGCGTAACTTCCTGGTTATTCCTGGATCGCAGCCAATGCTTCATGCCTTCCTTCCACCACCGCTTGAAATGCGGAGCCATCGGATGCTCGCCATTGTCGCCAATGCTGACCTGTACCTGCTCGCCGTTCGAGACGCGAGCATGTATGCTCGCCGTATGGACGAGCAACTCACCGAGCAGCGCCTCTGCTTCGTCAGAGATCGTATGAAGCTCCCCAGCGACAACGTAATGGGAAAAATCGATCGTCAGCGGCAGACCGCTTAATTGATGGACATAATCGGCAGTGCGGATCAGATCCTGCGTAATCGTACCGCGATGCGTTTCAATATGGACGGGGAGCTCATACGCTGCTCCAAGTCGCTTCAGCTCGCCAAGCAACGATATTGCTGGTTCGTCAATCAGGAACGGTGTCATCACCTGGGCATTGATGAACGCTATATCCCCATCATAAGCGCGCACCTTTTGCAGAAACTGTTCTAGATCTGCAGCAGTCCTTGGATACGTGTTGACGCTTAGCGCCAGCTCGTACTTGGCAAGCAGCCTGCGCCACTCCGCTGCTTCTTCGGGCGCTGGGATGAAGCCGTCAATGCCGTCGAAGCCTGCCTCCGCAATCTGAGCGAACCTCTCCTCAAGCGACCATTCGCGATCACCTTCGCCCAGGCCGCTCATTCCCCACCATGACATATGAACGGCGAGCGTAGGTTTCTCCCAATGTGCGTGATCAGTGTGGATAGACGTTCTCGAATTCGACACCGCAAGGTCCTCCGTCCGGGTTGTCTTCCAAAATAACCTCCGAGCCGTCGGCACGGAACAGCGGTTTGTAGTAATGTGAAATTTTCGTAGCCGACTGGTTCGCATAGTGACAAATAAAGGCGCGGCGGAAACGATCCTTCGTTTTGTTACGGTAAGAGCCGTGTATCAGATTGCCATTGAAGAACAGCACGTCGCCTTTGTCCATAATGGCGGGGATTGCTTTCTCATCCTTCGGCGGCTTCACGTAATGCGTCGTGAATGACTCTTTGGAATCTGCGATGTCAGGGCAGACGATCTCGTAATCATTCGTCTTCGGCACGATAAGCAAGCCTCCGTTCTCCTCATCCGCAGCATCGACCGCCGTCCATGCGGCAATGCAGTTGCCCGGTTCTACCTGGAGGTAGAAATTGTCTTGATGGAGCGCCTGACCGCGCGAGCCTGGCGGCTTATAATAGAACATGCTTTGGGCAGCGTATGCTTCCTCGCCGTACAAATCCGCCAATATGTCAAGCACCGGCTCGTGAAGCATATAACGCTTCGCCGCTTCATTGAATCGATGCGGATGCATGACTCGCGGATAGCGGGTAAGCGGATCTGTCACCTCTGAATCAAGCTTAGGCTCGAAATACCCTGGAATCGTCTTCTGGCTAATATCCTCGAAGGTTGTCTCGATCTCCGCGAGTTCCTCTGGCTTGAACAATCCTTTCACAATCAGATAACCCTGCTCCTCGAAAAACTGTTTCTGCTCCTGCGTCAACGCTCGTAAAGCTGTACTCATTGTGTATCCCTCCATCGTTTTGCTGGTATGCTCTCAGTATAGGAAATTGAAGCATATCGATGAAGTAACAATGATGCTCTCTTGTCACACAATTCTGCTATCACACTAGTTTTTAAGAACAAACAGCGTTATGCTTTGAATATAAATTCTGTTGTGAGAGGAGAGGAGCTGTGGCCATGCTTAAATTGAACGTTCCAACGGAATATAACGGCTCTGCGGCAGGAATTGTGTTGTCCGGTCACTTCGATGAGCCGGATACTTATGCAGCCTCCCGGCCGGCAGGCATGGGCGATTGGCTGATTACGTATACGATCGCGGGCGAAGGGTACTTCCATATTCCCGGTGAGGAGCTCAAATGCAAGCCCGGCGATGTCACTTTGATGAGACCGGATACGCCTCATCAATACGGAACGGCAAAAGGGATGCGCTGGCACTTCATCTGGGCGCATTTTCCCGATCATGCCATACAGGCGAATCTGCTGCCGGAAGCGAAGCTGTTTAATGAAACGGTTGCGGGGGATTCCGCTCGCAAGCGAATATATAGGGCGTTCTCCCGAATACTATCGGACTCCAGGGAACGCAGCAGCTATTGGAACGAGCTTTGCCTCGCCTCGCTTAGCGAAGTGCTTATTCTGCTCGCGCGCAGACGGAAGCAGCACTTCGACAGCCGCGTCGAGGAAACCTTGAATCGCATCTCGCAAGGGATGCGCGAGCCTCTCAAGATCGAAGAGCTGGCTTCAGCCGTCCAGCTCTCGTCATCGCGCTTGTCGCATCTGTTCAAGGAGAGTACCGGACTGTCGATCATTGATACGCTGAATCAAATGCGCATTCGCCAAGCTGCGCTGCTCCTGGAGCATACGGATAGAAGCTTAGCCGACATCGCGTACGACGTCGGCTATCAGAATTACAATCATTTTATTAACCAGTTCCATAAGTGGCAGGCAGTTAGCCCCAGCAGTTATCGCAAGGAAAGACGATGAGCTTCTAACCCGAGTGCGAGCGAGCCGCATAATCCGGCATTGTCGCCAAGGCCTGGAGGAACGATATAGCTTTCGATACCGCCAAGCAGCGGCTCTGCGCTCACATACCCGTTCAGATTACGCTGCACCTCGGCGCGAATTAGCGGGAATAGCTGCTCCTGATGCATGACGCCGCCTCCGAGTATAATCTTCTCGGGGGACAGCAAGAGGATCGTAGACGTCAACGATTGGCCGATATAATAGGCTTCCATCGCCCATGCCTCATGATCAGCGCCCAGCTCGCTGCCCTTGACGCCCCAACGCTTCTCGATGGCTGGACCGGCTGCCATTCCTTCCAGGCAGTCTCCGTGATACGGACAGCAGCCCTCGAAGCGATCATCACCATGTCGGCGCGTCAGTATATGGCCGCCCTCCGGATGAACAAGGCCGTGAATGGGCTTGCCCTCGGCATAGACGCCCACACCGATCCCCGTCCCTATTGTGTAATAGACGCAGCTGTCCAGCCCTTTCGCCGCACCCCACTTGGCCTCGCCGTAGGCTGCGGCATTCACGTCGGTATCCCAGCCTAGCGGTACGTCGAACTCCGCTCGCAACGCTCCCAGAAAGTCGAAGCCTGACCAACCTGGCTTTGGTGTCGTCGTAACGTATCCATACTGCCCGCTGTGCGGATCAAGGTTGATCGGACCAAAGCTGCCGATACCGATCGCCTCTACGCCTTTGCCGCTAAAGTAAGCGATCGCCTGGGCGAGCGTCTCCTCCGGCTGCCCGGTCGGGAAGCTGATTCGATCCGAGATGGCGCCGTTCTCGTCGCCTATTCCGCAGACGAACTTCGTCCCGCCCGCTTCTATCGCACCTATTCGCATTGCCTTATCTCTCCTTCATTTCATGACAACGTCGCTGCGATTACGATGATTCGTACGCGGACGCCATCCTCCAAATATCAATCGACTTTATCATTATGGAAGGTTCGCCCGAAAGCTGCAAGCCAAGTGAGTCTTCACGGCTCGGATACGCTCTCGTCGTCACGCTCTTCAACCCGTTCGCGTACGCTTCGATCATCGAGCGGTCCAAGTAAACCCGCAGCCGCAGCGCTTCGCCGGCCAGTTCCAGCTTCCCGCTTTGGACGCCTCTCGAACGCGCCTCGGGATCTAGCGTCGACTTCGTGCGATCCACTCCGAGCTCGGACTGATTCCTATCATAATAAATCACCGTCTCTTCTTCTCCGTCCGGTGATCTCCTTACGCCAATCCCGATATCGTTTTCTTCCGCCTCGGCAAGCTCGAACACAACTTCAAGCATATCGCCCTTCACATTCGCAAGCCGCTCGTTGACCTCAGTAAGCGATACGTTCGCTAACGATACCAGATGCTCGCCGCGCAGCGACTGCAGCTCCTCTATAGGCTCAACGCCAAGCTGTCCATCCTCTCGAAGAGACAAGCAGAGCGGCAAACCCGCATTATGCGCCCAGCCCGAATCATAGTCTACCTGCGGCGTCCGTTCGCCCTGCGCAATCGTGAACACGATATTGCGCCCCGTCCTCGGATCTACCATGCCGCTTGGCCCGGTAAAATGGAAGTCACCGACATCGATAAGCTGCGGCTCTTCGCGATCGGGCTTGAACCGAAATGCTTCCGTATCGAATGTCCCGATCCAGTAGAACACCTCTACGTCCGCCCCAGGTCCTAGCGGGCTGATAAGAAATACATGCTTCTCCTTGCCCCCGCCATCCTTGCCAAGCGGCAGCAGCACGGGCAGCTCCCACATATTGCCGAGATACGGATAGACGGCCGGATCAACCGTGAAGAACTCGCCCTTATAAGACCAATCCGTCATGTTCCGAGACGTGTAGGCCAGCGCCGTTCCTCCGCGCCCGTCGTCCGTTCCCGTACCGATGAGCAGATACCACAACTCGCCTTCCTTCCATACGAACGGATCACGGAAGTCGCCGAACATGCCCTGGCCCTTCTCCTGCACGATTAAAGGCGCCGGATGCTTTACCCACTTCGCAAGATCGGAATCGCCGTCCTGCAAGAACGTACTGCGAGCTAGACCGACACGCTGATTAGGCGACGCGCTATCGTCCCCCGCCGTGAAGAAAAGCGCGGGCACGCCGTTCCCGTCATATGCGGCGCTGCCCGACCAGACGCCATCGGGATCGACTTGCCCCTTCTCGGGCGTAAGCGCAACCGGCAAGTCCCGCCAACGCACCATATCGTCGCTCACCCAGTGACCCCAATGAATTTGCGACCAATAAGGCCCTTGGGGATTGTGCTGATAAAAAAGATGATATTTCCCTTCAAAATAGATCGGAGCATGCGGTTCGTTCATCCAATGCGCCGGCGGACTCGCATGATACTGCGGCCGGTGCCGGTCCTTCAGCAGCGGCGTGCGGTCGAGCCGAATATTCGCTTCCGCGATCGCAGGCACGACTCCGCCGTAAGGCGCAAGATCCAGCTCAACGGAATACGCGATCTCCTCTGCCGTCAGAGCTCGTCGGTATATCTTCACCTCGTCCATCAGGCCGCCGAATAGATGATGCCGGAACGCTTCCGCCAGCACCTTAGCCTGATTATTCCGGCCGATGAGCAGATCAGTACCGCACGAAGTAATCGGCGCATGTGCCGGCGTAGGATGAGCGGCTGCTTGAACGCCGTTCAAATAAAGCCTCATCATCGATTCCTTCCTGTCGAAGGTGGCCGCCACATGCGACCACTTATCCTTCTCAAGCGGCTGATCCTCGCACCACAGTTCGATCCAGCGTCCCTCAATGCCGACCTGAAGCGACCACGAGCCATGCCGGTACATGCCGAGTATAAAACCTTCTCTCGCTTCCCGGTCATGCCGGTTCACGATCGCCGAAAGCCGCTGATCCTCCCCCCACTCGTAAGAACGCGGAGCAACCCATGCCGTAATGGTCAGCGCATCAAGCGGCTGCTCTACGGCATCCGCCGTACGGCTAATCCAGGTTGAATAGCCGTCGAACAGCAATGCGTTTCCCGAAATGCCTGCCACGCGCTTCGGATCGGCAGATTCCGTAAACCTCGCATCCAACAGGGCATATGAAATCTCGTCTTGCCTTCCGCTGACGACATCCAGTGCGGTTCTGCCATCCGTCTCATCTAACGGCCAATAACCGATTAGATCGCCATCCAGCGTCGCCTTGTCTCCTTTTTGAACCATAAATGCTCCCCCTTGCTTATTTTTGTACCGTTTCCTTTGTCGTTGACGAGGCATACACGGAATGCAGCGGATAGTACTGCAAAGAAACAACGCGTACACTTCCCCCTGCCGCGTACAGCTCGATACAGTCATTCCCGGCATGAGGGAACAATTGGTCCGTCATGGCCAATCCTCCTTCGTCCGCGAATAGCTCGACAGACGACCGGTCTACCCATAAGCGAAGCTTGACTCGCCCGTTCGAAGCCGCAAGGGGGGCGCCATGCTTGCAAGCGAACTGGGGATGAAACGCCGAGTCGCCCGCCTTCGTTCTATCGATAAACAGTTCGCCGGCCGCTACATCGTAGCCGACGATCGTTTCATATTCTACGTCGTCGCGGGTACCGGACTTAAGCTTAATGCCGAATTCGGCTGCTGTTCCGAGCTCGAACTCCACTGCCATCTCTAGCAGCTCACCTTGCTCTGCTATAAGATGATTATGACCCGGCTCTATCGTCAGATCGCTCCATTCGGTTCCGCCTAGACGAAGTCCGTCAAGCGCATCAAGCGCGTGCTGGATCAGGCGAATGCCTCCAGCCCGTTGCTCCAGCGACAGCTTGCGGGGAAGCGTCATCGCGCCGCGCCATTCGCCCGTCGGAATAAGGTTCGCGTATTTCCAATTGTTCATCCAGCCGATAAGAAGCCGATCTTCGCCATTGCCTGGCGCATCTGACCACGTCACGCCCGCATAGTTGTCGCGGCCGTGATCCATCCATAGGATCGTCTCCGGCGTATTGTCGTTCACGAAAGTTCGACCGTCGAACTCTCCGACGAAATATTGCGTACGGGAGCCTTCCGGCATCTGCTCGTTGTCGCCGATGCTTACAATCATAACCCACTTCTCATTGCCCTTCCGACCATCGACGGGCAGAGCGAACAGATCGGGGCACTCCCAAACGCCGTCATGCGATCCATCGGCAGCACCGAATTCGCTCGCGAATGTCCAGTCCTGCAAATTGTTTGACGTATAAAGAAATAAACGATCGCCGGCCGCAAGTACCATGACCCAATGCTTCGAAGCTTCATGCCAGAATACTTTCGGATCGCGGAAGTCGGGGCATCTCGTGTCCGTCAGCACCGGATTGCCCGCGAATGGTATCCAAGTACGACCGTTATCTCTGCTGTACGCGATGCTTTGTCGCTGCTTGGATTGGTCCGAGCCTTCGATCATCTCGGTCTGCGTATAAATCGCAACGAGCCCTGCGCCGCCTTCAAAAAATCCGCTCGTATCGTGCCAATCGACTACCGCGCTGCCGGAGAAAATCGTGCCGTTGCGATCGGGGGAAAGCGCGATTGGCTGATGCTCCCACCTTACAAGATCGCGGCTTATCGCATGACCCCAGTGCATCGGTCCCCACACCGTGCTCTCCGGATGATGCTGGTAGAACAAATGGTACTCGCCATCGAAGTACACCATGCCGTTCGGATCGTTCAGCCAATGGGCCTCGGGCGTAAAATGAAATTGAGGTCTTAGCGGGTGGTTATACGTATGCTTCATTCGGTTCTCTCTCCTCTTTATCCATCATGCACGCATTCATGTGCAGGGCGATAGATAAACATCGACGGAACATTCGGATGGAATGCTCCGTCGATGCCCATCATTATCTAATTATTTTTGAGCTTCTTTATATCTGTCTAGCGCCGTTTGGTAGATCGTCATCAGCTTGCTAAGGCCCATATCCTCGACCTTCTTCACATAGCCGTCCCATGCTGCGTCCGTCACGCCGTCGACGATAAACTTCGCTCTTTGCGTATTGACGTATTTCATTAGCTCCGGCTCGATTTGGTTAATTTGATCAAGCTCTTCCGGCTCGAAGAAAATCGTCGGATAGTTTTCCTTCTCCATGAACGGCTCGTAGGTTTGCTCCAGATCCTTCTTCCTCTGCTGCGCGCGCGGCTCCATATCCACGATCGTCTTGAAGTGGTCCTTCGTGATCACGCCCGCGCCGTTCGGAGCGACCTTCTGGCGGAATTCGCCCATCGATACGCCTTCCTCAAGCGGGAGGTTGACCAGCTTGCCGCTAGCATCCTTCTCGTAAATGACGCCGATCGGGCCCCAGTGAATTTGCGCCGCCATGTACGGCTCGTATTGCTGGTCGATCCAGCGCATCGTTACTTCCGGATTTTCGTTGTCCTTCGTAATAACGAATGCGTTGCGGCCAGGTCCGCCGCCATTGCCGCGACCGATCGTCTTGTCACCGTTAGGTCCCGTAAGCGGGGGTACAAGAGCGTAATTTTTAGCCTGCTCCGTGCCTACAACCTCTTCGATTTCCCACCATACATAAGAGCCAAGCGTAGGCTCCGGCGTCTTGCCTTTGGCCAAATATTGCGGAGCGTCCTGCGTGAACGATTCGGGATCGATGAGTCCTTGTTTGTACCATTTTTCGTTGAAGTAAGTCAGCGCTTCTTTGTACTGCGGCTGCGTAGCCGTGAAGATGACTTTACCGTCGCGCACAATGCGGTGATCCAGATTATCAGGCATGCCGAACGCGCCGAACAGCCCGCCGATATCCATGCACCATTGCATATGCATGAAGCTGAGCGGTACTTCGTCAGCTTTGCCATTGCCATTCGGATCGAGCGTCTTGAAGGCGACAAGCGCAGCCGTATACTCGTCAAGCGTTTCCGGGAATTTCAAGTTCAGCTTGTTCAGCCATTCCGTATTGATGACATGGAAGAACGGATTCGTTCCGAGCTCGTTCTCCTCCCAAGTCGGCAATCCGTAGATATGCCCGTTCGGAGCGGTGATCGCCGCCTTCACATCCGGTCTTTCTTCAAGCAGCTTATTCAAGTTAGGCGCGTATTCTTTGATCAAATCCTCGAGCGGAATGATCGTGCCGTCTTCCCCGTACGTAATCAATTCATAATCGGAAAATTGCGAAGCATAGAACGCATCCGGCAGATCGCCGCTTGCCAGCAGCAAGTTTTTCTTCTCCCCGTAATCGGTGTCGGGAATGTTATTCCATTCAATATGAACGTTCGTATCGGTTTCCAGCCGCTTGAATATTTCCATCTCGTTATATTCCGGAGCAAGCTGAGCCTTCGGCGACACGATCGACAGCGTTACTTTCTCGTTTACGATCGGTAGCCCTTCTTTGTTGATCTCTGTGCTCGGCGTTTCTTTGCCATTGTTCGCATCGTTGCTTCCGCAAGCGGAAAGCAGCATTCCGGCGCTCAGCATGACGCTTACGGCAATCGACCCTGCTTTTTTCATTTGATGAGATCCTCCCTTTTTAGTATCGCTTTTTATCTATTATCAACCGAGTCCGATCCGCGGAAATACGGAGCCCGGCGACAACCGCTAATGCAAGGGCGTTAGCCCTTGATGGAGCCGATCATGACCCCTTTGACAAAATAACGCTGCAGGAACGGATACAAAATAAGCAGCGGAAGACTGGCGATGATAATGACGCCGTATTTGATCAGCTCGGTTACCCTTAGCTTGGCGGCATACGATTCCACGTCGATCATCATGCTTCCGTTCACTTGATTTTGCACAAGAATATTGCGCAGGACGAGCTGGAGCGGATACTTCGACTCCTCGTTCAAATAAATCATGGCGTCGAAGAAACCGTTCCAGAAGCCGACCACGTGATATAGCACCATAACGGCAATAATCGGCTTCGACAGCTGAAGGACCATGCTGAAGAAAAAGCGCGTGTTCGAGCAGCCGTCGATGAAAGCAGCCTCCCGCATTTCGTCGGGAATCGTGCTTTGGAAGAAGGTGCGCACGATGATGATGTTGAACACGCTTCCCGCGCCCGGAATAACGAGCGCCCATATTGTATTGATCATGTTCAGATCTTTGATCAGCAAGTAGGTCGGTATAAGTCCCCCGCCGAAAAACATCGTGAACATGAAGAACCACATAAACAGCCCTCTGCCGACAAAGTCTCTGCGTGCCAGCGGATACGCGGCGAGCAGCGTGACGGCCACGCTAATTAGCGTGCCGACAACGGCATACAGCAGCGAATTGCCGTACCCGATCCATATCGTCGCATCCGCGAAGATCCGCTCGTAGCCGTCAAGCGTCAGCCCCTTGGGCAATAGCCAGATTTGGCCGGAATAAATCATATTCGGATCGCTGAACGATGCAATGAACACGAAATAGAGCGGATAAAGGATTAACAGCATCGCGATCGTAAGCAGCGTGTAATTGGCGATATCAAAAGCAAGATCGCCTTTGGATTTTCTTCTAAGCAGCGCATTCATGTCTAGTTAGCCTCCTTACCATAAGCTCGTTTCCGTTAGCCTCTTGGCTACGCGGTTCACCGTTACAAGCAGTACGACGTTGATGATTGAATTGAACAGTCCGATTGCGGCGGAGAAGCTGTACTGCGCCTTCTGAATCCCGAGCTCATACACGTAAGTCGGAATAATGTTGGAAGTTGCATAGTTTAAGTCGCTTTGCATCAGATAGGCTTTCTCGAAGCCGATACTCATAATATTGCCGACCGCAAGAACCATCAGGATGATGATTGTCGGAAGTATGCTAGGGATATCGACATGCTTAACCCGCTTCCACTTGCTCGCCCCGTCCATAATCGCCGCCTCGTGCAACTCGGGGTTGACGCCGGCCAGCGCGGCCAAGTAAATTATCGTTGCGAAGCCGGTCTCTTGCCATATGCCGGACAATACGTACAGCGGTCGGAACCAGCCTTCGTCGGCCATGAACAGGATTGGATCCCCGCCAAAGAAAGCGATGACGTGATTGACGAGACCGCTGTTCGGAGATAGAAAGACGTTCAGCATGCCGATCAATACGACGGTGGAAATAAAATGCGGTGCATAGATAACGGTTTGCACGAACTTCTTGTACCGCTTCGCCATCATCTGATTGAGCATAAGCGCAACGAGTATCGGGACAGGGAAGCTGAAAACGAGCGAGTATACGCTTAGAAGCAGCGTATTTTCCATAATAGGCCAGAAGTTATACGCCTCGAAAAACCGCTGAAAATGATCGAAACCTACCCATTCGCTGCCCCAAATCCCTTTGCTTGCGCGAAAATCTTTGAAAGCGATTTGAACGCCGTACATCGGGTAATACTTAAATACGAGATACAACAAGACCGCCGGCAAAATGAACAAATACAGCTCATAGTTTTGCCGGATCTTCGGCCATAATCGATTGCCCTGCTTGTTGGTCGGACGATGCATGCCTTGCGGCAAAGCAGCGGTGTTATCAGATTTCTTCATACGTCGTTTGCACCCACCCTCTCACACGTAATCGTTTGCGTAAACGATTACGTGATACTTATAGCTTTCAGCTTAATCGTTTAAAGACTAGAGTAGGTTCTTCGTTTAAGAAGAACCTCTTATGACAAGCTCGGTCGGAAGCCTGACTTCCTTGTAATCCGCATCGGGATTCTCGATCCGCTCCAGCAAAATATTCGCGGCTGCCTCTCCAAGCTCGAAAGAAGGCTGTTTGACCATGGACAATGCCGGCCTTGTTACTCTGGCCCATTCATAATCGTCGAAGCCGATGATCGCGATATCGTCCGGAACGGCAATGTTATTTTCCTGCAGATAATGGAGCGCTCCCATAGTCATGACGTTGTTCGCTACGAATAATGCCGTTATCCGATGATTCGTAATGAGCGTCTGCGTCAGCCGATATCCGCTGTCAAAGCTGGAATTGGTGGAATCCGCTACCTGTATTAATTGTTCCTCGATTGTCAGTCCGTTATCCGACAAGGCTTGTTTATAACCCGCTAACCGTTCATCGCTTGTCGTTAACCCCAGCGACCCGGTGATGAAGCCGATTCGTTCATGCCCTTTGCCGATTAGATGGCTGGCCGCCTCGTAAGCCCCTCTCGCTCCTTCGGTCAACACGCAGTCTCCTTGTGCTTCTGTTGGCTTGCGGTCGATGAAGACGACTGGATAGTCGCCGGTTCTCAGCGTATCCAAGTACGCGTGCTCCTCGTAGGTCGGAGCCATGATCAGCCCGTCGATCAATTGAGAATTGAACATCTTCACTTGCGCCTGTTCGGTTGCGATATCGTCCTTCGTATTGCTTAGGATCAAGCTGTAGCCCTTCTCCGTAAGAACGTTTTCAATCCCTTGCGCAATGGACATGAAGAAGAAGCTCGCCGTATCGCCCGGCATAATCGGCACCATCAATCCGATAATCTTGGACTGCTTGCTGCGCAAGCTTCGCGCGACGCTGTTCGGCTGATACTTTAATTCCTTCATGACCTCCAGCACTCTCATCTTCGTCTCGTTGGCGACGTAACGGGTTCCGTTGATCACATGGGATACGGTGGCGGTAGATACATTGGCTCGTTTGGCCACTTCCTTAATGCTCATCGGTATGTCTTTGTCCCCTTAGGTAATCGTTTACGTAATCGTTTAACTGGATTATAAGCGTTTTCATCATCAGTCGTCAATACCAAAATAAAAAAGGTTGTCCCGATATCGCGCCATGCAGTTTGCACGCCTTTCGAAGGACAACCTTCCCGGAATGAAATCACTCTTCTCCACTTAATGGCCAACCGTGTTCAACTCAGTCATAATTTCCTCCGGCAGCTTCCTGGAAGCGCTCGGCACTTCTCGCGGCTTGTCGTTGACGGTATCCGAGGAATAGATCATGATGCTGACCGTTCCGTTCCTTGCATATGCGCGGATCAGAATCGGCTCGTTATACCTGTTTTTAAAAACAAAGTCGGGTCCCTGCCAGCTTACCGTCGCGTCGCGGCCAGGCGGCACGTAAGGAACATTGCGGCTATGAGAGTAACGGTTCACGATCTGCAGTCCAGCGCGATCAGCGGCGTTGAACAGCGTGGAAGAGATTTGGCAAATGCCGCCTCCGATTCCTTCCGATACCTCTCCCCTTACGATGACAGGGGCGCGCAAATAGCCTTTGGTTTCGGTGCGCTTGCCGACCGTTTCATTGAACGAGAAATTTTCGTTCGGGAATACGACGCGGTTGTTAATCGCATTGGTTGCAAGCTGGATGTTATGCGAACGGTTTTTGTTGCGGCTATTGTAATACGTCGTATAAAGTCCGATTTGCTTAACCCGAATAGATGACATCAATTCACTGTCAACACGTGGATAGACGGGCTGCATGGGAACTTCCAAGGTGAAGTTTGCCCCTTCGAAAATGTAGCCATAAAATTGCTCTTCGAATAAACCTCGATCAAGTTTGTAACCCGTCTTCTCCGGAACGATTCCGCCCCATCCGTCAAGCGATGCATCGACAGGCGGGGTGAAGGTGCGCTTGTCCACTTCATCCATAAGCGAAATAAACTTCGATTCATTCACGATCGGTACGCCGGGCAATGGATGTGTATATTCCGAGCTCCTGGCCTCCTTAACTTGTTGACCATGACGCTCGATAGACAAAGGCGCTTGCCGCTCGGCTTGCGAGCCTGCATCGGAAATATAATGTTCCGCGATACCAACGGGTTGAATAAGCATCAGAATAGCTAAAGCCATATGGTACAACAATTGTATGCTCCCCCTCTTAGCTATTTATCCGACATAGTATGGTGAAAAAATCGGCTCTTCATGCATAATGACTCGTCACATAAATAAGAGCATCGCAGCCGATTCTATAAACGGACATTTATGAAGCGGAACGGAGGCAGCATGTGTGAGACAATGGACAATTACTTCGCGATTAGCGATAACTATAGGTACTGCTGCCCTACTGCTTGCGTTGCAGCTTGCAGTTGTGTCGGCTCCTGTTGAGGCACTTGGCTATGCAGGCAAAAAAACGCAAGTATTAGCATCTTTAACGATTGCGGTTCATGCCAGTCGGCAGGCTGCTTTGGAGAGCACGCTCGATATAAGCAGCCCTGAGTTCACGAAGGCATTGAAGCAGTCGAAGGTCGAATCGGCGGAAAAAGTCGTACTTGTGCCTGATGTCGAGGTTAAAGTGCAGCTATCGCAGGAAAGTAATCCCGTGCATTACCGGTTGGAGGAGACAGGCAATCTGTGGCGAGAGGATGCACACACAAGGCTGCTTCTGCCATCCGGTAGTTCGGACATGCTGCTGCGGCTTGCCGCAGGTCTGCGCAAGCACCATTACGGCGGTATGACATCCTGGGATTCAGTGAAGCAGACACTCCCTAACAAAAGTATCTTTGCCGTGACCGATCTCGAATCGGGCTTATCATTCCGCGTGCAGCGCCGAGCCGGCAGCGATCATGCCGACGTACAGCCGCTAACGAAAGCCGATACGGCAACGATGAAGCAAATTTACGGCGGCAGCTGGAGCTGGAAGCGCAAGGCTGTTCTCGTCCAATCCGAGCAAGGTTGGATTGCGGCATCCATGAACGGCATGCCGCATGGCGGCGACGGCATTCCGGAGAACGGCTTCTCCGGCCACTTCTGCATCCATTTTCTCGGCAGCAGCACGCATAAGTCAGAATTTCCGGACTTGGCCCATCAGCTTATGGTGCATAAGGCAGGAGGAGAGCTGCAAGCTTTGTTCGACGCCGCTTCCCCTGCTTCGCTTGCCAAGTTATTCGTTGTCGTATTGAATCATCAGGACGAGCATATGTTGAGGCAGCTTGCCAAGGAGATGCCGGAAGAAGAAGTGACGAAATGGGTCGAATTAATGGGGACTCTCGTGTCTATCAAAGAACCGCTTCGGAAGAAGAGTGAAGGAGGCGGGCTTCATTCGGATTCGTCCGAGCAACCCGCCCTATCCGCCCAAGTGACGCTGCCGATTACGATAGTGACGAAGAACGTGCCGGAGCGAAACACTTCCTACTCCTTCACCTTTCAGCGATCAGCCAAGGATTCGCCATGGCGATTAATCGGCGTCGTCAATTAGAGGATTGATTCATTGTAAAACTTCAACATTGTTGAGCGGTTGGGGCGTATGCGGTGCGCTTCTCCCAACCCAGCGGCGAGCAGAGCCGCGTCGATGCCGATATCGGATGGCCTCGAGGGGCCGCCTACCTTCGTTAACAAACGGCGAATCTCCACCTCATCCGGTACTTTCGCGAGCTCCTGCTTAACCGCTTCCTGCTGATCGGCAGGCAGCTTCGCCAATACATCGCGAAGAATACTGCGATAATAGGCAGATATTTCTGCGCAAGCCACGCCTACTTTCGCACCGTGCAGAATCTGCCTTCGATCCTCGCGCAGGAATGTCATCTCCCAGAAGTGGGACAAATGATGCTCCGCGCCTGAGGCAGAATGGGATTGCCCGAATATAAGCATCGCGAAGCCAGAGTTCAGCAATGCTGCCGTAAGCAGCCGAATCCCTTCCTCCTTGCGCGCTGCAATCTCATCGACATGCTTTACGCAATCAAGTAGCGCCTTCATCGTAATATCCGCTATGACTTGCTCATATCCCTCACCGGACGTGATGCTGCCGAACTTCCAGTCGAATAGCGACGTATACTTGCCCAGCATGTCCCCGAAGCCGGCTGCAACAAGCTCGGGCGGTGCTTCGACGAGGATATCCAAATCGGCAAAAATCGCTTCCGGGCCGATCGTCCGTATCGTTTGCTTGTCTCCACGGATAATAAGCGGAGCTCCTTTGGAATTGAAACCGTCGACCGATGGGGCAGTCGGCACGGATATGAACGGAATACCGGTCGTGTAAGCCGTAAACCTAGCAATATCATGCAGCGTCCCAGACCCGACGGCGACGATGACTTCCGCTTTCTTAGCTTTCGTGTCCAGCATCAACTGCACGACGGAAGCTTCGTCAGCGATCACATCGCCTTGCTTGTTCGGCGTAATCTTCGTCACTTGCGCCGAAATGCCTTCTGTAACGATTGCATCATATAGTCGTCGGCCTGCAACTTCGTAGGTTGTATCATCTACGACGATCGCTGCTTGCTTATAGCCGCGTTCCTTCAAGTAAGGAGCGACTTGCCGCGAAGCACCAGCCGCAAGAACGATTGGCCCCAACTCAAGCGTCTTCGGGTCGAAGCCCTCGATCTGTGCCGCCGCCTCTCTGATTTCACTCAAAAAATCGCTCATGCGCTTAGCTCCTTCCGCTCGAGCTCTAGCTTCAGATCCGCTAGCGAATGCCATATCATATCCGGCTTATCCGCCGCGTTCTCCCCTTGCTCTCTCGTCACGGAGCCCGTTAGCACAAGTGCAGTCCGCATGCCGGCACGCTTGCCCAGCGCGACGTCCGATGCGAGACTGTCGCCTATAACCAGACAGCGCTCCGGCGGCAAGCCCAGTGCCTGCAACGCCGCCTCCGCCATATAGCGCGACGGCTTGCCGATAACAAGCTTCACCTGCTGGCCGGTCGTCGCTACGATCGCGGCAATCATGCCAGCAACGTCAATCGCTTCGCCGAACTCACCGGGGAACGACTTGTCTTCGTTCGTGGCTATGATCTCTGCGCCGCTGCGTGCAGCACGAAAGGCATCGTTGAGATCCTCGTATGTCAACGTTTCATGAAGCGTGATAACCAGCTTATCCGCATCCTCAGGCTGTTCCGCCAATGTAACGCCTTGCGCGGCAAGCTCCTCCCGCAATCCGCGATCACCTAAGGTCCATACTTTCGCATTTGGCTCATGCGTCTGCAAGTATTGACCCACGACAGTCGAGGTCAGCAATATTTCCTCCGGCCTTGCTTCAATCCCCATTCGCGCAAGTCTTTCCTGGCACATCGCACGGGATATATTTCCGCGATTGCTCAGGAATACGATGGGCAGCTGTCGCTCGCGGAGCGCGGCAATCGCCTCCCGCGCACCTTCAATGGCGGCGTACCCCCTGTATACCGTTCCGTCCAAATCGATAATGTATCCGTCAATATGATCAAGCAGCATGATTCATATCCTCCTTCGTTATATGCTGCCTCTATTGTCCTGCCGTTTGCCTTCATATGTCAACGATTGTGTTCGGTTGTCGCCATTTGCATTCGTGATTATATGATCGTTATTTATCGCCGTTTGCTGCCGCTATCAAGACCCGTACGCCGCTAATCCGTTTCAAGTATACGGAATCGGCCTTCGCATCCGTGATGAGCGTATCGATCTCATCGAAAGCTACCGATGTCGCAATCGCCCGCCGGCCGAGCTTCGTATGGTCCGCAAGCGCGATCGTTTTGCGTGCGTTCGCAGCCATCCTTTTCTTAAGCTCGGCCTCGTATAGGCTGAAATCCGTCATCCCTTCCTCGATGCTGACCCCCTCGGCAGAAGTAAAGAACAAGTCGCCATGGATGCTGTCCAATATGCCTTTGCCGAGCACGCCTTCGATCGACCTTGAGCCGGAACGAAGCACGCCCCCGATCAGAATGACGTTAATGCGCGGATTCTGGTTCAGAACCATCGCGGCATCGAGTCCGTTCGTGACAACCGTAATGTAATCCAGTCCAACAAGCGCTTTTGCAACCTCGAGCACCGTCGAGCTGGCATCCAGCAGGATGCACTGCCCCTTAGATACAAGCGTCGCCGCCAGTGCTCCGATCGCAAGCTTCTCCTCATAATTCATCTCGCTTCGCGACGGTGCGCCGCTTTCCCGGTAGGTCGGCTTCCGCTTCGCGAGCACGGCCCCGCCATGCGTCCTCTCGATCGCTCCTTCCTCCTCCAGCATGCGAAGGTCGGTCCTAAGCGTTCCCTCCGATACGCCCAGCTCCTTCGCCAGTTCCTTGACCACTAGCTGCTCATGTTGTTGTAACCAAGCCATAATTTTATCCCTTCTTTGCGATGCGAACATAACGCGGCCTCCTGCAAATTCTTATTTCTATGAGTCAAACAAACAATAAACGTATGTATTCAAAACTAATCGACAATCGATATTGATCATTTTGACACAGCGCAGGCTGCTATTTCAAGCTCGTGCGGCTAGCTACCGTTCGGTGCTTCCCCCTACATATACTACCGTTGTAAACATCCCGCCCGTTTGCTTCGTAAAATTATTCGACGTATGATGCGGCATATGGCAATGCAACGGCCACACACCCGGATTATTGGCTGCAAATTCGATATCGTAAGTCGTACCGCTAGCTACCGCGATCGTATTTCTCCTCCACTGCGCGTTTCGCTGAATCGGATTGCCATCCGCTGCCGTCACCCAAAACTGATGGCCATGAAGATGGATCGGATGAGCGTTCATGCCGATGCTGCCAAGTCGAATACGCACATACTCTCCATACTTGACCGCAAGAGGCGTCACATGCGGATAGCAGCGGCCGTTCATAGTAAAAAAGTTAAACCCGTCCATTAACGGAGCAACCTCATATGCCCCCGTCTTTAGCTCCCCTTTGGGCAGGCCGGCAAGATGAAATTCTTGCAGCATAATGAAATAGTCGCATCCAAAGCGGTATTCAGTCGGATCCTCGATAATAAAAGCGCCGCATAACCCCATTAGCTCTTGAATAATCGTTTCATAATGACTGTGATACATATGCGTGCCCGGCGGATTCGTTACTTGAAACGTGTAATCAAAATAATGGCCAGGCTCGATCTTGGGTGAAGGCTCGACGCAAGGCACGCCGTCCATCCCATTCGGCACATCAAGGCCATGCCAATGAACGCTTGTCGCTTCAGGCAACCGATTATAGACACGAATAATGACCCAATCACCTTGTACAACCCGTATCGTTGGTCCAGGCAACGAGCCGTTATAGCCCCAGCCTTTCATGAACAACCCAGGCAACAGCTCTCGTTCGACCGGCTCGGCAATCAACTCGAACATTTTGCAGCCTTTGACCCATTTATATGGAAGATCTGGCACGTCTGGCGTTACAACCATCTTGGATTCCCCCCGTACGGTCACATTGTCATTCCCTATAGTGTATGGGGACAATGAATAAAAAAGCCTGAAGGGCTGCTTACCCTTCAGGCTTTCTATCTTGTTTATTGAGCCAGACCTGTCAGTTCTTCCGGCTTCATCGCCTTTAGCTGCTGCTCGTAAAGCTTGCGGTAGAGCCCGCCTTCGCGAAGCAGCGCGCGATGACTGCCTCTCTGTACAATCTCGCCATGATCGATGACGAGTATTTGATTGGCGCGTACGACGGTTGCTAGCCGATGGGCGATGATGAACGTCGTTCTTCCTTCCATCAGACGCTCAAGCGCTTCCGTCACCATGGCTTCCGATTCCGAATCGAGTGCGGAGGTCGCTTCGTCCAAAATCAATATTTTCGGATCCTTCAGAATGGCTCTCGCAATCGCCAGCCTTTGCTTCTGTCCTCCCGACAGGCGCATGCCTCTCTCGCCAATGATCGTATCGTAGCCATCTTGAAATTCTCGAATGAATGCATCGGCGTTTGCTGCCAGTGCAGCTGCAATAACCTCTTCCTCGGTCGCTTCAGGCCTGCCGTAAACAAGATTTTCCCTAATCGATCCGGAGAATAAAATATTGTCCTGCAGCACTAAAGCGATATGCCGGCGAAGATCGTCCAGCTTGTAGTCACGCACATCGTTGCCGTCGATAATGACTGCGCCTTCGGTTGCGTCATAGAATCTAGGGATCAAATTAATCAACGTCGACTTGCCGGCTCCGCTCGGTCCGACAAGCGCAATCACTTCGCCGGATTTCGCTTCGAACGTAATATCCTTTATGCCCTGCCTTTCTTCATATGAAATTTGCGGCGGGAGCGGATTCACGTTCGTAGGTTTCCAAAAAAATCGTTTCGGCGCATGTTCCCGCTCAATCAAATCCGGATTGTTCGTTCCGCCTCCCGGCTGCTGGAAAGTAACGTTCCGGGTCATATAGTTGTAAGAAGCGTTAATGAACACGACATGCCCCTCACAAGTCGGCATCGGCAGCGCCTTCTCCGACTCTACGATTGCGGGCTTCTCGTCCAGCACCTCGAAGATTCGCTCGATATTCGTAATCGAGTTCTGAATTGTTACGTTCACGTCCGCGAAACGCTGGATTGGACCGTACAAATTGCCAAGTAACATCTGAAAAGCAATGATTTCGCCTGCCGTCATTTTGCCGGCCAGCACTAGGCTTCCGCCGACAAGCCAGATCATAACGCCGCCGACATGGGCAAAGGTCTCGCTAAGTCTGCCTAATACATTGGAGAAGAAATGGGCCGACAACGTAAGCTTGTAGTGCTGCTTCCCTTGCTTGCCGAACCGCTCCCGTTCCTGCCGCTCGCCGTTGAACGCCTGCACGATTCGAACGCCCGCCATCCGCTCGACAAGCGTTCCCGATATGCGCTCCATCTGTCTATGGACGGAACGCCATGCCAGACGGATATGAACATTCATATTCGTAAAGGACAAATAGTAGAAAGGCAAGATGGCAAGAGACAATATAGCCAGGAAGGCATTCATTCGAAATAGTAGAAATCCTGCAAAAAGGACCATTAACAAATCGAGCACGAGGTTGATAATACCTCCGCCAATCAAGTTTTGCGCGCCACCGATATCATGAATGACTCTGGAGGAGATGCCGCCTACCTGACGTTGGTCGTAGAAGCTTACGGGCATCTTTTGCAGATGATAGTAGAGCTGATCCCGAAGATCCTTCATCATCCGATTGCCAAGAATGGCCGAGTAGTAATGTCTGCCGAAATTGACGATTACGCCGATCAACAAAATTGCGAGCATGATGCCAATAATTGAATAGAGCCCCACCCCGCCTTCTCCGGCGAGCACGTCATCGATTAAAATTTGCGTATAAATCGGAGCAGAGAGCGGCGCGATAAACTGAATGATGCCGAGCAGAATGATAAAACCGATCGTCCCCCAATACGGTTTGGCCCAAACCAAGTAACGCTTAACCGGACTAATTCGAATCCCTCCCCTTCACATCTATAAACTTTTTCCATCTTAATTCATGAAGAAAGGGTTTACAAAGTCCATTGGGCAACGGATATATCCGTTAATCGTCAGGAAATGGAGAAATACTCCTATGCCGCCCTTGAGGTGAAGCCATTTCAAGTAATTCAAGGGTTTACAGGGAATACCTACCTATTTTTCGATTTACATCAGCCGTCAAATAAGGTTTAATATAAGATTGCTCTTTTGCAGAATCGGCGCGTGTTCAGTCGGATTTCTTTAAATTAACGTTAAAGTTAATCATATAGACGGAATTCGCTTGAATTTTACTGATTGACAGCTATGCAATCGTTTATTTATACTCTTTTTAAGTAGAAACCATTTAATATGCAGTTTTATATTAACTTTTAAATTAAGTATTTATTTTAAGGAGGATTATGATGTCAGCAACCAGTTATTCCATACCCCGACCCGAATATCCGCGTCCGCAGATGGTCCGCTCCGAGTGGCTGAACTTGAACGGCGAATGGGAATTTGAAATCGATCATGGCAAAAGCGGGAAACATCGCAATCTGTTCGAAGCTTCCGCGTTAAAAGACAAAATTATCGTTCCTTTCTGTCCGGAGAGCAAGCTTTCGGGCATTGAGAACAAGGACTTCATGCCTGCCGTCTGGTATCGCAAGGCAATCCAAGTTCCAACGGAATGGGAGGGCAACCGCATCCTGCTGCATTTTGGAGCGGTTGACTACGAAACCGAGGTTTGGGTGAACGGCAAGTCCGCCGGCACGCATCGCGGCGGTTACGCCTCCTTTTCGCTGGAGATCACGCATCTGCTTCATGCCGGCATCAACGTATTGACCGTATGCGCAGAGGACGATGTGCGTTCCGGACTTCAGCCTCGCGGCAAGCAATCGAGCATGTATCATTCGCATGGATGCGACTATACGAGAACAACGGGGATTTGGCAGACTGTGTGGCTGGAGTCAGTGCCCCAGCAATATATTCAGTCGTTCAAGCTGACTCCGGACGCCGACAATCAAGCGCTTCATGTTGAAGGCGAATTCATTGGAGCCGATGGCCTCACGTTTGCCGTGGAAGCGCAATTCGGCGGCCAAACGGTAGGCAGGCAGTCTGCTGTCGTGAATGGCAAACAAGGACGCCTAACGGTACAACTGTCGGAAAGCCATTTGTGGGATATCGGTTCACCGAACCTTTACGATCTCACCTTGTCAATCCAGCATAACGGCAAAACAATCGATGCGGTAACAAGCTATTTCGGTCTGCGCTCCGTGAAATGGGACAATAACGCGATCCTCATTAACGGCAAACCTGTATTCCAACGTTTGGTGCTGGACCAAGGTTTTTACCCGGAAGGGATTTATACCGCTCCTACGGATGAACATTTGAAGAGAGACATTGAATTGTCCATGAGCCTGGGCTTTAACGGCGCACGCCTTCACGAGAAAGTATTTGAAGCGCGCTTCTTGTATTGGGCCGACCAATTGGGTTACATCGTATGGGGCGAGCATGCGAACTGGGGACTTGATATTTCTACGGCAAAGGGGCTGCAGCAATTTTTGCCGGAGTGGATTGAAATTGTTAAACGCGACTATAACAGTCCCGCTCTCGTGGGCTGGTGCCCGTTCAATGAAACATGGGATGGTCCGCAGGGAACACGCCAAAACGACGAGGTGCTTCGCATCACTTATCAAGTGACGAAGTCGCTGGATGCTACCCGGCCGGTTATTGATACAAGCGGCAACTTCCATGTCGTTACCGATATATTCGACGTTCATGACTATGATCAGGATCCAGTCGAATTTGCCAAACATTACGAAACGATGCGAAGCGGCGGAGACCGGTATGTCACCTTCCCGGATCGCCAGAAATACGATGGCCAGCCTTACTTCGTTAGCGAGTACGGCGGCATATGGTGGAATCCGGGTCAGACCGATCAGAAGAGCTGGGGCTATGGCAACCGTCCGCGTACGGAGGAGGAATTCCTTAGCCGTTATGAAGGCTTGACGCTGGCACTGTTGGAAAACCCTTATATTTGCGCTTTTTGCTATACGCAGCTTTATGATGTCGAGCAGGAAGTTAACGGCCTTCTCACTTACGAGCGTCAGCATAAATTCGATCCCGAGCTCATCCGCCGTATTAATGCCACTGTGGCTGCAATCGAGAAGCAGCCGGTTCGTACGTAACGATACTAGACCATCGAAAAAGGGCGGTACAGGTAAGCACCCTGTACCGCCCTTTCTCTCATTTCCGGCTGGCCAGCTCCAGCTTCCTGAACAAATCGCTGAACACGGCATCGCGATCGATATAGGAGGCGTAGCGGATCAAATGCCTTGTCGTATCGAAACTCCAGCGATAGTCGTCCGATATGCGAGGACTCTGAATCAAGTGCGATGGAACCCACTCGGGTTGAACAAGCCAAGCGACGACGGAAATATCCCAAATCACCCTCGAGTAGCCGTAGTGATCTTCCTTGCAATTGCGATAGGTTTCGTAGAGGTACTCGCCGACTGAACCGGACGGTCTTACATAATCCCGCACCTCCGATAGCGTCGTCCGCAAGTTGGAAGCAACGCCCATACATGGTATGACAACGAGCGGAACGCCGCAATCGAATACGATTCTGGATGCATGCAAGTCCTGCTGCAGGTTGAACTCTCTCGTATCCGGCCATTCCAGCGCATGTCCGCCAAGCCAGACGACAACGATTCTTTCGATGATGGACGGCTCTAGCAAAATCGCGCTAGCGATATTCGATATCGCCCCGATACCCACGACGTAGAGCGGATCACTCGGGTCGCAAGCCATCGCACGACGGACAAGATCATTTGCCGCGTCGCTGATAACAGGGGTATATGACTCCGGAAGATAGCTCTCCGAACCCCGATATACGGGTACATCTTCACGGTCCATCAACTTCAAGATGCGTATGATTTCATGATAGCTCTTCTCCATGCCGTCCTTCGGTCCCGTGGACAGGTCATTATAGAACGGAGCGGCATAAAGCGCTTGCAATTGTATCCGTTCAGGCGACAGCAAGGAATAGATGACCGCGAATTGGTCGTCGATCTCGTTGAACGTGTCGGTGTCGAGCACCATTTTCACCTTGCCGCTTGGCCATTCGAGCTTCCGTACGCGTTGTTCCGTAGATAAGTCAGGGAATTTTTTTTGCATCATTGCAACCTCCATTCGTATCATGAACGATCCCATCCAGCTATGGTATACTGATCTCATTCTACGAATATTTGGGCAACGGCAGTAGTATTAACAGGTTACGATCTATCACGAATTGGCTAATTCGTACGGAGATGGGAGAAACGATCTATGACAGTGTCGTTTGATTTTTTTTACCGGGCTATACGGGCCAAGCAAGAGTTTATCGGACCGCATTACCATCCCTGTTACGAAATTGTTTATTATGTGAACGGGCATGGGACAACGAGGATTGGACAAGAGGAATATAGCTTCTCCTCCGGAGATTACGCCATTATCGCTCCCTGCACGGTCCATGAGGAGCGTGCAACGTCTCAACTGCATGTGATGTTCACCGGTCTTATTAGCAGCGATTCGCCGCCGCTCGTTGAGGGAGTCTATCGTGATGCGCCGTCGAGGCCCATCCTTCACTTGCTTCATAAACTCGACTTTGAGCTTCAAAACAAAAGAAGCATGTATAAGCAGATGTTAAATACGATAGCTTCCGAGCTATTCATAGAGCTATTCCGCACGCACCCTTCCGAGGAAACGGATGATCGCGGAGATATTATCCGTTACGCGCAAGCGTACATGGATGAATATTCACTGCAGAAGATCGATCTGCAGTCGCTGGCCGCGCAATACGGCTATAGCTATGACCGCTTCCGCCATCTCTTCAAGGAGAAGCTTGGCGTCTCGCCGACTCAATATATTTTGCTGCGCAGGCTGGAGCGTGCGAAGACGTTGCTGCACCATTCCCCGCTTCAGGTGTCGGTCATCGCGATGGAATGCGGATTTTCTACCGATGCTCAATTTTGCAGCTTGTTCAAACGCGAGATCGGTATCACGCCGGGGCAGTACCGTATGTTAGCCGAGCCAACAATCTCGTACCTATAGCACGTCAGATAACGGAACGATCGTCTCGGTATCGCTCTCGATAATGACGACTTCTCTGATAGCCTTCGATTGCTCCTTATTAAGCTCGATCACGAACGTCCTTGGCCTTGCATCGGCGGTGCAATAGCTCCCTGTTCCAACGAGCATGACAACGAGCGCCTGTCCGTCTGCGCGAAGCGAAACCTCGCCTGTCTCGTATGGACAAGTTCCCGATTCGTGAACGCCGATGAAGTAGGTATCGTTTTGCTCATGGTTCACTTCTGGCTGCTTCTCTTCGAACCTATAGTAGCTCCACGCCTTCTCATATTGCGTTTCATCTGTTGATTTCGTCGCCATATATTCGTAGTGCGGCGCGATTTCCCTTCTGAATGAAGCCTCATTAAAGTCCGCAGGCAGCACCTTCTCGCTTGCCACGATCTTCGTTGTAACACTCGTTCCTTCGATCGCCCGATTGTCCTCTGCCTGCTTCGGCTTCGGCTCATCCGATGGCAAGATCGATTCATTATGATTCGATGCACAGCCCGCGACGGTCAAAGCTGACCATAGAAGAACAACGATACTTATCGTTCTGAATTTCAACATGAAGCCACCCCCTGCATTCAAAGACGACTTAGCGACAAATTATGTTTCATGCCTACGTGGTGATACTATTGCGGTTATTCGCTCTAGTGTGGCGTTTCTTCTTCAGCATAACGTTCAGCCGCTCCGAGAATAACAGCATCGCTAGAGCGCAAATGACGATATACGCTGGGAAAATGCCGATTGTCGCGAAAGCGGCCAGAAACCCGAGCAGCGGCGGCATAAAGGTGCTTCCCGTATAAGCTACGGCCATTTGGTAGCCCATAATCGTCTGGGAATTTTTCTTCCCGAACCGTTCAGGCGTCTCGTGCAGCATGCATGGATAGATCGGCGCAAGACCGAGGCCTACGATCATAAATCCCGCAAGCGAGAACATCGTCGGAAGCGGCAGGAACATGAGCGCCGCACCGATTACAGCGGCTGCCTGCCCTACCCGGATGAGCATGCGGTTACTTATCTTGAACGTGATGAAGCCGGTTATAAACCTGCCAATCGTGATGCCTGCGTAAAACAAAGAAACCCATTGCGCCGCAGATGCCGCGGTCATGTCCTTCACATTAACTAAAAAGCTGGCTCCCCATAGACCCATCGTTGATTCCACTGCGCAATAAAACAGGAAGGAAAGCAGTCCCAGCTTCACTCCCTTTACCTGCAGCGGCTTAACGGGAGCTTCGCCTTCTTCATTCTCCTCCGCCATTGCATGTTCTGCCTCTTCATGAGACGCTTCAAGGCCGTCTTTGCCTGCGCGTTTCCACAATGGCAATGTGACAAAGAGGATGATTACGAGTACAAATTGAATGCCCGCAACCATAAAGTACCCTTGTCTCCATTCATTCTGCCCAGCGATAAAGGGAGCCATAATGATCGGCCCAAGCGTTGCTCCTACTCCCCAAAAGCAATGCAGCCAGCTCATATGATGAGCCTTATAATGGGCTGCCACGTAGTTGTTCAGCCCGGCATCTACCGAACCTCCGCCTATTCCGAGCGGTATCGCGCACAGCATTAACCATACAAGCGATGGAGATACGGCGAAGCCAAGCAGTGCGCCAGCCGTCATAATACAGCTGACAAGCGTTACTTTGCCCGTTCCGAATCGTCGCAGCACCGTCCCGCTTATAAGGCTGGACACGATCGTGCATGCCGCTATAACCATAAAAATGACGCCTGCCGTTTCAAGCGGCGCTCCAAAGTCCTTCTGCATAATCGGCCAAGAAGCGCCGAGCAAGGAATCAGGCAGTCCCAAGCTGATGAAAGCCAAATATATAATAATCAAAAATATCGTTGCCATAATGTTTTCTTCTCCTGTTATCTATTATCCTTTAGTTCTGGAAATCATAAGATCAAGTCCTAAGTGCTGCAAGCCGTACAAATAATCTTGCCGCCAATCGCTTGCCGCGAGCTTAGGGAGATGCTCTGCTGGAATAAATGCCGCGCTGCTTGCCGCAATGCGGCTAATCATCGCTTCATTTACTTCGTCATCGCAGAAAATAAACGCATGCGGGTTAAGAATCGCCGAGAACGCCGCAACAAGCCGACTAATCGCATCTACTCTTGCTGTTTCTCGCTCTTCTTCCGTCTCCAAGCCGCTTCCCTTATCCAAAGCTTGCAGGAAGTTGCTTTTATCATACTGAGGTACAAAGGATACTTCCCCTGAGAAATAGGAGCTGCCACGCACCAGTGCGCCATTCATCATAATACCGGCACCGGGGCCGTTGTTGCCAAGGTACAAGTAGACCAAGGAGGAGCCATCATCCTTCACTCCCCGAGTGTCGTTGTAACCAAGCACAGCCGCGTTCATATCGTTCTCTACGACGACCGGGATGGATAAACGATCCTCGAAATGCTTTTTCAGATCAAAATCTTGGAACTGCGCATAGCCGGGAATATAGATAAGCCGACCATTCCGAACCGAAGCCGGCACGCCGATGGACAGTGACTTTATTCGCGGCTCGCTGCGCACGATCTCCTCGATCCGGAGAGTCAGACTCTCGATATTATCAAGCAGGAAGCTCGACGTTTGCCCTTGTTCCTTCACTTCCCCTATACAATTAAAGATCATGTAGTTCGTCTCTGTTCGCTCTAGAAAAATCGCCAGCCCAAGCATATGCTCCGGATTGTACGCATATCGCTGCGCTCTTCTTCCGCCGCTGGAATCGTCAAGACCGACGGCCAGCAGCTCCCCGTCCCGCTCCATCTGGGTCAGAAACTTGCTGATGGTCGGAAAGCTTAATCGCAGCTTGTCGCTCAGCTCTGCTTTCGTGGCACTTCCAAGCGCCAACAACGTGGAGCGTATTCCGCGCAAAATCGTTTTTTTCGTCTCTTCTGGAGTCGCGAGCAACTCGTTCATAAGGATCACCGCCTTCTATCACGACACTTATTAAACGCATTTAATAAGTCGTTGCCATCCTATCATAGCAGATCATGTACGCTGAGGAAACCATTTTTTCGCAAGCAGATTTGATGAATTTGCGTGGGAATGTAGCCCGCCAGCGGGTATCAACGTCGGACACCGTTCGATAGTTGCATTTTGATCAACTAATACATCGTTTTCGCATATATCACCTCATTTAGTTTGATTTCAGGAAACTAATGAGGCGGTTTTAGCTTCCTGGGTTCAATAAGGCTGATTAGTTTGACGAAACGCAACTAAATGCGACCTTGTCGGCAACCTTACTATATTAGTTCGACGAAATGCAATTACACGCACCTTAGACTTCCCAGCATGAAAAAAAACAGGCTGCCTCTGCAGCCTGTTCTTTGAAATATAGGAAAGTATATCGTTCACTTTGATACTCCTATTAATAAACGGTTTTCCATTCCGCGATATTGCTTGCATCGAATTTGAACGGATCGCCAAGCATAATTTGCGTGCCGTCGCCGTCTTGTACGATCTCTTTCTCGCCAAGCGTACCCGCGCTTACTTTCTCTCCTACTTTGCCCGTAATTTTGCCATTAACAAGTCCGTCTGCTGCATAGCCTGCCAAATAACCTACATCGATCGGATTCCACAGGTACATCCATTGGCAGATGCCCGTCTCAATGTATTCCGCCATCTCGCTCGGCAGCCCAAGACCCGTTAGCTGTACCTTGCCTTTCAATCCTTTGTCCGTAAGCACTTTGCCTGCTGCCGCGATACCAACCGTCGTCGGTGCAATAATGCCCTTCAGGTTCGGGTACGACTTCAGCAGCGCTTCCGTCTCGGATACGCTCTTATCGCGCAGGTCGTCGCCGTAAGCTACCTTCACAAGCTTAACATCCGCGTACTTCGGATCTTCCAGTTCCTTCTTCATCCATTCGATCCAAGTATTCTGGTTCGTTGCTTGCGATGTTGCGCTAAGAATCGCGATCTCGCCTGAACCGCCGATCATCTCTACGACACCTTGAATGAGCGTGCGGCCAATACGTTCCGGATCGGCTTGATTGACATGGACGAGACGGCTTTTCGCATTGACCGCGGAGTCGAGCGACAGCACTTTAATGCCGGCTTTCATCGCTTTCTCCAGCGCTGGCTGAAGCGCATCGGGATCGTTGCCGACAATTGCAATGGAATTCACTTTCTGCGAAATAAGCTCATCGATCATCGTAATCTGCGCTTCGGCAGTCGGCTGATCAGGCGCCTTCAAGATCGCTTCGTAGCCAAGCTCTTCGATCGCTTTCTTGTAGCCATCCATTTCCTTCTCGCCGTAGGGGTTGCCCGTATTTTTGAATATAATGGCATATTTCTGTTTGCCCCCTGCGCCTTCACCCTCGCCATTCGAAGAGCCTTCCCCGGAGTTGTTGCTGCATGCTGCGATAAGAGTCATTAACATTACGGTAGCCACGATGATGGATAATGCCTTTTTCACATTTGTTTCCTCCCTTTTTCTACTCTTATTATATATACAATCGGCTGCAATAGCCGAATCGTATCGCGGATCAAGTCGTCTTGCTGCTGGCGCCGACGCGCGTCTTCAATTGCGGAATGGCAACCGCGACGATTAACAATAAGCCTAAAATAATGAGCAGCGACTGGGCCGATACGTTGACAAGACCGAGCCCGTAACGAAGGAAGCCGATCAGGAACACGGCAAGTATCGCGCCGATCAGCCTTCCTTTGCCTCCAGCCGTGCTTATCCCTCCGAGTACAACCATCGCAATAACTTCAAGCTCATAGCCTGTTGCAATGTTAGGGCGAGTACTGCCCATTCGGGAGGTAAGGAACAAGGCAGTAACAGCAGCCATTAGTCCGGCCAAGGTGAATACGATAACCTTGATTCGGTCTACGGGAACGCCGGAATACAGCGCGGCCGTCGGATTGTTGCCAATGGCGTATACTTTCCTGCCGAACGTTGTCTTGTGCAGCAAATAAGCGAATATAATAACGGCTGCAGCAAACGCAATAAGGATGAACGGGATGCCGCCGATATAGTCCCAGCCAAGAAACTTGAACCATGACGGGAAGCTGCCCGACGCCTGGTCTTCGAGCAAAATATAGGCGATGCCGCGATAAATAATCATCGTTGCGAGCGTGACAATAACCGAAGAGAGCTCCTTGAACCTGACGATCAGCATGCCGTTAACCCAGCCGCAGAGCGCGCCGACAGCGAGACAAATCAGTACGGCCAGCTCCATCGGAACGCCGTGGTTGTACAGATCGGCCATAATAACCGACGACAACGCCACGATCGATCCGACGGAAATATCGATATCTCCCATTAAAATAATGAACACCATCGGCAGCACGATGAACGCTTTATCCAGAAAACCCATCGTCGCGTCGCGCAGATTGTTATAGTCCAGGAAATATTCCGATAGATTCATGTTCATAATGAACACCGCTATTATGATCAGAACAAGCAACCACTCCCATTGGAGGAAAAAACCCTTCAGAGAAAAATCTTTTTTGCCGGCAATCACTCGAGGTTCCATCGCTAGATTTTCCTCCTCATCAGGTTATTTCGGTCAAGCCCGCGCTTTACCATGGCGTTGATCAATACGGCGATCAGGATGATCGACCCTTGTATGAACATTTGCCAGAAGGGAGAGATGTTGATCATCGGCATCGCGTTATTCAGAATGCCAAGCAATATCGATCCAAGGATAATGCCCGATATTTTGCCGACGCCTCCAGCGATGCTGACACCGCCAAGCACACATGCCGCAATGACGCTGAGCTCATAGCCCGAAGCCGTATCGCCCTGCGCCGATGCGAACTTGGATACCCAGAGAACGCCGGCAAGTCCGGAGAGCCCGCCCATGATCGTGTAGACGAGCCACAGAATTCGTCCCGTACGAATGCCGCTTATCATTGCCGAATCGGGGTTGCTCCCGATCGCATAAATTCTTCTTCCCGTCCGCGTGTAGCTTACAAAATAGTAAGCGGCGATATAGATGACAATGGCTATGGCTATGAGGTTATTGATGCCAAGCAAGCTTCCTGTAGCGATCTCCTTGAAGCTGGCAGGCATTTGATGGGCACTGACCCACTTGCCTCCGCTCGTCTCGAAGGTTAAACCGCGGAATACGTTCATCATTCCGAGCGTCGCGATAATCGGAAGGATATTAACCCACGCTACTAGGAAACCTAGCACCATGCCGCATAAGAGCCCAACTCCAATACCGATTGCTAATACGAGCGCTGGATGCATATCCGGCATTTGCTTAACCGTAAGCGCGGCAACCATGCCCGATAAGGCAAGCGTTGCGCCTATTGAAAGGTCGATTCCGCGCGTAATGATGACGAGCATCATGCCTACGGACAGAATAGCGAGAATGGCCGTATTCGTTGCAATGTCATTGATGTTCTCCCAAGTGAGGAAGCTTGGATTACGAAGCTGTACGCCAAGCGACATCAGAATGATGAAGAGGAGCAGACCTAGCTCCCTGAACTTCGCAATCATAGCGCTTACAGATGTTTTCTCAGGATGGGTTTCAGCAATGGGGGCGGCAGGTTGTGTTATTGGTTTCATGCGCTCGCCTCCTCGTCCGCTGTTCCGTCCATCGAGGCCGACAGAATGGCCTCCTGCGTCAAGCCCTCGCGGTCAAGCATAGCTGTAATGCGTCCTTCTCGCATCACTGCTACCCGATCGCACATGCCGATGATTTCCGGCATTTCGGACGATACAAGGATGACCCCGTAACCCGAGCATGCGAGATCGCTGATCATTTCGTAGATTGCCGACTTCGCCCCTACATCGACCCCTTTGGTCGGTTCATCAAGGATGAGCACGTCCAGTTCGGCATTCAATAACTTGGCGAATACGACCTTCTGCTGATTGCCTCCCGATAGCGAGCTGACCAGATCGAACACGCTCTTCGCCTTGACGTTCACCTTCTCTGCCAAGCGCTTCGCAGACTCCAGCTCCTTGCGGAAGTTAATCGCACCTTGAGCGGCGAACTTCTCAAGCGTCGGCAGCGATACATTGCGTCCGATCCCCCATTGCAGGACGAGCCCTTGCTTCTGCCGATCCTCCGGCAAATAGCCGATGCCGTGGCGCATGGCTTCGCGCGGATTTCGAAGCTGCAGCGGCTTTCCTTTGTACTGGATGTTGCCTTTGTCATGCTTCTCGATCCCGAATAGCGCTTGGCATACTTCCGTTCTCCCTGCGCCGACGAGCCCCGTCAAGCCGAGTATTTCTCCCCGGCGAAGCGCAAAGGATACGTCAGCGTAATAGCCGGTTCTCCCAAGTCCCTCCACGCGCAGCAGCTCTTCGCCGAGTACGGCTTCCTTCTTCGGGAACAACTGCGAAATCTCTCTGCCTACCATAGCGATAATTAAGTCATGATTCGAAATTTCATCGACATTCCATGTGCCGATATATTTGGCATCCCGGAATACCGTCACTTTGCTGGCAAGACGGTACATATCCTCGAACCGATGCGAGATGAAAATAATGGCTGCGCCCTTATCCCGCAGGCGCTCCGTTATCCGGTATAGCTCTTCGCTCTCATTCTTGGTCAACGCCGCAGTCGGTTCGTCCATTATAATAATCTTCGCATCCACCGACAGCGCCTTCGCTATCTCGACAATCTGCTGCTCCGCAACGCTAAGCGCGCCCATCATCGTCTTAGGACTGAAGGCTGCGCCAAGCTCCCCCAGCAGCAGACCCGCTTCCTCATGCATTTCCTTCCATAGGATACGGCCCGTTCCTCGCTGTACCCTCTCGTGACCCATGAATATATTTTCGGTGACGCTCAGATCAGGGTAACATGTAACATGCTGATAGATAGCTGCGATTCCCCGTTTCTGCGCATCCGTCGGGTGGTGAAACTCCACCTTCTCACCGTCTAAGTACATCTCGCCGCCGTCAGGCGAATAGACGCCGGTTATCACTTTGATGAACGTTGACTTGCCCGCTCCGTTCTCCCCCATTAAGGCGTGAATTTCACCCGGTCTCAGCTTGAAATAAACGTCATTAAGCGCCTTAACCCCAGGAAATACTTTCGTAATTCCACTCAGTTCAAGTACATATTCTGTATTCGCCATCCCCGGCTTACCCCCTTATGTCTGTCTTTACGCTTGGCACTCCGGCCCTTATGGCTACATCTTATCAGCAACAAAGGAAGGTCATAAGGTGACAATGCTCGGGTTGGGGGGAGAGGATTCGGGTTCTATTTAGTGCTTAGTTGTGATTTTTATTCCACGTAACGAATTATAAAAGCGATATTTACTGTTTCTCTCTCTAAAACGGTTCATTACGAATCGAGCGATTCTTATTCCAACCTAATCCTTGCCGTTACGCTTCATTTTGGTTAAATAAGGTTTGCTGGATTCGTTAGAAGGCAAATAACCGTTTAAATTCGCAAATAAGATGTTCTAGATTCGTTAACCAAGGTGAATCGGATGTCGCCTTACTTCCTATAAATTAAATAGAACCAAAGTCAGGCATCGGCCCGTCTTTGGTTCTGCTGGCTGCTATCGCTTATTTCAAGTAAAATACTTCTCTCATCGGCTTGATCGGCTCTGCCTCATGGAAGTCGAATGATCCCTCGACCATCGTCGACGTAATCGCGTTCCAGCGATTGCATGCCTCGCTCTCCGCGATGAGCCGGAACGCCTCTTCCACATCGTCGCATTCAAAGCAATAGAAGAACTGATTGCCGTTCTGGAAGATCGAATAATTGCGTATGCCTGCTCGGGAATGCTCGCTCATGATTTCCGGCCAAGGGTCCAGATGCATCCTCACGTATTCCTCCAGACATTCCTCCTTGATCTTCCATGTCCATGCGAATTTATTGCTCGTCGTCATCTTTGCCTGCTCCCTTCGGTTCATCATTGGTAGATTCTCTATATTGGGATGGCGTCATCCCTAGCTTCTGCTTGAACAGCTTGCTGAAATATTTGACGTCTTGATAGCCTACTCTGCCGCTAATATCATGCAGCTTAAGCCGCGTGTCCCGCAGCAGCTCTTTCGCATGATCAATACGAAGCCGCGTGAGAAAATCGAGCACCGTCTCTCCGGTCTGCATCTTGAAATATTCACTGAAGTAAGTCGGATTCATATAGACGTGATCAGCGATTTTTTTTATCGTAATATCCTCAGCAACATGATTAGTGATCCAACGCTTAGCTTGATCGATCACCTTGACGTTGCTTGTCTGTCGCGACTTGATGATGTCATGAATGACCGACTCGGCCAAATGCCAGGTGCAAGACTTCAGTTCATGAAGGCTTGCGGCTCTCTTAACCATCTGAATCTCATCCATAATCGCTGACGAATCGGGCAAGCCCCTCGTATTCTCCAGCAGGGCCGAATGAATCAATATAACCGCATGGAGCACAGCCGCCTGGATACGGGAAGGACTCTCCATCATCTCTACCTGTTCAAAAAATTGCTTGCAAGCCTTCAACGCTTCAGCCTCGTTCGCTTGATCGACCGCCCGCTTCAGCTTCTGAGAGAGAATGGCCGCTTCCTTCCCATGCTGATCGGCATCGCCTTCCTCGGACCGTTCGATCGAATGGAATATTTGGTTGCCGCCATACACATAACGGTAGTTTATACGCGCGAGTGATTGGCGCTTAGCCTCCGGAAGAAGATAAAGCTCCTCGATGGTCTGACCATAAGCGATCGATACCGTGAAGGGAGTGTACGATCGAATCGAGGTTCGTATTTGCTCTGCCAACTGGTTGGCCGTTGCCTCTATCGCAACATCCGACTGCTCGCCCTGAACGAGCACCCAAAAGTCTGATTCCCCGCCGAAGTAACACCAGCCTGTTCGACCGGAATGAGCCAGCTCCGTCTCAACGACCTCCGAAATAATATTTTCGAGCGCATAGAAGTACGCTTTCCAGTCACTGGTCGTATACGTTCTCGTCTTGACAGGCAGCGCGTCCAGACGGACCAGCAGAAGAATATATTGACCGCTCGGGAACTCATCCACCCAACAGCCCAGATTCGTCATGTTAATATCCGCCGACGTAATATAGCTTAAGGTCTGAATTTGACGTGTCTTCGCCAGCTTTTCCGTATCCCGCTCCAGCTCGCCTCTTGTCAAGGCATGATAGCGATCCCGTGTAATAATGTCGCGCAGCTCCAGCATCCGGTTGCGGAACTGCTCCCGGTCGAGCGGCTTCAATATATAGTCGAGAGCCCCTTCCCGCAGGGCGGTCTGCAAGTAAATGAAGTCGTCGAAGCCGCTTATGAGGATCGGATAGATCGGGTATAACTTCTTCGCTTCCTTGATTAAGGTAAGGCCGTCCATCTCCGGCATCTTCACGTCGGTAATTAACAGATCGACCCCGCCTTCATGCTCCTGCAGAAGCTGCAGCGCCTCACGGCCGTCCCCCGCCGTCGCTACGACCTCCCAGCCTTCCCCGAGAGACTGGACATGGCGCTCGATCCCCCTCCGAATGCGGGGCTCGTCATCCACAATTAACGTTCTGATCGTTCTCATCGTTCATCTCTCACCCCGGAAGCTCATTCTGACCGTTCTCATAAGGCTGCGTGTTCATCGGTATACGGATGATGATTTCTGTTCCAAGCCCTTCTATACTATGCATTTGCAGACCGTGTTCCGAACCATGCATCATCTTGATTCTCGCATTCACATTGCTTAAGCCGAATTGCGAGCTCTTGTGCTGGAACGATTCGTTCTTCAGCAGCTTCTCCAGCTCCATGAGGCGCTCTGCCGATATGCCCGGCCCATTATCTCGAATGCGGAATACCATTTCCACATTGCCCGACTGCGCGCCGAATTCCTGTCCGATCGAAATTTGGATTTCGAGCTTTCTGCGTTTTTCCAGCCCGTGCTTGATCGCATTCTCAACAACCGGCTGAAGGATGAACTTGGGCGAATACAGGTTCTGCAAATCTCCTGCGCGCTGCTCGACGATCTCGAAGGCCAGCCGATCCTCGAAGCGGAACTTCTGAATCGTCAAATAATCCTTCACATGCTGCACTTCTTCCGCAATCGTGACCGATCTGCTTAGGTTGCTGACGGAGAAGCGCAGCATGCGGCCAAGCAGCGTAACCATATCGACAACCGCTTCGGTCTCGCCCTCTTCCACGGCCATGCCGATCGTTTCCAGCGTATTGTACATAAAGTGGGGATTGATCTGCGATTGCAGCGCGTACAATTCCGCTTCTTTTTGGCGAATTTCGATTTGGTAGTTTTTTTGTATCAAATCCCGGATCGTCGTGATCATTGAGTTCAGGCTCGTTGCGAGCGTGCCGATCTCGTCCCTGCTTTGCAATTCGTAATTGACCTGGAACTTGCCCATCTCCACGTTCTTCATCATGCTGCTAAGCCGTTTAAGCGGCTGGATGAACTTCCACGAGAAATAGACGAAGACGACCGCCGTAAGCAGGAAAATACTGAGCAGGAGTACGGCGTTCCGCTTATGAATCGCGTCCACCCCGCTCGTCAGCTTCTTTACCGGAAGACTGTGCGCTAGTATAAGCCCGCGTGAGGACTGATTGAGACTAATTAATGAAGGAGTGTCCGAACCTTTCGTTCGGAAGCTTCCGTTCAGCAGCGGATAGGACTTCTTATTCGTATCCACCATTCCGATCATAGCTGGATTCGTATGATAGACGATCAATCCCGATTCGTTCATCAGCCACATCTTGCCTTCGCCTTCTTCATCGCTTTCGATGTTGCGGAAGATGCGGTCGATAAACGAAAGGTCGATGGCAATGAACATGCTTCCTAACATTTTGCGATTATCGGTATCGAACAGCTGCTTCTTAAGCATGACGTACGGTATTTTATTGGCAAAGTGAAGCTTCACTTCCTCCTGCTGAATAAGCCTCCCCTGCCACTGCGTCGGTTCAGATCCGCTATAGCGCCTAAGCTGCCATTTCCAATCCTGCTCTTGAAATACCCATTTGGAGCTATAATAGAGTTGATCGCCCGAGAGCACGTACACGCCGAGCACATCGGGGTTGCTGCCGTTCACGTACGTTTGGCTCAAGTAATCATTCATATAGGCGGTGTCTCTTTCCAGCAGCGCCCTGTCCGATTTATCCTCGCGCCTCAGTATCGCAAGTGCTTGCTCGGAGTCCGATATCCATTCCGAAAGTCCGCTGAGCTGCTGAATATGCTGTTCGATATCATGGTTCGCCTGATTCAAAAACTTAGGCATATATTCACCAAGCGGATCTTGGACCGACTTGGCATAATGCGAATACGAAAACAATCCGATCAGCGCAATAGGCACGACTGTCAGCAGCATGTAAGTGATTAGCAGCTTGGAGCTTAATCTCAGCTCGCGAATTCGAAACTTCCTCATCCTATTAAAAATCATATTGATTCACATTCTCCCGGGTAAAATCAATCGGCTCATCCATAATGACCGTATTGCCGAGCATCCGTATAGTACCGACACCTGGAACTTCCTGACCGTCTGTCGGATATATACCGCTTGCCAAACCATTGGCTAGCGCTACCGTAACATAACCCAGCTTCTTGGGACTCCATAACGTCGCTGCCTGCACTGAGCCGTCCCGCAAGTATTTGCTAATCACTGACGGTGAATAAAGTCCGGTTACTTTCACATTGCCGGCTTGGCCCGCTTGCTTAACCGCCTCCGCTGCAGCCGCTTCGTCCATCGAATAAAGATCGATAACGCCTCCGATGTCAGACTTGCTAGTCAGCACATCCTTGAGGTCTGCAGCAACCTTTACAAGCTCAAGCTTCATATCGGGATAGTACTCGTCAGCTTGCGCTTCAATCCACTTGAGGAGCTCAGTGGATTTCGCATCGTTATGCGTTCCGCTAAGGACAACAAACTTCCCTGTCTCTCCCATTGCCTGTGCCATATTATCCATCAGATGTCTGCCCAGTGCTTCTGTGTCAACTTGATTGACGAAGAACTCCCGGCCCTTCAGCATCGTATCCGCATCCCATGTCACTACCCTTATTCCATGATTCTGAGCTTTCACAAGGACGGGAATAAGCTTCTCCGGGTCTATGGCTGAGATCGCGATGACATCAACTTCCTTCTTTATTAACTGCTCGACAACTTCAATCTGCTGCTGCACAGTTGGCGGCTCTGGATGATCGAACGTTACCTCTACATTTAGTTGCGTTGCTGCCTCCCTAGCCCCTTCTTCGGCATTGGCGAAATAAGGTCCGTTATTCCTTCCTACCATCGCAATCCTATGAAGGCCTGAATCGTGTTGGTCTTCAGGTTCAATGGCAGCCGGGCGAGAGTGCGATTCCAGCGTGTATACGACTTCATAGCCGTTAGCAGAATGCGCAGCGCAGCCTGTGATCATAGCCATGGCAACGATTAGCCAAATAAGTCGCAGGGGTTGGTATCCCAACTTCCACTCCTCCCTCTTAAAGCTCCGTTTAAACCTCGAAAATGTAAACGCTATCAAATACATAAGCACGTTTCCTTGTTATGTCTAATTATAAGAGCATGATTGAAGACGTAAAGCTTTTATTTAATTCGTGAGAAAAGACCCGCAGCGAAGAGGCTGCGAGCCTTTGTCTAGGTGAATGAGCAAATTGCACAAATCCCGTCTAATACATTAGAAACCCGTTTTCGGTATTTCTTTCGGACAGACCGAGCTAGGAGACATTTGGCCAACTCGTATATCGTACATCCTCTCATGCGTCCGCTGCATCGCTTCTACGAATGGGCGATACGGCTGCTGACAGCCGTCCACGGCGCCGATCTGATAGTTCTCGCCGTCGAAGCGGCCTAGCACGGCTTGATCGTTCAACTGGAAATAATGAACGCCGATCAACTCTGGTATGGATGCAGCCTGCTCGACGAAATACTGATACGCCAGCCCCCGATCATCCTGTGTAGGCACGGCGCGAATGCCGTATGCCAACATGCCGGCATCCGCCGCGCCGAAGTGGAATTCGCCGATCATAAGCGGCTTATTCAGCTTACTGCCGATACGCTCGATGAACGCCCGATCCGGTTCGAATTGATAGCAATTAATCGAGAACACGTCGAACGCCTCGCACCCTTCCAATATATCGTCGCTTCCTACCCAAGCATATCGCATGCCAAGATTCAAATGATGCGGATCAACTTCCTTGCAATACTTGGCCGGCACTTCCACGTATCGCCGAATCATTAGGCGATTAAATGCCGCGAAATCCGCATTGCGATCAGCGCTTTCAGGCAACGAGTCCATGTTTACGCCGTCGTACAACTGCTCGAAATTCCCGAAGCTGCTGCCCCATGCCGTGTTCAATGCAGCGACAGATGCATTGTATTTCTCCTTCAAGCCTTCTACGAACCGTATTTTGGAAGCGTATCGATCGGGCGTTCTGAGCATTTGCTCAGTTAGATTTAACCCATCAACGAACGCCCACTGCGGCTCGTTCCGCATGAAGTACCCGATAAGCCGGCGATCGTCCCGCATTCCAATTAACTGATTAGAGAACAGCGCCGCATTGGCATCGTACTCCGGATCGAATACATCCGGGAAGTCTCGGAATATCGTCTTCGCCGTCGAAGGGAAGCCTTCCATTGGATACACGTAAGGCAGCTCCGAGCTGCGAATATACTCGGCGCTCGACCAGTTGCCAATCGTATTCATTCCCCACGATTTCATCCGGTATTCCGTCAGGTCCGTCCATCTGTCCCGCCACTGCGCGCCGAATGCGCGAATCAAATTGGCGATACCGAAGCTGTACCCGCGGCTGGACCAAGCGTCGCGGAACTCCCCCTCTCGTGCAGGAAGCTCCGGAACGAGAGGCTCCATGCCTTCGAGACGAGCAGTTTCCGCTGGATGGATGCAGTCCATGCCTGTGCTGAACAAAGCATAGCCCTCCGGATCGACGAACCACCACCGCTCTCCGTCATGCTCCGTTCGGAAAAATCCGGATGCTTCGAATCGCAGTTCCTTCCAACCGCCGTAAGGCGAAAGATTCGTGCGAAGCGCGGATTCCTCGCTTGATTGCGATGTTTCCCATTCTTCTCTTAACGCGCGAATAAGCTGCTCTTCATTTTGCATCTTCCCTTCCCATTCCTTACCCAGCAGTTGCCCCAGTTCATCGATATAAGGCGAAGGTTCATATGCAATCGGCTCTACGGCATGGCGCAACGTTAAACCGGATACTTCCACCATTCGCGGCGTAACGGATGCAATCGTCGATAACGCGAATCGCACGATTCGGTTTCGGTCGACGAATGCATCCCCGCGCAGTACTGATTGCATAACGCCCGGCGAACGATCGAGGAACAGCTTCTCGCCGTTCAGCGCCGACAACGGCAGCGCTATTCTCGTTGTTACCCGCGGCAATATGCCGTAATGAACGGTAATCCATCTGCCGGATGCATCCTCGAACGTGAACAATAAGACGAGTACGTCATGAGACTCATGGTAGACGTCTGCAGCCAAATACGCATAGTCCTCCCACACATTAGCGGGACAGACCGCCGCATCCAACTGCAAACCGCCGCCATTCGGCGACGTTTGGATTCGAAACCCGCTCTCGCCCGTCATTTCCATAACCGTACCTGGTTCCGGACGGAACGCCTCTGTCGGAATTTGAAAGTCCATTCGCGATCAGCTCCTTGTCTATTCTTTCACCGCGCCGAGCACGATGCCTTTGACGAAATATTTTTGCAGGAACGGATAGACAAGCAGGATCGGCAGCGCCCCGATAAAGATTTGCGCGGCTTTCACCGTTCGCTGCGACAGGTTCTCCATATCCTGCGGATTAATGCTCATTTTGCTGAAGTCCTGCTGGACAACGACGGTTTGCAGGAAAGTCGCGAGCGGATATTTTTTCGTATCCATCATATAGATCAGACCGTCGAACCATGAGTTCCAATGCCCGACCAGCGTGAATAGCGTAATCGTTGCGAGCGCAGGCATCGACACGGGCAGGTGAATGCTGAACAAGATCCGGAACAGTCCCGCACCGTCGATCAGCGCGGCCTCCTCCAATTCGGCAGGTATCGTTCGGAAGAAGTTCATAAGCAGAATCATATTGTATACGCTAAGTGCTGTCGGCAATATAAGCGCCCAGATCGTGTTAATGAGATACAGCTCGGTAACAAGAATATAACCAGGAACCAAGCCGCCCGAGAAAAGCATCGTGAATACGAAAAACCACATGTAAACGTTGCGGCTCTTGAACGCGGTATTTCGCTTGGACAGCGCATATCCGGCAAATACGATAACCGCCATGCCTATTGCAGTCCCGAGTACAGTCCGGTATAGGGAATAAAACAAAGCCCGAATGAAAGCCGGATTATTAATCGTTTTCTCATACGACTCCAGCGTGAAATCGACCGGCCATAGATTGACGATATTCGCCGTTGCCGCCGACTTCCCGCTAAACGATACGGCTAGCACGTGCATAAGCGGCAAGATGCACAGCAACGATAACGCGATCAGGAAGAGATGATTGAAGATGCTGAACATTCGATATCCGGTAGATTTGTGATACATTCGCTCTCTCCTCTTTCTTTAGAAAATCCGATAGTTGCCGAACCGGTAAGCTAATCGGTACGAGACGATAATCAGAACGAAGCTGATGATCGATTTGAACAGTCCGACTGCCGTTGCGAAGCTAAAGTCTCCTTTGAGCATCGCCGATCGGTAGACAAACGTGTCGATGACATCGCCTTTGCTATAAACGAGCGGATTATACAGGTTGAATATTTGGTCGAAGCCGGCGTTAAGCACATTACCCAGTTGAAGCGTGGCCACGACGACGATAATCGGCAGCATGACAGGAAGCGTTACATGGATCGTTTGCTGGAATCTCGTCGCTCCGTCTACTTCCGCCGCCTCGTACAAAGCCGGATTTACGCCTGCGATTGCTGCCAAATAAATGATCATCGCGAAACCGAATTCTTTCCAAATATCGCTGACTACAATGATGAATCGGAACCAATCACCATCTCCCAGGAAGAAGATCGGCGCCATGCCGAACCAGTCTGTCAGCATTCGATTCACCAAGCCGCCCTTGACCGACAACAGATCGATCAAGATGCCGCCTAGAATAACCCATGATAAGAAGTGCGGCAGGTAGACAAGCGTTTGGATGCTGCGCTTGATTCCGACCTTGCGAACCTCGTTAAGCAGCAAGGCGATACCGATCGGTACGAACAATCCGAATACGATCTTAAGTATGGAAATAATTAGCGTGTTCCAGATCACTTGCACGGACTCGTCGAACATAAATAAAGACTCGAAATGCTTGAATCCTACCCAATCCGACTTGAAGAAACCAAGCCATGGCTTATAGTCCTGAAAGGCCATTACGAGCCCGAGTATAGGAAAATAATGAAAGACGATCGCGATAACCGTAGCCGGCAAGATGAGCAAATGCAGCGGCCATGTTTTTTTAAGTCCCCTTAACCATTTCGACTCCCTATTGATCGCGGTAGGCGTTGCCGCCTGCTTTCCAATCCCGCTTTCCATGCGTATTTCCCCTCTCTCATTTCCCATGATTGCGCATTCATCTACTTCTGCTACTATTATATCAACGGGCCTAGAGCCCACCTATGATAAGGTCTTAACATCTATAACCACTCTCATAACCTCTTTGGTTAAATCCGAAATAGGCGGTGCCCAGCGTGATAAAATATAAAATATTTCAAAAGCTGCTCATTATGCTTGCACTGCTTCTTATTCCTTCAACTCTATTATTTGCCTATGCGAATGAAGCAAGTAAACAAGTAGTCAAGCATACGCTCGAGGAATCGGCGGCCAAGCAGTTGGAATTCACAATGGGGCAGCTTGAACAGTCGCTTCGCCAGCTCGAAACCCAGACGCTGATGCTTGTCAACGATTCCACGATCAGAGGTTATGCCAGCTCATCGGATTTCCCGGAATATTTGAACCACCTGTTCATGCGCAAAACGATCGAGGAAAAGCTGGTGCTGCAAAGCCAGGCCGAGCCTCTCATTTCCGAACTAACGGTGCACTGGCCGTCCATTGAGGAGTCGATTACATCGGAAGGTACATTGCCCTACAATTACGAGCAGCTCGCCAACAAACCGATGAACCGGTGGATCGTAGACAACAACGAGGGCTTGCTTTCATTCCGCTTATTGTTCTCCTTCCCGGCGATCGCGGCGCCCGATCTAAGCAATACCGTATCCGTCGTCGAGACTGCGATATCAAGCCGTTATTTGACCTCCGTATTGACCGGGCTTGACGCATCCGGCAACGGCACGTCGTTTTTCTATTTTCCTGGCGCGGACATTATTCGGAGCAGCAACGTTGATATGGATTTGGCCAGGCAATTAATCGAACATGGCGAGCTCGATACCGACGCAATCACTCATCCGAAGCTTTCCGTTATGGGGGCGGACGGCGAGCAATATTTGGTTCAGTTCGTGTTCAGTCCTTCGCTCGGCGGTACGCTCGTCAGTTACATTCGGCTGGACGAGTTTCTTGGGCCTTTGCAAAAGGTGAACTGGCTTGTCAATGGCAGCCTCGCCTTCCTTGCCGTCGCGGGCATCATGATTTCTTATTTGTTTTACAGCCACTTCCGCAAGCCGTTCGGCTATCTGGTACGGAAGCTCGAGGCGCTGGGCTCCGGCGATTATGCCAGCAGAGCCACGGTAAGGACCAACAACGAATTCGACTATTTGTTCGAGCGGTTCAACGAGATGGCCTCGCGCATACAGTCGCTGATCGAGAACGTGTACGAGGAGAAAGTACGGACGCGGGAAGCCGAATACAAGCATTTGCAGTCCCAGATCAATCCTCATTTTCTGTATAATTGCTTGTTCTATATCGTGAGCATGGCGAACAAATCGCCAGCGGCCGTCGTTTCGATGGCCAAGAACTTGTCCGAGTTCTACCGGTATATCACCCGCAAGGCGGGATCGATAACGACGCTCGAGGACGAAATCCGGCTCATCGAAAGCTATTTGGAGGTGCAGTCGCTCCGCAACAAGCGGCTGTCTTACGAAATCGATATCCCTTCCGCCATGCTTAACCTTTCGGTGCCGACCCTTCTACTGCAGCCGATCGTCGAGAACGCGATCGTGCACGGCATCGAACAGAAAAGGACGTCCGGAAGAGTTCATATCGAGGGCATTGCGCGCGGCGACCAGTACTTGATTCACGTCGACGACGACGGTCACGGGTTGCCGGGAGAGAAGCTTCAGTCGCTTATCGATAGCGTACACGGCAGCAGCGTTGCCGGCGATGGAATGGGCTGCGGACTAAGCAATGTCCATAACCGGTTAATAAACCGATACGGCGGCCATTCCGGACTAACTTTCTCGGTCAACGAATGGGGCGGTTTGCGGGTTACGCTTCATCTACAACTATCGCACAGGGAGCTGGGTCAAAGAGATGAACGTCTTATTAGTGGATGACGAGGATTACGTGCTTGATTTTTTGGAGGAGCAGATCCCTTGGTCACGAATTGGCGATATAACCATATATAAGGCAGGCTCGGCCGAGGAGGCTCTCGAGATTTCCCGGAACACCGAGCTGCAAATCGTCGTAACCGATATTAAAATGCCGGAGACGAGCGGATTAGAGCTGCTCGCGGTACTGCGCGAAGACTATCCTGACCTTAAGGTTGTGCTGTTATCCGGTTATTCCGAGTTCGAGTATGCCCGGAAAGCGCTGCAGCACGGGGCTGCCGATTATTTGCTTAAGCCCGTGACCGAGGATGAGGTCGTCTCCTGCTTGCAGAAGGTTCTCGTCCTCATAGACGAGGAGAAGAGGCAAAGCGAGCACTTATCGGCCGCTAACGACATGTTGAAACTGGGCATTCACCGCATGCGCGAGCATTTGCTGCTTGATCTGCTGCTGGGCCGTAAATACGGGCCGGATGAGATGCAGCGGCATCTGCATGCCCTTCAGTTGCCAATCGGACCGGATGAGGAGTGCGCGCTTGCGTTGATTCGAATCGAAACGGGAAGCGAGGAAGCAACCCGCGAGGACTTCGAGCTGTTCAGCTACGGCTTGCTCAATATGGCGGAGGAAATTTTATACGGCAAAATAAACGGCATTCCGTCCCTTTGGTCATGCAAGGATTCCTATCGATTCATTGTCCTGCTGCTTCCCATACAGCGATTCGGTTCACATGAGCATCTGCAGCAACGTACCTGCGACCTGCAGCAGGCCGTTCTGCAATACATGAAACGGCCCGTTTCCATCCTGCTCACGAGCGCTTTTCCCTACCGGCACGAACTGTATCGTCAATACCTGCTAGCACTTAACGGCTTCGGCCGTTCTATCGGAACGCGCAGCGGCGTCATGCGGACACTCGATCAAGATGAGCCACGGAAGGAGCTGAAGCCGCTCGTGCAGCTTCATCAGTCGCCTACCATCCAGCAGTTGATGGAGACCGGGCGCTGGGAGGAAGTGAACGGCAAGCTGGAGCTTATTATGGCGGAATTGAACAGTCCCACTTGCCAATCGCAGCAGCAGCTTATGGAGATCGTTTATTACTTGTTCAGCAGCTTCTCTTACATTGCGCACAAACAGGGAGATTCGTTCGCCGACCTTGTCGGTCATCCCCTGCAGCCCGAATCGTTTTATTTCAAATCGACGGAAGCGATCATGGAGTGGGCGCTGTCGATCATCGACCAGTTCAAGCGCTCGCTGCAGGAATCAACCCCTAACCGCAACCGTATTATTCGCCAGATCCATGAGTATATCGCGCTTCATCTGCACGAGGACGTCTCTCTCACAAGGGTCAGCGAGCATGTCTATCTGCATCCCGTCTACTTGTCCCGATTGTACAAGAAGGAAACCGGCGAAAGCTTGTCTACTTACATTCTGCGCGTTCGAATGGAGAAAGCCGCGGAGCTGCTCATGGGCACGAACAAAAAAGTTTCCGATATCGCCAAGGAAATCGGTTATCAGAAAACGCAATATTTCATTCATATTTTCAAAGAATTCCATCAGCTTACGCCTCAGAACTTCCGCAATCGATAATATGCAAAAGGGCTGCCCCCGAAGAATCAACTCCTCCGGTGCAGCCCTTTTTTTGTCTTTACGGATTCACGCTCTTATACCATTCGTTGATCTCTTTCTCGATTTGGTCGCCGCCTTTGCTCTTCCAATCCGCTACGAAGGAATCGAATTTATCGATGGACTCGTTGCCGTAGATGATTTTGGCGAACGTCTCAAGCTCCATCGTCTTCAGGTTGTCGCCTTTGTTTCTCATCGTCTCGGTCGGCGCTCCCAAAAATTCGGTTGGCGCGTTGATGCCGGCCATTTGATAATTGAGAGCTCCGGCACGAACCATCTCCGGATCTTGAATCATAATTTCTTTATGCGCTCTCGTGGTCGGCTCTCCGCCGTTAAACATGTAATCATAATTGGCTGATCCTTGGAAAGGAATAGCGGGTACGTTCCAGAACAGGTTGTATTTGCTCGACGATGCGGCTGCCTCGAGCGGCGTCGGGAACTTCTTCGAATCGTATTCCGGCTTGCCGTCGACGATCGCGTAATCGTAGCCCTCGAAAAATCCGTCCTTGAAGTCGCCGGTTTCGAATTGATTGTCGTAAATTTTATCCATATACAAGAAGAATGCGTCCATATGTTCGAAATCCTTGTTGAACATCATCACTTTGCCTTCGTTGATATAGCCGGTATAACGAGCCGATTTGCCGTCCGATCCCGTCGGCAACGGGTACGCTCTTAGCTTCGCGTCCGGGTTCGTTCCTTTTACGTCTCCGAGCGGCCAGCCCATCGCCCAGAATGGAGCGGCAATCATGCCCGACTTGCCTTGGATGAAGCTTTCGGTCGCTTTCACTTCATCAATGGCCGCTAACTCTGGATCAAGATATCCCTTCTTGTACCAATCCTGAAGCTTGCCTAGGCCGCTCTTGATTTCCGGTTGCACGGACCCGTATTTCAATGTGCCGTCGCTTCCTTGTTGCCAAGTGCCGGGAATGAACTTGCCCGTATAAGCACCGAAGACAAAGCTTACGTCGGACATCCAGTTGGAGAAGCCGTTCCGTCCGGACAAGCTGAAGCCGAACGTATCCTTCGTGCCGTTGCCGTCCGGATCTTGATTGGTGAACGCGTCCATCACCGTTTCGAATTCTTCGATCGTTGTCGGAGCCTTCAGATTCAGCTTGTCGAGCCAGTCCTGACGTACCCACAAGACCGGATTCGTTCCGTCGCCAGCCGAGAAGATCGGAAGACCTAGAAGCTGATCGCCCTTCTTCACTTGATTCAGCGAAGCGTTGTTTTCCTCATACAGCTTTTTGATCCGATCGCTTGCATACGCTTCGAAATCCTTCGAGATATCCTTCACCTTACCCGACTGAATGAGATCGGCTATCAGGTTCTGATCCTGTACGATGAACACGTCCGGGAGTTGATCCTGCGTCGTCAGGGAAAGTCTAAGCTTCGTATGATAAGCGCCATTATCGGTCGTGTTCCACAGATCCTTGATTTCGATGCCCAGCTTTTCCTTCGTCCATTTGTTGTGCACGTTGTTGTTAATATCCTCGCCGTTAATGAACGTATAGTCGGAGCCTACCGGACGAGCGGTCGTGATCGTAATCGGCGGTTCGAATTTGCCGTCGGCGTTTTGCGCGGATTCCGTACCTTCTCCGGTCGCATTGGAATTGTTTCCGGCATTATCGTTTCCATTGCCTGATGAGCAGCCGATTACCGTAGTCATAACACCAATCATCACTAACGCGATCCATTTATTATTTTTCAAAACGATTCCCCCTCATTTCATTTCTGTGTACAAAATAATCGTAGCAAAAGAGGCGAAATCGCGTATATGCCCTAATCTAAACAATCATAACCTCTATTCTATCATAGTTCGTTAACCCGCTATTTTTTGTGCCTTTACGACCGATTGCTATGCATAAATAACGCTGCGATTTGGAACAACAATAAAGTTGTTCATGAATCAATCTGCTTTAAGAACAGGGGGTGAAAGGCAAATGTCAGGAAGAAACAATAAGCCCGATAACGACGGACCGTCCAGCAGCCCAGACCGCTTGGATCAATACGGCGACAAGCTTGCTTCCCGCAATGAAGAGGAATTCCAATCCGCAGTCGATGAAGCATGCGAGACGGAAAACAAATCCGAATAATGAAAGCAGGAAAACCTCACTGCCCGTGAACCCAGGTTCGTAGCGAGTGAGGTTTTCCTCTTTTTTTTCATGCTAGCCAAACGACACATCTTTAACGAAATCATTTAAGTCGAAATGACCGCTTTGCGCATCCGTTACGAGCCGATCGTTGATGCGCACGTTGATGAAACGGATGTCTGCAGCGATCCGCTCTTCGTCAAATCCGTAAATGCGCGATGGATTCTCGTTGCGGCCGTTGTATGTAATATCGCGGTAACGGACGAACAAATCGTTATGGCTTTAACAAATAGTTTTAACATCTCTCTGATTATAGCAAAAAATGAACCATAGTATTTACATGCATCTTTTCAAGGCTCATAGAGAGTCGATTTTTTTGCTTCATTCGTAATAGCTTTTTACGACGATATCCTGATCATAATTGCCGAAGCCTTTGCCATAAATCGTTAGTCCGCCCCGTCCGCGCTGGGAATCCTGCGCGCTTAGACGAAACGTCCAGTGGCTGGCATCCAGTTGCAGCTGACCGATGCAGGTGTCTGAAATCCGCAATCCGTCAATAAACGTGCCGCTCTCATTAATGCGCAATACTTTCATCAGTCCGTATTGATTGACGTCCGAATGCCACCATCTCGGGCTCAGTCTTCCTCTCGTTTCACCGAAGTCGCCCGGGCTTGTCCATGCTCCGATCGGCTGGCCATTAAGCGAGAATCTAATCTCGGATGGCCAATGCTCGTTAATATGAGGAGCCTCAGAGCCGATTTCCATCGAAATCTCGATCTCTCTCAGCATCTGATCCTTGAACAGATAATTAGGTATTTTATACTCAACGAACCCGCGCGCAAACCATAGAATGCCCGCGCTAACCCGTTCGGGATCCATGAAGTAAGCCGGGTTATCGTATTGACCGATCATTCTCTCTGTCGTTGCGATACCGCAGGTCGGCCATGCCTCGTAGTCGGTATAATGGCCAACGGGAACGGACACTTCCTCATAGCCGCCCGAGACTTGTTTGGCAGGAGTGAGCTGTATTTGCATGAAAGCCGTATTCACGAAGCAATACTTATACGTCCCTCCGCCTACCCGCCTCATTTTGCTGCCGACGATTCCCGCCTTCTCCAGCTTGCTCACATGGCTGCTTACAATCGCATTGCTTAAATATAGCTCGGACGCCAGCTCCTTGATATGCATTTCCCTTATGAACAGCTTATCGATAATATGCAGCCTGACCTCACTCGCGAGCGCTTCATACACCTGAAGCGAAGCAGCGTTTGTCGATAGATACATGGATTTTATCGCCCCTTTAGAATACGCAATTTAGTTAATCCTAACGAATCGTATTGAAACATTTAATTCATTATGATACATATTAATTGTTAATTCAATCTTTTAGGATTCGTATTTTAATTTATTCAATATTTAGGAGGATGCATGATTATGTCCCTGAAATCAACTATGCTAATCGATAAAGATTTTGCTATATCGCCCGTGGATCCAAGACTCTACGGATCATTCATCGAGCATCTAGGACGCGCTGTGTACGGAGGCATTTACGAGCCGGGGCATCCGACAGCTGACGAGAACGGTTTCCGCCGCGATGCAATCGAAGCCATTCGCGCGCTGCAAGTTCCGATCATTCGTTACCCGGGCGGCAATTTCGTATCAGGCTATAACTGGGAAGACGGCGTCGGACCGAAGTCCGAACGGAAGCGGCTGCTAGACCTTGCTTGGTGGACGACGGAGACGAACGAAGTCGGTACGAATGAATTCGCCGATTGGGCAAAGCTGGTCGGCTCGGAGGTCATGATGGCCGTCAATCTCGGCACGCGCGGTGTCGATGCGGCAAGAAACCTCGTCGAATATTGCAATCATCCATCCGGTTCATTCTGGAGCGACCTGCGCATCTCACATGGCTACAAGGATCCTCACAAGTTCAAAACATGGTGTCTGGGCAACGAAATGGACGGACCTTGGCAGATTGGCGCCAAAACAGCCGTTGAATACGGCCGTCTGGCCAATGAAACCGGCAAAGCCATGCGCTGGGTCGATCCTTCGATCGAGCTGGTCGCTTGTGGCAGTTCATCCAGCGGCATGAGTACGTTCGCCGACTGGGAAGCGACTGTGCTTGATCTGACTTATGATACCGTAGACTATCTGTCTCTGCATGCTTACTACAACAACAATGCGGGCGATACGGCCAACTTCCTTGCCAGCTCGCTGAACTTTGACGCATTCATCGACAGCGTAGCATCGATCTGCGATTACGTGAAAGCGAAGAAGCGGAGCAAGAAGAAGATCATGCTCTCGCTGGATGAGTGGAACGTTTGGAACACGATTGGATCAAGCCGCGCGGATGAGCGCTGGCAAGTAGCACCGCCGGAATTCGAGGACGTATACACACATGCGGACGCACTCGCGGTTGGCTGCTATCTGATAACGCTCATGAAGCACGCGGATCGCGTAAAAATGGCATGTATCGCTCAGCTGATTAATGTCATCGCGCCAATTACGACCGAGAACGGCGGACCTCTCTGGTTGCAAACGACATATTATCCGTTCCTTCATGCTTCGGTTTACGGCAGAGGAACTGTCCTGCATGCCATTACCTCTTCGCCGAAGTATGATTCCAAGGATTACACGGATGTTCCTTACCTGGAAGCGATCAGCGTGCACAATGAGGAGGCTGGAGAAGTGACGATCTTCGCCGTTAACCGCCATCTCGGCGAGAGCATGGAGTTGGACGTCGACCTTCGCAGCTTCGGCGCAGTCAGCTTGATCGAGCATATCGTGCTGGAGAGCAACGACCTAATGGCCGTAAATACGAAAGAGAACCCGAACAATGTCGCTCCTCGCAGCGGCGGCAGCTCCTCCATCGACAACGGACGAGTGAAAGCGCAGCTTGCGAAAGCTTCTTGGAACGTGATCCGTCTGCAGACGAAAGCAAACTAAACTCAATATTATTGCTCCAATATACGGTATAACAAACAAATAGTGAGGCAAAACTCACTGCCGTGAACCTAGGTTCACGGCAGACGAGATTTGCCTCACTATTTTGTGTGAATGGCATCAGATTCGACGATTGGGATATTCGGACTCCATATGCTTGGCAAAATTATTAAGCCTGAATGGTTATTTTCGGGTTATATGGCCTCTATCAAATTATTAAGAGGATGCATAGTATAATTCTAGATTTATATTCTATCTTTAGAAGGGAAGCGGCTATGATCAAAAACAAACTTGTAATCAAACAATCTATTGCTCAGGATGTAAAGAAGAGAGGCGTCGATCAGTCTATCACGAATAAATCGAGTTCCTCAAGCAAGAAAGCTGATTCAAGATCTGTAGCAAAAAGTAAAAACTCATCCGATCTGGGAAGTTTGATCGAGAACCTCGGCGGAATTGAAGGCATTGCGAGTAATATTGAAAAGATTCAGCCATTGATTACAGCTATTTCCCCCATATTGCCGCTTTTAGGCGGTTTGTTAAAAAACAAAAACAAAAACAAAGGAAAAACAAGAACAATAACAAAAGTTGTATATGTATATCCTAGATCAAGAAAGAGATATATACGCAGATAGTTAATACCTTGATATGCAAAAGCAGCTCGCTCCTTATCCAGGGAAGGGCTGCTTTTTATTAGACAACAAACCCAGTACCAACTCGTACCGGGTTCCATTTCGCCTTATTTTTTTATGGATGCTTTTATCAATGATTCCAGAGAACCCAAATTGCCGCCGCTTTGCTTGACCGCTGCAATGATTTGATTGACGGTCGTTTTCGAAACCGGCACATTAACAGCCTTGGAGACTTGCATAATCAAACTTCGCAACTGCGCATCGCTTTGCAGAGTGCCTGAAGATACTCCTTGCGCAATTCTGTTCAGTGCTTGTTTGGGCACTTGCTTGCCTGTTTTCCCCTCAACTGCTTTGAAGACGTCTTTCGAAATATTATCCATGCCTATCCCAACCTCTCTATTCGATTTCAATAGAATATGAGCGTACAGAATGAATGGATTGAGACAAGCAACCATCGTCAGAAACAATTTTATAGAAACGTTTAAACGATCAATCTATGAATATAGCACAATACACTATTTTCATAGAGTATGACACTTCACACAATCAAAGAGATACATAAATTCATATGTTACTAGGGTAGAGCTAGTCTTTAGGCATAACGATTGGCCATACTCTTTCTCATCCATCATGCAATCAGAAGGAGGTGCTGAACATGGCGGCTGCTAACGGTTACGGTTTTCTCGGCGGGATAGGCTTTATTTTAGTTCTTTTTATTCTTCTTGTTATTATTTTAAGATTTGTTGGTTAAGCGCAGGTTCTATTTCGGCATTCTGTAAAGAAAAGGGGGTGCTGAACATGGCAGCTAACGGCAGCACGGCTTTCATTCTCGTTCTATTCATTCTACTTGTTATTATTTTAGCACTCATTTGAATATAAGCTTATGAGTTGCAGGGCTTTGGCGAAAGGGGGAGTTGAAACATGGGAGCTCGTTGCGGTAAAACAGGCTTTATACTCGTTCTTTTCATTCTGCTTGTATTAATACTAACTTTCGTGCCGACAGGCACAGTTGAACCTGCGTAAAAACCATATTATTATGAACAGGCCTCAGCCCCGGACCTCCGTTAGGTGCCGGGGCTGTTTGCTGTGCGCCAAGACATGCTTAGACTACTGCCGGTACGTAAAGCTGTAGCTGCCGGAACCTAGTTCGATGCTAACCCCTTCTTCGGTAGCTTGAACGGCATGGATGCCCGCAGACTGTCCGGCAAGCACATCGCCTTCCAGCACTCCACCAAGCTGCGCTGCCGGAAGTACAACGACGCCGGTCGCATTCGCCGGCACAGTGACCTGCACCTCCATCATGCCGTCCTCCTTCCGTGTCCAGGAAGAAGCTACGCCTCCATACATGGTTTCGACGCTCGCCCGCACGAAGTCCAGCCCCGCTCCCGGCTGCGGCTTAATATGCACCCGCTTGAAGCCGGGCAGCGCTTCGTCCGTTCCGATACCGGCAACATAACGGTACAACCATTCGCCGATTGCGCCGTAAGCGTAATGGTTGAACGAGTTCATATCCGTGCTCCAGAAGCTGCCGTCCTCCTTGATGCCGTCCCAATGCTCCCAGATCGTCGTCGCGCCTTTCGTCACCTGATACAGCCATGACGGGTAATCTTGCTGGAACAACAGCTTATACGCCAGCTCGTTATGACCGTTCTCGGTAAGAACGGGATTGAGATAAGGCGTCCCGACGAAGCCCGTCGTCAAGTGATCGCCCGATTCGGCGAGCAGCTCCTTCAGCTTCTTCACCGCTCGCTCCTTGGCTGCGCCTTCCACAAGTCCGAACTTCAGAGCAAGCACCTGCGCTGTTTGCGTCGATACCGCCAGCCTGCCGGACGGGGTAACGAATTCGCCTTGGAACGCGCCGACGACTCGCCCGTGCAGATCGCGGTAATATTCCGCATCCTCCGAATGGCCAAGCACTTCTGCCGCCTTCCGTGTCAGCTCAGTCGAGTAGGCGTAAAAAGCGGTCGCGATCAAATCTCTGTCCGTTGCCCCGATATAGCTGTCCGGCTTGGAATCGAGACCCAGCCAATCGCCGAAGTGGAAGCCCGTATTCCATAGATACGCATGCTCGCCTTGCTCTTGCATATAGGAAATCCACTTCTTCATGCTGTCGTACTGGTCGGCCAGAAGCCTCGTATCGCCGTACATCTCGTAGATCGTCCACGGGCAGATCGTCGCTGCGTCTCCCCAAGCGGCAGAGGAATGGTTCTTCTCGAGCGAATCTTCCGTATACGACCGCTGCAGATCCGGTATGAAAAACGGAATGCCTCCCTCGGGCGTCTGATTTACCTTCAAATCCCGCAGCCACTTCGTGAAGAACGGCGCCGTGTTCATCAAATACGAGGCCGTACGGACGAACATCTGCGCATCGCCAGTCCAGCCAAGCCGCTCATCGCGCTGCGGACAGTCGGTCGGCACGTCAAGAAAATTGCCTTTCTGCCCCCATAAAATATTGTGATGCAATTGATTGACCAATGGGTCGGAGCACTCAAAATCCCCCGTACGCTCCATTTCCGAATGCAGAACAACGCCTGTAAAATCGTCTGCCTGCACATTGTCGCCGAATCCCGTCAGCAGCACATATCTAAATCCTTGGAACGTGAAATGCGGCTCATACGTCTCCTTCTCTCCGCCCTTCAACGTATAGCGAACACGCTGCTCGGCCGTACGCATATTGTCCCGGTAGAAGTTTCCTTCGATATCGAGAACCTCTGCATGCACCAGCTCGACCGTTCGGCCTGCCTCTCCCTGTACCGCGAAGCTCAGCCAGCCAACCATATTTTGTCCCATATCGAGAACGAGCTCGCCCTTCGGCGTCGTGATCAGCTCGATCGGCTTCAGCCTTTCAATCTTCGTGACCGGAACATTTTCCTGCGCGACGATGATGTCCTTCGAATGGTTGATGGTCACCGCTTGCTGCCACCCGTCTTGCGAACGATTCGTCCAATCGAGCTCCAGCCGCGCATCGTAATGCTCGCCCATGTAGATGTCCGACATTAGAATCGCGCTTTCCGCAGCCTGCCAGCTGTCATTGGATAATACATGCTGCTCCGATCCGTCTTCATATCGGATATGAAGCTCCAGCAGCAACGCCCGGTTCGGGCCGTATATATCCTTCTGCTGCCGAAAGCCCAGATAGCCCTTATACCAGCCGCTGCCGAGCAACGCGCCAAGCGCATTTTGCCCGTTCTTCAGCAATCCGGTCACGTCATACGTTTGATATTGCAGACGATTCCAGTAACTGGTCCAGCCCGGCGTAAAATAATGATCGCCTACGCGTTCGCCGTTCAGCTCCAACTCGTACAGACCAAGCGCCGTCACGTATATTCGCGCGCTTGCGATGCGTCCGTTCACCTCGAAGAACGTGCGAAGCTGCGGCGAGCGGTCGTCGTTCTGCGGCATGAGCTGCTGCGGTGCGGTAATCCACTCCGCCTGCCACTGGCTTGCATCCGCCAGCCCCGTTTCGAAGAAGGCGGCAGTCGACCAATCCGTTCCATTGCCCTTCGCATCCCATGCCTGAACGCGGTAATAATACCGATTACGCGCTTCTAACTTCAAATGATTCAGCTCGACATGGATGGACTGTGCGGAGTTCATTTTGCCGGAATCCCATAAGACGTTATCGAAAGAGCTGCCTCCCGCAACTTGAATCTGATAGGCTTCTTGCACGCAATCTCTTTCGCCCGACAACAGCTGCCAGCTAATACGCGGAGTAACGGACCAATCGATGCCAATTGGGTTTTCTTTGTACTCACAACGAAGTTTGGTTATTTGGAACATGTGAACGACTCCCTCACATAGATTTTTGAAAATATAGGAAAGTATAAATTCGTACTTTTATACTGGCCTATATTTCATCCGCGAAACGAAAGCTTATGCCGCCAAGGGACGGCGTCAGCCGTTTACGCTAGTACGCTTTCAATTTATAATTATAAGGATCGTTGTCTCGCATTCACCCGCCAATGAAGACATCATATCCCTGAGATCACGCCATCTATGCAAGAGGGGGAGCGCTAATGAACCGAACGACTGAGCTTTTCAAAAATGAGCACTATTTGCAAAACCATTTGCATCTGTTCGTTAATCGAGCGACCGAGGACTTCCACGTTCCGTTTCACTCGCATGAATTCATTGAATATTGTTATGTGGCTCAAGGCAGGGGCTATCATCATATCGAGAATGAGACCTTCTCCGTTCATAAAGGCATGTTATACGTCATACCTGTCGGCGTCTCGCATGTGTTTCGTCCAAGCACGCCCGACTCCGCCAGCGAGCCGCTCATCGTATACAATTGCTTATTCGATACCCGCATGACCGAGCGACTATCGCCTATTTTGCTGGATCGACCTGTTCTAGAACATTTAGAAGCGCTCGGCAGCAACGAAAAAATCAACACTTCCTCTTACTTCAAAGTGTTCGATCGTGACGGATCGGCTGAAAGCATCATGCAGCGGCTGTATAGAGAAATGTCCGTGCCAAGCGTCGGATCGGCTACGATGCTGCTCTCGCTTGTCGGCCAATTGGTCATTACGGTATATAGGCTGAAATACGGAGAAGCGGATAAGAGGACGGTCGATGCTACGGATTTTACGAGCGTCATTCAATATATCGAGCAGCATCTTTCGGAACCAATCACGCTGTCCGATTTGGCTCATATGTCCAGATGGAGCAACCGACATTTGCAGCGATTATTCGCGAAGCATTCCGGTCAGTCGTTTGGCTCTTATTTGCAAAATGCACGCATCCATAAGAGCTGCGAGCTTCTTCGCGAATCGTCGCATAAAGTGAGCGCCATCGCCGAGCTTGTCGGCTACCGCGACATCGACTCGTTCAATGCCGTCTTCAAAAAAATCGTCGGGCAATCCCCTTCGGAATATCGCAGCCTTCAACGCGGCTAGTTAGTTAGGTGCGCAAATCGGGCGTATGTATCCCGTTCATTCGCCAACGCCGGTAAGGATGACCGAACATAGCATGGAGAGAGAACGAGCTGTGCGCTTAATTGGCGCAGGGCGCCTAACCTTAGGAAGGGATGCTGCTCTCTATGTTTTTTTGCTGGATCGGGAAGGTCGTCATTGTGAAGAATGAAGGCAAGATCATCTTTGGCAATTCGAAAATACTGAGCGTGAACGACACCTCCACCTCCACTACCGGCGCCGGAGAATCGACTGAAGAAGAGGAAGAGACGACTAACCAGGACGCTGTACAAATACTTGCCAGCAGGAGATCAAAAAGGAAGAGGGCAACGAAAAGGAATGCATCGACCAACAAGTCATCGGTCCCTTATCTTGCGCCGAGGCTCCGAGCGAAACCATACAAATAAACAACGCCCCGAATCCGATTCGGGGCGTTGCTTATTGTATTACGGCGCTGCTGCTCCCAGCTCCGCAATCTGCTCGGCTGATAACGCCGCGTTATAAATCAGAAGCTCGTCGATCATGCCGGTGAACGGCGTATCCCAATAATTGACGCCTAGCGCGAACACCGCATCATTCGATGTGAATACATCAGGGAAGCCCGTTCCCGTGAATTTCACTTCGCCGTTCACGTATACCGTAATGCGTCCGTCTTCAACCGTGAACGCAACATGTGCCCATTCCCCGATCGGAATCTGCATGCCCGTGCTCGCGTCGTACCATGACGTGCCGGACCATAACATCGTCGGTTGCGAACTGCCAGGACCGCGCGGCACGAGACTAATCCAGCTGTTGCCCGACTGAGCCCCGAAAAATGCTGGCGTATGCTGGCTTCCCTGCTGGACATATACGGACATCGAAACCGTATAGCTGCCGCTTGCAATGAGGCCGTTCGGCAGACGTATGCCCGAGCTGCCGTTGAACACTGCGGCTTGACCGGAGACGCCGTCGTCATAGGTGATCGTTCCGCCCGTATTGTCCGCCTTATTGCCCGTTATCGTACCTGACGAGCCGCCTTGTTCATCAGTCAAATCGCCCTCGAAGCTGTAATGGGCAATCGCTTCATCGACAACCTCTAAGGTGTAGGTCGCGGTTGCCCCGCTGCCGTCCGTCGCAGTTGCCGTAATGTCCACGAAGCCGGCTTGAACAGCCGATACCGTTCCTGTGTCTGCATCAACCGTTGCGATGGTGTCATCCTCCGAGCTCCACAGCAACTGCTGATTGCCTGCGTTTATCGGGGATACCGATACGCCAGACGGCGTATACGTATTTCCTGCGAATACTTTTTTGCCGGTAAAGCCGAGCTGAACGCTCTCGACCACAACGCTGGAATCGAATACCAGCTCATGAACCTCTTGCTGCGTTAAGATGCCTTCATAAATCCGAAGATCATCGATCAGACCTCGATACGGCGTATCCCACCAGTTCACCCCAAGGCTGAACGAGCCGTCATTGCCCGTGAAAATATCGGGGAAACCCGTGCCGCTGTATTTCAGTATACCGTTCACGTACAGCTTGGCGGTGCCGCTCTCTACCGTGAAGGCAATATGCGACCACTGCTGTGCCTTAATCGTTAATCCCGCAGTCACGTCGTACCATACGGTGCTGCCCGACCATAACATGGTCTGATTGCCGACGGGACCTTGCGGCAGAAGACTGATCCAGTTGTTGCCGTCTCTTGCCCCGAAGAACGCAGACGTATACGTATTTAACGTCTCCGGCTTCAGCCACAACGAAACGGAATAGCTGTTGCTCGCGATGAGTCCGTTAGGCAGCTTGACGCCGGAACTGCCGTCGAATGCCGCCGCATCGCCGTACATGCCATCTTCATACGTAATTGCGCCGCCTGTATTATCGATCCTATTGCCAGTAATCGTTCCTGCACCGAAGCCAGCCAGCGATTCCGTTAAATTGTCTTCGAATTCGTAACGCGCTGCAAGTTCGGAAAGTTGGGAAGGAAGCACGTTAACCGTAAATACTCTCGTCCCTGTCTCCTCGCCTTTCGTAACTGTAGCGGTAAGCTGTGCCGTCGCTGATCCCGCATCCGCTTCCGGTCGAGTAACAACGCCTTGCTCGGTTACGACTGACGAATGACTTGTCGACCAGCTAATCTGCGAATAGCGTGCGCCTTCGAGCGGAAGCGTTAAGTCCGAGACCACTTTCGTAAGATCCCCTAACTGAATTCCCTTCAGCACATCGTTCACAAGCTGCTTGTCGGTGCGGTCACGAAGCTTGCTGCCCCAGATCGATGCGCCTTCGCCGGACATCGCCGTGAAAGTCATGACATAGCTTTGCGAATCCGTATCCCATAACTTCGCATATACACCTTTGTAGACGGTGCCGCCAATCGTCAATTCCGCGTAATAATCGCTCGTCAATTGCCAGCTTCCCGTCACGTCGCCGCTAATCGTGTTGTCTTCGTTCAAGCGAATGAGGATAGACTTCACCGTCGGCACCGCATTCGTTTTGCCGTGATTAAGGAATCGATATTCCCCTGCGATCTGTTTCTCGTTCACTTTGCCCAGCTTCTCGCCCGTATAACGATAAGGCGCCACGACCGGCCAGTTATCCTCGTTCATGAAAAGCTGGTGAACGCGAACTTCATGGAATTCGCCCGTACCCGGGAAACGCGTATGGAACACAATAAATTTTTTTCCCGTCTTCTCATCGAAATAAAGCGAGTTATGCCCGGATGATACATAACCGGTGCCGATTCCCGTTCCTGGATCGCCTACCTTGCGTTCGAACAAATAATTGCCGATCAGCTTGTTGCCATAAGGATCATTATCCGTATTGCTCGGCAGAACGGCATCCTGATTCATTGCATCCGTGTATGGGCCTTCAGGCGACGTGGCTCGGAATAGACGCATATTGTAAGCACCGTCCGCGCCAAGCCAGCCATAGGTCACATTCAGGAAATAATAGCCGGTCGCCTTGTCGTAACGCACATAAGGACCTTCTCCAGACTTGCCGTAACCTCCCGCAATCTTCGTTCCGAAGTAGCGGTCGATCAATCTGCCATCCTCCGTCGTGCCGTCCTCGCCCGGATAGATCGGCCTTCCGGTCGCCTTGTCGATATCGAGCAAGAAGATGCCGCCCGACCAAGAGCCATACGTCATATGAAGCATGCCGTTCGCGTCGTAGAATAGGTTCGCGTCGATCGCGTTCGGGTACATGCTGTTTTTGTAAGAGCCGTCCCCGTTATACCACGCAGTCGACTCCGTTAACACGCCATCCTCAATCAATGACGGAATGTTCGTGTTCGTCCATTTTTTATTAATAACACTGTCTTCGTCCGTAGCGTCTTCTTGGGTAAAGCCGGAATAAATAATCGTATCGACATATTCATATGGGCCTTCAATGTTCTGAGAAGCCGCAATCCCGATAGCCGAGCGGATATAGGTAGACGATACCGAGTAGTACATCAAGTACGCACCCTTCGAACCGTCTTCATTGACATAGTCCGCATTCCATAATACATCCGGCGCCCAGACGGAGAAGCCGCCCAGATTGTCGGCGTCGTTCTCTCCCGCCCAGTCGAACGATTCCGCAAGATTGGCGGAGAGATCGCCGAACAAGGCATTGCCTGTCGTCGCGTACCCGTTCGTGAACCGCGTCCAGTGCTGAAGATCGGTCGACTTCGCCGCTTCAATATGAGAACCGAAAACATAATACGTGCTGCCGGCCTTCACGATCGATGGATCGTGAACGGATACTTCCCCGAACGTTGGAGCGGATGCGCCAGGCGTTGACGGAAGGTCGGTCGGCGTCTCGGATTGTTGATCCTTGAAGATCGGTTTCGACTTCGACCCGCTGTTCACCGTTACGGTACCTAAGCCTGTAATGGTAATAATCGAATCCGTATCGATAAGCAGATCCTGAATGGTCGTTCCTTGCTCGGCATGAAGTTTGATTTTACGCTCGATGACGAGCTTGCGAATGAGTCCTTTCAGCAGCTTTAACTCAGGCTCATTTAGCGATCGAGTGACGACTTCACCGAAGCTGCCGGACAATTCCACGGCTGCATTCTCGGTTAGACGCTCCTCCAAAATAACTCTTTCATAACCGTTTCCCGTAACGTTACCGCCATTCTCCAGCTTCACGCCGCTAAGGACGAAGGTTTGCTTAACGTTCGTAGCGCCGTTCACAACAATCCGAACCGTACCGTTCTTCTTGTCCACGATAATCGCCTCGATATCGGAGTCGTTAACGTGAATGCTGTTCGGCCCGCCGCCCGAAATGCGAAGCGATCCTTTGACCGTTACGTTGTTAAGCGTAATATCGCCTTCGCCGACACCTGCGGTCACGAACAGATCGCCTTCTATGACACTGTCCGAAAGTTCGACGCCAGCTTTGCTTATAACCGCGTTGCGAGTCGTCAGATTGCTGTAAGTACCTGCTTGATTTATAATCTCGCCGGATAGGCTGCCGATCAGCTTGACCGCCTCAGCTCTCGTAATCGGGCTTGCTGGCCTAAACGTTTTGTCCGGGTAACCGCTTACAAAACCTTGCTCAACTAAAGCTCGAACGCTCCCCCTGCTCCATTTCGCAAGCTGCTCGATATCTGTAAGCTTATCGACCGGCTGCTCGGAAGGCGGAATGGCGAATACGTTCGTAAGGATCACCGCCGCTTCCTGGCGGTTGATCGTCATGTCGGGGCGGAACGTACCGTCATCGTAGCCTCGAACATATCCTGCGGCAACCGCCTTTTGAATATCGCTGTAGTAGCTGCTATCCGCCGCTGCATCCTTGAACGGAGCATTTCCCGTAGCCGTGAAACCGAAGACCCGATTAACGAGCGTTATGAATTCCGCTCTCGTAATCGATTGATTCGGCTTGAGGCTGCCATCTCCAAACCCTTGAATGAGTCCCTTCTCCTGCCACTCCGTCAACTCCTTCTCTGCCCAGTGATGCTCGCTGCCTGTAAGCCCGCTAGACGGCGAAGCGCCGATCAAAGCGGTCGGAAGCATCAGAACAATCGCAAGAAATCCGATGAATAGCTTTACAGCACCTTTTCTCATGCTTTTTCTTGTCATCATCGTTCTATCGTTCGCCTCCTTTATTAGTGTGCGAAATGCTAGTATGACGCCTCGTTCATTCGAATCGGCTCACGCATCCGCTCCTTTCTGCTAGTTAAACGCTTACATATTAACAAAGATGTTATTCCGATTATGTAAATTCAAATGTCAGGCGTTTAACGGCATGAAACAAGTTAATAAAAACATTAACTTGTTATTATTTATATTACTGATTCATATCATAATCCGCCCCGCCTATCTTCGTCAAGAAAAAAAGAACAGCCCATTAGGTCTAAGATAGACCTAATGAACTGTCCTTCTTGCGCGTGCCCGAACGACTCTAACCTTTGATTCCCGTCGTGCTGATGCCCTCGACGATATACTTCTGGAAACCGACGAAAATGGCAAGCACCGGAATCAGAGACAAGACGGACATCGCGAACACCGCTCCCCAATCGGTTTCCATCGTGGGGTTCGACATCGATTTGATTGCTAGCGCCACCGTCGCCAGCTTCTGCGAATTTAAGTACAGGAACGGGCTGAAATAGTCGTCCCACGTCCAATAAAACTTGAAAATAGCAGCCGTGACGAGTGCCGGGACGATAAGCGGAAGCATAATACGGATGAAGAAGCCGAATCTTCCGCACCCGTCAATCCGTGCCGATTCATCCAAGTCCAGCGGGATGCCCCGCATGAATTGAATCATCAGGAAGATGAAGAAGGCGCCTCCGGCGAAAGACGGTACGATCAGCGGCAGATGCGTATCGATCCAATCAAGCTCCTTGAAGAGCAAATATTGCGGAATGATTAGCACCTCGCCCGGCAGCATCATCGTAAGCATCATGCATACGAACCATAACGAGACGCCTGGAAAGCGGATCCTTGCAAACGCATAGGCGGCTAGCGCCGACGATGCAACTGTTCCGATGACAGACAGAATAGTGACGATCGCTGAGTTTTTGAAGAAAGTAACGAACGTAATGTCCGCAAAGCCTTTCAGCCCTTGGGCATAATTGTCTGCATGCAGCGTATGCGGTATGAGATTATGGGCTTGGACGAAGATATCGCTTGTCGGCTTGAACGAGCTTGAGACGAGCCATAACAGCGGATAGATCATCGCAAGCGCGAATAACCAAGCTCCCGCGCTGAGCGCGATCGAGCCTATCCGCCATTTGTAACGAACGGTCATGAATTCCCCTCCCGATGCTCATAGTAGACCCAGAATCGCGATGAACGGAACAAAATACCCGTCAGCACCGCGACTGTAAGCAGCATCACCCACGCCATCGCCGATCCATAGCCCATATGAAGGAAGCGGAATGAATTCTCGTACAAATAGATGACGTAGAACAGCGTCTGATCATGCGGTCCGCCGCCTGTCAGTATCATCGCCTCCGAGAATACTTTGAAGCCGCCGATAATGCCCATAACGAGGTTGAAGAAGACGACAGGCGTCAGCAGCGGCAGACTTATTTTCCAGAATCGCTGGACCCCGTTCGCCCCGTCTACCTCGGCTGCTTCCAGCAGGCTTGCCGGAACTTGCTTTAGACCCGCCAAGAAAATAAGCATCGAAGCGCCGAACTGCCAAGTCGCAAGCAATATAATCGAATACAGCGCCGTCGAAGGGTTCGTGATCCAGGAGATGCCGACGTCTATGCCCGTTATCGCCTCCACGGCCGAGTTAAACGCCCCTTCAATTCCGAACAGCTGCCCCCACATTACGATGATTGCCACACTGCCGCCCATAAGCGTCGGCAAGTAGTACATCGCGCGAAGCCAGCTTGAGCCCGCAAGCTTCTGATTCAGCAGAATCGCGACGGCAAGCGCAAAACCTAAACGGATAGGAACGGATAGCAGCACGTACATTAACGTGACTGCAATAGACTTCGCATAACGAGGATCGTCTCCGAACAATTGCTTGAAGTTACCCAGTCCGATCCACTTCGGCGCGGACAATATATCGTAATCGGTGAATGACAAATATAGCGAAGCCAATATCGGGAATAGCGAAAACAGCAGAAACCCGACCAGCCATGGCAAAATAAACAGATAACCCGAAACCGTATCGGAACGGTTCAATCGCGATTTTACAACCGCCTTCATCTTAAGCACTTCCTCTCCGAGCGATGTCCTGGAATGAAATCGGCCCCTTCCCTTAATGGGCAAGAGGGCCGATGACCGCCAAGCAGCGCTATTGTCAGCTGACTACTTGCTTAATATTTTGCTCGCTTCCTCACGGAATCGTGTTGCCCCGTCAGCCGGTGACAGCTTCTCGTAAAAGATTTCGGAGGCGATGTTCTTGAACGCCGCGCTTACCTCGCTTCCCGCTGCCGGAGCCGGCGGGTCGATCGGAGAGCCTTGCTTCTCCACTTTCGCCAAGAAGTCGACGATATGCTTTTGATTTTCGCTGAACGTACCTTCCAGTCCCGCGAGCACCTTCGGATTATAAGCGAAGCCGAAGTAGCCGTTAAGCGACTTGGCCGCTTCGATATTATTCGTATAGAACTCGATGAACGTCGCTGCCTCGACAGGATGCTTCGACTTCGACCATACCCCGTGGAAGAAGCTTGGTTTAATGTAAGCGCCCTTCGTCGGACCCGGGAAGAACGAGAAGCCGACTTGCTTGCCGAGCTGCTTCACGAATACGTCGCTATGGCTGTTGCTCCAGTAGCCGTAGCCGCCGAACGCCGCTTGGCCTTTCGGGAACGGTCCGTCCTCAAGCGCCTTGATTTCCGATTCAACCGCAATGCTGGATAGAAGCCCCTTCTTCTGCAGGCGAAGCTGCGTATCGAAGAAGGTCGTGAACAAGCCGTCATCCTCGTAGCCTAAGCTTTTGCCGTCAGCGGCATACAGTTTGGCGTCATTTTGGCGCAGCCAAATTTCGAATTGGGATTGGCCATAATGGGAATCGCCCGCAATGTCCAGCTTGTCCTTGACCGTCTGCAAGTCTTTCTCGTATTGCTCCCATGTGTACTCTCCTTCCGGCAGCGTCACTCCGGCTTCCTTCAACTTATCGGGATCGTAATAGAGCACGAGAGCGTTGTTGCCGATGTTAATGCCGTACAGCTTCCCGTCAACCCGGCCAACGTCGATATGCATCGGATTAACGCCTTCGAGATCGATTGTCTTATTCGCCACGAAATCGTCCAGCGGCGCAAGCAATCCTTTGCTCACATAGTTGTTGATTTGGGAATAGTCGGTCCGTATGACGTCCGGCAGCGTATCCGATGCCGCTTGAACGAGAATCTTGTCGTTATACTCGCCGCCCGGCGCATATTCGGATTCAACGTCAATATGCGGGTATGCTTTCTCGAACAGCTCGACCACTTTGTTATGCGCGTCGATCGTTAGCTGCGTGCCTGCCCAATAACTTACGCGGATGGTGACGTCCTCCTGGGGCTTCTCCGTCTCGGCCGCGGCGTTGCTTGCAGCAGGATCGGAAGGCTTCGGCGAGGATGCGCTATTGGCGTTGCCTCCGTTATTTTGACCGCAAGCGGTAAGCGATAAAGCTATAAATGCCGATAAGGCAATGGATATGAATTTGGATGCTCGCTTCATAAATACCAACACTCCTCTTAATCTAGTGATATGGTTTAGTTGTTATAGAATTCAACCGCGCCCCGCTTCAATATTACGGTAGCTTCGTTTCTGAATCGCGTCGCGCCCTCTTCGGGCGTAATTCGTCCAAACAATATTTCGTTATGGAGCGAGCTGTACAAGCTGCTCACCTCGCCCCCGACCGATGGCTGCGGCGGGTCGATCGGATTTCCTTTGCGTTCCACCAAAGTTAAGTATGCAAGCACATTGCGCTGCGTCTCGGAGAGCGAATCCTTGATGCCCTCAATGACACGAGGGTGATAGGGCAGCCCGAAATAGCCGTTCAATGACTTGGCAGCTTCCATGTTATTCGTATAGAAGTTAATGAACAGCGCAGCTTCGTCGGGATGCTTCGATGTGCTCGCAATGCCGTGGTAGAAGGAAGGTTTGATGTACATGCCTCCCTCGCCCGAGCCTGGATACATCGCAAGTCCAACCGGGAAGCCTAGCTGCTTCTCCATAATATCGATATGATTGCTCCAGTAAGACAAACCTCCGAACGCGCTTAACCCTCTCGGGAACGGTCCGTCATCCAATCCCCGCACGTTTTGCTCCAACGCCGTTGGCGTCGTCAGCTCTTCCTGCTGCAGCCGCAGCTGCCTTTGGAAAAAAGTCGTAAACAAGCCGTCATCGTCGTATCCAAGACCGTCCTGCTTCTCGTTGTATAAGGTCAAACCGTGCTGCCTAAGCCATATTTGAAAATGGTTGAAAGTTAAGTGGGTATCTCCATACACGCCTCCGACTTGCTTCAAAGCTCGCAAGTCTTCCTCGTATTGCTCCCATGTATAATCCGGTCCCGGTGCAGCCACTCCCGCCTTCGCGAGCAGCGCCGGGTTATAGAACATGACAAGCGCGTTATTCCCTATATTGAGGGCATACGTCTTGCCCCTTTTCGTTGCTCCGGCATTATGCATCGGGCTTACGCCTTCCAGATCGATCGCTCCCGAATCGATATACTCATTCAGCGGAAGCAGGAGTCCTTTGTCGATATACCTGGAAATATTCGAATAATCAATACGGATTACGTCCGGCAAGCTGTTCGAAGCTGCCATCACGGCAAGGCTTCCCGAGTAAGCGTCGCCCCAGAAGTACTCCGCTTTGATTCGGATATTCGGATAAGTCTCCTCGAACAGCCGTATGACGGCGTCGTTTTTGTCCACGGTAAGCTGAGAACTCGCCCAATAAGTCATGCGTAGAGTGATTGGCTCGCTCTCCTTGGACGTCTCGATAGAAGACATGCGGCTAAGGCCTGCGCCCGATTCCGTGTCCTGATAGTCCGTGCATGCGGCGAGAGCCGCAGCCAGTATTAGCAAGATGAAGATACCTACAGCTCTCTTTGTCACGACCATAAGATTAAGTTCCTTTGCGCCTTGCGTTTGGACTCTCGCTTGGGCTTGCTTCTAGCTGTTCGAAGGCGGAGTCTGCGGCAGTTCCCCGATTGCGTTATTGGCTAAATTCGTTAGTACGGCATCATCCATCGGCGGATTATGCAACCCTGCCCTAACGTCGCGATACATCCGCTCCAGCGGCAAGCTGCGCGACAAGCTCAGCGCGCCGACGATTCTCATCGCCTGATCGACGATTCGTATAGCCGCGTTCGTCGCCGTATACTTCGCAAGACCAAGCTCATGCTTCATATACGCGCGATTGTCCGGCTCCTTGTCCCAGCGGTCCGCCGTATGGAACAAATAGCTTCTAGCGGTTAACAGATCCGCTTCGATCTGCCCGATCTGCCGCTTAATATGCGGGAGCTCTGCGATCGGTACCGTCAACGAATTCGGCTTGTGCTTGCGAGCGAATTCGAGCGCGAAGTCACGCGCAGCGTGGGCAATTCCGAGGTAACAAGCCGGAATGTGCAGCAGCGTCGCTTCTGTCGGAACAGGTGCGGCCGTGACCGGATCAAGCCCTCTTATCGTGTCCTCGTCCGGAACGAATACATCCTTCAGCACGACGTCATGACTCCCGGTAGCACGCATTCCAAGCGTGTTCCACGTCTCCTCAATGACAATGCCGGCACCTTGGCGAACGAAGAAGAGGCCTACCTTATCGCTGTCCTCGATAGCTGCCGATACCGTGAAAAATGTAAGTACCGGGCTCAGCGTGCTATATGTCTTTCTCCCGTTAATCCGCCAGCCTCCGGCAACACGGGTTGCAGTCGTTTCCGGCCTGCCTCCGCGGCTCGGGCTTCCTGTCGCAATCTCGCTTATAAGTTCGTTAATAACAGCACCGCTAGCCACAGTCTCCCGGCATAATTCCGCGAACAGCTTCTCTGGCCAAGCCCTGGATAGGCGCAGTTGAAGAAGCAGACCGATATGCCAGCCGACGGCGAGCGCCGTCGAGCCGTCTCCTCTTGCCAGACGTTCCTGAGACAACACCATTTCGTAAGCTGACCCTTCTTCACCGCCGAATGCATTCGGGACCGTCAGCTTCAGGTACCCGGATTGCTTCAGGTCCTCGAAGTTCTCGAACGGGAAAGATCCCTCCAGATCATGTTTGGCAGCTCTCTGGGCGAACCGCTCCGCAAGCCAGTCTGCCCTTGAGGCTATATCTTCTTCGCGCTTGTTGCGTAGGAATGGATCTGGACGATCTAGTCGGGTCATAATTGAACTGACCACCTTTCTTTCTTTTCTGATGTGTTTACTAGGGTTAAGCTAATCATAGTAACTTTTCCGACTCCGTTATAGGTAAAAACCCGATCACTTTATTGTAAAAAACCGATTTCATTTCGTCTGTATGCCGAATCTCTTACGGTATTGCGCGGCGGTATAACCGGTCGTCTTCTTGAATACGTTGGCAAAATATTGCGGGTCTTGCTCGAAGCCGCAACGCTCGGCAATTTCATACATTTTCAGTTCTGCCGACATCCTGAGCAACTGCTTGGCTAGGTCGATTCTGAGGTTCGTCAAATATTGCGTATACTTCTCCCCCGTCTCGAGCCTGAACTGCTTGCCCAAATATTCGGAGTTCATGAAGAGATAATGCTGGGCCAGCCATTGCAGCGACAGCCTGCCATCTTGCAAATGCTCCGCTGTCAGACGCTTCATATGATCGATCAGCTTCGACTTCTTGTCAAGCTTGCCCGGAGGCGTCTCTTGCTGCTGCGTATCATCCGTTCCTTGTCCGGATTGATCCAGCTTGCGCAGCATGCCTTCGATCTCTTTCTCCCTTGCATGATAAACGCGCAGCTCCGCAATAACCTCCCGGAGCGCATCCATTATTTCCTGTTCATTGCTTGGCTTAAGCACATAGTGCTTGACGCCGTATTTCATCGCTTGCGCAGCCAGCTCGAATTCGCCGTATCCCGAGAGCACGATGAACTTCGTATCCGGCAGCGCGGTCTGCGTCCGCTCTATTAATTCCAAGCCGTTCAGCTTTGGCATTCGAATATCCGTAATGACGATGTCCGGCTTCAAGCTTCTGATCTCTTCATATGCCTGCAGGCCATCCGGAGCCGTCCCTGCGAGCGTGAGACCAAGCTCCTCCCATGCGACCGTATCCGCCACTCCATCGCGAATATGCCTCTCGTCGTCGGCCAAGTACACCTTATAACCGTTCATGGCTCCCTTCACCTCGCATTCGTCCTCATAGTCTGCTGCTCATTCCTAACGGGCACCGAAACGCGAACAATCGTCCCCTGATCGATCCCGTTATGTATACTTATGCCGTATTCCTCACCGAATAACAGCTGAATTCGATTATGGACGCTGCGAAGCCCTATGCCGCTGCCTTGCGGGCGCGCGCTTCTGGACTCCGATTCCGCATCTGCCAAGTAATCGGGGTTCATGCCCGGCCCATGATCGGCAATCCATAAGTCCAGGCGATCTCCGAATTGCTCGCCGCTTACGGATATGTCGCATACTCCCGTTTCTTCGTCGACGCCGTATTTGACGGCATTCTCGACAAGCGGTTGAAGCAGCATGCTTGGCAGGCGAAGGTCCTGCAACTTGGGCGGAATATCGATCCGATAACGCAATCTGTCCTCGAAGCGAAATTGCTGTATGGATAAATAGTTGTGTAGCAGCGTAATCTCATCCTTCACCGTCACCATTTCTTCGCCGCCGATCGTGCCGCGGAGCATATCTCCAAGCGCTTTGACCATATGCGAAATGTCCTGCTGGCCCTTCCTTCTCGCGAGCCAGTTGATTGAATCAAGCGTATTGTAAAGAAAATGAGGGTTAAGCTTAGCTTTCAACGCCTCGTACTGCGATTCCTTCAAATGAATTTGCTTAATATAATTTTCTTTAATTAACAGATCCAAGCGATCCGTCATCTTCGCAAAATTTATCGTGAGCAGCCCGATCTCGTCCACGTTCTTCATCGTCTCGGAGCGTCTAGTCGCGAAATCTCCTCTCTCGACTTGCGTCATTCTACGCGTTAATTCCTCTAGCGGACGCGTAATGCCGCGGGAGAACGAGAGTCCGAACACGATTAATGCGAGCAAAATGCAGCCATATAGAATAAGCAGTATTTTTTTCATATATACGGCTTGAGCGAACACCGACTCGTAAGGGACCAAATGAATGAACGTCCACCCTGTATAGCTCATTGTGAAATAAGCGGCCAAATAGTTCCGATCCCCGGCACGCAGCTTGCCGTATCGATTCGCCATTCCTTCCGCCGAGTAATCTCTCTTCGGCAAACCGGTAGCCGCGATGCGCTCCTTCTCCGGAAATATCGGCTCCTCCCCGTCCTGAATAATAAGCGAGGTGTCGTAATTTGTGCTTTTCCGATCCGAGCGGTTGACGATTTCATCGGCATTCGCTCTAATCACAAGCGTGCCCAGCTGCTGCAGATCCATATGCTTCGTCGCACGAATCTGCCTCAGCGACAGTATCTTCGCTTGCTCTCCGCCACCTCCGGTCCACACGCTCGCTCCCGCTCTGTCCGCGGCTAGGCTTATCATCTCATCCGTATGGGCAGGCACCGGCGTATTGGCAAGCGATCCTGCTAAGTATTCATTCCCATTGGCATCCACAATGGCAATCGATGAGATGGAATACTCATGGAACGGATAGGAAAGCAATTTCTGCTTCAGCCGACTAACAGCAAGGAACGTATCGTATGTACCTGAATCTGCATCGTTTTTTAAACGAAATAAGCCTTCCTGAATGTCGGGATCGCTCGCAATCGTTACCGTCAGCTTATCGATCTCGCGCAGCTTCTCCTCAATGCGCTCCGAATAGAGATAAAGCTTGTCGCTCGCCTCTTGGTAGACAAGCTGCTCATAGAGCGATTGCGTTCTTTGGACGTACAGCAGCCCGAGCGAGCTGCTCGTAACCGCCCCGATAATGACGAAAGCAATCAATTTATGCCATAGCTTGAACCTTTTCACGTTCCCACCTGCTAATTCATACTAATCCGATATACTTTAAAAGAATTGTATCAATGCTCTCAGCGAGGTGTCAATAAAAGGTTACGTTTATTCAGATAACGAGCCAATGCGTGATGCTCGTTCCCCGTTGCATATTCTGCAACAGAACTTGCCGATTTCGGCACATACATAACGTCTCGTTGCAGAAATGGGACTAGAATGAAAAGTGGACACCAGTTAAGTGTAAATAGATAATTACTTTAACGAGAAGAGGTGTCCTGTATGGAAAAACAGATACGCAATCAGTATACGGAAGAGTT